>JALVFE010000029.1 GCA_027030245.1 Melioribacteraceae bacterium
ACGAAGTGGGGCCTTGATTTTTTCTTTGGTTCGTTTCTTTTGTATCAAGACAAAAGAAATGAACATTTGAGTTTTGGTCTAATCGGTTTAATACTTGTTCTATAAATATGTCACGCCATACGGCGTTCGCGGGTTAAAATGGGGAGTTCATTTTAGATCCCCGTAACTATCCGTCAATTTAGAAAAATAACATACAAGAAATTACAAAAACCAAATCCGTAAACGTAGGGGACGAAAATCTTCGTCCCAGAAATTTTTTTATTAGCGAATTAGCGACAATTTACAAATATCAAAGAACGACCGAACCCCGTAGGGGTTCAATATTTATAATAATCATATTCCCCATTAACACTAAAACCCCAGCGGGGTGACACCTTAAATTTAAGTTATGCTTAATCTGTGTCACTCCTACGGAGTTTTGGTTTTATGATTAGAATGATTGTTCTATAAATGTTTCACGCCTACGTCGTTTGCGGGTTAAAATGGAGAGTTCATTTTAGATCCCGAAACGAGTTCGGGATGACAGGTTACAATTAATCCGCCTCAAGCGGACGGGATGACATGTTCTTTGGTGGACGGGATGACAGACAATAATTTCAAAATAACAAATCCCAAATTCCAAGTGATAAATGATCAATTTCAAACGCAAGACGTAAAAACGCAAGGGGACGCAAAGTTTGCGTCCCATAAAATTTTATAAATTGTCAATCAATCGAATTTGTGGTAAACAATTTTTCTGATTGAATCGAATTGAAGATAAGGATATTCTTCCCTTAATTTTTCAATGGCTTCGCCTGCTCTCATTTTGTTTTTTTGCCTTAGCTCCTGAAATCTTTTTTTGATTTGAAAATTCCTGACGGACTTCTTATCGATTAATCCACGCTTTTCTAACAAAATGTAAATTTCATCGCTTATCAAATCGGCAAGCGGGTTATTTATCTTCTGCATTGTTGTTCCCTTTCAAACTAATTAACATTCCAACTTCAATATGCAATTATTCGAAAAATCAATCTGTCGTTTTCAAGACAAAATCATTTTTTACAATCAAAACAGACTGCGGGTTAAAATCCAAGTTTTGCTCTTATTTCCGGTGGAACGGCATTTTTGTGAACCATTATCGCAATTGTTTTTAATCTAACGTATGGTTCCGACATATACCAAAATCCGCCGAATTTTTTATCTTTTGTGCCCCACGAGTTTTTGGTGTAATAAAATTTTGTTCCCTTCTGATTCTTTGCAATTCCGGTAATATGCATTAAATGATCGTCCGTAACATCAAAACTATCGAAAGCCCGTTGTCTCATTTCCTGCGTAACGATTTTTTCAATTTCCGGTTCGTCTTCGGGTTGGTCTTCGTCGACCGGAACCACGGCATAACCTTTTTTTCTGTAAAAATTATCTTTTCCTACATCTCCGTCCCAGTCAACCGAGTAACCGTTTTCAAGAGCAAAATCGATTATTTTCATCAAATCGTTTAGCGGAACATTATAATATTCTCCGTGAAGCCAATTATCCGGCACCTCCAAAACAAACTTTTCGTAAAACGGATGATGCGTATAAGATGTAATTTCAACATAATCATCAGGATTTAATCCCGATTCTTTGGCAAACGTAAACGGCGTGTATTCTTTCCCGTTGTATAAAAATTTTTCCGGAACTTCTCCGAAATAAATATCCAGCGTTGCGTTAATTACTTTCTTCCAATTTTCTGATATTTTCTTACCCGAATTTTTCAATACTCCGTTTAATATTCCCTTCATTACCGAAACAGCTTCGCGGTGAGTAAGAACCCCATCGTCGTTGTATCTTTCGGGGTAGACTTGCTGGGGAACGAACCCGTATTTTTTAATTACCGCAAGCACATCGTGTGCTTGTCCCCCTTCTTCGAATTGGGTTTTCCCGTGATAACGGATATAATTTTCGGCTTTCATTTCGTATGCTCTACGCGCAATGTACATTTCCGAAATATCATAATTTTCTTTTCCCAGTCTGATTAACTCGGTTTCCCAAAAAGAAGAAGTGGCAAAAGCCCAGCACGTACCGGTTTTTCCTTGTGATTTAATCGGCGTGGTTTCCACTGCAGTTATCATTGTAAATTCGTGCGGAATTTTTTTCGGCTTTTTCTGGGCGAAATTTATAGTAACAAACAAAATCAATATAATTGCGGTTTGCTTCAATTTTTTCTCCTTTTTCGATTAGTTTTTTGCGTTAATTTATAAAAAAGACCGGAAAGATGATAAGACGGTTAGAAAATATTCTGTATTCCGGTTTTTAATTGCGCAACCAGCCGGAACACATAAAAATTTTACTTTTTATATTCAAACAACTTAAACGTATTTTATTTGTTATCTACAAACCTATAGCTTTTCTTACAAACCCGTCGGCTTTTTCCAATCTTTGTTTAGCTTCGTTTACGTCGACGCCGGCAAGAATCATTACAAGAGCGGTTTTAACATGCCACCCCGCTTTTTCCAAATAGTCGGTCGCTTCTTCGTAACTAACGCCGGTAATGGTCATCACGATTCTTTTTGCGCGCTCGATTAATTTTTTATTTGTCATCTGCAAATCAATCATCATATTCTCGTAAGTTTTACCGAGTCGCACCATTGCTGTTGTGGTAAGCATATTTAAAACCAATTTTTGAGCCGTTCCGCTTTTCATTCGTGTAGAGCCCATTACAACTTCGGGACCTACAACCGGACAAATTGCAACATCCACACTTTCGACGTTAAAAGTTTCGCGCGGCGTGCATGTAATAAACAGCGTAGTTGCGCCTAACTCCTTGGCTTTGTTAACCGCTCCGATAACATAGGGCGTTCTCCTGCTTGCAGCAATACCGCAAACAACATCTTTTTCGTTCACCTTTGCTTTTAAAACGTCCTTTGCACCATTCTCTTCGTAATCTTCCGCTCCTTCCTGAGCAACAAACATTGCTTCTTTACCGCCGGCAATAAAACCCTGAACCATTTCCGGATCGGTTCCGAAAGTCGGCGGACATTCGGCAGCATCCACAACTCCCAGCCTGCCGCTCGTTCCGGCGCCGAAATATAACAGTCTGCCGCCTTTTTTAAATGCCTTCACAATAAGTTCAACGGCTTGTTCAATATACGGAAGCTCTTTTTCTACCGCATAAGGCACTTTTTTATCTTCGTCGTTTATAATTTTCAAAATCTCAGCCGTTGTGCTGAGATCTATATTTGTAGATTTTTCGTTTCTCTGTTCAGTTGCAAGAGCGGCTATTTCTTCAAATAATTTTTTCGAATCTTTGCTCATTTTGTAAGTTCCAGTAAAATTAGTTTTTTGCCTTTTTCGTTGCGTGTGTTTGAAGGTTTGTAGGCAAGTTCAAATATGGTTGATTTTTTGATATACGGTTTATATTTGGTTTTTGCGGTTTTAAATTCCTGCGTCAAATCGCCGCCCTTAATTGCCGCAAGATAAGCTTTATTTTTAATTAGCGGGATGGAATAGCGCAGCAAAACACTAAGGGGAACCGTAGAACGGCTTACAACCAAATCGAAAGAATTTGCATATTTTTCTTTGAATTCCGGGCTTTCGACCCTGCAATTTTCCGCAATCACGTTTGGCATTTTTAATTTGGATATAAATTCTCTCACGGCGTCTATTTTTTTCGCAGTTGAATCAGCCAAAACACCGCGCATTAAAGGTTTGATAATTGCCAATGGTATTCCAGGAAACCCGCCGCCTGTTCCTATATCCAGAAATCTGTTTACGCGATCGGGTAAAAATTCGGTGATAAATGCGGAAATAAAAATATGGTTTTCAACAATATTCTGAATATCTTTCCTGGAAATCAAATTCACATGTTCGTTTTTCTCCGTAACCAATTCTGCAAAGTGTGCCATCCTTTCCAATTGATAATCACTCAAATAAATTTCATTGTCGAAGAAGATTTTTTTGAGTTCTTTTAAATATTTTTGTGCCTGAGTCAAATGAACCCCCGCGATTAATTTTTTAGATAGACCATTAAAACGGAAATATCCGCCGGCGAAACACCGGAAATTCTGGAAGCCTGTCCGATAGAACGGGGACGGACTTTATGCAGCTTTTCCCTTCCTTCGGCGGAAATTGTGTTTAATTTTAAAAAGTCAAAGTTTAATGGAATTTTTGTGTTTTCCAATTTTTCCATTTTTTTCACCAATTCCATTTGGCGTTGTATATATCCTTCGTATTTTAGCTCTATTTCCAATTGTAATAAAATTTCGTCGTTACTTAATATCGCATCAACAATCGGGTGTTTTTTTCTGTCGATTGTGTTTAATATATCCTTCAAGCTCAATTCCGGTCTTTTTGCCAATTTGCCAATCGTTTCCCCGTTATCTATCGGAGATGAATCTTTTGCCGTTAGCAATTCATTAATTTCTTGGGGCGAAATTCTATGTTTGGAAGCAAAATCGAAACCTTGCGAAATGATTTTTTCTTTATATTCAAGCTCACGATATAAATCTTCCGGAATCAATCCGAATTCATATCCGTATTTCATTAATCTTCTGTCGGCATTATCCTGACGTAACAGCAAACGGTATTCCGCACGCGAAGTAAACATTCTGTAAGGTTCGTCGGTTGATTTCCCGACCAAATCATCGATTAACACTCCGATATAAGCTTCGCTCCGTTTCAGAACAAATTCCGGTTTCCCTTGAATTTTGAGAGCGGCGTTAATTCCGGCAATCAAACCTTGTCCCGCAGCTTCTTCATAGCCGGAAGTTCCGTTAATTTGACCTGCAAAATAAAGCCCTTTAACCAATTTGGTTTCAAGGGTCAATTCAACTTGATGTGGCGGGAAATAATCATATTCCACAGCGTATCCGGGTCGAGCCATTTCAACGTTTTCCAGCCCCTTAATTGCACGTAAAGCTTCAAACTGGATTTCTTCAGGCAACGAAGTCGAAAACCCGTTCAAATAAATCAAATCGTTATCCAAGCCTTCGGGTTCCAAAAACAACTGATGTTTCGGTTTATCGGAAAATCTCACTATTTTGTCTTCGATTGAAGGACAATATCTCGGTCCTGTTCCTTTGATTAATCCCGTGAAAATCGGGGAACGGTCGAATCCCTTTTCCAAAATTCTGTGAACATTCTCATCCGTGTAGGTAATATAGCACGAAACTTGTGGGAGATACGGAAATTTGTCACGCTGTGTTCTTCTGGAAAACGGCAGCGGATTTTCGTCGCCGGGTTGTTCTTCCAAAACATCGAAGTTAATAGTCGACTTTACCAATCTAGGCGGTGTTCCGGTTTTAAGCCGTTCAACCACAAAACCCATTTTAGCAAAAGCTTCGGAGAGACCGGAAGCAGCCGGTTCTTCGTATCTTCCCCCAATTCTCGGGTTTGGTCCGGTATACATCAAACCGTTCAAAAAAGTGCCGGAAGCAACGATCAATGCATCGCAAGAGATTTCCGCGCCCTTTTCGGTTTTCACTCCTTTAATTTTGCCGTTTTCTTCAAACGCATCTACCACCGAATCTTCAATCACCACCAAATTTGGCGTTGAAAGAACGAACCGCACGGCTTCTTCCGAGTAAAGTTTTCTATCCGATTGACATCTTCCCGCCCAGACAGACGGACCTTTGGATTTGTTCAAGGTGCGGAATTGGATTCCGGTTCTATCGGCGATTAAGCCCATTGCCCCGCCGAGCGAATCTATTTCGTGCACAATATGCCCTTTTGCGCTTCCGCCAATTGCCGGATTGCAAGACATTCTACCGATTGCGTTTTTATCCATCGTAATCATAGCAACGGATACACCCATTCGCGCCGCCGCAACAGCAGCTTCTATTCCTGCGTGTCCGCCGCCGATTACAATTACATTGTAATGTTTCATTTTACCGCTTTCCGTTTCACGTGAAACAATTTTTGCGTTTTAACAGGCAAAACTCTTTTTGCGTTTCACGTGAAACTTTTATTTTCCGATACAAAAATTAGAGAAAATATTGTTTAATATATCGTCCGTAGTTACTTTTCCTATTATTTCTCCAAGGTGGTTTTCCGCGTTTCTCAAATCAACAGATATGAATTCCCCGCTCATTTTTTTATCCACCGAATCAAGAGCAATCAAAAGACTCTCCTTGGCTTTTTTAAGCGCATTGAAATGCCGCAAATTAGAAACAACAGCCGATTTTTCTGTATATGTTTCGGAACCAAGAGCTTTTTCTTTCAAAATTTTCAATAATTCATCCATTCCTTTTCCGGTTTTCGCAGAAATATAAACGTCCCCGCTCATTCCTTCCGGTTCTTTCAAGTCGGTTTTGTTTATAACCTTGATAATTTTTTCTCCGGGTTGAATTTCCAAAATTTCATTATAAATATCGATATCAAACCCTGACGTTGCATCGTTTACAAAAATTACAACATCCGCATTTTTTACCGCTTCCCGGCTTCTGATAACCCCTTCTTTTTCTATTTCATCGGAAGTGGTTCTTATTCCCGCGGTATCGTATAACCGGAAAAGCACTCCGTCAATCGATGCTTCTTCGCGGATAATATCACGGGTTGTTCCGGGAATTTGACTTACGATAGCGCGCGATTCCTTCAAAATGTAATTCATCAACGAAGATTTTCCTACGTTCGGTTTTCCAACGATTGCTACATTTACGCCGTCCCTTATCACTTTTCCGAACGAATAGCTTTTGAGCAGCTTTTCTATCTCTTCTATAATCCCGTTTATTTTCCTTTTTATTTCATCCGTCGATACAAATTCAATGTCTTCTTCCGCAAAATCGAGCTCAAGTTCAATCAACGAAGAAACATTCACCAATTCTTCCCTGAGAAAATTAATTTTTGCCGAAAGCAACCCGTCAAGTTGGTTTCTTGCACCTTTTAGCGAAGCTTCCGTGCGGGAATTTATAATATCCGCAACCGCTTCGGCTTGAGCCAAATCCATTTTGTTGTTTAAGAACGCTCTTTTGGTAAATTCCCCGGGCTCCGCCAAGCGCACTTCGTTTTCGAGAAGAATTTCAATTATTTTTTGTGCGATAAGCGGACTTCCATGCGCGCTTATTTCAACCGAATCTTCTCCCGTGTATGAGTTCGGCTTTTTAAATACGGAAATCAATACGTCGTCGATTACACCGGAATTTTTCGAATAAATTTTACCGTAATGGATTGTGTGACTTTGAGATTCGGATATTTTTTTCTTACCTTTGAAAATCTTATCGGCAACATAAAAGCTTTTCGGACCGCTAACCCTAATTACGGAAATTGCTCCCACTCCGTGAGGGGTTGCAATTGCCGTAATCGTATCTTCGTCCGTTAAAGTCATTTTTATTTACCCGGTTTATTAACCGCTTTGCAAAAATTTCAAAAAAAGAACTACAAAATTACGTTTTTTTTTGCTAAAAAACAACGTGATCGCCTTCTAACTTATTCTAAATAAACGGTTTAAGCAACCTTTTGCTTTACCCGAAAACCGCGTGTTTAGGCATTTAATATATTAAACTTCAACTATCTGTGTTGCTTGTATTTTGAGAAAATTATGAATTAGAATAAAAATTGTTTTTTACCTATGTAAATAAATAACAGATTATTAAATTGAGAGTTATAAATTAAAGCGTTTTTCAAACCGGGTTTGTTAATTGCGGTCTTGCGAAAAAAGATACATCTACCGGTTATTTATCCGCAAGCTTTAAAGTTTATTTAATATTTAAGAAACAAATCGTCTTTTTCTGCGTCAAAAGAATATAGTTTTTTCAAAAATAATTATAGAGGAGCAATGAAACGAGTAAAAATATTTTCCTTTCTTTTTTTGTTGGTCTTTATCAGCAATTCGATCTTCGCACAAAAAATCGAGGACGTTGAAATTCCCTACAAAAAATTTGTTTTGAAAAACGGGTTAACCTTAATTGTGCACGAAGATCATAAAGCGCCCATCGTGGCTGTTAATGTTTGGTATCACGTCGGATCGAAAAACGAAAAGCCGGGTAAAACCGGTTTCGCTCATTTGTTCGAGCACTTAATGTTTAACGGCAGCGAAAATTTCGACGACGATTATTTTCAAGCAATGGAGCGGGTAGGCGCAACGGATTTAAACGGAACGACAAACCAAGACCGCACCAATTATTTTGAAAATGTGCCTACTTCCGCATTGGATTTGGCATTGTGGATGGAATCGGATAGAATGGGTCATCTGTTAGGCGCTATAACACAGGATAAACTCGACGAACAGCGCGGAGTTGTTCAAAACGAAAAACGTCAGGGCGAAAACCGACCTTATGCAATTGCTAACGAGTTAATAACTAAAAACTCTTATCCCGCCGGGCATCCTTATTCGTGGACGGTCATCGGCTCCATGGAAGATTTGGATTCGGCGTCTCTGGAAGACGTTCACGAATGGTTCAAAAAATATTACGGTGCCGCAAATGCCACGCTTGTTATTGCCGGAGATATTAATGCTGACGAAGTAAAAGAAAAAGTGGAAAAATATTTCGGAGATATTCCATCCGGACCGCCGCTTTCCCGGCCGCAAATAAACATCGCAAAAATGAAGGGCAAAAAAAGAATTGTAGCCGAAGACAGGGTTCCGCAAGCCAGAATTTATAAAGTCTGGAATATACCGGAATGGAAAAGCAAAGATCTCGTACTGCTTGATCTCGCAAGCGATGTTTTATCGAGAGGTAAAACATCGAGATTATATAAAAGATTGGTTTACGATGATCAAATAGCAACGGATGTTTACGCTTATGTTCATCCGAAAGAAATTGGCAGCCAGTTTGCAATTGTTGCGACTGCTAAACCCGGAGTTGACCTTTCCACTGTTGAAAAAGCAATTGACGAAGAACTTTCAAAATTCCTTAAGGAAGGTCCATCGCAAAAAGAACTTAAGCGTGTTAAAACACAATATTTTGCATCGTTCGTCCGGGGAATCGAAAGAATCGGAGGGTTCGGCGGTAAATCCGATATTTTGGCGCAAAGTCAAGTTTTCGGCGGTTCACCCGATTTTTACAAAACAAAACTGACCCGCGTAAAAGAAGCAACCGCAACCGATATAAAAAACGCCGCCAATAAATGGCTCTCCGACGGGGTTCTGGTTCTTGAAATTCATCCGTATCCCAAATATTCAACTATTAAAACCAATGTTGACAGGTCTAAATTACCCGATACCGGCACTCCGCCCGATGCAAAATTTCCGAAAATTGAGCAGGCAACATTAAGCAACGGAATGAAAATATTGCTTGCTACCCGAAAAACCGTTCCTGTTGTAAATTTAACTCTGATGTTCGATGCGGGTTATTCTGCCGACCAATTTGCATCGCCCGGAACCGCGAGCATGGTATCTTCGATGCTGGACGAGGGAACAAAATCGAGAACATCGCTTGAAATTAGCGACGAGCTTAGCATGCTCGGCGCGCGTCTGAGTTCGTATTCGGATCTCGATATGTCTTATGTAAATCTGAATTCACTAAAATCAAATTTGGACAAATCCCTTGAAATTTTTGCGGACGTGGTGTTAAATCCGCAATTTCCGGAAAACGAATTGGCAAGGTTGAAACAACAAAGAATCGCTCAAATTAAAAGGGAAAAATCAACACCGATTCAAATGGGCTTGAGAGTCTTCCCAAAATTTTTATTCGGCGAAGGTCACGCTTACGCTTATCCGTTTACGGGTTCGGGTTATGAATCGACCGTTGAAAAAATAACCCGCGACGATTTAATCAAATTTCACAAAACATGGTATAAACCGAATAACGCTTATCTGGTTGCCGTTGGCGATATTACAATGGATGAGTTGAAAAACAAAATGGAAAACCTTTTCGGAGATTGGGAGGGCGGTCAGGTTCCCAAGAAAAATATTGCATTCGTAGAAAACAAAACAAAGCCGGTGGTTTATTTGCTCGACAAACCCGCAGCGCAACAATCGATAATATTTGCCGGTGAAATTTTCCCGCCCAAAGCGGATAAAGACAATATTGCTATAGAAACGATGAACGATATTTTGGGAGGAACCTTTACTTCCCGTATAAATATGAATTTGAGAGAAGACAAACACTGGTCGTACGGCTCGCGCAGTTTAATTCTCGGAGCGAAAGCACAGAGACCATTCATCGTATTTGCATTGGTGCAAACGGACAAGACCAAAGAATCCATGCAAGAGGTCTACAAAGAAGTTTCGCAATACGTTTCCACAAAACCGGCAACGGAAGAAGAGCTTAAGAAAATCAAACTTAACAAAACGTTAAGCCTGCCCGGCAAGTGGGAAACAATCAGAAGCGTGAGCGGTTCTTTAAGCGATCTTGTCAGATTTAACTTCCCGCTCGATTTCTATGATAAATATCCGGCAATGATTAAAAACCTGAGTCTGGATCAAATCAGAAATGCAGCAAAACGCGTATTAAAACCGGAAAGCCTTGTTTGGGTTGTTGTGGGCGATAAAGCAAAAATCGGAAAAGGTCTCAGCGAATTAGGTTATGAGATAAAATATATTGACGTTGACGGAAATATTATCGAAAAATAGGAATTAACCGCAAAGCATTAAAAACAAAAGGGAACACTGATTTTGTGTTCCCTTTTTTATTAATTGTTCTTTTTACTTGATTAGCATCATCCGTTTTACCTGCGTGAAATTACCCGCTTGCAGTTTGTAGAAATATATTCCGCTGTTCAGCTTGCTTGCGTTGAACTTCACCGTATATGTTCCCGGTGATTGATGTTTGTTTACCAAGGTTGCCACTTCGCGCCCGAGTATATCGTATACTTTTAGGATAACGAACCCCACCTCGGTCCTCCCCTTTGCCAAAGGGGAGGAAGCCGGAAGCGTTGGTATTGAATAGGTAATTGTTGTTGTTGGATTAAACGGATTCGGGTAATTTTGCGAAAGTGAATATTTCTCAGGAACACCGATATCATTATTTCTAACCGAAACAACTTGCTGATTCTTATACTTTTTAATTATAATTTCATTTTCCGATGTCCCAACCGCAATAATATTTTCATCGTTATCCAAACCAATAAACATTCCGGCATTATCAACTTCCAAGTTATTTGTAATAATTCCACTATCTCCGAAAGTAGAATCTACGGTACCATCGCCGTTATAACGAATCAAAGCCATTTCGTTAATACTATCATTTTGTATTTTACCGATTACGATTATATGTCCGCTTTTATCAATTACAAAATTCTTTTTACTGGCATTTTCTTGAATGAAAGGGGTTTGTAAAATACCGTCATTTCCAAAAGCTTTGTCTATCGTTCCATTGTAATTAAAACGAATTATTGAAATATGCGATTTATAAACCGTCGAAACCAAAACACGGTTTTGTAAATCGGTAGCAACGGTGTAGCCTTCATTACTTGAATAGGTTGAATATCCTTTACTGTTAAATGTTCTATCTGTTGAAACGTCACTGTTTTTTCTATGGACAATAATTCTCCCGTTGTTTGAATTTGTATCAAACTTTTTACCGCAAAATAAAATTTTACCTTCAGAATCCATTGCAACGGAATGTACTTTTTCTAAAAATGAATGATCACTTTGAAAAACTTTCCCGGATACACGACCATCAGGTAAAATTTTTGTAACAACAGGATACTCCTTTTCCCCTCCCAGTAACGTAATAATATCTCCATTGTTATTTATAGCAATATCACAAATATGGTGAGTGTGTGCGTATCTATAATAATTAATTATCGAAACACCCGACCAATCTCCGAAGTTTCTATCCAAATAGCTGTTATTTTTAAGATTGAGAAGCACACTATAATCATATTCTGTCCATGTTCTTAAAGGTCCGCCGCAAATTACTCCACCGGAATTATTTGCTTCGATAGATTTAATTGATAGTCTGTTTGCAAGTAGTCCGTCATAGTTAAAGGTACTATCCCGTTTTCCTTCACTATTTAATTTTAATATTTTTCTGTTGCTTAGAATAAAAATATTATTTTCATTATCAACGGAAACATCTTGAAGAGCAGGTTTAATATATAGTTTCGATAAAGAAGAATAAAGAATCCCGTTTTTACCGAATTGTTCATCAAACTCACCATTTTTAAGAATACGAAGCAGTGTTATAACTTCTCCTCCCTTAAAATCTGTAGTTCCACCCAACAATACGGAACCATCATCATTGTAAATCAATTTTTTAATCATATTTCCGTATGTAAAAAACGGAAGAACAATAGAATCTACAGTTTCGCCATTAGTTGTTAATCTATATAAATAATTCTTAGAATATCCGTCACCCGTATTAAAAGTTGTATTCGCCGCGTTTGTATATAAAGAAAAAGCTATTTCTCCTTTGTTGTTCAATGATAAAGAAGACGGTCTGTTATCTTCCGAAGTAAGAAATTGTTTGTAAAATTTTCTATTGCCGTTACTATCAACAATGTCAATAAACGTGCTCGGATTAAAATCGGATTTACTGTCGTAATAATAATTATAACCTAATGAAACAATATCGCCATTAATATTTTCCGCAATTCTGATAATTCTTCCGCGCCAAGATTCTCCATAGGAGACTCCGTTTTCACCAAACGTAGTATCAGGTTCACCTGCATTATTATATTTTACCAAACAATAACCTACCATTTTAGGGTTACCTTCGGCCAACAGAGCGGCAACTATTATGTTATTATTTTTATCAATCGTTAAAGCATCCAAACGCTCAACATCATCTACGTTTACTTCAACAATTCCATTATTGCCGAAAGTCGTATCCAAAGTTCCGGTAGAATTGTATTTACCGATAACATTTATATTGTTACCCGATGCATCTTTGTATTTGCCGGTTACTATTATATCATTATCCCTATTTACTTTTAAGCCGGTAATCCGGATTTCGATTTTATTATAAAAATCTTGTTTGAAATATTCTTCACCGGCTTGATTTACACTCAATTCAAAACGGGCAATTACTATATCAGATGAGTATTTATAGGTTCTTCCCAATATGATATTTCCATCCGAATCAATGGCTGAATATTGTGAAAAATCCAAATCGGTTTCAAAATTAAGAATACCTTTTCCGGAACTTCCTATACTCCCATCAGGTTTCCCGTTTTTATTATAAAAGATACCATAAAATCCGGTTAGATAACTTTTGGGATTACTTGGAACACATCCTACGACAAATATATTTCCGTCTTCTCCAACTGACATATCAATAAATCTACTTTGCTCACTGTATGGCCGATAGTTAAATGACCAAATTTCTTCTGTGTTTTGTGATACTATTTTGTTTGGAATAAAGGTTGAAAATATAAATATGGTTAGAAAGTAAGATAGCTTTTTCATAATAACCTCAAACAATTTTATGATAAGCGCTACATAATTTAAAACTTATAATTTAAATTACAAATCATTTATAAATAAATTGTGATTCAGAATAATTACATTTAAAAAAAATCCTCATTATCCGCATTATAAGAAAAATAGAATATCTAATCTTTGTTTCAACAATATCATTTTACAAACTTGCGAAAAATCGTTCGTAAACAATTTGTAATAATAAATTCCGCTCGGTAATCCGCCTGCTGCGGATTTTGCATTGAATGTTACACGGTAATTTCCGGGTTTTTGTTTACCGGTGTTATAGTTTCCCTTCCGAAAATATCGTAAACTTTAAGTGATACGGGAATCTTTCCCCTCACCTGTCCTGCGGACACCCTCTCCCCAAGGGAGAGGGATGGGGTGAGGGTATATTTTATCGTTGTTGCCGTGTTAAACGGATTCGGGTAATTCTGACTTAACTCGAATTTTTCAGGCGCCCCTACATACACTTCCACTATCTGCGAATATTCATACAAGCCATCCACATCAACTTGTTTTAATCTGTAGATATATTTTCCGGATTCGCCAATTGTTTTGTCAATGTAAGCATATTCTTTCGGGGAATTACTGTTTCCGTGTCCGTTTACAAAATCTTCGTACTTGTGATCGTTTTGATAGGAATTAAACGGACCGCTTCCTTGTGTCCATTTTGAGGGATCGTCGAAATTTACCGGTTGCGCAATTAGCGGAATTGTAATTAATAAAAAAAGTAAAATCGTTTTTTTCATTTTTCCCCCGGTTTTGTTAAAAACTGTTCTTATAAAGTTATTGCCGGAGAGGAATGAACCGCCAAATTGTAACTTCGAGAAATTAAATCAATACTAAAATAATTTTATGATTAACAAAGCTAAAAGATTTTGAATTGATTTAATTTAAGATATTGGTTTCTAACAAAATGTGATTTAAATCACCGCTAAGAAAGAACTGTGGGGAGGAAAATCAATTAAAAATATTAAGGAGAACGAAATTTTCGTCCTCCTTAAAAATTAATAACCATTATTTAACCAGCATCATGCGTCTTACTTGCGTGAAATCTCCCGCTTGTAATTTGTAGAAATATATTCCGCTGTTCAGCCCGCTTGCGTTGAACTTCACTGTATATCTTCCCGGTGATTGATGTTGGTTTACCAAGGTCGCTACTTCGCGCCCGAGTATATCGTATACTTTTAGGGTAACGAACCCCACCTCGGTCCTCCCCTTTGCCAAAGGGGAGGAAGCCGGAAGCGTTGGTATTGAATAGGTAATTGTTGTTGTTGGATTAAACGGATTCGGGTAATTCTGACTTAACTCGAATTTTTCAGGTGCTCCAACGTATACTTCCACTACCGGGGAATATTCATACGAACCGTCAACATCAACTTGTTTTAATCTGTAGAAGTATTTTCCCGATCCGCCGATTGTTTCGTCAACATAACTGTATTCTTTCGGCGAACTGCTGTTTCCGTGTCCGTTTACAAAATCTATTGTTTCCCAATTTTTGCTTTCTCCGGAATTTGTTGCTGCAAGAGATTCCGAAGCCCGTTCAACGTAAAATCCGTAATTGTTTACTTCCGTTGCCGTTTTCCAGTGTAACTCAACAACATTTCCTGAAGCTAGCGCCGTAAAGGTTGTGAGTTCGACAGGAAGGACCTGGTCATTTTCCAAAGTACCAGGTGTCGCGTTATCAGCATTGTCTGTACCATCATAATCACTTGTACTATTGCCTGTACTCAATCGTTTGACCCTTTTATTTTTGGCAACAGGTTCTGCTGTATAAGCATCATCGGGTAATGGGTCAACATTATTCCCCGAATTATCTTCAAACAGGAATACTTCATCACCATTAATTTGAGGACATTTGTTTCCAGAATTAACATATGTAACATTTGAAGAAAATGTTACCTCCCAAAAAGATTCGAAATCAGCTTGATTTGAGTTTCTACCAATTACTAAAATTCCTTTTGCAGGGATTGATGTACCGCTTGGTAAAGTATAGGAGTGTGTGGCGTTTTTTTGCCTAAGAACATAACCACTGACATCAACATCAGTATTCGCATCATTATAGATTTCAACAAATTCATAAACATAATTACCACTTCCATTGGCATCTGAATATTCACTAATATAAACTTGCCCCCAAACAATTCCGCTAAGGAATAGAAAGATTAAAATAGTAATTAAATTTTTCATCCAACCTCCAAGATTAATTTTAAGAATTTTTTCAACCAAGATTTTGCTAGTAGAGAAAAAACAATAAAATATTTATTCAAAAACGTTCTCAATTTAGAACGCCAAAATATTTGTTAATGTGATTTAAATCACTTTTCTGAAAAACCATCAAAAATTGTGCAGAAAGGAAAACACCGGAAAAATTACGGGATATTTTTATACATCAATAAAGTAATTATTAGAAAAATAGTCAAAAAATATTTTCCCTAACTCGTTGTAACAAAAAGAGTTACACCGTTTTTCGGGATTGATTATTCCTATAAAAAAATAAGTTATGTGTGTGATTTAACAAATTACTTTAAGTTGAAATTTTAGATTTTTTTATGCTTCAAAACGGGAAATTTCAGCTTTGTCTAATCTCAAAATAAGACTTGTATTTTTCTATAAGCATATTATTGCTTTAGAAATTTTGAGATTTAATTATTGTGGCGTGGAAGCAATGGAACTACAAGAGAATTTGTCAGCCATTATTTATTTTGCTCGGCTTTACGGGGGTTTTCCGATTTCCGGGTTGAGTTTATTCACCGCAATCGATAAACGGAACGCATGGTTTTTTGCCTTTCGTTTCTTTAATTAAGTTGAAATTTTTATCGAATGCTTTTATTGTTAAATCTTTACCGTTATAAATGTAAGCCAAAACAGGCGAAATGAAATTTTTGTTTTTTATTTCACCGGATTCTGTTCTCGGCACGGATAACAAATTAAAATTTTTGTCCCTGTAAATTTCAATTATTACGCGTCCCTTTCCGTCGTAAATATATTCTATCGAAGAATAGCCAAATTTAGGCGTTTCGGCCGGGCGCCCGTTTTTTCCGAAATATTTTACATACTTCACTTTACCCGAATTATCATATTCAAATTTTGTAATTGCGGGAATAAACAACTCATCGGTGAGATTTCCGTTTTTATCGTAACGCTCTATTTTAAGCAGTTTATCGTTTTCGTAAAAGTTTTTTTCAAAATAATTTCCTGCCGTTTCTTGTTCTTTAACGTTTTTTTTGTAAACCTCATAAATTCCGGCAGAGGGTTTTATTAAATTGTAAACCGTTTTCATTTCCGTTCCCTTTTTTTGCGTTCCGCACGAAGAAAGGAAAACCGTTATCATTATTAAAACTACGTTGATAAATTTCATCATCTACCTCAAAAATTTTCGACTTTACATTACAAAATAAGTAAAAACGGACAAAACATTCACATATTATTAATTGCCGTTCAAACCTCACCCCAAACCGAACAATATTTAACCGGACAATGTATCTTCTTAAAAATATTTGACAAAATTAAGAAAATTCCATATATTTTTTTGCGAATCGTTATTATCACAAAATTTTTGCCTTGCCAATGAGAAAGTTCGATCAAATAAACAGAAAAATTTTGGATATCCTGCAAGAAAACAGCTCTATCACAAATGCAGAGCTTGCAGAAAAACTTAACCTTTCGCCCGCAGCTGTTTTCGAAAGGGTAAAGAAACTCGAGAAAAACGGAGTGATAAAAAAAAGAGTCGCCATTCTTAATCCGGAAAAAGTAGGAAAAGAAACGATCGCCTTCGTTTCGATTTCGATGAGCGGACATTCGGCAAGATCCGTTAAAAAGTTTTGGAAAGAAATAGAAAAACTTCCCGAAGTGCTTGAGTGTTACCACATTGCGGGTGAAGACGATTTTATTCTGAAAGTAATTGTTGAAAACATGCAGTGTTATGAAAAGTTTCTGTTACAAAAATTAATTTCTCTCGAAAACATAGGGAAAATCAGAACTTCTTTTGTCATGTCAACCGTAAAATACAACACGAAAATTCCGCTTTCTAAAATTTGCGAAGATTAAATTTTTAATAATTAAACGGAGAAAACAATGGAAAAAGAAATAACAGCCGTCACCGAAAAAGATTTTAATTACTGGGTGGAAAAAGGCAAGGAAATGATTCGTGACCGGCAAAGGAGAATTTTGCGCGCAAAGAAATGGAAGTTTGATACCATTGCTACTCACGGAATATACGATTTGAATCAAGCTTTGAAATTAAATAACGGTTCGATAATGGAGCCGGTTTATTTGAGTCCGGCACAAGCATACGAAAACAGTTACGAAATGGAAGCCGGACTTGCATACGAAATGCCCACTTGGTGTTACAGCAGAATTGCAAATCCCTCAACGCTTTTTCTTGAAGAGGCGGCAGCTCTGCTCGAAACTTACGGTTCCGATATGCAAGCTTCGGCATTGGCAACATCGAGTGGGATGAGCGCAATTAGAACTGCAACCGATTCGTTTCTGATAAAAGACGAAAGATTCCCGAAACCGAATTTTGTTGCAAGTGCTAAAGTTTACGGTGGTTCGTTCCAACAATTTTGGGTTAGACGCTGGCAGGAACAAGGAATTGAAGTCCGTTGGATAAAAAATCCTCTGGACCTCGAAGAATGGAAAAGTAAAGTTGACGAGAACACAAGATTTCTTTACGGAGAATTTCCCTCCAACCCCTCGGTTGATATTTTCGATATAACTGCGGTCTCGGAATTGGCGCACGCTTATGAAATTCCGTTAATCGTCGATTCCACCTGTGCCTCACCGGCTTTAACCCGACCGTTAGTGCTCGGTGCCGATATCGTTGTTCACTCGGCATCGAAAGTAATTAGCGGCAGCGGTACTTCTATTATTGGATTGATGATTGCGAAAAAGAATATCGTTAGCAAAATAGGAACCGACGAAATGAAAGAAGATTTTTCTGCGTGGGCAAAACTTTGGCCTTATCGCGATAACGGTCCAAGTATCAGTCCGATGTCCGCAATTCTTACCTTGAACGACATGCGGACTTTAAGAATGCGTGTTGAGCAAATGAGCGATAACGCAATGAAGGTAGCGCGATTTCTTGAAGCTCATCCGAAAGTAGAATCCGTTCACTATCCCGGTTTGGAAAGTTACGCGGCTCACGATTTGGCGAAAAAATATATGAAGCTTGTGGATAGTGATAAAAACATGTATGGTTATATGTTGGCTGCCGAAATTAAAGAGGATGCTCCCGGAGAATCGAAAAACACACGAAAGTTTTACGATGCATTGAAAATGATTTGGCGCGCAACGGATTTGGGCAGAGTTAAAACCGTTGCAACGTTAAACGCAATTTCAACACATCAACAGCAAGGCGAAGAAGGAAGAGCGTTAGCGTCTATTAAACCGTCGACATGCAGAATTGCGTGCGGAGTTGAAAATGCAGATGATATTATCGCTGATCTTGAACAAGCATTAAACGTTATTTAAAAAATAAAGGAACAAAAACATGAAATTTAAATTGGCTTTAATCGGATTCGGAACCGTTGGGCAAGGACTTTGCGAAATTTTGTTGAGCAAAAAGGATTCGTTAAAATCGAAGTACGATTTCGAATGGGAAATTGTTGCGGTTTCTGATATGCTGAAAGGTTCAGTTTATTGTCCGGACGGTTTGGACGTTGCACAATTGCTTAACCTTGTAAAAGAGGGCAAATCGCTTAACGAATATTCACCTGGCGAGAACCGGGAATTGCATACCGGTTGGGATGCTCTTAATACCGTCAACAATTCGAATGCGGATATTGTGTGCGAACTTTCTTACACCGATATCAAAACCGGTCAGCCTGCAACCGACCATTGCCGCGCTGCTTTGAATTCCGGTAAACATGTTGTAACATCCAATAAAGGTCCTGCGGCTTTATTCTACCGCGAACTTGAAACGCTTGCAAAAGTGAATAACGTAAAATTTATGATCGAGGGAACCGTAATGTCCGGAACCCCCGTAATTAATCTCGCAAGAAACGAATTGGCGGGAAATGAGATAAGTGCGATAAGGGGAATATTAAACGGTACAACCAATTACATCCTTACAAAAATGGAAGAGGGAATGAGTTACAAAGATGCTTTGAAGAAAGCTCAGGAATTAGGTTATGCCGAGGCTGATCCAACAGCCGATGTTGAGGGGTTCGACGCTTTGGCGAAAGTTACAATCCTTGCAAACATACTGATTGACGAAAACCTGAAACCTTCCGACATTCCATGTAAGGGGATTTCCCAAATCACTTCCGAAGATATAGCGAAAGCAAAATCGGAAAACAAAAAATGGAAATTGATTGGCGAAGTAAAGAAAGAAAACGGAAAGGTGAACGCATCTGTTTCTCCAATGATGATCGATTTATCGCATCCATTGGCGGGAGTTAGCGGAGCGGTAAATGCAATTACTTTTTCGACGGATTTATTGGGTGATGTTACCATAACCGGTGCCGGAGCCGGTAAAATTGAAACCGGTTATTCTATTCTAACCGATATTTTGGAAATTAACAGATTTTATAAGGAGTAGAACCATGAAAATGATAATCGGCGGACAATGGATCGACAAAGAAGAAAAAATCGATGTACGTAATCCGTACGACAACAGCTTGGTCGATACCGTTCCGCGCGGTACGGCTGAAGACGTAAAGCAAGCGATTGAAATAGCTGTAAAGGGATATGAAATTAATAAAAATCTTCCCGTTCATAAAAGAATTTCCATTTTGAAAAAAACAGCGGAACTGATGCAAGAACGGTTCGAAGATTTGGCAAAAACAATTGCAACGGAAGGATCGAAAACCATAAAAGAAGCGCGGAAAGAAGTAGGCAGGGCAATTAACACGATTACAATTTCTGCCGAAGAAGCAAGAAGAATTAACGGGGAAACAATTCCCTTCGATAGTGCGGAGGATTCGGAAAACAGAGTGGGTTATTATTACAGATTCCCGATCGGGATAATCGGTGCAATTACTCCGTTCAACGACCCGCTTAATCTCGTTGCGCACAAACTCGGACCCGCAATTGCCGGGGGAAACTCGATTGTGCTTAAACCTGCGACCGTCACACCGCTTTCCGCTTTGAAATTAGGAGAATGTTTATTAGACGCCGGACTGCCGCCCGAAATTCTTTCCATCGTTACAGGCTACGGAAACGAAATAGGCGATGCATTGGTTACCGACGAAAGAATTAGAATGATTTCGTTTACGGGCGGAGTTGAAGCAGGTGAGGAGATTGCGAAAAAAGCCGGATTGAAAAAAATCGGAATGGAACTCGGTTCAAATTCTCCGGTAATCGTTTTAGACGATTGTAACATCGATGAGGCGGTTGAATCGTGTGTGTCCGGAGCTTTTTGGGCTGTCGGTCAAAATTGTATCGGCGTTCAAAGAATTTACATTCAAAAATCGATTTATGAAACCTTCAGGGATAAGTTCGTTGCGCGAACGAAAAAATACAAAACCGATTACCAGCTTGACGAAGATACCGATATGGGTCCGATGATTACCGAAAAAGAAGCAATCCGTGTAATAGACTGGGTAAACGATGCAAAAGAAAAAGGAGCTGCGGTGCTAACCGGCGGAACCCGGGAAGGTACGTTGGTACAACCGACCGTTTTGGAAAACGTACCGCCGGAAGCTAAAATCGACTGTCAGGAAATTTTCGGTCCCGTTGTTTCCCTCTATCCCGTCGATAATTTAGAAGAAGCGGTTAAAAAAGCGAACGCGGTAAACTACGGCTTGCACGGAGCAATTTTTACAAACAACCTGAACAACGCTTTTTATGCAATTAAAAATATGGACGTCGGCGGAATTATGATTAACGATTCCACGGATTACCGGGTCGATCTGATGCCGTTCGGCGGCGTTAAGAAAAGCGGTTTGGGAAGAGAAGGCATCCGTTACGCGCTGGAAGAAATGACAGAACCGAAGGTTGTCTGTTTTAATCTATAATTTGAAGGGGCGGTATCAAAACATAAAAATAGTCATTCCGCCCACCTTCGGCGGATGGTTTATTAACTGTCATTCCGTCCGCCCCGGCGGATTGTTTCGGAATCTAAGAAGAACCCGTAGTTAAATGAAGTGCTGAACCAATTCGCCTGCGGCGAACAGCATGACAATGAGAAGGACTTATCATCCCGTCCGTCACTGGTGGATTATTTCGGGATCTAAAATAAACTCTCTATTTCATTTTGCGAACGCCGTATGGCGTGAAACAATTTATAGAACAAACAATCAACCGATTAGACCAAACTACAGCGGAGTGACACAAAATCACAATACAAATTTAATATGTCACCCCGATGGGGTTTTAACGTTAAGCAGGATTATGATTATTATAAATATTCCATCCCTCCGGGGTTCGGTCGGTTTAATTCTACCACCGTACGGACGGTGGTAGAATTAAAATGACTGAGTCGAAAGTAGTTTGGTTCAATTTATAATTTTTAGAAATCCGGTTAAATTAAAAACCGGACTTCTTATTGCAACTTTTGTTTTGTAATTCGTGTATAAAATTGTAAATTTTATGCAGTAATGCATCTGTTCTTTATTCCTGCAAATTTGCTGTCTTTGTGGAGTTTTCAATCTGTGATTCTCGTTATATCAGTTGAGAAAGGATTGAATTAAAATTCAAATAGATTAAAATGACAGTAATTTTCTCACAAAGGAGGAAAAGCAGTAGAACGGGGCATTACGTCCTTTCAAAAACTAAAATCGCCTGCCCATTCCGTATTTATCCCTTTTTGATCAAGCATAAAAACATGATTCTTGTTTCTCGCATCTACTTTGATTTATATAAAATCTTTTCTTTCGGGTTAATACCGATATGCTTTTTCCGCAATAAAAACTTTAAATCATTGCCGGAAAATTACCGTTCGGTGGATTTTTCTTATTGCATTTAATCAATAGTTAAATAAACAGGAGGAGGTGAACAAAAAACTTTTGTACTTAGAATTTTTATTAACGCACACAAAAAAAGGAGGACACCAAAATGAAGAACTTGTGGCGAATTTTAAGTGTTCTTGTAGTACTAGTTCTGATTATAGGATTCGCGTTACATGAAGATGAAGAAGAATCCGGTTTGTGGGAATTTTACGAGAACACATTAACCAAAGCGAAGTATGTGGATTTAACTTTTGCTTTTAATCCGACGATTCCCGTTTGGCCAGGATTCGGTCAAGCTAAATTTATGCCTACAAAAGCCGGCGCAGACATTCCGGGATATGTAAAAAAGGGAGACGTTTACACTTACAAACAACACGGTTTCATCGCAACATCGTATTTTCTCCCAACAGATCAATACGGTACTCAGTTGGATCCGCCGGCACATTGGGATGAATATGGCGCTACAATAAGCGATCTTCCGCCGACTTATGCCGTAAGACCTCTGGTAGTGATTAATATTGCGGACAAAGTAGCAAGTAATCCAGGTTATCATTGTTCGGTTGAGGACATTAAAAACTGGGAAGCAAAACACGGAAAAATTCCCGAAGGTTCCGTTGTAATGATTCGCTCTGATTGGCACAAGAAATGGACAACAGATCCTGATCGTTATAATCAAAAACCTTTTCCTGGAATTACTCTAGATGCAATTAAATTTTTGCATAATGAAAGAAAAATATTATTCCACGGTCACGAACCTTTAGATACCGACACAACCGCAACATTGGAAGGCGAATATTGGTTGATGCACAATCATTTTTGTCAAGCCGAAGGTGTAACAAATCTGGATAAAGTTCCCGAAGCCGGAGCATTAGTTGCGATAGGTTTTGCAAAACCCGAAGGCGGTACCGGTGGTTATGCAAGGTACGTTGCTATTTGTCCACCTGATTGGAAATACGGGGTTTCCGTTGAAGAGATGCCGGGAGCTCCTTTGCCGAAACAACCTGCTCCGTTAAGAAGAGACGAAAACGGCGTATTAAAACCATTTGTAGAAAAACAAAAATAATCGGGAGGGATGAAAATGAAAAAATTGTATACACTGCTGGTTATATTGATTTTGCCTGCTATGATGTTGGCTCAAACCCCCGATGTTAAATGGGGCGGATTATTCTACATTTACAACTTTTTCCATTCCAATACTGATTTTATTAGTACCACGGATGACGGAAATACTTACATGTACATTCATGGCGATTTTAACGCAAACGTCGATTTCGGAAAAGGTGTTACGGCATATATGGCAATCGGCGCTTGGGGTCAACACGGAATGAGTCCGTATTACGGCGGCGGTCTTGGTGAGAACGTCGATCCGTCCGTACGAATATTGCAAGCTTATTTTACGATCAACGATCTCTTTGACACCCCTCTTTCTTTGAGAATCGGAAAAGAACGATTGTTGTACGGCGACGGTGCTTTGATGTTCGACGGAGGAGAAGACGGAGCTGCGGGGGTTAAATTAATGTACAAATCCAAAATGTTCTGTGCCGATCTTTTCTATTATCGATATGCGCAAATGGGTGGAATTGTAAACGTCGGAACGGGTAACGATGTTTATCCGGGCAACTGGAATATCATCGGAATTTATCCGACCGTTAAATTAATGGACGGCAAAATAAAAGCATCGCCGTATTTTATTACCCGGAGCGTACAAACATCAAAAGATGAAACAGATTCGCCGATGTGGTACGGTGGTCGTATTGTTGCAAATCCGATTGACGGATTAGACGTTGTTTTACAATATGTTATGATGGGAGGCAAAAACGAAAACAACGACACAGATTACAAAGGAACCCACTTGCGCGCCGGTGTTGATTTCACAATCCCGAATATGCCGCTTACAGTGGGAGCAGCATATGTTTCGAACAGCGGCGACGACGCCACAACACAAGATAACGAATTATATGAATCGGTTACAAACGGACCGTACACATTCGGTTTTTATAAGGATTGGCCCGGATTCGGTCCCGCTCATTTGATGACAACCGGATACGGATTTTCCGGACTTGCTCCGCATAATGCAACTGTTGTAAACCTTAATGTAATTAACGGTCATGTCGGTGTCAACTTCAACGCATTTACGTTAAGAGGCGATATATTTATTTATTCAAGGAACTGGGTGCCGGACGGAGTTGAATCGGCTATGGGAAACGAAATTGCTTTAATGTTAAAATATAATTATCAAAACACTTTAACATTAGGGTTTACGGCAGGCATCTGGTCACCGGGCGATTATCAAAAATCGATGATCGAATTCCCAGGCTCAACCGCCAAGGCAGAAAGTGCAACCGGCGGATATCTTTGGCTGGCTAAATCATTTTGAGATTTGTGAGGTGACAAAAATTAACCCGGCTTAAAGCCGGGTTTTTTATTAAATGGCTGGGTAAGAAAATGCTTTTAACGTTCCGAACAGGTTTTTACTTTGATTTGTTATACGCTTTCATTCCGCCCATAACATTTACTGCATTGTAACCGTGCTTCAATAGAATTTGAGTTGCCAAGCGAGATCTGTTACCCGACCTGCAAATAACATATATTTTTTTATCTTTATATGGTTCCAACTCGTTAACCTTCTGATCCAAAACCTGAACGGGGATGTTTATCACTCCGTTTATATGCCCGAGTGGTCCGTTCAATTCGGGAGGAGTGCGAACATCCAAAATAACGAAGTTCGAATCTTTTTCCATCGCGGTCTTCAAATCTTGAACGGTTACATTAACAATTTCTCCCGATTTCTTCTCGGCTGTAGCTGTTTCTTGTTGTTGGGCGCAACTTACAAGAGCCGAGAAAGTCATAATCGCTACCGTAAGTAACGTTTTTGTTAAGTGCATAAATCAAGCTCCTTTCTTTTTAATAAGAGTTTATATCTTAATTTCCGTAATATACAAAATATCGGACGAATAAACTAAATTACATCAACCGTTAATATACCTATGTTTTCTATTTCAGCTTTTATCCGGTCACCGCGCGAAACTTTTCCAACACCTTCCGGTGTTCCGGTAAAAATCAAATCGCCTTTCTCCAAAGTCATTTTTCCGGAAATATATTTAACAATATCAACCGGGGAAAATATCATTTTGTTTAGAGTCGAGTTCTGGCGGGGTTCCCCGTTTACTGATAACATTATTTTTTCGTTGCCGGTTAATTCATAATTTTCCTTGGAAACAAACTCCGATACCGCTGCGGACGTATCGAAAACTTTAGCCAATGTCCAGGGGTGACCTTTTCTTTTCAGTTCACTTTGAATATCGCGGAGCGTCATATCCAAGCCAACCGCATATCCGGCTATAGAATCCGCAGCAGCTTTATCGTCTGCATCCTTTACGGTTTCACCAATTGCCAAAACCAATTCAACTTCATGCTGCATGTCGTTTGAATACGAAGGATGAATTATCTTTTCGCCTTGACCAATCAGCACAGACGCCGGTTTCAAAAATATAATTGGGAATTCCGGCACTTCGTTTCCGAGTTCTTCAGCATGGGCGACATAATTCCTTCCAACACAAACTATCTTTCCAATACTTACTTTCTCGTTATTTAATTCTATTGACTTCACGGTTTTTATTCTCCGTTTATTCCGAACAAACAGTTAATGTTAAATTACCGGTTAAGTTTTTTGTTTTTTCTTTTTAGCAGCAGGGAAAAGAATATTGTTAAGTATCAATCTATAACCGGGTGAATTTTTATAAAGACTCAAATTTGTGGGCGGATCGTTGACAGCATGGCGGTAGTCTTCGGGATCGTGACCACCGTAAAACGTAAAAGTTCCCCTTCCGTAATTTCCGTGAATATATTTTACTTGATCGGTTCCCGCCCGTTCTGCTAAAATGTAAACGGATTTTTTAATCAAACTTTTTCTGAACATTGTTGTTTGACCCATAAATCCGTGAATGACGTTAACGTGATTTTGCACAAGCATAGTGGGAACCGGATCGAACTTTGCGGAAAAATCGAACAACGTAAAATAATCGTTTTTCTCGCTTCCTATTTCCATCGGTTGAATATCGATATTGCTGAATTCGTATATAAGCGGATTCATTTCGAGCTTAAAATTTTCAAAAGCCAAAGTGTTTGAAAAATCGAGTTTGTTTTGAGCATCCGGATCGGCAGCATCGCCGTCGAACATTCTATCGACAATATCAACGTTCATTGCGGCGAGTGCAATGTCATAAGTATCGGTTGCCGAACACATCGCAAATAAAAATCCGCCTTGTGCAATGTATTTTTTTATTGTGGCTACAACCGCTTTTTCCATTTCCGAAACTTTTTTGAACCCGAGTTTTTTAGCTTCGTTTTCGTAAAGCAATTGCATTTCCCTATACCACGGCGCATTCCGGAAACTTGCGTAAAATTTACCGTATTGACCCGTAAAATCTTCGTGATGCAAATGCAACCAATCGTATTTTTCCAAATCACCACGTAAAATTTCTTCTATCCATACTTTATCGTAATCAACTTCGGCATACTCGAGGGCAAGGGTTACGGCATCATCCCAAGGCTGAAAACCGGGCGGAACGTAAACCGCAATTTTAGGCGCTTTTTCCAAACGGACTACGTCCATGTTTTGTTCGTCGCTTTGAACGAATGCATAAATATCTGCGGCTTTTTCCGCCGATACCGTTTCGAATGCAACGCCTTTTATCTTGCATTGTAAAGCTAATTCGTCGGAATAATCGAGCATAAAAGAACCGCCGCGGTAATTTAGCAACCAATCGGCAACTATTCCCTTTTTAAGAGCGTTGAAGGTTATTCCGTATGCTTTCAAATGATCGGTTTGTTTCAAATCCATATAAATCAAAAGCTTTGATTGCCCGAACATAATTCCGGAAAGAAGCAGAAATCCGAAAATCCACTTTTTCATAATCTTGCCGTTCATTTAATCATTGTTAATAACATTTTGGTATTTTGAAGCGCTTTCAGTCCGTGCGGAACATTTGCGGGCATTAGAATAGAATCTCCCGAGACAAGATTAAACTTTTCTTCTCCTATTTCTATTTCCATTTCGCCTTCCAGTATTTGCACAAAGGCTTCGTAAGGAGATGTGTGTTTGGTAAGTTCTTCTTTTTCCCAAAAAGCAAACAGAGTAATATTACCGTTCGGTTTTTTCAAGATTTGTTTGCTGACAATGGATTTTTCTTGATATTCGATTTCCCGGGTTAATTTTGTTTTGTTCATATAATGCGGTTTCCTTTTTCGTATTTATACCGTTAATTCATTAAAAAGTTCGTTAAAATTTCTCGCCTTTTTTCTCGCGGATATGACTACCGACCGGACGGATTCTTCCCCAAATGGAATAAAAGAAAAGGATAATGGAAATCACTTGTAACGCCGATGCGATAGTTACCGTAAGATTTAAAAATGATGTATGTAAAAAACCGTTGATAAATTGCGCAACAAACCTGATTCCCGTTGCAATTGTCATTAGCCAATAAACAAAGCGAATGAGATCGGGATTATATTTTTTGTCGGTTTTCTCAGCACGCGGGAAAAACCAAAGCGCAACGCCCATTATCATCATAATCACCGAACCAACTAATACAATATGCGTATGCGCGGAAACTATTTCGGCATTATATCCTTGGACATAATAATATTTTGAAATAATTAAATATAAACCGGTTAAAATTCCAACTATTAAAAACAAGATGCTTGTTTTAATAAAATATCTGACCGTTGTAAACATTTCGGTTTCCTCTAGTTCGTATAATTATTTTGCTTTCCGGTTGCCAAATTAGAAAAACTTGCGGGATTAAAAAAGTTTTTATCTTGCTCCCGTTTTTACTTTCTCAAATAAACCGTTTCTGCCGAATTTTTTGCTATGAATAAATCGCTGTTTTTTTTATCCTTACGTAATTAAAAAGAAATAAACCGGGGAGAAATAAATATGAAAATCGGGTTAATCGGCACAGGCTTAATGGGAAAGCCGATGGGTTTCCGGTTGCTTGACGCCGGATATGAGCTTTATATTTACAACAGAACCAAATCAAAGACTGCTGAATTGGGAAAAGCCGGTGCTGTTGTGTTTGATTCACCGGAAGAATTAATAAAACACTCACAAACCGTGATTTTAATGCTTGCTCATTATCAAGCCATTCATGATGTTCTTTTTACGGAAAAACCCGACTTAAAAGGAAAAACGATACTCCAAATGAGCACCATCTCACCCAAAGAAAGCGAATCGCTGTATAAAGAAATAACTTCGAGCGGCGGCGAGTATCTCGAAGCTCCTGTCTTAGGAAGCATTCCGCAAGCAACCAAGGGCGAATTGATTATTATGGTGGGCAGTTCGGTTCCGCAATTTAAGTCATATAAAACAGTTTTTGACGTTTTAGGTAACAAAGTCATACATGTAGGCGAAACCCCGAAGGCGGCTGCTTTGAAATTGGCTCTTAACCAATTAATCGTTACGGAAACCGCCGCGTTTTCAATGAGTTTGGGTTATGTGAGAAATTCAAACATTGACGTAAACATTTTTATGGACATATTGCGCGGAAGCGCTTTGTATGCGCCCACATTCGATAAAAAGCTGGAGCGTTATTTACAGAGAAATTTCGAAAATCCTAATTTCCCGGTAAAACATTTATTGAAAGATTTAAAGTTAATTTCCGAAAGTTTTTCTACGGAAAATATTAATAACTTAATCCTGGAAGCCGAAAAACCGATCCTGCAAAAAGCGATTGAAATCGGTTTGGGCGATAAAGATTACTCTGCGCTTTATAATGTTATTCATCCCGAAGGGGAAAATTAATTTGATTTATCGGGGTTTCCCGTTTTGTGATATTACGATAGTGCTGAACTTTTAAGCAAACCATCAAATTAAACAATTAAAATAAGCGTATTTTAAGTTGTTTTATCTCAACAAAACCATTTTACGCACTTTGGTGTGGTCACCTGCGGATAGCTTATAAAAATAAACTCCGCTTGGTAGATTCCCAGAGTTGAACGTTGTGGTGTAATTGCCCGGATATTGTTTTTTATTTACAAGCGTTGCAATTTCCCGACCAAGAACATCGTAAATTTTCAAGGTCACAAACCCCTCCTCGGTACTCCCCTTTGCCAAAGGGGAGGAGGGTGCAATTGAATATTTAATTGTGGTGGTTGGATTAAACGGATTCGGGTAATTTTGATAAAGCTCAAAGTTTTGTGCAACCGGACCTCTACCCGGTGCAATGCCGGAGGGCAAATCGCGATATTTTATTCTGCTTCTGCTTACGGTATTTTTTAATTCGTCCATTGTTTTTGCCCCGCTTATGGAAAAAGCAACATCTAAAGAATCATTTTGCGATATTGTAAGTGGTCCAGCGGAAATTACAACCGAAATATCGCTAGGTCCGGCAGAAATAAACTGCAGTCCGCTTGATATAGCAGACCATTTTTCCGCATCGGTAAATCCGTCCCATGCGATAACACCGCCGTTATTTCCGTCTTGATCCATTGCGTAAAAATTAAATTTATCGGATGACAACAACGCCAATCCCAGCTTAGTGTCGGTGGGATTTCCGTCTTCGTCGTAAACAAAACCGAAATTATTCAATGTATCGTAACCCGCAACGTCGCCGTCCCAATCGTTTTCATCCATATCAAAATCGAAAAACAAGCCGGCGTAAAAGTTATCTATTCGGTTACCCGATTTGTTTATCATTCTGTACCTTAAAATGATATAGCTGTTATCCGGTGCATCCGAAAAGGTAAACGACGCAAACTTGGTTTCAATTCCCAACCCGGTTGTGTTGCTATCATCAAAAATTGAAAACCCTTGTTGATCGGCTTCAGCACCGGGCGTGGAAATTACGAGCGGTTCAATAATTTTAAAATCATTATCTTTTGCCGACGCATCGTTGTTTCTTGCACAATTAACAATCGCGTTTTGTGATGTTCCGTAAATAAGCGCCCCTTCGAATAAAAGATTATCTTCACCCATAAATCTTAGTCCATCTCCTTCGGTATTGTTCGGGTAATCGTTGTATCCCAACGAGCCGTTACTTGTAAGAGTCAATTCCAAGTTGTTTATATCCTGATTGGCAAATGTCGGATTTGCATTAAGCGAAATCCATTGAAACCCGGAGTATGAACCGTCGGCAAAATTCAAAAGCAGATCTATTTTAGCATTCGGGGGAGTGTTTTGATCTATGGAAATTTCAAACTTTCCGTTAGCGTTAGATTTGGTTTCCAACGTTTGCATGCTTCCGAAATTGGCATTCCCGTTTACTACAGAAGCATATTGCGGTTGATTTTGAATATTGACATTTAAGTTTGTAACGGGTGACAAATAATTAGTAACAAAAATCTCAATGGCAATATTTTCACCCGATTCAATAATTCCGTCGCCGTCGCCTAAATCTGTAATTTCGTAATTTACAACACGTGCCGATTTTGTACCGGTGCGGGAAAGAGCTTGATAAGCATCTATTCTGCCGGAACCAAACATATATTGAAATGACGGGTTTTTATCATCAATATTTGATGTTGTTACTCTTATTTGCTCGCCGATTTGCAAAGGATTATATTGAGGAAAAACACTCTTTACCAAAGCCGCTAATCCGGCTACCAACGGGGAAGACATAGATGTTCCGCTGGCGCCTTTGTATGTATCGTTTTGCCAAGTTGAGTATATTGAGACACCGGGCGCAACAACATCTATTGATTTTCCGTAATTTGAAAAGCTCGCTTTCTGATCGACAAAATTTGTAGCTGCAACTGACAAGACACCTTTATAACTCGCAGGATAAAACGGATCTTGTCTGTTATCGTTTCCCGCAGCTGCAACAACCAACGCTCCTTTTCCGATAGCGTAATTAATAACTTCTTGAGAGAGCCGTGAATAATTATATCCACCCCAACTGCAATTTATAACATCTGCGCCGTTGTCCGCAGCATATACAATTCCCTCGTAACCGTGTGAAATCAATGCCGTACCCACATCGGATCTGATGTTGTCTTGCGAAGTCTTAACCGCCATTATTTTAGAGGAAAAACCGATTGACGCAATGCCAATAGAGTTATCGGTTACCGCGCCGGCTATTCCCGCAACCAAAGTTCCGTGATCGGGTTTGTCTTCCACCGGGTCATTATCCGGCGTTCCGTCAGCTCCTCCGAAATCCCAACCCCTTACATCGTCTATGTATCCGTTGTTATCGTCGTCGATGCCGTTATCCGGAATTTCATCTTGATTGATCCAAATATTTCCCGCCAAATCCGGATGATCCCAATCAATCCCAGTATCTACAATTCCAATTACTATGTCTTCGCTGCCTTTACTAATATCCCATGCTTTGTCTGCGCTTATTTGATATAGATGTTTAAGGGTACTGTCGACATATTTCGGGTCGTTAGGTTCATAAACCGTTTCGTAAAGAAAATACGGTTCAGCCCACTCAACGTTGTATTGCTTTTTAAATTCTTTGATAAACTTTAGTATTTCCAACGGAGAAGCAATTCTAACAATTTTAATTTTCGATAGCTCGTCTTGTTTTGTTCTTTTGGGAAATGCCGGTTTTATTTCTTCAATATATTTCTCCAACTTATCTGCAGCTTGTGGTTTTGCATACGAATTTTTCTTTTTCAAAGACTCAAATATTGTTTTAATAACAAATCTGTCCGTGAAATAATATCCGTTTTCGTTTTTAGCAATTTGTCCGTTAATTTTTGCGAAAAAGAAAAAAAGAATTGTGCTTAGATATATTAATTTACGGAAGAGCATGTATTACTCCGATTTTATTAAGGCAGGCAAGATTATCTAAATTTTAAATTTAATTTACAAGACCAAATTAACCGGTTTAGCTTTCAAGAGCCTGTTTAAGATCTTCTATCAAATCATCAACGTTTTCTATTCCAACCGAGAGTCTGACCAATCCGTCGGTAATTCCGGCGGCTTCGCGTTGTTCTTTGCCCATAGACGCGTGCGTCATGCTTGCCGGATGCTGAATTAAAGATTCCACTCCACCTAAGCTTACAGCAAGCTGACACAATTTAACGGAATTCATTACTTTTTTTCCCGCTTCAATGCCGCCTTTAAGTTCGAAAGAAATCATTCCACCGCAATCTTTATGTTGTTTCTTTGCAATTTCGTATTGCGGATGACTTTCCAGACCCGGAAAAACCACCCATTCGACTGCAGGATGTTCCTCTAAAAACTTTGCAATTTTTTCGGCGTTTCTACTGTGTTTCTCCATTCTAATAGACAACGTTTTTAATCCTCTGTGAACCAAAAACGCATTGAACGGATCAATTACTCCCCCGTTTTGATTAAGCACTTTTCTCATTTTCGAATACATTTCTTCGTCTTTAACAACTATTACACCCGCAACAACATCGGCGTGACCGTTTAAGAATTTGGTCAGACTGTGCAAAACCACATCGGCTCCCAAATCCAACGGGCGTTGTAGAGCAGGACTCATAAAAGTATTATCAACAACGAACACCAAATTGTTTTCCTTGGCAATTTTGGAAACTTCTTCTATATCGGTAATTTCAAGTGTGGGATTGCCGGGGGTTTCAACGTAAATTACTTTGGTGTTTTGCTTCACCGCATTCTTAACTTGGTTAAGATCGGATGTATTAACAAAGGTTGTTTCCACTCCGAATTTTGAAAACACAGTTGTAAGCAACGTAGCTGTTGGACCATAAACGGCTTTAGAGCAAACCACATGATCGCCGGCACTTAACAATGTTTGAAAAACTGTATGAATAGCCGACATGCCGCTTCCGCAGCCGAGACCTTTATAGCCATTTTCAAGTTCGGCTATTGCTTGTTCCATCGCCTCAACGGTGGGGTTTCTCATTCTGGTGTAAATGTATCCGTCTTCCTCCCCTTTGAACAACGCCGCTCCGTGATCGACGGATTTGAATTTGAAAGTTGACGTTTGATAAATCGGTGTGACAACCGGACCGAATTCGTAATCTTTAATTCCCGCATGCACACACTTGGAATCGAAACCTACATTTTTTAACCGGCTCATTTTTGTTTTCCTTATATTAAATTAGTTTTGCGTTTCCGTTCTTGCCGTTCTCACCGTTATTATCGACTATTATTTTCGCGACATCGGCAATGGTATCGCCTTCTTTCAGATTAATCAATTTAACGCCCTGTGTATTTCTTCCCATTACTCTGATTTTCTTAACGCTTTGACGGATTACCATTCCCATGTTTGTAATAATAACTAATTCGTCGGTGTCGTTTACTTCCAACATAGAAATAAGTTTTCCGTTTTTTTCTCCGGTTTTAACCGTGATTATTCCTTTACCGCCGCGTTTTGTTACTCTGTAGTCGCTTATTTTACTGCGCTTTCCGTAACCTTTATCCGTAACAACCAACAACGTCGATTCCGAGTGAACGACAATAAATCCAACAACGTAATCGCCTTTGTTTAATTTAATTCCTCTAACACCGGTTGCTGTTCTTCCCATATCCCTAACATCCCTTTCGTGGAAACGGATTGCCATACCGTCGTGTGTACCGATAATTATATCGTTATTGCCGTTTGTTAATTTAACTTCTATTAACTCATCCCCTTTCGGGATCGTCATTGCGATTATTCCGCCTCTTCTGACATTAGAAAACGCAGACAACGCTGTTTTCTTTATGGTACCGAATTTAGTAACCATAGCAACATATCTGTCTTCCGAAAATTCTTTAACGGCTACAAATGCCGTTATTTTTTCGTCTTTTTCTTTTTCCACAAGATTCTGGATTGATCTACCTCGCGCAGCCCTGCCGCCTTCGGGAATTTCGTAAACTTTCTTCCAATAACATTTTCCTTTGTCGGTGAAAAACATTATATAATGATGCGTTGAGGCTATGAACATATGCTCGATAAAATCCTCGTCTTTGGTGCCGGCGCCGGTAACTCCTCTTCCGCCTCTTTGTTGTCTTCTATAACCGCTAACCGGAAACCGCTTAATAAATCCTCTGTGCGAAATGGTTACCACAACGTCTTCTTCGGCAATAATATCTTCAAGCGAAAATTCTTTATAATTTTTAATGATTTCTGTTCGTCTTTCGTCCCCGTGTTTTTCTTTTATTTCTTTAAGGTTGTCTATAATTATCAATTTCCTTTTTTCTTCGCTTGTTAAAATTCCTTTCAAGTGTTCGATAAGCTTAATGGTTTCCTTATATTCTTCTTCTATTTTCTTTCTTTCAAGTCCGGTTAACCTTTGCAATCTCATATCGAGAATTGCTTTGGCTTGGATTTCCGACAATTTGAATTTTTTCATCAAATTGTTTTTAGCGGTTTGAACATCGCGCGATTTTTTAATCGTTTCTATAACCGCATCAATATTATCCAGCGCTATAATGTATCCTTCCAAAATATGCGCTCGTTTTTCAGCTGCATCCAGTTCGTATTTGGTTTTTCTTATCAGCACATCCATCTGGTGATCAAGGAAATGGCTCATCATTTCTTTAAGATTGAGAACTTTGGGCGTGCCGTTAACCAAAGCAAGCATAATTACGCCAAACGTAACTTGCATTTGTGTGTGTTTGAACAACTGATTTAATATAACTTCGGGTTGCGAGCCTCTTTTCGTTTCGATAACTATCCTCATTCCGTCTCTATCGGATTCGTCCCGGATGTTTGTTATATCCGAAATTTTACCGGCTCTTACAAGATCGGCTATTTTCTCTATTAAATTGGCTTTGTTTACCTGATACGGGAGTTCGCTGATAATTATATTTTCCTTATCGTTTTTAAGCGTTTCTACATTGGCTTTTGCTCTAACTACAATTCTTCCTCTTCCCGTCGTGTAAGCCGATTTAACTCCTTCGTAGCCGAAAATAATTCCGCCGGTTGGGAAGTCGGGCGCAGTAATATATTTCATTATTTCTTCGATTGACATATCGGGATTTTTAATAAGCGCAATTAACCCGTCAATAACTTCCACTAAATTGTGCGGCGGAATATTTGTAGCCATTCCAACCGCTATACCGCTTGAGCCGTTGACAAGCAAATTCGGAAGATAGGATGGTAAAACTTTCGGCTCTTGCAAAGTTTCATCGAAGTTTGGAACGAAGTCGACAGTGTTTTTATCCAAATCTCTCAACATATATTCGGAAATTTTTGCCAGCCGCGCTTCCGTGTATCGCATTGCTGCCGGCGAATCGCCATCGACGGATCCGAAATTACCCTGCCCGTCTATCAACGGATAGCGCAGAGAAAAATCTTGAACCATTCTTACCATCGTATCGTAAACGGCGCTGTCTCCATGCGGATGATATTTACCGAGAACTTCACCGACAATTCTTGCCGATTTTTTATATGGTTTATTGTATGCCAATCCCAGTTCATGCATTCCGTACAATACTCTTCTGTGAACGGGTTTCAATCCGTCTCTTACATCGGGTAATGCGCGCGCAACGATGACGGACATTGCGTAATCGATGTAAGATGCTTTCATTTCATCTTCTAAAGCAACGGGTAATACTTTTTCGAACATTGAATTCATATCGGTTGTTACCTCTTTTTAATCTTAAACTCTTAAATATCTATGTTTGCATATTTCGCATGCTTTTCTATAAATTCCCTTCTGGGTTCAACTTGATCTCCCATAAGGGTTTCGAATATTTTATCGGCTGCTGCCGCACTCTCAAGGTTTACTTGTAATATCGTTCTCGTTTCCGGATTCATTGTGGTTGACCATAACTGTTCGGGGTTCATTTCACCCAAACCTTTATATCTGGAAATGTTAACTCCTTTAGGAAGGTTTTCGTCTTCCGATCCTCCTTTTCCATTACCTCTCATTTTCTTTAGTATCTCATCCCGTTCGGCATCGTCGTAAGCGTAAATTTCTTCTTTACCTTTTTTAATTCTGTAAAGCGGCGGCTGGGCAATATAAACCCTTCCCGAGGTTATTAAGTCTTTCATATATCTATAGAAAAACGTTAACAACAAGGTTCTGATATGACTTCCGTCCACATCGGCATCCGTCATAATAATTATTTTACCGTATCTTGCTTTTTCGCTGTTGAAATCCGCGCCAATTCCCGCTCCGATAGCCGAAACGATTGCTTTTATTTCGTTGTTTTCCAAAATTTTATTAATCTTAGCTTTTTCTACATTTAATATTTTACCCTTAATCGGTAAAATAGCTTGGAATCTTCTGTCCCTTCCTTGTTTTGCCGAACCGCCCGCAGAATCGCCCTCTACGATATAGATTTCGCAATGGTCAGGATCGCTGATTGAACAATCGGCAAGTTTACCGGGAAGGTGCATTGAGTCGAGAGCGTTTTTCCTTCTTACCAATTCGCGTGCTTTTCTTGCCGCTTCTCTCGCTTCGGCGGCTCTCATACATTTCTCTATAATTTTTTTCGCTACGGACGGATTCTCTTCCAAATAATCGGAGAGTTTTTCTCCAACTATTGATTCAACCGCCGATTTAACTTCGCTATTGCCGAGTTTTGTTTTTGTCTGACCTTCGAATTGGGGTTCTATAACTTTAACGGAGATTACGGCTGTCAAACCTTCTCTAAAATCGTCACCGGTTAATGTTATTTTCTTGTTTTCTTTGATTAGTTTGTTTTTATATGCATAGTTGTTAAGGGTTCTTGTTAATGCGGTTTTAAAACCGACCAAATGCGTTCCGCCTTCGTGGGTGTTTATGTTGTTTACGTATGTGTGGATGTTATCGGAATATGCATCGCAGTACTGGATTGCAACTTCAACCGGCGTATTGTCTTTTTCTCCTTCTATATAAATCGGTTTGTGCAAAGGCGTTCTTGTTTCGTTCAAATACTTAACGAACTCTATTAAACCGCCTTTATAATGATGAACCGCTTTTTCTCCTTCTATTTCATCTATCAATGTAATTGTGATATTTCTGTTCAAGAATGCAAGTTCGCGCATCCTTTCGTTAAGGGTTTCAAAATTAAATTTTGTTGTTTTAAAAATTTCAGAATCGGGCTTAAACGTAACTTTTGTACCCGTATCTTTTTTGTTGACTTTTCCGACTTCTTTAACCGGTCCTTTCGGAATTCCTCTTTCATATTCTTGTCTGTAAATTTTTCCTTCCCTCTTAACCTCAACTACCAGCCACTCGGAAAGGGCATTTACCACGGAAACACCGACACCATGCAAACCGCCAGAAACCTTATACGTATTTTTATCAAATTTACCGCCGGCGTGCAGAACCGTCATCACAATTTCCAAAGCGGATCTTCCTTCTTCGGGATGAATATCAACGGGAATACCTCTTCCTTTATCTTCAACTGTAACGCTTCCGTCTTTATTAATAGTAATAGTTACACTATCGTTAAAGCCGGCCAATGCTTCGTCAATACTGTTATCAACAACCTCATTTACCAGATGATGAAGTCCCCTTGTCCCGATATCGCCAATGTACATGGCAGGGCGTTTTCTTACTGCTTCCAACCCTTTAAGTATATTAATGTTTTTGGCGGTGTAATTTTTCTGGGCTTTTTCTTTAGTCACTTTTATTACCTCGTTTTAATTCACAAACTTTATGTCTTTAATTATTTTCTCGCCTATGTTATTATTGATTATTTCTATTGTTTTCTTTTTGTTAAGATTCAACTCACTGCGAAGAACCGAATTTTCCACACTTAAAAACAATATTCCTTTATCCACTCTTTTGGCTTCCACAAGTTTACCAAGCTTTGGAAATATTTCCGGAAATTTTTCAACTACCTCCTGTTCCTTCGCTTTAAGAGTAAACTTCTTGAATTCTTTATCCGTATTTAATATTTCACCAACACTTTTAATTTTATGAGACATTTTTTACTTCACCTTTACTTATATGAATCATCAAGTCGTTTTCGTCTTTGTTTAAATTCTCGACATTGGTAAAATCAGTTAATGTAATAAATGCTTGTCCGATTTTTTTTAAATAAAAACTTATTTTTTCAATTCTTTCCGAATCAAGTTCCCCGAAAACATCATCCAATAAAAATATCGGTGTTTTATTCAACTTGTCTTTTAAATAAAAAAACTGCGCAAACTTCAGCGAAATTTGAAACGTTTTGTTTTGCCCTTGCGAACCGTATTTTTTTAAGTCGTATCCGTTAATCTTAAAAATCACGTCGTCTCTGTGAGGACCTATTAAATTATATCCTCTGGCAATTTCCTCCCTTTTTCTTTTTTGTAAATTCTCATTGAAAACCGATGCGATATTTTGTAAATCAATAGTTGAAACCGTCGATTTATATGAAAGAGCGGGTATTTCTTTTTCACCCATAATTTCATTATATGAGTTTTTTACGTATCCGTTAAATTCATTTATGAATTCCAATCTCTTTTCAATTATTTCCGAACCTTTCTTAACAAGCGATGCATTCCACACTTCCAACTCTTCTTCATAAACAGGATAGCCGGTTTCTCTTATTTTAGTTAATAAAGAACTTCTTTGCTTTAAGATTCTGTTATACTCCATTAAGGTTTTCAGATACGTTTGGCTTGCTTGCGAAATTATCGAATCGATTAGTTTTCTGCGGTACAGCGGAGAACCTTGAGTAATAAAGTGATCCGTTTGCGTTAAAGTTACTACCGGAAACTTCCCTATTATTTCGGACGATTTGTAAATTTGTTTTTCATTTAAAAATATGTTTTTCTTACCTGTTTCAAGACTGTATAAAATCCTAATTTTGTTACCGGATCCGTTTATAAAATCACCGCTTATTTCAAAGAACTTTTCGTCAAAGTTTACGACTTCCGAATCCGGAGATTGTAAAAGGTTTTTGGACGTACATAAATAATAAATTGCTTCTAAAAGAGATGTTTTACCTTGACCGTTTCCACCAACTATGTAGTTCAAGTTCCGGGAAAACTTTATGAAAGTATTTTTGTGCAGACGAAAATTTTTAAGTTCCAAAGTTTGCAAAATCATCTTAGCTGTTTAGTCGAACCGGCATTAGTAACATCATCAAGTCCAAGTTTTCCTTTTTCTCCGTCGGGAAAATTATTACGGCTTTAGTCGGTGAATGTAGCTTAAACAATAATTCCTCTTCCGATGTCATGTGGCTCAAAATGTCATTAACATATTGAGAATTAAATCCTATATCCAACGGATCTCCCTTGTATTCGCAAAATATATTTTCGGTTCCGGAAGCGCCAAGATCGGTATCTTCAGCCGAAATTTCTAAAAGATTATCTTTTAAGGAAAATTTAACCCTTCTGGTGCTTGATGAAGAAAATAACATCATACGTTTTATGGCATCATGCAGTTCTTTTGTTTTTATCTTTAGTTCAAATTCATTTTCCAAAGGTATTACACTTGCATAATCCGGATATTTATGCTTTATTAATCTCGATATCAATTCTATTTCATTTAGCATGAAAGAAATATGGGTTTTGGTAAGGAAAATTTTAACATCGCGCTCATCTAAAAGCTTTTGTATAACACTTAAAGCTCTCTCGGGTACAATGTATTGTTCGTTAAAGTCTTTTTTAATGTCCTTTCTTAAAAAATTAACAAGTCTGTGACCGTCAGTTGTAACTACTCTGAAACCTTCGTCCGAGAACTCGAACAATGCACCCATCATTGCCGGTCTCATTTCCTCTTTACTCAGAGCAAAAGTTGTTTTGTCCAAGGCATATTTCAAATCCATTCCGTTAATCGAAAATTCGTTAATTTCTTCTTTATCAATGTTTTCATCGGGGAACGACGGAATATCGGGATAATCTTCGGTGCCTAAATAACTAATACTGTACTTACCGTGTTCGGTGATTAAATTTGTTCTTCCGGTATCTAATATTTCGAAGGTAATGGTAGTATCTTTGAAGGAACGGATTACATCGTAAAGTAATTTTGCAGGCAGAAGAATACTTTTATTTTCTTCGGCAACAATATTAATGGAAGATTTAAGAGAAATTTCCAAATCCGTTGCATAAACCGTCAATGAGCCGTCTTCTATAGCAAAAAGGAAATTTTCCAAGATCGGCATAGGGGTTCGTGAAGGGATTGCAGGATATACTCTTGCTAAAATTTTTTCCAATTCTTTGCTGTTTACCTTAAACTCCATTACTTCCTCTAATAAATAGTTTTTAATATATAAATTTACTAAGAATATAAAATATATTCAATTATCTTGACTTATCAACAAAAGCAATTGTTTTATAAAAATAAATGAAAAATTTTAAAACGCTATTAGTAATAATAAGTGTGTTAATTTGTTGATAAACAAGCTAACGTGTTTAATTGTAACAAGTTAGAATTAGTTAAAGTAACTTTCCTTTTGTGGATAACTAATCAATTATTGTTTTTATAAAATAATGCAAAAGCAAAACTTGTACTTATCAACAATTTAATTTGAATAACTAACAAGTTTCGAACAAAAATAAACGGAAACGTTAACAATTGTTTATTAAATTGTTGGTTAAATGTGGAAAAATAACTTTGATAATAATATGAAATTAAACGCCGAGTTCGATTTTGTTTCTGATTGTATCAATGGATTCTTTTAGTGAAGGGTCTTCTTCTATTAGCCGGTCAATGTTATTGTAGGCGTGTATTACGGTAGAATGATCCCTTCCCCCGAAATGAAGACCTATTGTTTTAAGAGAAGAGCGGGTAAGCTTTTTAGAGAGATACATTGCCACTTGACGTGCAATAACCACTTCTTTTTTTCTGTTTTTTTCACGAACTTTATTTTCGTCCACTCCGAAATATTCACATACGACTTTGTTTATATAATCAATGGAAATATTGGTTTCCCGAACGGTGGCAATTTCTTTAACCGTTTTCTTTACCAGCTCAAAGTTAATTTCGGCAGAGCTTAAAGAAGCATTTGCCAGAAGCTTAATTAAACACCCCTCGAGTTCCCTGATGTTTGTTGTTATGTTGTAAGCAATATATTCAAGTATTTCGTTTGAAAGACTTATCCCGTAACTTTTTGCTTTGTTGTTTAATATGGCTATTCTTGTTTCGAAATCGGGAGGTTGAATATCTGTTGTAAGTCCCCACTGAAACCGTGATATAAGCCTTTCGTTAAGACCATTTAAGTCTTTTGGCGGTTTATCGCTCGATAGAACAATTTGTTTGCCGGCTTGATGTAGAGTGTTAAAAATATGGAAAAACAAATCTTGAGTTTTTTCTTTGCCGATTAAAAACTGAATATCGTCGATTATCAAAACATCCATACTTTTGTAAAAGTTGGAGAACTCGTTAACAGTATTGTTTTGAATTGCTTCTACAAATTCCACCGTGAAAATATCCGCCGAGAGGTAAATAACCTTTTTCTTTTTGGACTCGTTAACTATTTTGTTGCCAATAGCCTGAATTAAGTGAGTTTTTCCCAATCCTACGCCGCCGTAAATAAAAAGAGGGTTGAACGACGTTTCACCGGGATTTTCACTTACAGCAATAGCAGCAGCCCGCGCCAGTTGATTGCCTTCACCTTTTATAAAATTGTCAAACCTGTACTTTGGATTTAGAAATGTTTCGTGCTCTTCCTCCGGTTTCTGTTCCGATGAAATAACCGAAGGTTTTAGTGGCTGCACATCGTCGAAAAGATCAAGGGTATCGTCTTCTTTTACAATTACATAAACCAATTTTCCGTTTTCACCCAAGACCTGATTGATTGTCTTGTTTATCAAAGTATTATAATGCTCTTCAATCCACTCGATGAAGAAACTGTTGGGAACCTCTACTTTTAATACGCCGTCGTTTAACTCGGCAGGTTTGATAGGTAAAAACCAAGTATTGTACGTTATATTAGGAACATTTTCCTTGATAATTTTAAGGCATTCTTTCCAAACTTTTGTTGCCGTCTTTAGTCCTTGTTTTGAAGAAATTTTTGCTTCCAAATTTAAGTTATCCACAATTTTTAGTCTAGAAAAACAAAACAAACAAACAAAAAATCAAAGGTATATTATATTAGTAAAAAAGTATCAACAAATTATTAACATTAAAAAAACAAGACTAACCCCAATAAAAACAACGGGTTGCGCCAACCACTTGATAAATATAAACACAAATCGTTAACACCGTGCTGTTTTATGGTTTTTGTGAAAAGTTTCACGGAACCGGTTTGTTCACAAGTTATCAACACTTTTTTCTGTCCTCTAATCATGCTTGAAATTATGATAAAATTTTGTTTTGAGCAAATAAAAATTTTAATAAAATTCTAAGTCGTTTTATTACAACAAAATAAAATTCCGGGTAAGTTGATAAGCGAAAAAGTGAGCAATTATTTTTGTAATTTTGTCAACCAAACATGGAGGAATAGCAATGAAAATAGTAGTGACCGGCGGCGCCGGTTTTATAGGCAGTCACATTGTGGAGCATTGGTCGAATAAGAATGCAGATGTTTATGTGTTGGATAATCTGCGGTCGGGGTACAAAAAAAACATAGATAAGTTTGAAAACGTCACCTTTTTAGAAGGCAGTATAAATGACAAAAATCTTACTGAAGAAATTGTTAAAGATGCGGAATATGTTTTTCATTTAGCAGCAATGGTGTCGGTTCCGGAATCTGTCGAAAATCCGGAAGAATGCGTGGAAGTTAATGTGAAGGGATTGTTAAATGTTTTGGATTCTTGCGTAAAAAACAAAGTTAAAAAAATAGTTTTTTCCAGCTCGGCGGCAGTTTACGGTGACGATCCGGAACTTCCTAAAAGCATTGAACTCAAACCGAACCCGTTAAGTCCTTATGGAATTACGAAATTGGACGGCGAATATTATCTGAAAATGTATAATAGGGAATACGGCTTGGGCGCTGTTTCGTTAAGATATTTCAATGTTTTCGGTCCGAGGCAAGACCCCAAAAGTCAATACGCGGCAGCGGTTCCTATTTTTATTTACAAAGCGTTGAAAAACGAGGATATAATTATTTACGGCGACGGTGAACAGACAAGAGATTTTATTTTTGTGAAAGATGTGGTTAAAGCTAATATTTTGGCCGCGACAAACGAAAATGTAAACGGTGTTTTCAATGTGGCAAACGAAAAAACCATAACTATCAATTTATTGGCGAAAAAGATAATCGAGTTAACGGGATCTAACAGTAAAATTGTTTACGCCGAAGAAAGACCGGGCGATATAAAACACAGCCTTGCATCAATTAAAGAAACAAGGGAAAAACTCGGATTTGAACCGGAACATGATTTGGAAGGCGCGTTGAAAGAAACTATCAAATATTTTGAAAAAATTGCGGGAGATAAATGAAAAATATTGTTGTGATTTTTACCGGCGGAACATTTTCCATGGTAATTGACAAAAAAACCGGCGGAGCCGTTCCGCATTACCACGGAGAGGAATTATTAACAATGGTGCCGGAAGCAAAAAAGTTAGCGAATATCCACGTTCACAATTTTGGAATGTATCCCGGTCCACACATGACACCGGAACTAATGTTAGAATTATCTAAAACCGTTGCAGGTTATGTTTCGAAAGATTGGGTGGACGGGATTATAATTACTCACGGAACCGATACGCTGGAAGAAACCGCATATTTTATAGATTTATCCGTGAATACCGAGAAACCGATTGTTTTAATCGGCGCAATGAAAACAAGCACAGAGCCGGATTGGGACGGACCGAGAAATCTTACCGACGCAGTTCACATCTGCAATTCCGAAAACAGCAAAGGAATGGGCGCCTTGGTTTGTTTGAACGGTGAAATAAATGCGGCAAGCGAAGTTACCAAAACCCATACCGAAGATATGGAAACATTTCACAGTTTGGATTTCGGTGCTTTGGGGTTCGTTGAAAGGGGAAGGGTTATATTTAACCGGTTACCGAGAAAGTTGGAAAAAATAGAGACGGATAAAATAGATTCCAATGTAGACCTTATCAAAGTATATGCGGGCATTGATGAAAAGTGTTTTAAGTTTTCTGCCGATAGCGGAATTCATGGTTTGGTAGTGGAAGCTTTGGGGGTTGGAAACGTTCCGCCCAAAGCATTTGACGGAATAATGTATGTTTTGAAGAAAAACATTCCGGTTGTACTCACTTCACGATGTCCGGCTGGGGAAACGCTTGATATTTACAGCTATCCGGGCGCGGGAAAATGGCTGAAAAAGAACGGAGTAATTTTTGCCGAATACTTAAACGGTCAGAAAGCCAGAATTAAACTTATTCTTTCTCTCGGTATTACGAAAGATGTTGAGCAAATAAGAAAAATGTTCGAATAATGAAACTTGGAGAAATTAAAAGTTTAATTAAAGAATGGTCGGTTTCTTTAATTTTATTACCGGTTGTGATTATTTTACTGGTTAATTCCGGCAAATTTATTCCTATTCTCGACCACATTAATCTTCTCTTTCATGAAGGCGGACACGGGGTGTTTCGAATCTTCGGAAAATTTATTTATACGCTCGGCGGTTCAATAATGCAAATTCTTATACCGCTGCTTTTTATTTATTACTTTTATTCAAACGGTATAAAAGCCGGTACTCAAGTAGCTTTGGTGTATTTGGGTCAAAATATTTTAAACATAAGCGTCTATGTTTCTGACGCAAGCAAAATGAACTTACCCTTGCTCGGCGGTAATAAAGTGTATCATGATTGGAATTATATTCTGGGCAAACTCGGGTTGTTAACTTACGACTGTGTAATAGGCAAAGTGTTGTTTGTCTCTGCCGCAATCATTTTTATGATAGCGGTAGTATATCCGCTAATTGATAAAAATTATGAGCAGACGGATATTGAGATTAATTTATGAAAGAAACCATAATTTCTTAAAAGTAAAAACTGGCTCCCAATTCAACACCGAGAACGAAAGCCACACTTCCGCTATAGAGGAAGCCGGGGTTAAATCCACCATAAACGGCAAAGTTTTTAGAAGTAAATTTTTGTATACCGAGCGGAATGTATCCGTAAAATATTATGTCTCCTGTAAAAATAAGCGAACCGGATACACCGGTATAACTCGATAAATCACTGTCGCTGAAAAAATACTTAAACGTCAAACCCATATTATCAAATACTATATTGTCGCCTATAAAAAAGCCGCCAACATTGAGCGCAATTTGTGTTTGTGGCGAAAAATTATAGTGAAGTTGGGCTTTGTTAACAAAACCGATAGAAACGCCTGCTCCGAATGTACCGGAACTTACTTGCGAGTAAGAGTCATACGATTTTAATGTCATAATTGTTAAAAAACAAAAGAAAACCAGTTTTTTACTCATAGCAGTTCTCCTGAAAGTAATTAAATAGTTTCATATTTGAAAATATTTATAAAAATAATAGATATTTTTATTCTTAAAATCAACACGAATTATTATCAATAATTCTATTATAATCAAACGACGGCAACGGAAGATTTTAATATATCCAAGAAGATATCGAATAACTTATAATATTGATAAACAGATTGTTTTTATTAGATTTGAAGATAATTTTTCTGAATAAATACAAAACAAGTGAAAAATTTAATAAAACACCTGGTATTAATTTTTGTTTTGAACACACAAGTTTTACCGAATGGGTTTAAATTCGTTGCCATGTCCGATTCAAGAGGACCTTATAACGGCGTTAACGACTCGGTCCTTTCAAAGTTAGTAAATCATATTTTGACCAATCAACACGGCGTGAAATTCGTTGTGTTTGCCGGAGACATGGTAAACGGGCACGAACACGATCCCGCAAGAACTTTCAGTGAGCTGATGCACTGGAAAGATGTTATGGGACCGATATATGAAAATGAAAATTTCGTTTGGCCGAAAGTTTGGCCGGTTGTGGGCAATCACGAAATTAGGAACGGAAAAGACGAAGATAATTTCAGACGGGCATTTCCGGACGTTTTTGGAAACGGCCCCGATGACGAAAAAGGACTTTCGTATTCATTCGATTTCGGAAACTCGCATTTCGTTGTGGTGAACACGGACAGATGGTATTACGGAGATCCGGAAGATACAACAGACGACAGACGGGATTGGCACTATGTAAAACATTTGGATTGGTTGGAAAAAGATTTGGCGGAAGCAAAAAAGAGAAACGTAAAACATATTTTTGTGTTTAGTCACGAAATGGGATTCCCAACAGGCGGACATTTGCACGACGGACTTCCAAACTTGGGAAGGAATTTTGTACCGCCTTTGGACTCAACACGAATTTGGTATCTGGAAAGAAGAAACAAATTTTGGAATCTTCTGAAAAAATATGATGTAGATGCTCATATTTGCGGACACGAACATTTATATGCCCGCCAATCGGTTGACGGCGTTTACGAAATTATTACCGGAAGCGCCGGTGCGCCGTTATATGAGTTTAATCCGCGTTACCGCGAAGATCCCGATACCGTTTACCCCGGGGAAGAAATGAGTTATGAAAAGGCGGTTAATTATTATAAAGTATTAAAATACAATTATGGTCCGGGTAAAAATTCGCAAGCCTCAGAGAACTTTTTCGGGTTAAAAGCATTTAATTATACCGTTTACGATGTTCAAGACGAATATGTTTTAGTGGAAACATACGGCGGCTTTTTGAAAAAAGGCACGAGCAATGTTTTGGGAACCGGAATTAAACTTATCGACAAGTTTTATATCAACAAAAATAAATAGCTAAGCACAAAGACTCAGTTCTCAAGGCACGCCGGCAATTAACAGCCCGGATTAATATTCTTAAGATTGCCTGAATCTATCTTCCCGGTTTATAAAGATGGGTAGTATGCCCGAAAAACAATTCCGCCGATTCCATCACTGTTTCGGAAAGTGTGGGATGCGGATGAATTGTTAAAGCAACATCTTTTGCCAAAGCCGCCATTTCAACCGCAAGCGTTCCTTCGGCAATTAACTCTCCCGCGCCCGGACCAACAATACCCATTCCAAGCATTCGTCCTGTTTCGGAATCAAAAATTAGTTTTGTCAGACCGTCGTATCTGTCGAGAGTGGTAGCGCGCCCGCTTGCTGCCCAAGGGAATTTTGTGACCTTATAATTTATTCCCAGTTCTTTCGCTTCGTTTTCCGTTATGCCCGTCCACGCCAATTCGGGATCGGTAAACACTATTGCAGGAATAGCCGCCGGTTCAAAGGCAACTTTTTTACCGAGAATTGCTTCCACGGCAACCTTTCCTTCTGCAGAAGCTTTGTGCGCCAGCATAGCACCGCCAACAATATCGCCGATTGCGAAAATTTTCGGATCGTCGGTTTGTTGTTTTTCGTCTACCACAACAAATCCGCGGCGGTCGGTTTTAACAGATGTGTTTTCCAACCCCAAACCTTCGGTAATCGGTTTTCTGCCAACAGCCACCAAGATTTTATCAAAAACCTGTTCTTTTTCTTTTAAGTCTTTGCCTTCGAAGGATACTTTAATTCCGGCTTTTATTTCTTTAATATCAACAACTTTTGTATTGAGCAAAATTGATTTGAATTTCTTACTTAAAGATTTAGTCAACACGTCAACCAAATCGGAATCGGCGCCCGGTAATAATTGCGGCATCATTTCAACAACGGTAATTTCGCTTCCCAGAGCCGAATAGACCGACCCCATTTCCAATCCGATATAACCGCCGCCCAGCACCAAGAGTTTATTGGGAATATCTTCCAGCTCCAATGCTTCTCTTGACGTCATTATTTTTGGAGAATCCATCGGAAAACCGGGAATTGTTGAAGGAACGGAACCCGTTGCAAGAATTGCCGTTTCAAATTCCATTTCTTCCACCTCGCCGGATGTTAATTTAACGGCAAGTTTGTTGTTGCTAAGGAAAGACGCTCTACCCTGAATAAAATTTATTTTTCTTTGCTTTACAAGCTGACCCAATCCGCCGGTAAGTTTAGTAACGACTTTCTTTTTAAATTTCCGGAGTTTCTCAACGTTAATTTCAGGCTTTCCGAAATCAACGCCCCATTTTTTCGCTTCTTGGGCTTCGTAAATAAGTTTAGAAATATGCAACAACGCTTTTGATGGAATGCATCCGCGGTACAAACAAATCCCACCGGGATTTTTTTCCAAATCGATAAGCGTAACATTCATGCCCAAATCCGCTGCATGAAAAGCCGCGGCGTACCCGCCGGGACCGCCGCCGATAACAGCTAACTGAACTTTATTCATTTACTCTCCATTAAAAATTTCTTTTAATCTTACTCTTAATCTTGCTCTTGCTCTTTCCCTTTCCCCAAACCTTCCTCTTCAATCGATGTATAATTAATTTTATCCTCATAAACTCTGTTCACATTTACGTTTTTAATTAATCCAATCAGCATTTTCACTATTTCTTCCAAGTAATATTTTCCATCCGTTAATGTATTTTCATCAATATAGTTTTTAACAAACATAGCATCTAAACACGCACTACATTCCAAGCAAGAGCTTTTTGCTATATCGAAATACTTACTTTTGTCTTTTCCGTAATACTTACCGTTACCTTCGGCAATATTAAGTAAGATTGATAAAGATGCTTTTTCAAATTGAGAATACAGTACCGAACTTTTGGGAATATTTTTTAGCACTGACTCCGACCAAGCATAAAAGTTTAAAGTTTTTTTATACACAAGTAACTTTTCATGGTCTAACATAATCATGTAATAGCAATTATTTTTAGATTAAGAGCAAGAGTAAGTTCAAGATTAAGTTTAATCCAAAATTAGTAAAAAAGGTTGTTCCAAAGCTTCGGCAACCCAACGCAAAAATCTCGCTGCATCTGCCCCGTCTATAATTCTGTGATCGTAAGACAAAGAAAGTGGCAAAATTAATCTTGGAACAAACTCGCCGTCAACGTATACGGGTTCGAGTTTTCCTCTGGAAACACCCAATATGGCAACTTCGGGCGAATTAACAACCGGAGTGAATCCGGTTCCTCCGATTCCACCCAAATTGCTGATTGTAAAGTTTCCGCCTTGCAAATCTTCCAAAGTAATTTTTTTCGCGCGTGCTTTTTCCGAAATCTGACTAAGCTCTGCAGAAAGTTCCAAGACATTTTTTTTGTCAACATCCCTTATAACGGGCACAATCAACCCTCTGTCGGTATCGACTGCCACCCCGATATTAAAATATTTTTTGTAAATAATTTCGTTCTTTTGTAAATCGATACTGGCGTTGAATTGTGGGAACTTCTTCAAAGCAAATGCTATTACCTTCAATAAAATTGCGGTTATGGTAAGTTTTCCGCCAACAGCTTCGGCTTTTTTAGAATATTTTTTTCTCAGTTTTTCAAGCTCGGTTATATCCGCTGCATCGAATTGTGTAACATGCGGAATAGTTGCCCATGCAAAAGACAAATGCTCTGCGGTTTTCTTCCGGATATTATTCATCGGTTGAACTTCTATTTCCCCGAATTTTGAAAAATCGGGCAACGGTTCTTGTTTAATTCCGGTAACAGCTAAAGTTCCGCCCGAGCCGGATAAGCTTTGGTTCAATGTTTTAGCGAATTTTTTAACGTCATCGATTGAAATTCTTCCGCCAGGCCCGGTTCCGCGAACTTGGTTTATGTCAATTCCGATTTCGCGAGCAAATCTCCTGACCGATGGAGCGGCGGGAGCTATTTTTTCCGGCATTCCCGATCTTTTAGGAACGTGCGGCGGAACGGATTTTCTTTCCGGTTGAACGGAAGGCGTTTCTTCTGCCTTTATTTCGGGCTGTTGTTCTAACTTCTCTTCATGTACTGGTTCGCTCTCTTTTTTGCTATCGACCGAAACCTTGCCGGTTTCAATGAGCAAAATAACATCGCCTACCTTTACAACATCCCCGTCTTTTGCCCTAATCTCTTTAACAACCCCGGAAACTTCTGACGGAACTTCGATTGTGGCTTTATCGGTTTCAAGTTCAAACAATACTTGTCCGTTTTCAACAGAATCACCTTCTTTTACAAGAAATTTAACTATTTGGGCGGACTCGATATTTTCACCTAAGTCGGGAAGTTTAAACTCATAAATCCCCTTATCTTTTACTTCTGTTTTTGGTTTTTCGGTTTTTGCCGGTTCGGGTTCCGTCGTATTTTCCGGAATGATTTCTTTTTCCGGTTCTTGCTTTTTCTGTCCGGTTTCACCCTGTTCTTCAACAGTAAAAATAACTTGTCCTACTTTTGCCGTATCGCCGTCTTTAACCATAACCTCTTTTACGACCCCGGCAAACTCGGATGGAACTTCTATCGTTGCTTTGTCGGTTTCTATTTCAAGTACAATCTGATCAACTTTAATTTCATCTCCCGGGGAAACCATTATTTTCACAATTTGTGCGGTTTCTATATTTTCGCCCAATTCGGGTAATTTAAATTCTTTTATCATAATTTATAAAATCCTTTTATTTACGATTTTAACGGATTAGGTTTTTCAGGATTAATTTTCAGTTCTTTAATTGCCTTTTTCAAGATTTCCGGTTTTAGTTTTTTCTCTTTAACCAAAGAATATAAAGAAGCATAAGCAATATGTTTTGCATCTACTTCGAAGAAATCTCTTAACGCTTCCCTGCTTTCGCTTCTGCCGAACCCAAGTGTTCCGAGTGTGTGTAAAGGTCCGGGCAACCACTTGGAAATAGCGTCTCCCAAAATTTGAACATAGTCAAGCGCTGCAACAAACACGCCGGATTCGTTTTTGGTAACCTCGGCAATATAAGGTGTTTTTGCTTTCTTATCGGGGTGTAACATATTCCAGCGTTCGGTTTCAAGCGCATCGTAATGCAGGTTTTTATAGCTTGTAACGCTCCAAACATCTGCCGGAACGTTAAATTTGCTTTCCAGAATTTCAGCAGCTTTTAACGCTTCATTCAGAATAGCGCCGCTGCCGAAAAGATTAACTTTGTTTTTAACGGATTTTTTCTTCGATTTTCTGAATTTATATATGCCTTTCAAAATTCCTTCTTTAACGCCAGCCGGCATTTTCGGCATGGGATAATTTTCGTTCATTACGGTTATGTAATAAAATACGTCTTCTTGCTTTTCGTACATTCGATAAATACCTTCCCTAACAATTACGGCAAGCTCGTATGCAAAAGCGGGATCGTATGCTTTCAATGTAGGAATAACATACGCGTAAAGGTGACTTTGTCCGTCTTGGTGTTGTAAACCTTCACCGGCCAGTGTTGTTCTGCCTGCGGTTGCACCGATTAGAAATCCTTTTACGCGCATATCCGCAGCTGCCCAGGCAAGATCGCCGATTCTTTGGAAACCGAACATCGAGTAAAAAGTAAAGAAAGGTATTGTGTTTATTCCCCTTGTTGCGTAAGCCGTTCCGGCAGCAATGAACGAAGACATGGAACCTGCCTCGGTTATTCCTTCTTCAAGAATTTGTCCGTCTTTGGCTTCGCGGTAATAAAGCAAGCTGTCGCGGTCGACCGGTTCGTAAAGTTGGCCGCGGCTTGAGTAAATTCCGACTTGTCTAAACAGGGATTCCATTCCGAACGTTCGCGCTTCGTCCGGAACTATCGGTACGATAAGTTTACCTACTTCTTTATCCTTCAGTAATTTTGTTAACATTCTAACATAAACCATTGTTGTAGAAACCCCGCGGTCGCCGGTTCCCTCGTAAAATTCATGGAAAATCTCTTCGGAAGGAGTGTGAATGGGTTGAGCGGCAATATGTCTTTTCGGAATATAACCGCCGAGTTCTTTCCTTCTCTTTTTAAGATAAATAATTTCCGGACTGTCTTCCGGCGGACGGTAAAAAGGAGCTTTGGCAATGTCCTCATCCGAAATCGGAATACCGAAACGTGTTCTGAACTCCCTTAATTCTTCTTCGTTTAATTTTTTCTGAGAGTGAGTAATGTTTTTCCCTTCGCCTGCTTCGCCGAGTCCGTAACCCTTAACGGTTTTAGCAATAATTACCGTCGGTTTCCCCTTTGTTTCAACCGCTGCTTTGAAAGCGGCATAAACTTTTTCGGGGTCGTGTCCGCCACGTTTCATTTTCTCTAATGTTTCGTCGCTGTAATTTTCAACGAGTTTAAGCAGTTCGGGATATTTGCCAAAAAAGTGTTTACGAATATAAGCCCCGTCTTCCACAATATATTTTTGAGATTCGCCGTCAACAATTTCGTTCATTCTTTTAACCAACAAACCCGTTTTGTCTTGTTCCAGCAAAGGATCCCAGTCGCTTCCCCAAACGACTTTAATAACATTCCACCCCGCACCTCTAAAAACGGCTTCAAGCTCTTGAATAATTTTTCCGTTTCCTCTTACGGGACCGTCCAAACGTTGCAGATTGGCATTTATTACGAAGATCAAATTATCGAGATTTTCTCTGGCAGCCAGTGAAATGGCACCGAGAGTTTCCGGTTCGTCCGTTTCGCCGTCACCCAGAAAAGCCCAGACTTTAGCATCGCTAGGCTTTTTCAATCCGCGGTTTTCCAAATATCTGTTGAATCTCGCTTGATATATTGCCATAATGGGTCCAAGTCCCATTGAAACCGTTGGGAATTCCCAAAAATTCGGCATTAACCACGGGTGGGGATACGAAGACAAGCCGCCGCCTTTCCTCAGTTCCCTGCGGAAATTTTTAAGTTCTTCGGCTGAAATTCTTCCTTCCAGAAAAGCACGGGCATATATTCCCGGTGAAGCATGTCCTTGGAAATAAACAATATCGCCTTCTCTGTTTTGGTCTTTACCTCTGAAAAAGTGATTGAAACCTATTTCGTACAACGTAGCGGCTGAAGCGAACGTTGAAATATGTCCGCCTATTCCGGGTTCTTCTTTGTTTGCCCGCACAACCATCGCCATTGCGTTCCATCGAACAATACTTTTAATTCTTCGTTCGATTTCACGTCCGCCGGGGAATTTAGGCTGTTTATCTTTTGGGATTGTGTTTATGTAAGGAGTGTTTGCCGTAAACGGTAACTCGACACCCGATTCGTATGCATAAGTATCGAGTTCGTGCAAAAGTTCCCTAACTCTTTCGGGACCTTCGGTTCTAAGTACATATTCGAGAGACTCCAGCCATTCCCGGGTTTCTTGCTCTTTTATTTCTTCCAATTCTTTTTTTGTTTTATTGTCCATAAAAATTTGTTCCCTTATCCTGTTTTAATAAGATATCATGTGCTTTTTTCGAATTGCAAAGTTACTAAAATTAGTTAAAAAAAGTTCGACGTATGCTTTGCAATCCACCAATATAAGCAAAATGCTGCTCAAAGAATATCTTTTACTTTACATTACTCCGAGTTCTTTCATTAAATCTGTTGCTCCGCTGAATTTGTGGGTAATCCACAAAATATAACGGATATCCACGCCAATTGACCTGCTGTAAGCATCGTTCCATGCAAAATCGTTTATTGTTGCTTCGAAAGCGCGGTCAAAATTTAATCCGATTAACTCACCGTAAGCATTCATAATCGGGCTTCCGGAGTTTCCACCCGTTGTATCGGTATTATACAGAATATTTACCGGCACGCCGTTTATTTTTTTGCTGTAGAATTTTCCGAATTCTTTCAAGTCGAACAACTCGCGTAGTTTTTGGGGAATTTGATATTCTTTTCCCAAATAACTTTTTTCAATTACGCCTTTTAATGAAGTTACAGGAGAATAATAAACCGCATCTGCAGGGGAATAACCTTTTATCCTGCCGTAAGTTAATCTCAATGTGCCGTTTGCGTCCGGTATGAAATCTTTGTTTTTCCAAAGGCGTTTCACTTCAATCAATTCAGCCGAAAGTTTTGTTAAAGCGCCGTTGGTTTTATCTCTTTCGTTTATAATTTGTTCGTTTTGAGATTTAAGTTTTTCAAAAAAGACAAATAATGGTTGGGTTTCAAAAGACACGTCTTCCTTGAAAAGAAGATTCAAATATGATTCTTTATTAAAAATTTCCGATTTCATAACCGTGCTGTCCACGAATTCGGTGATTGCGGAAATATTTTTACCGTTGTCAGTAAGCTCTTCAATTGCTTTTATTTTTGATGTGGATTTAAAATTCAGGGCGTCGGTAAACATTTTTGCCAGAAATCTACGCTCGAATTCTTTATTTAATTCGGAAAACATACCGTCGATTTTTTTCAATAAATCTTTTCTGTTGGAATCTTTAAAAATTTCTTTGCGTTCGTCTTCCGGTTTCTCTGTTTCTTTCTTAAACTCAAAAATTGTGTTTATTAAATTTCGGGTAATTGAGAATCTGTTGAATACTCTGAACCACAAATCAGCTTGAGCAATTTGGAAAATCTTGTTATAAACTATATCAATATCGTAAAGAAGCCGACCGTATTTGGATTTTAATTCAGGATTCGAGTCTATAAATTTTTGCAATTCATTTTCTTCTTGTTTTTTCTGTTGTATGATTGGAATTCTTTTCAAGCCGAGTAATTTCCCTTTGTAGTTTTTCATTGTGTTGGCTAATCTTTTAATTTGGGTGGCAAATTTTAATTCCAATTCAGGATTTCCCTTGCCAATATTTTCCAATTGTTCAATCATCCACTCGAATGTAGCGGCGATATAAGGCAGTTGATAATTGTTTTGATATTCGAGAAACTGTGAAGGGCGGTTGCGGTAAGTTCTTCCCGGGTATCCTAAAATAAATACAAAATCTCCTTCGTTTACTCCGTTGGGATTAATTTTCAAGTATTTTTTCGGTTTGTAAGGAACGTTATCTTTCGAATATTCTGCCGCGCTGCCATCGGGAGCTACATAAGCGCGCATAAATGTAAAATCGCCCGAATGACGTGGCCAAATCCAATTATCCGTCTCGCCGCCGAATTCACCGATTGTGCGGGGTGGAGCGAAAACCAAACGAACATCTTTTATTACACGGTATTTAAAAAGCACATAAGTTTTCCCTTTGAACATTTCCGAAACCTGACCGATTATCGATTTATCTTCCGAAGAAGCTGCTTTTCCTATTTCTTCCATTTTTTCTGAGATTATTTTGGATCTTTCGGCTAAATTATCTATTCCTTCGATTGCGGAAAGAACTTGATCGGAAACATCCTCATAAGATTCCGTTATTCTGCATGTATAACCTTCCGCAGGAATTTCTTCTTCTTTGGATTTTGCAAGAAATCCGTTTTCCAGATAATTGTTTTCGGTCGTGCTTGCCTTATTTAACGCTCTGAAAGCACAGTGGTGGTTTGTTAATATTAAACCGTCTCCCGAAACAAAAGAACCGGTACAACCACCGACTTTCACAAGAGCATCTACCAATCCGACTCCCTCGGGATTATAAATTTCCGTTAGATTTATTTTTAAACCCGCATCTTTTAAGTTTAATTTATGAATTTCGCTTAGCGGGTACATTCCTTCTGCCGGTGCTGTGGGAATCATTCCGGTTAAGAAAAGAAGGGAAGCAATCAAAACAAAAGCTGTAAAAGAAATTCGGAATTTAAACATGTCAATCTCCGTTAAATGTTGAAATATTAAACTTGACTTTTCGATAATTTCCTATTGATTTGTGGAAATATAAATATACAAAATGAGGCATCAGTAGTAAACTAAAAGGAATTATTGGTAAATTTAAATAATAAACAAAAATTTAATCTCAATGATTAATGGAGAATTGATGAAAACAACAAACAATAATGTTGAGGAAATTAAAAAATTAATTAAAAAATATTCCACCGGTTTTGATTACGGTGTAGGAGATACCGCAATAATTTTAGCTGCCGGCCACGGTAAAAGGATTAAATCACAAACCTCCAAAATGCTTCATAAAATTTGGGAAGTGCCAACCGTGGAGCGCGTTGTGAATGCTTGTCGAAACGGAATTAAAAACTTAAATACAATTATTGTTGTCGGCATTAAAGCGGAAGATGTAATAAAAGTTGTAGGAAAAAGAAAAAACACCTCCTTTGCATATCAACAAGTTCAAAACGGAACCGGTCACGCAGTTCAAGTAGCGTTAAAAAACATCAAAAGAAAATACGACGGGAATGTATATATTCTCCCCGGCGACATGGGGTTGATTAACGATAAAACGATGAGAATGTTTAAAAATAAATTTGTTAAATCAAACGCAGATTTAATGGTTCTTACAGGCATATATTCGGGCGATCCAAGAAATAATTATTATGGAAGAATTGTTCGTGTAAAGAAGGAAGACATAAACGGAAAATCTTCCGGAAAAGATTTTGGTAAAGTAATTGAAATAAAAGAATATAAAGATATTTTAAGTCTTAAAGACAACGAGAAATATATTGTTACATTCAACGGCAGAAAATATTCGTTCACCAAAGAAGAGTTGCTAAATAACAACGAGTTCAATTCCGGTGTTTTTGCATTTAAATATAAACCGCTTAAAAAATTAATAAACAAACTGGAAAACAAAAACGTTCAAAAAGAAATTTACATCACCGACTTGATAAACGTATTTAATAAGAACGGATTAACCGTGAGAGCCGTTAGTCCGGAACAACAATATGTTATAATGGGATTTAATAACAAATCCGTGCTAAAACAGATGGAAAACATTGCGCGGAAAATGATGTACGACAAAATTAAGGATATAGTACAAATTGACGATCCGGATGATTTTTTCATTGCCGAAGAAGTTATAGAAGATATTATAAAAGCGGACAAGAAAGGCAAACCGCTTGATTTAAAAGTCGGCAAAGGTGTTTATATAGGCAAAGGCGTCAAACTAAATTATAATTTAACTTTGAAAAAAAACGTATGTGTTCAAGGCAATGTTATTTTCGGAAAGAATGTTACTGTTTGGGAAAACGCTCATCTTTCTTGTTTCCCGAATCAAAAATTTATTATTGGCGATAACGTTGAAATTTTATGGGGAGATATAATAAAGGGAAATATAATTATCGGGGAAAACTCAAGGATAGAGTCGAGCGTAAACATGACCGGCTCGGATGAATTTCCGCTTAGGATTGGCAAGAATGTAACAATAAAGGGAACAAGTTATCTTTTCGGAACAATTGTGGACGACGATGTATTTATAGAGCACAGCGTACTTATTAAGAAAAAAGTGGATAAGTTGATAAAAAAGAACGGTGAAATTCAAAAAATCAGGTTTTATTTACCTATGCCGGTGGGAATTGATGCTATTGAAAGTATTGAAGAGTATAAAAAAAACGGAGCAAAATAAATTTGCTCCGTTACACTACGGAAAAATTCTTTTAATTTTTAGCCGCTAACGAATTAACATATTTTGTTAATCTTGCTTTCTTTCTGGCGGCATTGTTTTTATGCAACCTTCCTTTGCTAACGGCTTTGTCTATAACGGAAACAGCAGTTTTAAGATATTGTCCTGCCTCTTCTTGTTTTTCGGCGGATAATACCTTTTTCATTTCCGTTTTTATTCTGGAAATAGTAGCCTTGTTTCTTAAACGTCTTTTTTCACTTGTTCTAATTCTTTTTTTAGCTGATGCGTGATGCGCCATTATTTTTCCTTCTATTTTTTTAGAACTACAAATTTAACATCATTTATCAAATATATCAAATAAATTTTCACTCGACTTTTTTCAGTTCGGTGTTTATTTTAATTCGAACGGTTTTTCCGACAACGGCTCCGCCCAACTCCATTAACTTGTTCCACTTTAATCCGAAATCGAAACGGTTAATTTCGCCCTCAATTTTGAAACCGGCTCGTGTATTTCCCAACGGGTCTTTTATTGTGCCGTTGTGGGTAACGTCCAGTTCCACTTCTTTGGTTTTGTCTCTAATTGTTAAATCGCCAACCAGTTTGTATTTTTTTTCGCCAACCTTTTTAAAAGATTTGCTTTTGAAAGTTAATTTCGGAAATTTTTCAGCATTGAAAAAATCATCCGATTTCAAATGTTTATCGCGCTTTTTGTTTTCGGTACTAATGCTGTTTACATCCGCCCAAAACTCAACTTGTGCGTTTTCAAAATCATCTCCGGGGGTAATAATTTTTCCGCCGAATTTTTTGAACTTTCCTTCGACTTCCGTTATTACCAAATGTGTAACGCTAAAGCCGATAGTTGTATGAGCTTTGTCAAATTTCCATTTGGTTTGTGCCGCAATTACCGTGGAAACCAATAGTAAAATCAGAAATATGCTTTTTATGTTTTTCATTTTATCTCCTTTGTTTGATAGTGTTCCAAAAATATTCGGAACAAACCGATTTATTTGTATGGTATTTGATAAAAGATAACAAAAAAAAGCCAAAAAAAGGGGGGCAATTTAGCCCCCCTGGTTAAAAGTGTTTTGGCAGAGTGTTATTACATCGATAATCTCAAGCGGGCATAAACAAATCTTCCGTTGTATCCGGAAGGAGTGAAATTGCTGTAAGGGAATATTCCGTTAAAACTGTTTCTTTTAATGTTTTTATCCGGATAAGCATCAAAAATGTTGTTTACGCCTACGGCCAAAGTAAGCTGTTGCATTAACTCATAAGCAAAGTCAATGTTTGTATGCCATACTGTACCGAAAGTTTGATCTCTGGTCGGATCTTGATTGTACGATGTAAACTCGCCGTATCGGTGTAATCTTAATGTCGTGTTGAATTTATCGTAATTGTAACTAATCGCGAAATCCCAAGAAGAAAGAGGTTGAAAGTGAAAGTTTCTCATGGGTACCTCTTATATTTGTGGATAATGAATAAATCTAATGACAGATTTCCAGAAAAACAGTGGTATTTCGAATCAGATTTGAAGTCCGTTTTTTTCGAAAATAACATTTTTTATATAATAAATCAATTAATCAAAAAGTTTATAGCGGCGGGAAAAAGAATTAAATATGCCGGAAAAGGGGATTAACTCTCCCTTTTCCGGACAATAAGCATTTTGTTTAGTATGTAAAAAGAATTTAATATCCTTCTGCTTTTCCGGGGCTTCGTGGGTCTGAGGCGCCGTAAATCACACCCGATTTTTGATCTATTAAAATCGCTTGTGCTCTTCCGATTATTCGGAAGGTTGGATATAAGTTCGCGAACTCGTATCCCAATTTTTCCAGATTTTCCCGTACGTCTTTTACCACTGCAAAGCGCTCGGTAAAAATCTTATCCGGAAACCATTGATGATGGATTCTCGGTGCGTCAACCGCCTCTTGAATATTCATATCGAAATCGATTACGTTCATTATAACCTGAAGGACAACGGTAATAATTGTTGAACCGCCAGGGGAACCTACAACTATAAATGGTTTCCCGTTTTTCAAAACGATGGTTGGAGACATTGAGCTCAGCATTCTCTTTTCGGGTTGAATTGAATTTGCCTCGCTCCCTAGCAAACCAAACTGATTTGGAACTCCCGGCTTTGCACTAAAATCATCCATTTCGTTATTTAATAAAAATCCGGCTCCTTCAACAATAACTTTGGATCCGTAAGCCGAATTTATAGTGGTTGTAACACTTACGGCATTACCTGATTTATCGTAAATGGAATAATGTGTGGTTTCCGTACTTTCGGTAAACTTGGAAGGATCGCCTTCTTTAATTTTTTTTGAAGGCGTTGCCGTATCGGCAATCGATTCGTATATCTTTTTTGCGTATTTTTTCGACAACAACATTTTCTTTGGCACCGGGTAAAAGTCTTCGTCACCTAAATGAGCTGTTCTGTCGGCGTAAGTGTATTTCATTGCTTCAACCAACCGGTGAATGTGTTTGCTGCTTCCCCAATCGTCTCTATCTATATTATAATTTTCGAGAATATTCAGAAGTTCGATTAGGGCTATTCCTCCGGAGCTTGGTGGAGGCATTGAAACAACTTCATATCTGCGATATGTTCCGGTAACCGGTTTACGCTCGACCGGCCTATATTTCTTTAAATCTTCTTTGGTGATGTATCCGCCCATTTCCTTCATTTGCTTTGTCAACAATTCTGCAACTTTTCCGTCATAAAAGCCTTTTTGACCGTAATCCCTAATTTGTTCAAGAGTCCATGCTAAATCAGGTTGAACGAATAAATCCCCTTTTTCATATGGAATACCGTTTTTTGTAAACTTCTTGAAAGCAGCGGGATATTTTTTGAAATCGTTTAAGTGATTCTTGAACGATTCCGCTGTCCATTCATCCAAAATAAAACCATGTTTTGCCAAATCAATGGCCGGTTGTATTACCCGTGCAAGCGGCAACGTTCCATATTTTTTTAACGCGTATATTAGTCCGGCAACACTGCCGGGCACACCTGCCGATGTAGCTCCTTGCTGACTTAATTCCGGTAGAAAATTCCCGTTTTCGTCCAAATACATTTCGCGGAATGCTTTTAGCGGTGCTTTTTCCCTGAAATCGATTGATGTATTTTTTCCGTTGTTGAGATGAATTACCATAAATCCGCCGCCGCCCAGGTTTCCGGCATATGGATAAGTAACTGCAAGTGCAAAACCGACGGCAACCGCTGCGTCGACCGCATTGCCTCCGTCTTTTAAAATATTTACGCCGACTTCCGTGGCTAACGGACTGACGGTAACCACCATTCCGTTTTTTGCTTTAACCGGATCTCTCGATTTTGCGGAAAGATTTAATTGTACAACTATAATTAAAATAGTTAAAAATTTAATTAAAAGACTGTTGTTTTTCATAATTCCAACTTCTTGTTATTAGTATAAAGTTAAATTAAAAAGTATTAGGGTTATAAAATTTTTCTGTTTTTTCGATGATATATGTTGTAACTTACAATAAATTTGCAAAAAAGGAAATCGATTCTTGGAAAAGAAGAAGCAAAACGTTTTTGGTGGTTCTTCCGGTTCCTTTCAAAAGGAAATGGTTAGCGGATTGAAAAGAACGCTCGGAAGCATAAGCATTCCGGCAGCTCTTATTTCTCGGGAGCATAAATTTCTATATGTAAATCGGGAATTTAACCGGATGTTCGGCGTAAAACTTCAAGATATCCCGGATTTAAAATCGTTTTTAGAAAAAACAACCGGTTCCGATAAAAAAGTTAAGCAAACGGAAAAGCAATGGAAAGCTGCAATAAATGAATTGGGCACAGGTAAAAAAAACTCTAAACAATTTAATCTAATTGTTAAAAGTGGAAACGAATTAAACTTCACGGTAAAATTTATCTCGTATTCGCATGATTTTTATGGCGTTATTTTTGAACCCTATCAAAGAGAAAATCAAAATCTTGAAGATACCCGCTTAAATCTAAATAAGTATCGCATATTTTTTGAATCGGCTAGCGAAGCAATTCTGTTGATGAAAAACAACAGGTTTGTCGACTGTAATAATAAAACCCTGGAAATGTTCCGTTGTACAAGAGAACAAATTATTAACCATTCGCCTCACGAATTTTCTCCAGCGTTTCAACCCGACGGAAAAAGTTCCAAACAAAAAGCTCAGAGTTTAATTATAGAAGCGTATAATAAAAAATCAATAATATTTGAATGGGTTCACCGGACTTACGACGGGGAGCAGTTTTTTGCCGAAGTGAGTTTAACGCCGATTAGTTTCGATTCCGGGAAATTATTGCAAGCAGTTGTAAGGGATATTTCCGATAGGAAAAATATGGAGTTACAACTTAAAAAACGGGTAGAATTGGAAAACCTGCTAACCTCAATTTCCGCAAAATTTTTAAATGTGGAAAGAAAAAATTTCCTGTCCGAAATAATTGACGCTTTTGGAAAATTAGCCGTTTTTTTGAATTTCGATGCTTGTTTTCTATTTGAGTTTTCGGACGATTATAAATTTATTTCTTGCAAAACGGCTTGGAGTAAATTCGGCGGTAAAAACTTCGGTAAGAACTTACAAAATCTAAAAGTAGAAAACAGAAAGTGGTGGTTTGAAAAAATAAAAAAATTGCAACCGGTTATAGTTTCCTCTTTAAATCAAATTCCTAAAACCGAAAAAATTTGGATAAATGAGCTTAAAAAACAAAACATAAAATCGTTTATTAATATTCCTGTTCTTGAGGAAAATAAACTCTTGGGGTTTCTCGGGTTTACATCGGTTGAAAAAGAGTTGGAAGCAGATCAAAATTTGATTCCCGCACTTAAAATTTTCAGCGAAATAATTTCCAATTCTTTGATTAGACATAAAATAGAAGAAGAATTAAGGGAAAGCGAAGAACGCTTCAGAAGTTTGTACGAAAATGCCAAAATAGGAATTTATCGTAGTACTTTAGATGGTAAATTTGAGTTGGCTAATCCTGCGTTGATTAAAATGTTCGGGTGTAATTCTTTCGAAGAAATTTCGAAATTAAATATTCCCCGTGATTTTTATGTAAATCCGGATGACAGAAAAAAGCTTTTGAAATTGGTTAAAGCAAAAGGCGAAATAGACGGATTCGAAACTTTGATTAGAACCCGCAGCGGAGAAATAATAAATGTACGTGTTTACGGTAGAATAGTGGAAGATAAAAAAAGCTCGGAAAAATATTTAGAAGGGGTTGTTGAAAATATAACGGAAAAAAAACAAGCCGAAAAAGCTTTGATAGAGTCGAAAGAAAAAGCCGAACGCTCGGATAGATTGAAATCGGAATTCCTTGCACAAATGTCACACGAAATAAGGACACCGATAAATACAATATTAAGTTTTTCGAGTTTATTGAAAAGCGAACTGTACGATCTTGTTTCTGACGATATAAAGCAATCGTTTTCTTTGATTGAAAGAGCGGGGAAGCGAATTACAAGAACAATCGATTTGATTTTAAATATGTCCGAACTTCAAACCGGAACTTACGAGCCGAGCAAAAAAGAATTTGATTTATTTTTGCGCGTAGTCGAACCACTTTATTTCGAATATAGTGCAACAGCAAAATCCAAAAACGTGGAAATGATTTTGAAAAAAACAAACGGCAATTATACTCTTTTTGCCGATGAATATACCGTAGGACAAATTTTCAACAATCTATTCGATAATGCCGTAAAATACACGGAGAAAGGTAAAATTACGGTTTCATTGAAAAAGGATAAGGATAAAAATATTATTGTGGAAGTAGCCGATACCGGAATCGGAATTTCGGAAGAATACCTTCCAAATTTATTCACTCCGTTTTCACAAGAAGAACAAGGTTATACGCGTAAATTTGAAGGGAACGGACTCGGACTGGCTCTTGTAAAAAAATACTGTGAAATTAACAACGCCGAAATTTCCGTTAAAAGCAAAAAAGGTAAAGGAACCAAATTCAGAATTCTTTTTCATGTATAATATTTTCTCCGGATTTTTCTTCGCTCTCTTTTTTCCTTTTATTTCGTATAAACTTATTAATTCCTTATTTTTGCGATTTGAAATTTAATTTTAAGTAAAATGAAAGTAGCAATAGTAACATTACTCGTTTATTTAATAAATATTCCATTCGGATATTGGAGGGCGAAACAAGTCAAGAAATCACCTAAATGGTTTTTGGCAATTCACCTGCCTATTCCCGCAGTAATATTTCTGAGGATTTATTCCGGGATGGGGTTTCAATTATGGACTTATCCCTTGCTTGTGGGGGCGTTTTTCTTGGGACAGTTAACAGGCGGGAAGCTAAGTGGAAATCAAAATATCGAATCGAAAAATAAAACGTCTTTAGAAACCGAAAAAATATCCGGCAAACCCGAGTAAAAGACCGGCAACAACATTTATGATTTTCAAAACAACAAAGCTTTTTTTCGATACGGCAAGCAAAGGTAACGTGCCGTGTCCGTCTTGCACAACGGAACTTGCAAGAAGAATACTAAACGGAATTGACCCGTTTGCAAAAAGCGTTACGAAAACTAAATGAGGTCCGGATTCGGGAATAATTCCGATTATTACCGCCAAAAGCAAAACGGTTATATAGTTTGCCTGAATCCATGCATCCAAATCGAGGAAAGATTCCAATACATGAATAATCAGTAAAGCGCCGAAAGTCCACAAGAAAATTCTTAGCAAATGCCTTTTCAGAACATGCTGCCAAAGATGTTTTTCCAAAAAGTGGTCAGGAACCGTTGTGACGATGAAAAGCGCCGTTAAGTTTGAAATCAATAAAGTGACTTTTACCCAATCCCAGCCACCGTGTTCCGATGCGTTAGTAAGGAGAATTAAAAGAAATATTATCAAAACGCCGATAAGCAAAGCTCTTGGGAACGTAATGTTTTTAAGTTGACGGATTATGTTATTATCGGGAAGGCAATCGCAATGCTCTTCTTCGTGAAGTTCAAAACCGTGAAGTTCACCGGCGATTAGTTTATTTCCCGATTTATAAAGTTTGTCCGTTAAAATTCCAACGATAAAACCCACAGCCGAAATTATAAGAGTTAAATAAACCGCCTTAACAGGAAACATGGAAAACATAACATACGCTTCGTCTCCGCTTGTCGCAATCATTGTTGCAACCAAAGCGCCGAAAGAAACAACGCCGTGAGAATAAAGGGAAACAACGGTGAAAGAACCGAGACATCCGGGAACCGCACCCAGGATAACGCCTAAAAGATATTGCCCGAATTTACTTTCGCTTAGTTCTCTTTGCCATTTACCGTGGGTTAATACATTGATGTATTCAACCAGCAACATCATTGTAAAAACGAAGCTGGTTATCATCAAAGCGTGGGCAAGTATTTCAAAGACGATTTTCATACCGGAAACTTAATGTTTTTTTTAGATATTAGATGTAAAAATCATTTTGGGGGTTACAAAAAACGCCCGGCAATGAATACCGGGCTGATGACTCGAAAAGACATAAAACGTATTCGTTGTTTTAACGCATCATGTGCGCACCGAAAAAAATGGAAGTTGTTATTGCACCGACAATCATATAAATTACAATCGTTATAATGATTACGGAAATAAAATAACCGATCATTTTTTCTTGTGGAACATCTTTTACCGTTCTAAGTCCTAAGTATAATAAATATAACCCGTATAATCCGGCTAGCAGGGTTAGAATGGATAACGCGGGAATGATTTTAAATATTCCGCCGACCCAACTCGCCGTTGCCGAATAAACCGAAACTTTCATCGATTGAACGAGATCTTTTGTAGAACCGAATGTAGGCGCAAGAAAATCGATTACGTAACCGATTATGTAAACCCCGATCAATCCTAAAATGTAAGAAAAAACAGCATGACCGAAACCGGTACCGATGGGCATCCGGAAAGAAGCGATTCCCATGTTCATTCCGAAAACACTATACCCGATGAACCCGGCAACTGCCGGAATGGCTGCTAATATAATTGCGTATTTTGTGAAAAGGTCTTGTAGGGAGGTTGATTCGGTTTTAACGGTTTCCCACTCGGATTTCGGGTTTAATAAAATTTCTTTTGCTCTTGTAAATATATCCATTTTGCTTACCCCGATTTATTTGTTAATGAACATCGTACGATCAGAATTTGCAGAGGTACAAAAATCATTTTGAATATATTAAAAAGTAACGTATTTTGTCAAAAAGTTTATTCATTTATTTGAACGTTGCTTTTAACAATATTATTTTAACAAATCGAAGGAAACGAAATGAAAAAATACTTAATCGGAACAATGCTTTTAACGTTAATGCTTATTTCGTGTGAAAAAAGTAATTCGAAAGAAGCTAAACTACCGGAAGGTACGCATAAAATTACTGTTGTGGAATCGATGAATGCTTCAGGATACACTTATATTTTAGCATCAGAAAACGGAAAAGAATTTTGGATTGCGGTCAGACAAATGCCGGTGGAAGCAGGCGATGTTCTCTACTTTACGGAAGCGATGGAGATGAAGAATTTCAAAAGCAAATCTCTTAATAAAACTTTCGATAGAATCTTGTTTGTAAATAACGTTTCAAAAACTCCCGATGTTGCGGGTCGCGCAAAAAAAGATGTTTTAAGTTCGGCTCACACTCAGATTAAATCGAATGCCAAAACAGATGTAAAAGTGGAACCTTTGCAGGGAGGCGTAACAGTTAAAGAAATTTATGAAAAGTTAAACGAACTGAAAGGTAAAAAAATAAAAATCAGAGGTGTTGTTACCCGCTACAATCCGAACATAATGGGGAAAAATTGGATTCATATTCAGGACGGTACGATGTTTAACAATCATGCGGATATTACGGTTACAACCCAAGATGAAACCAAAGAGGGTGAAACGATTGTGGTAGAAGGCACTTTAGAAGCCGATAAAGATTTCGGCGCCGGTTACCGGTACGATGCGATTATAGAAAACGCAACCATTGCGCCTGAAAAGAAAAGTTAAGTTTATTATCCGCGGACAGTCTCAAAACTTAAAAATCGTTATTCCGACCGTCTCAGACGGATTGCTTATATGTTGTCATCCCGCCCGCCTTCGGCGGTTTGAATAGAACATGTCATCCCGTCCGCCAATGAACTTGTCATCCCGCCCGCCGCGGCGGATCGTTTCGGGATCTAAAGGGAACTTTCTATTTCATTCCGCAAACGCCGGAGGCGTGAAACATTCAATTCTTTCCTAAAATAAATTTGACCAACAACTGAGCAGATGCTGAAACAAGTTCAGCATGACACGTTATAAAAATACTAAACAAAGAACATGTCATTCCGTCCACCGTCGGCGGATTATTTCGGGATCTGAAAGAACTTGTAATTTGAATTAGATGCTGAACCAATTCGCCTGCGGCGAACAGCATGACACTTTTTAAACAGCCCGCCTTTCCTTTCAAACCGAAAAACTTTATTTTTATAAACTTTTTTACTTCTCGACCGTCTAATTTTTCGTATTTGCTCGTTTCGATTTTCCATTTGGGAATACACACAATGCCGGAAAAGATTAAAAACATATTTTTAAAAATTCAGCGACCTGAAACCGAAGCGTTGTTGTGGATTGCGGGTTTGGTTTATTTGTATTTTATAAATCCTTACGATACCCAACATTATACTTTTTGCGCATTTAAACTTGTTGGAATTGAAGATTGTCCGGGCTGCGGATTGGGAAATTCTATCTCCCGTATTTTTCACGGGGAATTATTGTCGTCCTTCAAAACGCACCCGCTCGGTATTTTTGCTTTGGCGGTTATCGTTTACAGAATAATCAAATTAATTTCGATGTCACGAATATATCAATCAATAATTAAAGGAGTAAGAGATGGCGGACGTATTAAGACTTCTACCGGAAATAACGGGGGATGAGCAAGTTTTTGTTGCAAGTTTGATTAAAGATTTGGATGACGAATCAGCTCAAACTTTTGCGAACGTTTACCGCGCGAGAAGAAAAGACCCCCAAACAATTTTACTGCTTACGCTCGTTGGGTTTCTCGGAATTGCCGGAATCCAAAGATTTGTGGTCGACCAAATCGGTATGGGAATATTGTATTTGTTAACAGGGGGAATTTGTTTAATCGGAACGATTATCGATCTGATAAATCATCGGAGTATTGCATTTGAATACAATCAAAAGCAAGCGCAACAAATTTTATCGATGGTAGTGAGAAAGTAAAAGAGAAATATATCGGGAAAAATTTATTTTTATGAATAAAACCAAATGATTTGTTAATTTACTTTTATGAAAATTCTTGTCGGTTCTCAAAACCCCGTAAAAATCGATGCCGCACGTGAGGCATTTTCCCGCTTTTTCGACAACGTTGAGATTGTAGGAATAAACGTGCCTTCGGGAGTTCCCGATCAGCCGGTTGAAGAACAAGTTTTGGAAGGTGCAAAGAACAGAGCCGGAGCTTTACGCAGGCTAAACAACGAAAAAAATCTGGGCGCCGGTTATTTTGTCGGAATAGAAGGCGGAATTGCCATGCTTGCCGGAAAATGGTTTTCCTTCGGTGGTATGTGCGTTATGGATGCGAAAGGAAATACGGGTTTCGGAACTTCGCCGCTGTTTGAGCTTCCGGAATTTATAATCTCTGAGTTACTTAAAGGTGTTGAACTGGGAGATGTAATGGACAAGCTGCAAAACGAAACAAACACAAAACAAAAACACGGCGCAATAGGATTTTTTACCAACGGCGTTATGAACAGAAAAGAACTTTACGTTCCCGGAATAATTACAGCCATGATTCCGCTGGTTAAAAGCGAATTGTTCAACGGCAAAAGGGAAGATTTTATTATATGATGTTACGATCGAGCGCCGCCCATCAAAAAACGGTTAGCGATATACCCGGTTTGCTATTTACCGGAAATTAATTTTACGATGAATTTATCACCAAACGGATTTTGATATTTTATTCCCGCCCTTTCGTAAACTTTTGCCGGTATTCCGATATTCGCCAATAAAAGTTCTCCCGTAAATTCCGGCAAGAGTCCGGTTTTGGGTAAAGCAAGCGTTAATATGGTATTTGCTTTCATATAATTCCCCGGGGTTTTTCCGGTGGTGGCGTCAACTCCCGAAGGCACATCGAGCGATAAGATTTTTGTTTCGTTACTGTTTGCCCATTCAATCATTTCCAATGCATTTCCGCGGGGTGCCGAGTTTAGGTTGTAGCCAATAACCGCATCGATAATTAAATCGGCTTTTTCTTTCGAGAGTTGCTCCAGACCGATTTCCTTGCCCCCGGTATTCAGAAAAACTTTTCTTTGAAATGCTGTAACCGGTTTTAATCTTGCGGACGCGGTTATGCAAATTTTAACCTCGATATTTCTGTTTGCCAAATGTCTTCCCGCACAAATTCCCCCGCCGCCGTTGCCGCCTGTTCCGCAAAGTATAACCACCTTTGAATTCCGGTATCCGTTGCCCAATAATTTTATTGCGGTTAAAGCTAAATTACGACCTGCGTTTTCCATCATTTGAAATAAATTCGGCCCGGTTTCTTCCATCGCGATTCTGTCGACTTCCGCCATTTGTCGGGCGGTAATTGCCGGCACGTGTATTCCCGATTCGGTTATAAATTCATTAAGCATTTTTTCCGTAAAATTTTTTCATTAATATATAACATTTGCGGAAAACATATGAAGTTATCGAAAAGAATAATTATTTTTGTTGGAAATTAATCGGAGAGAGAAATGGTAATAAAGATTGAAGATTTAACTATTAAATTCTTGAGAGAAGAGGACGAAAAGCTTACGGGACTTTTGGAAAACTCGGACGACATAATGAACATGTCGGAAGTTTCTTATTATCCCCCAAAAATGCCCACAGAAATGAAATTCAAAATTGAAAAAGACGGAAAAGTTATTGGCAGTATTGTTTTTTCCCGGATCCGGTGGTTCAACAGAAAATCGGAGATTAGTATAATCCTAAAAAAAGAATTTCAAGGGAAAGGATACGGAAAGAAAAGTTTGAAAGCGGCAATGGATTTTGCATTTAATAAAATGAATCTGCACAGATTGGAAGCCGAGGTGTACGAATTTAACAACGTTTCGATAAAATTAATCGAATCCCTCGGATTTAAAAAAGAAGGCATTCTCCGCGAAGCCCAATATTCTAAAGGGAAATATTGGGATATAATCCGCTACGGAATTTTACGCAACGAATTCGAATAATTATTTTACTTAAAGTAATCTATTCCAAAACGAAAATATTTTTCTCCGCACAAATATCTTTTAATATTTGCGGCCAAACCGTAACACTTACTTCGCCCAAGTGAGCTTTTCGTAACAAATACATCATTGTTCTGGATTGACCTATACCGCCGCCGATACTTAAAGGAATTTCGTCGTTTAAAATTGCTTGATGATACGGCATTTCGAGAAAATCGAGTTGTCCGGTTATTTCAAGTTGTTTAACCAGCGTTTCTTTTGTAACCCTAATTCCCATCGAAGTTAGTTCGTGTCTTCTTTTGGTAACGGGGTTCCAAACCAGAATATCGCCGTTCAATCCGTGCATCGGTCTTCCGTCTTCCAAAACGGTTTCCGTTACCCAGTCGTCGTAATCGGCCGCTCTTAGTTCATGCGGGTAACCGTCTTTTAATATCCACCCAATTCCGATTATGAATATTGCCGGATATTTTTGAAGTATTGCGGTTTCCCTTTGTTTCCGTGGCATATCCGGATACATATCCAATAAATCTTCTGCGTGGATAAAAGTTAATTCTTCCGGGAAATCGGGATACTTATCGGTTTTAAGTTGAGGAAACAATTCTTGCGCATACTTTCCGGCATTTACGATAACTTTCCATATTCTTCGAACAATGTCTTTCAAAAAATCCAAGTTGCGTTGTTCGTAGGTCATAACACGTTCCCAATCCCATTGATCGACGTAAGCGCTATGGTCGTGATCGAGGAAATAATCTTTTCTGACAGCCCGCATATCCGTTAGAATACCTTCGTCGGTTTTGCAATCGAATTGTTTAAGCGCAAGCCTTTTCCATTTGGTTGCCGCTTGCACAATTTGCGCTTCAATCGGGTGTTGGTCGTTATCGTTGGAAATATGAAATTCAACCGGTGTTCGAGAACCGTCTCTGTCCAAATAATCGTTTACGCCGCTGTATTTATCTACAATTAGCGGCACTTGAACGCGGAAAAGATTAAGCTCTTTGCATAAGTTTTCTTCGATATAATCTTTTACTTTGTAAAGGGCAATCATCGTTTCGCGAGGTGTGAGCAACGATTTGTAATCGGTCGGTAAAATTTTTTTTATTTCTTCGTAATTTCCAATGCCGGGACCGGCAAGATCTGCTACTTTGTTTGACATGCTTCCCCCGAAGTTTGTTTGATAAAAACCATATAATAAGATACGCTTATCGAAATAAAATTTCAATAAAATAATTTTCATAAATAAAAATGTCACCGTAAATCGCTAATGAATTTTTACAAAAGTAATTTAGTTGTTGCATTGTTACAGGGTTTTATCCCTCGACTCGTTTAATGCTAATATTGTGAGGCGCGCCTTGTCTCTACAGCTCTTGCGAAGAAAATGATTCTGCTGTAACAGGAAATAGCAATGAAATAAACCAGAATGTTCAGCTTCTCAACACACGCTAACCCCATGGATTTATCCGTGGGAAAAGCGATAACCCCGTGAGCCAGTGAATAAGCATAAAAAGATAAACCCCAACCGTTTCAACGGTTTTTGTAATGGAAAATTCCATGTCGCATTCGTTGGCTAAAATATGGTAGTCACCACGGAAACCGATGAATCGGTTCCTTTCTTTTTGGTTTGTGTTTCTTATCCCGCGACTGAAGTCGCGGGGTTCAATCTTCAATAAGAAAAAGTTAAAGATTTAATCATGTTCAGACAATGCCTTGGTATGGAGCTTGGCACCCGGAAGAAGTATGGCATTTGCACTGATGTCGAGGCCCGCGCCTCGACATTTTTACTGTAAAAATTTTGCCAGTTGTGAAAAATCAATATTGAAGAATACCTTTTCTTGCCACATAATATTATTAACCACATTTGTATTATTTGGTAAACAAATTCTTAATCATGATCTTACTCTTAATCTTGATCACGTGTTTGAAAGACGAGATTAAGATTACGATTAAGAGCAAGATCAAGAAACTATATTTCCGGGGAGTAAAGGACAACTATTTTCTTCCGATACCAACCGGAAAAATTTAATCTGTTGCCACGAATAAGATGTAGAATCAAAGCATGCTTTGACCTTATAAATTTACTATCTTCATTGCTTGTAAGTTGTACCGTCTACACAGTTTGCAATCTGCAAATGATTAAAATTTCGTTAACGAAAGTATTTTTGCCCATTAACATAATAGATTTAGCGGAAACCGAAAGCATTACCGATAGGAATGTTAAGCTATTTACATCCAATTATTACCGTCTCAATCATTGGAATTAACAGTACCATTTTTTTTACCTTGGGTAAAAGATTAGCGAAGTTAAAATAATAGAAACTATAATTAAATTACAAAACGGAGGAAAAGATGCACCCTTAAAATAACTTTTAATTTTCCTGTAAATCCTATAAGTTTTTACTTAAAGAACAATAAATGCAAATTAACGGGAAAAAAAAAATGAACTCCAAAAGGAAAAGCCCCTTCGAAATAAACATATTAAAAATTTTATTGACAATAATGTTGCTACAATTCACTTCTTGCAACACAACCGAGCCGCCCAAACCAAAACCGGAAAAGCCGAAATTGATTGGATTAAAAGAAATAACCAAAAGCTGCACGGAAACTTTTTTAACCGTAAGCGCAAAAGATACGGTATTACCGGCAAACATAAAGATAAAAAGGGATGGGAAAGAAATAATGAATTACTACCAAATAACATCTGATACAACAATAATAGATACCGGATTGACAGCCGGTAAAACATATAATTACCAAGTCATAGTGGAATTAAGCGGGAAAGCGGAACAAAGCGAAATATTGCCGGTTCGCACGTTAGATACCACAAGCAGTAATTTTACATGGAAAAAATATACCTTCGGAGAACATAGTAGTAGTATTATAAACGATGTAGCAATAATAAACGAAAACGATATATGGGCTGTAGGTGAAATATATATGAACGATTCAAGCGGTAATCCCGATCCCCAAGCTTATAATGCTGTTCATTGGGATGGACAAAAGTGGGAGTTGAAGAGGATTACAACAGAATTTCATGGCAATAATATCACAGTTCCTCTTGAAGGTATTCAATCGTTTAGTGAAAATGATATTTGGTTTGTTGGAAGCTTACCAATTCATTGGGATGGTACAAATGCAATAATGTATGATATACGGACAACTATTGATCCTAATTTGTCACTTTCTAAAGTTTGGGGGAAAAATTCAAATGATATATACTTTGTCGGACGGGTCGGTAGTATCGCCCACTACGACGGCACAAGTTGGAGAAAAATAGAGAGCGGGACAAATTTAACGATTCATAATATATATGGAGATGTTAATCCGTTTACCGGAGAGAGTGAAATAATCTGTTGTGGCTCAACCACCCAATC
>JALVFE010000030.1 GCA_027030245.1 Melioribacteraceae bacterium
GTGCTGAGTAGCGTTAAAAAAATAATGCTGTTTGAGTCCCGGTATATCGGCAGATATAGCGGGACGAGTTCATTATTTTTAGCTACGTAGCTAAGAATTTTAGCAAATTGTTTTCAGTTTACCCCTAACGAAGTGGGGCCTTGATTTTTTCTTTGGTTCGTTTCTTTTGTATCAAGACAAAAGAAATGAACATTTGTTTCACTCCTCTGGAGTTTTGGTTTTGTGTTAGAATCATTGTTCTATAAATATGTCACGCCTAACGGCGTTTACCAGATAAAATAGTGAGTTCTTTTTAGATCCCGAAACAATCCGCCAGTGGCGGACGGGATGACAAGTTCTTCTTTTCGTCAATCTGCCACACTGTTATTGAACATCTTGAATGTCATGCTGAACTTGTTTCAGCATCTTTTTTAGTCTTTTTTATGTTCTGACCCGTGTTGTAAATAGAGGCCGGTTAAAAAATAAAGTAAATCGATTTGAACTCATCCCAAATCAATATCAAGACAAGGAATAATGTTTTATTCCGGTTTTTCTATTAATTCCAAAATATCATCCAGCTCAACCGGTTCGGTTTTATCGTCAATATCCAAAACGACTAAAAATCCTTCCAAAACTCCGGTAGAGAAAAATGCATTCATCAATTTTGCTTGATCGCTTTTAATACATTTCCCCGTTTTTTCGTCCCAAATTTCCGTTGAAGAAAGACAACCGCGCGTGGGCGTAAGCGGATAGTAAGGTTTGTTCTCATAGTATTTTAAATCGTCGGTGGAGCCGTGCATAATCAACAATCGCCTTCCCGCCATTCCGGCGTAGAATGTTTCGTAAATCGGTAAATAATTTTGCCAACTTTCCGGGAGTAGTTGCATGTATATTGCTTTGGTCCATTTTTTCCCACTTAACGAATTATGAAAAAATTCTTTTACGCTAATTTCAAAGGGTAGACGGGTCAGGATGTTAGGGGTCGGACCAATAGATTCGGTAGGAGTAATGTACCAACCGACGATGGAAAAAATTCCTTGCGGTGTGTTTCCATTCGACAAATATCCTGGAAGATTTGCATATGATAAACCAAGCTGTTTTACATAAAAAAGTTCACCGTTCCGGTTACGCAAAAAATCACCGTTGGGTTTCCTGATTATTGTTATTCCCGGATAATTTCTGTTTTTTCTGAACATGGAAAAAATTATTGTCTTGCCGGGTAAAAACTTGTGTGAAAACAGCGCACTTAAATCAGGCAATTTTTTCAACCTTTCTTGTTCGGATTTGAGTAAATATTCATGAAACAAAAATAACCGCGGTTTATTTTTCCAATTTTTAAATCTTTTTTCAACCTCGGACAAATAAAACTCATAGTTTCGCGATTCGAAATCATTATTAATTAAATAATTCGCAGCAATAACAAAAATATCGGCATTGTTTGTCGTTTTAAAAATTTCATTTATGATTTTGGTGAATTTATTAGCAAAAACCGCAGTGGCAGTTTCAATTCCCACATATAATAATTTTGTGGGAATGTGCTTGTAATTTTCTAAAACGGTTCCAACAATCTTTCCCGATTCTAAATTATCAATGTACAGCGTTTCAATTTGATATAGAACTTTTACCCAGTTTTTAAAATCGTATTTAGAAGGTAGTTTGCCTGCAAACGATTTTAATTTTTCTTTTATTTCCGTTTGCCGCTTTATTTTGTTTTCCGTTTTTACATAATCCGAATGAAGTTTATTAACATCAACTTTTCTTTGTCCTTGAACGGTTCCAATGAAAAGAAATAAAAACAGAGGAAGTATCTTATAAAATTTTATCATGAGCCGATGGATTTTTTTACATTAAGTTAATAATGATTTCTTCTATTTCTAATCTGCTTAGGTGCACTAAATTTTGTGTTATCTTTTTTCATAATTAAGCTTTAACTTTGCACTCAAAAATAAAGAATTGGCATGAACAAATCTCTTCTTTTATTAATTCTGTTATTTTTGGTTTCTGGGGTGACGAACGGTCAACTGAAAGTACGGAAATCTTATTATCCCGATGGCAAAGTTTATTCGCGCGAATCTTTTGTCGATGGAATTTATGAAGGCAAATCCCAATGGTTTTATCCAAGCGGAAATTTGAAAATGGAAAAGGAATTCAGTCAAGGTAAACTGAACGGTTGGCTCCGGTATTATTATGAAACCGGAATAATTAAGGAAGAACATCATGTTGCGGATGGTGTATTGGATGGATTATCGAATTATTATTACGAAAACGGGGGTTTGAAAGAATCGCGGAATTACAGAGACGGAATTTTAATCAGTCGGCATTTAGTAGAATACGATTCTACGTATCAAGTTGATCTAAAAGTACAAAGTGTAGTTGAAAAGAAAGAGAAGAATAAATACGAAGGTGAATTTTTGTGCGATGCCGATATTTGTCCGGAACCCGTCGGCGGTTTGAAAGCAATAGAGGAAAAACTGGTTTATCCCGAGCATGCAAAGTTATACGGTTTGGAAGGAGACGTTTTAATAGTTGCCAAAATAGACAAAAGGGGGAACGTTATTGACGTGAAGGTTGCCAAGGGTATCGGATTGGGTTGCGATGAAGAAGCAAAAAAAGCCGTAATGGCAACAAAGTTTATTCCCGCGCAGAAAAACGGTAAGGTTATTTCTTCCGAAGTTGCGTTTAAAGTTAAATTCAGATTAAAAGACAAACCGCAGTTTGTTTCACATTCCGCACCGATTAAAGCAAAATCCGCCGGAGAAGATTTGAAAAAATACTTGAGCGTAAAAATTAAAAAAGACAGCACAATCAATTATAACGGTGAAGTGAAAGGGAATAAGAAACTTACGTACATCTCATGCGATATTGATAAATGTCCCGAACCGAAAGGCGGTTTGGAAGCAATTTTGCAAAACTTGAATTATCCGTTATTAGCGAAGCGGAAAAAGATAGAAGGGAAAGTCAAAATACAAGCAAAAATTGACGAATTCGGATTTGTGCTTGATACGAAAGTGGTTGAAGGAATCGGTTATGGTTGCGATGAAGCTGCGGAATCGGCAATTCTCAAGACCGAATTTATTCCAGGAGAAAAAGAAGGGAAAAATGTTCCTGCAGAAATATTAATTTCGGTTCCGTTTGTATTACCGGAAAATCAAAAATAAGCGGGGAATATGAAAACAAAACTTATAATTCTAATTATCTTAACTCAAATTATTGCAACTGTTACTGCCCAGCGCCGTGTGAAAACGGGGAAAAATTATATCCAAATAGTAATTCCCGAAACCGATACGGTTAAAACGACTTTGTCCCGGTACCGCTTGGCTGCAAATACATTGCCGGCCAGCAAAGTTCTGATTAACGGAAAGAGAGTAAAGGTTTATAAAAACGGGGTTTTTGTCCATCTATTCAAGTTGAAAACCGGCGAGAACAAATTTTCCATTATTTCAAAAAATAAAAAGGGCAGGGTATCGAAAGAACTGGTTTTTATTAGAGAGGATACGGAATTAAAATCCACACCGGAAGATACACTTAGGATTGAAGACGAAATGATGCTGCCGGATAAAGACATTTGGTTGGACGAAGGGGACATTTTGCAAGTAAGAATGAAGGGAACTCCAAATTGTGTTGCAACTTTTATGAACGGCATTTTGATGAACGAACTTCCCGAGGAGGAAACTGGCGGAATAAAAGGAATTTATACCGGGATTTATAAAATTAAATCCACGGACGAAATATGGCAGAAACCGGTGACTTTCAAATTGGAAAATTTGTCCGGCGAGATATTTGAAAAAAAATCGAAGGCAAGAATTTCAATTACCCCAAAGGAGTTTCCCCGCGTTGGCGTAACGGTCGGAGAACGGCCGTATTTGAATTACAGTTTGGGTACGAACAGATTGGGCGGCGCAAAATTAAGTTTTCTGGAAGACGGAATTAAACTGATTATAAACGGTAAAGTGGGAAATCAATACAGGGTGAAGTTAACGGAAAATTTAACTGCATGGATTCCGGAAGAACAAGTAAAACTTTTACCGCTCGGTACATTTTTGCCACAGACCTTAACGGAATCGTGGAATGTTTACGGCGACAAAAAATATGATTACGTTGTAATAAATTTGAATGAAAAAATTCCGTATTCCACACGCCAGGAAGTAAATCCGACAAAAATTATTGTAGATTTATACGGCGCCGTGGCAAATACGAATTGGATTACCCAGCATCTTAATACATCGGAAATTAAAAATGTTTATTACGAACAAGTATCAACCGGTTTATTCAGAGTCACAATAGAAACAAAGCATAAGCATGTTTGGGGATATAAAATCGGATATAAAAATAAAAGTCTTGTTATACGGATTAAAAGAACTCCTAAAAAGTTAACTATTTCGAATTTTAAGTTTATTGTGGATGCCGGTCACGGCGGAAAAAACAAAGGGGCGCTGGGAGCTACCGGAGTTAAAGAGAAAGAGGTAACTCTCGCAATCGCCAAAAAAATAAAGTTGCTTCTTGAAAGGAACGGCGCAAAAGTAATTTTAACCCGTTCGGATGATTCTTATGAAAAGAACAGTAAGCGTTTGGATGTAGCGTTAAATTCCAACGCGGATTTTCTTATCAGTATCCACACCAATTCAGTTGGGATGTCGACAAATCCAGTAAGGGCGAGCGGAACAAGTACGTATTACAAACATATTTGTTACCGTCCGCTTTCGCAGGCAATTTATAAAAGAATGCTTGAATTGGGATTAAAGCAATTCGGTAACATAGGAAGTTTTAATTTTGCATTGAATTCGCCCACGGAAATTCCGAATGTATTAGTTGAAACCGCGTTCATTTCCAATCCCTTGGATGAAATGAAATTGTTAAACAAAACATTTCAGAAAAAAATTGCGGAGAAAATTGTCCGGGGAATCAAAGATTACTTGAAGGAAGTAAGGAACGATAATAAGAATTAAGCCGAAATTATGGATTAGTAATTTGTCATTGGTCATTTATTATCGGTCATTTGTCATTCGTTATTGGTAGTTTGGGATTTGGAGATTGATATTTGGGATTTGTTATTTGGAATTTCTTGGTTGTCATTCCGTCCGCCTTCGGCGGATTGAAGAGAACCTGTCATCCCGTCCGCCTACGGCGGATTGTTTCGGAATCTAAAATGAACTCTCTATTTTGTACAACAAACGCCATCGGCGTGAAATATTTATAGAACACACATTACAACACAAAAACAAAACTCCATTGGAGTGACATATTTTGTCATTTGAAATTAGTCATTTGTCAATGGTCATTGGTCAATAGTAATTTGTGATTTGTTGTTTGGGATTTGCAATTTGTTATTTGTTAGCCACTAATTTACAAATAAAAAATAATTTTAGGAACGCAAGGTTTGCGTCCCCTACATCTTACGTTTCACGTCTCTACGTTTCACGTCTCACGTTTTACGTCTTTCGTCGCACGTCTCTACGTTTCACGTCTCTACGTTTTACGTCTCACGTTTTACGTCTCACGTTTTACGTCTCACGCCTGGGATTTGTGATTTCTTTTCTGGCGTTTCTACCACCGTGTGAACGGAAGAAGCAATAAATTATTTATAGTAATGGCATTATTAAAACAAATTAATTGTAAGCAGCTCATAATACGGTATAAAAACAACAGTAGTGTTCTTAATTTTTATCTTTGTGGAATGCTCCAAATTAACTACGTATGCTAAAGAAGGGGAATATTTTTCAATAAAACTCCTTAACGATCTTTTTATAACATTATTTTTAATCGATGAATATTTTACTTCTACAGGTATGATTTTATTGCCGCTGACAATAACAAAATCTACTTCCGCCTTATCTGTAGTTCTCCAAAAGTTGATTTTCCACGGAGTCCACCGCACTTTCTCGTAAAGAATATTTTTAACAAAGTTTTGGAATAAAAAACTCAATTCGTTTTTGTTATCAATTAATTGAAAAATATCGTTTGCGAAATTTCTCAGACCCATATCATAGAAATAAATGGTTTTGGATTTTGTTAATTCCTTCTTAATATTTCTATAAAACGGAGAAAGTGTATGGATTATAAAAGTTTTTTCCGCATACCGAAGATATTTTTTTAACGTTGCCACCGAAATTCCGATTTGTTGCGACAGAATAGAATAATTGGTGAGCTTACCGATATTAGAAGCCAAAAGTTTTATTAATAAAGTGAACGCGTCGGGTCGGTCTATATTCAAAAGATTAACAATATCCTTTTCAACGTAACTGTTATAAATTTCGTTGATAATTTTGGTTTTCTCTTCGATTGAAACTTCCGTTATTACTCTTGGATATCCTCCGAAACTTAAATATTCGGATAAGTAATAATTTGTTTGTTCCATTTCCAAACGGAGATATTCGTTAAGATTATTTTCATATTTATAGTCAGTTTTAAAATTTAAGAATTCCTCAAAAGTTACGGGCAGAAGTTCAAATATTCTCTTTCTCCCGGTTAACGATTCTTTGATTTGTTCTTTTAATTCAAGACTCCCGGAGCCTGAAACAATGAATTTGTAATTAAGGTCTAAATCGTAAATGCCTTTGAGAAACAAGCCTGCATTATTTTTTCTTTGGATTTCATCAATAAATACAAAACCGCTTTCTCCTATTTCCAATTTTATTTTTTTTAAAAGTAATTCTTGGGATTCAAAAAATTTTTTGTCGTTTTCGAAGTCAAGATTAAAAAATACAATTTTTTTAGCTGGTTCGATATGTTTCATTAATTCTTTCATTAAAGTGGTTTTGCCTATTTGGCGCGGACCGACAATAATGGAAATTTCCTTGGCGGAAAGATGTTTCACCAGCTCATCAAAAAGTTTTCTTTTGATTAATTTCATTGGATTTACCCGATAATTTAGTATTTGAAGTTATTAAAATATCGGGTTAAATGCAAAATCAACTGTTATTTTTACCGCCGTATGCAAGAAATTTCAACCTAAAACAGTTTTGTAAATTTTAATGTTCTCTTTGTCATTTGGAGATTGGTATTTGGGATTTGTTATTTGGAATTTCTTGGTTGTCATCTCGAAATAAGACTTGTCATTCCGTCGGCCTTCGGCGAATTGAAGAGAACCTGTCATTCCGAATTTATTTCGGAATCTAAAAAGAACCCTTAGAACAATAAGATGCTGAAACAAGTTCAGCATGACAATTAATTGGAACAGCATGAAGAAAAGAGGAACCTGTCATTCCGAACTTGTTTCGGAATCTAAAATGAACTCTCTATTTTGTACAACAAACGCCATCGGCGTGACATATTTTGTCATTGGGAATTAGTTATTTGTCAATGGTCATTGGGAATTGGTCTATGATCATTTGGGATTTGTTGTTTGGGATTTGTAATTTGTTATTTGTTAGCCACTAATTCGCAAATAAAAAATAATTGCCGGGACGCAAAATTTGCGTCCCCTACATCTTACGTTTCACGTCTCTACGTTTCACGTCTCACGTTTTACGTATTACGTTTCACGTCTGTAATTTCTAATTGTTTTTCCGGGAAGGCGGGCATTCATTCCGCCGCCCGAAAAGTTATTCATCTATTTCAAATTCAGGTTTAATATCCACCGGAAGGGATTTTAACTTGTCCACTAAAACTTTCATTGTAGGGGTAACAATTCCGTATTTAGCAATTAGTTTTTTTGCCCCTTCGTAATCCCCGGTAGCTTGAATCATCAAGACCTTATTTGCCAAATCCTTTAGAACGTTATAAATTTTATCAAAATTCACTTTGACCTTCTGCGTTTTTTCATCAAACTCGTATGCCCCGTTATCCAATAAATAATTGTAAATAATTGCGTTGCCACCGCCATGGGCTTCGGAAACACCAAACCGTACGGAACGGAAAGTTCCCGCTAAAAACGTGGTCCAAATTTCTTTTTCAAACGAAGGCGGGAAAACACCTTGTTTAATCATGAAAATATTGTTATACATTCCGAGAATATCGGCTTTGCATTCTTCCAATTTTGAATATGTTTCTTTTAATTCTTTCTTCACTTCGGTTTTTCTGCCGTTTACGGTAATAAAACCCGGACCGATACCGTGGGACATTTCGTGCATTAAAGTATGATTGAAAAATCCGTCGAATGTAACATACTTCAGTTGTGCGGGGTCTAAAACTATTTCCGCAATTGGTTTAAGGAGTTTATCGAATTTTGCTTCGTGAATATTTTTCAGCATTACTTTTTTGGAGCCTTTTGCTTTTCTTACGCGTTCGTCGTTCGGAAGGTTAAACGCCAAAGTCTGAACCCCCGCTTTTGCATCACCTGCGCAGTAAATTTCCTGAACAACAACTATCGGGGATTCGGAGCCACGCTCGAAATTTTTATGCTTGTCGGGAATGGGTAAGTTCTTTTCCATTTCGGTTAAAAAGCTGGCAAACTTTTTCAGCTTTTGGGTTTCGGCCGGATCCACAATTGTAAGGAATGTTTCAAACGAAGCTTTATAATTGAACAACTCGTCTTCGTAAACTTCGTATGGTCCAATCACAACTTCAATTCTGTGATCTTTCAAATCCATCCACGCCATATCGCTTTCGTAATAATCGTTTGTCAGAAATGCTTTTGCTCTTAATGTTAAATATTTTTTCAGCGAAGGGTTATCCGCAAAGTCTGCCGCTTCATTTAGTAATGCGGAAATTTTTTCCAATTGTTGTTTATACTCGATACTGTAAGGAATTGAAACCAAATTTCCGTCTTTTCTGCGGATTACCGTAAACTCGGATGTAAAACTTTCCCTGTCTTCAGGATGTACTTTCAGCCAATTCTCAAATTCTTCTTTAGTCATATCGGAAGGATAGAAATTTGCGCCTAGCGGTTTTTTTTCATTACCGATAAAAGGTTTGTTGTGGTCCAAGCGATCGAACGGTCCGAACATTATATTGAAATATTCCAAACGTAATTTATCAACAGGGTCTTTAGAGTTTTCCAACTGTTTTTTTATTTCAAAATTTTTTGAGTAAACCTGGCTTAAAAAAATTGAATCTATTAGTTGAGCGGCTTTATGCAAGCGTTTAACTACTTCTTTTTGCCTTTCGTTTAATAAAGAGTGATCGTATGTAATTTTTGTTGGTGCGAATTGTGCAATTTTTTCTTTAAGGATTTCTTCTTCTTTATTAGCCATTGGTTTCTCCGATTTTGTGCAACCGAATATTATAAATGAAAAAAATATTGTCAGAATTAATGAATGACTTCTCATAACTTCCCCTTAAAATTATTTGGATTGCCGAAAAATACCAAAAAATAAACACCGGAGTAAATCATTTTTAAATTGCTGAAATATTGTAGAGAAAAGTTCCGGATGTGTATACTAAATTAGGCAATGTAATAAATTAAAAAGCCGTTTTTCCGGCGGTTATTAAGCTTTTCCCGTTTGGTATGTTCATTGAATATGTATTAGTGAACAACCGCGAGGTGTAAAATGAAAAAGATAATTTTGTTAGCAACGGTTTCAATATTTTTCTTCGCAAATCTAAATGTCAGCGAAGCTCACAGATTTCACCGGTACAATAGCGCAATAACATTCGATTATTTTTACGTATCACTTTCACCATACGGCGAATGGATTGAGATAGATTACGATGTTTATGCTTGGCATCCGTACGATGTCCCGTACGATTGGCAACCTTATTCAATCGGGCGTTGGGCATGGACTGAATACGGATGGTATTGGGAATCATACGAGCCGTTTGGTTGGGCTACTTATCATTACGGCAGATGGTTCTACGACGATTATTACGGTTGGCTGTGGATACCCGGCTACAGATGGGCTCCGGCTTGGGTCGAATGGAGATACAACGATATTTATATCGGTTGGGCGCCGCTGTCTCCTTACGCCAGATTCGATTTTAATTTCGGTATAAGATTTTCGGTTAATTGGCGAACACCATACAGGCACTGGCATTTTGTAAGATATCGTAATTTTTGCCGGCCGAATATAAATATTTATATCGAAAACAATAATTACGGTATTTACCGGCGTACAAAGTATCGCACCAACTATTTCGCCGATAACGGCAGAATAATTAACAGGGGAATCGATAGAAATTTCATCGAAAGAAGAGGGAATTTTAGAATTAGAGAAACCAAGCTCAGAAAAGTGGAATCTCTTAGGAGTTATAGAAAAAGGGAAATAAAAGGGACAAATGAAATCAGAGTGTTCAGACCGGCGGAAAGGGAAGTAAAATCCATAAGAAGAACGGGGAGAATAAAAATAAGAAAAAGCGAGAGAAAAATAAATTTACGTACAAATAAGTTAGCTCTGCGCACTAAAAGCGAAAACAGAGCTGGAATTATTAAAAAACGTAAAAGGAAAAGCGACTTAAACTCCGGAACTTTTTCACTCCGGAAAAGAACCAAACGGAATTACAATGCGGGAGACTTAAGCAAATACGAACGGAAGGGAATGGTTAGAAAGAATAATGAGAAACGAATAAAAAACATTAGAAAATCTGTTCCTCGGAAAGTTAAAAAAAGAAATATTGTAAAGGAAAGAACAAGAAAAATTTCCGTTAATCCTTCGAGGGTTTTACCTAAAGATAAAAGGGAAGTGAAAAAGAAAAAGACCGTTATTAAAAAACAAAACCTCCGTTAGCTTGTTGTTGTTAATGCTAACACGATTGCCTTTGCAAATATACCTCCCGCCCGGAATGCAAGGGCAATCGCTTTTATATCCCTTCCTCTGAAATAAGATAAGTCAAAATAGTAATGGCAGCCGAACCTAATTCCAATTCACGTGGATGAACCTTATCGAAAGTATCGTGTGCCGAGTGGTGAAGATCAAAATATCTTTGCCCGTCCGGTACAAAACCGATTAATGCTTTTGCGTTTTTTATTTTAGAAATGTCTGCGCCGGTTCCGCCGGGTTTAATCCAATCGATTAATGCTTTATTTAATAATGGAAGCCAGCTCCGGAGTGTATTCAATGTAAGGGAATCGGTTTTAACGGAGAAACCCCGGGGAGAAAACCCACCACGGTCAGATTCGATTGCTGCAATATGTTTTTCCCGAGATGTATCGGCTAGTGCCGCATAAGCTTTTGCTCCGCGCGAGCCGTTTTCTTCGTTCATAAAAAGTACACAGCGTACCGTCCGTTTGGGCCGGATGCCAAGCCGCTTAAAAAGGGATAGAACTTCCAGTGAATGAATAACTCCCGCACCGTCATCGTGAGCACCTTCTCCAACGTCCCAACTGTCAAGATGTCCGCCTACAACAATAACTTCTTCGGGGTGTTCGGTCCCTTTGATTTCCCCGATTACATTGTACGAAGTACTTTCCGGAAGATTTTTGCAATCGAGTTTTAATCCGACCTTGACCGATTTATCCAATTCGATAATATCGCTGAGAAAATCGGCATCTTGCAAACCGATTGCAACGGCGGGGATTTTTTTTAGCGAATCGGCATAAAGCATAACTCCTGTATGGGGAACGTTATCGTATTTGGATGTTACCGACCGGACAATTACTCCTGCCGCACCGAATTTTGCGGCTTCTAATACTCCGTAAACCCTGTATTTAACTGCTTTTCCGTATGCGCTGAATGTATTTATTGTTGTGTTATCGAAAGGAACATTGTAAAAAACTATTTTGTCACGAATTTTATCGCCCAAGTTTTTTAACTCATCAAAATTATGAACTTCTACGACTTCGGCAATTAGTTTATCACCGCCGGTTCCAATGCTTCCGCCAAGTGCGGTTACTTTAATTTCTTTATAAAGGTTCAGTTTATCACTGATTAATAAAGCCTTTTCTTCTTCTCCCCGTTCCCAATGAGGAACTTTACACGGTTGCAGCCAAACAGAATCCGCTCCCAAATTCTCGAGTTTTGACTTTGCCCATTTTATTGCTTTTACGGAATTTTCGGAACCGCTTAAGCGCGGACCAATTTTACAAAGTTCGCCCAGCCATTTGTAACCGGTCCATTCGCTTAAAGCCGTTTGTACTATTTTATCGGCAATATTATCATGAAGGCCGGTTCCGGTGATTTCTGTCTGTGCAAAGTATTGAGTTGCCACTAAGAAAAATATTAAAAAGTAATTGAAAATTTTCAATTGAAGTTCCTTAATTATTTTATTGGTGAAAAATAGCAATATACATCGAGAAATAATAAATAATGGTTCTAAATTTTTAGAAGGAGGAAACATAAAATTTTTAATTTATGAAATCGATGCTTAATCAGTAAAAAACGTTGCATGTATTCAATCTACAACCGTATGGACGGTGATGGCAGTGAAGAATTGGAATTTGTCATTTGTCAATGGGAAATGTCATTCGTAACTTGAAATTATTTACTTGTCATCCCGTCCGTCTCCGGCGGATCGTTTCGGGATCTAAAAGAATTCGTTATTACAATGAGATGCTGAAACAAGTTCAGCATGACAACAAAAAAACTTGTCATCCCGAATTTATTACGGGATCTATAAAATAATAATAAGATGCTGAACCCCCGAAAGCATCCGGGACAGCATGACATTCTGATTATTGTATTTTGTTTATTTGGAGTTTTTCACATGCTTCTTTCCGTAAATTGTCATAAAAATCTAAATAAATTTGGGGTTTTGGTTAATATTTCAAGAAGTAATCTTATCTCGGTAATAGTAGAAATGAATACCTCTTCAAATTGTATGATTGATAAAAAAAATAATTTTAAGTAAATTAAAATATGCAAGGATATAAGTTCACTAATTACTTTTTGTTTGAAGTCTTGCGCAAAAGACCTTATTTGAAAAAGGAATATTGTATTAGAGTTTTGAAAAATCCATTAAAAACCGAGAAGCAAGAAAATAACAGATACAGATTCTGGGGGAGGATCGAAGAGCTTGATAACAAATTTTTGCGCGTAATAACTTTAAGTGATAAAATTACAATACATAATGCTTTTCTCGATAGGAGATTTAAGTTATGAAAATAAATTATTATGAAGAAACTGATTCATTGTACATCGATTTGTCGTCAAAAAACAGTGTGAAAAGCGAGGAAATAGCGGAAGGAATAGTGCTAGACTATGATTCAGAAGGTAATCTCGTGGGAATCGATATTGACAATGCGTCACAGAAAATTGATCTTAAAGAATTAGTTTTATCAAAAATTCCGTTTGAGATTCAAAAAATTTCCGCATAAATTAATTTAAAAATTTTTCTATAATCAAAATTTTACAAAGCTAAAATTCTTCCCTAAAATTGATTAGTTTGAGATTCATAATTTTTTATTTGTTGCCGCAAATTCGCAAATAAAAGAATTGGGATTTATCAATGGTCATTCGTCAATGGTCATTGGTTACTGGTCAACAGTCATTTGGAAATTGTGATTTGTTGCTCTCATTCCGTCAGCCTTCAACTGGATAGCAATTAACTTGTCATCCCATCCGCTTCGGTGGATTGTTTCGGGATCTAAAATGAATAAACAGATGCTGAAACAAGTTCAGCATGACAAGCATTCGGGACAGCATGACAGTTTATAAGACTTGTCATCCCCTCCGCTTCGGCGGATCGTTTCGGGGGCTAAAATGAATAAACAGATGCCGAACCAAGTTCGGCATGACAACAAAAAAACTTGTCATCCCGTCCGCCACGGCGGATTATTTCGGGATCTAAAAGAATTCGTTATTATAATGAGATGCTGAAACAAGTTCAGCATGACAAGCATTCGGGACAGCATGACAGTTTATAAGACTTGTCATTCCGTTCACCAACGGCGGATTGTTTGGGATCTGAAAAGAACTCTTTAGTCAAACCAACAAACTCCGTCAGCCGTGAAATATTTATAGAATACGTTTTCTAATTACAATATCAGAACTCCAGAGGAGTGAAACATGTGGTCATTGGGAATTGGTCAGTGGTCAACCGTCATTTGTCATTTGCTAATCAAGTTATCCCAAACATTTGATAAAAAAAGAACCAACCTGGTTTACAATTTTGTTATGGCGGGCAATAAAAAACCCGGATAAAAATCCGGGCGAATAAAATAAAAAGGAGGCTAATCGAGATTTTATCTTGCTTTTATTTTTCCTTCTCTTACCAACTTTGCCAATTCACCGGTACCGTTTTTTGCAAGCGTACGCAATGCTCTTGTGCTTAATTTTACCGTTACAAATCTATTCAATTCTTTTACCCAGATTCTTTTCTTTTGCAAATTAGGCAAAAATCTTCTTTTCGTAACATTGTGTGCGTGTGAGATATTGCTTCCGCTAATCGGTCCTTTACCCGTAACTTCACATTTTCTCGACATTCTAAATTTCTCCGGTTAATTTTTATTTGAACCCCAATTTTACAAAAAAAATATTTAAAATGACAAATTAATTTTGAGTATCTCCTGCAGCATTTCTTTGAGACAATTCACGGTCGAGTAAAAATAAACCGCTGGGATCATTCCCGATCAATTTGAAACTTTCTACAATTTTAGTTACCGTATCTTCTTCTTCCACTTGTTCGTCTACAAACCAATTGAGAAACGTAGCGGTGGCATGATCTTTCTCGCTATAAGCTAAATCAACTAAAAAATTTATTCTTCCGGTAATATGTTTCTCGTGTGCCAAAGCATCTTCAAATGCAGCTTTGGGAGATTTCCAAGAAAATTTTGGTTTTTTTATTGCTTCCAATTTTACTCTTCCACCGACACGTATTATGTAATCGAAAAATTTCATTGCATGGAGGTTTTCCTCTTCGGCTTGCATCCTCATCCATTGCGCCATTCCTTCTAAATTTTTATCTTCGAAGTAAGCGCACATCGACAAATAAAGATATGAAGAAAATAATTCTTCATTTAACTGTTTGTTTAATTCTGTTTCCATCTTTTGCGAAATCATACGACCTCCATTATTTTATTATTGCGTTTTCATAAAATATTCATTATCGGTTTTTTATCCAAATAAAACAAAGATTAATTTTTATATTGAGTGTTCGATTATAATGTTTTTAACATATTCCCGGAAATAACATGCATTTTAAAACCCTTTTCATGATTAATTTTTTACTTTTTTCCGTTTTGCTTTCTGCACAAGAATTCCACAGCATTCATAAAGAACATTGGGAAAAGTTTGGGAAAGACTTAAAGATTGTTAATAAGACAAATTTTCAAACGGAACCGATAATTCCCTTGAATCAAGAAAAAGCGAACTCATTAACAAAAACCGTTTTCGGTTATCTGCCGGATTGGGAATATCTAAACGGGGCACACAATAATTTAAGGTACGATCTGCTCACTCACATTGCCGCATTCGATTTTTCCGTTTCGGCTAACGGAACCATAAGTAATCCGGCAAACTGGCCGTGGACGGATGTGATAAATACCGCCCACTCTAACGGCGTGAAAATAATTATGGTGGCGGTCAATTTTGATAGAGATGAGATACGGGGGTTGCTTACAAACGAATCGTACAAACAAAATTTTATCAATAACGTTAAAGCAAAAATCTCGACTTATAATTTGGACGGTGTAAACGTTGATTTCGAAGGACTTTATCAAGATGACCGTGGTTCCCGAATAAATAATTTCATGAAAGCGTTAACCGATTCGGTTCATGTGGCATTCCCCGGTAAAGAAGTTTCGTTTGCGGGTCCGGCTGTAAATTGGGGAAACTATTGGGATTTGAACGGTCTCGCTAACAGTCTTGATTATATTTTTATCATGGCATATGATTTTTTCGGGAGTTGGAGCTCTACTGCTGGACCTACATCTCCGTTAACCGGTGGAAATTATAATGTTACGAATACTGTTGTTTCGCAATATTCTTCTGTGCGACAAAATCACCCTGAAAAATTGGTTTTGGGTGTTCCTTATTTCGGTGCGCATTATAAAACGTCGGGATCTGCGGAAGGTTCTTCCGTAACGGATTTTGTCGAAAGTCCACGTTACCGTTCGTATATTCAAACCGCCGGAACGTACGGTGAGATTTGGTCGAATACGTACAATACTCCTTGGACACGATGGAATGACGGTGCGTGGCATCAGTTGTGGTACGATAACGATTCGAGTTTGGGATTGAAATACGATCTGGCTGTTGCATACGATCTGAAAGGCGTTGGAATGTGGGCATTAAATTACGACGGCAGCAGACAAGAGCTGTGGAATTTAATAGACCTGTATTTTGGCAGCGGTGCACTTCCGCCGCCCGAAACTCCCGATAATTTCCGGATTTTGGTGGAAAATTCTTCCGAGTTGAGATTACAATATTCGCCGTCTCAAAGCGCTGCGGGATACAAAGTTTATATGAGCAAAGACGGCGTAAACTTTGGAGATCCGGTTTATGTTACCGGTACGGATATTTATGTGGAAGGTTTAAGCAGCGATTCCGTTTACTATTTCCGCGTTGAAGCATATAACGCAAGCGGTGAATCGGCGCCTACTGAAGTGCTCGGCGCTATTCCGTCAAGTTCCCAGCCGGAAATTTTAATTGTTAACGGATTCGATAGAAACGCCGGAACCCCGAATAATACCCGGAATTATATAAACAAATATGGCATTCCGTTGTTAACAAAGGGCTATGCTTTTGCATCCGCTTCGAACGACGCTGTCTTCCGTGGAAAAATTTCTTTGAATGATTACCAAACAGTAATTTGGATATTGGGTGATGAAAGCACGGCGGATGAAACATTTAATTCCCTTGAGCAGGACAGCGTTAAAAATTATCTTAAAAATGGGGGAAACCTTTTCGTGAGCGGTGCGGAAATCGGTTGGGATTTGGTGGCAAAAGGCGGATCGAACGATAAAAACTTTTACCACCAGTATTTGAAAGCCGAATATATTAACGATGCTCCAAATGGGCAAAAAGCAACTTATTATTCTTTCGAACCGGTCGGCAATACTATGTTTTCCGGTCTTCAGCAAATGACTTTCGATAACGGAACACACGGAACTTTCGATGTCGATTGGCCGGACGCAATAGAAGCGATTAACGGAGCGGAAAATATTTTCAAATATGTAAATGTTTCTACGGCTAACGGTTATGCCGGTATTGCTTTTACCGGAACTTTCCCGGGCGGTAATGCACCCGGAAAATTAATTTATTTGGCCGTGCCGTTTGAGACAATTTATCCGGAAAACTCCAGAATTGATTTGATGGATAAAATAATTGATTACTTTGCACAACCGGTATCGGTAAACAACGGTTCACAGAAAATTAAAAACGGGTTTGTGCTTTACCAGAATTATCCAAACCCGTTTAATCCTTCGACCGTTATTAGCTTTTATGCGCCTTCGGAGGGAACGGCATCAGTGCGGATATTTAACACCTTGGGCGAATCTGTTTGGTTATATAACTCTGAAGTTTCACAAGGAATAAATAAAATTATTTGGAACGGTATCAATAATTACAGTGAAAAAGTCGTTTCGGGAACTTACATTTACACAGTGGTTTTCAAAAATGTAACGGGTAAGGTTTTTCAAAAATCGGGTAAAATGATTTTAATGAAATAGGGTTTTTAAATGAAAAAAATTTTAATGATAGCAATACTTTTGTCGGTTCTTTCCTTTGTTGGATGCTCGGGGAAAGAAAATTCGAAACAAGCCGGGGAAGGTAATACGCATCAAAAAACGGAGATGGAAAAAGAACCGGAAGGTTTTAAATCCATTCACCAACGGGATTACGAAAAGTATAATAAAGATACTGTTAAAGTAAAACAACAAAAGAAAAAGAAAGAAACAATAAGATTTAATTAAGTATTACAATGAATAAAATTACTTCCCTGTTGTTAATCATTTTGCTACTGGGCGCTTGCGGAAAGGAAAAACAAACACCAACGCTCCGTAAACAAACACAGGGCAAATGGTTAACAATTGATTCGGTTTATGCATCGGATACCAAAGCGCTTACGGAAACTTCGGAAGGAAAATTTTTTCATCCCGTAATTTCGGCAAACGGGAAATATTTATTTTTCACAACCGAGAGTTACAACGGACTTTGGGTAAAGTTTTTGAATGAAAATAAAATTAAAGTTTTATCGTCCGCCCGGGGTGCAGGCTATAAATTTTCGATAAATGATGACGGAACAAAAGTATTTTATCGGTTGAGAATCAAAACTTCCAGAAAGCACAGAATGAATTTCTCGTTGATAATGCAAGATGTGGTTTCCGGAAATATTAACATAATTGCTACATCCGAAAAAAGAATATCTCCGCCGGTATTTTTAAACGGTGAATTAATTTACTTTTTGGGAGATAAAGTTCACCGGAAAAAAATAGAAGATTCTGCCGGAACGCTTGGCGGAAACGACAAATGGGCGCTTATTCATTTTAACGGGAAAGTTTATAAAGTTTTGCCCGATACGGTGAAAGAATTAAATATCGGTAAGGAAAATATAATCGATATCGAGAAATCTCCCATTGGAGATAAAATAGTTTTTACTATTAGGGGAGAAGGAATTTACGTCGGTAAAATCAACGGGGAACCGCATTACATTGATTCCGGGCAACATCCCAGTTGGTCGCCCCAAGGTAATATGATAGTTTACACCAAAGAAAAATCGGACGGAATGAAAATTTTGCACAATGAAATTTTTATCGCAACGGTTTCGCCTGTGAAAATTTTTAATCTGAATCTGAAAGGTGAAACACCGGTTTGGCATCCGGACGATGAGCATATTATTTATTCAAGCGGTAACGGGAAAATTCTTAAAACTAAAATAAATATAGTTTCAAAGAGGTGAAATGAAAAAATTATTTTTAATGATGTTTTCGATTGCGACGTTTGTTTTCGCGGGAAATATAAAAGTTGCGGAAGACATACAATTAACCGGCAAATCCCAAGGCGAATTTTATTTTCCGAAGTTTTCGCCTGACGGTAAATCCGTATTCTTTACTTCCGGGAATTTTAGAGGGTTATGGCAGCTTAATTTGGAGAGCGGTGTATTGAAACAAATAACCGCATTACCGGGGGCAGGATATAAATTTGTTTTAACTCCCGATGGCAAAATTATTTATTTCAGAACTACGGAATATAAGAACAAACGCCGGTTTCACCGGTTGATAGAATATAACATTTCTACCGGAACGGAAAAAATATTGGAAGAAAATGAACGCAATCTGTCGCCGCCCACGATGGCGTGGAAGAGCGGATTATTCTATTTAAAAAATGAAAAGCTTACAAAAATTAATGCCCAGCTCAGTAAAACTGATGAAAATACCGCCGGTTTGGTTTATATAGAAAATAGAAATTTAATTCTCGTGCGTAACGGTAAGAAAACAATATTAAATCCGTTGGGCGAAGGAATTTATTTATGGCCGTCAATTTCACCGGACGGGAAGAAAATCCTTTTTACGTTAGGCGGAAAGGGAAGTTACATCTGCGATTTTAACGGAAAAATTTTAACGGAATTAGGTTACGCAAATTATCCGAAATGGTCGCCTGACGGTAATTGGGTGCTTTTCATGAAAGATGAAGACAACGGATATAATTTTACAGAATCCGATTTATATGTGAAAAGCAGCGACGGGACGGAAGAATTTAAACTAACATCTACAGACGATATTATTGAACTTTACGGCGAATGGTCGCCCGCCGGCGATGCTGTTGTTTATCACACGGATAAAGGGGAGATCCGTTTGATTAAATTAAAAATAGAAAAATAAAAATTTAAACAAAACGAATAAGCGGTTTATTATGCTCAAAAGATATTTTTTAATCGGCATTTTATTGGTTGGAAATCTTTTTGCTCAAGATTTTAATAATTTAAGAATTTACATTAATCCGGGTCACGGCGGTCATGATAGTAACGATCGCTATATTCCGGAAACCGGTTTTTGGGAATCGGAAGGGAATTTGGCGAAAGGTTTATATTTGCGGGATTTGTTAGTCAGTTTTAACGCAAACGTTAGAATGAGCAGGGTAACAAATAACTCATCGGACGATTTGCCGCTTTCACAAATTTCGGAAGACGCAAATAATTTCGACGCCGATTTTTTTCACTCGATTCACAGCAACGCTTTCAATGGTCAAACCAATTATACACTTTTGTTATACAAGGAAGTCAACGGTGCTCCGGCGTTCCCCGAAGCTAAACAGATGTGCGATATAATGGCGGATAAAATTTATAAAGCGCACAGAACCACCACAAAATATACACGCGGAGATTATTCCTTTTTGGGGTTTAACCTTGGAGTACTTAGGAATTTAAATATGCCCGGGACACTCTCGGAAGGTTCGTTTCACGATTACATCCCCGAATCATGGAGATTAAGAAATGAAGCGTATTTGAAACACGAAGCATGGGCGATTGCAAAAGCATTTATTGATTATTTCGGTCTGCAAACTTTACAAGTGGGGGAAATTGCCGGAATTTTAAGGGATCACGATAAATTGGTTGATTATTATTATAAACCTTCGACAAATGACGGAAAGAAACCCCTGAACAATATTCATGTTACATTGTTACCGGACAATAAAATTTATAACGGCGACAGTTACAACAACGGGTTTTATTTATTCGACAGTTTAACTCCAGGGAATTACCAAGTTATTGTAACCGCTGAAGATTATTCAACCGATACGCTCGATGTGGTGGTTCAAGCAAATCAAACATCCTTTGCCGATAAATGGCTAACGCTTGTGGAAAATTTGAACGCGCCGCAGGTAATTTCTTTCACACCGCAAAATGGTTCCACGGATGTGAGATTATCATCTGTGATAGAAATTAATTTCGATATACCGATGGACAAAAGCAGTGTGCAGAATGCGTTTTCCGTTTCGCCCACTGTTTCCGGTACGTTTAATTGGTCGAATAACGACAAGACCGTTAAATTTACTCCTTCCGCTAAGTTAACCAAGGATACTCAATACACCGTTTCGGTAGATACTTCGGCGAAAACCGTATTCGGGGTTTCACTGTCAAACAAATTATCGTTTACTTTCAAGACCCGTAAAAAATTAAATTTGGTTTCGTTTTATCCTTCCGATAATTCAACCGATATCAGCACGACCGTAGTAATTATACTTACATTCGACGCACCGATTAGCGTTAATACCTTGGGGAGCAATATATTCTTCAAAGATGCAGACGATAACTCCGTATCGCTTGCGGCCGATCAATCCGCATTCGAAAAAGGACAGATTATTTTTTGGTCGGTATATCCCCTTGAATATAATTCGCAGTATAAAATTATTCTTAACAGCGGAATTGGCGATATCGACGGCTTAACGCTCGAAGAAAATTATGAAATTAATTTTACAACCGAAAAAAATACTTATTCCGGCGGTTCAATAATAGATAGTTTCGAAACAGCAGGCGATTGGTGGGAACCTGAACAAAGCGGAAGTACGGTAGGTGTTGATCCTGCCGTAACCAATTTTGAAATTACTTCAGAAAAGAAATACAGCGGTTCGCTTTCGGGAAAATTGACATATAAATTTACAAGCGAAAACGGTGTTTGCAGATTGTATAATCCGCTTGAGCCGAACTTGGGAAGTAACGATAACGGCATATTCGGAATGTGGGTGTTCGGGGATCTGAGCGGAAATATTCTGGAATATTGGTTCCGGGATTCGCAAGGAACGAATGTCCCGTATTTTGTGGATACATTAAACTGGACAGGTTGGAAATTAAAAACCATATCCCTTGGCGATCTTGGGATTTCCGGTGACAAAAAATTCCACAGTATTGTTGTAAAGAGAACCGTAAACGGGAATTCCGAAAGCGAGTTATATTTTGATGATTTGCAAACCGATATTATTCTGCCCGTAAGAACAGAAAATTCATTACCGGTAACTTACCGTTTATACCAAAACTACCCGAATCCGTTTAATCCTTCAACAACAATAAAGTATTCAATTCCCAAAACCCCCCTTAATCCCCCCTTTGCTAAAGGGGGGAAAACAGGGGGGTTCGTAACTCTTAAAATTTACGATGTTCTGGGCAGGGAGATATCAACCCTTGTCAACAAAGAACAAGCTCCCGGGACTTACAGTGTAACATTTAACGCACAATATGCCGCAAGCGAATTACCGAGCGGAATTTATTTCTACACGCTCCGGGCGGGAGGTTTTGTTCAGACCCGCAAGATGATTTTGTTGAAGTAGCTTATACAATGCCGGAGAAAGTCTCCCGGGATTTACATTGCGAATCCCAATATCAAATACAAAACCGATGCGATTGCTCCCGCCGTTAGGGCATACGGCAATTGTGTTTTTACATGATCGATATGGTCGCTTGCCGAAGCCATCGATGAAATTATTGTGGTATCCGAAATCGGTGAGCTGTGATCTCCGAAAACTCCGCCCCCCAGCACAGCGGCAATGGATAACGGTATATTAACATCCATAGCTTGTGCCATTGGGACCGCAATTGCAATCATAATAGCAAATGTTCCCCAAGAAGTGCCTGTGGAGAAGGCTATAAAACTTGATACAACAAAAATAATAAAGGGAACAAAATGCGGGGAAAGCCATTGCTTGGAAAGCTCTGCGGTGTATTGACCGGTTCCCAATTCCCGGCAAACATTTCCGATTGCAAACGCAAGCATCATTAAAAGGGCGAGGGGAATTAATCCGCCGATTCCTTTGAAAATCAAGTCCATTGTTTCTTTGAACGAAAATATTTTTTGTGTTTTATAAAGTACTCCGCCGACAAAGATTGCAATCAACACGGAATAAAGCACGGAAGCAGATCCTGAACCTTGACCGATTGCAAAAAATATTTTTTCCCAAAACGGATATTGGTCAATGTTTTCCACACTATTCCAGCCAGTAAATACAAGCATGAACGGCATTAAAATTACCATTGTGGCAATGGGTATAATCATATTCCGGGCTTTCGGTTTAATTCCGCTTTTGGGTTCCAATGCAATAACTTCGGTGGAGATCATCGGAACCGCACCGTCCCGGATTACTTTCCCTTCCTTTTGTGCGCGCTCTTCCGCTTTTTTCATCGGACCGAAATCTTTTTGGGTAAGAATAATCGTTACCACGAGAATCATTGCCAGCATCGGGTAAAAATTCAACGGGAAAGCCGAAACCATTATTCCCAAAGGATTATCGAAACCTTGCGCGGCGATTAATCCCATTATGTAGGCACCCCAAGCGTTTAACGGAATTAAAATGCAAGTCGGTGCTGAAATCGAGTCGGCAATGTAAGCCAATTTTTCGCGCGGTATTTTTAATCTGTCAAACACGGGACGAAATGTGGTCCCGACGGTTAATGCATTAATACTTGATTCCACAAAAATTGCCGTTCCCACAATCCAAGCCATCAGTTGAACAATAACCCGGCTTTTCCCGATTTTCTTTTCTTCCAAACGATGCAATAAATTGTTAACTCTATTAACAAATCCTTCCACTCCGCCCGAGCGTTGGATGAAAGCAATCAGCGCTCCTACCAAACTGCTGAACATAATCGTTCTGGTATTGCCCGGACTTTTAAAAACATTCACCAACGCTTCTATTGTCGAGACGGTTCCGTTAATTAAATTTCCGCCGCTTAAAATCACCCAACCCAGCCAAATACCCAACAAAAGCGATACAAAAACCTGGCGTGTTTTAATTGCCAAAACAATAGCTATGATTGGAGGGAAAAGAGACCAAAATCCGTAATGTTCCATATTTACCGGTGATATTTTTGATTAAATGCTATTATGAACTATATTGATTTGCAATATAAAAAAATCTTTGAATTTTAGTTGGCTGTTTATAATTTGGAACATGCAACAATATTAAAAATTTCCGGAGCGAAAATGAAATTTACCGGTAAAATCATAACTATCGTTTCTTTGTTTGTGTTAACCGTTAATCTTAGTTATGCTCAATATAATAAAGGGTTTTGGGAAACCGGCTTTGAAAAATCGGGTTTTACGGAAACCGAAACATACGCCGAGACGATGCGGTATTTTAAAACGTTAGCGGAGTATTCACCTTCTGCAAAACTTTTTAGTTTCGGCAAATCTCCGCAAGGGCGTGATTTGAATTGTTTGGTTGTTGCATCCGGTAGGGAATTCACTCCGGAAAAAGCAAGAAACAGCGGAAAGGCAATTATCTTAATTCAAAACGGAATTCATTCCGGAGAAATTGAAGGCAAAGACGCAAGTATGATTTTATTACGGGAATTACTCGTTGAACAAAAAAATACGGATTGGTTGGACAATGTGATTTTATTGGTCATTCCGATATTTAATGTTGACGGTCACGAAAGGAGAAGCAAATATAACCGCATTAATCAAAACGGTCCCGCTGAAATGGGTTGGCGCGTTACCGCACAAAATTTAAATTTAAACCGTGATTACACAAAAGCCGACGCTCCGGAAATGAAAGCGATGTTAAAACTTTTCAGCACATGGTTGCCTGATTTTTATATCGATACTCATACTACGGACGGTGCGGATTATCAATATACGGTAAACTACGATATTGTTAACGCTTCCTTTGTTTCGCCCGAAACGCGTAAATGGATTAAAAACGAGTTCGAACCATTCATTCACAAAAAAGTTGAAGCCGATGGATTTTTAATCGGCCCGTACGTAGGGTTTATACGTGGAAATCCCAAAAACGGAATCATGAAATGGGTGGCAGGTCCGAGATTTTCTCAAGGTTATGCAGCAGTGCAGAACAGACCGGGACTATTGATTGAAACTCATATGCTTAAACCTTATAAAGACCGTGTTTTTGCCACTCTCTCTTTACTTAAAGCCGTAATCGAGCTAACAGCCCGGCAATCGAAAATGATTAGGGAAATGAATATTATAGCCGATGAATTCACCAAACAACACTTTGTTAAACAAAGAAACGCTTATCCGCTTTCTTATACAATCGATACTTCAAAATATACATCATTTGAATTTAAAGGATTTAAAGCAGTGTACGATTCCGGTTGGATTGCCGGGAAACCGGTAATTAAATTTACTCATCAAAAAGAAAATTTCGTCACAAAATTTTATAATCGACCTTTGGTTAAAGATTCGGTATTTCTGCCTGAATATTATCTGGTACCCCGGGAATGGGGAAATATTATTCCTATTCTACAATTACACGGGATAAAAATAGATACAATGACGCGGGATTCTAAATTACGAGTGGAAAAATATAAATTCCGTAACGTCAAATTCCCGGACTTTCCGTATGAAGGAAGATTTTCTCCCGAATTTGAATACGACGTAATAACATCGGAAGAATTAATTCCGAAAGGAACATTTGTAATCGGTATGAATCAAAGAAATGCGGGTTTGATTGCGCATTTACTTGAGCCAAAGTCGAGGGATTCGTTTCTCAAATGGGGATTTTTTAATATCATTTTTGAAAGAAAAGAATATTTCGAAGAATATGCAATGGAGCCTATTGCCGAAAAAATGGCTGATCAAAACCCTAAACTCAAAGAGGAATTCTTGAATAAGTTAAAAACAGATGAGCAATTTCGAAACAATCCACGGCAAAGATTAAATTTCTTTTACGAACGCTCGCCTTACTACGATAAGAAACACAATGTTTATCCCGTGATGAGGGTTCCTTTCGATGCCAATTGAGAAAAAAATTTCAAAAACCGGTAAGAGAGAAAAACATAAAAGCGTAACACGGAAAATTATCGGTTATTTATTTTTCAGTATCGTTATGTTTGTTACTTATTCTTTCCTGGTGATTTTGTTATTTAAGTGGATAAATCCTCCGACCACCGCTTTTATTCAAAATGAAGTTTATTCAGGTTTTGCCGACATATTATCGGATGAACAAATCAAAATCCGTTGGATAACTTATAATAAGCTTTCGAAGCAAATTGTTTTAGCTGTAATTGCCGCGGAAGATCAGAGATTCCCCAAACATTTCGGATTTGATCTAAGAGAAATAGAAAAAGCGGTTCAAGAAAAATTGGAAGGGAAAAGATTGCGGGGTGCGAGCACAATTTCCCAACAAGTTGCAAAGAATTTATTCCTTTGGCAAGGAAAAGATTATTTCAGGAAAGGATTGGAATCATATTACACTTTGGCTATAGAACTGCTGTGGGATAAAAAAAGAATTATCGAAGTATATTTAAATATCGCTGAATTCGGTGATAAAATCTATGGAGTTGAAAATGCTTCAAGAAAATATTTTCACAAATCTGCCTCAAAACTGAATAAATACGAAGCTGCATTGTTAAGCGCCGTATTGCCTTCACCGAAAAGATTTTCGGTTACGAAACCCTCATTTTTTATAAAAAGAAGACAAAAATGGATTCTGGAGCAAATGCGTAAATTAGGAGGAATAAAATATTTGCAAGAATTGGAGTGAAAACGGCAGAAGCAGTAAAAATTTGATTAAAATTTATAAGAAATAAGCGGATGCCCGTGGCAGAACCCTCGGAACACAAAATCGGGTAATGGGACACATCGATTTTCAATGTAGAATTCGGATAATATTTTTGATATGGAAAAGCGGAAGGGGAGGGATTCTCCCGGAGGGATGCCTTTGGCAGAACCCTCGGAACACAAAATCGGGTAATGGGACACATCGATTTTCAATGTAGAATTCGGATAATATTTTTGATATGGAAAAGCGGAAGGGGAGGGATTCTCCCGGAGGGATGCCTTTGGCAGAACCCTCGGAACACAAAATCGGGTAATGGGACACATCGATTTTCAATGTAGAATTCAGATAATGTTTTTGATATGGAAGAGCGGAAGGGGAGGGATTCGAACCCTCGGAACACATAATGTGTTCAACGGTTTTCGAGACCGCCCCGTTCAACCACTCCGGCACCCTTCCGGTTTTGGAAATGCAAATCTATAAAATTTATTACTTCTTTGCTAAAATTATTGTTTGGATTACAAAATATGTTTTGAAATATTAAACAATATCGTATATTTGTGATTCAATTTTGGAGAGGTGCAGGAGTGGTTGAACTGGCACGCCTGGAGAGCGTGTGTACGCTTACGCGTACCGTGGGTTCGAATCCCACCCTCTCCGCAAAAAATCCAAACAATAATTCTCACCGATAAGCTCTGTTTTCTTCACAATTACAATGAAACCATTTTGATTTACGTTGGTAAAATTTTTCACATTATTGCCTGAAACACATAATTCAGGCAAATCAGCGGTGATTTCAGGCAAATTATTATACCTTAAATTGTGATTTTCGTCAAAATTAGCATTTTTTATGAGATGGCACGTTATTTTCAACTACTTAACGAAGGTTGAAATAAAAAATAAACAATTCGGAGGATAAAATGAAAGTGAAGGGTTTTATACTGTTTTTAATTTTAGCAATTTTTGGCGTTCAAAACGCTATTGCTCAACCGAGCGCGCCAACTGATTTGACGGCTACGGTCGGACAAATTGATATGTACCCCGGAGTAACATTACAATGGAAAGGTTCGGAAGATGCATTCAAATACAATATCTATCGTAAAGATGCCGCTTTAGCCGATCCTGGCGACTTTGTTTTAATTCATTCAGCTCGCTTAGGTTCTCCGGATGAATATCACAGATATATTGATGGCATGGTCGAACAGAACCATACTTATTCGTATTACGTAACCGCCGAGGATTTTAACGGAAACGAAAGCGGTCCCTCAAATAAAGTAGAAGTCACTGTTGGTGATGTTCCTAATCCTGATAACGGCGGAAGTATTTCGGGTACTGTAACCGATGAATCAACCGGTTCACCGCTTGAAGGTGTTTATGTAAGTTTAATTTCGGTGACCGATTTCGTTGCTTATGTTGCTCAAACGGACGCAAACGGTAACTATACGGTTGTCGGTAGTCCGGGCGAATATAAATTGTATTTCCGTGCAACCCAAGATTATTGGCCTGAATTTTACGATAATGCAAGACATTTTTGGGACGGTACCAATATTCTGTTGAATGAAGACGATGAGTTAACAGGTTTTGATGCGGCTTTAACCCCAATGTCTATGCCTGATATTTATTCAATTAGCGGAACAGTTACCGATGAAAACGGGAATCCGGTGGAAGCGGTTGTTCATGTATTCAAAGTCGCTCCGAATATGCATTATATCCATCAGTTAAAAGGTCTAACCGATGCCGATGGCAATTATTCGATTAACGTAAGAGACGGCGGAGAATATGTTCTTTTGTGTGTTCCTGTATCCGATAACTATATGCCGGAATATTATAATGATAGACAAACATTTGCCGAAGCCGATAGAATAAGCGTAAACGGCGCAGACGTAACCGGAATCGATTTTGTATTATCCGAAATACCGGTTTATCAAAACGGAATATCGGGAATGGTGATGGATAGCGATAATAACCCAATCGAAGGAGCTTTGGTTGTTGCTTTTATGAAACATCCCGATGTTCTTTTCCCAGTTGACCGTTACGAAACGGTTTCGGACGAAAATGGAAATTATTCCTTTGAAAGTATGATACCCGGCGAATATATACTTTTAGCAATTCCGGGAAATTCCTATTTACCTACTTTCTATAAAACCGATGGTACAGAAACAATGTTTTGGAAAAATTCCGATGTATTGAATATCGGAGAAACAACAATGTTGAGCGATATAAACTTCTATTGCGAACCTATACCGGAATTACCCGCAGATGGATTTGCTTTGATTACGGGTTTTGTTACGGATCCCGATAACAATCCTGTTCCCGGCGCAACCGTGTATGTAACCGACCAAAACAACAATATTCTTTCTTATTCGGTTACCGACGCTCAAGGTAAGTTTGAAATGGAAAATTTACCCTCGGGAAATTACAATGTTGTAGCTGACAATTTTGGCTATAATTCGGCTGAGCAAAGTAATGTAACTGCCGATTACAATTCTGCTCAACAAGTTAATTTGACTTTACAACCGAGTTCCATTACTGCTATAGGAAATGAAAATGAAGTGCCGACGGAATTTTCGTTGAAACAAAATTATCCTAATCCGTTTAACCCAAGTACAACAATCAAATATACATTGGCAAAATCTACCAATGTTACGTTGAAGATATATAATGTTCTTGGTAAAGAAGTTGCCACACTTGTTAACGGTAAACAAACAGCTGGTAGATATTCGGTTAATTTTGACGCAAGTAATTTAACCAGCGGAATTTATTTCTACGAATTGAAGACGAATGAATTTACACAAACACGAAAAATGATTTTGATGAAGTAACCTGATACCCCAAATTCAACCCCGATATTCTTCCGGATATCGGGGTTTTTTATTTGTTTAATATTGAGTTAGAATAATCAGGCACTTTTCACCTTGTGCATTATTAAAAAGTTATAATTTCAGTTTTTACATATCTTAAATAATTACTCAAATTTTGTGATTTATGTTACAAAACTTCGGTTTAATTTATTGTAAATTATAATTTTACGATCTTATTAAACTGTTTTGAACCTCCTGTCCGTTTCAGGTTTATGTTTTTAATTTTAATGAGTGTATTAACCGGAATACATGAGATATTTATTCAAAATATTACTATTAATAATTGGACTTTCTTTCCCCGTTTTGGGGCAGGTTGATGTCAGCTTACCCGATACTACCGGAGATTATCAAACCGTAATAAATATTCCCGTTTATACAAGCGATTTAACCGGACAAAATGTTACCCAATATAATTTTAAAGTAAGTTTCGACGGGCAGATTCTTGAAGCTCAAGATGTTAAAGTAAGCGGTACCCTTAGTGATGAAATTACTTGGACGGTTACACCTACGATAAAGAAAAATTCCATTGAAGTTAATGCCGATGGTATCTTTGCTTTAAGCAGCAGCGGAGTATTGGTATATCTAACATTTAATGTAACAGCTCAGAGCGGATCAACGGCACTTACTTTTGAAGATTTTACTTTTAACAACGGTACCCCGTTTGCTAATACACACGATGGGAGTTTTACGGTAAATGAAAAAGCAATATTGAATTTAAATTCTGCCGGAGACGGTGAAGGAAAAGTTTATGTTAACGGCGCTTTGGTGAATTTACCTTATTCTGCCGAATATAATGTAGGTGAAGCGGTTGAATTGTTTGCGGAAGCAGAATTATCGAGTAATTTTACAGGATGGACAGGTGATATTCAAACCACGGAAAATCCCGTTGTGGTTACTATGGATTCCGATAAATCGATTACCGTAAATTTTAATTTGAAGGAATTTACCATAACAACCTCAAGTAATCCCGCTGAAGGAGGAACAACAACCGGTGACGGCGTTTACAAATACGGAACACAGGCTACGGTTACGGCAACACCGGCTGAGGGTTGGGATTTTCTTTATTGGACCGAAGACGGAACAGAAGTCAGCAATTCCCCTACATATGTCTTTACTGTAACGGCGGACCGGAATTTAGTTGCTAATTTCCAAAAACATATTTTTAATATTACTACTTCGCCAAACCCTGCCGAAGGCGGAACAACCACGGGCGACGGTCGATATGAATACGGGGCGCAAGCTATAGTAACCGCATTTCCCAATGATTCTTACGACTTTAATAATTGGACGGAAAACAGCGTTATTGTATCTACCGATTCCCAATATGTATTTACTGTTTCAGCCGATAGGAATTTAACCGCAAATTTTGAAAAGCGTAAGTTTCTGGTAAAAACCTCGGCTAATCCGGAAGATGGAGGTACAACTTCGGGAGATGGGCAATATTTTTATGGCGATAATGTTACGGTTAGCGCAACACCTTCTGCCGGTTATAGATTTTTAAATTGGACGGAAAATAATTTGATTGTTTCCACCTCTAAAAATTATTCGTTTACAATAGTTTCCGAAAGGAATCTTGTTGCTAATTTCAAAAGAATAAAATATACAATCGAAACCTCTTCGAACCCTCAGAATGGCGGATCAACCGACGGAGACGGTCAATATTTTTACGGGGAGAGCGTAACGGTTACGGCTACTCCCAATATAAGATTTGTGTTTGAGAATTGGACGGAAAACAACACAATTGTATCAACTTCCGCTCAATATACTTTTACCGTTGAAAGAAACCGGAATTTAGTTGCAAATTTTGAAATTAAAGCATTTACTATTTCTGCTAATCCCGTTCCTTCATACGGCGGAAGCGTAACCGGTACGGGTAATTATAAATACGGTGAAACTGCGGTTTTAAAGGCGAAAGCAAATTACGGTTATAAATTTTTGGAATGGAGGGAAAACGAAAATCATGTTTCATCCGATACTGTTTTGTCGTTTACTGTAGATAAAAACAGAACTTTTAATGCGGTGTTTACCGAAAGGGAATACAGCGTAACTTGTGCGGCTTTTCCACCGGAAGGCGGAATTACATCAGGATGCGGTGTGTTTAAGTATAATAAAACCGCAAATTTGAAATCTTCACCCTATCCGGGTTGGAAGTTTATAAATTGGACGGATGATCAAGGGAAAATACTTTCCGACAAGGCAGAATTTGATATTGTTGTTACAAAAAATATTACAGTTTTTGCAAATTTCGAAGAGGAATTATTTACTATAAATTGTATGTCCGTTCCTTCGGACGCCGGTTTTACATCGGGTTGCGGAGTATTTAAATACGGACAAACAGCGGAACTGAAAGCTGTTCCCAACATTAATTGGAAGTTTGATTACTGGTCAAATTCAACCGGAGATACCCTCTCGGTTGATTCATTGTATATTTTTACTGTTGAACAAACCGAAGATATAATAGCAAACTTTACAACATTAACCGGGATAAAAAATCTGGAGTTTAACGGCACAATTCCAAATCGGTATTTCGTTGATAATAATTATCCTAATCCGTTTAATCCTTCAACGGTAATAAAATTCGGTCTGCCTTTTACTTCCGTCGTTTCTCTGGAAATTTTTAATATTAACGGACAAGTGGTAAAGGAACTTGTAAGGAGACAAACGCTTTCGCCGGGAATTTATAATTACACATTCGATGCCGGTAACTTAGCCAGTGGAATTTATTTTTACAGAATAGTAGCGCAATCACTCGAAAACGAAAACATTATTCGGGAAATTCGCAAAATGGTGTTGCTTAAATAGCAGTGAAAAATGAGACGAATATTATTAATATTTTCACTACTCTTATTAATTTCGATAGATATTATAGCACAAAATCAAAAGATTACTTATTCTAATCCACTGAATAGTGCTTTGTTTTTTTCGTTAAGCGGAGGAGCTACATACACATTATCGGATTATAACAAACCCGGGATAGGGAACTCTGCTGATTTAAGCATTTCGTATTTTTTCCCGTCGCATTCACAATTTGCATACGGTTTTTTCATTAACGGAGCGAGAGAAGAATTATCCGGCGAACAAAATTATCTGGGATTTCCGGAAAAGTTCAATACATTATCTTCCAAATTTGGCGGCGGTATGTTATTATCTATGGCGTTTAACAAAAGCATACTACCGGTATTAAAAATCGGTGTATCGCACTATTGGCTTAAATTTAACAACCCCGTTACTTACAGTAAAATTATTAATGTTCAATCCGGCGAACTAAAAAAATCTTTGGCTTTTGATATTGAACCCGGGATAAATTTAAATTTAAGTGATTTTATTGGGTTGCAGTTTTGGGGTGGTATTCACTTCGTAACCAATGATAATTTTGATGCGGTGAAATATGGTAAACATAACGATTTCTTTATCAGCGGTAGAATCGGTATTTCATTTACATTGTTTTCTAACGCCGACTTTGACGGAGACGGGATAAAAGACGCGGAAGATAAATGTATCGATATCCCGGAAGACAAAGACGGTTACGAGGATTTCGACGGGTGTCCCGATTATGATAACGACAATGACGGTATTCCCGATTCAATTGATCATTGTCCTTTTACCAAAGAAGATTTCGATAATTTTGAAGATGAAGACGGATGTCCTGAAGTGGATAACGATCAAGACGGAATTCTTGACGCGAAAGATAAATGCCCCGATCTTGCCGAAGATTTCGACGGTTTTGAAGACATGGACGGCTGCCCCGATTACGATAACGACAAAGATTCAATACCCGATTCTTTGGATAAATGTCCCGATGCGCCTGAAACTTATAACAAATACAAGGACGAAGATGGTTGTCCGGATACTGTTCCCGTTGAAGTTTTCAAAAGCAAGGTGAAACAAGGACCAAAAATTAAACGGGAAGCGTTACCTAATGTTTTTCTCTTGCATAGCGAAACAACTTTTGAAGGCGAATCAAATATTATCAAACCTTCGGCAATAGGAAAACTTAACAGGATAGCAAAATTGATTAAGCAGTACCCGTCTTCAAAGTGGAGAATAGAAGGGCATATTGATAGTAGGGAAAACCAGCTTGAAGCAATAAGAATTACGCAAAGACAAGCCGAAGCAATTATGCTTTATCTTGTATCCCGCGGGTTGCCTAGAAAGAATTTTATAGCAATTGGAATGGGAGATTCCGTTCCGGTAGCATCCAATAAATTGGCGTATGGAAGATTAAAAAACAGACGAATTAAAATAGTCAGGATAAAATGAAAAAAACAATATACTTTACGGTTTTTGCATTTTTGCTCATTCTCAATTCATGCGTGGATAAATATGAATTGATTGAACCGCAACCGGAGAAAAACGGTACAATATTCGTTACTTCTGAGCCGGATAGCGCAAAAATATTTTTATTAGGTACCGATACCAAGAAGGTTACTCCAGATAGTTTAACCGGACTTGAAAGCGGTGAATACGAAATTACCTTAAAACGTGAAAACTATTCGGATACATCGATTACTGCAAAAGTTTATTCCGGCAAAACAACCACTTTAAACGTAAAGTTGAAAAAAATCATCTATCACGGTGTGATTTCTATTCACAGCGTACCGGGTGGAGCATCAATTTTTGTTAATGATTCGGCAACGGGTAAAGTAACACCTGACAGTTTAACAAATCTGTTTCCGGGGACTTATTCAATCACCCTTAAATTGGCAAATTATCAAGACACGTCTTTTACAATTGATTTGGGGAAAAACGAAAGAATCTCGAAATCCGTAGTACTAAAAAAATCCATTACGGAAGGAAGCATTTATGTTATAACCGAACCTGACAGCGCCCAAATTTTTCTTGATAGTATAAACACCGGCAAAATTACTCCGGATACACTCGTTAATGTTAACAAAGGTTTGCATCAACTTACGTTAAAACGTGAAGGTTATGTTGATTCAACAATTTCCGTAAATGTCTTGCCTGGCGAATACGTAACCGTTAATGTTCAATTAAGGGAATATAATCCGCAAGGAAGTATTACTGTGGATTCGAATCCGCAAAATGCAGACATTTATGTTAACGGTGAGCCGATTGGTTCACAAACACCTTATACAATTAAGAATTTGTTTGAAGGAGATTATAATCTCACTTTAACACATGCAGGATATTACGATTCGACATTTACTGTGCATGTTACCAAAGACCAGAATACAAATGTATTTATTGAAATGACGCCGTTACCTCCGATGGGTAATTTGTATATTCAATCCGATCCACAAGGGGCGAATGTTTTTATAGACAGTATTCCAGCGGGAGAACAAACGCCTGCAATTATTGAAAATATTTTAGTTGGTCAACATTCAGTTACTCTTAAATTACAGGATTTTGCCGATACTACCATTAATGTTACAATTCAAGAAAATCAAACGCTCGATAAATTTGTATTTCTTCGGGATATAACTCCCAAAGTACAAATTGATGCTAGTTATGAAGTAAGAACCGACGGACAGATTGTTTTCGGATTTGTATTTAATCAAGATGTAAGATTAGATAGTTTAATTGTAAATCAGCCGGGGAATCCCGAGACAATTAAACTTAATTATTTCCATCAATTGATTTTGGAAGGAATTGTCTTGGAAACCGTTTTCCCTGAAAAAGTTACCGGTAATTGGACTTTTGCATTTTACGGAAACAAAGAAAGAGGAAGAAAAGCGGAATTTAGAGTGGTTAAATTTATTCCGGTGCAATAAAAAACTCCGTCTTAATTTGTCTCAAGACGGAGTTTCATTAATAAAGCTAAATAACAAATTTATTTAGTTAGCTTGGCTTCCGTTATTAATCTTGAAAACATCGGATATAGCCTGCTTGAAGGATTCCTTCGGTAACGCGCCAACTGCCATTTGTGGTTTGTCGTCTTTCGGGCAAAACAAAATAGAAGGAATACTTCTAATTCCAAAAACGGCTGCCAATTCTTGCTCCGCTTCCGTATCAACTTTGTAAAAATTGATTTTTCCGGCATACTCTTGAGAAAGTTCTTCAAGAATAGGAGCAACTAATTTGCAAGGTTGACACCAATCGGCATAAAAATCAATAATACATGGTAAGTCGCCTTGGAAATTCCATTCTTTATTATTTTCATAATCGAATACTTTTTTCAAAAAAGTTTCTTTTGTTAAATGTTCCATTATTATTTCCTTATTTACTATGTTAAAAAAATTTTCAGATTAGATGCCTAATCCGAAAATAAGTTTCAAAAATAACAAATTTAATTATAATAACATAACTACGATGAATGGTTTGCAGAAATTCATTAGAAATTTTTGGCTTTTTAGCAAAATAAATGTTTTATATATTTATGGCAAATTACATATATAAAATTTAAAATATGTATGTGAAAGTACATTATAAAATATTTCTTGTTTCGGTTTGGATTATTATTGTCTCGAATTTTGTCCACGCATCAGAAAAAGACAAATATTATTTCCGTCATATTAATTACAATGAAGGACTTTCTCAAAGTTCCGTTATTTGTATGATGCAGGATAGTAAAGGATATATGTGGTTCGGCACTTCCAACGGATTAAATAAATATGATGGTTACTCATTTACGGTTTTTATTCACGATCCGCTCGATTCAAATTCAATTTCCGATAACGGTATCAATACAATTATTGAAGATAAAAACGGAATAATTTGGATTGGTACGGTTAAGGGAGTTTTAAATAAATACGATAGAGTAAAAGGAGTATTCAAAAAATTCAGTATAGCAAACTTAAGCGATTGGTTTAATATTGAAGATGAGCAATTATATGACTATCCGATTATCCTTTCACGGAATAGCAACAGTGCAATTAATAGCATTTGTGAAGATGACAACGGGTTTCTGTGGTTAGGAACTTGGGGAAAGGGGTTGGTTAGATTAAATCCGGAAACGGGAGAGAAAAAATATTTCTACAAAAACGAAGACGATGAAAACAGTCTGCTTTCAAATAGAATCACGGATATAGTAAAAGATAAGTATGGAAATATTTGGGTCGGAACATTCGGAGGCGGCTTACACAAAGTGAACCTATCGGAAAAAGGGGATGTTTCCTTTGTCCGGTTTTACCATTCCAACTCTCAAAAAAACTCGTTGTGCGATAATCGGATAACTTCATTGTATGTTGACAGTGATAATAACTTATGGGTCGGAACATTTCATGGAGGAGTGAGTTTTTGTAAAATACCTAAAAAAATTACTAAAGCACAAAGCATTAAGTTTACAACATTAAGTGTTGAGAATGGACTGATTAACGACAACAGGGTAATTTCTATTTCGGAAGATACCGAAAAATACTTATGGATTGGCACCTTCGGTGGCGGGCTGATTAGAATAAATCCCCAAAATCTCAAAAGTATTTTCTTTGAGTCTGAAGATAACTATTTGTTGTCTGATGAAATTCTTTCGATTTACACCGATAACTCCGGCTTGGTTTGGATAGGTTATCATTTAGGAAAAGGGATATCCATTATTGAAAAGGGAATAAAGAAGTTCAATTTCCTTAAAAAAAGGAAAATAGGAAATGGACTGAACAACGAAATAGTGTGGGCGGTTTACGAAGATTCGGATAGTTGTGTGTGGATTGGCACATACCAAGGCGGATTAAATAAATGGGACAGAAAAAACAATAAATTCGAGTACTTCGTCCATAATCCCTCCGGCAAATATTCAATATCGGATAATCACGTAAGATGTATTGTGGAGGATAAGTTTAATACTTTGTGGATTGGTACATATAGCGGCGGCTTAAACAGATTTGACAAAAAACATAAAAAATTTTATTCGTATAAAAACAAAACGAAAGATTTTTTCTCACTTCCTGCTAATCAAGTACAGGTATTGCATATTCAATCCGATACGGTATTATGGGTCGGCACCTACGGAGGTGGACTTGCGAAAACTATCATTACACCCGATATAAAAAAATCATTGAAATTTGAAACATATCAACATGATCCGGCATACCAATTCAGCATTAGCGGAAATAAGGTTTATTCTATTTTACAAGAAAATGATTCAATTATGTGGATCGGTACTCATGGCTCCGGTTTGAACAAGTTTAATATTAATAAGAGAAAATTTTACCACTATAAAAACAAGTATAACGATCCGCATTCAATTAGCGATAACAGAATTTTGGTGTCTTATGCTATGAACGATTCGATTTTGTTGGTTGGTACGTACGGCGGAGGTTTGAATGTATTTAACAAAAATACCGGAAAATTTACGCGCTATTTGTTTTCGGATGGGTTAACAAGCGATGTTGTTTATGCTATTTTGGAAGATAAATTGCAGAATTTATGGCTAAGCACGGATAACGGTATTTTTAAGATGAACGTTAACAATAACTCGTTTTCGTATTTCGATTTGCATGATGGTGTTCAAGGTAAAGAATTTAACGGAGGTTCCTATTTCAAAAGCAAAAGCGGCGAAATGTTCTTCGGTGGCGTTAACGGTCTGAATTATTTTTTCCCCGATAGCATTATTATCAATACTCACGTTCCGCCTATCGTGATTACCGAAATAGAAGTTCTTGGACAAAAATTCAACGAGGAAATGGATTCCCTTATCTTAAAGCACAATGAAAATTTCATTTCTTTTAAATTTGCGGCAATTGATTATACAAATCCCATCGATAATTTATATGAATATAAATTGGAAGGTTTGGAAGATAGTTGGCAAAAAGTTTCATCAAAATATAGGAAAGCGGTATATAAAGATTTAGACCCCGGTGAGTATGTGTTCCGAGTAAGAGGCTCTAATAATGACGGTGTTTGGAATAAAAAGGGAACGGCAATATATGTGAAAATTCTTGCTCCCTTTTGGATGCAATGGTGGTTTATATTGCTTGTCATCATTACAATTGGGGGGACTATTACTTGGATAATTAATCAGAGGATAAAAAATGTAATTGCATTGGAAAAATTAAAGACGAAATTAGCTGCGGATTTACATGATAACATTGGAGCCGGATTGACGGAAATTTCGATACTTAGTGAATTGGCAAATAACGAAATAGAAAAAGAAAAGTTAAAAGTATCGGATAAGATAAAACATATTAGCGAGCTCTCCCGTTCTCTTGTCGACGAGATGAGCGATACCGTTTGGGTTATAAGTCCAAAACGAGATTCCTTATACGATTTGGTAGTTAGGTTAAAAGACTCTTACAATGAATTACTTGTTGAAAAGGGAATTAAGTTCAAAATCAATAATCTGAACTCAATAAAAGATATAAAACTAAATATTGAATTTAAACAAAACCTGTACCTTATATTAAAAGAATCCATAAACAACAGTATAAAACATAGCAATTGCTCGCAAATAATTTTGGATGTCGATTATTCAGAGCATTTTATAAAAATTAAATTACAAGACGACGGCATTGGTTTTTCCGAAGGAAGTCATACCAAAGGAAACGGCTTGGGTAATATGCTCGAGCGGGCTAAAGCAATCGGCGGAAAATTGGAAATTAAATCGGAAAGTGGAAAAGGAACATTAATTATTTTTCAAGGCAAAGTTAAATTACGTATATTCTGATTAAATAATTTTTTGGTTATATGAGTATAAACGTAATAGTTGTTGAAGATAATAAAACCATTCGCGAAGGTTTTGCCACGTTAATCAACGGGACCGAAGGGTACAAGTGCACGGGCGTTTACTCAAATTGCGAGGATTTTCTTAGCGAACTTCCCCGCAAAGAAGTGGATGTTGTTTTGATGGACATAGGTCTGCCCGGGATGAACGGTATCGAAGGTGTAAAGGCGGCAAAGGAAATTAAACCCGATCTGGATATTTTGATGCTAACTGTTTACCAAGACAGTAATAAAGTTTTCGAAGCTCTGTGTGCCGGAGCGTGCGGTTATCTCGTAAAAAAAACTCCGCCAACCAAACTTCTTGAAGCAATTAAGGAAGTTTACAACGGCGGTTCACCGATGAGTCCCCAAATCGCAAGACTCGTAATTACGGTATTCCAAGAGAATCATGCGGTAAAAAATGGTAATGAAAATTTTGATTTGACCAAGAGGGAAAAGGAAGTGCTTGTTTTGCTTTCCGAAGGAAACAATTATCAGGAGATCGGAGATACTTTATTTATAAGTGTGGATACCGTAAGACATCATATTAGGAATATTTACAGAAAATTACATGTCCACTCCCGTTCCGAAGCGGTTGCTAAAGCCATCAGAAAAGGCCTCATTTAACTAAAACCGCATATTTATGCGGTTAAAAATTTATCCCCTATCTCTATCTTCACCAAAACCGCATTATTGTGCTGTTGCCTTAAAACGTAAATATGATAATTTAGAAGAAGAGAAAATTAAAATTTTATGTAATTCGTGTTTCTTAAATTAATTTATACCGGAGGGGAAAATGGAAAGAATAAAAGAAATTGATTTAGAGATAAGAAATCCTTTGGCTGAGTTAATAAGCGATGAAATTTTTGTGGCATTAAAAAGTCGCGGTTTATTACATGAAAGAACCCTCAGAGATTATACAATTAGAAAAAAATTTAAATTATTGCGTCAGCAAAAAGTTCGCGCCAGTGATGCGATAGAAGCTTTACAAGCCGAATTTCCTTATTTGGAATTCGATACGATTAGAAAAATAGTATATCAACGAAAAGTGTTTTAAGATATTTCTTTTTCATCTTCTTCGGCAGAGTTTTTTTCACCGTTACCGGAGTTATCAATCTTTACCGTTTCGCTGGATTTTTTCTTCTTTTTGTAAAACAGATAGAACACTACAAGAATAATCAATATAACAATTATCGCATATACGTAAATCATTATAGATGTAGCTTGCCCGGTGGTGCTTCCCCATAGTTTCAATTTCTTATCGATTTCTTCCTTTTGGATTTGGGTGAACATGTTTTCTTTGAATAATACAGGTAACCAATTTTTAGAAATCTCATCGTTCCAAACGGTTTGAAAATAAACGAATTTTTGATGATTTTCTATTGGTTTGATATCTTCGCCGGGTTTTAAATGTTTATCGATAAATTCAATTGCGGAATGCAAAAATTCATTCCCGTTTTTGAATGGGGCAAGATTGATATTGTAACTCTTAAAAAGTTCGTCTATCGATCGCCAAAACGTTACAGCAATTGTAGAATCCCAAACTGAAATCAAGCTGTCAACGGTCTCAATTTGCTGTTTTTCCGCTTCATCAGTTGCATAAATTTTCCCAAGTTTAGGACCGAAATATTCCCAACGTAACTTGAATTTTTTATTTTCCTCTTTTAGGGAAAGCAAATCTTCGGGCTTAAAAACCCCGGAGTTTAACAAGTCGATATTATCGCTGATTAAAAATTCGATGTTTTCTATAAGATTTGTGCCTTGCACTTTTGCCGAAATTTCTTTTCTCTCCGCCTCGTTCAATGATTTTAATTTTTGGTCGGTTAAAAAGATATTATCCATAACATCTTTTATCAGGGAATCCCGTGTTGCTATTCCGTTTCGCAAGGTATTGACCAAATTAACCAACGAGTCAATAGTTTTCGCATCTTTTTCCGGTTTTCGCTTTAACTTTAAAATTCTTGCTAGAAGTTGCTTGTTTTCGCTTTTTAATTCGGCAATTTGTCTGGTAAGTTTGTCTAATTCTTGAGCTAAGGTTGAAACATCGGTTTTTAATTTGGTTACTTTTTGTTCGAGCCCCGAAATTTTTGCCAATTTTGTTTCGGCCCGCTCTAATTTGTTATATAATTTTTCAAAAGCGGAATTAAAATCATCGGGATACAACGCTTTATCTAGCAAATCTTTATTTGATGAGAATTCTTCTTTGAAATGCTCTATTTCGGTGCGGATATTATTCAGCTCATGTAAATTTTTCGCATAGTCTATCGCAATGTCGAACGACTTGTGTTTCGACTTAAACTCTTGCATGATTTGGTAATCGGATTGAGCGAAAGAATTAGTAAGGAAACCTATCAAAAGTATAAACAAAGAATTAAAAAAGATTTTATTTCTCACTTTCGCTCTCCTTAATTCCGTAACTGTTAATAAAATGAAGATGCTTATCACCGTCTAAAAGTTCGATGTAAGGTTTTCTTTGATTAAAAGCTGGCAGCTCCAAACCGGCTTCTGAAATAAAAATTTTGTTTATCAAAACCAAACGACCGTCGTCCGCATTAAATACATATACATTCTTGAAAGTCGGTGCAATCAAATAATAATAACCTTTTGTACCTCTAATAATCCGTACGGTTTCCATTTGCAGATCGGTAGTATCTTGTTTCTCGGCTTGAAAGAGCGGTTTTACATTAAGGGAAAATGAGTACCGGTTTTCTTGAATCATACCGTTTTCGTCAATAGTTAAAACTGATTCAATCGGCCAGGCAAAATCGGCCGGTTCTAAAACTACCGAAGCACAACCCGAAAAAATAATTGTGGTAATAAATAACAATAGTACAAATTTGACGAATCTCATTTTTTCTCCCGAGATTTTAGATTTATGTTATATTAATATAAACAAAAAAGAAATTATATCGAAAATGTAAGATAGGTGAAAATTTTATGCGTAAAGATTCGAATTTTATGTGACGAAAAAATACCTTGAATTACATTATAATAAATGTTAATTTGTTATTAGTTTAATTAATCCGGTTTAATTTGTCTGATTCTAATAATATATCAAAATCAAGCACAAGTCTCTCGGAGCTGAACTCTGTCTTTTTGGATAATATGAGTCATGAGCTCCGTACGCCGGTAACCGTAATTTTGGGGTACGCAAGTATTCTATACGAAGAATTACAAGACCCCGATCTCAAAGAAATGGCGGAGATAATTTTAAAAAGCAGCAATCGTTTAACCGACGCATTGAATCTGATACTTGACCAGGCAGACATAGAAACACATCGCTTGAAAATTAATTTCGAACCTAAAAATGTTGCCGAACTGGTGAGAAAAAACGTAAAAATTTTTGAACATGAAATTGAAGCAAAGGGTTTGGAATTGGAAACAGACATTGAATCTGATGAAATTATTGCCGAAACGGACGAAAGAATGTTTAACCGGATTGTTAACAATTTGGTGCAAAATGCGGTTAAATTTACCAAAAGCGGAAAGATTACGGTAAGGCTAAAGAAAATCAGCGAAAGAGAAACGGATAAAATTTTGTTGGAGGTAATTGATACCGGCATCGGAATTCCTCTCGAATATAAAAATTTAATATTTGAAGCATTTAGGCAAATTAGTGAAGGTATGAATCGGAAATATCAGGGTGTGGGTTTGGGCCTTTCCGTTACAAAAAATTTTGTAGAATTACTCGGCGGAAATATCAGCGTTGAAAGTGAAGAGGGAAAAGGTTCGCATTTTAAAGTTAAGTTACCTGTTTCGCATCAATAAATAATAAAGGGTTGTTGCAGTATACCGTTCTGTCTCCATATTCTTTCTTTCCGACAATCGAATAACAATTCTCTGATTTCACTCGGCAAAAATTAACATAAGGGCAAGCCGCTTCCTTTGTATTAATATCATTTGCGGGATGAAAAATTTCGGTTTGATCGATATTATACTCGGCAGCTTTAAGCAAAAATTCGGTATAAGGATGTTTCGGGTGTTCGAAAATCTTTTTAGCATTTCCGGTTTCGGAAATTTTCCCTCCGTAAAGAACAAGTAAATTTTCCACAAATAATTTTAATATATCAATCTCGTGCGAAACGCAAATAATTGTCATACCGAATTTCTTGTTTATATTTTTAAAAATTTCAACAAAATTTAATTTCGATACGGGGTCTTGTGCAGAAAACGGTTCATCGCAAATCAATATTTGAGGTTTAACCAAAAGTAACTTGGCAAGCGCCACCCGCTGTCTTTCTCCGCCGCTAAGTTCTATGCCTCTCCGGGAAAGTAAATTTTGTCCGAGGGAAAGGATTTCAAATATTTCGTTAATTTTTTTATCGTTTTTTGTTACGTCTTTTAACTGGTTTTTAATTTTTCTTACCGGATTAATCAACTCTTCGCTGTTTTGAAAGAGAAGTTGAATTTTACTTATTCCATTTTCTTTTATTTGAAACGGATACTTTATTTCGCCGTTTTCGGGTTCATAAATTTTAGCGAGCAATTTAATTAGAGTGGTTTTACCGCTGCCGGATTCCCCGGTAATACCGAACAAAGTATTTGACGGTATGGAGAACGAAATATTCTCCATTATTCTTTTCGGCTTCTCTGTCGAAAGGATTTTTTTATCCGAAACCGAATATGAAATATTTTCAACAATTACCGCTTTATTCAAAATTAATACCGTAGTTTTATTAATAAGTTGTTATCTGACGAATAATTTTCAACTGGCTCGAAATCCGTTAAGACACCATTTTTAAGTGTTGCGGCATAGTCCGCCGTACGCAAACCGAATTTTAAGTCTTGGGTCACAATTAGAAAAATCGTCTTTTTATACTGACTGAGTTCTTTAAGTTTTAATTTTAATAAATTTGAAATCGAAACATCCAGAGCTGAGGTCGGTTCATCGAACAAAATTAATTTTACACCGGAGAGCAAGGCAAGAATGATGCTTAGTCTTTGAGCCATACCGCCGCTTAATTCGTATGGAAATAAAGTCCGTATTTTAGCATAATCCGGCATTTTAAAATATTCCAATAATTTGTTGATTTCCGTATCATCTTTCCGGATTTCATTGAAATAATAATCTACTTTTTTCAACGGATCGAAACTTGTAATGGCATCTTGAAAAACAAATCTGATATTGTATTTTCTGAATTTCCTCAATTCTGCCGCATTTAACTCTGAAACGTCGGTTCCGCCTAAATAAATATTTCCATTAAGCGAATAAAATCTTTTATCCAAACTTCCGATGATTGATTTAAGGAGTGTGGTTTTCCCGCTTCCATTTAAACCGAATATCGAATAGATGTTTCCGGGACATAATTCAAAATCGATATTACGGAGTATCTTTTTAGTCGTTCCGTTTTTGGAAAGAGTAAGATTGTCGATATTTACTTTTAATGTCATCCGGATAAATTAATTCGGTTTGTAGCTGTTTTTTTATAAATTATAAAAATTATTAATTTCGAATATACAATTAAATTAAAAAATCATTCGGGATTTCATAAAATGAAAATAAAAAATTACCTATCAATTATTATCTTAATTTTTTTGCTCTTCTTTAGCTGTAGCAAAAACACTGAAAGAAAGAAAAGAGTTGTTATTGGAATTCCGGCTGATATAGAAACGCTGAATCCGCTTTACACAATGAATATAAATGAAGGCAGAATTTCCGAATTGATTTATTTGGGGCTTGTCGGTCATAAATGGGATGAGAACGAAGGGAATGTAAGCTCTTATCCATTGATTGCGAAAACACTAAAATGGAATACAAAACATAATGCGCTTGAAGTAAAATTAAAGGATGATGTGGTTTGGAGCGACGGGGAAAAATTAACAACCGAAGATGTGGTTTTCTCTTTCGATGTTTACTCCGATCCGGAAGTGCAAAGCCGTTTCTTCGATATGTTCGACAATTATTATTTGAAATCGGACAAACAAATAGATTTGGAAAAGTCATTCGAAGTTATTTCGAAGGATTCTTTAATTATACATTTCCGTACGTCTGCCGCAAATTTATTCGATGTTGATATGCCGCTTCTTCCAAAACATAAATTCGAAGGATTGAAAAGGAGTGAGTACAATACTTCTCAGCTTAATTTCCAGCCCGTCGGAACAGGTCCGTATAAATTAAAAAATTGGTTACGTAACGAAAAAATTGTTCTTGAAAAGAATAAGTCATCATTTCTGGCTAACAAAGAAATGATTGATAATTTAATATTTAAAGTGGTACCGGATTATAATTCCAGGTTGATACAATTAAAAAAGGGGGATATAGATTTTACCGATGACGTGCGACCGGAAGATTTGGTGGATTTAAAAAAATCGGAAAATCTCGAAACCGTAATAATCAAAGGGCGTACGTACGATTATATAGGATGGAGCAACATCGATCAAAAGTTATGGAACGATAAAAAGATTGTCCGTCCCCACAAACTCTTCGGAAATCCGGTGATAAGAAAAGCTCTTACAATGGCAATTGACAGAAAACTGATAATTGATGAATTCCTGAACGGAGCCGCCGATTTGGCTGTTGGTCCGGTTTCACCCATATTTAAGAATTTCATAGACAGTGAAATAAAACCGTTGCCTTACAATCCGGTTAAAGCGAAAGAAATATTAAACGGGGAAGGGTGGAAAGACACAAATGGCAACGGCACGTTGGATAAAAACGGCAACGAATTCGAATTCGTATTAAACATTCCGGGGAACAATCCACGGAGAAAATATTCGGCAAACATTATTAAAGAAAACTTAAAGCAGATTGGAATCGATGTTACTGTTCAACCTCAGGAGCCGAATATATTTTTCAATAATATGTTTGGTAAAAAACTTGAAGCATGGATTGCCGGTTGGGTTGTTCCGATTCCGATAGATTTAAAACCTTATTGGCATTCCGATTTGGAAAAATACTTTGCCAATTGTTCAGGATATCAAAACAAAAAAGTTGATGAACTTCTCGAAAAACTTGAAACGGGACCGGATGAAAAAACGCAAGCGTCAATTTATAAGCAAATTCAACGGTTGATTCACAAAGATCAGCCGGTTACTTTTCTTTTTTGGATAAATAACATTACAGCATATAACAAAAAAATTAAAAATATCGCAATAGATCCGCTCGGTTCGGTGCAAAGGTGCTGGGAATGGAGATTGGATTGATAACATGAAACGGGGACTACTCAATATTTTGATTAAAAGAATTTTCACTTCGCTTGTATTACTGATTCTTTTAACGGTATTTTTGTTTTTCCTATTGCGAATTTCCCCGGGCGATCCGGCACAAAAATTCGTATCGCCTTTGTTAAGCCATTCCCTAGCCGAAAAAGTAAGAGCTTCGTTTGGTCTGAATAAACCGTTAACCGAACAATTTATAATTTTTATCAAAAATTTACTGAGCGGTAATTTCGGAATTTCTTATCAATACCGGATGCCGGTTCTCGACGTCATTTTTTCTTTTCTGCCGTTCACTTTGATTTTGGCGTCGCTCAGTTTTTTAATTCAAACCGGATTCGGTTTCTACCTTTCTTACATTACTTTCAGGAAAAACGGCGGAATACTCGATAAATTGCTTTCTAAAATTTCACTTGTTGTTTATTCGGTGCCGTCATTTGTTTTGGCTTTGCTTCTCATTTATGTTTTTTCCGTTTGGCTGAATATTCTTCCGTCTGCAGACTTGCGTTCGGTCGATTTCGAGGATTTAAATTTTGCGGGAAAATTTTTCGATTACGTACTTCACCTTTTGTTACCGGTATTATCTTTATCGATTCCGGGAGTAATTATTTATTACAAATATTTACGGGAAAATATGGATTCGGAAAACGGTAAGAATTATATAGCATTCCTTAGAAGTAACGGATACGACGAAAACACGGTAATTTGGAAACATATAATTCCGAATGCAATAAATCCGGTTATATCCGTAGCGGGAATCGAACTGGGAATTTTACTTAGCGGCGCACTTATTACCGAAGTAATATTTAATTTACCGGGAATGGGTAGGTTGACAATCAACGCAATTTTGAACAGGGACTTTCCATTGATTATCGGTTGTACTTTTGTCTCCGGAGTTTTGATAATCCTTGTTAATTTTTTTGCGGATTTGATAAAATATAAAATCGATAAAAGAATGGTCGAAGGTATTTGAACATGAAGAAACTCGGATTAGCTCATTTGTTACTCTTGTTGTGGATTGCGGTATTGATATTCCGGTATGAGTTGTTTTATCATATTTCGCAGTTGGTTTTGTCCGTAGTTTCCGGGGAAATTAATATTTTAAAAATAAATCCGAGGTTTTACGATTATCTCGTTTCATTTTTACTTTTTTTCGTACTACCGGTTGCGGTATGGAAAATACCTGCTCTTAAAAATATTTTTCAAAAAAGATTAACCTGGCTAAATGCTTTTCTAAGTTTATTCTTTGTGATAATTTTATTTGCACCGCTGCTTTCCACATCGAATCCGGATTTGCATTATAATATTAAAAAATGTAAACTTTTACCACCATTCTCTGAAGTTTTTATTGAAAGTTCAGTGGGAGAAAATGCACCGGCAGATTCCGATCTGTATAATTATTTTAAAAGTGAAATTATCAATAGAGGAATTTCAAAAGGAGCTGAATATTATAACGACGGTAATGCAAACGAAGGGCGTAGAGTGATTTTTATTTTCGGAACGGATGAATACGCTAGGGATGTTTATTCCAGAATCCTCTACGGAACGCGGTTTGCTTTTCTTTTGGGGTTAGGCTCGGTAACTTTATCCTTTTTGATCGCGTTTGTACTCGGATTGGCTGCCGGATTCGGAGGTAAATTCTGGGATAATTTAATAAATAGATTTACGGAAATATTTTTATCATTTCCGTTTTTATTTTTGATAATTGTGTTCTTGGCATTTTTCGGAAATTCTTTCTGGGTTGTTGTTCTTGTTCTCGGACTTTCGGGCTGGATGGGATTATTCAAAATTATCAGAGGGGAAATATTACGTTTGAAATCAAAGGATTTTATTCTCTCGGCAAAAATGTTAGGAATTCCGGAATATAAAATTCTCTTAAAAGAAATTTTGCCGATCATTCTTTCACCGCTTTTGGTAAACCTTGTTTTGCAATTCGGTAATGTTATAATGGCTGAATCGGCGTTAAGTTTTTTGGGATTCGGTGCCGGTGAGGAATATTTTTCGTGGGGTTCTATGATTAACTCAGGACAATATTATCTTTCTACCGCTTGGTGGTTAAGCTTTTTCCCGAGTTTGTTTTTAGCAGTTTCACTATTAACGATGAACCGATTAGGAAATACTTTAGAGAAAGTTTTCAATCCGGAATCTACGAAATGATTAATGAAAGATACAGAGTTATTAAATTGCTCGGCGAAGGGAGGAGCAGAGTATTTTTATGCGAAGATACATTGCATGGAAGTATAAATGTAGTAATGAAGGTTTTGGATGTTGGTTCACCGGATTATGAGGTTAAAAATTTCCGTGAAGAATACATAAAACTTAGAAAATTTAATAATAAACATATTGTAAAAGGGTTCGAATACGGAACGGTTGTTACGACCGGAAACAAAGAAATTATAGAAGAAATTGAGAAAGGCTCAAAATTTTTTACACTGGAATTTATAAATGGTAGAAACTTACGCGAATTTTATAATACTCACAGTGAAAAAAAACTCCGTGAAATTACAAAACAGATTTGCGAAACGCTTTTCTACATTCACGAATCCAATTACATCTATTTCGATCTTAAACCGGAAAATTTATTGGTCGGTAATAGCGAAAAACATTTTTATATTAAGTTAATCGATTTTGGTTTTGCCGAACAGGTCTTAAAAAAATCAGAAGAATGGAAAAAAGGAACCGCACAATATATTGCACCGGAATTGTTGTTGGGAAAGGAATATGATAAACGTGTGGATTTTTATTCGCTCGGTGTTCTTCTTTATTTTCTGATGTTCGGCAAATTTCCGTTTGGAAGCGGGGAAGAAATAGAAATCTACCGCAGAAAAATTTCCGAGGAAATTACTTTCGGGAAACACAATTATTCGGTTGAATTTGAAAACATTGTCCGGAAATTGTTAAGAAAAAATCCTGCGGAAAGATATAGCAATGCATTTGAAATATTATCCGCGTTAAAAATAAAAAATAAGCAATCTTTCTTAACCGAGTGGAAACCCGTAAAAAGTTTTCAAATTACGGATACCACATTAGAGATTACCGATTTTATTTTCCGGAACGATACGAATCAAATATTAAATTTAATTGGCAGAAATAATGCGGGCAAAACCGCTCTTGCCGAAGAAATATATCAGAATTTCCCCGATGTGTTTTGGGTTACGAAAAACGATATACCTAGCGATAAATCCGCTTGGGAGATAATCCTTAGAAAAATTGTTTACTCAGCTGGAATTTTTGGTAAGTTGCCGGAAAATATTAAAAATGATGCTTTAAATTTACTGGCTGGGAACAGTGAAAATATTCAACAACAAATAACCCATATTTTCAATTATTTAACTTCCGAATTACCGTTTGTTTTGTTTCTTGATGATTTTGATTTATACGATCTTTTCACACGGAATTTGATTGAAAATTCATTTACTCTTTTCGTTGTTAATAAAGCAAAATTAATAATACTTACCAAAACCGAGATAAATTATTCCTCCACTAACGAAAAAATTATTAAAAAGATTTTCTTAAAACCTTTTAATGAGTATGAAACCGGTCAGTTTATAGTCAAAACCTTTTCTTCTTTATTCCCGCTTAAAAAGTTCTCGAAACTGGCAACCGAACTTACGGATTTATATCCGGGAAATATTTACGATATGCTTGAGGGTTTATTCCTAGGAAAACTATTATTGTACGAAAAAGGTAAAATTAAACTTTCCCGGAATGATTTTGAGATCAAAAAGCTGGATACAGCAGCAAGGAAAAATTTATTCTCTAAGCTTCAAACGTTTTCGGCAAAAAAGAAACGATTACTCGATATAATTTCTGTGTTCCCAAACGGAATCGAACACGAAATCTTATTCGGAATTTGGGACGGCGGTAATAATTTGCAAAGTATTATTGATGAATTGGTACAAAACGGTTTTTTAAAATTTTACGATAACAAAATCAGATTTACCTCTAAGTTTTTAAGAGAAAGTGTATACAGCCAAATTGAAAATAAGCACATGCTACATTTATTGGTTGCCGAAAATTTGGAAAAATCGGTACCGAACTATCCACGGGTTGATTTGGCGCGTCAATATGAATTAGGCGGGAATAAGGAAAAGGTTTTTGAATTGATTTATCAGGAATTGGAAAGCATTCGTCCCAATAATTTGTTTGTTTATGAAAAGTATCTTTTGGAATATTTACTTAGGATTTCTCCGGAAGCCCGGCAAAAAATAAATGTAAAAGTAGAATTAAGTAAAACACTCTATCAACTGGGGGAATTTGAAAAATCATTAACTCTAATTGATGAGATAATTGATAACATAAACGGAATTGAGCGGAAAAAATTAAATATACTAAAAGCGGATTGCTATGTTGCTATAGGGAAAATTAAGAAGGCGGTAAAAATTTATTCCGATATTTTAGAAGAAAATCCGAGCCGGGAAATTTATGAGGAAGTTTTAATAAAGCTTGCTACGGCGGAATCTTATATGGATTTATTTTACCAGTCGAAAGCAAAATGCATTGAATTGATCAATCGTCCGGAAGTATCGGAATTAATAAAAGCCCAAGCCTACAATTTGATGGGAATACTAGAGCATAATTTGGGTAGTGAAATAAAATTGGTGGAAGATTATTTTAGACGTGCCCATGAAATATATACTAAATTGAAAATGCCACAGAAATTGGCTAAAACTTCAATAAATCTTGGAATAATTAACAATATAAAAGAAAATTATACTGAGGCACAAAAATGGTGGGATGAAGCTCTTAGATTAGCCCAAAAAACGGGTAGCTTGGAGGAAGAAATTACTATTAGAACGAATTATGTTATTTTTTATATTCATCGACAACAATTCGATAAAGCAGAAAAATATAGTTTGAGAACTTTAAGATTAGCAGAAGGTTTAAATAAAAAATATGAAGCTGCATTAATTTATCTCAATTTAAGTGAAGTGGAAATTATTATTTGTGAATACGAAAAAGCTCTAGAACATCTTCTCAAGAGCAAAGATATTTTTGAATACTTGGGAAGCTACACGGAATTAAGTGAAGTTTATTTTTTATTGGCGTATTTACATTATCTAATTGAATACAGGGAGGAATTTGTTAGGTATTCAAAAGTATTTTTAAAAACTATTAAATCTTCGAGAAGCGCTAACAGTGATTTTTTAGAAAAATTAATAAATTTATTTGCAAAAACATTAAATAACGAACAAATAAGTTCTGAACATTTACTTGAAATTTTTAATTCTTGCGGTATAAAAGAAGATAAAATTTTTGAATATTATTACTATCTGTATGCGCTAAATCAATTATATGTATCCGGAAATTTTGATTTATTAAATTCGATTTTTGAGACAGATGATTTTAAAAAATTAGAGAGTGAAAATATCTTAATCAGTGCGCAAAAAAATTATTTATATGGAAAAATTTTTCAAAAAAATAACGATAAAATTAATTCGCTTTTAAATTTTGAAGAGGCTTTTGAGAAATTAAATAATGTTGAAATAACCGAGTTAACATGGAAAACTTCAATTGAATTAGCGGAAATTTATTTTGAGCGCGGGAATATAAACAAAGCAAGTGAATATTTGGAAATTACCGAAAATATTTTGCAAATTATAAGTTCGAAATTTAAGCACTTTGAATTAAAGAACGCTTATTTTCAAAATAAGGAACGGGCGGAGACATTACAAAAGATTGAGAGATGGCAAATATTAATACATTAACCAAACCTCCGATTATATTTAAATACTTTAAGGCGAATGAAAATTCTGATTTGATTATTAATGCTATAAATCAAATCGACTATAGTGCGATTAAAATCGAATTTTGTGACGAATTCCACCCAACAACAGGTATAGGCAATGTATTTGTTTTCGATATTAATGAATTATCCGATCAATATATCGATGTTGCCTTTAAAGTAAAATCTGTTTTAGACACCGATCCAATTATGGTTGTATACTCGCAAGACCCTATTTTGATAAGTACATTATCGAGAATGGGACTTACGGAAATTTTCATTATCCCCAGTGAATTGCAAAAGTTGAAGTTTTATTTGAAAACCCTAACGGATAATCTTTCCGTTAAGTTGCTTGCAAGAAAAATTGATAAAGAGAAAATAGAAACATCGGATTTCGATGAGATTATAGGCAAATCCAAAGCTATAAAAAAAATTCTTACTCAAGCTAAAAGCTTGGCTATAAATTATAAAGTTGATTTACTTATTTTAGGTGAAACCGGAACCGGGAAGGGACTTCTTGCAAGAAGCATTCATAAAAACAGTCCTATAGCTGATGCTCCATTTGTCCCCATTAATTGCTCGGCCATCCCCGAAAACTTGCTTGAATCGGAACTTTTTGGTTATGAACCGGGTGCATTCACGGATGCCAAAAAGAAAAAACTAGGTTTATTTGAATTTGCAGAGAATGGAACAATATTTTTGGACGAAATTGGTGATTTAAGTCCGAAACTGCAAGTAAAAATTCTTGACGTACTTGACCGTAAAGTAATACGCAGACTCGGTGGAGTTAAAGATATCCCGATTAAAGCGAGAATAATTTCAGCCACAAACAAAGATTTACTAACGTTGGTTGAAAAAAATGAGTTTCGAAGGGACTTGTATCATAGATTGGAAGTTGCAACAATCGAATTGCCGCCTTTAAGAAAAAGGGAGCGGGACGTTTTAATTTTGGCCGAACATTTCATTAAAGAAGCGGTCAAAAAATTTGAGAAACCCCAGATGAAGATGAGCAAAGAAATGGAAGTTTTTTTGTTAAAATACGAATGGCCGGGAAACGTAAGGGAATTAAGAAACGCTATTGAAAGGGCGGTATTATTATCGGAAGGTTCCACGCTTCAAGTAAATGACTTGTTTAATCTTTTAGGGAACAAAACAATAGATTCGATTTTGGATAATAGTAGTATTTTAAATCTTCAGTTTAATGATACCGGAATTCCGTTAGAAGAAATTAACAAGTTGATAGTCAGGCAAGTTCTCAGAAGATTTCAAGGCAACAAGACTAAAACCGCAAAATATCTCCACATTTCAAGACCCCGTTTGGATAGAATTTTGAAGTAATTTCCTCTTTACCCAAATTCTCTCATCAATTTATTTTTCCGCTATATATTGATTTATAATATATTTTTTTTATATTTTTTGTAACATTTTATTGCGATGCTATATTTCATAGCGGTAAATTTTACAGCTTTCTGTGTTGTAAATCACAAATGTAATTATTTTACAAGATTTGTAAATGGAATAATTATTGCATAAAGGGGGGCGGACCATTTAATAATAAACCTAAAAAGAGAGGGCACCATGAGAAAATCAATTCTAACCTTATTCGTTTTTGTTCTTTCGGCATTTGTAGTTTTTGCGCAAGTTCCACAAAATGTTGAAACTGCTTCGAGATATAGAAGTAATGTGAAAAAAACGACTTATAAAACGGTGGCTAATAATAGCATAATGAGCATAGACATTGTTCAAAAAAATATTAACGAGAAGAAATCAAACGCACAACTTGAAGACTTGGGAACCCGTTACGGTTGGTCAAGATCAAACGCACAACTTGAAGACTTGGGGACCCGATACGGTTGGTCAAGATCAAACGCACAACTTGAAGACTTGGGAACCCGTTACGGTTGGTCAAGATCAAACGCACAACTTGAAGACTTGGGAACCCGTTACGGTTGGTCAAGATCAAACGCACAGCTTGAAGACTTGGGAACCCGTTACGGTTGGTCAAGATCAAACGCACAGCTTGAAGACTTGGGAACCCGTTACGGTTGGTCAAGATCAAACGCACAACTTGAAGACTTGGGGACCCGATACGGTTGGTCAAGATCAAACGCACAGCTTGAAGACTTGGGAACCCGTTACGGTTGGTCAAGATCAAATGCACAGCTTGAAGACTTGGGCACCCGTTACGGCTGGTCAAGATCGAATGCACAACTCGAAGATTTAGGTACTCGATACGGTTGGACTAGATAGCCAATTTATCGAATTCTTCCTTCCATAAACCTCCTTCAGCATTATGCTGAGGAGGTTTATAAATTTTAAAAGGATTTAAAATAGTTGTGTATAAAAAATATAAAAATAAAATAAGCACAAATAAAATAGTTGCTTTATTATCACTGATTATGCTTGTATTTAATATACAAGTATACGGTGAATGGTTGCAAAAAGAGAGTAAGAATTTTATTATTATCTACCGGCCAAACCACGAGCATTTAGTAGATCATATACTTCTTTCCGCTGAAAGGTCATTAGATAAGTTAAGTAATCTCTTTCATTATCATCCCACGGGAAAAATAGTAATAAACACTAATGATTTTGCCGATTACGGGTATGGAAGAGCTACGACCGTTCCGGAAAACTTTATCTCTATAGTTATCGAACCGTTTGAAAATTTATATGAAAATTTTCCTTATACGGAAAGAATTCAATGGCTTTTAAATCATGAAATAGTTCATATAATAGTAAACGATCAAGCATCAAAAGCCGAAGCGTTTAGCCGCTCGATTTTTTCCAAAGTTCCTCCAGAACGTAAACATCCGATTTCTACTTTTTTCAGTCTGCTGACAAATTTTAGCCGTTACACTCCGAGATGGCAGCAAGAGGGGATTGCCGTTTTTATGGAAACATGGTTAAGCGGAGGATTCGGAAGAATTTTAGGGAATTTTGATGAAATGTATTTCCGTACCTTAACTTTGGAAGAGCAAAAAATTCCGGATATCGTTGAGCTTGATGCAATTTTCACCCATAATTCGTTTTTGTTAGAAAATTTGTTTTATCTGTACGGTGCAAGATTTTCAGCTTATCTTGCCCTTCAATACGGTCCGGGAAAATTAATACAATGGTATAAAATTGACGAATCGGATTTTTATACAGATTTCGAAGAGAAATTTGAAAACGTTTTTGAAATACCGTTCGAAACGGCATGGAAAAACTTTGCTTCATTTGAAAAGTCGTTTCAGGAAACAAACATTAAAAAATTACGGCAATTTCCAATCACACCGGTTGAGAAAATAACTGCTGAAAATTTCGGATGGATAACAAAACCGTTATACGACAAAAAATCCCGGAAAATTTATTTCGGATTCCACAGATCTCATCAACTGGCGCAGATAGCCGAGCTTGATTTGAATTCCGGTAAATCTAAAATTCTGCGAGATATTCCGGCGCCGAGTATGTTAAGTGTTTCTTCAACCGCTTACGATGAAAAACGCGGTGTATTATTTTTCACTTCAAATAATAACCGGCTTTACAGGGATATTTGGGCTCTGGATTTGGGAAATAATACATCAATGGAAATTTTTCACAATCAAAGAATCGGTGATTTAACATTTTCAAAAGCCACAGATGAATTGTGGGGAATAAGGCATAATAACGGTGAGAATGCTCTGGTGGTTACCAAATATCCTTTTGAAAAAATTCAAACACTTTCGGTATTAAATGCCGGTACGGAGCTCTCGGGCTTGAGTATAAGTCCCGATGGTAATATGCTGGCTTGCGTTTTACATGAGACCGACGGAACACAGTCGATAATTTTGTTGAATACAAATGAAGTCAGAAAAACCGGTAAACTCAAATTTTTCAGAGTAACTTCTGTCGGAACACCGGAAAATCCCTCGTGGGACGAAACCGGAAAGCAACTGTTTTGGAATGCGTATGCTAACGGTGTTTCCAATATATTTAAGTATAATTTAGACTCTAACAAAATAACAATTTTAAGCAATACATTAACGGGTTTATTCAGACCTATTTATATGAATAAAGATTCTATTCTTGTATTCGAATTTAGCACAAAAGGTTTTAGACCCGCAATAATCAAAAACAAATCGACCCGATTCGTTCCTGCAATCAATTATCTGGGACAAAAAGTTTTTGATAAAAACACATATCTTGCCAAATGGAATGTGGATAGCCCCGAAAAAGAAAAACCTGTAAACGAAAAGACGGAAGAATATTCGGCTCTTAGTCATTTGGATATATTGTCGTTTATTCCAATGATCAGCGGATTCCAATCGCAAAAGGTTTTGGGTTTTTATACGCATATTACCGATCCGTTAATTTATCACGATATTCAGATAGAAGCAGGGTATTCACCTTTCAACGAAAATCCCATCGGGCCCAAGTTTCATTTCAGACTTAGCTATAACTATAAACAAAAGTTAAGTATAGGTCTGGAGCATAATGCACCGGATTTTTATGATTTGTTCAATACGCGAAAGAGGGGAATGATCGGTAGCAAACTCCGCGTTGGTTATAAGCATTATTGGATTTATGACGTACCTTATAAATTAATCCAAAAAACTCAATTCGATTTATATCATGGAGTAGAATATATAAACGATAATTTAACTAGAGTATCCGAACCCGATTTTGCAGTGGCACAAACAATTATAACATCCAAATATTTAAGGCGCAGCATCGGAAGCTCCGATTATGAAAAGGGTGATATTATTACTTTTACACTGAGAGGTTTTGCTTCGGATCCGAATAACCCTCAATATTCCGGACAAACATATTTGGAATGGGAACATCTGGAACCGGTTCTGGCAAAACATAATACTTTCAGATTCAAAATCGGAATAGGTTATCATCATGATAATCCAAATTTGATTCAATCCCGCTTTTATTTCGGTGGATTTGGAAACAGAACTCTTGAAAACGTAAATGCCAAGCAATACAGAAAAGTATTCCGTTTTCCGGGAATTCCTATTTATAGTTTGGCGGGCGACCGTTTCATTAAAATTATGTTTGAAAATAATTTCCCACCCGTAAGGTTTCCTAATATTTCGTTCCTTCAGCAATATCTTAGTCACATCGATTTCTCGGTTTATTCGCATAGTTTGCTTGTCCGTTCAAATTGGGCTAAAAAATGGATTAACATTGGTGCCCAACTGAATTTTACATTTAAACATTGGTTTAATTTAGAATCAACTTTGTCATTCGGTGCGGCAAAAGCATGGAATGAAAATGATTCCTATTTCGAATGGTTTGTTTCTTATAAATTATTGAAAAGTTAATTTCCCAAAATCTTGTGGTTTATAAATATAAAGCTATATTTCTGTCCTAATAACTGATAATTCGTAAGTTTTTTGTTATATTAATACGAAATTTTGCAAAAGTTAATTCATCTGTGAAAGATTTTATTGTTATGTTGGAAATTTATATTCTATAATGGAAACCAAAATCTTACGGAATCTAGATAAAATAATAAACGAATATCTTGGAGAAAGCATAAACAGCTTCTTACCCGAACAAAATATTAAAGTTTTGGAAAATAATTTTTCCCGGGTGTTTACCGGAGAAGGAAATCATGAAAAAATAAAAGAAGATCCGGTTTTTATTTCGGCGCAATTTCGTTTATTGGTTGATATTTTGATTACGTTGGCAAAAAAATCTTTGTCGGGTAGCAAATATTGGGATTTCCTTTTGGTATTGGGCGATGAACTTAGAAAAATGGGTAATTACCAAATTGCGGAAAACATATTTAACTATTTCGTAAGTGAATTGGAGAATACGAATCAATACCCCGATTTTGTGGCTAATGCTTATTACTTGTTGGGAGTAATTTATTACGATCAAGCCGTTTGGGATAAAAGTCTGGAATATCTTGAATCGGCAAAAAGAATTTTCGGGAAAGAAAAATATAATTCCGGAATTTCAACATGTACAAACTTGATGGGCATTATATACGGTGAAAAAGGCGAGATTGAAAAAGCGAAGAATTATTTTTATCAAAGTCTGGATATAATTGACGAGGAAAAAGAAAAATATTTGTATGCAAAAATTCATTTTAACCTCGGAACTCTTGAAATGATTAAAGAAGAACTTGACAACGCATTTGCTCAGTTGAACAGGGCTACTACAATTTACGAACAATTCGGAGATCAGGAATCTTTGGCCCGAAGTAACCATAACTTCGGAATTATTAATAAACTTAAAAGCAACTATAACATTGCATTAAATTATTACGATAATGCTATTATGATAGCAGTTAATTCCGAAAATTTACAAATATTGAATATTGCATTTGCAGAAAAAGCTCACGTTTTGACTGAGATAAACGATCTTAACCTTTCCGCCTCATATGTAGAGAGGTCAATGCAAATCAGCAATAAAATTAACGATGTATTGACAATTGCCGATTTATATAAAATTCAAGGTATTATCGAAAGAAAAAAATCGAGATTTTCAAAAGCGGAAAAATATTTAAGTACAAGTCTTCGTATTAACAAAGAGAAAGAAAGTAAATTAAACTTGGCAGAAACATTCTTTGAAGCGGGACTTTTATACCTTAATTGGAAAAAAATTGACGAGGCAAAGTATCATTTCAACGAAGCTTTAAAACTCAAAAAAGAAATCGGCGCCTCGCAATCGGTTGAAAAAATAAATGAAATTCTCGGTAAAATAAATCCTAACTAAAATTAAACTGAGTTGATTTATGAAACTTTCCGAATTGCGAAAAAATATTTCTTCAAAAGGAATCAATTCCGGAGCGGAAGTTAACCATAAACTTCAACATTTGGAGTTAATACTTGATTTATTGAAGAAAATTAACAGTTCACTTATACTTGACGAAGTTCTCCGGTCGGTCTTAAAATATTCCATTAAGTTAACGAATTCAGAAAGAGGATTTATTGTACTTGAGAATGAAAACAAAGAACTGAAATACAGATTAGGACTCGATGCCAACGGAAGGGAATTACCCGAACATTTTTTCAACATCAGCACTACAGTAGTTGAGGATGTTTTCCTTAGCGGTCGCTCCAGATTTATTGAAGGTGCGCAAAATGATGTGGATAATCATCCGAGTAAAAGTATTTTGCGACTTGCACTGCAGACAATATTTTGTTCTCCGTTAATAGCCGATGATAAGAAAATCGGGGTGATTTATGTTGATAGTAAGTCTTTGAACAATGTAAACTTAAAAGAAGTTACCGCAATGTTCGAGATTCTTGCCAGCCAAGCGGCAATAGCAATACGTAACGCAAAATTGCATGAGGAATTAAAAAAAGCCAAAATAAAAGCAGAGGAATCGGATAAACTAAAGTCGGCTTTCCTTTCGCAAATCTCGCACGAAGTTAGAACCCCTTTGAATACAATATTCAACTATAATTCCATTTTGAAAGAAATGTTTTATTCCAAGGTTGAAGATGAATACAAATTTTTATTTTCCAGTATGCAAAGCGCCGGCGAACGAATAATAAGAACACTCGATAACGTTGTGAATATGTCTTTGCTCGATTCCGGGGAGTTCAGCGTTACCAAAACATCTGTTAATTTGGATTCTTTATTAAATAAACTGATAAAAGAATTTGAAGTTTTTGCCGAAAGTAAAAATTTGGAAATTAAATATGAGAAGAAAGTTAAACACTGCATAGTTTTAGCGGATGAATATACAATTTCCATCTTGTTCCAAAACTTGATTGATAACGCAATTAAGTTTACAGACAAAGGTTTTATCAGTATAGTCATTAAGAAAAACAGAGTGTCTCAACTGGTAGTAGAAGTAGAAGATACGGGAAAAGGAATATCAAAAGAATATTTGGATAATTTATTCGATGCGTTTTCACAAGAAGAAATCGGTTATACTCGCCGGTACGAAGGCGCCGGATTAGGTTTGTCCATAGTTAATGAATTTGCAAAATTAAATGATTGCAAAATCAATGTTAAGAGTAAAGTCGGGAAAGGAAGTAAATTCAGCGTAATATTTGAGAAGAAACTTACTTAAAAAATCTCTTTTTAATTTTTTCCCAAGTTCGGCTTCCGATCATTTCGTTAGCATTGATTAGGATATTTTTTACCAGCAACAAGATATCGTGTTCACCTGCCCAATTTCTAACAACAATTTGTGGATCAATAGAATTAATCAAGTCGTTTAAAGTATAAGCAGCTATTGCTATATCGTCTACATAGGCTGCGGGTCCTAAAATACCTTCCGGCAAAAAATCGATTGGCGAGATAAAGTAAATAACAGCGGCGAGCAACTTCACTTTTTTCTCGGAAGGTACATCCGGATCGACCAAAAGTTTTGCCAATAAGTGGAATAAATCGGGCGCCAATAAAATGTATTCTGCCCATTTGTTATCCTTGCCGGTCTTTGTTTTTAGCCAGTTTTTAATTTCTGCTCTGATTTTTTTGTAAAAATCCTGGTGCTCTCTTTTCATTAAAGTTTGCATTTTGCCTTGGGAATATGCCGGGGAATTTTCCCCGGCATATCTCAACATTTACTTTTGTAAAATCATTTTTTTCGAAATAATTTTGCCCTTCGATTCTAAAGTATAAATATACGTTCCGCTTACAAGTTGTGTTGCATCGAATGTAACGGAATATTTTCTGGGATAAAACGATTTGTTGTTTATTAACGTAGTTACCAATTCTCCCAGAACATTATAAATTTTAAGCGATGCGGTTGTTTCTTCCGTTATCGAAAACACTATTGTGGTTGAAGGATTAAACGGATTAGGATAATTTTGTTCGAGTTCAAAATTATTCGCTATCTCTTTCTCACTAATTCCTACTGCTTTTTTAACATCGAGTATTACAATGGGAATTCTGCCGGTTTGATTCCCATCGGTGTATAAAACTTCCAAATCCGGATCGTCATCTATATTGGCAACGTTTACTATGTCATAACGGTTCACTCCCGAACCCGGGAAGAGGGAATCTATTATTTGTGCAACGTAGCTTTGCGGTTGAGTAACATCACCGCCTTGATATTCAAGCCGGATGATTGCGGCATCGGGAGTAGCCGCTCTTGTTCCGAAAATAAAATCCATATTTCCGTCGCCGTCGATATCTCCGTACGCATCGTGTCCGCCGTTAATTCTTCCGTCGGGCCCGATAAGCGGAGCCAGATCGGCAACCGCGTAAGATTGTAAACTGTCGCCGTCTTCTCTAAGAACATAAATTTTATTAAAGCCTTTTGACCATCCGCCGACAATAATTTCTTCTTCTCCGTCGTTGTCTATATCAACAACGGATGCGGATTTCCAAGAACCGCCGGGCACTTTATCGGCAAAATTACCGAGCAGCGTATAGGTTCCGTTTTCATATTTTACAACCGAAACGCTTCCGTCTTCATGAATCAAATAAATTTTATTTCTCATAACTCCCATATCATAAATTCTGGATGGATTCATCATCCAGCCGCTGCCGGATGCTTCCAGAGTCCAAGTTTCGCTTCCGTCCCCGTTATCCGGAATATCGCTTACGGAAACAACCCCGAATCTTAAACTGTCTCTTCTTTCGGCAAAAATTAATTCTATGTCGCCGTCGTTATCAAAATCTTGCAAAACCCAACGGAAAGGTCTAAGTTCAAATTCGTCTTTATCAGTAATTGTCCATTCGGCATTTGGCAATTCGAATCCGAAACCTTGAGCACCCATTTTATCAGTTCCGTTACCTTGTGCTTCGTAAACCACTATACGTGGCGGATTTAAGTTTGGACCATTATCGCCGTTAAAATAATTTGCCGGTCCCCAAACGATATCCGGTTTACCGTCTTGGTCCCAATCTCCCCAAGTAAGCGGAGCCCAACTGTTTTGCTGAGCAATATTTCTTTCTTGTTCGCTCCATACCGAATCCCATACATCGCCGTGTTTTTCAAATTTATAAATTCGCGGAATAAACTCTGCACCGCCTTGGTCAAGCATATTATTAACGGCATAAATTTCAACATTGCCGTCACCGTCGAAATCGACACCGCTAATAAATTCGCCGAATCCGGTATTTTCAATAACCGGTACAGGAATTTCAAAAATTCTTGTAAAAGTATCAGAGGATTGGGCGGAAATGTTAAAATATATTAAAGAATAAAATAAAAATAGGTATGTGGCTTTTTTCATGGTTCCTCCGTTAATGATTTTTTTCAATTTAATAAAAAAAAGTGTAAAATAGCAAAAGAAATTGGGAGGAAAAATTAAGAGGGCGGTAAAGCCGCCCCCGTAAAATGTTTATTTTACTTTGAGAAGCTCGATTTCGAAGATTAACGTTTTGTTAGGTTCTATTCTGCCGCTTCCGCGTTCGCCGTATGCCAATTTGGAAGGAATGTAAACTTCCCATTTGTCGCCTTCTTTCATTTTCGGTAAGATTTCGGTCCAACCTTTAATTACGGCACTAACCTGGGTTTCAAAGGGTTTTCCCCTTTTATAAGAATTGTCGAATTCCGTTCCGTCAATATATTTTCCGATGTAGTTAACTACAACTTTATCCGTTTCTTTCGGAGATTTGCCGTTTCCTGATTTCAATACTTTATATTGTAAACCGCTCGGTAAAGTGATTACTCCTTCTTTTTTCTTATTCTCTTCGAAAAACTTTTCTTCTTCCTCTTTATTTTTCTCCGCAAGTTGTTCTCTTTCCTCTTGCATTTTTTTCATTATTATTTTTCTATAGTTTTCCATCGAAATTTTTAGATCTTCATCCGAGATAAGTTGTTCGTTCCCGTTTGTAACATCTAAAATTCCTTGTAGAAGAATATCGGGGTTAATTTCAACTTTCTGCGCTTTTAATTTATCTCCTATTTGAAGCCCAAAGCCGTAGCTAACGGAATCGACTAATGTTTTTATGTCCGATTTATCAATCTTTTTCCTTCCGCTTTGATTATTTTGGCAGGATACAAGCGTTGCGATAAATATAAAAATTATGAGTGCTTTTGTTTTCATGAAATTCCTCTATTAAATATGCTTAAATTAACGATATCAAATTTACAAAGTAAAAAAGTGACTGCCAAAGTTTATTTTATGTTTTTATAAAAATTAATTTAGCCGGTTAAATTTTGATTTTCAGTAAAAAAGATATTACGGAAACCCTAAAACTCGGTTGGCCGGTCAGTCTTGGTCAATTGGGTCACATCATGCTTGGAGTGGTTGATAGTCTGATGGTCGGACATGTTGGAGCTTCTTCATTAGCTGCATCTTCGCTGGTAAACGGAATATTTTTTTTAATCATAGTTCTTGGTATCGGAATGACTATGGCGGTTACTCCTTTAATTTCAATAGCAAAAGGTTCCGGTAAAGCCGATAAATGTAGATTGATTTTAAAAAATGCAATCATTGTAAACTTAACTCTGGCCGTAATTCTTACTATCTGCGTGTATTCATTTTCATTTGCTATCCCGTTTTTAGGGCAACCGGTGGAAGTAGTGTTGTTGTCTCAATCTTATATTAAGATTTTAAGTTATTCGATTATTCCTTTTTTGGTGTTTCAAACATTTCGTCAATTTATAGAAGGTTTATCAATTACCAAACCCACAATGTATATCGCTATAGTGGCAAATATAATTAATGCCTTTGGAAATTGGTTGTTAATTTACGGAAATTGGGGGTTCCCGGCGATGGGTTTGGATGGAGCGGGATATTCTACGTTAATTACTCGTGGTTTTATAGCCCTTGCAGTTATTTTATTCGTGATGAATTACAAAGAAACAAAAAATTTGCTGCCGACGCGTATTTTTGGTAAGCCCGAAAAAAAACTTGTAATGAAAATAATAAATATAGGTTTACCGAGCGGTATGATGTATATGATGGAAGTCGGAGCTTTTGCTTTTTCTGCCGTTATGATCGGATGGTTGGGGAGTACGCAGCTTGCAGCTCATCAGATTGCAATTAGTCTGGCTTCAATTTCATACATGATAATTTTGGGAATATCTACGGCGGGAACAATAAGAGTCGGTAATGCGGTCGGTAAAAAAGACAGTACAGGTATTAAACAAGCCGGATTCGGCGCTTTGGCGCTAGGCGCAGGATTTATGACATTTTCGGGTTTAATCTTTATCTTTTTTAGTAATGAATTGCCGGCATTCTATATTTCTAATGAGGAAGTTATCCGTACTGCCGCGAATTTGTTAATTGTTGCGGCGTTTTTTCAAATTTCCGATGGATTGCAAGCCGTAGGTTCCGGAATTCTACGGGGATTGACAGATGTAAAAATTCCACTCTACTTAACAATCATTTCCTATTGGGTTATCGGAATTCCGGTCGGTTATTTGTTGGGCTTTGTTTTTAATTTGGGGGTGATTGGTATTTGGATTGGGTTGCTGCTCGGACTAACGATAGCGGCGATTTCTTTCGTTTTCAGATTTTATAAATTGTCCGGCCTAAGAACACGTGATAATGCCACGAACTGACGTTGTGGTATTTGGTCTAAATAAGTTGGGGAATTTCGGATTTTTCTATTTTTATTTTATTTGAAGTCGATTCAATAAGTTCGCCGATTAAATCTTCGGTTTTATTTCCTTCAATCATGCATTCTATAAATGGTTTGTTATCGAATCCATTAACTATTCCTTTCACAGAATGTTTGGAAAGTAAATGATGAACTTTATTGGTAAAGTCATAATCGTAAAAAATTTTGATTTTAAAATAGATTTTTTTCTCTACTGTCTCGGAAATTTCCAATGCGTTAAGTGCGCTAGTATAATAAGCTTTACCAAGAGGACCGACGCCGAGTTTTGTACCGCCGAAATATCTAATTACAATAATTAAGACATTTTGCAGATCGAAATGTTCGATTGCGTTTAAAATTCTTATTCCCGCCGTGCCGGCAGGTTCTCCGTCGTCTGAATATTTTACGTGACCGTTAAACAATTTGTAAGCAAAACAATGATGAGTTGCGTCGTAATATTTTTTTCTAACCGAATTTAATATATCTTCCGCTTGCGCTTGAGTTGTAACTGGATAAACTTGAGCGATAAAAACCGAACCTTTTTCTTTGTATTTTGATTCGGCAAAGCTTTTTATGGTTTTAACGGAACCAAATTCCATTTTAATTTTTTTTATTCCCTGAAATTGATTTTCAACGATACATTGGCTAATATAACTGTTTGAACTTTTTAAAAATGATATGAAATATAACGATAAAATAATAATTCGCGGAGCGCGGGAACACAATCTGAAAAATATAAATTTGGATATTCCGCGGGATACTTTTACCGTTATTACGGGTTTGTCCGGTTCGGGAAAATCTTCATTAGCCTTCGATACGATTTATGCGGAAGGTCAGCGAAGATATATCGAATCGTTATCCGCATACGCCCGTCAGTTTTTGAACATGCTTGAAAAACCGGATGTAGATTTAATTGAAGGGCTAAGTCCCGCAATTTCAATCGAGCAAAAAACATCTGCTGGAAATCCCCGCTCAACGGTTGGAACCGTCACCGAAATTTATGATTTTCTAAGATTACTTTATGCGAGGGTAGGAACTCCCCATTGTTATAACTGCGGAAATCCCGTTAAAAAACAATCCACCGAACAAATAATCGATTCGGTACTGGACAATTTTACCGGCAAAAAGGTGCAAATATTTGCGCCGGTTGTAAAGGGAAGAAAAGGGCATTATCGTGAACTTTTCGAAGAGATTATGAAAGACGGTTTTGTTCGTGTGCGGGTAGACGGCAGGATATTTGAGCTTGAACCCGGTTTTAAAGTCGATAGATACAAAATTCACGATATCGAAATTTTAGTGGATCGAATAAAATTAACCGAAAAGTCAAGAAGCAGGCTGAGCGAATCAATCGAAGTCGCATTGAATTTCGGGAAAGGGAATTTAATTGTAAACGATTCGGAAAAAGATCATTTATACAGCAGAAATTTTGTTTGCTTGGAATGTGGAATAAGTTACGACGAATTAGCGCCCAATTCTTTTTCGTTTAATTCACCTTACGGAATGTGTAATGAATGCAACGGTTTGGGAGAGAAAAAAGAACTTGACGTGGATTTAATCATTCCTGACTGGAATAAATCGATAAACGAAGAAGGGCTTGCTCCGCTCGGGAAACCCAGAAATATTTGGTTTTTCAATCAATTAGAGGCTGTAGCGGATAAATTCGGCTTCGATTTTGATACCAAATTGAAAGACTTAACCGAGGAGCAAGTAAATATAATTTTATACGGGAGCAAGGAAAAAATCCCGTTTATTTACAAATTCGGCGGGAGCAAGTCCGTTAAATACATGCATAAATTTACCGGATTACTGAATTATATCAAACATAATTATGAAAACACGGCTTCTTCAAAAGTGAGGGAGTGGGCGGAATCGTATATGAATACGACTACCTGCTCGGCATGTAACGGCGGAAGGTTAAGAAAAGAATCACTGGCGGTTAAAATTAACGGAAAAAATATCAGTGAAGTTACTTCACTTTCAATTGAACGGGCAAAAGAGTTTTTTGATAATCTTAAGTTTTCAGGGCGTGAAGAAATTATTTCAAAACAAATTATCAAAGAAATTAAAACGAGATTGGAATTTTTACTAAACGTCGGATTGGATTATCTGACGTTAAACCGTTCATCCAGAACACTTTCGGGCGGAGAAGCTCAAAGAATACGTCTGGCAACGCAAATAGGCTCCCAATTAGCCGGCGTTCTTTACGTGCTCGATGAACCAAGCATCGGTTTGCACCAAAACGATAACATCAAATTGATTAATTCGTTGAAAAAATTACGCGATTTGGGAAACACGATTATTGTTGTGGAGCACGATAAGGAAACGATTGAAAATTCCGATTATATTGTGGATTTGGGCCCAAGAGCCGGGGAGCACGGCGGGGAAATTTGCATTGCGGGCGAAACAAGAAAGATATTGAAAAAACTTAACGGCTCCGATTCACTTACGGTGAAATACTTGCACGGTAAAAAACAAATAGAGATACCGGAAAAAAGAAGGAAAGGCAGCGGAAAATTCATTGAAATAAAAGGTGCAAGGGGAAATAATCTCAAAAAAGTGAACGTTAAAATTCCTTTGGGAGTTTTAAATGTGGTAACCGGGGTTAGCGGTTCGGGCAAATCTACATTAATAAACGAAACACTTGTAAAAATCCTTAAGAAGAAATTCTATAATTCAAACGTAGTTCCGCTAAGGTACGACGAAATAAAAGGATTAGAGAATGTCGATAAAATTATCGAAATAGATCAATCGCCGATTGGAAGAACACCGAGATCGAATCCGGCAACTTACACGGGCGTATTTACTTTTATTAGGGATTTGTTCACACAACTTCCGGAATCAAAAATAAGGGGTTATAAACCCGGCAGATTCAGTTTCAATGTAAAAGGCGGAAGATGTGAAGAATGTAAAGGCGACGGATTGAAAAAAATAGAGATGAATTTTCTTCCGAATGTTTACGTGCTTTGCGATGTTTGCCGCGGTAAAAGATACAACCGCGAAACTTTGGAAATTCTTTATAAAACAAAATCCATTTCCGATGTTTTGGAAATGACAGTGGAAGAAGCCCTTCGCTTTTTCGATGATTTACCGAGAATCAAAAGAAAATTACAAACGTTATACGATGTGGGGCTCGGTTACATTAAGTTGGGTCAGCAAGCAACCACTCTTTCCGGCGGGGAAGCGCAAAGAGTAAAACTTGCAACGGAATTGAGTAAAGTCGGTACGGGCAAAACGATTTATGTTTTGGATGAACCGACAACCGGTTTGCATTTCGAGGATGTAAGAATTTTGCTTAAGGTTTTGAATCAGCTCGTTGATAAAGGAAATACGGTGATTGTCATAGAACACAACCTTGATGTAATAAAGGTTGCGGATAATATAATTGACTTGGGACCCGGCGGCGGCGAATACGGCGGAGAGATTGTTGCAACCGGAACGCCGGAAGAAGTAGCGGAAAATCCCAAAAGTATTACGGGAAAATATTTAAAAGATGAACTTCGAAAAGGAAAAACGAAATGAAATCAAAGAAAATTTTAATTGTACCCAAACACATTATTACGGTAAACGAGAGAGATGAAATTTATTATGATAAGGCGATAGAAATTTCGGACGGCATTATCACAAGTTTTATTGATAAAGATAAAATTGAGTATGGAAAATATGACGGTGAAATTTACAATGTGCCCGATTATACTTTAATACCCGGTTTTATACAAACGCATGTTCACCTTTGTCAAACGCTGTTTCGCGGGTTAGCCGATGATTTGGAACTTCTCGATTGGCTGCAAAAGAGAATTTTCCCGTATGAGATGGCTCATAATCCTGAATCACTTAGGGTTTCGGCGCAACTTGGTATTCATGAGCTACAGACTTCCGGTACTACAACAATTTTGGATATGGGAACGATAAATCATCAAGAAGTTGTTTTCGAAAGTTTGATAGAAGCCCGGATGCGTGCGTTTTCCGGTAAATGTATGGTGGACGAAAACGAATTGATGCCGGAATTTAAAGAAACGACTGAGGAAAGTTTACGCACTTCTTACGAACTGGCAAAAAAATATCATAATACTGAAAACGGAAAGATTAAATATGCTTTCGCCCCAAGGTTTGTGCTGTCTTGCAGCGGGGAATTATTACGCAAAACATATGAAATGTTAAGTGATTTCCCGGGAGCGCTGTATCACTCGCATACTTCCGAAAATAAGGATGAAGTGGAAGAAGTAAGACGACGCTACAATATGGAAAACGTGGAATATTTCGATTCACTTGGAGTTTTAAGCGAGAATACGGTTCTTGCTCACGGAATACATGTTTCGGAAAGTGAACGTAAAACATTGAAGAAAACCGGAACGAGAATCGCACATTGTCCTTCCGCCAATTTAAAACTCGGTTCGGGAATTGCGAATATTCCCGAATATTTGAAAGAAGGGGTTTCCGTTTCTTTAGGCGCCGACGGTCCGCCGTGCAATAACAATTTGAGTATGTTTAAAGAAATGAGACTTGCCGCGTTAATTCAAAAACCGATTCACGGTTCCACTTCGATGGATGCTTTAACCGTATTCAGATTAGCCACAATTGAAGGCGCAAAAGCTCTGCATATAGATAATTATACCGGAAGTATAGAACCAGGTAAAAAAGCGGATTTGGTCTTGCTGGATTTGAATAAAACGAATCAATCCTTGTTAGACAATGAAGAAAATCTTTATTCGGATATTGTTTATTCCGCCGGAAAGGAAAACGTGAAAGATGTGATGATAGAAGGCGAATGGGTTGTCAGAAACGGCAGATCGCTAATTTACGATGAGAATAAACTGGTAGAAAAAGGAAGGGAAGAATTGAAAAAGTTACTGGAAAGGGCGAACGTAAAATGAGCGGTAAACCAATCGAATTACTATTTGCTACGGGAAATTTGCACAAGGTCGATGAGGTAAAAAACATATTGAACAGCGAAGTGTTCAAGATTCTTTCGTTGGCGGAATTTCCGGATATTCCCGAAATAGAAGAAACCGGTAAAACTTTTGAGGAAAATGCTTTTCTTAAAGCCGGAATAATTTTTAAGAAATTTAATATTCCGGTAATTGCCGACGATTCAGGTTTGGTTGTGGAACAATTGAACGGAGCACCCGGGATTTTTTCTTCCCGGTATGCGGGAGAAAATGCAACGGATGAAGATAACAATAAAAAATTATTGGAAGAACTTGAAAATTTCCCTGAACCGCATTTTGCAAAGTTTGTTTGCTTTGCGGTTTTCTTTGACGGGAAAAATAAAATAACCGCAGAAGGTGAATTACTCGGAAAAATTGTTAAAGAAAGCAAAGGCGTTCACGGTTTCGGTTACGATCCTATTTTTGTACCCGAAGGTTATACAAAAACGCTTGCCGAATTCCTACCGGAAGAGAAGAATAAAATAAGCCACCGTGCGAAAGCATTTAAAAAGTTGGGTGAAAAATTAAGGGATTTTTATTTGTCGGGGAAAGCTTAAGTTACTTTTCGGCTATAACAACCTGGACAATCCCAATAGTTAACGGGTATAAGCTAACTTGTTTGAAACCAACATCTTGCAGTATTTCACTTAAAGTAATTTCTTTGTCAAATTCCTGTACCGAATCGGGCAAATATGTATATGCTTCCTTGTCTTTTGATATCATTTTCCCGATGAGCGGTAAAATATTTTTGAAGTAAAAATTATAAATGAATTTAAATACCGGATTTCGCGGCATTTGGAATTCAAGTATAGTTGCTTTGCCGCCCGGTTTTAATACTCTGTAGAATTCGCTCAAACCTTTGGGAATGTCATAGAAATTTCGCACTCCGAATCCGACGGTTATATTTGTAAATGAATTACTTTTAAACGGCATTTCTTCGGCGACGGATTGGACCAAACGACCGTTTATCCAATCCGCTTTTTGAACGAAAAGTTTCAACATGTTGAAGGACAAATCTGCTCCGGTAATTTGTGTTACTCCTTTCTTCCGTGCCGCAATGGAGAAATCTCCCGTGCCGCATGCCACATCAAGTAAAATGGCATTTTCGGTTATTCCGGTTAAATTCAGAGCTTTATGCCGCCAATAAAAATCTATCCCGAAACTTAACAGATGGTTTAGAAAGTCGTATCGTTTGGAAATACTATCGAAAATATTTTGAACTCTTTGTTTCTTTTCCATATCAGTTATACCTGAATTCCTTTTCGCCCCGTAATTTTTGCCACCAATTGTATAAATAATAACCGCTCCAAATCGTAAACCACATGAAAACCGCTCCGCCGATTAAATCAATAACGTAATGATATCTTAGGTAAACCGTTGCAATAATTAATAATGATCCGGTAATCCAGAAAAAATATTTGAGTTTAACGTTAAACTTGTATGCCAAATACATTACTATCAAAGTCATTTGCGTATGACCGCTGGGGAAAACATCCCTTTGCACTACTTCGGCGGGATTTAGAGTGCCGTTCGGAATCGATTCGCCGGAATTTATTACTTCCCGTAGAAAATTTGTTAAGAACAATCCGGGTAGTTCTTTGTTTGTTAAATGAAAATCGTGCAGGGTAAAGCGGGGTCCAATTGCCGGAACTAAAATGTATCCGATATATGAAAGAAAAAATCCGTACAGCACCAAAAACGTTGCATAGTAAAATTCATCCGTTTTATGTTTCAACAGCAGTTCGATTCCCAAAATAATCGGTAAGAAGAAAAATGTGCTGTATGCGATTTGAAGAATTTCGGTCAATACCGGATTTGCAAACTTGTAAAGAAAAACCGTGGGGTCGGTTCCGAAAATAAATCTGTCGATACTTATCAAAACCGAATCGTAATCTATCATTCTAATCGGTTTAATCATCAAATACAGTTCTTTGAAAGACAGAAGAATCAAAGGCGCAATATACCATCGGTGAATGTGAAGCCATATTTTGCTTTTATTTTGATTATCCGAATAAGCCACAAAAAAGACAAAAAGAAACAGTAAAAAATTTGCTCCAATCAGATAACCTGCGTATTGTACCCTGTCGAAATAAACAATATTTAAGATTGTCAGCATGGAATAAAACACAATCACAATAAAATCAATCGGGCTGAGTATGAAAATAATCGATTTGCTTTTTTTCATGCCGGCGAGTACAAAATTGTTATGAGTGAGAGATAGATAAGCAGACCGATAATGTCGTTCGATGTTGCCACAAAAGGTCCGGTGGCAATAACCGGGTCGGCTCCCAATTTTTTCAGAACGATTGGAACAACGGCTCCAATCATTGTGGCGTTTACCATAATAACGAAAAGGGAAAGAGACAGAATGAACCCGAAGTTTAAATCGACCTTGAAAATAAAATGGGTTAGTGCTAACAAAACTATTGCCGAAATAATTCCGTTCAGCATCGCTACCCTGAATTCTTTCCACAATCTTGTAAAACTTTCTTTTACCCAAAGGGAACCGCTGCTCATTGCTTGAACCATAACAATGGCAGCTTGATTACCGGCGCTTCCGCCCATCGCCATAACAATCGGGATGAAAAAACTTGCAACGATTATTTCTTTAATTGATGCTTCGAAGGAAGAAAGCACTACGGCGCTAATCATTTCGCCGAATAATGATACGAAAAGCCAGGGTAAGCGGTTGCGCGATACTCTGAAAGTAGAATAACTTAATTCTTCTTCTTCGGTCAAACCGGCCATTTTCTGAATATCTTCGGATGCTTCTTCTTGGATTACGTCCACAATGTCATCGAAAGTTATTCTACCGAGCATTTTTCTGTTTTCGTCAACAACCGGAATTGCGACCAAATCGTATTTTTCCATTATAGCGGCAACTTCTTCCTGGTCAACTTCGGGAGTAACATAAATTAAATCTTTTTCCATAATGGATTTTATCCGTTTATGCAGCGGATAAATCAGCAAAGATTTAAGTTGGACAATTCCCACCAGTTGCCCTTCGTCGTTCAGCACATAAATATGATAAATTTGCTCGAACTCATCTGCGTGTTTTCTTACTTCCTTGATTGCATCTTTAACGGTAGCGCTTTCGTGCACAAACACGAAATCGCTTGTCATTATACCGCCGGCGGAATCTTCCGGGTATTTCAACAATTCTTTAACGTCTTCGGAATCTTCCTTGTCGATGTTTTCGAGAACGTGTTCTGCAACTTGTTCCGGAAGTTCGCTTACAATGTCGGTTGCGTCGTCCGTCTCAAGTTCATCAACAATATCTGTTATTTTTTCTTTGTCGATGTGCTTTAATATCCGTTCGCGGAGATTTTCGTCTAATTCGGTTAATACTTCGCTTGCCGTTTCGGTATCGAGTATGGAAAAAGCGGCTTCGGCGTCTTCGGGTTTCAGATGGTTTAAGATTTCTGCAATGTCGGCGGGATGTAGGTCGGCGAAAATATTCAGAAGACTTTTATCCGCATTAACTTCAAGCAGATAAGAAATGTTATCAAGCAGTTCATTATCCACTTGAATAACGGATTTCATACTTATGTTATCTTTGTTTTGCTGCATTAGCTTCTTTCTGAAAAAATTTTGTTAAAGTAAGAAAGTCTTCCAAATTTAATTCTTCAGCTCGTTTCGTTAAATCTATTCCCGCACGGGAGTAATTATAAATTCTAAATATACTATTACTTAGCGAATTTTTTAAAGTTTTTCTTCTGTTACCGAAAGCTGCTTTGACAACTTGAATAAAAGTTTGGTCGTTAATTTCTTTGTCGGTGCTTTTATTGAAATAAATATGAACAACCGCGGAATCAATTTTGGGTTTTGGGAAAAAAACATTAGGGGAAACTTTAAAACAAAGTTTTACCGTGCAATAATATTCGAGAAGCACGCTTAATATTCCGTAATCTTTTGTTCCGCGCACACCGGTAAATCTCTTTGCGATTTCATGCGGCACCATCAATACTGCATCTTCTATAAGTTCGCGGTTTTCAATCAGCTTGAAAATTATGGGTGCAGTAATGTTAAATGGTATGTTCCCGATTATGCGAATCTTTGAATCGCATTTTTCTTTTAATTTTTTGAAGTCGAATTTCAATATATCGTTTTCAAAAACCGTTAGCTTCGGATATTTGTTTCGTAAGTCGTCTATAATTCGCCTGTCAATTTCAACGGCAAATATTTTATTTACGCGTTCTAAGAGTTCTTCGGTTATTGCGCCTTTTCCGGGCCCCAATTCAACAATACATTCTTGTTCCGCCGGATTCAATTCATCAACAATCTTACGGATGATGTTCTTATCTACAAGGTAATTTTGTCCGAATCTTTTCAGCGGTTTAATATTCTTCATATTGAATACGGTAAAAATTATTTATGGTATTGACGGAAAAATCAATTAAATTTAAGAAAAACTTTATCACGAATAACAAAATAACATTTTTACGGGAGTTAAACTTGGCGAAAGAATTTTTAATTACAGTTGATTTGGGGGGAACGAAAATATTATCCGCTCTTCTCGATAAAAAAAACAACATCGTGCAGCGTGTAAAAGTAGCCACGAGTACAAAAAACGGTGCTGACGGTTTGGTGAAAGATATCGTCGCTTCCATTAAAGAACTGTTAAAAAAATCGAAGTTAAAGGAATCAAATATTTCTTTTGTTTCCATCGGCGTGCCGGGTACCGTAAATCCGGAGACAGGAATTATTAGCGTAGCGCCAAACTTAAATATTAAAAATTACAATATTAAAAAAAATATTCAGAAATCCGTATCAATGCCGGTATTGCTTGAAAACGACGTAAATTTAGCGGGACTTGGAATTAAAAAGTTTGAGTTTAAGGATAAAGTTGAAAATATGCTTGTGGTATTTGTGGGAACGGGAATCGGTGGCGCATTGTTTTTTAACGGAAAAGTTTATCGCGGTTCGTCTTTTTATGCGGGAGAGATTGGTCACATGTTGGTTAACGAAAACGGTTCGCTTAGTACAAACGGTGTGGAATTTGAAAAACTTGCCAGCAGAACCGCAATTGTGAACGGAATTGTTTCGCAAATTAAAAAGAAGAAGAAAAGCGTTTTGAAAGAATACGTGGAAAAGAACAAAAAGATTAAAAGTAAAGCCATTGCCGCGGCAATAAAAGAAAAGGATAAAATAACAATCGAAGAAGTTACCAAAGCTTGTAAGATAATCGGTAATGTTTTGGGAAGTATAACAACGTTGCTCAATTTGGATACGATTGTGCTCGGCGGTGGATTAATTGAAGCGAACCACAAGTTTATGCTGCCGAAAATCAAATCAGCTTTCCGCAAATCGGTTATGAAGGACGTCGGGAAAATTACAAAAATAGTTGTTACGCAATTTGGGGACGATGCGCCTTTGCTCGGCGGTGCTGCGTTGGCGGAAGAATTTACGGCTAAGTAATCAGGAAAATTGTTTTTCTATTTCTTCAAGTTTTTCGTTCAGTTCCGCCCATTCGTCCATAACTGAATTTAATTTTTCTTTAGCGGATTTGTATTCAAGCGTTTTTTCTTTCGACAATACCGGGTCGGAATAAACTTTTTCGTCGGTAAGTTCCGTTTCCAAAATTTTTATTTTTTCTTCCAAGCCGTTTATCTCATTTTCGCATTCATCAATTCTCTTAATAATATCTTTAGTTGCATTGAACTTTTGTTGCCGCAGTTCGGCTTCAATGCGTTTTTGTTCTTTACGGTTATTGGTTTTTGAAACAGTTGCTTTACTTGAGCTTGAATTATTTCCCTGCGCTCCTTCTTTTTTGGAAAGATAGTATTCGATTCCACCGTAAAAATATTTGATTTCGCCGTTTTTAAATTCCATTACCTTATCAACAATTCCCTTTAAGAAATCAATATCGTGCGAAGCTATAAGTAAAGACCCTTTGTAATTTTTTAATGCTTCTTGCAATATTTCTTTCGATTGGTAATCAAGATGGTTTGTCGGTTCATCAAGAACAATCAGATTTGCTTTCTGTAAAAGTATGGAAGCAAGCGCCACTCTGCTTTTTTCTCCGCCGGACAAAATTTTTATTTTTTTATTAACGTCGTCTCCGTGAAATAAAAACGCACCGAGAATTGTACGCAACTGTCCTTCCGTAAGATCGGAAGGTATTTGCCGTAGAGTTGTTAAAATATCGTCTTCCAAATTAAATGTTTCGGCTACTTCTTGCGCATAGTAGGAGATTTTTGTGTTTTGACCGTAAATTACTTTACCGGCTAAAGGGTTTAAAATTCCGGAAACAATTTTAAGCAGCGTACTTTTACCTGTTCCGTTTCTTCCCACAAGCGCAACCTTTTCACCGCGCTCTATTTGTAAATCCAGATTTTCAAAAACCGTTTTGCCGGGATAACCGCCGGTTACTTTTTCCAATTTGACGGGAATAACTGCGCTCCGGGGCGGTTCGGGAAATTTTATTTTTATATTTTTCTCAAATTCCGGCAGTTCGATTTCTTGCAACTTTTCCAATTGTTTAATCCGGCTTTGCACTTGGCTCGCTTTCGAAGCTTTGTACCGGAACCTTTCGATAAACCTTTCCGTTTCTTTAATTTTTTTCTGTTGGTTTTTATATGCGGCGATTGCTTGCTCTTCGGCAATTTTTTTTGCTTTCAAATATTGATTGTAGTTACCGTTGAAAAAAGTAATTTTTTTATTTGCTATTTCAAGGGTTTTCTCTGTTACCTTGTTGATAAAATATTTATCATGCGAAATGACAATCATTGCGCCGTTGTAATTTTGAAGGTAATTCGTTAACCACCAAAGGCTGTCGATGTCCAAATGGTTTGTCGGCTCGTCGAGTAATAAAATATCGTTTTTGTTCAAAAGTATTTTAGCCAGCTCAATTCTCATTTGCCAACCGCCGGAAAATTCTTTTACATTCTTGCCGAACTCTTTTTCTCTGAAACCCAAACCGGAAAGAACTTTTTCGATTCGTGCTTCCAAACCGTAGAAATCTATTTCTTCTTTACGGTGAATAATTTGCCCAAGCCGTTCCAAGTAAATTTTCTTTTCTCGTTCGCTGAGTTGTCCGTCTTCCAAAATATTATGAATTTCTTTTTCCCTTTTTTCCAGCGATACATATTCTGTAAAGGAAGATTTGATTTCTTCAATTAACGGTAAGCCCTTAAGCTGTACGAATTCCTGGGGTAAATAGCCGCAAGTAAAATTTTTCGGAACCGAAACTTGACCGCTCGAAGGTTTTTCAATTCCGCTGATAATTTTTAATAAAGTCGATTTGCCCGTACCGTTTAGTCCGACGAGCGCAATTTTATCTTGCCGGTTAATGCGAAGGTTAACATTTTCGAAGAGAACTTTATTACCGAAATCAACCGAAAGATTTTGTATATCGATCATATTGCAAAATAGTTAATTCTCACTTTCTAATTACCGCTATTTTTGTTTTGCCGACCAAATTAGCTTCTTCATCGTAAGCAATGATGATATAAACTCCTGAAGAAACCAAATTGCCGTCAAGGTCTTTGCCGTCCCAAAAATAAACCTTTCCGCCGAAAGTGGGGAATTTGTTAACCAGATTTCCGTTCACGGATAAAATTTTAATAAATGAATCTTGAATTAATCCGTCGATCATCACGGTGTTGTTGTTCCGGCTGTCCAAAACCAAGGGATTGGGATAAGCGCGCAAATCCGAAAAATCTTCGTTGGGTTTTATTCCCAAAGTAGTTAACGATGCCAAGCCGAATTCAGTACCGAAATAAACAATACCGTTCTTTGCGTCTACAGCAATGCTTTTTACGGTATTACTCGGAAGCGGACTGTTTGAAACATCGTAATGTTCGTATAATCTGCTGCCGTCCGAACTCATGTAAAAAACTCCTTGAGTGGTTCCGACCCATATATTGTTTAACGGATCGACTGCTACCGAAAGAATTGCCTGTTCACGGATTGCAAAGAACAGGTCGCTTCTTAATGAACTTATATTTTGCAAATCGGGCAAAACGTTTATGCCGAGCTGTGTTCCGATAATCATTTCGCCTCTTTTGTCGATTACCACGGCATTAATGTCGTCGCTTTTTAATCCTTCACGTAATGTGATTTTTCCCCAGACGTCATCGGTTAAATCATCGGGAGTGTCATTTTCGTTAAAATAATACAAACCTTTTTCGGCGCCGTTCGTTACGATAAACCATTTGGTATCGAACTGATCTATCGCTAATCCTTCTGAAAAAACGGTAGCGGGCAGAAGAGGGGAACCGAATTTATAATGATGCCATTTGCCGTCCGTAGTCAGTTCGCTTAAAACTTGTTGGTCAGCCGACCAAAAATTCAATACCCAAATATTTTTTTTGGAATCCTTTTGAACATCATAAATGACGAGAAAGCCGGGATGATCCGGAATACCCACCATTCCCGTTCCGGCCGTATCGAAAGTAGTGAATTTCCCGTTTTTATATTCCGTAAATCCGAAACCCCAACTTGAGAAGAACAAAGTATTATCGGCTGAAACGCTTACGTTATGATAATCGTTGGTTTTAAATTCCGGAACGTTTGTTTTATCGAAAACTTGCCATGTTTTGCCGTCGAATTTTAAAACGCCTTTACCTTTGCTGTCTTTGCCGGTTGCACACCATAGATTACCGTCTTTGTCGGTAGCAATGTTGAGGAATGTGTTGGTAACGGGACCGTTTGGGGTTATTGTTAAAGTATCGGAAGCGGAAACTTTTAGTATCCCTTCGTTTGTAGAGATTAAGAAATCGTCTCCCGAAAAAATTAAACTGTTAAAAATTTTATCGGCATCTCTGAATACAACTTTGTCGAATCCGTTTTTTCTTATGTGAATTGTGTTAAGTGTAACGGAGTAAAGTGAATCGTTTTTTACTTTTAAATCATAAACGTTGAAATTAAGATAAGCAAACTCAGCAAACTGACCGTTTTCTCTTTTGAAAATCCCTTTTGGAGTGGCTGCCAAAAGCATATTATCGAACAAAATCAATTTATTTATTTTAAGACTCGCACCCGAGAATCTAAGCGGAGTAATTTCCCAATTTTCCGGTGAAGCCAAATTTGAAAAAGGATTTATAGATTGAGCCACGCCCTCGGCGGTGCCGAGATAAATACGGTCGCTCAAATAAATAGTATATACGGGAATTTCTGCTGGTAGGTCTGCAAATTTTACAATTGTTTCCAGAAAAATAAACGAATTAGCATCGATTAAAGAAAGTCCGAAATCCGTTGCAACATAAACTGTATCGTTTTTAATTACCAAATCGTTAATTTGCTTTTTACTTTTCCCGGTTTTGAATATGTCTAAAATTTTTTCGAAGCTTCCGGTCGAAGGATCGTAAATATTAATATAGCCTTCGGATGTCCCAATCCATATTCTGCCGGAATTGTCTTTATCGATTGCCGTAATTGAATGACTGCTAAGACCTTCGGATTTTGTGAATGTGGAATATGAATTAGATGAAAAACTATAATTGAATATTCCTCCTCCCGTTGCAGCCCAAAGTTCCCCGTTAATTAAAACGGATTCCTTAACGTTTAGCATGTTTGTATAATTTTTCCATGTCCCGACGTTTTGGGCAAAATTTAATGCGGTAAAACTTAAAAGTAAAACAATAATCCGGAAAAGAGACATAAAGTATAATCCTTTTGTTATTAATAAACCGGTAAAGATAAAATTATCTAAATATAACGGTTTTAACCGAATAAATTTGTGCAAAATTATTTACACTATCCGGCTCTTACGCGGAACGATTCGGTTTTTTCCACCCTCGCTAAAATTTCCGTAAGTTTTGTCTCGCCGATATAATATTTCCCGAATTTTTGAATTTCCGTTTCGTTGCGCCCGTGAAAATCGGAACCGCCGGACTGAAGAATTCCGTATCTCCTTGCGATGTTTGTAAATTTTGTAACATGATGTTTCTTGTGCAAAGGATGAATAACTTCAATTCCGTCAACTCCGGCGGAGATAATTCCGCTTAATGTTTCAGAATCCAAAATATACGGATGAGCAATAAAAACAAGCCCGCCGGCGTTATGAATCATTTCGATAACCGATTCCACGGAAACCTTAATTTTCTTTTGGTTTGCGGGTCCGTCGTCTTTAATGTATTTGTGAAACGCATCGTAAAAGTTTTTGACCAAACCTTTTTGAACCAATGCCGTAGCAATGTGCGGGCGGCATATCGGTGAATTCTTGGAAACCGCTTCCACATCCGATATCGAAATATCCAACTTGAAGTTCCGTAATTTTCTAACAATTTCAATTGCTCTCAATTTTCTGTCAATTTTAATCTGTTCGAAAAATTGATTTAATTCCCGGTTATTGAGATCAAAACAATATGCTAACAAATGAATTTCTTTATCCTTTAAATTTGCGCTTATCTCCACTCCGTTTACAATTCGAATATTAAAATTGCTTTTTACTTTTTCAATTTCGTTATATGCGCTTATTGTGTCGTGATCGGATATGCTTATTACGTTTATTCCCAACGTTTCAGCTTTCTTTAAAATTTCAACCGGGGAAAGCATTCCGTCGGAACTGGTAGTGTGAATATGTAAATCTGCTTTCATTATTTGGGAATTTAATTATTAAAAAAAAACAAGAAATTGTAATTTAAGGCAATTATAGGTAATTTTTCATATAAAATTCAGATAAATTAATCAAAAAAGGAGTTAAAAATGGCTATAAAAATCGGTATTAACGGCTTCGGGCGTATTGGGCGTTTGGTTTTCAGAAGATGCAAAGAACTCGGAGGATTTGATTTTGTTGGAATAAACGACCTTACCGATGCTAAAACATTGGGACATTTGCTTAAATACGATTCCGTACACGGAAAATACAACGGTGAAGTTGTAGTGGATGGCGATACTTTAATTGTTGACGGAGACAGAATAAAAATCACTGCCGAACGCGATCCCGCAAATTTGAATTGGGGCGAGCTCGGTGCGGATATAGTAATAGAATCGACCGGCGTTTTCAGAACAAAAGAATTATGCATGAAACATATTGAAGCGGGCGCCAAAAAAGTTGTTCTTACCGTTCCTCCGAAAGGCGATGTGGATGCCACAGTAGTATTGGGCGTAAACGACGAAATTTTAACCGGTAACGAACAAGTAATTTCCAACGCATCGTGTACGACGAACTGCCTTGCTCCGATGGTAAAAGTTTTGAACGATGCATTCGGATTGGAAAAAGGATTTATGACCACGGTTCATTCTTATACAAACGACCAACGGTTACTCGATCTTCCGCATAAAGATTTAAGAAGGGCAAGGTCTGCTGCCGTTTCCATAATTCCGACAACAACCGGCGCAGCTAAAACCGTAGGCAAAGTTTTAACCGATTTAGCCGGAAAACTTGACGGTATGGCAATCAGAGTTCCCACTCCCGACGGATCTATTACCGATTTGGTTGCTACCTTGAGCAAAGAAGTTACAGCGGAAGAAGTTAACGCTGCAATGAAAGCTGCAGCCGAAGGTTCTCTTAAAGGAATAATGGAATATACAGAAGAACCTTTGGTTTCTGCAGATATCGTCGGTAATCCGCATTCCGTTATTTTCGATTCGCTTTCCACAATGGCAAACGGTAACTTGGTTAAAGTTGTCGGCTGGTACGATAACGAATGGGGTTACTCATGCAGAGTAGTCGATTTGGTTAAAAAGATTGCATAAATACTAAAAAGCAAATTTAAAAGGCGCAGAATGTCTGCGTCTTTTTTTTAATTTTTCCGCCAATCGATACCGGAGGTAAATGTGAGAAAGTTATTTATAGAAGATTTAAACCTAAAAGGCAAAAGGGTTTTGGTACGCGTGGATTTTAACGTCCCGCTGGATGAAAATCAAAACATTACCGACGACATCAGAATAGTAAGCGCTTTACCCACAATAAAGAAAATTATTAACGACGGCGGCAAAGCAATATTAATGAGCCATTTGGGCAGACCGAAAGGCGAGCGGATTGAAAAATTCAGTCTGAAACCTGTTGCCGAAAGATTAAGCCAACTCCTTAATCAAAAAGTGACTTTTGCTCCCGATTGTATTGGCGAGGAAGTAAAAAGAATTGTTGAGGGAATGAACGACGGCGATGTTGTGTTACTTGAAAATTTAAGATTTCATTCCGGTGAAACGAAAAACGATCCCGAGTTTGCCAAACAATTGGCGGAGCTCGGAGATGTTTACGTCAACGATGCTTTCGGAACCGCTCACCGCGCGCATGCTTCCACCGAAGGAGTAACAAAATATATTGAAAAATGCGCAGCAGGATATTTGATGCAAAAGGAAATTGAATTCCTTGGGAATGCCGTTAATAATCCTGTTAGACCCTTCACAGCAATTTTGGGCGGAGCTAAAATTTCGGGAAAGATTGATGTAATTAAAAGTTTGTTTCAAAAAGTCGATAGTTTAATTATCGGCGGCGGAATGGCTTTCACGTTTTTCAAAGCAATGGGATACGAAATAGGGAAGTCGTTGCTGGAAGAAGAAAAAATAGATTTGGCAAAGGAAATATTGGAAAAAGCGGAAAGGACAAAAATGAGTTTTCTGCTTCCCATGGATGTTGTTGTTGCAAGCGAGTTCAGTAACGATGCGGAACCGGAAACGGTGGAAGTTGAAAATATTCCGGCAGATAAAATGGGACTTGATATCGGCCCGAAGTCGGTTGAGCTTTTCCGTAAAGTAATTTTGAACAGTAAAACCGTGGTTTGGAACGGACCGATGGGCGTTTTTGAATTCGATAATTATGCCAAGGGAACGTTTGCAATTGCCGAAGCTCTTGCCGAAGCAACGGAAAAAGGCGCTATAACCATTATCGGTGGCGGCGATTCCGCTGCGGCAATTAAAAAAGCGGGACTCAGCGATAAGGTAACGCATGTTTCCACCGGCGGCGGAGCATCGCTTGAGTTTCTGGAAGGAAAAACTTTACCCGGTATTGCGGCGCTTACGGATGTTAAAGATTAAGTAAACTATAAAAATTTTTTTAACAAGCCAAGTTAAGATTTTATCAAATTCAAATTTGAACTAAATTCTGTTTGAATTGTAGAATGAAAAGAGAGTGTGTTTTTTCTCAAAAAATATTAAATTGAATTAAAAATTAAGGTAGTTCCAAATGTCTTACAGCGACAGGCAATATTATTACAGACCGACGGGTTTCGGGAGTTTCAGTTTTTTCCCGCCGGTAATTAAAAGTCTTTTAATCATAAATACCGTGGTATTTTTTATTACAGTTATTGCGGATAATATTGTAGTAGGGAATACTTTACTCGGCGATTTAATTGTTTATTATTTCGGCTTAATTCCGTTTAGTCATCCCGTTCTGTCGTTTTATCCTTGGCAATTAATTACTTATCAATTTCTGCACGCTAATTTCACACATTTGTTTTTCAATATGTTCATGCTGTGGATGTTCGGAATGGAGATTGAAAATTTGATGGGCTCGAACAAATTTTTAATCTTTTATCTTGCGTCGGGAATTGGGGGCGGAATTTTGCAATTGATTTTGGGAGGCGGCGCTCCCACAATCGGTGCATCGGGTTCCGTATTCGGCGTGATGGTTGCTTTCGCCATGTATTTCCCGGATAGACTGATTTTCTTGTATTTCCTTATCCCGGTTAAAGCAAAATACTTGATAATGTTCCTTGTGGTATTCGAGTTCCTTTCGATCGGCAGTCCGAGTCTTGTTGCGCACGTAGTCCATTTCGGCGGTGCGGTAACGGCTTTCTTTTTTATCTTGCTCGACAGAAAATACAGATTTAACTTTTCCAAAATTACCGGTATGTTTTCTCGACCGAAAGTTTACAGACCTAAAACTCCCAGACGACCGAGAAGCGCATATCCTTTTTACGATGACGAAGTGCAAGAAGCTGACTTTTACGAAATCGATTCAGATAGAAGAAGAAAACCGACGCAAGAAGAAATTGACAGAATACTCGATAAAATCAGTCAAAGCGGATATCAAAATCTAACCGAAGAAGAAAAGAGAATATTGTTTGAAGCAAGTAAACGTGATTAAAAAAATCTTTATTCTGATTTTTGTTTCAACCGTTGTTTTTGTTAACTCCGGTTGCGAATCGAAATCGGATAAAGTTCCCGCAGAGAAAATTGCCAAAGTTTACGTTGATCTTTTGGTTACCAAAGAGCTTCACAGAAATAATCCCGATACACTCGATGTTTTAGAAAAAGATATTTTCGCCCGGTACGGCATTGACAGTAGTTATTATAAAAAAACTCTCGAGAGTTTTAAAGACGATAAAGCGAAATGGGATGAATTTTTTAAAATCGCCAAATCTTATTTGGATAGTTTAAGAAAAGATTTAACCAAGCAAAACTCCGTTCAAAACAAAAAGAAGAATTAGCTTTTCTCAACGGTGTTTTTTACCCGCTCTAACGTTAAGAACAATCTCAGTTTCGGATAACTTATTGAGTTAGGAAGTTTTTCTTTTAATTCTTGAATTTCCGAAACGCCGGATTTTACAACGGAATCTATCAACTTTAACTCTTCTTCCGGAAAAAGCGTAAGGTAATTTTCGTCCGGCTCAAATTCCACTATCGATTCGATTTGAAGTGCAACCAAAGAAGAAGGCAGTTTTAAAATTTTTGCAATGTCTTCCAACTTGTATCCTTTCTTAATCAACTCCTGAGTTTGAATAAGATTTTCCGGTAACTTTTCTTTTGTTTCTTTTTGCTTTTCGTTTTGGATATGATCTTTAATTATAAGCAGAAAATCTTCGCCGACTTTGTTATACATTCTGCCGGTAAAACCCTTGATCGATAAAATTTCCGAAGGCGTTGTAGGCTTTTTCTTTGCTATTTCTTTCAATAAATAATCCGGACAAATTAAAGCTGAAGTCTGTCCGTATTTTTGCGCAGTAAGTTTTCGTTGTTCCCGTAATTTGTTGAACAATAGTAAATGGTTTTCGTAATCTGCATTAATGTTTGCGGAATCAATCGAATTACCGTTGTCGTCGAAAAGTAAAGTTCCCGAAAGCGTTAAGTAATCGTTATCCGCAATTACTTTGTGCGAAAGCTTTAATTCATCTACGGCGCTGAAAATTTCTTGTTTGGAATAATGCGAACATCTGCCAAAAGTGGAAAATTTCCTTGCCGCTGAAACGGCGGTTTTTCCGGTTAAAATTTGAATCAATCTCGATTGTTTAATTTTCCCGGAGTTTTCGGTTAAAGTTTGAATAATTGCTTCTTTGATGAAATCCGTTTGTATTCCGGTTTGATGGTTAAGTCCTTTGCAGTTATCGCATTTACCGCAGCTGTAATTTTCCGTATCTTCCCCGAAATAATCCAAAATATACTTGAATCTGCAGCCGGAAGTATTAACGTAATTAACCACCGCATCAAGTTTTGTCAATTCGAACTCGCGCATTTGGGAAATCTTTTCGTAATCGATGCGGAGATTTTTTGCAAGAACACGGTCGGTTGTAAGCTGAACGTTTGAATAACCCGAAGGTTTTTCGTAAAGCAAAAGTCCGAGGGAATCGAGAAACTCGAGATTTTTAACCAACTGATTTTCTTGAATATTGAGCGTTGCCGAAAAAGTTGCCGGATTGATTTTCGTCGGATTGCGGAACACGGTTTCGCCTAAGTCGCGAATAATCAATAAAATCAAGTCTTTCAGCAGATTGTTGTGGAGCGAATCGATGTATTTACGCAAATCCGTTTTATCGTATAAAATTTTCACAAAGTGGTTTTGTTCGTAATCCGATGTATGTTTAACGTAACCGGCTTCTTCCAAAATGCTTATTGCCGAGCTGAGTAATCCGCGCGAAATTTTTTCGCTCCGCATTACGTTCATAAAATTTTTGTCAAGCGGAATTTTCTTATCGGTTGTGGTTCCCACCGCAATTTTAGCGCTGTTTGCAAGCGCGTCGTAAACAAATCTGATTTGTTCTTTCGTCGGGTGGGCAGAGTTAATAAAATGCTCTTGAATTTTAATGTCTTTGGCATCGAACAACAAATAGGTTTCCGCATCCATCCCGTCGCGCCCGGCTCTTCCGAACTCTTGATAAAAATTTTCGATTGTGCCGGGAACGTCGTAATGAATTACGCAACGCACGTCTTTCTTGTCGATTCCCATTCCGAAAGCGCTGGTGGCAACAATAATTTTTGTCCGCCCGCTTAAAAAATCGTCTTGAATTACCCGCCGCAGTTCCGGGGTTAACCCGGCATGGTAAAACCTGCAATCAATTTTGTGATACCGCAAAAAATCCGCCACGGCTTCCGATTTTTTTCTTGTTGCCGTGTAAATTATTGCCGGCAGATTTTCTTCCTTCAGAATTTTCGGCAGTTGATCCCTTTTCCGGTTCGTTTTAATTACGTTCAGACTAATATTTTCCCGTTCGAATCCGTAAACGAAAACTTTCTGGTTTTTCATTTCGAGTTGGGAAATAATATCTTCCCGCACTTGCGGCGTTGCCGTTGCCGTAAATGCCGAAATGTTCCGGAAGCCGATGTAATTCTTGAAAAAACTTATCTTGCGGTAACTCGGTCTGAAGTTATGTCCCCATTCGCTTATGCAGTGGGCTTCGTCTATAAATAAATATTCGGGCTCGAGCGATTTTATTCTTTTTACGAATTCTATGTTTTCCAATTTTTCCGGAGAAATGTAAAGGAGTTTTATTTCCTTCCGTGAAATTTCGTTAAAAACATTTTCAATTTCCCGGAAATCAAGCGAACTGTTGATAAAACCGGAGATTTTATTTTTTACGTTTAAATTATCAACTTGGTTTTTCATTAAAGAAATCAAAGGGGAAATCACAATAGAAAAACTTTGAGAAAGCAAAGCCGGTATTTGATAACAAAGCGATTTTCCCGCACCGGTCGGCATTACCGCCAGAACGTCTTGCTTTTCGATAATCGCGGTGATTATTTCTTTTTGTCCGGGTCTGAACGACTCGTATCCGAAATATTCGTATAAAACTTTTTCCAGTTGCATAGCGGTAAATTACGGGGTAAAATTGCTAAATTTTGTTAATTATCGGTATTTGGGTATTTTAACTTTCCAATTTACAAAAATATGATTCCATTTTGTGTATTTAATTTAATATGATTTCGGTTGAAATAAAAAATCTGAGCAAAGTTTTTGAGTCACGTTTCGGAAGAACAAAAGTTCAAGCGCTGAACAACGTATCGTTAAACGTGCGGAGCGGAACCATTTACGGCTTGCTCGGACCTAACGGAGCGGGAAAAACCACGTTGATTAAAATACTTCTCGGTTCTGTTTATCCTACTTCCGGTTCCGCCAGAATATTAAACGAAGACATTGCCAATTATAAAATCCGCGCAAAAATAGGCTACTTGCCCGAAAATCATAAATTCCCGCCATTCCTTACGGGCGAAGGCGTTTTACGGCTTTTTGCGGAATTAAAAGGAGTAAACGGAAAAGATATAAACAACAAAATTGACGAACTTCTCGATTTGGTGGGAATGTTAAAATGGAAAAAGGTCAAGGTGAAAAAATATTCGAAAGGAATGATGCAGCGTTTGGGTTTGGCTCAGGCTTTGGTAAACAATCCGCAATTAATTTTTCTGGACGAACCGACCGACGGAATCGATCCCATAGGAAGAAAGGAAATAAGGGATATTCTTATTAATCTTAAAAACGAAGGTAAAACCGTTTTTCTGAACAGCCATTTGCTTTCGGAAGTGGAGTTGGTCTGCGACAGAATTGCAATGCTGGACAAGGGAAATTTAATCCGCGAAGGAACAGTTGAAGATCTTACAACTTCGAAACAAATCTATTCGCTAAAATTGGAGAAAGAACTTTCACCCGGATTGTTAAATGCTGAAATTTTTCACACCGGAGACGCCACTTATCAAATTAAAGTAAACGATACCGCCGAGTTAAATTCGATTATCGACGTAATCCGCGCTCATGGAATAAACATAATATCGCTGAACCCAAAGAAAACATCGTTGGAAGATTCATTTATTTCAATTATAGAAGATTCAAATAAATTAACTCAAAAGAAATGAAAAACATTTTAATATTCACAAAACTTACCGTAAAAGAAGCGCTTTCGAGAAAGATATTTATGTTCTTTTCCGGAGTTTCGGTTTTCATATTGGTTTTGTTCGCAATTATTTTTCTCTCAACGGATTTGGAGCAAATGCTTCCGCTTTTATCGATGAGTAAAGCGGGAAACGTTAATTTGGTTTACGAACTTGTAAAAGCAATCAAGCTTTTTATTGTTACGCCGTTGTTCGGCATCGGTTTGTTTCTTTCGGTTTTCTCGGTTGCAAGCTTTATCCCGAACATGCTCGAAAAGGGAAGCATCGAACTTCTGCTTTCCAATCCGGTTTCCCGCGCGCAAATTATTTGGGGAAAATTTTTCGGCGGTGTTTTGGTTGTTTTTTTCAATCTTGCTTTTCTTATTTTCGGACTTTGGGCGCTAATCGGTTTAAAGTTTGCCGTGTGGGAACCTTCGCTTCTCTATTCGATTTTAACGATAACTTTTACTTTCGCAGTTTTATACGGTTTGATAATACTCGTAGGTATAATTACCCAAAGCTCAATTCTTGCCATGATGCTGACGTATTTGATTTTTCTGATTATTTCGCCTGTGCTTAATGCGCGCGATAAATTGGCTTTGCTGATAAATAATGACTTCGTAAATAAAATTATCGATGTTTTATATTATATCTTTCCGAAAACTTCCGAACTTGCCGATATTACGGTAACCACGGCAACGGGCGGAACGATTACCGATTTTCAACCGGTAGTAACTTCGTTTCTTTTTATGATTCTCACACTTTATATTAGTATTATTATTTTTAGTAAAAAAGATTTCTGAAAAGGCGAAAATTAGCGGAATTTTAAGGTTGTAATTTGGTATGGTTATTGAATATCTAAATTGATTTAAGAACAAAAGAGAATAAAAAATGGGAAATAACGATTTAAAATTGGAAGACATATTAAAAGAATCTTCCGAAGTAAGCGAACACGAGCGGATTGAATATGTTGCGATAATCGGCGCCGGCGTAATGGGACAGGGAATTGCCCAAACCATTGCCGGAGCCGGAATAGATGTTTGTATTATCGAAAAAGACGAAGAACATTTGGAAGCAGCCAAAAAAAGTCTTATTGCATCGATGGAACACGAAATCGAGCGTTGGTCGCTTACGGAAAGTGAAATGAAATCCATTTTAAGCCGCATTAAATGGACCGTTAATCTGGAAGAAGTTGACGAATGTGATTTGATAATTGAAGCGGTTGCCGAAGACTTCGATCTTAAAACGGAAATTTTTAAAAAGATTGACAAGATTGCCAAGCCGGATACGATTTTCATTTCCAACACATCTACTTTAAGTTTAACGAAAATTGCGGAAGTTACTTCCCGCCCCGATAAAATAATCGGAATGCACTTTCTGAATCCTGTGCCCAAAGTTCCTTTGGTTGAGCTTGTGCGTGCGTTCGAAACGTCGGATAAAACAATGGAAATAATCAAAGGGTTTGCATCGCGTATCGGTAAAACGCCGGTTGAGGTTTACGAATATCCGGGATTTGTTACAACGCGCGCAATAGTTCCGCTGTTGAACGAAGCGATGTATATTTTGCTCGAAGGTGTTGCAACCGCGAAGGACATCGACACGGCAATGAAGTTGGGCTACGATTTTAAAATGGGTCCGCTCGAAATGGCGGATTCTATGGGCTTGGATGAAGTTTTGGCTTGGATGGAACAACTCTGGAAAACATTGGGCGAACCGAGATACCGCCCTTGCCCGATTTTGCGAAAATTGGTGAGAGAAAGAAAGTTGGGCAAGAAAACCGGAATCGGGTTTTACGAATACGACGCCGAAGGGAAAATAATTTCAAAATAAGGGACAAAAAATGAAAATTTTGGTTTTGAATTGCGGAAGCTCATCGATTAAATATCAATTGATTGAAACCGGGAACCGTGATCTTCTTGCAAAGGGAATGATCGAACGAATCGGGATGAGCAGTGCCGTTCTTACCCATTCGCCGAAAGGGAAAGATACGATTAGAATTGTGGGTGAAATTCTCGACCATTCAATAGCTCTCGAATATGTAATTGCCGTATTGATGAGTAAAAACCACGGGGTAATAAAAGACAAAAGCGAAATCGATGCCGTCGGTCACCGCGTTGTTCACGGTGGTGAGACTTTCTCCGGCTCGGTTTTAATCACAAACGACGTGTTGAAAGCGATTAAAGACAACATAGAATTAGCCCCGCTTCACAATCCGCCGAACATACGGGGAATAGAAGCGGCACGGAAACATTTACCAAATGTTCCGCAGTGTTGTGTTTTCGATACCGCGTTTCACGTTAAGATGCCCGTTTACGCATATCTTTACGGAATACCTTACAAACTTTACCGGCGGTATAAAATAAGGCGTTACGGTTTTCACGGAACTTCGCACAGGTTCGTCTCGCACCGCGCCGCGGAATTAATGGGCAAACCGTATGACCAATTAAAAATAATTACGATTCACCTTGGCAACGGCGCAAGCATGGCGGCGATTAAAAACGGGCAATCGATCGATACTTCGATGGGATTTACACCTTTGGAAGGTTTGTTAATGGGAACCCGTTCGGGCGATTTGGACCCGTCGATTGTAACTTACATTATGGGAAAAGAAGGACTTTCAATCAGCGAAGTAAATACCTTGCTTAACAAACACAGCGGACTGGTTGGCATTAGCGGCGAGAGCAGCGACATGCGCGAAATTGAACAAGCGATGGAAGAAGGCGACAAAAAAGCCAAATACGCTTTCGATGTTTTTACTTACCGTGTTAAAAAATATATCGGAGCTTACTCGGCGGCGCTCGGCGGTTTGGATGTTGTCGTGTTTACGGGCGGTATCGGCGAAAATTCGGTGAAGGTAAGAAAAGCCGTTTTAACCGGTATGGAATATTTGGGAATCGAACTCGACGAACAAGCTAACGAAACAATTAAAACGGACGGTCTGATAACCACTGAAGATTCCAAAGTTAAAGTATTCCGGATTTCGACAAACGAAGAATTGGTAATCGCTCTCGATACCGAAAAAATCGTTAAAAAATTAAAAAGTTAATCCCGTTTATCCTGCAAATATTCTTTGAACCGTTTTTTTTCATTCCGGTTTATAGTTTTCAATTGAAAATTCAAATGAGACTTGATTTAATTTGTGAATTAATTTAAGTTGGGGAAGGAGAGGTTTTGTATTCCTGTTATTTGGGGGTTAATGTTTTCATGTCAAGTATATAACTTAACAGATGTAATATAAGATAGATTTTTAATAATTTTTGGCAGCAGCTTTTTATCCATATTGCGTAGTTTAAATCAGACGCAAGAAACGCTATATAATTAGGCGTATAAATTAAAAACGAGGTTAGAAAATGAACACATTAGATTTGAAAATATTAGAAAGGCTCGATAAAGCCGACCAGGAAAAAATTACGTATTTTCTCAAGCTATTATTGAACAAATCAAAATATAAAAAGCTGAGAGAAGAAATATCTGTTAGACGTGTTGAAATAGCTAAAAAAAAGACTCTGAAACACGATGAAATTTGGAAGGAGCTAGATGTTTAAATTAATCTACGCAAAAAGTGTTGCAAAAGATTTAAGGAAAATATCGAAACATAATCTTCCAAGAATAAAGAAAGGCATTGAGGAGTTGAAGAATTTTCCGGATATCTCTCAGATTAATCATCTACATAATCATCCCCTTGCGGATTTTAGACTAAGAATAGGAAATTATAGAGTTTTATTTGATGTTAATTGGAAGAAAAAAGAAATCTATATTTTGAAAATCGGGCATAGAAGAGAAGTATATTAAAAAAATAGACTTTCATATAACCTATCGTTCAAATAGACTATGATTCATATCAACCGTTCTCTTGCATATTTGTCTTGCAACACCAACAAACGGGGATTGAAGTATGGAACTAAATCTCGAAGGTAAAAGGGTTCTTGTAACAGCGGCAAGTTCGGGAATAGGAAAAGCGATTGCCCGTTCGTTTTTGGAAGAAGGCGCAAATGTGGCAATCTGTTCCAGATACAAGAAAAATCTGGTTGCCGCCGCAAAAGAAATGAAGAAAAATAATTTGCCCGAACCGTTTTGGGTTGTGTGCAACATTAATAAAAAAGCTGACATTGAAAACACGGTGAACGTCGTAAATAAAGAATTCGGCGGAATCGATATTCTGGTAAACAATTGTGGCGGACCGGAACCCGGTTATTTCGAAGATTTAAATGATAAAAAATGGCAAGACGCTTTCGATCAAGTTTTGATGAGCGCAATTCGGTTTACGCGGTTGGCGCTGCTGAATATGATTGCACAAGAATGGGGAAGGATAATTAACATTACGTCAATTTCGGTTAAACAACCGATTGATAATTTGATTTTGTCCAATTCGTTAAGAAGCGGACTTACCGCAATGGCGAAAACATTAAGCAACGAGGTCGGGAAATATAACATTACGGTAAACAACGTTGCGCCGGGTTACACGTTAACCCCAAGATTGTACGAACTTGCATTTGCCCGTGCGAAAGAATCGGGAGTAACTCACGAGGATGTTTTGGTTTCCATGGCAAGCGAAGTCCCGGTGAACAGATTAGGCAGACCCGACGAAATAGCCGACGTAGTTACGTTTCTTGCTTCGGACCGTGCGGGTTATATAACCGGTACAACCATACCCGTGGACGGCGGAGCGGTTAAATCGCCGTTGTAAAATAAAATATTTCCTCATAAATAGAGGACACGAAAATTGATAAGAGAAATACAAATTTCCGTTCACCCCGGTTTTATCGGGGATGAAGCTTATATCCGCAGAACCGTAGCCCGCAAACTGGGAATCGATGTAAACGATATTTCCGCAATAAGGACCGAGAAAAGATCCATCGATGCCCGCAAGCGTCCCGTATTCAGATTAAAACTTACCGTTTTTATTAATGAAAAGCCGGTTGTAAAAGAAAAACCAATCGAATGGAGACCGGTAGGGAAAGGGAAAACCGTGATTATCGTCGGCAGCGGTCCGGCGGGTTTATTCGCGGCGTTAAGGTTAATCGAGTTGGGAGTTAAACCTTTGGTTTTCGAAAGGGGAAAAGACGTTCAAAAGAGAAGGAGGGATTTAAGACAAATAATGCAAGAGGGAATAGTTAACCCCGATTCAAATTACTGTTTCGGCGAAGGAGGCGCGGGAACATACAGCGACGGGAAACTTTATACGAGATCGACGAAAAGGGGAGATACGCAACGGATTTTGCAGATACTTGTTCAGCACGGAGCTTCTCCCGATATTAAAATTGATGCACGTCCGCATATCGGGTCTAATAAATTGCCCGGGATAATAAAATCCATACGCAACACCATTCTGAAAAACGGCGGTGAAGTCCGTTTTGAAGCCAAGGTTACCGACTTGATAATCCGCGATAATAAAATTAAGGGCGTAATTGTAAACGAAAGCGAAGAATATACCGCCGATGCAGTTATTCTTGCAACGGGGCATTCCGCCAGAGATGTTTTTTACCTTTTACATAACAAAAATATTTTGCTCGAAGCCAAACCTTTTGCATTGGGCGTAAGGGTTGAACATCCGCGTATGCTTATAGATCAAATCCAATACCATACAAAGCGGAAGCACGAAAACCTTCCCGCGGCATATTATTCGCTTAGCTGCCAAATCGATAACAAGGGTGTTTATTCGTTTTGTATGTGTCCCGGCGGTATGATTGTTCCATCGGCAACCTGTAACGGGGAAATTGTTGTAAACGGTATGTCACTGTCGCGAAGAAACTCACCCTTTTCCAATTCGGGATTGGTAACTTCCGTTACCGAAGAAGAATGGAAAGAGTATAATAATTACGGGGTATTTGCCGGATTGGAATTTCAGAAGGAAATTGAAAAGAAAGCGTATAGATACGGGGGCGGGCGGCAAGTGGCGCCGGCACAGAGAGTAACCGATTTTATTAACGGTAAACTTTCAAACGGTTTACCACCGACTTCATATATTCCGGGAGTTAAAAGTGCTTTGGTAAACGAAATTTTTCCCGCTGATATTTACGATAAACTGCGGAAAAGTTTGTTTGTGTTTAATAAAAAAATGAAAGGCTATGTTACCGAATCGGCACAGGTTTTAGCAGCCGAATCGAGAACAAGCTCGCCTGTGCGGATTGTCCGGGATAAAAATTCATTGATGAGCGTATCGGTCGAAGGTCTTTTCCCGTCGGGCGAAGGAGCAGGTTATGCCGGCGGTATTGTTTCAGCCGCAATTGACGGCGAACGATGCGCCGAAGCAAGTGTAAAGTATACCGGTTAATCAGTTATTCCGGATTTTTTCAAGTTCGTAAAACAACACATCCTTAAATCCTTCTTCGAGCGGACGGGGGTTGTAGTTCAATTCCCGTTTAGCTTTGGAATTATCGCCTAAATATGTTGCACCCGCCTGTACTCTCAATGCTTCGGAAGAATACATCGGCGGCAAAGGAATTATTTTTTCGGCTATAGCGGAAAAGAGTCCCGTTATTTTTAATAAAACCGGCGGCACCGCCAAGGGCTTCCTGATTCCAGTAAGTTTCCCGGCAATTTCAAAAGCTTCTTCCGCCGTATGAACCGGTCCGCCCACAATATATGTTTCGCCGGCCGGCGCTTTTTCCATAGCGGTAATATGTATTTGGGCAACATCATCTACATGGCTCCAATTATATGCGGAAACTTTAGGGATAACAGGTAGCCGTTTCTTTAGGAACATTCTTAACGAATCGTCGCTTAGACTGGTTCCGTCGCGACCGTAAATCAATCCGGGCATAAGAATCACTAAAGGCAGACCGTCCGCAATAAATTGTTTTGCAAGTTTATGGGCTTCGGCTTTTGTTCTGTCGTATTCGCTAATATGTTTACCCGTGAAATGATAATTCTCGTTTCTAATTGCGTTTTTCGTGTCGGAATTTATTGCAAGCGTACTTGTGTAAACTCCTTTGGGAATTTTCAATTCACGCATCAACTCCAAAACATTGCGTGTGCCGTTAACATTAATTTCCCATGCGGGCGATTTATCGCGGGCGCCGATTTTATACCAAGCGGCAACATGAAAAACGCCGTCGGTATCTTTCATCGGTTCCCTCATGCTTTCCTTGTCCCTTTATGTCTCCAATTGCTATTGTTATTCCCGATTTTTTCAGTTTGGCGGCTTTATCCGGATTGCGCACAAGTGCAATAACCTCGTGATTTTTTTCTACCAACATTTCCGCTATTCGGCTTCCTAAAAATCCGGTTGCCCCGGTAATAAGAAATTTCAATTCGTTTCCTTTCGGTTAAACAGTGATTTGAAAACAAGATAGATAAATAATTTATGATTGGCAAATAAATGACTTGAATGAATAAAAAATGAAATATTATTTAGGAATAAAATTAAGGTTCGATTCCCAAAATCAGCAAAGGAACCGGCGGGTTATTTCTACCGTGCCTCATAACGTTATAGACTTCACCTTCAAAATAAGCAATTCCGCTGGACATTTCAGATTGCATTTTTTTCGTTGGTAATATTTCAATGCCTAAGTTTATTACTCCACCTGAATAAAACAACATGTGCTTAACAAAAAGATCGTAAGCGACAAAAGAATATTTCCCGAATTGAACTTCAATTGCAACCTTGTCTTTTACAAAATCGGTTTGATTATAACTGAAAATAGGATTCTTTTCACCGTGTTCCAATAGAAATTTCTTTTGTTCTTTTGCTGAAAGTAAAATGCTTTTTTCCATAAGCTCACGGTTTAAAGTTATATAATAAGAATATCTCGATTCTTGCCAACCTAAATTTCTGAACTTTGAATTAAATTCCTTGTTCAAATGAACTGGACTGAACAATTTTTTGTTCACCATATTTTTTTCTTTACTGATTTTCACCTTCAACTTATCAGCATCAATACTTTTAATTACATTTATAATTTCGTTGTATAATTTTTTATGGTGAACAATTAAATATTCTTCCCCGTTCAAATGTGAATATTTTTTGGATATTTTCATTTTTCGTGCAGACTTAATTGTTTCCACTCATCGGGAAATTGTGCGCTTTTTTCTCTTTTCGAGGGTTGATAGATTGGTTTATTAATGGGTCGGATTTTGAGTTCTCCGTTTAAAAATTTGTTGACTCTGTCTTGAGCAATAATACAATATTCTTTTTCTTTTTCAATCCCAACGGCATTACGGTTATTTTTTATAGCGGCAATTACCGAAGAACCAACTCCCGCAAAAGGATCCAAAACCCATGAACCTTTATTTGTAAGTGCCAAAACGCATCTTTCAACTAATTCTATTGGGAATTGAGCCGGATGACTTGTTTTTTCCGGATGATTTGATTTTACGTTGGGGATATCCCACAATGATTTTTCCCAATCTTTTATCACAATTTCCCAAATATCAGACGGATTTTTACCTTTGGGATTACCGGATAATTTTCCTTTGTTGGGTCCTTTAAAATGTCTTTTGCCTGGATATTTTGAAGGAACCCTGACATCATCCAGATTAAAAATATATTCATCACTTTTAGTAAACCACAAGATAGTTTCATATCTTCCGGAAAATCTTTTGGATGCATGTAGTCCGTGGCCGAAGTGCCAAATAATCCTGTTCCTTAGTTTTAAGTTAAATTTTTTAAATATTTGATAATAAAAAATATCCAATGGGAAAATCTCACCTTTTTCAACATAATTCCCAACTTGCCAACAAATGCTGCCTTTATCCGATAGAACCCTGATTAATTCTTTTATAATTTTTTCTTGAATTGACAAATATTTTTCGATTGATGTTTTTGTTTCGTAAGATTTCCCTATATTATACGGCGGGGACGTAATTATTAAATCGAAAGTAGAATCGTCAAATGTTTTTATAGTCTCATAAGCATCGGCATTAATAATTCGATACTCTGTTTCCGAATCGATTAACGAAAATAATGTATTGTTCATATTGCAATTTGTGATTTTATAAAAATAGTAAGTTAGTTAACCTTCTTTTCTTATACAAAATATATAAAATTTTCAGTTAATTTTTTCTGCAGTAATTTTCTTTGTTTACTCGCTCACCTTAAATCCGGTTTCTTTAATAACGGCTTTGGCTTTACTTGCTTCTTCCGAAGATTCGAACGATAAACGGAAGGTGCCGCCGGTGCCTTCGCGGATTTTTAACAGTTCAATGTCTTTGATGTTAATTCCGTTTTCGTAAAGCGCAGTGGAAATTTTACTTATCATTCCGGGTTTGTCTTCCACGAATATAAAAATATCATAAACGGGGGTTAAAAATCCTTTTGTGTTTTGCGGAATTTCATCCCGGTTTTTCCTTGCTTCGCTAAAGTAATTTGCCAGCTCCGGAATTTTGTTACCGGAAATCCATTTAATCAACTTATCTATTTCAAAAGAAAATTTTTCCAGTGCGGTTAAAATTTGTTTCCGGTTGGTTGAAATAATCGATTCCCAAATGGCAAAATCACTCGATGCAATGCGAGTCATGTCCCTGAACCCGCCAGCCGCAAGGTCTAAAAAATTATAGTTCTCCGTTTTCAAAGACGCAGTATTTACAAGGGCTACGGCTGTTAATTGCGGTAGGTGACTGACGCTTGCCGCAATTACGTCGTGTTGTTTTGGGGGAATGTATAAAATATTAGCCCCGAGCGCTTCTATAATTTTCCGGAAATCTTCAAGCTCCGGACGGTTTTTCAAATCTTGGGTTAAAATATAAGTCGTATTTTCGAACAAAAGGGGATCGGAGTTCCGGTAACCTGCTTTTTCTTTCCCGGTCATCGGATGTCCGCCAATGTAAATTCCCTTGCCGGTATTTAATTTTTCCCAATGTTCTTGGAAAACCAATTTTACGCTGCATACATCGGTAAGAATATTATTCCCGAGTTTGGGAACAAGTTGCATGAAAACATCCAGTGCGGATTTGATAGGCAGGCATAAGAATATCAAATCGGAATTCAAAGCATCTTCGTAACCGCTTAACTTTTTATCGATTACGTTTTCCGAAATGGCGGTATTGAGCGTATCGTCTCTGTCAAAGGCGTTTATTTCAATCTGCAGTCCGCTGTTGCGTAATGCTTTTGCAATCGAACCGCCGATTAAACCCAAACCGATAATTGAAATACTTTTAATTCTCAAGGTACCGCCGTAATAAATTTTCGGCAAATAAAATTAAAGTTGTCTTCCGATAGCGTTAGCGATAACTCTTAGTTCGTCAATCAATCTCAAATATTCATCGGGCAGCATTGCTTGGGGTCCGTCCGATAAAGCGTTTTCGGGATCGTGATGTATTTCAATCATCAATCCGTCAGCACCCGCTGCGACCGCAGCCCTTGCCATAGGCGCCACTTGATCCCTTAATCCGGTTGCATGCGAAGGATCTGCTATAACCGGCAGGTGACTTTTCTTGTGGACTATCGGAATAGCGGAAAGATCGAATGTATTTCTGGTATATTTCTCGAATGTTCTTATTCCGCGTTCGCACAAAATTACGTCTTTATTTCCTTCCGACAAAATATATTCTGCAGACATTAGCCATTCCTCGATTAGCGCGGAAAGTCCGCGTTTTAACATTACGGGTTTATCGGTTTTCCCCAACTCTTTAAGTAGCGGAAAGTTTTGCATGTTCCGCGCGCCGACTTGAAAAATATCAGCGTATTTATAAATCAAATCGATGTGCTGAATCTGCATCACTTCGGTAATTACGAGAAGATCGTATTCGTCAGCCGCGGCACGCAAGAGTTTTAAGCCTTCTTCTCCCAAACCTTGAAATGAATAAGGTGAAGAACGGGGTTTGAATGCGCCGCCCCGCAGAATTTTGGCACCCGATTCTGCAACGACTTTAGCCAACGTAAAAATCTGTTCTTCGCTTTCCACCGAACAAGGACCGATCATCAGTGTAATATGGTTATTCCCGATTTCATAACCTTTAATATTGATAATCGTGTTATCTTCTTTAAAACTCCGGCTGGCAAGTTTGTATGGTGCGGTTACCCTGTAAACATCCGCAACGCCTTCAAGAATTTTTATTTTGCGAACATCGAAATCGGGTTTTACCCCGATAGCTCCTAAAATCGTTCTTTGAACGCCTTCCGATTTATGTACTTGAAAGCCGTAATCTTCAAGATGCTTAACTACATTATCTATTTGTTTTTCTGTAGCGTTATTTTCTAATATGATTACCACTTCTATCTCCCTTTCTTTAATCGTGAAATTTTTTTTCGCCTGCTTCTATTGCAAGGTCGATGTAATCCTCTTTCGTCGGTATCGCACAAGTGTAATTAGCGCTGTAAGCACAAAAGGGATTAAAAGCTAAGTTAAAATCTATAATATATTCGTGATTTGGATCACTATTCAACGAAAATTTTAAATATCTTCCCACGCCGTACGTTTCTTTGTTTGTTGTTCTATCGGTAAACCAGATTGCATAATATTTTTGTCCGTTTCCCTCGTCGTTTTCGTAAACGTTAAGTTTGTATTGCTTGCCTTTGTAAGTAAAAGGTAAATAACCGTAACGCACGGCTTTTCTTTCTTCGCCTTTGGTGCCGAAAATGGTTACCGTATCTTTGTGCTCGTATTCGATTAATTTACTTTTGAAAACAAATTCGGGATTTACATCATAATAGTTCAAAGGATGAAAAACCGCTTTCGGGTCTTGGTTAAACGGTGATTGCGGGTCTTGAAGAAAACTTAAATTTTTTTGTTTTCTCAGCGCTTCAATTCTTTTGATATACTCTTCTTGTTCGGGAGTGTATTTGTTACAACCGGAAACAAGAAAAGCGAACAATAATAAAAGTGCAGTTAAAAACCTGATGTTTTTAAGTGGTTTCATTGTCCTACTCTCAGCTTTATTTATCGTCGGATGAAATTTTCTTTTTCAACTCGTTTAATTTGTTTAATGCGTCAATCGGCGTAAGTTCGTTTATCGGGATATCGGAAATTTCTTTTCTTAATTCGTCGTCTTTAAATTCAAAGAGATTTATTTGTAAATCTTGTTCCCTTTTTATTTTTGATAACTTCGCTTTTTTAACTTCCATTGGCGTTAATTCTTTGCCTTCCAGATTTTGTAAAATCTCTTTTGCCCTTTTTGTAACCGGCAAAGGCAATCCCGCCATTTGTCCTACTTGAATTCCGTAACTGTGGTCGGCACCGCCCGGAGTTACTTTATGCAGAAAAATAACTTTATCGCCGTATTCCCTTACTTCAACTTTAAAATTTTTAATACGCGGGAAAATCTCCGCCATCTCGTTCAATTCGTGGTAATGTGTTGCAAATAATGTTTTGGCGGCAACATCGGGGTTTTCATGCAAGTATTCTGTAATTGCCCAAGCAATCGAAATTCCGTCGAACGTACTTGTACCCCTTCCGATTTCGTCCAATAAAATCAAGCTTTTCCGGGTAGTGTTGTTAAGAATGTTTGCCGCTTCTTGCATCTCCACAAGGAAAGTGCTTTCGCCTGCGGAAATATTATCGCTTGCTCCAACGCGGGTGAAAATTTTATCGACCAAACCGATTCTTGCTTTGCTTGCCGGTACGTAAGAGCCGATTTGCGCGAGCAGAACAATTAAACCTGTTTGCCGCAGGTAAACCGACTTACCCGCCATATTCGGTCCGGTTAAAATAATTATTTGCGTATCCGAGTTGCTCATTTTACAATCGTTTGGAGTGAATTTCTCGCCAGGCGGCAGTATCCTTTCCACAACCGGGTGGCGACCGTTTTCTATTTCAATTAGGTCTGATGTATCAATTTCCGGTTTCGTGTAATTGTATTGTTCGGCGCATTCCGCAAGCGAATTGTAGCAGTCGAGCATGGCAATTAATTTTGCGTTTTCTTGAATTGCCTGCGCTTTTGTGGCAACCCGTTTACGTATTTCGTCGAATATACGGAATTCAAGATCGTAAATTTTTTCTTCGGCGTTTAGTATTTTATCTTCGTAATCTTTCAGCTCCGGAGTAATATACCGCTCGCTGTTTACAAGGGTTTGCTTGCGGATGTAATTTTCCGGTACTTTGTCTTTATGTGCATTACTTATTTCGATGTAGTAACCGAAAACCTTATTATAACTTACTTTGAGCGAAGGGATGTTTGTTTTTTCCCTTTCGGTTTTTTGAAGATTCGCAATCCAGTTTTTAGCGTTCTTGGAAAGATCGCGGAGTTCGTCAAGTTCATCGCTGTAACCTTCGCGGATTACGTAACCGTCGTTTATATTCAACGGCGGATCGTCCGATACGGAGATTTCAATCAATTCGACTATATCGTCAAGGTCGTTTAATTTCTCTTTTATCGTGGTTATTGCATCCGAACCGATTTGATCGAGTATTTGTTTGATAAGCGGAATTTTTTTAAGCGAACTTTTAAGGTAATTCAATTCGCGCGGATTTATTCTTCCGGTGCTTACTTTGGAAATTAATCTTTCCAAGTCGCCGATTTCTTTTAATTCAGAGTGAAGATTTTTCCGTACAACTTTGTTTTCGAATAAACTTTCGACGCCTTTTTGTCTTTGTAAAATCGGTTCGAGTTTAATCAACGGGGCGGATATCCACTTTTTGAGCAACCTGCTGCCCATCGGTGTGTCCGTTTTATCCAGAATGGAAATAAGCGAACCTTCGCGCGCGCCTTCTTGCATTGTAAAAGTAATTTCCAAATTCCGTTTGGTCGACCAATCCAAAATCATATAATCGTGCGGATTGTATTTGGAAATTTTGGTGATATGCGAAAGGTTCGATTTCTGTGTTTCCTTCAAATAATTAAGAACAGCGCCGGCGGCGATTATTCCCGCAGAGAAATTTTCTATGCCGAATCCTTTAAGTGTTTTTATTTGAAATTGTGATAAAATTAAATCTTTGGCATAATCTTCGTTGTAAATCCAGTCGTCCACTTTTGTAACGTAAATTTTGGAATATGTTTTCCTGAAAGTATCTTCAAGTAAAAATTTTTGTTTTTTGGGAATTAAAACTTCCGACGGATTTATCAAACCCAACTGGCTTTCCAATTCGCCGGTCGGAACTTCGTAAACGTAAAATTCGCCCGTGGAAACATCCGTAAATGAAATACCGGCAAGGTTTTTATCAAGGTAAACGGACATTAGATAATTGTTTTTCGTATGATCGAGTAATTTATCGGAGAATGCCACACCCGGTGTAACAACTTCCACAACTTCGCGTTTAACGATTCCTTTGGCAAACTTGGGATTTTCGACCTGCTCGCAAACGGCAACTTTATATCCCGCTTTAACAAGTTTCGGAAGGTAAGTATCCAAAGCGTGATGAGGAAACCCGGCAAGAGGAACTTCGCCCGCTTTGCCGTTCGAGCGTTTCGTTAATGTTATTCCCAAAACTTTGGAAGCGGTTTTAGCGTCTTCTTCAAAAGTTTCGAAAAAATCCCCGACCCTGAACAGCAGAATTGTGCCCGGGTATTCTTGCTTGATTTTTGCGTATTGTGTCATTAACGGGGTAATGCTCATCTCAGCTTCGGAAATTTTTAATTTATTATTTTAAAAAAAGAAAAGTAACAAAAATAAACAAACAAAGTAAATCTTATCGGCAAACGGAATTTAAAAATTTACCGTAGTGAAAAATTTTGTTAATTTATTATTCTATTTATAAATGAGTATTTTGGGATAAAAAATTTCTATCAAATGTATTCTCAAATTTTCCGGATAAAAAATGAATAGCAAATCTACTAATTCTCCCGGCTCTAAATTAAAATTCGAATTTCATATAGCCGACAAAATCAGACGGAAGTATCAAATCGGTGATGAATTTTTTTCCATTTCCGGTAATGTGGTTTTTGCCAATTTCGCGGCGGTAAGAAAATTTGTTAACAAAATTAATATGCACCGTGACGAAAATTCAAAATTGAGAATCGGTGAAGTAAATGCCGCGGGTCTGATAGACGAAATTTTTCATTACGTTCTAAGGGAATACGAAACAAAATATAATCCGGGCGTTTTCGGTAAAGCCATAAAAAATCTGAAAGATAAGTTGAGCGAAAAGGAATTGGATGAACTTCTGCTTGAGTTTATTACGGTCTTTCCGCCTTTGGATGTTTACCGGAATAAAATCAGTCCGAATCAATATTTGACCGAATCGACGGAAGGAAAACCGAATAAAGAAATTGCTATTGAGGAGTTAATTCTTCTCTATTTATCGAATATTAATCCCGCAAACAAAAACTTAAAAGAATTTTTCGACGAGAATTATCTTGATAAAAAAGAATCTTACAAACAAACAATCCGTGAACTCGAGGAATTTTTCAAAAAAGAAACTCCCTTTGTCCTGATGGGGAAATCCGTTTTCGATTTGTTAAAAGAACCGATATTGCAACATCCCGGAAGTTTATGGGAGCAATTGAGATTTTTGCAGAATTATTGGAAACCGATATTAGGCGACATTGTTATCCGTCGGATTTTGCAAAGTCAGGATTTAATGAAAGAGGATGTAGTAATTAATTTTGATAATCCGGGCGGCGCGCCTGGCGGAGCTCCCACAATCGTACCGCATTATAAACCCAAGTCGATTGAAGAAGAATACGAAAAACTCACACTGGGAAAATCGCATTACAAATTTGCACTCGATATCTTCGAAGAGTACGAAGAGCCGGAAAAATTCACTCCCGATTTGAATTGGATGCCGAACGTTGTGATGATTGCGAAAAACACTTACGTGTGGCTTGACCAATTATCGAAAAAGTACGGGAGGGAAATAAGAAGACTGGATGAAGTTCCCGACGAAGAATTGGAGCAATTGAAAAAGTGGAACATTAACGCACTTTGGTTAATCGGTATTTGGGAAAGAAGTTCCGCTTCAAAAAAAATCAAACATTTGATGGGCAATACCGATGCGGTGGCTTCCGCTTATTCTTTATACGATTACATCATTGCGGAAGATTTAGGCGGCGAAGAGGCATACCGGAATTTAAACAAAAGGGCGGAAGAGAAAGGTATCCGCCTTGCAAGCGATATGGTTCCGAACCATACGGGGATTTATTCCAAATGGGTTGTGGAACATCCCGAGTATTTTATTCAGACCGACGAACCGCCATTCCCGAACTATAAATTTACCAAGGATGATTTATCCGACGATCCGCGAATTCAAATAAGAATTGAGGACAGCTATTACGAAAGAACCGACGCCGCCGTTGTATTTCAAAGGATTGATAATGCGACCGGTGAAGTTCGCTACATTTATCACGGAAACGACGGAACGAATATGCCGTGGAACGATACCGCACAACTCGACATGTTAAAGGAAGAAGTGCGCGAAGCGGTAATCGAAAAAATATTCGAGGTGGCGAAGAAGTTTTCTATCATCAGATTTGATGCGGCGATGACTCTGACGAAAAAACATTTCGCGCGACTTTGGTATCCGCAACCCGGAACGGGAGGCGATATTCCTTCGAGAGCCGATTATGCGATGACGAAAGAGGAATTTGACGCTCTTTTCCCGAAAGAATTCTGGCGGGAAGTGGTCGATAGAATTAATGATGAAATGCCCGATACTCTTTTGCTTGCCGAAGCTTTTTGGCTTATGGAAGGTTACTTCGTTAGAACTTTGGGAATGCACCGCGTGTACAACAGCGCTTTTATGAACATGCTTAAAAACGAAGAAAATTATAAATACAAAAAACTTATTACCAATACGCTTGAATACGAGCCGGAAATTCTTAAAAGGTACGTTAATTTTATGAGTAATCCCGATGAGGAAACCGCAATCAACCAATTCGGTTCTTCCGATAAATATTTCGGCGTTGCAACGATGATGGTAACCCTGCCCGGTCTTCCGATGTTCGCTCACGGACAAATCGAAGGTTTCACTGAAAAATACGGCATGGAATACAAAAGGGCATATTACCAGGAAACCCCTAACAAGCATTTAATAAAAAAACACGAACACGAAATTTTTTCTTTGATGGCTAAGCGCTATGTGTTCAGCGAAGTGGAGAATTTCTGGTATTTCGAATTTTCCGATTTTAGGGGAAAAATTGTAGACAATGTTTTCGCATATTTTAACAGCTACGGAAACGAGAAGGCTTTGGTATTTTATAACAACCATTATAATTCGGTTAGCGGGAAAATCTACCGTTCTGTTCCGAAGATTGTCAGGGGAAAAAACAATGAGAAAAAATTAAGAACGAAAACATTAATAGAACTTCTTAATATAACGGCGAAAGAAAAATATTATTACATCTACAGGGATAACAACTCAAAACTTTATTACATAAAGTCGGGAAGGGAAATACTGGAAGAAGGTTTCCGGATTCACCTGAACGGGTTCGAATACCGCGTATTTTGGGAATTCAAAGAAGTTTTCGATTCTACCGGCGAGTATGCGCAACTTGCTGAATCGTTGAAAGGAAACGGTGTTCCCAACATAGAATTTGCTTTACACGAAATTAACCTTACTCCCGTGCACACCGCCTTTGAGAATATTTTTTCCGGGCATTCTTTCGAAAATTTTGTTGAGAATCTCGTGTTGTCCGATTTCGAACTTAAGAAGGAAGACGATAACATTAAGTTCCTTAAAAACAAATTTTATCTACTGCTGAAATCGATTACGGATTATTATAAAACCACGGTTGATCTTTCGCCGTATGTGAAAGATTTCGAACATTGTTTACGCGGTCTTCATCTGGTAAACCCGTTAATCGAAAAGGAATCGGTTATTAAAAGGAAAATCAGACTTGTTAGTTTACCGAAAGCTTTGGTTATTTCGCGTCATGCCAATTATTTTGAAAATGCAATTATACTTTTGATGTTTTTGATTATTAAAAAGATTAGAGATTTTATTTCGGATGTATTGAAAAAGAACGAAAGCGAATACGAAAAACTGTTACTGGGCAAGCCGGTTAAAAATTTACTTGCGCGTATCGGCAAAGGCGAAAATGAAATTTACCGGGATATTCTGCTTTTGAACATCTTGTTAAAATATAACAGTGATTTGTTCAACGTGGAAGAGCTTTTTGATAAGATATCGCTAAAAAGCAGTATAGCAAAAGAACGAAAAATATGGCAGGAACACAAAGGCAAATTGATATTGCAAATTCTTGAAGATAACGACGTCCGGCAATTTATTAACGTAAACGAATACGAAGGAATTGTTTATTACAGTAAAGAAAGATTCGAAGAACTTCTGAACTGGTTGTATTCCATAACTGTATGTAGTTACAGCATAAAAAACGAAGACGAATTATCGAAACTGCGAATAACCGATCACACCAAAAAAGAATTGGAACAAATCGAGCCGTTGGAACTGCGGATAATCTTGCTTTTCGCAAAATCGTTTTACCTTTACGATTTCTTGAAACAGACATCTATAAATTCGGGTTACAAGCTGGATGAATTAACTAAGAATTTTAAACTCGGGACAAAAAGGAAAAACAATCAGAAAAAGGTGAAGAAGACCGGCAGCAAAAATGCAAGGCGTCCCAAGAAAAAATAAAAATGAAAGTTTTTGGGAAAGTGTCTTAAAGGGATAAAAATATCTTAAAATTTTTTTTAAAATCTTTTTCTTTTTGATGCGATTTTTTTATTTTATGGACGTCAACTTTCTAAAATTAAATACCGGTTTATGTTGAAAGTTAAATTCATATCCCACTTTATTACTCACCGAGAAAACAACTTAACCCACGAAGTTTATAAAACACGTAAATACAAAAATTCAAAAAATAAAATAATAGGAGACGCGTAGTGGTTATTTCAGTTCCTAAAGAAATAATGGAAGGCGAAAATCGTGTTGCGGTAACTCCGGATGTTGCGGGAAAATTAATTAAGAAGGGCTTCGAAGTTCAAGTGGAAAGTAATGCCGGACTTAATGCGGGATTTACGGACGAAGAATACACTAATGCCGGAGCTAAAGTTTTGGGTGATGTTCAGGAATTGTACTCAAATGCGGATATTATATTAAAAGTACAAAGACCGATGGAACATCCGGCGACCGGTAAACACGAAATCGAAATGATGAAAAGCGGCACGATGTTAATCACTTTTATGTACGCTTTACATTACCCGCAAGTTGCCAAACAATGCGCGGAGAAAGGAATCGACGTTATTTCCATGGATATGATTCCCAGAACAACCCTAGCTCAAAAGATGGATGCCTTGAGCTCGCAAGCGAATATTGCCGGTTACAAATCGGTTATAATGACGGCAAATGTACTCGGTAAAATCTTTCCGCTTATGATGACCGCAGCCGGAACGATTCAACCGGCGAAAGTGGTTATTATGGGCGCTGGCGTTGCCGGATTGCAAGCTCTCGGTACAGCACGCCGGCTTGGAGCCATAGTTGAAGTTTCAGATATCCGTCCGCAAGTAAAAGAGGAAGTGCAAAGTCTGGGCGGAAGGTTCATCGAGGTTGAAACAGATGAAGATATGCAAGACGAAGGCGGTTACGCAAAAGAAGCTTCGGAAGAATTTTTAAGAAAGCAAAAAGAATTAATCTTCAAACATATTACGCAAGCCGATATAGTAATTACAACCGCTTTGGTGCCGGGTAAAAAAGCTCCCGTCCTTGTTACGGAAGAAATGGTAAAGAATATGCGTCCCGGTTCGGTTGTATTGGATATGGCTGTGGAATTCGGCGGTAATTGTGAGTTGAGCGAAAAAGGTAAAACGGTGAAAAAATATAACGTAACTATTATCGGTGAACCGAACTTGCCGAGTTTGGTACCGACGAACGCGAGCGAAATGTACGCCAAAAACCTGCTTGCGTTACTCGAGCATATTTCGAAAGAGGGTAAAATGGAATTGGATATGGAAGATGAAATTGTTCAAGGCGCTCTTATTTGTCACAACAGCGAAATAATTAATGAAAGAATTAAAAGCCTTTTAACATAGCAATAAAGTTTAATTAAAAAAGAGGATGATATGGAAGCACACGAATTAATTATGCTGATTTACGTTTTCGTTTTGGCGATATTCGTCGGATTCGAGCTGATTACCAAAGTTCCGCCAACGCTCCACACTCCGCTTATGTCGGGTTCCAATGCGATTTCCGGGATAACAATTGTAGGTGCTTTGCTTAGTGCCGGATTGGAAGAATTTACGATAAGCACAATACTCGGATTAATCGCTTTAATATTTGCAACAATAAATGTGGTCGGCGGTTATTTGGTAACCGACAGAATGTTAAAAATGTTCAAAAAGAAGTGAGAGTGAATTATGCAAACAATAACTTATATAGTTTACCTGATTGCGTCCATACTATTTATTTTTGGGATTAAAAGATTAAGTTCCCCGAAAACCGCACGGCAAGGTAACATGCTCTCGTCTTTGGGTATGTTGTTGGCAGTCGTAGTTACATTATTCGATCAAAGGGTTTTAACATTCGAGTATATTATTATCGGATTGATTATCGGAGCGGCAATAGGCGCTCTAATGGCAGTTAAGGTTCCGATGACCGGAATGCCGCAAATGGTGGGATTGTTAAACGGTTTCGGCGGCGGCGCTTCGATGTTGGTGGCTTTTGCCGAATATTATCATATACTCAACACCACCGGCCCGGTAATTCAAGCGGCAACATCGGTAACAATTGTTCTTTCGGTTTTAATCGGTGCCGTTACCTTTACCGGTTCTTTAATTGCGTTTGGTAAGTTGCAAGGTTTGGTTACAGGAAAAGTTGTAAAATATCCCGGTCAACATCCGTTGAACGCATTGTTACTTGTTGCGGTCCTGGTAGCCGGAGTTATGGTAATTCTTGATCCGTCGAAAACGGATATGCTAATCGGTATCGGTATTGTCTCGTTGATACTCGGTGTTCTTTTGGTTTTGCCCATCGGCGGTGCGGATATGCCTGTTGCTATTTCTTTGCTTAATTCTTATTCCGGACTTGCAGCATCGATGACGGGTTTTGTATTGCAAAACAATATGTTAATAATTGCCGGCGCTTTGGTCGGAGCTTCCGGTATTATACTTACAATTATAATGTGCAAAGGAATGAATCGTTCGTTAATGAACGTTGTTTTAGGCGGTTGGGAAACTGCCGGAGCCGGTGGCGCAGCTGCTGCCGGAGGCGCCGATGCGCATAAAGGCGACGTAAAATCCGTTGACGCGGAAGAAGCAGCGATGATTTTCGACGCTGCACAAAGCGTTATCATCGTGCCCGGTTACGGAATGGCGGTTGCTCAAGCCCAACACGCGGTTAGGGATTTGATGAACGTTCTCGAGAGCAAAGGAATTAACGTAAGGTTTGCCATCCATCCCGTTGCGGGAAGAATGCCCGGACACATGAACGTGCTTCTTGCCGAAGCCCAAGTACCTTACGATAAACTTTATGCGATGGAAGATATTAACGACGATTTCCCGAATACGGATGTAGTATTCGTCGTAGGCGCTAACGATGTTGTTAACCCCGCCGCGCGAAACGATCCGAGCAGTCCAATTTACGGTATGCCGATTTTGAATGTAGATTATGCCAAAACGGTTATTGTTAATAAACGTTCATTGAATGTCGGTTATGCGGGAATTAGCAACGAACTGTTTTACTATCCGAATACATTGATGTATTTCGGAGATGCTAAAGAAGCGATTAACAAACTTGTTAACGAATTAAAAGAACTGTAAAATTTGCTTCAACCCGTTACAAAAAATTAAGCTGCCTTTCCGGGCAGCTTTTTTATAATTTTTTTTGCTAATTTCCGAATCAAGTCGTTTTGTTTTTCACAATTTATAACAAACAATGATAGTAAATATCCGGTTTATATTTTTCTTCCTGTTTGCAATGAATTTACACTTTGCTCAATCCGCAAAATTAAACCTGATACCCGTTCCGGCAAAAGTTAACTTACTTCCCGGAAAATTCGAAATTACGGATTCATTAAAAGTCGGGATTGTAAAAGGGAATTCCACCCGCGTTAATAAATATGCTAATCGTTTTTTAAGCCGTTTGTCGGGAAGAACCGGATTGTTTTTGGTGTATCCTTTCGTGCAAAAGGTAAAAAGCGGCGATTCCGCCGATGTTTTGATTTCGTTTGAAAAATCCGTTTCTTTAAATAACTTTCCGGACGAATCATATAATCTTAAAATAAAAAAGGATAAAATATTTCTTTCTGCCGGAACCGATATCGGAATATTAAGGGGATTGGAAACGTTACTTCAATTATTGGATAGGGATTCCACCCGATATTTTTTTCAAAATGTTGAAATAGAAGATTCGCCCCGATTTAAATGGCGGGGATTGATGATTGACGTTTGCCGTCACTTTATGCCGGAAGATGTTATTTACAGAAATCTGGATGCGATGGCTGCGGTTAAAATGAATGTATTGCATCTTCATCTTAGCGATGACCAAGGTTTCAGAATAGAATGCAAAACTTTTCCCAAACTTCATACTTTGGCATCGGACGGATTATATTTTACTCAAGAGCAGATAAAAAACATTATACGTTACGCGGACGAAAGGGGAATCCGCGTAATACCGGAATTCGATATTCCCGGTCACGCAACAAGTTGGCTTGTTGCTTATCCGGAATATGCAAGTCTGCCCGGTCCCTATAAACTTCAACGGGAATGGGGAATTTTCGATCCGGTGTTCGATCCCACCCAAAAAAAAACTTACGAATTTTTCGATGCTTTTTTTAATGAAATGGCAAAGCTTTTCCCGGACGACTACATTCATATTGGCGGAGACGAAAATAACGGAAATCAATGGCGCGCAAACGAACGCATTCAAGAATTCATGAAAGAGAAAGGTCTCGAAACAACGGGGGAATTGCAAGCTTATTTTAATACAAGGATTGCCGGAATCTTAAAAAAGTACAACAAAAAAATGGTCGGTTGGGATGAAATTTTACATCCCGGTATTCAGGAAAATATTGTAATACAATCGTGGCGCGGAAAAGAGTATTTAATAAATGCGGCGAAATCCGGTTACAATGTTATCCTTTCAAACGGTTATTATATTGATTTGATTCAACCGGCGGAAGTTCATTATCTTAACGATCCGCTTTCGGAAAATGCGGATTTAACCGCTGAGGAAAAAAGATATGTGCTCGGCGGGGAAGCTACTATGTGGAGCGAATTCGTCTCTCCCGAAACAATCGATTCAAGAATTTGGCCGCGCACTGCCGCAATAGCCGAAAGATTTTGGTCGCCGCAAAATATTAAAGACGTGGAAGATATGTACCGCAGATTGGATGTCGTAAGTCTGCAACTCGAAGAACTCGGTTTAACTCATATTAAAAATTATGCAATGATGTTGCGCCGGCTCGCAAACAGCCGCGACATAAAACATTTAAAAATTCTGGTTGATGTTTTGGAACCGGTAAAAAATTATAATCGCAACAGATTAAGAAAACATACCCAACAGTCGCCTTTAACCCGCGTGGTAGATGCTGCTCGACCGGATGCAAAAACCGCAAGGCTATTTAGAAGGAACGTCGATGAATTTATCCATAACGGCAATACAGTTTTGAAAGACGAAATAATATCCCGTTTGAAATTATGGAAAGCAAATCATTCAAAGTTGACCGGAGTGATAAAGAGTAATCCGGCTTTGAAAGAAATTCTTCCGCAATCGGAAAACCTGAAAAAAGTTTCGGAAACCGGTCTCGATGCAATCAATTTTATGATAAACAAAATTGACCCGCCGGAAAACTGGAAAGAGAAAGCGCTTGGCATAATCGAACATGCAAAAGAGCCGGTCGCACAAACCGAATTGATGATAGTAAGCGCAATTGAAAAATTAGTCAAGTATGTCACCCAACAAAAGGATTAAAAATGCAGCAAATTAATTATCTCGATCTTACGGTAATAATTTCTTTCTTCATCGTCATTTTCGGAATAGCCGCATATTATTCGAAGCGTGCGGGGAAAGATACAGGAGAGTTTTTTCTTTCCGGTAGAAATATGCCTTGGTACATTGCCGGAACCGCAATGGTGGCAACGACTTTTGCCGCCGATACTCCGCTTGCCGTTACCGAACTTGTAGCAAGAAACGGAATTGCCGGTAATTGGCTTTGGTGGAACCTTGCCATCGGCGGTATGCTTACGGTTTTCTTCTTCGCAAAACTTTGGCGCCGTGCTAAAATAATGACGGATGTGGAATTTGTAGAGCTCCGCTATTCCGGTAAAGCCGCGGCGGCGTTGCGCGGGTTCAGGGCTTTGTATCTCGGACTTTTCATGAACGCAATTGTTATGGGTTGGGTGAACAAAGCGATGGAGAAAATTTTTCTTGTTACCATTCCGGATTTCAATCCATTTTTACTCGTTGTTATTTCCGCCGTTATAATCGGAATATATGCATCCGCTTCCGGTTTGTTGGGAACCGCACGAACCGACAGTTTCCAATTTGTTTTTGCGATGCTCGGTTGCATCATTCTTGCAATTTTGGTGGTTCAAATTCCGCAAGTCGGCGGTATCGTTTCGCTTAAGGAAAAACTGGCACCCCAAATTCTGGAGTTTTTTCCCCGCATCGGAGACGTTACGGCGGAAGGGATAACCGGCGGGGCTTTGGCAATTTCCGTTGGTGCTTTCTTTGCGCATATCGGATTGCAATGGTGGTCGAGTTGGTATCCTGGTGCCGATCCGGGCGGTGGCGGTTATGTCGCTCAACGGATGATGTCGGCCAAAGATGAAAAACATAGCGTGCTTGCTACTCTCTGGTTTACAATTGCGCATTATGCTTTGCGTCCTTGGCCGTGGATAATTGTTGCTCTTGCCGCATTGGTAATTCTGCCGCGAAGCCAAAATACCGAAGTAATTAAAAATTCGAATCCCGAGTTGTACGAAAAAGTTGTTGAAGCTTATAACAATAAAGATTTAATGAAAAGTAACGACGAAATTTATCGTACCGAAGAATTTAAAAATATGTATGAGAACTTTGAAAACACAGTCGATCCGGGAGTCATGTATCCGAAGTTAATGCTGCGGTATTTACCCAGCGGTTTGTTGGGTTTGCTGATTGCTGTCTTCCTTGCCGCTTATATGTCAACTATAGCTTCGCAACTCAATTGGGGAACTTCATATTTGATAAATGATTTTTACCGGCGGTTCGTGAAAAAAGACGGATCGGAAAAACATTATGTTTTGGTATCTAGAATCGGAATTATTTTCATGACGGTTTTTTCATTGATTGTAACGAAATATTTCCTTACAACCATTTCCGGAGCGTGGGAATTTATTATTAACGCAAGCGCGGGAATGGGTGCCGTTTTAATTTTAAGATGGTACTGGTGGAGAATTAATGCGTGGTCGGAAATTTCCGCAATGATTGCTCCGTTAATTATTTATCCGGTTGCAAAATATCAATTTGGAATGGAATCCCCGATAACGCTTTATCCTACCGTGTTCGGAACAACGGTGGTTTGGTTGGTTGTAACGTATCTCACCAAACCCGTGGAAGAATCGAAGCTGATAAAATTTTATGAAAGAACACACCCCGGCGGAATCGGTTGGAAACATATCGAAAAACTCACTCCGGCTGTAAAAGGGGATTCCGGTTTCGCAAGATTGTTCTTGGATTGGTTTTTGGGAATTGTTGTGGTTTATTCCTTCTTGTTCGGGATCGGAAAAATTATATTTGCTGAATTTTTATGGGGTTCGTTAATTCTTCTTATCGGACTTTTAGCCGGATATATAATTTATGTTGATCTGAACAAAGGGAAAACAAAGCTTAATTAAAATGATTTTCAAAATAATATTTTTTATAAATCAAAATTTTACGGAAAGGAAAATTTTCCCCGGCGTGAATAAAACCGAAATGTTTTTTCGGGGCGAATGTAACGAAGAAACGTAACTGCCGATGAAGTAACCGATAGCGCTTCCGGCAACAACGTCCGAAGTCCAATGATAATTTTGATAAACCCTTGAAACCGATGTAATAACTGCCGGAACAAAAATTAAAGCTTTAAGGTAATTGTTTTCCACGTTTGCGGCTAACACCGACGAAATGGAAAACGCAACCGCGGCATGACCCGAACTGAATGAACGGAAATCAAACCCCTTAAACGAGAACGGTTCGAATACGAACGGGTCGTTCGCAATTGTCGGTCGTTCGCGCCCGAAAGAATATTTGATTGCTGTTGTTAACGCTCCGGCAAAAACCAAAGTCTCAAATAATTCGAAACCGATTTTTTTCAGTTTGTTATCTTTGAATATCAATCCGCTTAAGTAAGCTCCGCCCGACAAAATTGCGGCGGTATAACCTTGTCCGTAAAACCTTCCGAACTCGAATGCAAACGAATTTTTATATTGATCGTTGTTGTTCGCCCATTCTTTTATGTCTTTATCCAAGAAAACCGATCCGGCGGTAACGGCAACCAGACTTCCGAAGGTTAACAAATCATCGGAATCCCAATGAAACGGTTTGGATATAATGTTTTTGGAATCTTCCCAAAACAATTGCGCGTTGTAGTTTTGCTGGGCTGAAAGATTATGTAATGCCATCAAGCAAATTAAAATTATATAAATCCGGCTTTTTCTGTTCACGTTAAGACGATTTGTTTTTTGATGTAGAGTATTTAATAATTTCGGCTTTTTCCACCGTAACCAATGCGCCGGAATTTGCTTGGTCGAGAATTTCTTCGATGACAGGAATAAAATCTTCTATTTTTTTAGCTTCGTCAACTATTTCGATTACCAATGGTAAATCTTCGGAAAGTCTGAGAATTTTAGATGTATGAATTCTGCTGTTTTTCCCGAATCCCATAATTCCGCGGTAAACCGTTGCACCGGCTAAATTTTTCTGCCGCGCTTCCCGGACTATTTTTTCGTAAACGTTGACGGAACCGATTTTGTCGGTCTCACCGAGGAAAATCCTTAACAGTTTTGCTTCGCCGTGAATTCCCATAATTATTTCACTATTATGTATGCTAAATAAATGCTTGTTATCGTAACAACAACATTCAAAATAATATTTAATCCGGCAAAAAGAAACTCGGAATCCCTTAATAAATTTACTGTTTCAAGTGAAAATGTTGAAAAGGTGGTAAATCCTCCGCAAAAACCTATGGCAAGGAGAAGTTTTAATGTCGGACTCAACAACTCTTTATCGTCTAAACCGAAAATTAAAACCCCGAGAATAAAACTTCCCAATATGTTAACGGCAAGCGTTCCGAAAGGGAAATAAGACGGAACGATTTTATAAACAACAGCAGAAAGCCAATAACGTAAAGCACCGCCTAATCCGGCTCCCAGACCGACATATAAGTAATTCATAAAACCGTAAAATTTTTTTTTGTAAATCTAACGATTTATTCATAATAATTTTATATTAATCCGTTCCCGTACCGAACTTTTCACCGTTTGGTTAGTCTAAATAATTGTAACAAAAAAAGAGGTGAAATTATGGACAAGCCGAAAATGATATTTATTTCAAATTTAATGATGTTGTTGATGCTGTTATTTGTTGTACCCCGAGAAAATGTTGCGGGCGATTTGGATTTGTTGCACGAGAAAAATTTTAAAATCGGTCAGGGTAAAGATTTTATTCTTACTACCGACGGCGGCGACGTTATGGTAAATACATGGGGGAAAAATGAAGTCGGCGTAAAAATATTTGGAAACTCTCAAGCTAAAAAAAGGTTCGACTTTACTTTCGAAAGTGACACGGGATATGTAAAAGTAAAGGGTAAAAAACACCGCTCTTCAATTTTTAATTGGTTCTCTTCTATAAAATTGCGTTACGAAATAATGGTTCCCCGCAAATTCAACGTGAATCTGGTAACTGCGGGCGGGGACTTAAAAATTAAAGATTTGGTTGGTGAAGCTGTTCTTACCACTTCAGGCGGGGATATTAAAGCGGCGAATATTACCGGGAATGTGAGCGCAAAAACTTCCGGCGGGGATATCAGGATAAACGGAGTTAAAGGAGAAGTTTCCGCTAAAACTTCGGGCGGAGATATTGATTGTAAAAATATTTCCGGCGACCTGAAACTGAAAACTTCAGGAGGCGATATCGATATGAAAAACATCGATGCTAAAGTTAACGCGGGCACTTCAGGCGGAGATATCAATTTAATATTTACAGGCGAAAACCGGGGGATTGAGCTTTACACAAGCGGAGGTGATATAAGAATTGAAGTACCGGAAGACTTTTCTGCGGATATCAATTTGAAAACTGTAGGTGGTGATATTTCGGTCGGACTTGAAAACGTAAAGGACATAAAAGCTTCGAAATATTCGTTTACCGGAAAAGTTGGAAATGGCGAAGAACCGCTTACCGCAAAAACAACCGGCGGAGATATAATCGTTGAGAAGTTTTAATCCGTTAAAAATTTAAAGATGTCGAAGTAGGGGGTTTATCAAATGCGTCATGCCGTACCGAATACTTTAGGGATCAGCATCTTATTTTAATTTTGGGTTCTGCTTAGATTCCGAAACAATCCGCCGAAGTCGGACGGAATGACGAGTTTTTCTTGTTGTCATGCTGAATTCATTTCAGCATCTAATTCAAGTTACGCTTTCTTTTTAAATCCCGAAACTATCCGCCGTGGCGGACAGGATAACATGTTTTGTTCTTTGTCATGCTGAACTTGTTTCAGCATCTGGTTTCCCCACTTAGATCCCGAAACTAGTTCGGGATGACGAGTCTTATTTCGGGATGACAAGTCTAATTAACTGTCATGCTGAATTCATTTCAGCATCTGGTTCTCCTGCTTAAACCCCGAAACTAGTTCGGGATGACAGGAAAAGAAATCCCAAATAACAAATCCCAAATTCCAAAAAACCCGAAAGTATTAGAACCAAACACGGCCTAAAACAATTTGCATTTAAAAATTCGTGCGGAGTAGCGTTAAAAAAATAATGCTGTTTGAGTCCCGGTATATCGGAAGATATAGCGGGACGAGTTCATTATTTTTAGCTACGTAGCTAAGAATTTTAGCAAATTGTTTTCAGCCTTGATTTTTTCTTTGGTTCGTTTCTTTTGTATCAAGACAAAAGAAATGAACATTCCGTTTCACTCCTCTGGAGTTTGGTCTAACCGGTTGAAAACTAGTTCTATAAATATTTCACACTATACGGCGTTTGCGGGTCAAAATGAAGAGTTCTTTTTAGATCCCGAAACTAGTTCGGGATGACAGGTTTTTCTTCCCGTCATGCCGAACTTGGTTCGGCATCTCATTATTTCTTTCTAAAATCACTGCTACTACAATCCACACTGTGGTAGAAAACGTAAGAGGCGTAAAACGTAAGGGACGCAAGCCTTGCGTCCCTAAAATTTCATAATCCCATTTAACGTTAAAACCCCAGCGGGGTGACACCTTAAATTTGTGTTATGATTTTGTGCCACTCCTACGGAGTTTGGTTTAATTAGTTTATTGCTGGTCTATAAATGTTTCACGCCGATGGCGTTTGCGAGATAGAATAGCAAGTTCTTTTTAGATCCCGAAATAATCCGCCGTGGCGGACGGAATGACAGGAAAAGAAATCCCAAATTACAAATCCCAAATGACAAATGACGAGTGACAAGTGACAAATGACAAGTGACAATTAACCATTTCCAACCGTAAAACGTAAGAAACCCAAGACGCGAAACGTTGGGAACGAAAATTTTGCATCCCAGGAATAATTTATCCGGATTTATCAGTTCCCAATACGTTTATTCATTTATTTTCATCTCCGAATGCTAAAAAATATATTTTTTGGTATGTTTCTATAAAAATAAAATTAAATAATTTGAATTTGCTAATCCGGCATTTCAACGCCGGCAAAATTAGGAACAGGAAAAATGAAAGAGTTAAAAATCGGTGTTATCGGTACGGGGCATTTGGGAAAACTGCACACTAAATTTTTTAAAAACATTTTGAGAGCCGAACTGGTTGGAATTTACGATAAAAATAAAGATGTTGCGCAATCGGTGGGAAAAGAATTTGATGTGAAAGTTTTCGACTCTATCGATGATCTGCTTAACAAAGTTGAAGCGGTCTCGGTAGTAACTACAACAAGCTCGCATTACGAAACGGGTAAAAAAGTTTTGCTTGCCGGAAAACATGTGTTTATAGAAAAACCAATAACTTCCAAGATTGAAGAAGCGGAAGAATTGGTAAAATTAGCATCCGAAAAAAAATTGAAATTACAGGTCGGACATGTGGAGCGGTTTAATCCCGCTTTGCTCTCTTTGGAAAAATATCATCTCGATCCGAAATTTATCCAGACCGACAGGCTCGCGCAGTTTAATCCGCGCGGAACGGACGTTGCCGTGGTCTTGGATTTGATGATTCACGATATCGATATAATTTTAAGTCTGATTAAAAGCAAAGTTAAAGATATCCGCGCTGCCGGAGTTGCAGTTGTTTCCGATAACATCGATATAGCAAATGCGCGTATCGAGTTTGAAAACGGAGCCGTGGCAAACGTTACCGCCAGCAGAATTTCGCAGAAGAAAATGCGGAAGATGAGAATGTTTCAGCGCAACACTTATTTCGCGTTGGATTTCATCACAGGCGTTTCGGAAGTTTACAGATTGATTTCGCCCAACGATATTAACGTGGAACACTTTTTAACTTTCGGAGTAATCGGTGTGGGCGAAAAGAAAAAAGCGGTAATTTACGAACAGCCCGAACACAAAGAAGTAAACGCTCTGAAACATGAATTGGAATTGTTCGTCAATGCAATTTTAAATGATACGCGACCAGTCGTCTCGGGTGAAGACGGCTTACGCGCATTGAAGATTGCGGAAATTATTATCCAAAAAATTAAGGAATCTCAAATATGAAAAAACGTAAATGGATTTATCTCAGCATACTTGTTTTGTTTTTATCGGGATGCGGCATTTACAATTCGATAATGAATTTGTCCAAACTTAAATTTAAACTCGATTCTGTCAATAATTTCAAGGTCAGCGGAATTCCCGTTAGTAACAAAAGCAAATTATCCGATTTTAATCCTTTAGATTTGGTTAAACTTACTTCGCAGGTTGCGCAAGGGGAATTACCGGTCACGTTTACATTAAACGTTTCCGCAAAAAATCCCAACCCGGAAACCGTTCAAGGTAATGCCACGGATATTAAACTCGTGTCTTTTCCGTGGAAGTTGTTTATCGACGACAAGGAAACAATTTCCGGCAATATTACTAATCCGGTTACGGTGCCCGGAGGCAATAAATCAGTATTTATTCCGCTTAACATAAAATTAAATTTAATGGAATTTTTCTCCGGCTCGAATCTCGAGAGCATAGTAAACCTTGCGCTTAAACTCGGCGGAGGTAAAGGTTCCACATCGCATATAAAATTAGTAGCCCGTCCCGTGTTGGATACGCCGATAGGTAACATCACTTATCCCGGTGATTTAACAATTGTGGATTATGCTTATAAATAGGAGCGAAAAATGAAATACGTTGTGGGCGTCGACCTTGGCGGAACTTCGATAAAAGTCGGATTAGTCAATTCCGAAGGAAAAATTCTTAAAAAAATAGCACTTCCCACGAATGCGTCTAAAGGTCCGAAAGCCGTAATAAAGGAAATTAAAAAGGGCGTGAATTTAATTCTTAAGAACACCAGAAGAAAAATCGAAGGTGTGGGAATTGGCGCGCCCGGTACAATTTCGTTTAAGAAAGGAACCGTGGAATATCCCCCGAATTTTCCGGGCTGGGGAAGGGTTCATCTCGGAAAAATTTTACGCAACCGCTTGGATAAAAAAGTAGTGGTGGAAAACGACGCAAACACTGCGGCAATCGGTGAATTGATTTTCGGGCACGGGAAAAAGTATGACAGTTTTATTATGGTTACGCTTGGTACCGGCGTTGGCGGAGGAATAATTTTTAACCGTAAATTGTTCAGAGGCGAAGGCGGCGGCGCGGGTGAAATCGGGCATATTTCAATCGATTATAACGGTAACAAATGTAATTGCGGTTCGAAGGGATGTATTGAAGCTTATTTGGGGAACAACTACATAATCGCTAGTGTTAAAAAAGAACTTAAAAAATATCCCGGTTCGGTTATTTATAAATTGGTTGACAATGATTTTTCCAACTTAACGCCCAAAACAATTCACGAAGCCGCATTACTGAACGACGAGTACGCAATTAACAAAATAAAGGAACTTGGAGTTTATTTGGGCTTGGGTTTGGTCTCGGCTATCAATATGTTGGATATTCCCACGGTTGTAATCGGCGGCGGCGTTGCCGGTTTCGGAAAATTGCTTTTCGATTCGGTTGAAAACACAATATTGGAAAGGGTATTGATGCCGCTTAAAAGCCGTATAATCGTGAAGCATTCAAAATTAAAGAACGAAGCCGGAATAAAAGGCGCTGCGGCTCTGTTATTCTATAAATATTAATTTCGATAAACCGTTTTTATGAGAATTTCAAAATTAGTTATTTTAATATTTATCTTAATATCCGCTCAGACCGTAGCAGGACAAACGGATACGGCTTCCACCACAACGCAGAACACATTTTCCGCACTTTCCGATACCGCAAAAAATAAAGGGAAATACGATGTTGATGCCGTAATATTCAGCAAAGCTGCCGATTCCCTTGTTTTTGATTTGAAGAATAAGAAAATGTTTATTTACGGAACTGGTGAAATAAAATATAAAAACACGGATTTGAAAAGCGGAATTATTACGGTCGATTTTGAGCATAATACTTTGAACGCCGAAGGGATAAAAAAAATTACCGACAGCACTCAAGCAAAAATTGTTGAAACTCCGGTAATGATAGAGGGTTCGGAAAAATACGAAGGCGCGAAACTCAGCTATAATTATAAAACCCAAAGGGGATTTATTTCGCAAGCCAAACAAGAGCAGGAAAACGCACGTTACAAAGGCGAAGCGGTCAAAAAGGTGGATAAGAACACTTACTTTATTAAAAACGGAATTTACACCACTTGCGATGCCGATCCGCCCCACACTTTTTTCAAAGCAAAAGAAATGAAAGTAATTCAAAAAGATAAAATTATTGCCAAGTGGATTTTTATGTATATCGGCGGTGTGCCTTTACCTGTGCCGCTGCCGTTTGCGGTTTTCCCGAATGAGACGGGAAGAAGATCGGGTATAATTATTCCACGATACGGATTAGACTCGAACAGAGGACAATACTTCAGAAATTTCGGATACTTTTTTGCGATAAGCGACTATATGGATTTTACTTTGACAGGCGATTATTACCTTAAAGGCGGATACGGAATGAGAGCGAGATTCCGTTATGCCAAACGTTATAACTTCAACGGCAACATTAACGGCGGGTTTTCAAAAATAATTGTCGGCGAAGATACCGATCCGGACAGAACCGAATCGCTCGATTGGAATCTGTCGCTGTTTCATAACCAGACTTTTAATCCGACTACAAGACTCGATGTGAATCTGCAATTTCAATCGTCTTCTTACATTTCAAACAATTCCGTTTCGTTAAACGACCTTTTAAGGAAAGATATAATTTCAAATGCAACGTTCAGTAAACGGTGGGACGAATCGGGAAATACTTTAACCATTAACTATTCCAGAATACAGAACTTGGAAAGCGGAAATATAACGGAAACTTTGCCGGACGTAACTTTTAATAAAATTGTTTCCTATCCTTTCCGTAAAGGCGCGGGACAATCCAAAAACATGAAGTGGTATGAATATATCGGTTACAGTTATGCTGGCAAATTCAAAAACATAAGAAAGAAAGAAGAGGGCAAATTATCAATCCGCGGCGGAATACAACACAATTTTTCTGTTAGCGCGTCACCAAAAATAGGATATTTCAGCATTTCACCGAGAATCAGTTATCAAGAAAAATGGTATAACAAACAGATAGAAAAAAATGCGGTTATCATGCAGGAAACATCGCCGGCTGGAAAAACAAGTTTTTACGAAGTGAAAAATTTAACCGGTTCCGATACTGTGATAACCCGCGACATACACAAAATCGGAATTGTGCGGACGTTCGATTTTTCGGTGGGAGCTTCAACAAAACTTTACGGAATATTCCAGCCCAACATGCTGGGTATACAAGCATTCAGACATACGCTTTCGCCTAGAGTCTCTTATAACTACCGCCCCGATTTTTCGGAAGATTATTGGGGTTATTACAAAACTTTGAAACGCGCCGACGGAACAACCGAACGTTACGACCCCTTCGTAAGGGAAATTTTCGGTGGTGCCGGGAAAGGGGAACGGCAAAGCGTTAATTTTTCGATCGGTAATGTTTTCGAAATGAAAACAATGAAAGACCCGACCGACACCACATCGCAATCGAAAAAAATTACACTGCTTAATCTCGATATTAGTTCGGGCTATAACTTTGCAGCAGATAGTTTAAAATTATCCGATTTAAGATTAAACTACAGAACACAAATAGGCAAGTTTCTCAATTTCAACGGTTCTTCGGCTTACACATTTTACGATTATAAAAACGGAAAGAAAGTCAATACATATTTGGCAAATGTGGGAAAAGGGTTATTCAGGTTAACGAATCTTAGCTTTTCAATTTCAACTTCCATTTCCGGCGATAAAATTTCGGGAGAAAAACGCAGAGGAATGAAAAAACCGCAAGAAGAGTTTAAGGCATTTAAGAAATCCGATTATATTTCGGTTTACGACGAACCCGAAGCGGATTTTTCCATTCCGTGGAATTTAAGCTTAACCTATAATTTCAATTTGTTTAAGCTTACTCCCGATGAATCGGAAATCCGTTCCAACTTGGGAATGCGTTTGGGATTTAACCTTACTAAGAATTGGAAATTTACGGTAAGCGGAAATTACGATTTTCAAAAGGATGAAATTGCCGCGCCCCAAGTTACGATTTACCGCGACCTTCATTGCTGGGAAATGAATTTTACATGGCGACCGCTTGGCAGATACAGAGGCTACAGATTCGAGATACGGATGAAAGCTCCGGAATTGAGGGATATTAAACTTACAAAGACAAAAGGACTTTACACCGGAAGATAAAAAATGCGGCATTATATCATCGACGGGAATAACTTAATTGGAAAAATAAAAGAACTTTTTGCGTTGCAGAAAAAAGACGGTCAATCCGCGCGGGAAAAATTGGCGTTTATGCTCGACCGTTATTTTGCGATGAAAAAAGTTACTGTAAGTTTGCACTTCGACGGTTTCCCGAAAGATGCTATTAAAACGACCAATCTGAAAATCATCTATTCAGAAAACAGACCCGCCGATGTATTGATAAAAGAAGAAATCGACAGGCATAAAAATCCGAAACTTGTTACGGTTGTTAGCTCTGACTTAAGCGTTTACGAATATGCCAAGGTAAACGCAGCCGGACGAATGAAAAGCGAAGAGTTCGCAAAGCTTTTATCTGCAAGCGAAGATTCTTCGGAAGAAGAGGAAAGAATAAAAAAAATCGATAACGACGAATTGAAAAAACTGTTTGGGATTGAGTGATGAACCAAATTAAAAACTTGGAAAATTATAAGAGTTTAATATCATTCAGAAAGGGAAGTTCGTTACGTGTTTGATTTACCGATTCCAAATCCAATCCGGCGGTAAATATTTTTTCTTCTTCACCGGCTAGAATAATTTCGTTTCCCAACGGATCGTAAACAGCGCTGGCGCCGTTATATTTGTTAAACGGATCGGCGCCGGTTCTGTTCACGCCAATCATGTAACATTGATTTTCTATCGCACGGGCTTTCAGCAGATGTTTCCAGTGTTCAATTCTTTGAACCGGCCAATTTGCAATGTTGACGATTATATCAACCTTTTCTTTTGCGTAAAATCTGTAAAGTTCCGGAAACCGGAGATCGTAACAAATTGAAAGCCCGATTTTTACGTTATTAATTTTTGTAACAATGGTTTCTTTACCTGCGGAGTAGAATTTATCTTCTTTCGACATTGAAAACAGATGGATTTTGCGGTACCGTGCGGTTATCAATCCTTTATCGTCAAAATGAATAAGGGAATTGAAAATTCCGCCATCGTCTTTTTCTATTATTCCCGCAAAGAAATGTTTTTTTAGTTCTGCGGATTTTTGAATGAAGTATAAAAAGCCTTTCCCGTCAATCTCTTCGGCAAATTCCGTTGAATGCATTGTAAATCCGGTTAAAGTCATTTCCGGGAAAATAACAAGGGTTTCGTCCGTTAAAGATTCCAATAACGTATCGAGCTTGGAAATATTTTCTTCCGTATTTTCCCATGCGGGCGAGAATTGAACCAAAGCAATTTTCATTATTCCACCGAAACAATTTTATCCGGGTTTTTGTAAAAATAACAATTTCCGCCGTTAATTTTCCGGGAAGGGTTAAAATTTTATCTTTAGAAAAAAACAAATTCTATTGTATATTTAGTTGAGAAATAAATCAACAATTTAGCGGGAGCATCATGCAAAAATTATTACAAGGCGGTTTAATCGTTTTGTTGTCGATTTTTATTGCCGCGTGTGCGGGTAAAAACGAAACCGATTTGTTAAACGAAGGGAATAAATTTATTAAAGAAAAAAAATACGAAGAAGCCGCGGCATCGTTTCAAAAAGTAATTGACGAATATCCCGAAAGTAAAGCGGCGGCAAAAGCAATGTTCGAACTTGCAAAGATGTATCAAGGTAAAGTTTTGAAAAATGTGGGTGAAAAGGAATCGTTGAAGAAAGCCGTGGAATATTATAAACGGATATACGAAAAATTCCCGGATTCAGAGCAAGCTCCGGCGTCTTTGTTTATGGCCGGATTTATCGAAGCAAACGAATTAAAAGATTTTGATGCGGCAAAGGAAACGTATAACCTTTACCTTGAAAAATATCCCAACGGCGAACTCGCCGACGATGCAAAAATCGAATTGGCAAATCTCGGTAAATCCCCCGAAGAAATTTTGATGGAAAAACTCAAGAACTCCAAACAATGACTGTAAGCGCAAAAGATTACCGGAAATTTCTCGATCCTGCGATTGTATTTAAACTTAAATCGCTCGAGCTCCGCGCCAAATCGGTTGTTGAAGGTTTTATGGTCGGCTTGCACAAAAGTCCTTATCACGGTTTCAGCGTCGAGTTCAGCGAACACAGACCCTACATGCAAGGCGACCCGATTAAAAACCTTGACTGGAAGGTTTACGCCAAAAGCGAAAAATATTTTGTTAAGCAATTTGAAGACGAAACAAATTTAATTGCGCATGTGATTGTTGATGTAAGCAACTCGATGGATTATAAACATACCGGTAAAATAACAAAATACGAATACGCCGCAACACTTGCCGCAAGTATGATTTATTTGATGATCAACCAGCACGATGCAGTAGGGCTTACGCTTTATTCCGATAAAATTGAAAGTTACATTCAGCCGAAAGCAAGCAGAATAAATTTAAGAAAAATGCTGACCGAATTAGCTTCGGTGCGCCCGCATAATAAAACACAAACCGCAGAAAGCTTAAACAAAATAGCCGAAAACGTAAAGAAAAGGGGATTGATAATTTTATTCTCCGATTTTTTCGACGATATCGATAAAGTTCTTACGGCTATTAAAAAATTTCATTACAAAAAAAACGAGATTATCGTTTTCCAAATTCTGGATCCGGTGGAAGTTGATTTTGCATTCGGGAAAGACGCAATTTTCGTGGATAAAGAAACCGGCGAAGAAATGACTACACAGCCGTTTCAAATAAGGAAAGCTTACGCCGAAACGATGAAAGAATTTCTGCATAAAATCAAAACCGAATGCATGCGTAATAGAATAGATTACAATTTAATCGAAACTACATCTTCTTTCGACAGGGCATTGTTCAATTATTTCAAGAAAAGGCGGCAGATGTTTTAATCCCGCCGCAACACAACCTGTTTATTTTTTTTGATATTAAATTTCATTTTTTTGATTTTATATTATTTGATTTTTCGAACCGTTTTAACGGATTGGGGACCAAAATTGTTTTTGGTCAAACGTAGGGACGCAAAATTTTGCGTCCCTACGTTTATGTTGTTATTATCGTTTTGGTTATCCGATTTATCGATAATAATAATTCCATACACATGATCCGGCTACAAACGCACCCAATTTTACAAACGGGAAATATTGCGGTATTTATTTTTTGTTAACAAACGTAATTCTTATTTAGGTATTCCATCCCAAATTTCAATATCGTCAATCCATTGATATTTGGGGTTCGCATTTCCGTAAATTTGTGTTAAAATTATAAAATCGATAGGTCTTGAATTTCGAGTGGTAGGTCCGTAATGGTCCCCAATTATTTGTCCGTTTATTTTCCACAAAGCTCTGCCATCGTCGCCTTCGCTCCAGTGCCAGTAAAATTCCGTTAGAAACCATTTATTGACCGGAACAGGAACGGTTTTGTTATCAATTTCCCAGACGGGGTTTTCAGGATCTGCATCGCCTTGCCAATGCCAATAAGGAATGCCGTCATTATCTGTGTAGATAAATGCAATAAGTCTGAATCCTTTACTCTGATTTTCCGTATAATCTTTGGTTTTATATTCAAAAATCGCCCGCCACATGTCCGGTTGAAATAAACTTGCACTATCCAGCTTCATCCAATATTTAACATATAAATCCTTTGTTCCTTCTTGAATATTAAGAATTTCATAGGGGCATTGTGTTACCTTTACATCATAATATTCTATATTATAAAGAGCTTTTGTAGAATCTCCAGTATGTCCGATTACCGTTTGTATCTCGCTTCTAACAGCTTGATGATTTTCATCGTCTATGTAATGTAAAGCGCTTTCGGTTGCTCCAAGTATATTAATAGGCCAACTAAAACCGGTTTCATTGTCAGTTCCTTTTATATACCTATAATCTTCATTATCTGGATAGGCTGTGTCATCTATATAAACATTGCTTTCAAATCCGGATTTAAATAAAAGTGTTGGTTTGTCAGGTATTTCGGTAGGTAATTCCTTATTACATGAAATAAATATTAATAAAACTCCGGCTATTGATATAATGATTCTGTTTTTCATTTTTCCCAATATTTGTTAACAGTGAGTATATGAAAAGTAAGCAATTCCGAAGCTCAAGCCTTTCAACTTATAAGAATGTTGAAGCAGACTATAAACCTTGATATTACCGCTATCTCGCATATGCTTTATTTTCATTATTAAGTATAGATTTTTGTTCAATCCACTTAAATATCGGATTGTAAAGCACTTCTATTTTCGGTTTAGAATTTGCTTTATATAGTTTAACTAATTCATCGCTAAATTCTCTAAACCGATTAAATTTTCTTTTATCATTCATAAAATCAGTTTGTATTTTAAGTATCGTATCAATATTTTCTTTACTATATGTATCAATCGCGTATAAATTGAATACTCCCCAAGTCATATATTCATTAAACGTACTATATTTGGACTGATAACCTTTTTGACTATTCCAAAGCTTATAATCAGTCATAGCCTTTTCTAATTCCCCAATGTATTTGTCGGTTAGCGGGTTCACGTAATTATGATCGATTTCTGTAAATACTACTCTCGACATAATACTTGATTTTATTTCGAAATCTTTTGCTGATATGTTATCAATATTTTCATAGGGTGCGCTAACAAACATAAAAGTTTGCTCCATGCTTTCGTCGTTACTTTTAAAACTCATTGTATTGTGAAATCCTCCGGTCAGTGGAGAGAAAATAATACGATAAGATTGATATTCATTAGAAAATTTATCTTCTAACCAATTTTTCATATTTTGAAAATCGCAAAGTTTGTTGTAGTTAAAAATTAATTTGTTGTAGTAATTTTTGTGTTTATTGTAAAAGTTTTTGAAATTTGATTTATTCGCAAAATCTTCGATTAAATTTATGTTTTCCGGTATTAAAAAGGCTTTTGATTTGAAAAGTTTAATAAGCACCGGACTAATATTAAGTAATTCATTTGAGTTTAATTTGTTCTCATTATTAATTTCATAATTCAAAGAAAGTAATCTAATAGCGTGTTGAGTTGGTCCGTATGGGTTTGATTTTAGATATTCATTAAGTTTTATTATTAATTGGTGATCTTTAAAACTTGAAAAGTAATTTTCAAAATCATAATAATATTCAGTTCTTTTATCAATTAAATTTTGGTCTTTTTGAAATGTTTCGGTAAGACTGCAAGCAATTTGCATTAGCTCATAAACTTCGGGGTTTTCCACTACTATTTTATTCTTGTATTTGTTTTCTATGTTGACAGTCGGAAGGAATAAATCCATTACCTTATTTTCAATATATTCCGGACTAATGAGGTATGTTATTCCTAAAATTAGAAACAGAGATAAAACAATCAATAAAAATCTCCCGAAGTATTTAAATATTTTTCGTATCATTTTATTTAATTTTTGATTGAAGGTTCAGTATATGGTTTTGTGGCAGTTTTTGGAACACAAATCTTTCAAGTTGTACCAATATTTTTTTGTTTTTACTCATTGTTCGGAGTTTAATAAATTATCTTGATAAATTACTATTGTCGTTTTTTCATAATTTTCACTTACTCGAATTTGAATCGCTGACATATTTTTTAGTTTTCCGGTTTCCAATTCAAATCACTTTTTAATTTTAAAAATTGTAATTAAAGAAATAACAACATACATCAAAGTAAATAGAAAAGTTACTCTGACAATGTTCCATTCCAGATTTAGGTCAGGTTCATTATTATGGTAAATATCTAATAATGCTAAAACGGATAAGAATAATCCAATTAAAACAATTAATCCAAGTCCAAATGACATTCTTTTAAGACTTTTTAATTTATTCATATTCTATCAGTTATTTTTGTATTAAGATTGCAGGCAACGGTTTCGTGTATAAGGCGTTGGGCGTTTAATAGTACAAACTTTTCATTTAACTCTAACCTTTTTTATACTTACTTGCATTCGTTTTAACTGCTTGCAGCCCAATGACTTATACACATTGTTGTGCCGTTATTGTTCTTTTTTTATTATTTCCATATCTCCTTTTTTATTCACTCTTATTACTTTCCAACCTTTGTTTAATTCTATTGTATAATAATTGCCGATAATTTTATTATTTTCAATTTTTACAGGTAAGGGAAATGTGTATTTTTTGCCGTCAAAAGAAATAAGAATGCCTGAAACACCTAATTTTTCTTTTCCTTTAATTGTAGAAAAGTTTCCAAAATTATTACCTGAACCGTCAACACCTTTTATCATAGAATAAACAATACCTTTATCCTTCAAAATCATTGTTCCGTTCATATCAAAAGTCCGTCCATATAAACTATCTGCTAATTTTACGCTCAATGTGGGTTTATGGATAAAAATGTCCGAATAATATTTTTTAATCTTTTCAATTTTTATTTTTCTATCAACTTCTTGTTGATGTATTTCTTTATAATTGTTTCTTTGTTGTGCCAATTCTAATTTTTCATTATTTACTTTTATTTTTTTCCCTAAATATTTTGTTTCATAAATTTTTAAAAAATTATAAGTTGTATCAAGTCCGATTTTCCATTCGATTTTTAAATAATCAAAAATTAATCCGTAGGCAGGTCCGGTTGCATAAGGAAACGGGCGAGTGTATGTTTGTGCTTGTTCTCTGAAATTAATTTCAGATATGGCTTTTTCGTATTTATTAGGATAAGTTGAAAGAATAAATCCGGTATAATTGGCTAAACCTTCCGATGTTTCAATTTCTATTTCTTTTTGAAGGTATTCTTTATATTTTGATTGTCTTAACTTTCTAAACAATAAAGCATCATTAACGTATTTTTCAACTTCTGATTTTTCTTTGTTATGATTTATTGTATTCAAAGCATTTTTTAAGGCTTGATATTCTAAACGCAACCATTCTCTTGCGTCATAATTATCTAAATATTGAATTGGATTTCCGTTTAGGCTGATGTGTTTATGTTGAAGTATATGGAATAATTCGTGAATTATGGTAGCACTATTATCATCAAGATAATTAGTTAAAACTACTGCATATTCTTTTCCATTATATTTTTGTGCTGCATTGGAATAACCTAATGTGTTTTTAGGAATTTTTTTGTAGAAAACAATACTGTCGGTTGTTTTACTATTATTTAATGCTTTTAAGGTATAAATTGTGTTATCAAAACCCAAAACCAGAATGTTATCGCTCCAAATATTTTCACCCCATAATTTGCCGTTCTCGGTTAGCAAAATCTCTTTTGCTTTCAATAATTCCGTTTTTATTGTATTTCGAAGTCTTTCAGGTTGTGTTTTTTTATTTTCAGCAACTTTTTCGATTATACTTTTCCATTTTGGTTCCGAATGTATATTATTTAGGTCTGTGTCACTTGTAATATGATTATAGTTTGAATAAAATCTATGGGAAGCCAAATATTCCAATATTTTTATTGCTTTTTCATTTTCTCTTGCCAAAGAGAAGATACAAGCGCCATTATACAATTTCGTAGATGAAATATCATCAAATTTGTAATTGTCAATTATGATTTGAAATTTTTCAGCCGCCTTTTTATAATGTCCTAAATCATATTCTTTCATTGATAAAGGATACAAAGTTTTAATATCTGTAATTTGGGCATCTGATATTATCGGAAATAAAAACAAGAAAAAAATTATAAGTTTATTTTTCATTATTCTGATTTTTGTTTTGTTCAATGGCACACAACGGTCTCGTGTATGGTTAGTGGCGGATTTCATAGCTCTTAACTTTCATTTTAGCACTAACTTTGATTAGGTGTAAGGTGTTGAATTTCAGTAATTAACCGCCATTAACTATACACTGTGTTAGCCACTGGCTATTCATATCTAAATCTTTTTACACTATTGTCAATTATATCTTTACGTCTATTATCAACGTCTTCTTTATTAAATTTACCGTTGTTAATTTTACCTGCGATATCTCTCGTTATTTTGATTTCTGACCTTAAATAACCATCAACCTTATTTATGGGTGCTTGGTTTTTAACAGATTTATTAATATTTTCTTCAAGTAAAGTTAAATTTCCAATTCTATTTTTTTCATAATCATAATTTTCATCAAAACCATATTGAGTTGGGTCAAAATCAGGTTCCCGGCTAAAAATATGTTCAATTTGTAATGATTTATATTTAGAATATGATATTGATTGATTGTTATATTCCAATAAAATATATCTAACAGAGCCGTTTCCATAAATATTTTCTTCTAAATAATTTTGGAATGAGTAATCATTCATAAATTTATTACCAAAATATATTAATGTATTTCTAATTTCATCTACGGAAAGATTTTCATTATTTAATCTAGAACTTAACCAATACATATCGGCAATAGGATTTGTTCCTTTTAGTTTATAAACTCGGACTTCAATTGCTTCTAAAAGACTTAACAATTCATCCAATTTATCTTGCATATGTAATCTGACAATTACAGGATAAAGTGTTGCGCTAAATTCTAAAAATCTAAAAGGTTTTTGATAACTTTCTGTATTTTTTATTTTATCTAGCAATGAAGCATAATGAACGGAAAAATCACTAAAATCTTCAACATAGTCTTTAATAAAACTCTTTAACTCTTCTTTGTTATCTCGAAGTAATTCACATTTATTCTTAATGTTAGAAAATACAGTATTTGCACCATCTCTATTGTTCCAGGTTTCTCTAAAAAACTTGTGAGCAGAATAATAATGATGAGTAAAAATGGTATTCTCTTCAAACCTACCTAAAATATCTAATTCGGATTTTAAAACTAAAATGTCATCATAAGCATCAAATATCTTTTCAAATTCATTATTAATTAAATCGTTTAATTCTTCATTAAGAAATAATGTTGAGTAGAGCATTAAAATACTTTTAGTTTTATCTAATACTCTTAAAGGTAATCCCCTATCATTGATAATTGAAAACATTTTTACTGCTTGTGCCTGATTTTCAACATTAAAAACTAATACTTCAATGTTATCCCTGACATAAATTATCCATTTTGTAATTTCATTAATATCTAAACCGTCTGCTAATGCGGAAAATTGTTCTTTGGCTTTTAACATTAATTTTTGACTACGTTTACGTAATGAATTTTTATCAATAGAGTTGAAATCAAAAATTAATTTGTTCAAAAATTCGCCATCAATTCCTTGTGGTAATAATTTTAAGTTATTTTCTTCTCCAATGAATGCTTTTTGTTGATCTTTTCTAGCTTTTACGTCTGGTAATTTCTCTATCAGGACAGAGAGAAGAATAAATAAAGTTGTTAATCTTTGTTGTCCGTCTATTACTTCATATTCAGTATCGGTTGATAGTCCTAAACTTTTGTTTTCTTTAAAGCATAAAGTTCCAATAAAATGGTTCATATCATTACCAATACTTTCATTTATATCATTCCAAAGAGCTTTTGTTTCATTTCCAGTCCAGCTATATTTTCTTTGGTATTTTGGAATAGTAAAATGGTTTCCTTTGAATATTGAACCAATTTTTTCAGTTTGACTTTTAGTTATTGACATAATTATCTATTTTTTATTTTTTCTGCTTGTGGCTAACATTCCCAATAAACGAAATTTCGTGTATCCCGAAAAATTCCAGTTAAATCGTATTGCGTTTACCGGGGACTATATGTTATACTCAAATTGATATAATTTTAAAATAATTTATCAAATTCGTTAAATACCCGCAACATTACTTCATTTTTTTCTTGTAAAAAACCTGTTTGCCGGAGTTTACCAATTCGGATTCGAATACGGGTTTACCTGTTGCGGCGTCTTTTCCTTCCATAATGTATAACTGAAACGCGGCATCGCCGGATATCTTTTGCATTTCTACTTCTTTTATATAATCACCACGGAAGTTCCAACCCCATGTGTTATCCGTTGTAAGCTCTTCTCTGATTTCCTTACCGTCTTTAACGTATATGCAATATCCTTTTAAACTTATATTTTTCCCTTGTACCATCACAACAACAGCGAGTAAATTATTTTTTGATTGTGCAAAGCTGTTCTCGGTATTAAATCCGCATAGATAACAAAACAGCAAAATTCCGGTTATTACTTTTGCTTTATAAATTTTTCAACCCTTCATTTTTCACCTCTCTTGAAATGATTTTACAGCTAAATTATTTAATTTTCAAGGTACAGGATAAGTAATTACTCCATGCAAGTTTTCTTTGTCCCGGATATTAAAAAAAGCAAACTTTGGGGGAATAACTATATTCTTATCTATTTCTTTTTTTCCAATCTTTCAATTCCTCTTAATAACATTTCCTCGCGTTTCCCGTTGAACCCAACAGCTAAATAATTTTTGAAGAAATTTTTGAGTTCAGACAATTTTTCCATTGTACGGGTTGAAGAATAAAAATTGGCGAGCAACCAAACCGGACCGTAATAAGAAAAAGCAATATTCCCCGAAATTCTCGGGATATTGCTCGTTGTAATTTTCGAAAAATATTTGAAGTGTTCCCTCTTTAAGAGTATATCTATTTTTTTATAATCGTTTTCAAATTCCGTCCCCTCGGTTTTTATCGGCGTTAATTCGGAAACCAAACCACAATTTTTAAAATATTCATTCGCCCCACCGAAAAATACCGGGTTCGATAAATTTGAAAAGTAAACCGGCCTGCTTTGAAAATTATCTTCTATAATTTGCAGCAGCATTGCTCTTTGCGGACTTAAATATGTTCTGTATTTAATTTCTTCGCCTTGGATTTTGGAATCTTTTCGATTTGATTTTAAGTCGGGGTTTACCGTCCATAACATTTCGTAGTTTTCTTTACAATTATATTTATCCAATACGGATTCGGATACCGGTATTTTAATTTTTGTGGAATTCCACTTAAAAGGGTGTATATTGTATATTTGATTGTCTGTCATATTCAGATTTATTTTTTTTACACCGCCATCCAATCCCTGTTTCAAGAATTTTATATACCAAGGTCTGTCTATATTTCCTATCGGTATAATCGTTATATCTTTTCTGTAATTTTTTATTAATTGAAGATAAGAACATACGTCAAAGTCTACGTTGCCGCCGGTAAATAGTATTGAGTTTGTATCGCAGGAATTTAGCATATTTTCCCCGGATTCAACCAGCCAATCGGGATATGCACCTTTCTCATATGCTATTTTGTAAAAATATTTTATGTTTTCCAAATCATAATTTTGCATTGCCACAAAAGCGTTTGCGCTGCATTCGGCACCGTAAAAATATTTTGCATTTCCGTAATCTGGATTTAATTCAATTGCTTTATCCAAGTATTTGAAAATTTTTTCGGAATATGAGAAATCATATCCTTTAAGCGGGCGGCTATCGTAGGCACGGTAATGATTGAAAAATCCGAGATAATAATAGATTTCAGCATCGTCTTTGTTTTCCTTTAATGCTTTTTCAAGGATTTTGATCGCTTCATCATAATGCTCTTTCTTAAACTCATCAAGAGCTTTCTATTTTAAAGAAATTTCCTGAGCAAATAAAGTTGAGAATTGGAGAAATATCACTAATAAAATTGTTAGTTGTTTCATGCTTGGCCTTTATTTGATTTTTGTCAACGGTGAGTATATGAGTAGTGGTGGGATTATTTGCACTTACTTTCATTATTGCACTGCCGTTTGTTTATTTATTTTTTTTCAATTTTAGTGCTTTGTCTGCAGTACGTATAGCTTTTTTTATCGGTAGTATTATTTCACGTTCAAATATCCAATTCGTCAAATAATGTTTGCTCTATTGTTTCATTTTAGGCATAATTTAAAATTACCTTTATTTTTTCAAAATTATAGGTTTATTTTTGCTGCGTGCTGTTAAATTTCATTTTTTTGATTTCATATTATTTGAATTTTCGAACCATTTTAATGGATTGGTAATAATATAATTTTCAATTTTAGAATACGATATTTCATTTCGTATGATATGTTCATGATAACGTGATTGCCATGCAAAACCGGGTTTAATTTTACGGGCGTTTTTGGTAACGCCGATTTTATATCCCCGTATTATTGATGCCAAATTTTTGGATTGGGGACCAAATTTGTTTTTGTTCAAACGTAGGGACGCAAAATTTTGCGCCCCTACGTTTACGTTATTTTTATTATTTTTGTTATCCGGTTTGTCGATAATAACAATTCCATGCACATGATCCGGCATTACCACAAACGCACCCAATTTTACAAACGGGAAATGTTGAGGTATTTCATCCCAATATTTTACCGCCATTTTACCGATTTCGGATAATTTCATTCCCCGGTTAGAAATTTCACCGAAATAATGTATACGGTTTTTGGTGCATATCGTTACAAAATATGCTGCATTGGAACCGTAATCCCAATTTGGTAACCGCGTGGATTCCATACGGTATTTGTTTTTATATTTTGTCATTTACAAACGGTTGTATTTTTCCGTGAGCAAAATTTTGAATTGTTTGTTAATTGTAAAACATTTCGTAATAACATCCCCAACAAACGCAATTTCGTATATCCCGCAATATACGTTATACTCCAATTGTTACAATTAAAAAAATAATTTATCAAATTTGTTATTTCTCCGCAACAATGCGGGAAATGTTTTTATTTTTATCCAACTTCAACAGGGGAAAAGCGTATTGCTGTCTCTTTACTTAATGTTTTTTCGCTGCGTCCCCGGATATATTTTTATACCGTCGGTTATGTTTATTTCATAAAAATCGGGTCGCAAACCGAATTTCAATTGATATTCTTCTTGCACTTTTTCGATGAAGCGATTAACGGAATTTTTTTCGATAAGATTTATCGTGCAGCCGCCGAAACCGCCGCCCATCATTCTTGCGCCCAGAACGGCCGGGTCTTCTTTCGCCAAACCGACTAAAAAATCAAGCTCGGGCAAGCTTACTTCGTAAAGTTCGCTTAATCCGCGGTGGGAAGCAAAAAGTAATTCCCCGAATCGATGCCAATCGTTATTTTGTAAGGCTTCTTTGCTGAGCTTGACCCTTTCGTTCTCTTCGATAACATACATACACCGGTTGTAAACTTCTGAGCTCAATTTGTTTTTAACGGAATTCAATTGCGTTGCTGTTGCCTTACCGAGAGATTCAACTTTGGGAAATTGTTTGCGGATGGTTTCCAATCCGGTTTTACAGGCTTTCTTCCTTTGGTTGTAAGGGGAATTACTCAGTTGACGTTTTACGTTTGTGTTTATGAGAAGGAATTGATAGTCTTCCGGAATGATTGGAATATAATCGTAGGACAAATCCGAGCAATCGAGCAAAATGGCATTGCCTTCCTTGCCGTGCAAGTTGGAAAATTGATCCATCACACCGCATTCTGTTCCGGCAAAATTATGTTCCGCATCAATCGAAATGTTCATTATTTCGGGTGGAGTAAGATTCAATCCGAACAGTTCGTTTAATCCGAATACGATTCCGTTTTCCAATGCCGCCGAAGAAGACATTCCGGCGCCAATGGGAATATCCCCGCCGAAAATAAGATCGAAATTTCCGAGCGGTTTGCCGGTTTCAAGAATTCCGGCAACAACGCCAATCACATAATTTTTCCATCCGCCTTTGTGCAGTTTATTCAAGTTATTAAAATCAATTTTTAAATATTCTTCGAAATCGACAGAATAAACGGTGCTGAAATCGTTATCCGATTTGGAAAGGGCAACGACAATGTATTTATCGATTGCAGCGGGAAAAACAAGTCCGTTATTGTAATCCGTATGTTCCCCGATTAAGTTAATTCTACCCGGAGATAGGACGATTAAAGGTTTCCGCGAAAACTTTTCTTCAAAAACATCCGATATGTTTTTTATTAACTCTTCGCTCATTAACGGGCAAAGTTAATTTTTCTTCTGAATTTTTATTATTCGAAAAATAAGTTTAAGCAATTTTGCCTTTTGTTCAAATTCCTAAATTTATGTAGCAATGATAAACGTGTTTTCTTGAACAGCGATTCCTTGCTATTTTAATGTATCAACCAATTCTTTCACTTGTCCGAAATATTTATCGATATATTTTTCCGCATCCTCTTTTGTTTTTGCTTCGGCAATGCAGCGGATTATCGGTTCCGTATTCGATTTGCGGAAATGCACCCAGTGATCTTCGAAATCGATACGTAAACCGTCGTCCGTGTTTATATTTTCTCCGGCGTACATTTCTTTCAGCTTTTTTATAACCATGTCGGGATTAATACCTGAAATATCAATTTTCTTTTTAACAATTTCGTAAGATGGAAGGGCCTTTTTAAGTTCCGTCATTGTGCCGCTGAATTCAGCTAAATGTTGAAGTATGATTACTGTTCCGACTAGCGCATCTCGTCCGTAATGTAAAGCTGGATAAATAACTCCGCCGCTTCCTTCACCGCCGATTACGGCATTTACTTCTTTCATCTTTTTTACAACGTTTGCTTCACCTACGGGAGAGCGGAAAACTTTGCATCCGGCTTTTTTTGCCACGTCGTCCACTCCGCGGGTTGTGGACATATTAACAACAACGTTTCCTTTTTCTTTACTTAATATAAACCGGACGGCTTGCACAATGGTGTTTTCTTCGCTAAACGGTTTGCCTTCGTCGGTGATTAGTACAAGGCGGTCAACGTCGGGATCGACAACAACGCCCAAATCGGCATTATGTTCTTTTACCGCGCGCATAGTTTCAGTGAGATTTTCCGGAATGGGTTCGGGCAATCGCGGGAATATACCGGTCTTTTCACAATTAATTTTTATTACTTCGCAGCCTAACTTTTCGAGTAATTCCGGCATAACGTAACTGCCGGCGCCGTTTACACAATCGAGCAGTACTTTGAATTTTTTTTGCTTTATTTTTTCGACGTCGATAACCTTTAATTTCAATACATCTTCAACATGGTTCTTCAATCCGTCGGAATATGATTTAACCGTTCCCAGTTCATTCCATGGTTTGTAATTTTTATTGCTCGATTCCAGATTTGCAAGCATTTCGCGGTTTTGTTCGGGCGTCATAAATTCGCCCAAATTGTTCAGTAATTTCAATGCATTCCATTCATTCGGATTATGACTTGCCGAAACCGATATTCCGCCGACACAATTGAGTTTGTTAACATTGTATAAAACCGTAGGCGTTGGGCAAACGCCGATATCGATAACGTTATTGCCTTTTGCCAGAAGTGTTCCGATGATAATTTCTTTAACCATTGTACCTGAAATTCTTCCGTCTGAACCAATCACAATATCGCCCGGTCCGCAAAAATCCGCATAAGCAGAAGTATATTTTACAATTGTGTGCGGGTCAAGTCCGTCGCCTACAATCCCGCGAATACCAGAAACACTTACCATTAACGTTGCCAAATTTTCCTCCGATATTTTTCTGTTTCACAAATTTAATAATTTTTCGACCAAATAAATTTCCAAGAAAAAATATCATTTATTTTTTAGTCCATAAAAAAAAGGACAAATAACTCAGAATATTTTTTAAATTTCGGTTGATTTAGTTAATTTAGCCTACTATTTTTACTGGCAACATAAATGACAGAACCACATAATGTTAATAGCTTTCCACAACTATAATTATTGAGGTAACAAATAATGAAGCTTCGTCAAAAACTAATTTTCTTATTAGGATTTCTTTTATTCAGTTCGTTGGTTTATGCGGGAAGTACCGGAAAAATTGCCGGAACGGTTATCGATGCGCAAACCGGTGATCCTCTTCCTTTTGCAAACGTGTTTGTTGAAGGAACGTCATTAGGGGCGGCGACCGATTTGGATGGGAATTTTGTGATTCTAAACGTTCCTCCCGGTGTATATTCTGTAACTGCTTCCGTTGTCGGCTATCAAAAGCAGACAATTAAAAATGTGCGCGTAAACGTTGATTTTACGACGCGGTTGGAATTCAAACTAAACCCCGGCTCTGTGGAAATGGCGGCAGTGGTTGTTGAAGGGGAACGGAATCCGTTGATACGCCAGGATTTAACAAACCCCACCGTTGCAATTACTTCGGAAACAATAGACGAATTACCGGTCGATCAGATTTCCGATGTTGTCAAACTTCAGGCAGGTGTTACTGTTGGGGACGACGGAGGAATTCACATCAGAGGCGGATACGGAAACGAAATTTCTTATACATTAAACGGTATTTCATTAAATGATCCTTATGGAAATAACAGATCGATAGGTCTTGCGACAAATGCTGTCCAAGAAGTTTCTGTGTCCAGCGGAACGTTTGCCGCCGAATACGGAAATGCCCTTAGCGGTGTTGTTAACTATGTAACCAAGGAAGGCGGCGATAAATATTCTTTTAGTTTGCGTGGGTACATGGGAGATTATTATACTCCCAGAACCCAATTGTTTGACAACATAGACGATATTGATATTTTTAATAGGGGAAGAACTGAAATTACTTTTGGCGGACCTTTACCTTTTACCAACAAGAAAGTAAAATTGTTTGTCTCTGGGGTTTATGAAAATTTCAAAGGTTCTTTATATGGCAAGCGCATTTACAAAACTACGGATTCATATTTAAGCCGGGAAGCTTTTAAAACCGGTGACCCAAGAAAAGCTGACCCGGCCGATCCATATTTTTTCAATCCTTACAATCCAAATAGCCTGGGCTTGCCTACGGGAGACGGAAGCTTTGTCCCGATGAATCCTTCGGAAAATTTCAATATTCAAGGAAACATAAGCTACAGACCATCGAGTTTGATAAAAATAAAATATGAAGCCGTATATAACAAAAGCCGAAGAAAAAACCTTACAAGACTCGGCTCTTTTGATTTGTATCGACAATATAAATTCAACCCGGACGGAATAAGAACAATTTTCGATAACGGATTAATACAAACAGTGGAATTAACTCACACACTAAATGAAAAAATGTTTTATACTTTGAAAGGTTCGTTCGGCTATAATGAAGAAAAAAGATATCTGTTTAAGAATGTCAACGATCCGGGATATCTGCCCATGTTGTATAGACGGCCGATTACGGGTACGGTCTTTTTAACCGGAGGTACAGATAACCGCCGATTTTTCAGAAAAACCAAAACATCAACAATTAAAGGCGATCTTGTGGCACAGCTCTTCGGTAACCACGAAATTAAAGCCGGCTTCGAAGCAAGGTTTCACGAACTCTTTGTCGAAAATTACAGCGTTGAAATAGGTAAGTTAAATCCTGACGGCAGCTTTGGAAATTTGACTAACGATGATTTGTTATACGATTCAACGCTTACAATAATTAGAAGAAAACCAACTTCACCTGCCCTGTTGACAAGATATACAAGATATCCTGTTGATGGTGCGGTTTACATACAAGATAAAATTGAATTAGCGAAAACTTTAATTCTTAACGTCGGATTGCGCTATGAATATTTTGACCCCAAAGCATTTTGGAATCCAGCTTTATCCGATGAATTATTGAATTATAAATTCGGGTTCTTGCGAAGAAATTTAGAAAAAGCTAAAGTAAAACAACATCTTTCACCAAGAATCAGTATTTCATATCCTATTACCGATAAAGGGGTAATCAGATTTTCATACGGGCACTTTTATCAAAACGGTTCGTTGTGGAGATTATACAGAAATCCCGATTATTATGTGGTGAATGCGGGCTCCAATCCTAATTTTGGAAATCCAAATGTTAACATGCAAAAATCAGTACAATACGAAATAGGCTTGCAACAACAATTAACAGACAATTTCAAATTCGATTTAACCGGATTTTATAAAGATGTTAGAGACTATATTTATACACAAACGGTCTATACCGAAACCGGACGCTCGTTCCGCGTCCTTACAAATTTAGCTTATTCAAATGTTAGAGGAATAACTTTATCGTTTACTCAAAGAAGATCAGCGGGCGGAATGTTTTATGCTAATTTGGACTACACTTTCCAAATAGCGGAAGGGAATAGAACTTATCCATCCGACGAATTATTTTTCAGTGAAGTATCCGGAAAACAATCGGAAACATATTTGGTCCCTCTTAGTTTCGACAGGCAACATATAATAAATTTAAGTATGGGATTATACGATCAAGGTAATTGGACGCTCGGAATAATAGGCAATTTTCAAACCGGAACCCCTTACACACCCGTATTACCGACTACGATTCCGCGTATAATTACATACCAACAAAATTCAGATAGAAAACCAATTCAGTGGAACGTTGATTTGAAGTTCGAGAAGTTTTTCGAAATCGAGAATTTAAATTACTCGATATTCATCCAAATAAAAAATTTGTTTGACACTCAAAATGAATTATTCGTCTTCCAAAGCAGTGGTAGGGCATTATCCGCAGTCGAAGAAACTGCAAACAGCTTCAGATTTACCGATATAAGAAAAAGAATTGAAAGAGGTGACCCCGGTTTGTTTGGAATTGAGGAAATAGACGGTTACTATTCAAAACGACCGGAAAGAGTTAGCAGACCAAGGGAAATCAGATTAGGTTTTTCCCTAAATTTATAATATTGAAAAATTGTGAGGAATTAAAAAAATGAAGTTTAAAATAATATTCTTAATTTTGGTTCTATTCTTAAGCGGTAATATAATTGCTCAAGAAAAAGATGAATATGGGAATTACAACCTCAAAACCCTCTCGGAAGAAGATGCGATGAGAATTTTCGGCGAGAATTACGCTCCGAAGATTTTCAAAACCAATGGTGATCCGAGGTTGATCAAAGAATCTATTATTAACGGAAACGCAATTACAACTATTTTGTTCAATTACGGTTCGATTTGTGCACCGAACAGATTGGGGAACATTGCGGATTTGGTTTGGAACGGATTGGGTTACGGATTTGAGTTCGGACCACTTGCCGCGGCGGAAGTAATAGATGATTCGGGAAAGGTTCAACATATAGTTGATGATTCGTTTATACGAACATTTCAGGGTGACTATTCTCCCGACGGAACACTCAAATGGGGATGGCTGCCGAAGGACGGTTACGTCGATCCCGATCAAAACGAAATTGCACGGTTGAGTATTGGCGACAGTGATGGAGACGGTAAACCGGATTCTTGGCCAGACCGTTGGTATTCGCCCGGTGCGGGTAAATATTTATGGCCCGCTTTCCTCGGCGATCAAGCTACCGCTCCCGACGAAGAAGTTTTTTATGTTGTCGACGATTATACAAATGCCGAATTCCCTTATACTCCTTTCCCAAGCGATACGAGTAAAAAAGGATTGGGATTGGATATGGAAGTTCGTATCATACAATTTAATAACCCTCTCGCCGAAGACATAATGTTTTTGGTATATCAGATTACTAACGCAAGTGAAAAACGAATCGAAAAATCTTATTTCGGAATGCACGGCGATCCTCATGTCGGCGGTCCCGCAGATTACGGCGACGATTTAGCAGGATTTATTGATCCTTTCGGAAATTCTTTACAAGGTACAAATTTCCCTCAACGTTCGAGGAACATGGTATATTCCTGGGACGGCGACGGAAGGGGAATGGGCGGTAGAACCACCGGTTATTTCGGTTGGAAATTTTTGGAATCGCCTTCTAATGCTACAGATGCGTTCGATAACGATGATGACGGTATTACCGATGAAACTCCGGAAAACAGCGCCGGTAATTTTATAGACGGCGTAAGTATTCCGTTAACTCAAGGAATTTCGGACGTGGCTAAATATACCGCCGTATTCGGCGCGCCCAAACCGAGATTTGAAGGCGACGAAGATGGGGATTGGAATCCCGATAAAGACGATGTTGGTATAGACGGAATCGGGCCCGATTCTCCGAACTATCCTGGTCCCGATTTCGGTGAAGGCGACGGCGTGCCTTCGCAAGCTTGGTATTTGGATACCGACGGCAACGGAGATTACGATGAAGGCGAACCTCTTTCCGAGGTGAGATTAACCGGATATAAATGGGCAGGCTCCGAACCGAATTTCGGGCTGAGAGACATTTCCGAATCGGATCAGATAGGTCTAAGCAGTTTCCATGCGGCAGTTTACACAAATTCCGATCCGAATGTGCCAAGAAATGATCCGTTGATGTGGGAGTGGTTATCCGCCGATACGATCGATGCTTCCCAAGAATTGCTTAGCAGTCCCGGCGATAACGTATTTAACTTCGGTACGGGTCCGTTAAGTTTGGATATCGGTGAAACCCAAAGATTCTCAATGTGTATTTTATTCGGTACCGATTTGAATGACTTGGTTTTGAATGCGGAAACCTCCACCAGAATTTTGGAAGCAGATTACAGATTTGCGCAACCTCCCGCAAAACCTATAGTTCGCGCAGTGCCTGGAGACGGACGCGTTACTTTGTATTGGGATACGCGGGCAGAAGAATCCGTTGATCCGTTAAGCGGTAAAAAAGATTTTCAAGGATACAAAATTTACAGAAGCCGCGACTATACATTTTCTGATGTATTTACTATTACAGACGGAAGAGGAAATCCGTTTTTGGGTAAACCTTTAGCCCAATTCGATTTGATTGATTCGCTCAAAGGTTATCATCCGGTTGAATATGCCGGAAGAGCGGTTAAATATTACGTTGGCGATAATACCGGCTTGGTTCACAAATATGTTGACAGCACGGTAACAAACGGAATTAATTATTATTACGCAGTTGTTGCATACGACGGCGGAACCGATGAAATTCCTCCGTCTGAAAACAAAGCCGTAATTTTAAGAGACCCTATCACAGGTGAATTAACTTTCGATCCGAATACCGTGCAAGTTACTCCTGGTCCGTTGGGCGCGGGTGTCGAAAAAGCTGAAGCCGGTGTTAACGGTCAACCCATACCGGCGGAATGGGTTAACTCTACTGGCGAAATCAATATAGAAGTTCTTGAAGATTTGGAAGTAAAAGAAAAATTGTATTCGATAGATTTCCTTGAACCCGAACTCTACAATGTTCTCGATTCAACAGGCGTTACGGATGAAATAACTTCAAAAGATACGGTGTTTGTTGATCTCAGCAAGAAAAATATCCAACTCGAAAGCGTTCAAGTTTTCGATGCGGGAAATAATCTTGTTGATCCTTCAAAGTATTTTGTAAATCCTGGCTTTGGAAAAATTCGCGGAACATCTTCCGGTTCTTTCCCTGCCGGAGAAAAATTCACGGTTAAATACCGTTATTATCCGGTTTACCAAAGTACATTGGTGAACAGTGAAGACGGTAATCCGGCGTTCGACGGATTAAAAGTGTATGTTCAAAAAGATGAACTGGCGCTTGACGTGGAAAATTCAGGCTGGGCACCCACGGCAGACGTGAATGTCCGCGATTCGTTGCAATACGATCCGAACGGAAATTATCCGGGTTCACCCAAAACGCTTTACAGAGCCGATTGGGAAGTCCGTTGGAACGATCTCGATACTTTAGCTGACGGATCTTGGGCTAACGTCGGTTCGAGAGCTTGGGCTCCGCTTACGGGCTTGAGCGACACTGTTGATTGTCCTTTCGTTATTTGGAATATTACCGAAGATGTACCGGCTAATTTCTTTGTCGTGGAACAAAAAGATACTAAAGGTAACGGAAGATGGGATTGGGGCGACGGAATCATTCTCCGTGCAACGAATGCCGGTCCAACGGAAAGTTCTTACTATCTCGAATTTTCATTGCCGAGCGATTCGAACGTGACGCCCAAGTTACCAAAAGCCGGTGATGTTTATACGGTCAGAACGAGAAAGCCGTTCTTGAAAGGAGATAAATATACATTCGAAACAAAACCGGTTAAATTCAGCGGTGCCAAAGCAAAACCGCAGCTCGAAAATGTTTATGTTGTGCCGAATCCTTATGTGGCATACAGTATTGCAGAAGAACCCGGAAGATCGGCTGATAAACGGGGCGATAAAGTAATCCAATTCAGAAATTTACCGCCTACGTGTACAATCAGAATTTATACAATAACCGGGGAATTGGTTCAAACTATAGAAAAAGACGATATGTCGAACATGGCAACATGGGATTTGTTATCGTTTGAAGGTCAACGGGTTGCTTACGGCGTTTATATTTATCACGTCGATGCGCCAGGAGTTGGAGAAAAAATCGGAAGATTTGCACTAATTAAGTAATAGAATCAAATAGATTCTGTTTATTTATCGGAGGAATAATTTTATGAAAAAGACATTCATTAATTTGATTGTAATAATTTTGGTTTCCGGAATGTTTGTAACATCCGAAGCGCAATTGTTCAGAAGTACTTCGAAAGTTGGAACTACAGCGGGACAGTTCTTGAAAATCGGAGCGGGAGCAAGGGCAATAGCCATGGGCGGCGCTTATGCCGGATTCGGAACCGATATATATTCGTTGTATTGGAATCCCGCCGGAATAGCTAATAATATGAATGCATCGGAAGTTACGTTTAATCATGCCGATTGGCTTGCCGATATGCGTTATGATTTTGCGGGCGTTGCGACAAGGATTGAAGGACTCGGAACAATCTCCGGAACTTTAACAAATTTCAGCGTACCCGAAGATAAAGTAAGAACATTCGAAAACCCCGAAGGCGACGGAAGGGTTTGGGACGCGAGTTCCCTTGCTATCGGCGTCGGTTATGCGCGTCAACTTACCGACAGATTTTCAATCGGTTTTAATTTTAAATATATCCGGGAAAGCATTTGGAATACCAGCGCTTCGGGATTTGCGATTGACGTCGGTACGCTTTATCGTACGCCTTTTAACGATTTGATGATCGGAGCCGCAATCACTAACTTCGGCTCGAAAATGCAATTGGACGGAAGGGATATACTTTTCAACGACGACCCGAACGATAACCCTGATACCGGACCGAACAACATTCCCGCAAAATACAGAATGAATTCTTTCGATTTGCCGTTAACGTTCAGAATCGGTTTGGCAATGGATGTTGTTAGGGACAGATTTATAAGAATTACCGCGGCGGTTGATGCAAACCATCCGAACGATAACAGCGAATACTTGAACAGTGGTCTTGAATTCGCTTACGACGAAATGGTGTTTATCCGCGTCGGTTATAAATCTTTGTTCTTAAATAATTCGGAACAAGGTATAACCCTTGGCGGTGGATTAAAATATAAATTCAACGATAATTTGGGCGTTTACATTAATTACGGTTATGCCGATTACGGCAGATTGGAAAACGTTCAGTTTTTCGATTTAGGATTAATATTTTAATATTCTAAATAAATAAATTTGAAAAAAAGGAGCATCCGCGCTCCTTTTTTTATGATTGGAAATATAATATGGATATTAAAGAAAAGAATAAACTTATCAGAAAAGTTAATTCTCTTTTGTTGAAAAAATTCGGTAAGCCTTACAGAAATGAAAAATTACCCGATCCGGTTGATTTATTGATTGCAACAATACTTTCGCAAAATACAAACGACAACAATTCTTACAAAGCATATCAAAATTTGAAGAAGAAATTTCCGGATTGGAAAATGCTGCTCGGCGTTTCAGCTTCCGAAATAGAAAAGGAAATTAAAATTGCCGGTTTGGGAAAACAAAAATCGAATGCAATTAAGAATTTTATCGAATCGTTGTATAAAGAAAATAAAAGCTTAAAATTGGATACGTTAAAAAACAAGGAAAACATTTCCGCAATAAAAAAACTTACGGAATACAAAGGAATCGGAGTTAAAACGGCAAGCTGTGTTTTACTTTTTGCATTCGATAAAGATGTTTGTCCCGTTGATACACATGTTCACCGCACAGTTAACAGATTAGGCATTGTGCAAGCATCCACTCCGGATAAAACATTTTTTCTTTTGAACGAAAAATTCCCGGAAGGAATTGCTCATTCGTTTCATACCAATTTGATAAGGCTCGGAAGGGAAATATGCAAACCTAAAAATCCGGCTTGCGGTATTTGTCCCTTAAACAAAATTTGCAAATACGAAGAAAAGATTTTCGAAAATTCTCGTAAAAATGAAAACCGGAGCTTTATGCTGTTGGATAATGTTTAATTAAAACGGTTTGAAGATGTGGTTGCTTTTTGCGTTATTAAATCCCGTTGCGGATGCATTCCGGAGCGTATTTGCCAAAAAGGCGTCAAAAGATTACAAGCCGTTGGTGATAGCATGGGCTAATAATTTTCTGCCAACCATTATTTTTCTGCCGTTTCTATTTTTTATCGATATCCAAATTAACACTAAGTTTATTTTAGGTTTTACGGGCACATGGTTAATTAACGTTGCGGCAACAATAATTTACATGAAGGCAATCAGCGAAGGTGAAATATCGGTGGTTATGCCGATGTTAAGCTTTACTCCGGTGTTTTTATTGGTTACAAGTCCTTTGATCGTTGGGGAAATTCCCAACGGTTACGGAATTGCCGGAGTTTTGCTTGTTGTTTTGGGCTCGTATATTTTACACTCCGAAGGGAAAAATGATTTTCTTGCACCAATCAAATCTATAATTACGCAAAAGGGAACCCGTTTAATGCTGCTTGTTGCATTTATGTTTAGCTTTTCTTCCAATTTCGATAAAGTGGCAATTCAAAATTCATCGGTAATGCAGCATATTGTATTCGCAAACATATTTTTATTTTCTTCCTTTTCGATTATCAATTTAATTAAGAAAAATCATAAGGTTTTCCGGGACGATAATCCCGCTGCAAGAAAAAATTTATTAATTATAAGTTTGTTTACCGCTTCCATGTTTATATTTCATTTGTTTGCAATTTCGATGACGCTTGTGGTTTATGTAATCGCTCTCAAACGGCTTTCCGGATTGATTGCTGTAATTCTCGGTAAAATATTTTTTAACGAAGGAAATATACGTAACAGATTAACCGGCGCCGCAATAATGAGCGCGGGAGTTTTTTTACTTGTATTTTGGGGATGACCGCAATATTGAATTAACTTTTGATTGTTTACCAATCTATTAGCTCAAAATTTAGTAAATTGCGAACTGCCTTTTCTTTTAATCTAATTTGTAACTATATTTGCAATAAATTTAAATAAATTGGACATTTTGTATGAATAAAAAATACGATATCGTGGTTTTGGGCGGAGGACCCGGCGGGTACGTGGCTGCAATACGTTCCGCTCAACTCGGTTTTAAAACCGCCCTGGTAGAAAAAGATAATCTCGGCGGAATTTGTTTGAATTGGGGATGCATTCCAACAAAGGCATTGCTTAAAAGCGCCGAACTTTATGATATGATGAAAAATCATTCCGGCGATTTCGGGATAACGGTTGAAGGATTGTCGTTCGATTTCAACAAAATTATTAAAAGAAGCAGAAACGTTTCGAAAAGGGTTACAAAAGGCGTAGAATATTTGATGCGGAAAAATAAAATCGATGTAATAAAAGGTTTCGGTAAAATTAATACATCGCAAAGTTTGGTTATAAGTAATGAAAACGGTGAAGAAACCGGGGAAGTGGAATTCGAAAGGCTAATAATTTCAACCGGTGCCAGACCAAGACAATTAGACATCATTCCAATCGACCGGGAAAAAATAATAACGAGTAAAGAAGCGATGACGTTAAATGAATTACCAGGTGAGATGATAATTATCGGTGCCGGGGCAATCGGCGTGGAGTTCGCTTATTTTTATAATGTGCTCGGCACGAAAGTCACTATCGTGGAAATGCTGGATAACATTGTTCCGCTCGAGGATAAAGAAGTTTCTCAAGCGCTCGCAAACAGTTTCAAAAAAAGGGGAATTAACATATTCACATCCACAAAAGTTTTGAAAGCCGGGAAAAAAGGTAAAAAGGTTTTTGTTGAAATCGAAAGCCTGGAAGGAAAGCAAAAGCTAACGGGCGATATTGTCCTTTCCGCAATCGGGGTAACGGGTAATACGGAAAATATCGGATTGGAAAAAGTAGGCGTGGAAACGGAGAAAGGATTTATTAAAGTAAACAAAGAAACGTTCGAAACTAATGTAAAAAATATTTTTGCTATCGGCGATGTAATCGGTCCGCCTTTACTTGCTCATGTGGCTTCTGCCGAAGGAATTCATTGCGTTGAAAAAATTAAAGGGATGAATATCCCCGGAATAAATTACGATTCAATTCCCGCTTGCACTTATACTCATCCGCAAGTGGCAAGCATTGGATTGACCGAAGACGAAGCGACTCGGCAAGGATATAAAATCAAGGTGGGGAAATTTCCTTATTCGGCAAGCGGAAAAGCAACTGCGGCGGGCGACCGCGAAGGATTTGTAAAATTGATCTTCGATGAAAAATACGGCGAATTACTCGGCGCGCATATTATCGGATCGGAAGCAACCGAATTGATTGCCGAACTCGGAATAGCTAAGGAATTGGAAGCGGATTACGAATCCATACTTAAAACGGTTCACGCTCATCCCACTCTTTCCGAAATGATTATGGAAGCTGCCGGAAATGCGTATGGCGAATCTATCCACATATAGAAAATTGATTGTTAGCGACCTGGGTTTGATTGATTACAAAACTGCGTGGGATTTACAAACCTTGCTGTTCGAAGAAAGGCAATCCGCAGATAAAGACGATATACTTTTATTGTTGGAACATCCGCATACTTATACTTTAGGCAAAACTGCCGATAGAAAAAACTTGTTGGGCGACGAAAAATTTTTGAAGCAAAGAAATATTGCGGTTTACGATATCGATAGAGGCGGCGATATTACTTATCACGGACCGGGGCAAATCGTCGGTTATCCGATTTTGAATTTGGCTAAGTGGAAAAAAGATACGCACAAATATCTGCGCGGTTTGGAAGAAGTAATTATTCAAGTTTGCGCCTATTACGGTTTGAAGTGCGGAAGAAAAGAGAAATATACCGGTGTGTGGATTGATGACAGAAAAATTTGCGCAATCGGTATCAAAGTTAAAAATTGGATTACCATGCACGGCTTTGCGTTTAACGTTAATACCGATCTTGAATTGTTCAATGGAATAATTCCGTGCGGGATAAAAAATAAATCGGTAACTTCACTGCAAGCGGAACTTGGGGAAGAAGTAAACATGACTGAAGTTAAAAAAAAGATAACGGAAAAATTCAAAGATTATTTCGGATACACGAAGATTAAAGAAACAAATATTTTAAGTGAAAAATTAGAAATTTAAGTATAATAATATCAAAGGAATTAACAATGGCAAGAGATAATTCGGTATCAAATAAAAAAACGAAAGTTAAGTCAAAAAGTATTTCGGGAAAGATGAGAAACGAGGAATTAATTAACGGCTTAAAGACAATGATCCTTTCCCGTACGATAGATCATAAAGTGCTTACTTTACTGAAACAAGGCAAAGCGCATTTCATAATTGCCGGAGCGGGTCACGAAGCAACGCAAGTTGCGTTCGGCGAAGTTCTTAAACCCAAACACGATTGGGCGTATCCGTACTATCGCGATCAAGCCGTTCTGCTTGCACTCGGCGTAACTCCCGAAAATATTATGCTGGAAATGCTCGGCAAGGCGGACGATCCGGCAAACGGCGGAAGGCAAATGCCGAATCATTGGGGCTCTAAGGAATTTAATATCCCATCGCAATCAAGTCCTACCGGAACCCAGTTTTTACAAGCTGTGGGAACCGCGATGGGATTTAAAAAAGAAAAAGACCCGCGGGTTGTTTACGTTAGCGCCGGAGAAGGAACCACAAGCCAAGGCGAATTTCACGAAGCCGTAAATTGGGCGGCAAGGGAAAAACTCCCGGTAATTTTCGTTATCCAAAATAACAAATGGGCAATTTCCGTTCCCGTGGAGCAACAAACCGCCGGCAAAAATGCTTCTGTAATTGAAATGATGAAAGGTTACGAAAATCTTTTGAGATTAAGCGTTGACGGGACGGATTACATTAATATGAAAGAAGTAGCTCGCAAAGCTTACGATTATGCCGAAAGCGGTAAAGGTCCCGTTCTCGTCGAAGCTCACGTAGTGCGGTTGTTTTCGCATTCGTCTTCCGATGATCAAAAGAAATACCGTTCCAAAGAATCATTGGAAGAGGATTTGAAAAAAGACCCGATTGATAAACTTTCCAAATATTTATTGAAAGAAAAAATCCTTACGCAATCCGATATCGATAAAATTAAAGAAGAAATTCACGAAAGAGTTGAAAAAGTTGCCGAATGGGCTCTCGAGCAAGCCGAACCGGAACCCGAAACCGCAGTGAGATTTGTTTTCGACGAAAGCGGATTGAAAGATAAACTGGAATATGAGAAAAGCGAGCCTTCCGGCAAAAAGGTTGTTATGGTCGATGCCATCAATCATGCGTTGCGTGAAGAGATGGAGCGCAACGAAAAGATTTACGTGTTCGGAGAAGACGTTGCCGACGGAAAGGGCGGCGTGTTTACTGCTACGAAAGGTTTGTCCACTAAATTCGGAAACGACCGTGTTTTTAATTCACCTTTGGCAGAAGCAAGTATCGAAGGTGTTGCTATCGGTATGGCGTTAACAGGCTTAAAACCGTGTGTGGAAATTCAGTTCGGCGATTATATTTGGCCTGCGTTTATGCAAATGAGAAACGAACTTGCCACTTACCGCTACCGTTCCAATAACGCTTGGGCGACTCCGGTTGTAACGCGTACGGCAGTCGGCGGATTTATACACGGCGGTTTGTACCATAGTCAAAATATCGAAGGATTCTTTGCTCACATTCCCGGAATTTATATCGTTTATCCTTCGAACGCAGCCGATGCAAAAGGATTACTGAAAACGGCATTAAGATTAAACGACCCCGTTTTATTTTTGGAACATAAAGGTTTATACAGACAAAGTTATGCTGCGTCACCCGAACCGGATGCCGATTATCTGCTTCCGTTCGGAAAAGCCAACATCGTTAGGGAAGGGGAAGATTTAACTGTTGTTACTTACGGCGCTATGGTTCATGAAACAAATTTTGCGGCAAAGGAATTGGAAAATGAAGGTTACTCGATTGAAATTGTGGATATCAGAACTCTGATTCCGCTCGATGAAGAAACAATATTCAAATCGATTGAAAAAACCGGTAAAGTTGCCGTTGTGCACGAAGATACTTTAACTTCCGGATTCGGAGCGGAAATTGCAGCGAGAATTGCACAGAAATCTTTTGAATACTTGGACGGTCCGGTTAAAAGAATTTGTGCACGCGATGCTCACATTCCGTTTAACGATAATCTGGAAAAATTTGTACTTCCTACACGGAAGAGAATTTACACCGAACTTAAAGAACTACTTGCTTACTAAGCAATTACGGGAGAAATTATGAAAAAAGAAATTTTAATGCCTAAAATGGGTGAAAGCATTACCGAAGGAACGATTATCAAATGGTATAAAAAAGTAGGCGATAAAATTAAAAAAGACGAGATTATTTTTGAAATCAGCACGGACAAAGTCGATACGGAAATTCCCGCTCCGGCAGACGGAGTGCTCACCGAAATTTTAGTCGGTGAAAACGAAACGGTGGAAGTTGATACCGTGGTTGCAATCATGGAAACCGAAGGCAAAACGGCAGAAGAAACAGTTACGGAAGTGAAAGTAGAGGAAACCGGAAAAGTTGAGGAAAATTTAATTGATATTCCGATGCCTAAAATGGGCGAATCGGTTATGGAAGGAACAATAATCAAATGGAATAAGAAAGTAGGCGATAAAGTAAAGAAAGACGAGATTTTATTTGAAATAAGCACTGACAAAGTCGATACGGAAGTTCCCTCGCCGGTTGACGGAGTTCTTGCCGAAATTCTGGTTAAGGAAAACGAAACCGTGGAAGTAGATACAATCGTTGCGAGAATTTCCACTTCGGAGAAAATCAAAACAACTGCTGTTAAAGAAATAAAATCCGGAGAAAAAACAATAGAAGAAAAACCCGCAACTTTACCTTCGCCAAAGAAAAAAGAAAAACCCGCTTCGAACAGGTTTTATTCACCCGTAGTTTTAAATATTGCCAGAAAAGAAAATATTTCTTTCGATGAACTCGAACAAATCGAAGGAAGCGGATTGAACGGAAGGGTAACGAAAAAAGACGTTCTGAATTATCTGGAAAAAAGAAAAACCGGTAAAACCGTTCAACCGCAAAAAGTAACTTATACAAAAGGCGAAGGCGTTGAAGTTATTCCGATGGATAACATGCGCAAAAGAATTATGGAACACATGATTCAAAGCCGCGATACATCCGTTCATGTATCGGAAGTTATGGAAGTCGATATGTCAAAAATTTACAACTACATTGAGCAAAACCGGGAAAGATTTTTAAGGGACGAGGGAATAAAATTAACGTATATGGCTTTTATATCTCACGCAACAATTAAAGCATTACGGGAATATCCTTTGATGAATGCTTCACTTGACGGAGATAAGATAATTGTGAAAAAATATATCAATTTGGGAATAGCCGTTGCTGTTGAACCGAACGGATTGATTGTTCCGAATATTAAAAATGCCGACGAAAAAAGCATCAGAGGGCTCGCAAAAGCCATAGCCGATTTGAGTTACCGCGCAAGGAATAAAAAACTTAATCCGGAAGAAGTGGTTGACGGAACTTTCTCGATTACAAATTACGGTGTGTTCGGTGCGTTGTTCGGCAATCCGATAATAAATCAACCCGAAGTTGCAATCTTAGGCGTCGGCGCAGTGGTTAAAAAGCCTGTTGTTGTGGAAATGAACGGTAACGATGTTATTGCAATTAAACCGATGATGTATTTGTCTCTCAGTCACGACCACAGATTGGTTGACGGAATGCTCGGCGGAATGTTCTTGAAAAAGGTAAAAGAAAATCTCGAGAATTTTGACGAGAGCATTGTTTAGATTATAAAATTTAGATTGCAAATTGGTATATCGTCCTTACGGAATATGATATCCGGTGGATTTTATTAATTATTTGCTGTGTTTTATCTCACACCCCGTTTAATTTTTTCTGATAAATTTCGACTTGTAATTTGAGGACCAAACAAGGAGATTTAATGCAAAACAAATTTTCCCGTAAGCTTAATATGGATAAGTTCGAATTTTTCGGAGATTTTTACAAAGGAATTGCTAGAGCGAAACTAAACGGTAAATGGGGACTGATTAATCAAAGCGGTGAACAGATTGCACCCTTTGAATTTGATGAAATAGTTTCACTTTCCTACAGTAAAGGTTTGTACGGAATTAAAAAGAACGGAAAGTGGGGATTCATCGACCGAAACGGCGAATGTATTACGGAAGCCAAATACGATGCTATTTTCCCGTTTTACGGAAATTTCGGGGTTTCGAAGGTTTTAAGAAATCAAAAATGGGGACTAATCGATAAAGACGGGAATAAACTCACCAATATATCTTACCAAAAAGTTGAAATGTTCGGCAAAGGTTTTCTGCTTGTGGAAGTTGAAGGAAAACTGGAATATTTTTCTTTGGAAGATTTTCAATACGAACACCGGAAAAGGAAGTAGAAAATTTTAGCTAGTTTTTGTTTTGCTTCTTTGTCCAAACCACCGGTTAAGCCGTAGGCAAAATTTCTACACTCGAATATAACTACGTATTTTTTACGAAAATTACATTATTAAGTATATTATATAGAGAAAAGTATAACAATTCTATTGATGATGTGGTTAATATTATTTGGTCAGTAAATTTATCTTTTTTCAAGTCATTTAATATTCTACAAACCCAACAAATAGAATCTTAATTTCACTAAACTAAATATGATTACTAAAAAATCACATCTAAAACACTAATCCTAAATAATTAAAAAATCTGAACTCATTTCATTTAACATGCCAAAATAAAGTCATTGTTCTTTCCGATGGAAAATGTTATCTTAATTTAAAAATCCGATAATGAAATCCTTAATTTTATATAGATCGTAAAATTTAATTTCATGTTTATTATTGGAGGATAAAATGAAACTCTCACTTTTAATTTCCGTATTGTTTCTTTCATCAATTGTAATTCCGGCACAAACCGATTCGCTAAATTCAAGGTATGCGCTAATGTTTGGCATCGGGGGGAATTTAACGCTAAAAAATTTTCAATATGATTTGGGTTTCGCAAAAGAAATAAATAATGATATGAAAATAAGATTGTTTATTTCACCAAGAATTTTTAATACGGAAGGAGATAACACTTTTCAGTGGTTTCAAGGTGAACAATCGAAAACTAAAAACATAAATGTAGAAAATAATTTTTATTTTGAAGTTGCAAGCGATTTGATTAGAAAATTTATTAACAAAGGTTCGCTGAATTTGTTCGGTGGTGCAGGTTTGAATTTTGGTTACGGTTCTTCTAGAAGAGAAGAAAGCTATAAAACAATATTACCCGAAAAAGATGAATCCAATCAAGATATAACAAAAACAACTGTGAAATACGGTTTCAGAGCAATTGTTGGTGCCGAATGGTTCGTAACAAAAAGAATAAGTATTCATAGCGAATATGTAGTTTTATTCTATTATTCCAAAATCAAAGAAGAGCTTAAATCTTATAAAAGTACGGATTTGAACATTTAAAGCTATGATAACAATACTGTAAATGGTTTATCCAATTATGTCGCTTTCGGGTTGAGCGTTTATTTATAAACCGGAAAAACCGACTTTAAGTTTTACCCGTTTTCAATTTTAACTTCCACCGGATGTTTGTAAGAGGAATTTTTTTAAAGAATTTTTAAAATAAATCGATATATTTAGAATGAAATAAGAAAACATATCACAATTTGCCTATTTATAAAGGAGGGCTAATGTCAAATTCGACTGATTTTTTATTATACGTCCCTATTTTCTCAGATTTGCCCGAGGATACCATTGCAAAAATTGCTCAAGTCGGTTCAACACGGACGTACAAAAAAGACAGTATAATTTTGATGGAAGATGAGGTTGGGGGCGCTTTATTTATTATTGTTAAAGGAAAAGTTAAAGTTACAAGAACAAGCAACGACGGTAGGGAAGTAATTTTAAATATTTTAACCGACTCCGATATTTTCGGGGAAATGGCTCTGCTCGACGGTCAAACCCGCTCGGCAACCGTTACTGCAATGGAAGATTCGGAAATATTTATTATTCAACGGAATCAATTCCTCGAATTTCTTAAAGAACATCCTGAAATATCTATTGCTTTAATGCAAGAGCTTTCGAAAAGATTGCGTACTGCGGATATGCAAATTAAATCTTTGTCACTAAAAGATGCGGAAGGTAAAGTGGCTACAGTTATTTTGCAACTCGCTAACGATATAGGAAAAATTAAACAGGGAATAGTGGAAATTGACAAATTACCGCTTCAACAAGATTTGGCAAATATGGCCGGTACTTCCCGCGAAACTATTTCCCGTACTCTGCATTCTTTTGCTAAAAAAGGTTTAATCGAATTGGAAGGTTCCAAGCTGCGAATCTTTAATTACGAGAAGTTTAAAAATATGTTTTCATGACATTTTTGCCGGAGAGGTTTGAGGTTTTTGAAGCGGCTTCAGGTTTTTCCGGCATCTTTCTATTTTATTCCGGCTTAAACGGTTTGTGTTTCTTTCGAATTGTTTGCTTTTTCCTGCCTGTAGTAAAAAATAATTGCAATGAAAAATATCGCTTGAACCAATAAATTCAAAGCGCTATAAATACCTAACGGAAATTTATAATCGATATTATAAATTGTGAAATAGGAATAACCGACCGCTTTTACGAAAACCCCGAGATTTATTAAAGCGTAAGGATTTCTGTAAATTTTATTCTCTTTTTCCAAATCGACGAAACTAATGGTTAAATTAAAATAAACGATAGCCGTATATAAAATTGCAGCCGAATGTAATGAGTTAAGTTCATCGGATAAATGAAGGGCAATCCCTACAAGAATAACGGCAACCCAAATTAACGAATTGATTTCCTTGTTTTTGTAAGTCTCTCTTATTTTTAACAACACGTAAATCAATAATATCATTTCTATGATTAAATAAATATTCATTAACGGTAGATTCGATTTATGCAAGTTCAAGCGGAAATATGTCATGAAAAATTGAGTTAACGCTGCGAAAGGTACCCAAACGTATGCAAAAATTTGCAGAGTTCGGTCTTTTATTTTTCCCCACATCAAAAATAAAACAACTACTTCCGCTAAAAGGATGTAAATTGAAACGATACTCGAAGTTCTTAAAAGTTCTAAATATTCTGGCATAATAAAATTTTATTCTGTTTCGCAAGGTGGTGGCGGACAAGGATCGGCTGTTTGCAATGCTTTCCCGACCATTTTACCTTGTGCGTTGTAGGCAACTAAAATTGAGATTCGTTTCCCTTTTTCATCGGCGCCTTGAACTACTCCCAAACGTACAACCGATTTTTTTGAAAGTAACTCCAGAACCTGTTTTGCGTCGAATGTTTCAATTTGTGAATGGGATTTAAATCTTTTGCCTTTTTGTTTAAGGTTATTCGTGTATTTAATAAAATCGGCTTTCTCGATTTTATGATTATGAGGTTTTGCAAAGATTGATTTCTTCATTTTTGCTCCCTTTGTTTTAATCGATAAACAAATATGCAATAATTTTACAAGAGTATAAAGGATTCTTCCGAATTGAATAATTATAATTTTAAGAATAAACTTATTCGGTTCTTGTTTGACTGTTTGCTGTTTGAATTTCCTGCCTAACTTATTCTTTTGCTTTTATTTGGCTCTGTAGGTATATTTGAACTTAATTTTTTCATTAAGAATTGCGGAAAATATGAAACCAGAAGTCTATATTAACGAATTATCTAAACACGTTGGAGAGACCGTAACCTTAAAAGGATGGCTTTACAATAAAAGGTCGAGCGGAAAAGTTAAATTTTTAATTTTAAGAGACGGTACCGGTTACCTTCAATGCATTGTATTCAAAGGTAATGTAACAGAAGAAACCTTCGAGTTGGCGGATAAAATTTCTCAGGAAACCTCGTTTGAAGTTACGGGAAAAGTTAAAGAAGAACCGAGAGCAATTGGCGGATACGAATTGGACGTTACCGATTTAAAAGTTATCGGATGGGCGCATAATTATCCGATTACTCCGAAAGAGCACGGTATAGAGTTTTTGATTGACCACCGTCATTTATGGGTTCGTTCCAAAAGACAAGTTGCAATATTGAAAATAAGGCACAGAATTATAAAAGCCATACGCGATTTTTTTGACGAACGTGGATTTACGTTGTTCGATCCTCCGATAATTACGCCTAATGCCAGCGAAGGAACTTCTACATTGTTTGAAATGGAATACTTCGATTTGGGTAAAGCGTATCTTACGCAATCCGGTCAACTTTATGCCGAAGCCGGTGCAATGGCGTTAAGCAAAGTTTATACGTTCGGTCCCACTTTCCGTGCGGAGAAATCAAAGACAAGAAGACATTTAACCGAATTTTGGATGGTTGAACCCGAAATGGCGTTTTACGATCTTAACGACGATATGGATTTAGCTGAAGAGTTTTTGGAATATATTGTTCAAACCGTTCTTGAGGAAAAAGCGGAAGAGCTTAAAATTTTGGAAAGGGATTTGACGTTTCTGGAAAAAGTTAAGAGACCTTTCCCGCGCGTTTCCTACACAGAAGCAGTTGAAATACTTAAAAAGAACGGAGTTGATTTTGAATGGGGAGACGATTTCGGTGCTCCTGATGAAACAATTATTTCCGAACAATTCGACAAGCCCGTGATGATTCATAGATATCCGGCAGATGTTAAAGCGTTTTATATGAAGAGAGACCCGGAAAACGATAAATTGGCTCTTGCCGTAGATGTTCTCGCACCTGAAGGTTACGGGGAAATTATTGGCGGAAGCCAACGCGAAGACGATCTGGATATTTTGTTACAAAGAATTAAAGAACATAATTTACCGCAAGAATATTTTGAGTGGTATCTTGATTTACGGAGATACGGTTCGGTTCCGCATTCGGGTTTCGGTTTGGGCTTGGAACGAACGGTTGCGTGGATTTGCGGTCTTGAACATATTCGGGAAACAATTCCGTTCCCGCGTATGATTTATAGAAATACACCTTAGCATTGAAACTAATAAACTAATTTCTCATTTTTTATAGAAATTGCTATGAAACCAAAAATCCTATCGTTCTTTATTGGTGTTGTTGTTTTTCTCTTTTCTAATGCAGCGGTTTTTGCTCAAGAAGCAGCGGAACAAATTGCCGAAAGTACCGGAGCGGTTCATCATGCGTTACCGGAAACTTTTACCGTAATCCCGTTCATTGTATTGTTGCTTTTAATTGCTACGGGTCCGTTGTTCTTTCATCATTTTTGGGAACATCATTATCCTAAAATTGCAATGTTTCTTGGTCTGACTGTTGTAATTTACTATTTGGCAGTAATGCACGATACGCATTCGTTACTGCATACATTAGCTGAATATTTATCTTTTATTGCGCTGTTATCTTCTTTGTTTGTTGCTTCGGGTGGTATTTTAATTAAAATCGATAAAAAATCCACACCGATGCTGAATGTGATTATTTTGCTTATCGGTTCCGTAATTGCAAACATAATCGGTACAACCGGCGCATCAATGTTATTAATAAGACCTTTTATAAAAATCAACAGAAACAGAATTAAACCGTATCACATTATTTTCTTTATTTTCTTAATTTCCAACATCGGTGGTGCTTTAACTCCGATTGGTGATCCGCCTTTGTTTCTCGGATTTTTAAGAGGGGTCGATTTCTTCTGGTTTATCGAACATATTTGGTATATGTGGCTTCCAACGGTTTTGTTTTTACTTGTAGTATTTTTTATAATCGATTCGCGCAATAAAGGTGAAGAAACCGGAGAAGAAGATTTCACCGGTAAAATAGAATTCAAAGGCTTAAAAAACATCGGATATTTATTGATCATTTTGATTTCCGTATTTTTGGATCCAGCCGTAATGAGCTGGGTGCCAAGCCTTTCGCCTTTGCCGTTTGGTATTCGTGAAATAATAATGTTTGCAGTGGTTTACATTTCGTATAAAACGGCCGACCATGAAATTTTGAAAGCAAACGAATTCGATTTCGAACCGATAAAGGAAGTTGCATATTTGTTTATCGGAATTTTTGCAACTATGATTCCGGCGCTTCAGCTTATTGCGCACGAAGCGAATGTTTTGGGCAACCAATTGGATGCCGGAATTTTTTACTGGTCAACCGGATTGCTTTCGGGATTTTTGGATAACGCTCCCACTTACCTGAACTTCTTAAGTGCTGCAATGGGTAAGTTCGGTTTGGACATAAATATTGCGGAACAAGTGAAAGATTTTGCACTAAACCATCCGTTATATTTGCAAGCGGTTTCTGTCGGTGCGGTTTACTTCGGAGCAATGTCTTACATCGGTAACGGTCCGAATTTTATGGTTAAATCGATTACGGAAAGAGCGGGTGTTAAAATGCCCAGCTTTTTTGCATATATGATTAAGTATTCCATCCCGATTTTAATTCCGACATTTTTTATTATTTGGTTAATATTTTATTACGGAGCTGGCTAATGAAAACTTTAAACGAAGTATTGAATTCCGGTTTACACGGACTTTATTACGGCAACAGACTTTTATTACCTTTCAGAGCCGATATTCTGAAAGCGATAATCGAAAATGATATTATTATGGATTTTAGTTCCAATTCAAGCAATGCGGAATATAATATTTACGATGATTTTACCGAAATTTATTTTTATGATTATAAAGATATAAGCGAAGACGTTACGGAATTCGAAACGATTAAACTTGTTTTGGTTGAGTTCGGTGAGGATATTTTCGATTTTAAAAATCATAGAAAAATTGCTCTACATGTTAAAGAACATCATAAATTGGAAATTGAAGAATTAAACGACGATATTTTATTAATCGAATAAAAAAGGCAAAATCATGATTCCATTATATTCGGCGGAACAAGTAAGGGAAGCCGATAATTATGCTATAAAGCGCCTCGGAATTCCGGGAATCGTACTGATGGAAAATGCTTCCCGAAGTATTATATCGGCAATAATGGAACGTTTTCCCGAATTGGGATATTTCGATCACATTGGAATCGTGTGCGGAAAAGGTAATAACGGCGGAGACGGTTTTGCCGTTGCGCGCCATTTAATCAATATGGGTTTCAATGTTTCGGTTGTTAGCATCGGTAAAGAAAAAGATTTGAAAGGCGATGCATTGATTAATTTCCGCATCCTCAAAAAAATGCAAAGAGAAAGGGCAAAATTTAAGTTTAAAGAATATGGTTCCGTTAAAGATTTGAACTTATTGAAGGATTGTACATTTATAATCGATGCGATTTTGGGAACCGGTGCAAAAGGGGAATTGAGAGAACCGTATTCAAGCATAGTAAAAAAACTTAATTCCTTTAATGCGATAAAGATTTCAATTGACTTGCCGACTGGATTGGATTTACACAATTCCACTGCGGGTGAAATCTTTGAAAGCGATTTCACGATTACGCTTGCAGAGTTTAAAACCGGACTCTTTTACGGAAAAGGTTATAAGTTTGCGGGCGAAATAGTTAAAGGGTCGATTGGAATAGGACCGGAAATATTTGATGAAATGGAAGTGGATACGTACTTAATTGAACCCGAAGATGCTTTCATCGGTATGCCCGTTAAGGAGCCCGATATTTACAAATATTCTGCCGGAAAAGTTTTAGTGATTGCCGGTTCGGGAAAATTACCGGGTGCCGCAATTTTAACTACAAAAAGCGCTATGAAAATCGGGGCGGGCGCTGTTTATCTTGCTTTCCCGGAATCCATTAAATCCGTTTCCCAGCAAAAACTCGAATCGGAAATAACAATTCCTTACAATGACGATAAAAAAGAGATTTTATCTTCCGTAAGCTTGAAGGATATTCACAACAAATTGAATTCTGTTGATGTTGCCGCAATCGGTCCCGGCTTGGGAAGAGCTCCCGAAACGGTTGAAGCGGTAAGAAAAATTGTAAAACATCATTCTCAAATCAAACTTGTGCTCGATGCGGACGCAATTTTTGCATTAAGTGAAAATTATAAAGACTTACCTTTGAAAAATCAGATTTTTACTCCTCACCACAAAGAATTTGCCGGTTTAATCGGAATTACCGTGGACGAATTGGAAAAGGATTTGTTGAATTACGGCAGAAAATTTGTAAAGGAAACGGGTGCGTATTTGGTTTTGAAAGGTGCACCGACAATAATTTTCAATCCCGATGGTGAATGCTTCATAAACAGTGCGGGAAATCCTGGAATGGCTAAATTCGGTATGGGCGATGTTTTGAGCGGGATGATTGCCGGATTGATTGCCCAAACAAAAAATATTGAAAATTCGGTAATCACCGGCGTTTATCTTCACAGTTTAATTGCCGACTTGTTGTTGGAAGAGGAAACCGAATATTCGATTAACGCAGAAACAATTTTAGAAAATATTCCCGAAGGAATAAAATTTTTAAGGAATTCATTTGTACAAGAAACTTAAAGAAAGAAGGGTAACGTTTTTATATATTCCGTTGTTTTTTTATTGGATAGTTCTTTTTATAGCGACGACAATTCCAGCGCCTGCACTGCCCGATATTTTGGATTTCAGTGACAAGATAAAACATTTTATCGCTTATTTGGGATTTGCGTTTTTACTTTCGCTTTCCCTTCATTTTCAAGAAAAATATAAGAAGTTTACCCGATATTTTTTTATCTATGCGATGATTGTTGTTGCTCTCTATGGTGCTATCGATGAAATACATCAAATTTTTGTTCCTAACCGGATGTGTGAGTTTTGGGATTGGGTAGCGGATGTGTTGGGCGGATTGGTCGGTGTCTCATTTTCAATTATGTTTCTTAAACGGTATATACCCGTTAAAATTTTCCGTAATTGAGTAAGTGGAACATTAGAAGACTTTATTTGTAAAAAAAATATGCTGCAGTTTGACAAATCAAAAATCATTTGTTAAGTTGCAATAAATTATTAGTAATTCTTTAGGAATTAGGAGGAAAAAGTGGCTTTACCTAAAAATCCAAAAGTCGATTTGAAGCTGAAATATAGAAGAATGTTTGAAATCGGGCTTGTACTTTCATTACTTATTTTGATTTTCGCTTTTAAATATTTTCCCAGAGTGGAAGGCGAAAAGATGAAAATTGAAGCTCCGCAAGAATTGGTGGATGTGGAAGATATTGTAAATACAAAGCAAGAAACGGCACCTCCTCCGCCTCCGAAACCTCCGATACCGATTGAAGCTCCCTCGGATGAAGTATTGGAAGATGTGGAATTAAGTGAAACTGAATTGGATGTTAACGAAGAAGTTGCCGCTCCTCCACCGCCACCGGTAGAGGAAGAAGAAGTTGCTCCGCAGTTCTTTGTTGCGGTTGAGGAAATGCCGGAACCTATCGGTGGAATAGAGGCAATTCAAAAGCGGATTGTTTATCCGGAAATTGCTAAAAGAGCAGGAGTTCAAGGTAGAGTTTTCGTAAAAGCTTTCGTTGATGAAAACGGTAACGTTATAAAAGCCGAAATTATTAAGGGTATCGGCGCAGGTTGCGATGAAGCTGCAATTAAAGCGGTAATGGCAACCAAATTTAAACCCGGAAGGCAAAGAGGCAAACCAGTGAAGGTTCAAGTTTCCATTCCGATTTTGTTTAAACTTAAGTAAACTTGTTTGAGCGCCTCTTTGAGGCGCTTTTTTTTTATCCGATTTTAAGCTTTACATTCAAGTCAATCAAGAAATATCATTTCCCGGTTACCAAATTAAATTCCGGATAACTGTAATCATTTCAGATTAAATTTTAACAGTTGATTTCTTAATAATTTCGGAACTTATTCTTTCTAAGATTGTCATATTAAAAAACCACATTTTCATTTCTTAATCATTTTGGAGGTAAAATGGCTCTACCTAAAACGCCTTCCGCGGATTTGAAGAAAAAATATCGGAAAACATTCGAGACCGGAATAATCATTTCGCTGGTTTTCGTTATTTTATCTTTCAAATATTTTCCGGAATACAAGTATGAACAAAATTCCGCGACAATTACACAGGAGCTTGTGAACGTTGAAGATGTAATTCTTACAAAGCTTGAGAAACAACCGCCACCGCCACCGAAACCGCCGATACCGGTTGAGGCTCCTACCGATGATTTAATAGATAATGTTCCGATAGAGCCGACCGAAATCGATTTTAAAACTCCGTTACCGCCACCACCACCTCCGCCGGAAGAAAAAGATGACAATCTGTCGAAAATTTTTGTCAGTGTAGAACAACTTCCCCAACCGGTTGGAGGTATAGCGGCAATACAAAAGAAAATCATTTATCCCGAAATCGCAAAACGTGCGGGAGTGCAGGGCAGAGTTTTTGTAGAAGTCTTTGTCGATGAAAACGGTAATGTATTTGACGCAAAGATTGTAAAGGGAATTGGCGCCGGTTGCGACGAAGCAGCGTTGAAAGCCGTGCTCGCAACTAAATTTATTCCTGGCAAACAAAGAGACAAACCGGTTAAAGTAAAAATGACAATCCCGGTTGTATTTAAATTACGATAAGTTTTAGCGCCTTCAGAGGCGCTTTTGTTTTATCGGCTTCAATTTTTGATACGCTTCACGGCATTCGTAAAAATTATTAAATTCTTTTTGGTTAAATTTGAAATAATGAATTAAACGTTTTTACTTAAACTCAATATGCCCTTGATAGAATTAAATAATGTTACTTATGCTTATGACGGAAATAAGAACGGTAATTTTTTCCTTGGTGAAATAAATTTTTCCGTGGAAAAAGGTGAAGTAGTCTCCGTTTTCGGACCCAACGGCTCGGGTAAATCGACATTTCTGAAAATAATTTCTGGAATTCTTAAACCACGTTCCGGTACTGTTTTATTCGATAATAAAAACCTTAACTTGTATTCTCATAAAGAATTGGCAAAAAAAATTGCATTTGTCCCGACGCTTACTTCTTCGGTATATCCTTTTTCCGTCTACGAAGTTGTAATGAGCGGAAGAACACCATATCTTAATTTTACCGGATTCGAAAAGAAAGAAGATCACGAAATTGTAGTAGAAGCATTAAAAACAGTTGAGATATACCATTTGCGCAACAAAGGGATTAACGAAGTTTCGGGTGGCGAAGCGCAACGGGCTTACATTGCAAGGGCATTGGCGCAAAAAACAGAAATGATTTTACTTGATGAACCGACCGCACATCTTGATTTGAAACATCAAGTGGCTGTAATGAAATTACTGAAAAAATTGAACGAGCAACAAGGGAAAACCATAATTCTTGTTTCCCATGATTTGAACCTTGCGGGTAATTTCGGTGAACGCGCCATTTTAATGAAGAATGGTAAAATTGTTAAAGACGGAAACGCACAAGAAGTTTTAACCCAAACAAATATTAAATCGGTCTTTGAAGTAGAGGCGTTCGTAACGCATAAGAGTTTTAAAAACGAAACCCAGTTAAATATCCAGATAACATGTTTTTAGAAAAAATATTCGGGAAATTATCCGGTTCGCACAAAATTTTAATCACAACTGTCGTTATTGCTGTTCTGGATTTGATATTTTTATATTTATTCAAATATGAATATAACAATTTCAGCTTATCGGAATTCAGTCTTAATAAATTTGGTAATCAATTAAATTTATTTATTACTGCGCTTTTTGTGCTACCAGCGTTATTTATATCTCCCAAAAAGGATGTTCCGGGTTGGGTTATTAACGCGGTGTTCTATTCATCAATGGTATTTTTTTTCATTGATATATTTGCTTTTCTCCTTGCTTTATCCGGAGTTTCTTTCACCAACGGTTATTTATTCGGTTATCCTTTTAAAAAAATTCTTATTGTTGCGTTACTTGGAATAGGTTTAATTATCAAAGTATATCTTATTATTATTTTGTGGAAAATTCTGTTGGGTAAAAAATCAAACATATTTATCTCTTCGGCTCTATACACAACAGTTATAATAATTTTGGTGATTATTTTAACGTATATAAATAATTTGTTTTATCAACCTTTGGATTCCGCCGGATTGGAAAACCGGAAATACGACGTGGCTGTTGTTCTTGGTGCAGCCGTATGGCAAAAAGACAAACCGAGTCCGATTTTTAAGGGTAGAATAGAAAAAGCTTTCGAGTTGCTTCGAAAGGGAATCGTAAAAAATATTCAGGTTACGGGCGGAAATGCTCCCGGTGAAATGAGCGAAGCAAAAACCGCATACAATTATTTATTGAAAAAGCATAATATCGATAAAAAGCTTGTATTTATTGAGGAAGAAACAACAACAACATCCGAGCAAATAAGATTTATAAAAAGAAAATTAGTGGAAGAAAAAGGGCTTAAGAACATTTTAATCATTTCGGATAAATTCCATTTGAGAAGAGTATTGGAAATGTGCGATTTTTTTAATACAAATGCATATGGAATTTCTTCCGATTATGAATTAAATTGGAAGGAATTATTTTTGTATAGATTCCGGGACAGCATCGGAGTATTAATTTTCTGGCTTTTTGCTGTTTGATGATTCCAATTATTATTGTTGGGAGAAATTATAATGAGAGATTTTGATATTCTGGAAAAATTCGGTCACGAACAGATAATTTACTGTTCAGATAAAGAAGCCGGATTACGCGCGATAATTGCTATTCACGATACTACATTGGGTCCGGCGATAGGCGGAACGAGGATGTGGAACTATAAATCGGTTGAGGAAGCATTAATCGATGTTTTAAGGCTTTCACGGGGCATGACCTACAAAGCGGCAGTTTCGGGATTAAATCTCGGAGGCGGTCAAGCCGTGATTATCGGAGATTCCCAAAAAGATAAAAGCGAATTGCTGTTCAGAACATTCGGAAAATTCGTTGATGGTTTGGGAGGAAGGTATATAACGGCCGAGGATTTGGGAACCGACGTAAAAGATATGGAATTCGTACGGATGGAAACAAAACACGTGACCGGAATTTCGCGCGCTCTCGGCGGTTCGGGCGATCCTGCGCCGGTATCCGCTTACGGTGTGTATCTCGGTATGAAAGCTTGTGCAAAGGTTCGCTGGGGAAACGATTCTCTTGAAAATAAAAAAATTGTTTTACAAGGAGCGGGACACGTAGCGCGTTATTTGGCGGAACATCTGCATAACGAGGGAGCAATACTTTTCATTGCGGATATAATTCCGGAAAGAGCCGAAAAACTTGCCGGAACTGTTCGCGCTGATGTAGTGCATCCTTCGGAAGTTTACGATTTCGAGGGAGATATTTTTGCTCCGAGCGCTCTCGGAGGAATTTTGAACGACGAAACCATTCCGAAACTTAAATATAAAATTGTTGCCGGCGCGGCAAATAATCAACTTGAAGACGAAGATAAACATGGAAAGATGTTGATGGATAAAGGCATTCTTTATGCGCCCGATTATGTAATTAACGCCGGAGGATTGATAAATGTGGCAAACGAACTTGAAGGCTACAGGCAAGACAGGGCTCTTAAACGTGCGGAAGGAATTTACGACATAATAATGAAAGTGCTTAAAACCTCTCAGGAGGAAAATATTCCTACAAATAAAGCCTCGGATATGCTTGCGGAAGAACGGTTGAATAAAATTGGCAGAATAAAAACGATTTTTTCATCGGGGAAATAAGAGATTAAAATGATATTTGAAAAACCCAGGAAATCCCGGCGAAGAATTTTAAGAGAAAAAGCGCTGCAAATTCTGTACGGCAATGAGCTGAATAAGGAAAATTTGGATACCACAATTAAACAAGTATTGGGAGACGTCAATTTTTCGGATAGGGAATTTAGCTTGAAATTGGTAAACAGTGTTATTGAAAATCAAAAAGAACTTGAAAATTTAATAGTTAAAAAATTATCTAATTGGGAATTGGAACGTATTGCATTGATAGACAGATTGCTGTTGAGATTAGGTATTGCAGAAATGTTATTTTTTCCCGAAATTCCTCCTAAGGTTACGATGAACGAAATGATAGAAATTGCCAAGGAGTATAGCACGGCAAAAAGCGGAAAGTTTATTAACGGTATTTTAGATGCTATCTTAAACGATTTGAAAAAATCTAACAAACTTAAAAAATCGGGCAGGGGACTGATTGAGCAATCCTTCCACAAAAAATCTTCCGGAGAATAAAAAAGAAAACAAATTCCGAATTTTTATTTGGACTTTATTCGACTTTGCGAATACTTCGTATTCCATAGTTGTTGTTACATTCGTGTTTGCAGTATATTTTAAGGAAGTTGTAGCTTCCAACAAACCTGCGGGTGATTTGTTTTGGAGTTTGGGAATTAGCATTTCGATGATAATTACGGCTTTCGTTTCCCCGGTTTTAGGCGCCATTGCCGATTACTCTTCCGGGAAAAAAAGATTTTTGCTTTTCTTTACTTTACTTTGTATTGTCTCAACTGCTATTATGTACTTTCTTAACGAGGGCGATATAATTTTTGCGCTTGTTCTTTTTATTCTTGCCAATATCGGTTTCGAAGCGGGTTTGGTTTTTTACGATGCGTTTTTACCCGAACTAACATCGCCCAAAAACTACGGAAGGGTAAGCGGGTACGGCTTTGGAATGGGATATCTCGGCTCACTTGTTATTTTGTTAATTATTGTACCTTTTATTCAAGACAATCTAATTAAAGAAACATTTCCCGTAGCTGCTGCATTTTTCCTTCTCTTTGCAGCGCCGCTTTTTTTCTTTATCCACGATTTCAGAAAAAAAACGGAACACAAGGAATCTTATTTTAAAGTAGGATTCGGAAGAGTATTTACAACAATTAAAAACTTAAAGTATTACAAAAATCTTGTGATTTTTTTACTCTCATTCTTTTTCTATATCGAAGGAGTAAACACCGTTATTTTCTTTGCGGGAAATTATGCGAAAACCACTTTACACTTTTCCATGACGAATTTAATTTTCTTTTTCTTGATTGTGCAAACCACCGCGATTTTAGGTGCTGTGCTTTTCGGAATTATTTCCGACTCATTGGGACAGAAAAAAACGATTCAAATTACATTATATATTTGGCTTTTTACAATTCTTGTCGCCTACGTAACAAGCGGAGACGGCGCGATTGTTCAATACCTTAGTGATAAATTCACTTTACCGGTCGGGGAAATCCAACAAAGATCGTTTTATTTGGTCGGACTCTTAGCCGGCGGTGTAATCGGCGCAACGCAGTCTACAAGCAGAAGTCTGATGTCCAAACTTACGCCGTACGAAAAGAAGACGGAGTTTTTCGGTTTTTATTCGCTATTTGGGAAAAGTTCCGCTGTTTTGGGACCTGTGGTCTTCGGAGTTGTAAGTTACATAACGGGAAACCAACGGTTTGCCATTTTATCGATTGCTTTCTTTTTTATAGTAGGATTAATTGTTTTGAATTATGTTAAAGACCCGGACGTTAAAACCCAAACAATACAATAATAAGAAATAATTAGTTTTTGTATTTTGCGATAGGACATTTTACGGTAACAGCGAATACACCGGAATTACTTTCTAAGTTTTGTCCCTTTTTGGTAACTATGTTTAAAGAGAAAATAAATTGCGGTAACCGAAACAACCAACCAAAGCAAACCCCATGCAATCGAAGGAATGCCGGAAATATTTTCCAGCAAACCCGCATCGGTTACCCTTTCACTGCCGGAAAGAATGTCTTCTTTGATATCGGTTAAGACATAAAGCGAAGAAATCAGTCCGAGCGATTTCATCAAATAAGAATGAACCGTTTTACTAAAATACCGGGGCGATAAAAAAAGTAGTATTGCAAAAAACAAAGCGGAAAACACCGTAGCCGAACCTTTCAAGATGTTTGCCGCAAAGATAATAAGGATAACGGAAACGGTAGTGCAAATGTATTTACTTAACTTCAAATTGTAAGAAGAAACAAAAAGAGCGGCGCCGAAAAACAAACTTCCCAAATAACCGGCCGAAGCAATTAGAAAACGGTTACCGCCTTCGGTTATGGTTACGCCTCCCAAATAATAATTGATTTTTATCATTTCCACTTTACCGCCGGTGAAAAACGCTATAAAAGCGTGACTGATTTCGTGCAAAAGAATTACAAAAAGTTTAACGGGATAAATAATTATCGTATCCCAAAATAATACGGCAAAAAGTGTGATTCCTGAAATGATGAGTAATTCCAGATTTTTATTACTTATGCCGCTTTTTTTCTTTTGGGATTTTCTTGACTTATTTGTATTGGTTTTTGTTTTTCCCATTGACTTTTTTGATTTTAAGAATACATTTACAAATATAGCTTTGGAAATCTATTAAATCATCTTGATAATTTTTGTTTTTTTTCAGTATAAAATTTATTTTAGTGGTGCAAAAGCGAGCGTAACTCAGTTGGTAGAGTGTCAGCTTCCCAAGCTGAATGTCGCGGGTTCGAATCCCGTCGCTCGCTCTAAAATTCGTTTGCAAAATTGGAAATATTAAATTAAGTTTACAATCTCAATATCGAGTTCATTTGATTTATTGATGATGATTTTTGTCGCCACCCTCTATACGGCGGCAACAACAACGAGAGGGGCCTTAGCTCAGTTGGTTTAGAGCACCTGCCTTACAAGCAGGGGGTCAGAGGTTCGAGTCCTCTAGGCCCCACAAACCCGCGCCGGTTGGTAGCGGGTTTTTTATTATACTGTTATCGTTTCTACGGTTACTCTGTCGCCGCCGTCCACACGGTCCCCATGCTGCCACCGTCCATAAAGGCTGTCTCAAAATGTAAAAATCATCATCCCGCCCGCCTTTGGCGGATTGATTAGAACCAATCATCCCGTCCGCCGTGGGTGGATCGTTTCGGGATCTGAAAAATAACCGCCGCTAATTCGCTAATGATAAAGTTTGGGGGATGCAGATTTTTAGCCCATACGTCTTACATCTTACGTCTTTCGTTTTGCGTTTAGGATTGGTCTCTGGTCATTAGTCATTGGGAATTTGGGATTAGTTGTTTGGAATTTTTGATTTGTTATTTCTTCCGCCTTCAACTGGATAGCAATTAACATGTCATTCAGAATTTATTGTGGGATCTATGAAGAAAAAATAAGATGCTGAAACAAGTTCAGCATGACACAGAATAGAACATGTCATCCCGTCCGCCGTCGGCGGATTATTTCGGGATCTAAAAGAAACATGTCATTCCGAACTTGTTTCGGAATCTATAAAGAACTACAAAATAGTACAACAATATTATTGTAATTTGTTATTGGTCATTGGGAATTTCTTTCCTTCGCGTTCTTTGTGATTTTTCCTTTGTGTGCTTTGTGGTAAAAAAAAGAACAACAGGTTGTTCACAAATTGAACACGGACTGTATACGGAATAATTGGAATTTGTCATTTGGAATTTTTTATTGTCATTTCATCTGCCTCAAGTGGACAGCCTGCCACATGCGCGTCAGCCCAAATGTTTGATAACAGAAGATGAACGATTGCAATACCCATTCCTCCGGTTGGTAAAAAAAGACCTTGCTTCAACCGGATAAAATTTCTATTTTTCGAACTAATTATTAAAAAATTCGAAAAATCTTTTGAATAAATACGAAAACAAAAGAGAGCTTATCAAAAACGCCGGAAGACAACTGTTTGTTACTTACGGTATCCGTAAAACCACTTTGGATGATATTGCGAATAAAATCGGTCTTAGAAAAAACTCGCTTTATTATTATTTCCCCAGTAAAGAAGATTTATTTCATGAATTGATCGAAGACGAAGTGAATTATCATTTTGAAAAATTGCAAGGTATCGTTGAAAGTAAAAAATCTTGCCAGGATAAAATCTTATTGGTTATCAGAGAATTAACAAATTTCGTGCACGAGCGGGGGAATAAATACTCCATAACTATGAAAGCATTTATCGAAATTAATCAAGTTGTAGAGGAAAAATTTCCCGAATTCAAATCACGCGTTGCCGGTTTAATTCATTCTCTATTAAAAGAGGGGATTAAAAAAGGTGAATTCAAAAAACATAATGCCAAGCAAGTTGCCGAGGATATAACTTTTTTGGTAAGATCCATAGAATTGAATTATTTCTACAATGCCAAAGTACAATTTGTTTACGAACTTGATTTTGATTTGCTATACAAAACAATGAGAAGATTAACTCAATACATTTTCAATGGTTTAAAATAAAATTACCTTTAAGGAATTATGATGATAAATAAATACAAAACCAATAGGTTATTACTTTTCCTTATTGTTTTTCACACCGGTGTTTTTGCGCAGGTGAAAACGATTGATTTGGATGATGCCATCAATATTGCTTTACAATCGAACAAGCAAATTAAAATTTCGGAGCTTGAAGTAAAAAAAGCGAGAGCTGCCGTTAGCGAAGCTTTCGGTTATGCTTTGCCGTCGCTCGATGTTTCCGCAAGTCTAACAAGATTCTTGGAAAAACCCCGCATGCCGTTTCCTGACTTCCAAGCGTTACTCGGTAATTCTGTTTACGGCATACTCTTTAACGAAGGCGTGTTGCCTTATAATCCACAGAAATTCAGACCTTTGGAAACCAAGCTGCAAAGTTTCGCGCAGACCAACAATTACGAAGCCGGAATTACATTGACGCAGATAATATTTAACTCCGCAGTGTTCAGGGGAATCGGAGCTTCGGCAATTTATCTGAATTTGGCAAAGGAACGTTTGAAAGCAACGGTTTCCGAAACCGTAACGAACGTTAAAAAATCTTTTTACGGTGTCTTGCTTTTGAAGGAGATGCTTGCAATTACCCGCGAAAGGCTGCAAAACGCAGAGGAGAATCTCCGTAATCTTAAATCGATGAACGAAAAAGGTTTGGTTTCGGATTTTGACGTTATGCAAGTGGAAGTTCAAGTGGAAAACATAAAACCCAAATTGGTAGAACTGCAAAACACGTTGTTGAAGGCTAAAGACGGACTGAAAATTGTTCTCGGACTGAAACAAAACGATAAAATAGATGTCTCCGGAAAATTTGAATATAATTACACTGATTACAAAAACGATTCGTTATTGATTGACGAAGCATTGCAAAGTAATTATAACTTAAAAGTTTTGCGACTAAAAAAACAAGTGGACGATGAATTTATAGAAATCGACCGTTCAGATTATTGGCCTACCGTTGCACTTTTCGGGAATTATAAATTTGCCGGAAGTTCCGATAGTTGGGATTTTCAGAATTATACCTCGTCGATGATTGGAATTAATTTCTCCATAAATATTTTCAAAGGAAGGAGAGTTGTTAATAAAGTTGAGCAATCCGAAATAACGGCAATTCAAACGTTGGAGCAGATTGCACTCACCGAAGATATGTTGCGGTTACAAATTAAAGAAAAACTGAATCAGTTCAAACAAATACAAACTCAAATTGAGGCGTTGGAAAGAAACGTTTCGCTAGCACAGAAAGCTTACGAAATTGCGAAAGTTAAATACAGCGAAGGGTCGGCAACACAATTGGAAGTTAAAAATGCCGACGTTGAATTGAGCCTGGCAAAAACAAACAGAATAAAAGCTATTCACGACTATACGTTGGCTCAAGCACAGCTTGAAAATTTGCTCGGCAGAGTCGACAAAAAATATTTTAAAAATTTTAAGAATTATTTGGAATAAAATTTTGGGAATCAAAAAATGATAAAAAGAAAAAAAATATTTTACCCCGTTGTATTATTGATATTGCTTGCCGTCATCTTAAACGGCTGCGGAAATAAAGATAATAAAGGAAATGCAAAAAGTATCGAGGAAATTCAGAAGGAAGAAGGGATTCCTGTTGTAGTTCAAGTAATAGAAAAGAAACCGTTTGCGAAACAGATGAATTTCTTCGGAACTTTGGAAGGAATCAGGCAAACGGTTGTGGGCGCCATGATCGGAGGAAGAATAGAAAAAATTAATTTCCGCCCGGGTGATTATGTACGGAAAGGGGATGTGGTAATCGAATTCCCCGAAGATTCGCCGGCATCCCAATACCAACAAGCAAAAGCTGCGTACGAGGTGTCCAAGAAAAATTACGAAAGGATTAAAGCGCTTTACGAAGCGGGGGAAACGTCCAAAGCAAATTACGAGGGAATCGAAGCCAAATATTTGGTTGATAAACGGAATTATGAAACGATGAGACAAATGTTGTTCCTCGATGCGCCGTATAACGGAGTTATAACAGAAATGATGGTAAACGAGGGAGACAATGTTAAAGCGAAAACCGCTTTGTTTACCATTGCCCAATTACATAAACTAAAAACTAAAATCTGGCTCTCGCCCGAAGAAGTTCGTTTGATTAAAAAAGGAATGCCGGTAAAGGCAAAATATAATGGAAAAGTATTCAAGGGAAAAATTCAAAATGTATCTGTTGGCGTTGATCCGTTCAAACAAGCCTTCAGCGCTACGGTAGTATTCGATAACAAATCGGGTGAGTTAAGACCCGGATTAACTCTGGAAGTAATAGTTCTGGTTTATCAAAATAAGGAAACAGTGATAGTTCCTTTAAATTTAATTAAACACGATGCGCAAGGGGACTTCGTTTTTATTTCGTCTGAAGGTAAAGCTAAAAAGCAATATGTGGAAACAGGCGAAAAGAGCGGATTAAGCATCGAAATTAAGAATGGGCTTAATATCGGAGACAGTCTAATCGTTAAAGGTGCTGATAGAGTATCCGAAGGTTCAAAGATTAAAGTCGTCGAATAGGAGGGCAGAGAATGTTTCTTGTAAAATTATCTTTGGAAAGACCCGTTCTTACGACGGTTGCGATACTGATTTTTATTATTTTCGGCGGTTTGGCGTACTTCGGTCTGAATCTTAATCAAATGCCGGATGTGGAAATTCCGTTTGTAACCGTTTCTACAGTTTATCCGGGCGCCGGTCCGAAAGAAGTGGAAAACCTTATCACCAAGCGAATAGAAGACGCTGTTTCTACTATAAGCGGAATTAAGAGAATCGAATCTTATTGTTTGGACGGTGTTGGAATTACACTTTTGGAATTCAGACTGGATAAAGACGTAAACGTTGCAAATCAGGAAGTGAAAGATAAAGTTGAAACTATTCTGAACCAATTACCGGACGAAGCGAAAAAGCCGATAATTCAAAAATTTGATTTTTCCGCTTTTCCCATTATCGATTTGGTTTTAAACGGACCCGTAGGACCCCGGGAACTTTATGAATTGGCGGATAAAAAAATAAAGGACAGACTTTCACAAATAAGCGGTGTTGCAAACGTAAACATTACCGGGGGTCAGAAAAGGGAAATCCGTGTTGTAATGGATGACAAGGTAATTTACGAAAATAAGATTTCACTTCCGCAAATGTTACAATTGCTCGGAGCGCAAAACCTCGATATTCCGGGCGGTTATTTTCAGAACACGGAAGAAGAATATTCCGTCCGGTTCAAAGGACAATTTTCCAGCGTGGATGAGATAAGAAATTTGTTGGTTCACACGCCTTACGGAAATAAAAGGCTTTCGCAAATAGCGGATGTGCAAGACAGCGGAAAAGATATCCGTCTGCGCTCCATTTATTTCGATGCCGGAACAAAAATACGGGACGAAAACGTTGTAAGGTTATCAATTATTAAAAGTACAGACGGAAACGTTGTAAAGGTTGCCGATGCCGTAAAAGCGATTTTACCCGAACTTCAAGCTTCGCTGCCTGACGGTATAAAGCTAACGATGGTAAACGACAAATCGGAATTTACCCGGAGCACAGTTGACGATACGATGAGCAACATTATTCTCGGTGTTATTTTTACATCGATCGTTCTGTTCTTGTTTTTGGGCGATGTTAGATCCACTTTAATCGTTGCGCTTTCCATGCCCGCCTCAATTATCGCAACTTTCTGGGCATTGCAGTTATTTGATTTGACATTAAATATTATGACATTAATGGGTCTTTCGGTATCAGTCGGTGTTCTCGTTGCTAATTCTGTGGTTGTACTCGAAAACATTTTCAGGCACAGGAATCTGGGACTCGACTCCAAAGAATCGGCTTTAACCGGAACAACTGAAATTGCGGTTGCAGTAATTGCCGCTACCGCTACAAACCTTGTAGTATTTTTACCGATTGCGAACATGAGCTCAATTGTCGGAAGGTTTTTAAGGGAATTGGCTCTTGCCGCTTCGTTCGCTACTATTTTTTCTCTTTTGTTTTCTTTTACGTTAACACCAATGCTTGCAAATTTGATGATTGGGAAGAAAGAAAAAGAAGGAAAGTTTAAAATCAAATTAAATGAATTCTATGCAAAATGGGATTCGTTTTACGCCAAACTCTTGGAAAAAGCTTTGAAAAACAAATTTGTTGCGTTCGTGATTGTTGTCGGTTCGTTTCTGTTGCTTGTTTTGTCGATTGTTGTGTATGGACCGAATTTGGGATTCGATTTCATTCCCCATTCCGATGACGGAAGGATTTCGATTACCGCTGAACTTCCGCAAGAATATAACATGAAAGAAACGGCGAAAACCTTGAAACTAATTGAGGATAGAATTAAGAAGCATAAAGAAGTGGTGCACATTCTTACTGATCTCGGAAAAATAGATAATCTTAATACCGGTACCAATATGGCGCGAATGGAAGTAAAGCTTGTCGATCAATCCGAAAGGGATTTGAAATTACAAGATATGATAAACATTTTCGTTGCGGAACTGGCAGATATACCTAATGTGAAAATTACTGTCGATTACGGTTCCAAGCAAGGACAGCAAGGTGCTCCGATTCAATTTTTTGTATTGGGGCAAGACCTTAACAAATTGGAAGAATTAAAGAACACTATTTTCGAAAAAATAAAGGATGTTCCGGGATTGATTAACTTGGATCAAAGTTCCAGAAAAGGGAAACCGGAAATTACCATTATCCCCAAAAGGGTAAAACTTGCACAAACCGGAATCACCGCGCAGGAAATTGCTCTGACGGTTAGAGCGGCTATTGAAGGAATGCAAACTTCAAAATACCGTGAAGCCGGTAACGAATACGATATTACGATTACACTGAATGAAAAATCCGTAAATAGTCCGGAAAAAATAGCTTCCATTCCGATTGTTGCAAGAAACGGCGTTGTTTACAGAATTGCCCAACTTGCCGATGTCAAATTCACAAAAGGATTTTCAAAAATTTTGCACCGGGATAAATATGCCGCAATCCAGTTTACTGGATCGCCCACTCCCGGAACACCGCTCGGTGATGTTACATCGGAAATTGACCGCAGGTTGAAAGAAATTAATTTGCCACAAGGATATAAGATAAAATGGACAGGTAACGTTGAAATGATGAACGAAATGCTTGCAGATTTTGCTTTTGCTTTTATTTTGGCGATGGTTTTAACTTATATGTTACTTGCGGCAATATTGGAAAGTTTTATCCAACCGTTTTTTATATTGCTCACGGTTCCGCTTGCTCTTATCGGTGTACTGGCATCGCTGTTTTATACCAATATACCTTTTGCAATTACCTCTTTAATGGCAATAGTCATGTTGATAGGAATTGTAGTGAATAATGCCATACTTATGCTCGATTATACGAATCAACTTGTCCGCGAAAAAGGGATGAAAATCAGAGATGCTCTTATCCGTGCTTGCCCGACTAAATTAAAACCGATTATAATGTCTACATTGGCAATCATACTCGGTATGTTACCGATGGCAATTGGGATTGGCGCAGCAGGTAAAGAAATGCGCATGCCTCTTGGCGTTGTAAGTGTGGGCGGTTTGATTGTATCCACTGTTCTTACATTATTTGTAGTTCCGGCGTTTTACTATTTGGTTTCGAAAGAGCGCAGGCAAAATTCTTAAATGCAATTAAGTTAATTAGACGGCTTGGTAAATTGATGTTTTTTTGCTGTTTAGTCCTCTTTTGGAGCCATCAAAACGTTTATAGTTGACTATTTTAAAAATCTTATTTTATTTTGGGTCAAAAATAATTGCATGATAGGTTTTTTCTCGAAATTTTTTAGATAAGCGATTAAAAATAACCGATAAACGAATAAAGCAATTGATGAATGATTTTTGATAAAATTAATTTTTTTTCAAAAAAATCAAAAAATTTCCCTATTTTATTGTGACATTAATTAAAATTTTTTTTAAGTTTTAACTTATTAAAAGATAGTTGTGGAAAAAAATACACAAATCGATTTTATCTGTTTTCAAGAGGAACCCAAATGCTAAAAAAGATTACTTTCTTATTCTTATTGGTCCCTATTTTTGTTTTCGGTCAGGTAAAAGATTACCAACTCGGTTCCCCGGGAGTTCTTAAAGGAACGCGGTATGGCGCTTATTACGATTATTCGGATCAAGAAGCGGTTAATATTTTAGTTTCGGTGTGGGGTTGGGTTAAATATCCGGGAAAATATAAAGTACCGGATTATACTTCCGTAGCGGAATTAATCTCGTATGCCGGCGGACCGACAGACGATTCGGATTTGGAACATTTGAGAATATACAGAATAGATGAAAATAACAAACAGAAAATGATTATGTTCGATTACAATGATTTGATGTGGGAAGATCAACTTGAATACAGGCATAGAAGAGTGCCGAGCCTAAAACCCGCGGATGTGCTAATTGTTCCGGGTACGCCCAGACTTTATTTTAGAGACTGGTTTAGTATCGGGTTATCGGTTTTTTCCGCTCTTATTCAATTGACAATTTTAATCCTAAATATCAAAAAGTAGAATTCAGAGGAAGTTAAGTGAAAGGAAAGAACAATTTGATAAATACTGGTCCAAACGTAGAGTTTTTAAAAGATTATTTCGACGAAAACGAAACTCATACTATCCGGGATTACATTAAAATCATTCGCGATAATCTCATTCCGGTTATCTTAATAAGTCTTGGTGTGTTACTTTTATCGATATTGTATGCGGTAACGGCTAAAGATATTTACAGATCCGAGACCGTTCTAAAAATTTCCCAACCAAAAGGAAATATACTTGATGCGCCGCTTTTACCGGAATTCGGTAATTACGGAGCAGATAGATTTATTGCAAACGAAATCGAGACGATGAAAAACATTACAATCCGGGAACAAGTAGCGCGGGTAATTTTAGATACATTTAAAGCCGCCGGGCACAAAGATAAATTTGCTATGATATTTAAGAGCAATTACTTTTCCAGTGATAAGGATTCCATTAAAACTGTTTACGAAATTGCGGATATGTTGGAAGACATAGTTAGTATTGAACAAAAACGCGGTCTCGATTTTATAGAACTGACTGCGGAATCGCCTTCACCTTACGAAGCTGCTTTATTTGCCCGGACTTACGCAAACGTATATCATCAATTCAACCTGCTTGATAACAGAAAACAAGTAACAAAAATCCGTGAATTTCTTGCCGAACAAAGAGATGAAAAACTGGAGGAATTAAGAATTGCCGAAAATAAACTTAAAGCATACAAACTTACCAGCGGATCGATCGAACTTGAAGAACAGGCAAAATCTTTAATTGAAACAATTACCGATCTCGAAGCGAAATTGAATGCCACCGCAATCGATATGGCAATTTCTAAAGAAAAACTGGATCAATATAAATCTGAGTTGAACAGAATTGATCCTACCTTGTCTCAATATTTGGAAAACAAGGCTTCCGAACCGTACATTACAAAATTGCAAGAAGAAATTGCGATAATCGAAACACAACGCGACAGAGCCATTGCAGGTGTTGGCAAAAGTGATAAAGGGAATTCGGAGTTAATTAAAAAGTATGATCAAAAATTAAAAGAGCTGAAAGATAAACTGAAAAAAAACGTTCAGGAATATCAAGCTACAATACTTGCTGCCAGTCCCGAAGAAATAAAAGAATTAACCCGCAAGATTTTTGAAGAAGAGGTAATGTATAATTCTTTAAAAGCTTCTCACGACAGGATGAGTGAGTTTATAAAAAGATACGAAAACAAATTTAATGCATTGCCTGCAAAATCAATCGATTTGGCTCGGCTGAGCAGGGAAGTGGCGGCGTTGGAAAAATTATATCTTCTTCTCGAAGAAAAATACCAGGAAGCTTTGGTAAATGAAAAATCCACGACGGGAAACGTACTAATATTGAATGAAGCAAGAGTGCCGCGTCAACCTGCCAAACCTAACAGAAAATTAATCATTTTAATCGGTTTGGTTTTAGGTTTGGGACTCGGATTCGGTTTTGCACTAATGAGAAACTATTTTGATAGAAGGGTTAAATCGCCCGAAGATATCGAAGAAAGAAATATCGAATTGTTGGCTTGGATACCCAAGATTGAGAAATTTACTGTTAACGGAACTGGGGAAGGTTCTGAGTTTATCGTAGCAAAGAAAAGTGATTCGGTTGCCAGCGAAGCTTTCCGCGCACTTAGAACAAGAATCCGTTATTCCAGATTTGATAAGGAAAATAAAGTAATTCTTATTACTTCATCAGCACCGGGAGAAGGCAAATCCTTAGTCTCCGTAAACTTGGCCGGAAGTTTTGCTCAAGTTAATAAAAGAACGGTAATTGTGGATTGCGATTTACGAAAACCAAGAATTCATACAATATTTAATCAAAAAAGATATCCGGGTTTTACCGACTATTTTGTGGGTAAAGTTTCTTACGAAGAAATTGTTCGACATTCCGATATTGAAAATTTGGATTTTATTACAGCTGGTACCATTCCGCCTAATCCGTCCGAAATTTTGGATTCAAGGGGAATGCGTTCATTTTTGAAAAAACTTAGAGCAGAGTACGATATTGTAGTTCTCGATTCTCCTCCGCTTGTAACCGTTACCGATGCGGAAATCCTTTCGCGTATAGTTGATGAAAGTATTTTGGTTGTTTCCGCAAATCAAACGGATATTGATTTGATGGAAAAAGCGGTTTACTTGTTAAAACGCGACGGAAGAGACACATTTATCGGTGTATTGCTTAACAATTTCGATTTTAAATCGAGTTACGGCTCATATTATAAATATGCTTACTCATATTCGAGAAACGGCGAAAGCAAAGCAAAAAAGAAAGGCGTATTTTCAAAATAGGGAGCAAACTTTAATATAATTTTTATATTTTATCCCCACTTTATGTGGGGATTTTTTTTGTATGACATCACTTTACAAAATTAACCGGATATAAATATGAACGAAATTTCTCTCGATATTGATATTCTCATTTCATTTGGGGTTTACTTTATAGCAATGCTAGCCATTGGTTGGTATTTTTATAAAAGAACAGAAAATTTATCCGATTACATTCTCGGCGGAAGAAGTTTGAATGTTTGGGTTACTTCCCTTAGCGCTCAAGCATCCGATATGAGCGGTTGGCTTTTGCTCGGTTTGCCGGGATATGCTTATTTAGCCGGACTCGAATCGGCGTGGCTTTTGTTGGGGTTAATCGTTGGAACTTATGCAAACTGGAAATTTGTTGCATACAGATTGAGAAAGTATACCGAAATAGCCGGCGATTCGCTTACGCTCCCCGATTTTTTTCAAAACCGGTTTAAGTCGAATTCAAAAGTAATCAGGATAGTCTCTGCAATTTTTATTTTGGTGTTTTTTCTGATATATACGGCTTCGGGGTTTGTTGCCGGAGCAAAACTTTTTAATACGGTATTTAATTTTCCTTACGTTACGGCTCTTGCAGTCGGAGTTTTTGTTATAATTGCTTACACATTTTTAGGCGGATTTATGGCAGTAAGCTGGACAGACGTAATACAAGGTACAATTATGTTTTTTGCAATAATTATTGTGCCTATTTTGGGAATCTTGGCTATTGGTTGTCCTGCAAGTTTTTTTGAAGCATTACAAGTAAAAAATCCAAATTATTTAAGCTGGTTAACAAACTCCAATGGCGAAACGCTTTCTGTTATTGCTGTTATTTCTTTGCTTGGATGGGGCTTGGGGTATTTTGGTCAACCCCATATTTTAGCCAGATTCATGGCAATAAAAAATTCCGAGCAGATAAAAAATGCCAGAAGAATAGCAATGATTTGGGTGGTAATTTCTTTGTTTAGTGCCGTTATTTTGGGAATGGTTGGATTTGTATATATCGAACCCGCATTGACCGGTGCAGCTACGGAAACCGTTTTTATGGTTTTGGTGCATCAATTGGTCCCATCGATTTTTGCCGGTATTTTGCTTTCGGCAATCCTTGCGGCAATTATGAGTACTGCCGATTCGCAATTACTTGTGGCTTCATCGGCTTTTACGGAAGATATTTATAGAGCTTTGATTAAGAAAAACGCTTCGCAAAAAGAATTGGTTTGGATAAGCAGAATATCCGTTTTGGTTATTGCCGTAATTGCATTTTTAATCGGTTTAAATCCAAAATCAAGCGTTTTGGAATTGGTCGGTTATGCATGGGCGGGATTCGGTTCGGCTTTCGGTCCGATAGTTATTCTTTCGCTTTATTGGAAAAGATTTACGGAAAAAGGCGCAATTGCCGGAATTATTGCCGGAGGAATTACCGTAATTGTTTGGAAACAATTGACAGGCGGTATTTTTGATTTGTACGAAATGGTACCTGGCGTTTTAGCGGGATTTTTATTCGCAATTGTTTTCAGTTATTTCGATGAAGAACCGTCTCAGGAAATTATTACGGAATTTGAAACCGCAACCGAGAAGTAATGTGCATTCAAAACATATTTAAAATGAAAACGCACGCTTCAAAAAATGAAGTGTGCGTCTTCACTTGGAGGTTGGTTACTTGGTTGAAACTTTATAGTAGCATTAAAGATAAAATCAAAAGAACTACGTACATTGAAACTAAACCTAAAATAATAGATCTTCGTTTTTTTATTTTTTCTTGAATAATCATATCGTCTTCAATCAGATTTTTGCTGTGGAAATCTTTGCTCAGCGTGTTCCATCTTTTATGAAGTAAGGTTTTTTCCATAATTTTTCCCGTTGATTGTTACTAATTTATTTTTCGACAATTTTTTCGTAAAGTTTATCGCTGTTGCGGGGGAAGATTTTGTAAAGAATGTTAAAAAGAACAAAAACCATTACAAGAATTATTATGCTGAATATATCAATATTTCCCATGGTTCTCCTCTTAACAAATTCTTGAAACAAATATATAACAATTTTTAAAATATTGCAAGTAAATAACTTAAGAAATTTACATAAAGTAAAATTTAAGATGCGTTAGCTAACATATTGTTATTTCGAAAGGGCAAAAATTGCGTTTTTAGGCTGTTTTCAAAGGATTTATGGTTTTTTTGTCTTTTTAAACTGTGTTTAAGAGGAATCTTACTTGTACAAAAAGTATTTTTCCGAGATTTCTCTGAATTTTTTTACATCCTTATCGAGGAAATATTTAATTTTTTCAAACTTCCAAGAAGTATTAAGCATTTCGCGGATGAAAGTACTCCCGACGGCTCTGTCAAAAGCTCTGCGTTGATTAGGTGTTGCCAATTCAAACAGATTTTTTTCACGATATAATTCGTGAAGAACTTCCATGGCGATAAATTGCACGTTCATTAACTCCGCATTTTTAAAATCCGTAATGTGGATTTGAACTCCGTTTAGATGTTTTCCTTTACCGAAAGCGTAATAAGGTGTGTAGTGGATGGGTCTGAATATCATGCCTATTAATTTTTTTTCATTCATTTTCCGGGCAAATTCTTCGGCATCAATCCATTCCGCTGCAATGGTTTTGAATGGCAGTGTGTAACCAACACCGATGGATAAAGCGTTTCGCAGTTCTCCCAAAATGCCCGTCATAACATAATAAAATGATGTTTCCCATGTGGGAATGTGGGGAGAAGGAGGAATCCAGAGAAGTCCGGTTTCGCCGAAAGTCATTTCCCGTGTCCAATTTTGCATCGGCACAACGGTTAGTTTACATTTTAGTCCGTTTCCTAAAAGATTTTCCCCGTTTATGAATTTTGCAAGTTCTCCGCAAGTTAGTCCGTAAACATAAGGAACCGGATATTTTCCGATAAACGAACGGAGAGAATCTTCCACGATGTTGCCTTCCACGCGGTTTCCACACAAAGGATTCGGTCTGTCTAAAACCACAAACTCGATGTTGTTTTCCGCTGCTGCTTCCATCGCTAATCCGAGAGTGCTTATAAACGTGTAAGACCTCGCACCTATGTCTTGAATATCGTAAACCAAGACATCTATTCCTTCAAGCATTTCCGCGGTCGGTTTTCTGTTTTTGCCGTACAACGAATAAACGGGCAAACCGGTTTTACCGTCGATGTAATTTTCTATTTTCTCTCCGCCTTCAACGTTTCCTCTCACTCCGTGCTCAGGTCCGAACAGCGCCACCAGATTTACCCTTTCGTTTTCAAACAAAATATCTATTGTCGATTTAAGTTTGCTGTCGGTTCCTGTGGGATTGGTAATTAAGCCGACATTTTTTCCTTGTAATATGTCAAAATTTCTTTCTTCCAGAACTTCTATCCCCAATTTTACTTTTGCTTTTTGGGAATAAACCGGATAGACAAGGATTAAGTAAAGAACAAATGGCAAGAAAATTTTTCGCACGGTTTGGAAATCTCCTATAATAATTTTTTTGCTTGCTCGACTAATTTCAAAATATCTTCGTATAGCATCGAATTCCGCTTTACGCCATTTTTATAAAATTCTTTTTTTTCAAAATGAACGGATAATCCGTTAAGAATGAAAGTAATATTTTCCGCAGCGGATTGGACTGAATTCACTGCGGCAACTACAACGGTTTTGAATTGGGGAAGGGAATACTCCGCAACCGTTCTTAGCATTGAAATTATTTCGTTGTTGTGTTTCTGAAAATCTATAAAAAGCTCAAGGATTTGTCCGGCTTTTTCATTGCCGGGTAAGTTTTTGTCGAAATCGATACCGGCTGAAATTTTTGAAAAAATCTCGCTTAATTCGGAAAATCTTCTTTCGTAATGTTCAAGCTGTAATTGTATTCTCGTCAAACGTTTGTTAGCTTCGGTGTATTCGCTCGATTTGGTGGATTCGAAACAAACATCCGCTCCTATTCGTGATGCAACCGATCCGAGAAATGCCGAAAATGCAACAACTTCCGCAATTGGCGAAGAAGTAAAAAGTTTATCGAGAAAATTTTCAACATCATCATGATTCATAAGAATCTCCGGCAAAAATTACTTCACCGTTTTTAACCGTCATTACATTTAAATTTCTCCCGACGTTATAAACAATTTCCGCATATTCGGTTGTATCGAAAATTGCAAAATCGGCATTTTTCCCGGGTTCGATGCTTCCTACGGTTTTCTGTCTGTCCACCGCATTTGCCGCGTTTATCGTAACCGAGCTGATAATTTCTTCGATTGACATATTCATCTTAAGTGCGGCAATGCTCATTATCAAATGTAAATTTGGAATATGTGAAGAACCCGGATTATAATCGGTAGCAAGAGCAACGGTAGCTCCGGCATCGAGAAGTTTTCGTGCGGGAGCGTAACCGTAATCGAGGAAAAACGATACACCCGGTAATAAAACCGCAACAGTATTTGAATCCGCAACAGCGGAAATTTCATTTTCGGATAAAACCTCAAGATGATCTACGCTAACCGCACTATGTTTCAACGCCGTTTGCAATCCACCGATATTGTTGAATTGCTCGGTATGCAGTTTCAATTTCAATCCGGCTTTAGCCGCGCTGCTGAAAATTTTATCTACTTCTCCGGAGCTGAACGCAGTAACCTCGCAAAAAGCATCGCAAAATTCCGCCAGTTGTTTTTCCGCAATGTAAGGAATCAGTTCGGTTGTAATTATCTGAATGTATTTTTCATGATCGTTTTTGTATTCCGGTGGAAAAGTGTGTGCCCCGAGAAAAGTGGGAACAATATCGATTGGGAAAATTTCGTTAAGTTTTTGAATTACCTGAAGCAATTTTATTTCATCGTAAAAACTCAAACCGTATCCGCTTTTAATTTCAAGCGTGGTAATTCCTTGCGAAATAAAGTATTGAACTCTCGGTTTGACAAGTTCCAGTAATTCTTCGAAAGATGCGTTGCGAACGGCTTTCACGGTGGTATTTATTCCGCCGCCGGCTTTTGCTATTTCCTCGTAAGTTTTTCCTTGTAATCGCATTTTAAATTCGTTTGCCCGCGATCCGGCAAACGCAGTGTGCGTATGGCATTCCACCAAACCGGGTAAAACCGTTTTACCCGTAAGATCGATTACTTCGTCAAAATTTTCGTTTGTTTTTTCATTCGGAATAATTTCCGAAATTTTACCGTTTTCCACAACTATCGACATATTTTCCTGAACTCCGATTTCCGAAGCTTCTTTGCCGCGTTTTTCGTTTTTACCGTTAGTGTTTACCGTAACTATTTGTGCGGGATTTTTAAAAAGTTTTTTCATGTGTCCGTTGAATTTAATAAAGTTTTTGTCCCGGTTAATTTATCTCAACCGGTTAGGAAATTAATCAAAAAAATGTTTATATCATTAATTGTGTTTTGTAAAAATAGAAAATTAATAAAAGAAAAATATGCCGCGAAGAGATAAAAAGGAAATAACCGGTGATTTTTAATTTTGTAGGAAGAAGGGAAACTACTGGTATTCAAACTTGAGTATTCGTTCAGTATTTCCCCTTGTCTTTTTTGATTTCTTTACGGATATAATTGAAAAGATAAATTCCGGTGGAAAGTAAAATAATTACGAGCATCAAGTATGTTATAAAATCTTTATAGCCGTTTGCTTTTACAAATTCCATTATTTTATCGAAATCCATTCGTTGCTCCTTTAATTAAACGGTATAAGCATAACTGATGAATGATATAAAGATAATCAAAATTGTAACCAAAATCGTTTTCCACATTAAATGAGCTTTGTAAAGTTCCATGTATTGAAATCCGATTCCCAGAAATTTAATTCCGTATAATAAAACAATCGTTACGGCAAGACCCGTTTTTAAAAACGAAGATTCGGAAAAAACAAAACTAAGAAGGGTAAGCGTAACTAAAACTATCCAAGTAATTTTATTGTTCATAATTTTCCCTTGATATTTTTTCAATGAATTAAATACAAAGTAGGGAAGAGTAACATCCAAATTAAATCGCACATATGCCAGAACGATGCGGAAGTTTCCACATCGAGAAAATTATGTGCGGTGTAAATCCCTTTTTTGATTCTGTAATAAACGTAAGATAAAATTAACACACCGACAAATACGTGTAAAAAGTGAAACCCGGTTAACAGCCAATAGTAAGTAAAGAAAGTATTGTAACCGAGACTTAATCCGTGTTCCAGTTTTTGAAAATATTCGAACGCTTTCAAAACTAAAAATCCTATTCCGAAAACGATTGTGAGCCGTAAAAGAAATTTACTTTTTTCCGTTTTTCCGCGTTTCAACATGTGCAACGCTTCCGCCATAAAATAACCGCTCGTAAGCAGAACAATCGTATTGATGGTTCCAATTGTTTTATTTAACATATTCTGCGATGTATTGAATAATTCAACCGCGGATTGCCGCTGGAATGCAAAAACAATAAGGGCAATGGTGAAAGTGAGAACTTCAACAGAAATTATCATCCAGATTAATATTCCGCCGGGTGGATAAAAAATATTTTTGTAATCTATTGTTTCGGTTTTCTTTACGGCTTTTTCCATGTGCCGACCTCTAATTATTTTAGATCATAAAATAAAAAATAAAAAAATATTCAGCTGTGTTCAATCCTGTCGTATAATTTTGTTAAAGAATGTAACAATTCAATCGGGCTGGTAAGAATATTGTAATGATTATCCCCGAACATTTGCGGGAGATAAAATTTCGCTTGTTCCTCTATTGCAAATGCGAAATTATTTATTCCCAAAACTTTCATTTCCCTTAGCGCTTGCTTAATGTCTTCCACTCCGTATTTGCCTTCGTATTTATCGTAGTCGTTAGGTTTTCCGTCGGAAAGCAGAATCAACCATTTCTTTCTATGATGATTTTTACTAAGCAGATAAGTTGCATGTCGTAATGCCGGTCCAATTCGCGTATAGCCTATTGCTTCCACCGCTCCTATTTTATTTCTTGCATCTTTCCACGGTTCGTCGAATGATTTTAAGGTAATATACGTAGTATTGTTTCGCGTTTTTGAGTAAAAGCCGTCTATTTGGAAATCGATCAAATATTCGTTTAACACTTCCCCGAATAATATCGATATTTGTTTTTCGACGTCTATTATTCTGTTTCCGTTCGCGTAAGAATCACTTGAAAGGCTTAAATCCAATAGAAACAAAAGCGCAAGTTCTTTTGCCGTTTTTCTGTTTGCAAAATAAATTTTTTCGCTTGGCGTGTGTTTGGTTTTCACATCTATGAAAAAGTTTGTTGCCGCATCGATATCGATATTATCGCCGTCTATTTGCCTTCTTTTTTGTTGCCATTTATTATTCAGAATAGCAAAGTTCTTTTTTAGTCTTATAAGCAACGAAGAGTTTTGTTCTATTGTGTTTTTGTAATAACCGGGATTGGTTTTATCGGGCAAGCGGTGGAAAACTTTACAATAGTCTTTTTTGTAAACACGTTTTTGGAAATCCCATTCATCGTAAGTAAAGTGAAAATTATCATACCTAATTTCTTTGCTTTCGGCAATAGTTGCGTTGCTTACGTAATCGGCTTGGTAAACGGAATGCACCGGGTCATCAACACGCACCATGTGTTTAAGATTGTATTCACGTAAAGCTTCCAAATCTTCTTCAAGCGAATCGTCGCCGTCGAAATCCCTTACAACGTTATCGAATTCGTCCACTGTTTCTATTTTCTCGAAATTGTGCATCAGAACGTAATCTTCTTGTGCTTTTTTATCGATTGTTACAACTTCAAGCTCGTCCGCTTTTTTTGCTTTGATTATTGTTTCCGGCGTAACCGTTTGATTTTTTAATACATTTTCGTTTATGTTGGTCAACTCATTGCGATTATCTTGCGATATATTTTTCAAAAATCTTCCGTAAAGCCAGCTCAAATCTTTTTCCCGGGTATTCGATTTCTTATCAAATGAATAAGGAAATTTCTCCAAGAGAATATTGTAATCCGTTTCGATTGCAGGATATTCTTTGAAAAGCTCGGCAAGGATTTGGGGTGAATTTGTTTTCGCCGCATTTTGTGCTTCCACAACCGTAGCGTCATGGTTGCGGGGAAAATTTAATTTCAATTTTTGTTGAACCGAGAGATACAGAGTTCTGAAAATATAAAATCTGAGATTTAGTTCAGTCGATTCGTAGAATGAAACGCTTTCCGGCAGGTAAAAAACATCGCCTTGCCAACCGCCTTCTCTTTCCGATGCAAATATATTAACCGGTCTTCCCGTTATTGCGCGGGCCAAAATTGTTAAGCGCGGGGAAACGGAATCGAGCGTAACTTTGTATTCGCCGTTTAGCTCTTTTTCTTTTTGTTTTTTGAAATAATTAAAAACTTTTTGAAATATTAATTGATCGAGTTCCATCTGTGTATCAAATAATTAAGCTGGCAAGATCGTTTAACGAATCGATAATATCCGTATCGTCGGTTAGCGATTCTATAATTGCAACTTCCACGGCCAATCTGCTTTTTAATCCGGATTTTATAAGTTTTGCGGCATCTACAAGTAATCTGGTAGAAACGGTCTCCGTTAATCCCAAATCATTCAGGTTACGGATTTTATTACCGAGTTTTACCAATTTTTTTGCAACGTTCGGTTCCACTTCGCTTTCGCCGATAATTATTTCTTCTTCCAATTTCGGTTCGGGGTAATTGAAAGACACGGAAACAAAGCGTTGCCTTGTAGAAAGTTTCAGTTCTTTAAAACCTTTTTGATATCCCGGATTAAATGAAGCGACGAACATAAAATTGGAATGCGCTTTTACCGTTTCGCCGGTTTTATCTATAAAAATTTCCCGTCTGTGATCGGTTAGCGGATGAATTGCAACGATAACGTCCGGTCTCGCTTCCGCAATTTCGTCCATATACAGAACGGCGCCTTCTTTTAATGCTCTTGTTAAAGGTCCGTCAATCCATATTGTTTCTGTCCCTTTAATGATATACCGCCCGATAAGGTCGGTGGAAGATGTTTCTTCGTGACAAGAAATGGTGATTAACGGTAAACCCAATTTATAACTGACGTACTCGACGAATCTCGATTTGCCGGTGCCGGTCGGACCTTTTAATAACAAAGGTAATTTATTTTTAAAAGCGTGTTCGAAAACTTCTATCTCGTTTCCGATTTTTTTATAAAACGGAGCTTTGGTTTGCAACACTGCGTATTCCTTTTTTAATTATAAATTAAAGTTTCTCCCTTAAAATACCAAGGGAGAAACTTTAATGAAATTTTATTACCAATCAGTTTGTTTGGAGAGCTTTGAACTCTTCCTCTTTTACAATTGCTTCGTCGTTTGGCAATCCGAATTTATAAAAATTAACTACATAGAGAATTACGCCAACCGACAAAACGGTCGCTGCAAGAATTAGTACGAAGAAATGCGGGTGCAGTTCGTTTTGCACGACCATGAAATCCATACCTGCAATTCTTTGTAAATAAACTTGAGCAACGCCTGCGGCTGCAAAGGCGGCGGTCATTCCTAGAATTCCTACATTTGCCAGCCAAAATGCGAGATGTCCGATACTGTTATCGTAAATTTTTCTACCGGTTAACAGAGGCATTGCGTAACTCATAACTGCCAAAACAATTGAAGCATAAGCGCCCCAAAATGCCAAGTGACCGTGCATCGCGGTAACCAATGTTCCGTGGGTATATAAGTTTACGCCGGGTAAAGTATGTGCCAAACCGAGTAAACCGGCACCCAGAAATGAAACTATAGCGGAATTAAGCGTCCAATAAATTGCCAATTTATTCGGATGCTTTTTATTTCCTTTTTTATACATTGTAACCGCAAATAAAGTCATTCCTAAAAATGCCAAAGGTTCCAACGAAGAAAAAATTCCGCCTATAATCAACCAATATTTTGGAACCCCGGTATAGTAATAATGATGTCCTGTTCCAAGTATACCGGAAAGGAAAGTTAAGCCTACAATTACATATAGCCATTTTTCAATAACTTCTCTGTCAACACCGGTTAATTTAATTAATAAGTAAGCGAGAATTCCGCCCATAACAAGTTCCCAAACGCCTTCTACCCAAAGGTGGACAACCCACCAGCGGAAGAAGGAATCGACCGTGTGATTATCGAACCATACCATTCCGGGGAGATAAAGCACAGCAACGAAAATTAATCCCGCTGTTAGTACCATTGCAGTTGTTGTATGACGTTTCCCTTTATAAATTGTCATTACTATATTGGCCAAAAAGAGAATAACATTAATTGCAACCAAATAATCCAAGGGTCTCGGTATTTCCAAGAATTTTCTTCCTTCGAACCAACCCATGTGAAAACCTGCTACCGCTATAACTCCCACGATTGCAAAACTCCAAAATTGGATTAATGCCAACGGAACCGAATAAAGTTCGTTATCGGATTCATCCGGTATGATAAAATAAGCCGCGCCCATAAATCCCGAAATTAACCAAACAACCAAAAGATTTTTATGCGTGGCGGTTGCTGCATTGAAAGGAATAATACTATGCAAACCATCGAAACCCATGTGTGCAAACGCCATTATGAAACCGTAAGTAAGTTGAAGTAAAAGAAGAATCATACTTAGGGCAAAGAAATAATAAGCTACTTTTTGTGATTTAAATTTCATAGTTCCACCCTACTTTTGTTCTGATTGAAGTGAAGGTTTCGGAGGAAATCCGTTAAGGTCAACGTTTCCTACCCATTTAAAGAATGCTACGATACCGTCTTTTTCTTGTTCAGTAAAATTGTACTGAACCATTCTGCGCCCGTGAAGTTGCCATCCGCCGGGGAAGTTAAGGACTGTTTTAATGTACTTAGGACCTCTGCGTTCGTATACCTTCGTAAGATCGGGTGCATAATATGCCCCTTCGCCCATAATTGTATGGCATCCCATACAATTGTTTGCATCCCAAAGCCTGCGCCCTAATTTAACCTGATCCGTAATTTGATCGGAGTGCGTATGTTTGGGAACACCGTTAACCAAAGTGTCTACGGTCAATGCCAAAAATATTATTAGAAAGAAAACCGTACCACCAAGGAAAAACAATTTGGCTTGTGATTTTGACAGCATAAATGTTCTCCTTAAGTAAGTTGATAGTTTGTTGGTTTGTTTGACATTTGTAAAATAAGTTAAATAAGAATAAAAAGTCTGATTAAAATTACAAATTCATTGGATTTATTCCAAATAACTAAGATAAAGTGTCCTTTATTGAAAAGAGCGATCTTAATTTCGGTTGGAATTGTGAGAAATTATTACATTGATTTTATTCTGAGAAAATGAGAATACGGGCGATTTCAAAAAATTTTGTCAATAATAAAGCATTTTAGTAAATTTATAGTTTAAAAATCATCAACTCAGGTAAAAGATGGCAGCTCCTAAACAATTAAAAATCCTTTTCGTTACATCGGAAGTTGTACCGTTTGTAAAGACCGGCGGTCTGGCGGATGTTTCATCGGCACTTCCACAAAAACTTCAAGAGTTGGGGCATCATGTTAGGATTTTAATGCCTAAATACGGCGCAATCGACGAAAGAAAATTTAAAATTCACGAAGTTGTACGTTTAAAAGATTTAACTACACAAATCGGAAAAAACGAAGTTATTTTTTCATTACGCTCTTCTTTTTTGGTAGGCGCGAAAGAACGTGTGCAACTTTATTTATTGGACAATAAACATTATTTCGGGATTAGAAGAAGTCTTTATTCGGATCCGATTACGGGAAAGGATTTTCCCGATAACGACGAAAGATTCATTCTTTTGGCAAAATCCGTTTTTGAATTAATTAAAAAACTCGGTTGGGTGCCTGATATCATACATTGCAACGATTGGCAAGGCGGTTTGATTCCCGTTTATTTGAAAACCCTTTATAAAGACGATCCTTTATTCCAAAATATTAAAACAATTTTTACCATTCATAATTTGGCGTATCATCCGGAATTTCCAAAATCTTCATTCGCAAAAACCGGTTTGCCGGAAAATCTCAACTCAAGCAAAGGATTGTTAACCGGAAATAAAATCAGCTTTTTGAGAGGTGGGTTACTTTTTGCGGATGCAATCACTACGGTAAGCGAAACTTATGCCAAAGAAATCAGCAAATATAAAGATTATTCCGGAAGTGTTTTTGATGTTTTGAAAAAGAGAAAAAATTCTCTTTACGGAATTACCAACGGAATAGATACGCGGGTGTGGAACCCGGAAACGGATAAAATTATTCCTAAAAAATATTCTGCAAAAAATCTCGATAACAAACTCGAAAACAAAAAAGCTTTGTGCGAAAAATTCGGATTGGTTTACGATGAAAACAAACCGGTAATCGGCATGATTTCGAGAATGTACGACGAAAAAGGATTTGATTTGATTCAGAAATCATTTAAAGAAATGATGAAACTGGATGCTTATTTTATTTTGTTGGGAACCGGCGATAAAAAATATCACAGATTTTTCGAAACGGCATTGATGAAATATCCGGAACAATTTTCTTGTTACATAGGCTTCGACGACAGTTTGGCTCACTTGATTGAAGCCGGTGCCGATATGTTACTTATGCCTTCCAAAAAAGAACCTTGCGGCTTGAACCAAATGTACAGTCTGGTTTACGGTACAATTCCAATCGTAAGGGAAACGGGCGGTTTAGCCGACACGGTAAAAAAATATGACGAAAAAACAGGTAATGGGAACGGTTTTGTTTTTAAAAAATATGAAACCAAAGATATGATTAAAGAAATTCAGCGCGCTATTAAGATTTTTAAGAACGATAAAAAAACATGGTTGAAATTGATGAAAAACGGTATGCGTTCGAATTTCGATTGGATGAATCCGGCCAAAAAATACATTGAGATTTATAAAAAAGTAATCGGTTAGGTGAGTTTGGCAGGCAGTAACGTTGCGGTGTTTTTGGATAGAGACGGCACTATAAATTTTGACCCCGGCTATCTTGGAGATCCCGACAAAGTTATACTTCTTCCCGGTGTGGGGCAGGGAATTTCCAGATTAAAAAAACAAATCGATGCGATAATTATAGTAGTTTCTAATCAATCGGGTATAACAAGAGGATTGATTAGTGAAGATGACGTAAAAGCCGTAAATGAAAAGATTAATGAATTGTTGAAAGAATACGGAACCGGAATTGATGCGTTTTACTATTGCCCGTTTCATCCGGATTTCGATCCGCCGGAAAAAACTAAATGCCGTAAACCTTCGCCGGAAATGATTTTAAGAGCCGCAAAAGATTTTTCAATAGATTTAAATAAGTCATATATGGTTGGCGATACGTTAACCGATATTGAAGCCGGAATAAAAGCAGGAACAAAAACGGTACTTCTTGTATCTAAAGACAAAGAATCGGAAAATTTTACGTTGCAAAACAAAAGTATTATTCCCACTTTTGTAGCTGCAAATTTTTCGGATGCATGTAATTTCATAATCGACGATTTTTTTGGGAGAAATAATTGAAAATATTCAAGTTTGGTATTCTGTTAATTTTTAGCGTGTTGATTTCGGTTCTCGTTTCATGCAACGATGACCCCACTTCTCTTGGTACCGATTTATTGCCGGATTCCGATTTTTTAAACTTAGTTCATGTTAACAGCAAAGAATTAAATTTAGATCAGAAAGCATGGAGTTTTACAGACTCGATCTCGACCGGCGGTTCCAGCAGAATTTTGTTGGGCAAATACGGTAATGTTGAGTCATGGATGCTTATTAAATTTTTCTATATATTCCCGGATTCGTTGGTTAGTTTTTGGAAAGACGGAAAGTTGACGATTAGTAAAACTTGGGTTGAATTAAAACCTGATTATTTATTAGGAGATTCCGTTCTCAATAATTTTTCTTTTGAAGTAAGACGAATTAAATCTTCATGGAGTTCCGCTTCGTTTAATCTCGATTCCCTTAATTCTTTGGTTTATGATGCGGAAAATTTAGCCGGTAATTTATCTTTTGAAACCGATTCACTGATTCGATTCGATTTACCAACGGAAATTCCGCTCTTGTGGTTGACCGGGCAAGCGGAAAATTCATCAACGATAGATAAAGAAAACGGAATATTATTTATCCCAAATTCTTCTAATATGGTGTTGGGTTTTCAAGCTCTTGCCGAATTTACACAAAATCCTTTACCGCAATTAAAAATTGTTGTAGAAAAATCCGGGGCTTTTACCGATACACTTACTGCAACCCCTACGAGTGATATTCACATTGTAAAAGGAACATACCCCAAAACAGTACCCGGAACTTTTGTTTTACAGGACGGACTTCCCGTGAGAGCAAAGTTTTGGATAGATTTGAATAAAATTCCTGCTAAGATGCCCATTAATAAAGCAACACTGACTTTTTTTGTTAATAAAGAACAATCGGTTGAAGGTTCCATAAAATCGGATTCTTTAGCTTTGTATGTGTATAGCGATTCTTTGGCAAATAAGATTAATAAAAATTACGGAAGGATAATTTTAAAAAGATCTTCCGATACTTATACGGGTGATGTTACATCTTTTGTTCAAAGATGGATTAACGGAATTGCTAACGAAGGAATTAGAATAAACTTAACAGACGAATCGCGGGCATTATCGAAAATAGTTTTATACTCGAACGAAGCGGCAGATACAAGCAAGCGACCTTTGTTGGAAATTGATTACATTAAAAAATAATTCATTTAGAGATTAAATTTTTATGAGAAAAGATAAAGTTTTAATTATTGCGGTTTTCTTCATAGTTATCGCATCGTTTCCGCAAACGAGAGTGTTTGCTCAAGGCGGTTCGTTATATACTCGTTATGGAATCGGAGATGTGTTCCAAACATATACTGCAAGAAAATCGGTTATTGGCGCGGGGGTTTCCGTTTTCGATAAATATTTTTTAAGTCCGGTTAATCCCGCATCATTTGCAAATTTGAAAATTACCCGTTTCAGCGTCGGATTAAATTACATCGGTTATAATTTAAGCAATTCAACAGACAACGCATTTTATTCCGCAACCGATTTTACCGGCTTTTCTCTCGGCTTCCCTCTGCAACGGGATTACGGTCTGTCTTTCGTATTGGGAATCCTCCCTTATTCCAAAGTTCAATATGCTGTTTCGGAAAAAAACATTCAATTGAATCCCGAAACCAAATACGACATTAATTTGGAAGGAAGCGGAAGTTTGAATAAGATTTTCTTGGGAACTTCGTATTCGACCGGATACGGAATTAATCTCGGCGCAACTTTTGAAATTTATACGGGAAACATTAAGCGGACTTCCGATATCGCTTTTAACGAAACGGCAAAATATAATAGCGCAGGATATTCGGAAGAATATACTTATTCCGGTTTAGGTACAACATTCGGGTTGATTACCGAAAATTTAGCGCCGATTTTAGGGGTATCTAAAATTAACGATTTAAGAATAGGACTTTCTTATAATTTTACCGGAGAATTAAATACCGATACCAGTTTAACATCCGCAACAAATTTGGGAGCCGTTACTGTTGAAAAAGGCTTAACCAAAACAAAAATCCCTTCCAAATTACTTACGGGTTTAAGTTTTGTTTGGGATGAAAATTATTTGGTTACCTTCGACTACATGTATCAACCTTGGTCGGGTTATACGTATAACTCCAAACCTGATAAGCATTTACAAGATTCGTATGCTGTTTCTGCCGGAATGGAATATCATCGCGGAAGGGAAACTTCCACGCGCTTTTGGGAACTGTTCAGAATATGGGGCGGTTTAAGATTTGAAAAGACCCCGTATCTTATTAAAGGAATCAGTATTGAAGAATACAGCATAAATACAGGATTTTCAATCCCGCTCGGTTTAAGAAGTTCCGTCGATATTGGATTTTCTTATGGAATTAGAGGCTCAAATGAGTTAAATTTAATAAATGAAAAAATTATCAAAACTTTTATTTCTATAAACTTAGGTGAAATTTGGTTTATCAGACAAGAAAGATAAAAGGAGTATTAAAATTGAAAAAGCTAGTTTTCTTACTTACCGTTTTGTTTTTTACTTTTGGAAGTCTCCAAGCCGCTGCAAACAGTCATTATAACGTAAATGTCGCAAAAAGCGATAGCATTAACTTAATGGCTGAAGCAAGTTTGTTCTTTGAAGCTTATAAATACAAACAATTCGACGATTGGACTATTGAGAAAGGATTCAATATTATAAACACCAAACCGGATGCTTTTCTGCAATATCAAATTTATCGTAAACTCGATAAAGTGATTTGGGCGGTTCACGATGACAGCACAACTTCCGAAGAACACAAAAAAGAATTAGCGGACACCGTACTTTATTTATATAACTTAGCCATGAAATACGATACGGCGAACATCGGAAACTATTTGGTACGAAGAGCTTATGTGTTGGAAAATTGGTTACATGCCCCTGTCGATACGGTTATTGCAGCTTATGAAAAAGCATTTGCCAGCGGCAAAAAGATAACCGCAAAATCTTATTACATGGATCGATTGGGTCAGCTTTATGCCGAAAATGCCAGCGACGATAACGATTATCAAATGAAAGCACTTAATATTTACCTTAAACTTTCCGAAGAAGAGCCGGATAATCAACGTTGGATACAAATGATTAGTTCGCTTGCGGAAGACGAAGATCAATTACTGGATGCCCTTAAAAAAGGTTGGGAAGTTAATAAGGATAATACCGAAAAAGCTTGGGCTTACGCAATTCAAAGCATCAAATTTCAAGCATGGGAAAGGGCAATCGAACCGTTGGAATATCTGGTTGAAAAACATCCCGATGTAATTAATTACTGGAAAGAACTTGCAAGAGCTTACGATAAAGCGGGAAGAACGGATAAAGCAATTTCCGCTTATAAAAAATTAATTAAACTGCAACCGGATAACCGCGATAACTATTTGAATTTGGCATTGATTTACAAAAATATTGGTCAATTGGCCGTAGCGCGTTCTTATTTACACAAAGCAAGCAAGGTTAGTCCCGATTGGGATTATCCTTACTATGTTGAAGGAACTTTATACGAACAAGCGGCAAGAGAATGCGGGTTCGATTTTGAGGATAAATTAGTTTACTTGCTCGCTATCGAAATGTATAGAAAAGCAAAAAGCATGGGCGGTCAATGGTCTTCTCAAGCTGCGGAAAGAATCGATGCGTTGAAAAATTCAATTCCGACAAAAGAAGATTATTTCTTCCGTCATTATAAAAACGGTGATAAAATTAAAATTAAAGGTAAATGTTACGATTGGATTAACAGATCTGTAACGGTAAGATTTTAATTTACGAATTGAATGAATTCTACCCCGAAATTATTTCGGGGTTATTTTTTTATATAATTTTCATTAACAAAAAACAGAAAAATCATGCTTGAACATTTAAAAAACGATCCGGAAATATTTAAAGTCGTTAATCTTGAAATTGAAAGACAGTCCGATTATCTCGAATTGATAGCATCGGAAAATTTTGTTAGTCTCGCCGTTCTCGAAGCAGCCGGTTCGGTATTAACCAACAAATATGCGGAAGGTTATCCGGGCAAAAGATATTACGGCGGTTGCGAATATGTTGATATGGCGGAAGATATTGCGCGTGAGAGATTAAAAAAGATTTTCAATGCAGAATACGTTAATGTTCAACCGCACAGCGGTTCCCAAGCGAATATGGCTGTTTACATGGCTCTGCTGAACCCGGGCGATACTTTTATGGGACTCAGCCTTGATCACGGCGGACATTTAACTCATGGTTCGTTTGTGAATTTCTCCGGTAAAATTTACCGCGCCGTAGGTTATAAGCTGAACGAAAAAACCAAAACTCTCGATTACGATTACATTGAAGATTTGGCAAAAAAAGAGAAACCGAAATTAATTGTTACCGGTGCAAGTGCATATTCGAGGGATTGGGATTATGCTAAATTCCGCGAAATTGCCGACAGGGTAGGCGCATTCCTTATGTGCGACATGGCTCATCCCGCAGGACTGATTGCAAAAGGTTTATTGAATAACCCGTTACCTTATTGCGATGTTGTTACGTCTACAACGCATAAAACTTTACGCGGACCACGCGGCGGTATAATTTTAATCGGTAAAGACCGCGAAAATCCCATGGGAATTAAAACTCCCAAAGGAGACAGAGTGAAGTTAATGTCCGAAGTTTTCGATAGTATAGTAATGCCGGGTATTCAAGGCGGACCGTTGATGCATATCATTATGGCGAAAGCGGTTGCATTTGGCGAAGTGTTGCAAGATTCTTTTCAACAGTACGCAGAACAAGTTGTTAAAAACGCGAAAGTTCTTTCCGATGAACTTATGAAATTAGGTTACGATATTGTTTCGGGTGGAACCGACAATCACTTGATGTTAGTGGATTTAACAAATAAAAATATCAGCGGAAAGAAAGCCGAGAAAGCATTGGAGAAAGCGGGAATAACCGTTAATAAAAATATGATTCCGTTCGATACCAAAAGTCCTTTTGTTACAAGCGGAATAAGAATCGGTACGCCTGCTGCAACAACGCGCGGAATGAAAGAAGAACAAATGATTCAAATTGCCGGACTGATTGATAAGGCAATAAAGAATTTTGAAAATGAAGACGAATTAAACAATATCAAAAAGGAAGTAAAAAATCTCTGTGCTCAATTTCCGTTATATTCCGAGCTTAGAAATAAAATCGCTTAAGTGAGTTCTCAAAAGTCAATCGAAAATAATAACCATTCCGTTGAAGCGGCGGAAATGTCTTTCCTCGATCACCTAGAGGAGTTACGCTGGCGGGTGATTTACGCTTTAATCGGTATCGTGCTCGGTACCATAGTTGCATGGATTTTCATCGATTACATTATCGAAGGATTTTTACTTAAACCGGCGCAATCATCCGGAATTCATCTTCAAAACCTTCGTCCTTTCGGGCAACTGTTCCTTTATTTTCAAGTTGCTTTGATTGCAGGGTTTATCCTTAGTTTGCCAAACGTCTTTTATCAGTTTTGGAAATTTATTGCTCCCGCTCTGAAGGAAAACGAGAAAAAATATATTTCTTCCATTGTAATTTTTTCTACGGTTTGTTTTTTGGCAGGAATCTTCTTTGCTTATTACGTTATGCTTCCGATTACTCTTAAATTTGCCGCACAGTTTGGTACCGAAGAAATAGAAAACAATTTTGCAATTAAGGAATATCTATCAATTATAATTAGTATAATGCTTGCCGCCGGTTTGGTATTCGAATTGCCGATGTTGTCGTTTATCTTGTCCAAAATCGGTATCCTGACGCCAAAATTAATGCAAAAATATAGAAGACACGCAATAGTTGTAATTATGATATTGGCGGCAATACTTACGCCCGGAACCGATCCTGTTGCACAAGTGTTATTGGCCGTACCGTTGGTTTTATTGTACGAAATAAGTATATTCGTTTCGAAAATTTTTCAGAAAAAAGATTGAATAAATTGAATCTTTCGGTAATAAGCAAACCAATAAAAGAAGAATTGGATCACTTCAATTCTTTGTTCAAAGACTCGCTGCGCTCGAAGGTCGGAATTGTAGACCTTATCGCAAAGTACATCGTAAAACAAAAAGGAAAAAAAATTAGACCTCTTTTGGTTTTGCTTTCCAGCAAAGTTTCGGGTGGCGTAACCGAGCGAAGTTACCGCGGAGCGATATTGGTCGAACTTCTACACACTGCAACTTTGGTTCACGACGATGTAGTGGATTCCGCTGAGAAAAGAAGGGGGCTTCCATCGATTAATGCAATTTGGAAAAATAAGGTCGCAGTATTGATGGGCGATTATCTCCTTTCGCGCGGATTGCTGATAGCCGTGGAAAATAACGATTTCGATTTTCTCAAAGTAATCACTAACACGGTCAAAAGAATGTCGGAAGGTGAATTGCTGCAAATAAACAAAACCCGAAAGCTTAATATTGACGAAGAAACTTACTTTAGAATTATTTCGGATAAAACAGCTTCTCTTCTTTCCACTTGTTGCGAAATTGGAGCCGCAAGCGCTACGAACGATGAAAGCAAAATTGAATTAATGAGCAGATTCGGTGAAAATCTCGGGATTGCATTCCAAATTAGAGATGATATACTCGATTTTATCGGAACAAGCAAAATTATCGGTAAACCGCTCGGCGGCGATATAAAAGAAAAGAAAATCACACTGCCGCTAATTTATGCGTTAAGTCAAGCGGATAAGAACACCGCAGCTTCAATAATTAAATTGATAAAAAACGGTAAAGATAAAAACAATGTGCAAAAGGTTATTGATTTTGTGAAAGAAAGCAAAGGAATAGAATATGCTTATTCCGTTGCCAGAAAATATACGCAGGAAGCTAAAAAATGCTTGGATGATTTCCCGGCTTCGGAAAGCAAATTGGCTCTTGAATCTTTAGTCGATTTTGTAATTGACAGAAAAAATTAAATTACCGCTTCATATATAATTTCTATTCTGTAAATCATGTTTATACATTCCCTTGGAAAAAGGATTAAAAATTTTTTTAAAATCAAAATCTTTACGCTTAGAAAAAGGGGAAAGGACAATTCTTACCGGGACGAAAACACAAAAACGTGGTATTATGATAATGGAAACATTAAAGCATTATGCCGTTACGAAAACGGGAAACTGCACGGCATCTCGGTTCATTACTACGAAAACGGAAATGTAAAATTAAAAGAAACTTACGTGGAAGGAGTTTTGGAAGGCATTACAAAAAAATACGACGAAAACGGTAAATTAATAATTGAAGAAATTTACAGAAGCGGAAATCTTATTGAAAGAAAATTTTATGGTATAAAAGATAATTTATCCTAATAAATTTTTGAAAAGTGAGCAAAATTATTTTGCAATTAAACAAATATTTTTTATTTTCGCTTAGTCTTTTTATTCAAGAATGAATAGTCTGAATTTTGTGGGTGTTCGTCATACCTTTGACGTACTAAAGCAATGATAATTTTTCCCTCGTTTATAAATTTATTTATTTAGTTAAATACTGAAATAAATTAGGATTTAAATGAATAATAAGTTACTGGATTACGCGTTAAGAGTTCGCCTTCCGATTACTCTGTTTGTTGTTGCTCTTGCTTTTACTATTACTTTTTATGTTTCGAGAGCCGAAAGAGACGGAATCGGCTACCAACCGGATCAACCTATTAATTACTCTCACAAACTGCATGCCGGTGATTTACAAATCGATTGTCAATATTGCCATACCGGTGTTACAAAGGGAAGGCATGCTTTAGTACCCAGCGTTAACATTTGTATGAACTGCCATACGATTGCAAGAAAAGACAAACCGGAAATTATTAAATTAACCGAGTATTACAAATCCGGTAAACTTTTGCCGTGGAAACGTGTGCATAAGGTTCCGGATTATGCTTATTTCAATCATAGTGTTCACGTAAACAAAGGCATCAAATGCGAAACGTGTCACGGCGATCCGAGAAAGATGGATAAAATTGAACAAGTGAAAAATTTCAATATGACAGGTTGTTTGACTTGTCATAGAAACCCAGAAAAACAATTGCCTTATCTTGCCGATGTTAAGAAAGGCCCGGAAAATTGTTTTGCATGTCATAGATAGGAAAAAGCAAAATGGATAGAAAAAGTTTTTTTCAAAATTTGGGTAAAGGTGCACTGTTCTTTGCAGTGCTGAAAGCATTTCCGTTCAAGTTTTTCAACAACATTAACAGAAATGTAAAAAAAGTACAAGTTAAAATTCACCCTTCAGCAATTAAAAGAAATAAATAAGGTAAATTATGGCTAAATCTTTTGATAAATCCGGCACTAAATTTTGGAAGAGTTTAAAAGATTACTATGACGATCCGGAAATTTTAAAAAAGAAAGCAAACGAATTTAACGACGGTGTAACGGATGATTTCGATCCCGATCAGTTGAGCAAACTTTCCAGGCGTAAGTTTCTTGCATTGTTAACGGCTTCCGCCGCTTTTACCGCCACTTCGTGTACAGATTATAGAGACAAAGGCGAAATTGTTCCATATAACCAGCGCCCGGAAGAAATTTTACCCGGTAAAGCCAATTATTATGCTTCCACATGTAAAGGTTGTGAACTTGAATGCGGTATTCTGGTCAAAACCCGTGAGGGCAGGCCGATAAAAATAGACGGTAACCCCGAGCATCCGGTTTCCAAAGGAAAGATTTGTGCTAAGGGTCAAGCTTCAATATTAAATTTATACGACCCCGAAAGATTATCCGAACCTATGATTCAAAATTCTGCGGTGAGTTGGAAAAAAGTTGATTCTGAGATAATTAAAGCTCTAAAAAATGCCGCCGAATCTAAGGGGGAAATTGCGATTGTATCACAAATACTTAATTCGCCCTCCACGCTGAAAGCAATTGAAGAATTTAAAAAAGCTTATCCTACAACCAAAGTTTATTATTACGAATTTATGGGCGATGCAGCTAAAAAAAATGCTTGGGAAAAATGTTACGGTTCGTCTTCGCTGCCGTCCGTTAAATTAAACGAAGCGAATATTATACTATCGCTGGAAAGCGATTTCTTGGGAAGGGAAGGAAATTACATTGAAAATACAAGACTGTATGCGGAAAGAAAAGATATTCTGAAAGGAACCGACTTTAACAAATTATATGTAGTGGAAGGTGGGATGTCTCTAACGGGAATGAATGCCGATATCCGTTTGAGACTGAAACCTGAATATCAAACCGAATTTCTGCTTTCGTTGATTAATGAGTTGGTTTCGGGAAATAAAGTTCCCGCAGAATTCCGTACCGGTGAAGTTCTGAATACGGTCGGCGGATATTCTCTTAAAAACTTTGCTTCTAAACACAATTTGGATGAAAATAAACTTTCCGGTTTGGTTAACGATCTTGTGGAAAACAAAGGCAAATCCATTGTTTTCGCCGGCGATACTATGCCCGAAGAAGTTCATGTTTTAACAAATCTATTAAATGAAATCTTGGGCAATACCGCTTTGTATGATTTTTCATCCAACCATGTCAAACATTCTGCACCAAGCAGCACAGAGGAAATAAAACAACTCGTGCAAAATATGAAAAACGGATCGGTTAAAGTTTTAATTCATTTTGATTCGAATCCGGTTTATCATTTACCTGCGGATTTAAGATATGAAGAAAGCATCAAGAATGTGCAGTCGGTTGTTTCTTTATCTGAATTTCCCAACGAAACTACGGCAATCAGTTCGTTCGTATTGCCTTTGAACAACGCGCTTGAATCGTGGGGAGACAGTTTGGTCCGCTCAAACGTAATGACTTTTCAACAACCTGTGATAGCCCCCATCTTTAAAACGCGAGAAAAAGAAGCAATCTTACTCACTTGGGCCAACGGAAATGCGGAAAGTTATAAATTCGATATTTATCATAAATTCGTTCAAAATAATTTTAAGAAAGAAGTTTATTCCGGTGGAGATTTTGCCGAAGATTTCAACTCGGTATGGTTCTCCGCTTTGCATGACGGATTTGTAGAATTAGACGGCAAGCAAAGTAAGGCTAAGTTTAACGTTTCATCCGTTTCGGGTATCAAACCGTCTGCAAAAGAGGGTATTACGCTCCATTTGCAAAAGAATTATTATTTGGGAGACGGCAAGTTTTCCAATAACGGTTGGCTGCAAGAAATTCCGCATCCTGTTACTAAAGTAACTTGGGATAATTTTGCGGCGGTTTCTTTAAGCACTGCGGAAAAGTTGGGCGTTACGTTTAACGATATGATAAAAATTAACGCAAACGGAACCGAATTGGAATTACCCGTTATGATGCAGCCAGGTATGGCTGATGATTTGATAGTTGTGGAATTGGGTTACGGTAGAAAAAATTCGGGAGAGGTTGCCAACGATGTCGGGTTCAATGCTAATGTGTTCTTGAAATCTGCAATGGCATCTCCGTTTGTTCTGCAAGCGGTTAATGTTTCCAAAACCGGAAATGTTTACAAACTCGTTTCTACGCAAGAACATAACTTTTTGGTGGATCCTTCGCTTAGAGATTTTCACAAAATACGCAAGATTATTTTTGAAGGTACGCTTGAAGAATATGAAAAAGATCCGAAATTTTTGAAGGAAGGAGAAAAAGTACTGAAAGGGATTACGCGAGAGCATAAATATACGGGTCTGAAATGGGGAATGGCAATCGACTTGAATAAATGTACCAGTTGCGGAATATGTGTAGCTTCTTGTAATGTTGAAAATAATATCCCGGTTGTAGGAAAAGATCAGGTAGAAGTTGGTAGGGAAATGCAATGGATGCGAATAGACAGATATTATTCCGGAACCCCCGAAGATCCGCAAGTAAGCAACCAACCGATGTTGTGCCAGCATTGCGATAATGCGCCTTGCGAAAATGTTTGTCCGGTTAACGCTACAAACCATAGCCCTGATGGATTAAACCAAATGGTTTACAACCGGTGCGTGGGTACAAGGTATTGTGCAAACAACTGTCCGTATAAAGTAAGAAGATTCAATTTCTTCGATTTCAGAGATCATTTTGCAGACGCCTATTATCAAAACGATATAACGGCATTGGCTCATAACCCTGAAGTTACGGTAAGATCCCGCGGTGTGATGGAAAAATGTACGTTCTGTATTCAAAGAATTATGGAAGCTCGACAAGATGCTATTAGAGAAGGCAGGGAATTGAAAGGTACCGATGTTCAAACAGCTTGTCAACAAGCTTGTCCTTCAGACGCTATAATTTTTGGTGATATAAATGATCCGAATTCAGAAGTTTCCAAATACAGAAATCATGATATCGGATATCATGTGCTCGAAGAATTATATGTAAAACCAAATATTACATACATGGCTAAATTGAGAAATACTCGTTCGGAGGATGTATAGTGAGTAGTATTGATTATACTCAGGAATTACCGGTTGTTGAGGGTCGACCCACCCTGAAAGAAATAAATGAACTGATTGCACGACCGCTCGATCAAAAGCCGGATAAAAAGTTTTATATCGCACTTTCGATAACCGTATCGATGCTCTTGATCGGAGCAATCGCATTAGGTTTTACTTTTTATTACGGTGTCGGTCTTTGGGGAAACAATAACCCTGTAGGTTGGGGTTTCCCTATCGTTAACTTTGTGTTTTGGGTTGGTATCGGTCACGCCGGTACACTTATCTCGGCTATACTTTTTCTATTCAGACAAAGATGGAGAAACGGTATTGCGCGATTTGCCGAAGGTATGACGATTTTTGCGGTGATGACCGCCGGACTGTTCCCGCTGATTCACGTCGGTCGTCCGTGGCTTGCCGGTTATTTGATACCTTATCCCAATCAACATTCGCTCTGGGTCGATTTTAATTCGCCCTTGCTTTGGGACGTGTTTGCTGTTTCAACGTATTTTACGGTTTCGTTCATTTTTTGGTATGTGGGATTAATCCCCGATTTTGCTTCGTTGCGCGACAGAGCCACAAGCAAGGTTAAAAAAATTATCTATTCCATTTTTAGTTTAGGCTGGAGACATTCCAACCGTCATTGGACACATTACGAAATGGTTTACTTAGTACTTGCCGGTTTTGCAACGCCGTTAGTACTTTCGGTACATACAATCGTTAGTTTCGACTTTGCAGTATCAATTTTACCCGGTTGGCATGCAACAATATTTCCGCCCTATTTTGTTGCGGGAGCTGTTTTCTCGGGTTTTGCAATGGTTCAAAATGTTTTAATTTTTATCCGCAAAATATTTAATTATGAGAAAATCATTACGCTTGATACTTTGGAGAGGATGAATAAAATAATTTTGCTCACAGGTTCTATGGTTGGTTATGCTTATGCAATGGAGTTCTTTACGGCATGGTATAGCGGTGTTCAACCTGAGCAATTTACTTTTATTAACAGGGCATTCGGACCTTACGCATGGGCTTATTGGATAATGGTTTCTTGTAATGTACTTTTCCCGCAGTTGTTCTGGATTAGGAAAATTAGAAGAACTATTCCCGTCATGTTCGTAATTGCAGTGCTTGTTAATGTCGGTATGTGGTTCGAAAGATTTGTAATTACCGTAACTTCTTTGCACAGGGATTTCTTGCCTTCAAGTTGGGCATATTTCAAGCCTACTATAGTTGACCTTGCAATTTTGTTGGGAAGTTTCGGTTTCTTCTTTACTTGGATTTTATTATTCACTAAAACTTTACCAGTAGTTTCAATTGCAGAAATTAAAGCCGTAAACGAAGGTGCACAACCTTCTCATGGGGAACATTGAAATGAGCGATAAAATTTTATATTCTTTAACCGGACTATTTGACACGCCTGATGAAATTATTGCTGCGGCAAAAAAAGTGCAGGCTGAGGGTTATACAAAATATGATGTGAATACACCGTATCCTGTGCATGGTATGGATTCGGCAATGAAGCTCCCGATGTCGAGATTGCCATATGTAGCAATGGTTGTGGGTCTTACCGGAATGTTTTTAGCATTGTTTTTTATGTGGTGGACTAATTCCGTTGATTACCCTTTGGTGATAGGAGGAAAGCCTTATTTCGCATTACCGGCTTATGTCCCTATTATGTTCGAGGTTACTGTTCTTTCTGCTTCGATAGCAACCGTTGTAACGATGATTGCAATTGTTTTCAAATTTCCGAATAACAGCCATCCGCTGTTGGATACTGAATATATGAAACACGTTTCAGTTGATAAATATGGTATCAGTATTTCGGCCGAAGATCCGAAGTTCAATTATGAATCTGTTAAATCCTTATTGGAATCTTTGGGAGCAAAAAACATTTCGCCTGTTTATTTCAAGGACGAAGTTATAAATTTCAAACCGAATACATTTGAGCCGAAATTTGTTCTATCGTTAATCGGTTTGTTTATTGTGGTTTCGGGATTGACTTATGTAACGCTTAATAAATTAATGTATCTTCCTCCGTTCGATTGGATGATGGAACAATCAAAAGTAATAGCACAAGAAAGAAGCGATGTTTTTGAAGACGGAAGGGGAATGAGAACACCCGTTGAGGGAACCGTAGCAAGAGGCTTTTTGCCATATAAATATAAAGATAATCCCGATGCAGCAGGAAAGTTTTTGGTTAATCCGCTACCTGCAACCGAGGAAAATTTGCAAGTGGGTGAAACAAAGTTCGATATTTATTGCAGTCCTTGCCACGGCTATTTGGCCGAAGGAGACAGTAGGTTAAAAGGACAATTCCCGAATCCACCCAGTTTACATTCGGCAAAAGTAAGAAATTGGAGCGACGGCAGAATATATCATGTTATTACCGAAGGTCAAAATGCAATGCCGTCTTACGCATATCAATTAAGTAGAGAAGAAAGATGGGCAATTATTCTTTATATCCGTGCCCTTCAACGTTCATTAAACGCTAAGGAGTCTGATTTACAATGAGTGATTCACCGGACGTATTCAATTACACTAAAAAAGAACTACCTTCGAATTTTATAAAGTTCGGATACGCCGCTTTTGTGGTAGGGCTTGTGCTTGTCGTATTATCACTGTTCGTGGATAACGTACGAAGCGCATTTAGCGGGGTTATGCTTTTGATGTTTGTTGCCAGTATAGGAGTAGGCTCTTTATTTTGGATTGTAGCGGAATATTTAAGCGGAGCGGTTTGGAGCACACCTTTCAGACGGGTGGCGGAATTTTTGGGCGCCGTGCTTTTGGTTCTGCCGATTATCGCACTGCCGGCATATTTTAACATGCACGATATTTTTCATTGGACTCACGAAGAAGTGGTAAAAACCGATCATTATTTATCAGCAAAAGCCCCTTATCTTAACGTTTCGTTTTTTACTATTAGAACAATTGTGTTCATAGCTATATGGGTTTTATTTTACTTTTTAATAACAAGAAACTCAAAACTTCAAGATTCAACGAAAGATCAAAATTTAACACGTAAAAACATAAAATTATCTGCTGTCTTTGTTCCATTATTTGCTTTGTCTATTACTTTCTTCGCAATCGATTGGTTGATGAGTCTTGAACCGCATTGGTTTTCTACTATTTTCGGTGTTTATTATTTTTCCGGGACGGTTTTGGCTGCTTTGGCCGCAATAACTTATATAGTTGTTACTCTAAGTGAAAAAGGATATTTCTTTCAAGGTGTGAAAGAAGATCATTATTATAGTTTTGGCGCTTTGTTATTCGGATTTGTTAATTTTTGGGCTTACATCGCTTTCAGTCAATTTTTGTTAATCTGGTATGCTAATTTGCCGGAAGAAACTATTTGGTATTTGCAACGATGGGAAGGTTACTGGATGTATTTCTCAATCGGTTTAATCATAATACATTTTGTTGTCCCGTATTTTGGTCTTCTAGCTCAACCTTCCAAAATGAGTCCGAAACGACTTAAGTTTATGTCTTTGTGGATTCTGTTTGCTCATTTCTATGATGTAATGTGGATTACAATGCCAACTTATCAAGAATTTGGATATATACCTGGATGGATAGAGTTAGGATATGCAATTTTTGCAATCGGTTTAATTTTGGTTATCTTTAACTGGAAAGCCGGAAAAGAAAACCTTGTGCCAATCGGCGATCCCAAATTAAAAAGAGGAATTAATTTCAGACTATAAATATTGTGAACAACTATGAGTGAAAAAAGAAAAATAGAAGCAGAAGTTGATTTCAAAGATATGTTAAAAAACCCGCACAGGCTATTCGGATTATTCTACATAATTGTATTTATGGTAATCCTTGCCGGCGGAATATACTATGTTAAACATCTGGATCAGATTGCATTTAATCGTGGCGGATATACAGTGCCCGATATAGATTTGAGTGAATTTAAAAAAGTAGAGAGAAAAAAGGGCGGGGTAAAACCGGCAATTGATTTAAGTCTATTGAAACAAGCCGGAGAAGAAGATATTAAGAAAGGCAAAGAACTTTTTGTGAGAAATTGCTCGGCTTGTCATGGAACCGAAGGGAAGGGAGACGGACCTGCCGGAGCAGCATTGAACCCCAAACCACGTGATTTTACTAAATTGGAAGGTTGGAAAAACGGACCTGATATCGTAAATTTGTATAAAACACTTCAAGAAGGTGTAGCCGGAACTGGTATGACTGCTTACGAGTTTTTACCTCCTACCGATAGAATTTCTATTATCCATTACATCCGGACTTTAGCCGATTATCCTCCGGTTACTGATTCGGATATCAAAAAACTTGACGAGAAATATCAATTATCAAAAGGTATTGTTGAGCCTAGTACTGTACCGTTACCTATTGCTATGAATAAGATTTCGGATGAGGAAAAAAGCATTCTGAAGAAAAAGGACGATATTGTTGAAAAGGTAATAAATGATAACAGTGGCGAAGCGCTGTTGTTAAAAAAAGTTGCGAAAAATCTTGATAATGTCATTTATCTTTTTGCTTCCCATAAATTGAGCGGCAATTTTGATGATTTCTTAGGTAAAATTGCCGGCGATCCTGTTACATACGGTTTCAGTTCGTCAGTCCTTAGGCTCAGCAAAGGAAACCTTAAAGCCTTATTCGATTATTTAACGAAGTTGGCTGGCTAACATTTTTTATATGAATATTATCAAATATTTTACACTAATATTTTTAGTGGGTGGATTTCTGTATTCGCTCGCATTTGCCGATGAATATCGTGAAGCGGAAATCGGTATAGAAGAAATGCGCGGAAATTATTTACCGTTAGATGCCGAATTCGTTACTTCTAACGGAGATACGGTAAAGCTTGGCGACATACTTGAAAGACCGGTATTGTTGGATGTTGTTTACTATAATTGCCCGGGGATTTGTCATCCGCTTTTACAAGAATTGACTTGGGCGGTAGATAGGTTGAATATGACTCCCGGCAAAGATTTTGAAATAATTACGTTGAGTTTTAATCCCAAAGAAACATTTAAAGATGCCAGGAAATGGAAAAGAAGTTATTTGTCAAGCATGAATAGACCGTTTCCGGATTCAGCGTGGTATTTTTTAACCGGTGATAGTTCCAATATATCAAAGGTTACTAAATCTGTGGGATTTAATTATCAACCGAGGGAAGATGAATACGTGCATGCCGGATGTATCATCGCCATTTCTCCGGAAGGGAAAATATCGCGATATATTTACGGCGACACCTTTAACCCTTTCGATTTGCAAATGGCTTTGATTGATGCTCAGAACGAAAAAGTAAGACCAACATCGGCAAAATTATTACAATTTTGTTTTAGTTACGATCCCGAAGGAAGAAGATATACTCTGAACGTTACGCGAATTTTCGGAGGAATTACTCTAATCGGGATATTCGTTTTTTTAGTTTTTATTGTATTTAATAGAAAAAACAAGGAGATATAAATGGCTAACGGAACTGCGGTATTAGCCGATAAAAGCTTCTATGAAGAAGGTACTACAAAAGCCAAAAGCGGTATAGCTGCTTGGATTTTCAGTACCGATCATAAACGGATTGGACTGTTGTATCTTTTTGCAATAGTTACGTTTTTTATTGTAGGCGTAATAATTGCCGAACTTATACGACTGGAGTTGATTGCTCCCGGTGAAACCATAGTTGACGCCGAAACTTATAACAGATTGTTTACACTGCACGGCGTGATTATGATATTTTTGTTTATTATTCCCGGAATTCCCGCAATATTCGGAAACTTTTTCCTCCCGATTCAAATTGGTGCCAAAGATGTCGCGTTTCCGCGATTGAATCTTCTTTCCTGGTGGTTATACATGACCGGCGCCGCACTCGCTCTTACATCTCTGTTTTTACCGGGAGGTCCCGCGGATACCGGATGGACGTTTTATATACCTTACAGTGTTAGAACGGGCACGAATGTTACTATTGCTTTATTTGCGGCATTTATACTCGGATTTTCTTCAATTCTTACGGGTCTTAATTTTGTAACAACCGTTCACCGTCTGCGGGCACCGGGAATGACTTGGTTTAAGATGCCATTGAATATTTGGGCATTATATGCTACTGCGTGGATTCAGGTTATTGCTACTCCTATAATTGGAATTACATTGCTTTTGATAATAGTAGAAAGAACATTTGGCGTAGGTATATTCGATCCGACTTTAGGTGGAGATCCGGTTCTTTATCAGCATTTGTTTTGGATATATTCCCATCCCGCTGTGTATGTAATGATATTACCGGCTATGGGTGTAGTATCGGAAATTATTGCTACCTTCTCCAGAAGAACGGTATTCGGATACAAAATGGTTGCGTTTTCTTCGCTTACTATTGCATTCGTCGGTTATCTTGTTTGGGCACATCACATGTTTACCAGCGGACTTAGTGAAACGGCTGCAGTTTTGTTTTCGTTATTGACCTTTGTGGTGGCTATTCCGAGTGCCATCAAAGTATTCAATTGGATAGCCACGATGTATAAAGGTTCAATAGATCCACGGACTCCTTTTAAGTGGGTTATGGTTTTTATCTTTTTGTTTTCCATAGGCGGTTTAACCGGATTGGTGCTCGGTTCTTTGGCCACGGATGTTCACTTACACGATACTTATTTTGTGGTAGCTCATTTTCATTTCGTGATGTTCGGGGGTGCCGGTACGATCTTTATAGCTGCGATGCATTATTGGTTCCCCAAAATGTTTGGGAGAATGTATAATGAGAAAATAGCGGATTTGGGCGTTTATATGTTTTTAGTTTCCTTTTTAACTTTATACTTCCCAATGTTTTTACTGGGTTACAACGGTCAACCGAGAAGATATTTCGATTATCTTCCGCAATTCCAAACGTTACATGTAATTTCTACAATCGGCGCTTGGATGATGTTAATAACTTTAACTTTAATAATATGGAACTTAATTAACGCGTTGCGCAAAGGAGAAAAAGCGCCGGCAAATCCTTGGGGCGGTGTAACTTTGGAATGGCAAACTTCCTCGCCTCCGCCGTTAGAAAATTTTGAAGAAATACCGGAAATAACCGGTGAAGCATACGATTTTAGTAAATTAAAGGGTACGGAATATGGTCTCAAATAATTCGTCGCATACAACTCACAGGCACCGGGATGATGTAGGTGCAAAACTTGGAATGTGGTTGTTTTTGTTTACAGAGTTACTGCTGTTCGGTGGAATGTTTCTGGCTTATGCGGTGTATCGTATGAAATATCCGCAACAATTTCATCTCTCGGCAATGGAAATGAATACAACCATCGGTACCATAAATACAATTATTCTTCTCACAAGTAGTTTAACAATGGTTTTGTCTATTGCTGCCATTCAAAAGAAGAATAAATTTCTCTCGATTATTTTTTTAGTTTCAACTTTAATTCTTGGAGTATTGTTTCTTATTAACAAATATTTCGAATGGGGTCATGAAATATCCAAGGGTATTTATCCAGGTAGTGAGGTCTTGCTTTCCAAGGATAACGGAGAGATTTTATATTTCGGATTGTATTATGCGATGACAGGTTTACACGGACTCCATGTTATAATCGGAATGATAGTATTATTGTTTATGCTTGTCTTTATTATTAACGATAATATCAAATGGGATGATTACGTAAAATTGGAAAACTCCGGTCTTTATTGGCATTTGGTGGATATTATTTGGATTTTCTTATTCCCGCTCTTTTATTTAATTCAATGAGGTAATTATGGAAGAACATAATAAAGAATCTTCACATCATATAATTGATTACGGAACTTACGTATTTGTCTGGTTATTGCTGGTAGGTTTAACTTCTCTTACTGTAACGATAGCCGGAATTAATCTTGGCGATTATACTTTAGTGGTCGCAATGTTCATCGCATTAATAAAGGCTTCGTTGGTTATAGCAATTTTTATGCATATTAAAGTTGAAGAACCGATTTTCAAAGTCTTTATCGCAATTATTCTAATTACTTTATTAGTCATTTTTATTTTAACTTTCGCAGATTACAGTTTTAGATGAGGTTAAAAACATGTTATATTTAGAGGCAACTTCCCACGCGGAAAAAGTAGACAGCGTAATGTTATATATTACGGTTATTTCACTGATTTTTTTAATCGGTATAACCGTTACAATGTTGTATTTCGTTTATAAGTACAACAGAAAAAGAAATCCCGAGGCTAAAAATATCCACGGTAACTTTTGGCTTGAAACCGTTTGGATAGTACTTCCGACGATTTTGGTATTAACAATGTTTTACTACGGCTATGTCGGATATAAAGATATTAAAACGGAGCCGGGAGAAGATGCCGTTACCGTTAGAGCAGTGGCTCAAATGTGGAAATGGCAGTTTGTATATGAAGACGGTAGAAAAACCGATACTTTATATGTTCCTTCAGGAAAGCCGGTCAAGTTACTGTTGGTTTCGCTCGATGTAAATCATTCTTTATATATTCCGGCATACAGAGTGAAACAAGATGTTGTTTTGGGTACTACAAATAAACTTATTATTTATCCCGATAAAAAAGGTGATTATGATATTGCATGCGCCGAATATTGCGGATTAAAACATTCAATGATGTATACCAAGTTAAGAGTAATGGATCAGGATGAATTTAATAATTGGTATGCCGAAAAATAACCCGGACTAACATGAAGGAAACAATTAAAATATTAATGGAATTGTCGAAATTTAGAATTACCGTATTCGTCGGTTTCTCAACTTCGGTCGGTTTTATTTTGGCAAAAGGCGCAATTGATCCGAATATGATAATTTCCACACTCGGGGTGTTCTTTTTGGCTTGCAGCAGTTCCGCATTAAATCATCTGCAAGAAAAAGATATAGACGGATTAATGGAAAGAACAAAAAACCGTCCATTGCCTTCGGGAAGGATATCGAAGAACAGCGCAGTTTTATTTATAGTGGCAATGTTTATGGCCGGTTCGGTAATTTTATATGTAAGCGCAAATTTAACTTCGGTATTGTTAGGTTGGCTTGCATATTTTTGGTACAATGCGGTTTATACTCCTCTGAAGAAAAGCAATGCTCTTGCGGTAATTCCGGGTTCACTCATCGGCGCAATCCCTCCGATGATCGGATGGGCTGCTGCAGGGGGAAATATTTTCGAACCTCAAATTTTAGCTTTAAGTCTGTTTTTCTTCATTTGGCAGATTCCTCATTTCTGGCTTTTGTTATTGCTTTACGGTAAAGAATACGAAAAAGCGGGTTTCCCTTCATTAACTAAAATATTTAACAATAAACAATTAATGAATTTAACGTTTCTTTGGATTGTTGCGCTTTCTATCTGTTGTTTGTTAATACCGTTTTTCGGTTTTACAAAAAGTTTAATTACAACAATTTTATTAGTAATTTTAGGTGTTTGGTTAATTTTTTCTTCTGCAAAACTTTTATATTTTATAAATGCAATTCAAGTCAGAAAGGCATTTTTAAGAATCAATATGTATATCTTATTTGTAGTTTTACTACTATCGATTGATAAATTAGTTCTAATATAAAAAAGGGAAAATAGTATTATGGACTTCTTACAAAGTATTGTTTTACCGCAATCCGCTGAACATATTGAGTTGATTAGAGGTTTAGTAATTGTAGCATTCGTTATTTTAATGCCGTATCTGTCGTTTGTAACAGGATCGTTATTTTACTCGCTTCTTTATGCCAGGAGAGGCAAATCCCGCAACCACTTGTTGTCGTTACTGCTTGCTAAAGATTTAAGTGAAATGATAACCTTCAGCAAGGGAATTCTTGTCGGTTTAATAGTAATTCCTTTGTTGGGTATAATTTTCGGATATGCGCAATTGTTGAGCGGTTCCGGTTCATTGGCGGCGGAATATCTGATTCTGGGATTATTATTTTTCATCGCCGCAATTGCCGCGATTATTGCGTATAACCATAGCTTCAATTTGATTGAAGAAAACAAAGAAATTAATTTTGGTAAAAATAAGATTTTTTGCCCCCTTGGAATGTTGGGATTTATTCTGTTGTTAGTCGGCGTGTATATTACAATTAGTTCTATTCAACTTGCAATCGATACGAGTTTGTGGAATGATCCTGAGCAAATTTCGAACGCAAGTTTTTCAACGGCTACTATAGTTAACTTTTTCCTTTTCTTTGTGTTTTCTTTAACTGTTTCGCCGGTTGTTTTAATATATGTTTACTTCCGACCGAATTCATCAAAATCTGCCGGAAAGGAACATTTGGATTACATTAAAAAATTTGGTTTTACGACCGCATTAATTTTCTCTTTTGTTTTACCGGTATATTTGGTTCTGGCTGTAGTTTCTTTACCGGATTATGCATTAAACAACGTTTCATTCTTTACCATTCTCGTTTCTTTAATTTTAATGATTTTCGCCGCAAGTTATATTTACGTTATGAACAGGGATAAATCCGGATCGTATGCACCGCAAACGGTTTTTCTATTTATATTAATTTTTGCTTTGGTAATTCTGAAAGATCAATATGCAATGGGTACAACTACTAAGGAACATGCAAAGTTGCTGGCTTCTCAATACGAAGAATATCAACTGGAATTGAAAAAAGAAATGGGACTTGTAACTGAAAAGAAAGTTGACGGCGAAGCAATTTATAATACCATTTGTTCAGCATGCCATAGTTTTGATAAAAAAATTGTAGGTCCGCCGTATAACGAAACCTTGGTAAAATACGAAGGGAAGATGAATGATTTAGTAGATTTTATTTTGAATCCGAGGAAAATTAATCCGGATTATCCTGTAATGCCTAATCAAGGATTAAAACCGGACCAAGCTAAAGCAGTAGCCGAATTTATTATGAAGCATTATCAAGAAAATAAAAAATAAATTCCGCGGAGTTATAATTTAATTGAGTCCACAAAACATTCCCGTGGCGATTTAATATGCTTACCGTTCTTGAATCAATTACGTTATCGGAAGATTATCTGAAGAAAAAAGGCATTGAATCGGCACGGGTTAATGCCGAACTTTTACTTGCAGATATCCTTAATTGTAAAAGGTTGGATTTATACCTGAAATTCGATCAACCGCTCTCCGAAAAAGAAATCAACAAATACCGCGAATATATTTCCCGCCGTGGTAAAAACGAACCGTTGCAATATATTTTAGGCAAAGTGGAGTTTTACGGTTTAACGTTAAAAGTAGATCGTTCGGTGTTAATTCCACGACCGGAAACCGAGTTGTTGGTAGAATTAATTTTGGAAGAAACCGATAAAGAATCCGTGCTAAATATTTTGGATATAGGTTGCGGTTCCGGAAATATTTCGCTTGCCCTTGCAAAAGATTTGCCATTGGCAAAAATTACCGGAGCAGACATTTCCCCGGAAGCAATTTCGCTTGCTAGGGAAAACGCAAAGATAAATAATATTACCGGAAATGTTGAATTTATTGAAGTCGATATTTTTAACGATGTTTCTGGGAAGGTTCCGGGAAAATTTGATATAATTGTTTCCAACCCGCCCTACGTAAGTAAAAATGATTTTGAGAAATTACAGCCCGAAATAAAAAATTACGAACCCCAAGGCGCAGTTACTGATTTTTCGGACGGATATTCATTTTACCGTAGAATAATAAATCTGGCAAATGAATTATTAAAGCCTTCGGGCAAACTTTATTTTGAAGTAGCGGAAGGGCAGAGTGGGAACATCAAAAATCTGTTAGAAGAAAATAATTTCGTTAACATCAGTGTCAAAAAAGATTTTGCGGGAATCGAAAGAATTATTAGCGGAGAAAAAGGATGAGAGCATTAGTACAACGCGTTTCGGAAGGCGGAGTTGAAATTGAATCGAAAAATTATAATGCCGAAATTAGCGCCGGTATGGTGATTTTGTTGGGAGTAAAAGAGGGCGATACGGAAGAAGATGTGAACTTCGTAGCGGATAAATGCGCTAACCTTAGAATTTTTGAAGACGAAAACGGAAAAATGAACTTATCCGTTCAACAAATAAACGGTGAAGTTCTTATTATTTCCCAGTTCACCCTTTACGGCGATACGCGAAAAGGGAACCGCCCGAGCTTTAATAATGCAGCACCGCCCGAGTTGGCAAACAAATTATACGAAAAATTCGTTGAACGGATGAAAAGCCGGTTGGGAGAAGATAAAGTAAAAACCGGAATGTTCGGCGAAATGATGACGGTAAAAATTTTTAATGACGGTCCTGTTACGGTTCTGGTCGAATCTAAAGAAAATAATTGAATCTTACCTACATCATTATTATTATATAATCTAAATTCTAATAATTCTAAATTTTACTTTGCATTCTACAATTCTAATATTTATAGACGGCGTAGGAATCGGAAAACTCGATAAGAGAATTAATCCCTTTTTTAAGTATAAATTTAAAGTATTCTCCGAATTTTTCGATAGTCCGCCATCCCTTGAAAATCAATATTTACAAAGCGGTTCAACATTTCTTTTCCCGACAGATGCATGTTTGGGTGTTGAAGGTTTACCGCAAAGCGGAACCGGGCAAACATCAATATTCTGCGGAATTAATGCTCCTAAAAAAATCGGCAAACATTTCGGACCTTATCCTTATTCAACATTAATACCGATTATTGAAAAGAGAAATATTTTTAAAGAATTCATAAACATGAATAAAAAAGTTGCATTCGCGAATGCATACCCAAGCATTTTTTTCGATTACGTAAACTCCGGTCGCCGCCGCCTAAGTGTTACCACGCTTAGTTGTATTTTAACCGGTGTAAGATTGCGTACATCCACCGATTTAAGACGCGGTCGTGCGATAAGTAACGAACTCGATAACAAATATTGGGTTACAAAATTAAATTACGATTTGCCGTTAATAAAACCGGAAACTGCGGCGAGAAGACTTTTCCGGCTTGCCGATAAGCATCATTTAACCGTATTCGAATATTTCATTACCGATCATCTTGGGCATGGAAGATATAAAACCGAAATGAAGGAACGGCTGGAACTTTTAGATCAATTTATTTTTTACGTTTTGAAAAATATCGGAAAACGCAGTCTTGTTATTTGCTCCGATCACGGCAATTTGGAAGATTTATCAGTTAAAACTCATACAAGAAATCCCGCATTGACAATTACCGCCGGACGAAAAGCGGAAACATTGGCAAAGAAAATTAAAAGCATTAAAGATATAAAAAAGGCAATACTGGGTTTATATAAGTGAATCGGTATCCGTTTATTCCTTTTGCGATTAGTTTCGTAACCGGAATTATATTGGGAAAACTGTATTTAACCGGCGCCGGAATAATTTATCATATAATTATATTCATTTTGTTCAATTCGGTTTTTGCTGTTTATCTATACAGATTCAAAATAAAAATATCAAAATTAATAATTTTTAATATTATTGTTCTATCCGGGGCATACTATTTCACATGGTCGCAATCGAAATTAGCCGCTTATCCTTTCGAAAAAGCACAGTTAAAAAAAGCGGAAATATACGGAAAGATTGATAACATAAACCTTTTACGGCAAGACAAGATTGAGTTTGTTCTTAACGTTGATTCGGTTAAAACAGAAGATACCGATTACAAAAAGAACTTTAAGGCATTGGTGAAAATTACGGACGAGAGATTTAATCTTATCGGGATTATATATAATAATCTTGCGGTGGGGAATTATATCAAATTGGTTGGCAGAATATCTGAGCCGAAAAGTATTCGTAATCCCGGAGATTTTGACTATAAAAAATATCTGATTTCTCGGGATATTCCTGCTATAATTTATGTAAGTAATTTAGATAATTTAAAAATTATTGCAAATGATATTGACTATTGGAAAAATGCGCTTTTTGTTTTGCGTAAGAAAATTGATGCTATCCTAAAGACTTTTCATACCCAAGAAACGTACGCACTTTTGAGAAGTCTGCTGTTAGCCGATAGGGGAGAATTAGACTACGGATTAAAGCAAAGTTTTATTAACGCGGGTGTTGTTCATGTTCTGGCGGTTTCGGGTCTTCACGTTGGTTTCATCGTTTTGATTTTTTTGTTATTGTTTAACCGGTTTAACGTTTATTTAAAATACATTTTTACTATTGCCGGCGTTTTATTTTTTATGTTCTTAACCGGCGCTCAGCCGCCCGTGTTCCGAGCATCGGTAATGGCGTTAATTATAATTATTGCTTTGCTTACCAACCGGAGTACGAACTCTTACAATTCGCTTGCTTTAGCCGCATTTATTATTTTATTGATTAATCCCGGTGAACTTTTTAATCCCGGATTTCAATTGTCTTTTTCCGCTGTGCTATCGATTATCTTTTTTTATCCGGAATTTCAAAAATATATTTACACAAAAATTGAAAAGGAAGGAATTCCCAGAAAAGTTTTACTCTTCGGAGCTGTATCTTTGTCGGCTCAAATCGGCACATTACCCTTTACATTACTTTATTTTCACAAGCTGTCTGTCATTGCAATTCTAATCAATCTGGCGGTAATTCCACTTATCGGTTTTGTTTTGGGTTTAGGTATCACGGTTATAATAACTTCGCTTTTCAGCCAATGGCTTGCTCTTATGTATGCATCGGCTAATAATTTTTTGGTTCATTGGATGAATAAGATAATCGTGTTTTTCGGAAGCAATAAATATTCTTATTTGGATATTCATAATTTCACTTTGTTTGATACTATCTTGTTTTATTTGCTTCTGGTAGTACTCGTAGTTCTGCTTCCCGGATTCCAATCCCGCAAAGGCAAAATAATTTTAACTTCTCTCGTTATATTAAATTTCTTGATTTATTCAAGATTAGATGACAAAAGTTTTTTCGAACCGGGTAAATTAAATATACTTGTTTTTGATGCCGGCAGAGGCCAGTCTGTTTTGTTTCACCAAGATAAAACAAATGTTTTATTCAATGGCGGCATTAAAGATTCGTTTTACGATTTCGGGGAATCGATAATATTTCCGTTTATGAAAAGTCATGAAATCAATAAGGTTAATTTTGGAGTTGTAAGTAAATTGGAAAGAGAATTATATGGCGGATTTTATTCATTGATAAAACACGGCACAGTCGACAAATTATTTATACCCGAAATAAACATTGACAGAGAAGAAGAAATGATTCTGAATGAATTTATCCGCTATTATAAATTACCGGTTTTTCACCATACCGACACTGTTTACCAAACCGGCAACATTAAATTTCTTCCGGTATGCTTTATCAAATCGGATTTTCTACACTCTAAGAAAAATGGTATATTTGTTTTTTCTTATGGAAATATTTCCGTTTTGCTCGGAGATATTGAAACGAAGCAAGAACTGGACAATTTTGCATTAATCAAAGATTTAACCGCTTATGAAATATGGATTTTAAGGTTAAAATATAAATATTTAGAATCAATAATTAAATCTTTTGAGAAAAATTTACCGCGATATTTGATCGTTGGATTTAGCGATAAATATCTTAACAAAGATTATTATAACATTATCAAAAAACTGGGATTTGATAATCGGATTAAAGTTTTACAGGAAAGCGGTGCGGTTCTGCTATCGTCTGATGGAGCCGGAGTTAAACTCATAGATTGGAGAAACAATTACTAATTAAGATGATAAGAGAAACCGGATTTTCACTAAAAAAATATAATACTTTCGGGGTAGATGTTAAAACCGACGTTTTTATTGAGTTTACATCGCTTGCGGAACTGAAAGACATATTTGAAAATGAACTGTTAAATAAAAATCAAAATTTTCTTGTTCTGGGCGAAGGCAGTAACATCCTTTTTACAAAAAATTTTAACGGATATGTTCTTAAAAATTCCATTAAAGGCGTTAAAATTATTTCTGAAGACAAAGACAGTGTGGAAATTAAAGCCGGTGCGGGAGAACATTGGGATGATTTGGTGAATTATTGTGTGGAACAAAATTATTGGGGAATTGAAAATTTATCTTTAATCCCCGGTACCGTTGGCGCTGCGCCGATTCAAAATATTGGAGCTTACGGCGCTGAACTTAAAGATGTACTTGTTGCCGTGGAAGGCTTATCGGTAGCGGAACTAAAAGAGATGCGTATTTCGCGGGAAGAAGCTAAACTTGCTTACCGTAACAGCATTTTCAAAAATGAGTTAAAAAATAAATTCATTATCACACATGTGATTTTACAGTTGAATAAAAAAGGCAAACCCAATTTATCGTATTCGGGTCTTTCCAATTATTTTAAAAATACACCGGTTGATAAAATAGATATCGGTCAAATAAGAAAAGCAGTTATTGAAATTAGGAGAAGTAAATTGCCCGATCCGGCACAATTAGGGAATGCCGGAAGCTTTTTTAAAAATCCGGTTGTAAGCGATTCAATCTATAATAAATTAAAATCGAAATATTCAAATATTGTGGCATTTCCCGTTGGTGATAACCGTTGGAAAATTCCCGCAGGTTGGTTAATTGAGAATGCGGGCTTAAAAGGAATAAAAATAGGTGATGCGGGAACTTACGAAAAACAAGCGCTTGTAATTGTCAACTATGGCAAATCAACCGGAAAAGAAATTTTGGAACTGGCAAAGTTGATTCAAAAAACGGTAAAAGAAAAATTTAATATTGAATTGGAACCGGAAGTAAATATTATTTAATCAGAATTTACGGAGTTGCGTATGTCTGAAAACTTAACCAATCCCGATCAACCCGATGTTAAAAAAACATTCGGCGAAGTTGTAGAAGATGCTTTCAAGGAACTGAAAGAAACGTTCATAGCATTTATAAAAGCTCCGAAAGCGCTTTGGGGCATTAATGTTCCTTACATTATAGAAGGTCTTGTATATTTCGGAATTTTAACGATACTCGGAAAATTTTCATCCGAAAATTTGGCGTTGAAAGATACGCAAGCAAGTTTAATATATAGTTGGGTTACCGGCGGAATTACTTTCGCAATGCTTCTGCTCGGAGGATATTCAGATAAACTCGGTGTACGAAAGTCTTTGGCTATTGCATTTTTGGCAATGCTGGTAGGTCGCGTAATGGTAGCTCTTTCCGGAACTTTACATTTGGCTAACGGCTTGTGGTCGCCCATGTTCTTCATGATGAACGCCGGACTATTGCTAATGGTTTTGGGTTACGGACTTTACCAGCCCGCAGCGTACGCCGGAGTTAAGCGGTATACAAATAAGCAAACTGCGGCTATGGGTTACGCCGTTATTTACGGATTTATGAATCTTGGAGCTTTCTTTTCCGGGTTTATTTCTTCTTTCACACGCCAAACATTCGAAGACGTATTCCCACCAAACGGATTAACTGCAGTTTTTTGGGTTTATGTTGTTTTAACTGCTCTTTCATTGTTGATTACGGTTGTTATTCTAACAAAAAAAACCGACCAGCAAGCCGTGGAAAAAATCGCAAGAGAAAATATTGAATTAGGCGGAGAGGAAACGGAGGAAAAAGAAGAAAGCGGAGAGGATTTCAAAAAACCGAAAATTAACAATACACTGTTAATTGTTTTTTCACTTTTGGCTGTCGGGTTTTTCTTAATTTCCGGATTCGGTTTTGAAAATTCCATAAATGTAATATATAAATTTAATTTATTCGGACTTAACATAACTCTCGATTTGGCGTTTATTCTTTTTATTATAATGGTTGCTTTGGCAATTACGGATTATTTGAAACGCCGGCCGTATCATCCTTTCAGAGATGTCAGGTTTACTTTCTTTATTTTTATTTTAATTCCGGTGCAAACGCTTTTTGCCCATAACTGGTTAACGTTACCGTACTATTTGGACAGAGCATTTCAAGGTTCGGTAGTTAGTGAATATTTCGAAGTATTTACAAATATCAATCCGATTTTAATATTTTTCTTGACTCCTATTGTTGCCGGATTGACCGCACGTGCAAATGTCTACAAAATGATGATTTACGGTACTCTTGTTATGGCATTTCCTACATTTCTGTTAGCGCTTGGACCGAATATAGTTTTATTTTTATTGTATGTCTTTATCATGACTGTCGGTGAAGCAATGTGGCAGCCGAGATTTTTACAATGGATTGCGGAAGTGGCTCCGGAAGGGAAAACAGGTTTGTATATGGGCGTCGGTCAATTCCCGTGGTTCCTTACCAAAGTTGTAACCGGTTTTTATTCCGGTTGGTTCTTAACAAAATACTGTCCGGCAAATACTCCGCCGTCGCAAATGAATACGGAAGTTATGTGGCTTATTTACGGTTTGATTGCTATAGTTAGTCCGATTGCATTAATATTGGCTAAGAATTGGATGCTGAAAGGTTTTAGAACAAAACACGGGGAATAAATTTTGAAAAAGTATTTTTTGCTGGTTTTATTTTTACCGCTGTTTGTATTTGCCCAAGGCAAACAAAATTATTATCCCGATCCGCACAGGTTCGATAGAGAAATAGAAAATTTTATTCATTGGGATGAAAAAAATTCTTTTCCGGAAAACGCTGTTTTGTTTATAGGCAGTTCGAGTATCAGAATGTGGAAAACCCGTAATTATTTCCCGGAGTATAAAGTTATAAACCGGGGATTCGGCGGTTCCCACATCTCAGATATTCTATTTTTCTTTGACGATGTCGTAAAAAAATATAATCCCGGCAAAATAGTATTTTATGCAGGCGATAACGATATAGCCGCCGGGAAATCTCCGGAAGTTGTATTCAAAGATTTCAAAAATTTTGTTAAACTTGTTCATGATTCGCTTGGCAATATTGAAATATATTATTTGCCGATTAAACCAAGTATAAGCCGTTGGAGCTTTTGGGAAAAGATGAACGAAACGAATTTATTGATTAAAAAATATTGTGAAGAAAATTCAAGTTTATTTTATGTGGATGTTGCCGTACCGATGTTGAACGAAAACGGTAAACCGAAAAAGGATATTTTTATAAAAGACGGCTTACATCTGAATGAAAAGGGTTACGAAATCTGGACAAAAATACTTAAAAAATTTTTGAACTAAGGAAACATTTTATCTTTGTATCCATCTAAACGAGGGAAGATAAATGAGCAAATTCAAATATGTAATTAAAAGAAGCGGTGCGGTTGTACCGTTTAAAAAAGAAAGAATTATGAATGCAATCTACCGGGCGGCTGTTGCGGTTGGCGGAAGGGATAAAAGTAAAGCAGAATTTCTCGCCGACGAAGTAATAAAAGCCATGGAGGAAAAATTTCCCGACGGATACAAACCGCATATCGAAGAAATACAAGATTTTGTTGAAAAGATATTGATTGAGCACGGTCACGCTAAAGTTGCAAAAGAATATATTTTATATCGCGATGAAAGAAACAAAAGAAGAAGAGCCGCGGAAAAACTTGCATCCAAACCTTCCGAAAATATACCGTGGGCAAAAATTTGGAAAGTACTTAATTGGGCGGTCGATCATAATTTGCATAAGATTGAACTGATGAACGAAAGAATTAAAAACGGTGAGTTTCCGCATATCGTTCACGAATCGGAAGCAGCATACGAAGACGATTTAACAATGGCTGCGGAAATGATTATGGAAAGGGCGAAAGAATTGAAGATGGTTTTTGTAAGCGGACCTTCGTCTTCGGGAAAAACCACAACTACATACAAACTGGAGCAAAGGCTTAAAAAACAAGGCATGCGGTTTGTCCCGTTGATTGTAGACAATTATTTTTTCGATTTGGAGATGCATCCCAAAGACGAATTCGGTGATTACGATTTTGAAACACCGCAGGCGTTGGATCTTGAATTGATTAATGAGCATTTGAAATTATTGAGTGAAGGTAAAGAAGTAAAAATCCCATATTACGATTTTAAAGGAGGAAAAAGATATTTAAACCGTACCCCGATGAAATTGGAAAAAGGTGAAATTTTATTAATCGACAGTCTCCATGGTCTTTATCCACAGATGAGCAGCGCGATTCCCGATGAGTTAAAGTTCAAACTTTATCTGGAACCGCTTTTGCAAATGAGGGGAACGGACGGGAAATATATAAAATGGACCGATATACGAATGATTCGCAGAATGTTAAGGGATTCGGTTCACCGTGCTTATAATCCGAAACAAACCCTCGAACATTGGCATTATGTGAGAACGAGTGAATTAATGCACATCATTCCTTACGCAAATACGGCGGATTTTATTATCAACAGTGCAATGCCATACGAAATTGCCCTTTACAGACCAAAGCTGTTGAACGATTTCAAAAAATGGGAAGAAGAATATAAAGGCGATCCTTTACGCGAAGACGCTTATATCAGAGCTTCGCGGGTAGCACGTATGCTCGAGTCCGTAGTGCCGGTTGAAGACGATTCCGCGGTTCCGCATGATTCTGTCCTCCGTGAATTTATTGGCGGAAGTAGTATAAACTATCATTAAATATTTGACTTTTGGATTTAGGATAAATTTTATATATTTAATTTAAAATAAAGAACATGATATAATAAGAATCATACAAGAGCCGGTTTATAAGGTTTTCGATTCTTATTTGCCATTTTAATTTGGTTTGAAGTTATAAGTCAAATATATTCTATTAGTTAATACTTCTTTCTTACAAAACGGAGGCACAATGAAGTTTTTATCTCTCCTTTTAGTGTTTCTCTTTATTGAATTGCTTAATGCACAAACCAATCAAAGGCTAATCAAAGAAAACACTTTTAACGTTTTTATAGATTGCCCAAGTTGCGATATCGATTACCTCAAGGAAAAAATCGAATATGTTAATTTCGTATGGGATAGAAAAAACGCCGATGTTCATATTTTGTTTAGTGAACAAAAAACGGGAGGGGAAGGTAAAAAAGTAACACTTTTCTTTATCGGCTTGAATAAATTTAAGAACTCTAACGATACGCTGTCTTACGTAAGGGATAAAGACGATACGGACGAAACCGAAAGGATTAAGATGGCAAAGAAAATAAAATTGGGACTGATGCGCTATGTTGCAAAAACTCCGATCGCAGAAAAAATAAATATAGGTTATGAAAAACCGGTTGGTCAAGAGGAGACCGAAAAAAAAGACGATTGGGATTTTTGGGTTTTTAATAATATAATACGGTCGTTTATCCACACTAACCAAAATACGAAATCATATTTTTTCTACGGGTCGATTTCGGCAAACCGAGTAACCGAAGATTGGAAAATTAATTTCAGGATTTCCGGAAACTATAACGAAGAAGTATATAAGTATTTCGATGATATCACTCGCAATGTCCAACGAAGCTATGGTTTTTATTCTACTGTTATAAAATCTATTGATCAGCATTGGTCGGTTGGCGCTTGGGGTAGAATTTCATCTTCGGCATATAGTAATATTAAGTTGGATGCTTCAATTTCAACCGGGATTGAATATAACATTTTCCCGTTTTCCATCTCCAACAGTAAACAGCTGAGGATTGGGTATTATCTGCGAGGAATGTACAACAACTATTTTGAAGAAACAATTTATTTTAAAACAAAAGAAAATCTTTTTCAACAAACGCTTCAAATAGCGGTAAATTTTGTTCAACCGTGGGGGACGATAAACTCATCGGTAAGCGGAAATAGTTTCTTACATGATTTTAAAAAGTACTCAATTACTACGCGGTTTATGCTGAGCATCAAATTAATAAAAGGATTGTCGTTGGAATTCAGCGGAACTTACTCGAAGATAAACGATCAAATATCCTTGCCGAAGCGGGGAGCAACCAAAGAAGAAGTTTTGCTTAGGCAACGCGAACTCGAAACGCAATACCGCTTTTGGGGCTCAATCGGATTCTCTTATACGTTCGGCTCAATTTACAATAATATTGTAAATCCGAGATTCGATTAATTAGCAAAAGTAATTATTCAATAACAACAGCCGTACCGCTTGCGGAAACCATTAACATGCTGGAAGTTTGTCCGATTGTTTCGTAATCCAAATCTACTGCTATTACAGCGTTTCCGCCCATTGCCCTGCATTCTTCCAGCATTTCTTGAACGGCGATCTCCTTTGCTTTTTTAAGTTCCCGTTCGTATGAGGCTGAACGTCCCCCGACAATGTCTCTGATTCCGGCAAACAAATCTTTGAAAATATTTGCACCTAAAATCGCTTCGCCGGTTACCAATCCCAAATATTTTACAATTTTTTTACCTTCAATGGTATGTGTGGTGGTAATTAACATAAAATCTCCTGTTTTTTTAGACAATTGTAAAATAACAAATTATATGTGAAATTCTGAAACAAAAACCGGAAAAATTAATCTTTGTTAAGTGTATAAAATCGTTAATTTTAATTAAATTTATGAAAGAAATATATTTTCTTATTACTATTCTGATAAAATCACATGCGTTCTACTTTTGCGGAAATTAACCTGTCCAATTTAAAATACAACTTTCTGAATATTCGTAAAAAAGTTGGAAAGTGTAAAGTAATGGCGGTTGTGAAAGCAGACGCGTACGGGCACGGAATGGTTCAATGTGTAAGTAAACTTGAAGCACTGGGAAAAAATAAACCTGAGTATTACGGTGTGGCGCTTACCGAAGAAGGTATTGAGCTTCGTAAGTCTAAAACAACCAATCAACCTGTGCTAACATTTTCACCGGTTGATGTAAACGAATACGAAGAATATTTAAAATACCGCATAATTCCTTCGGTGTGTAGCGAAAGAGATTTATTTAAATTAAGAAAATATAAATTTAATAAGACTCTTAACGTTCATATAAACGTTGATACCGGATTGGGAAGATTAGGAATTCCATTTCAGTCGGCTGTGGATGTAATAAAAAAAATTGCCAAATTGGAGAAAATAAGAATCGACGGAATTTATACTCACTTTGCAACGTCCGATGAAAAAGACAAAACATTTGCAAACTTGCAGTTGCGCAGATTCGCAGAAGTATTGAAAAAATTGGATTCGGAAAATATTGATTACGGAGTCGTGCATGCGGCAAACAGCGGCGCTATACTTGATATGCCTGATGCTTACTTCGATATGGTGCGCCCGGGAATTTCGTTATACGGTTATTATCCGTCGCACGAAACCACGGAATCTATTCCGTTGAAACCGGTTATGTCGCTTTATTCGAAAGTTTCTACAGTTAAAAAAATACCAAAAGGGGAATCGGTAAGTTACGGCAGAAAATTCATCGCAAATAAATTAACAACCGTTGCTACTTTGCCGGTGGGATATGCCGATGGAGTTTCAAGAAATCTCACAAACAGAATGAAAGTGATTATTAACGATCGGATGATTAAACAAATCGGTACTGTTACAATGGACAGAATATGCTTGAACGTTGACAGAAAGAATGTGAAAGCAGGTGATAAAGCAATATTGCTGGGCAAAAGCAAATCCCGCAAGATTGATGCTTGGGATTGGGCAAACCTGCTTAACACTATTCCTTACGAAATTACTTGTAATATTAGCAAACGTGTTCCGCGAGTGTATAAAGGACAATGAAAGACATAACAAAAACATATTTGGAACAATGCTTTAATAAAGCTTTAACCGGAATACAGCTTAAAGCCGGACAAGTGGAAATCGTTACCAAATTAAGGGAATTATTGTTTGAGGGAAACGACATAAAAGGAATAATTGAACGGATGAAAAAAAGTACTGAACTTTCCACGTTTGGTATAAAAGTAGGTGAAGCGTATGCGTTTATTGAAGAAAACGAAATAGATTTTTCGTCGGTGTCGCACCATTTTAATGAACACACCGAGAAAATTTCACAAACGATTAGAAACCTTATTGAATCGGTTAGCTGGGAAAACTTTCAAAGAACAATAGCCAGATTAAATGAACTGGAATTGGCCGAAGAAGAAGGTAAGAAAGAAAAGGAAGAACAAATCGAATTTATGCTCGATTACAAGCCTACCGAGAACGATGATGAGGAAACCCTTGAAATGAAAAAAGATTTCATTTTGGATGATGAGGTTTTAATAAGAGATATTTCCTTTGATGAATACCGCGAAAAAATTTTGGATTCGGTAAAAAAAATAGACGAACTGTTAAATAACCTTCAAGAAAATAATTATAACGACGAACTGCTACTGAAATGTATTAAGACTGTAGAGACAAACAAAACCTTATCGGAAAATCATAATTTTGAAATCATTACAAAAATGCACGGAATTTTAGCGGATTCTTTAAAGTTGGTCGGACGCGATATCGTTAAAATAAATAATCAGTTAATTTACGCGATGCGTTCATGTTTAATAGTAATAGTTGCAATAATTAAAGATAAAAAAGTAGATATTACTGAGTTTCTTGAAAGGGCTGAGTTTTTAGGGCGGGAACTCGATAAAATTAAACAAAGGGAAGTAATATGAAAATTTATGCTGTAATAATGGCCGGCGGTGTCGGTTCAAGATTTTGGCCGCGAAGTAAGAGGAAAAAACCCAAACAATTATTGAAAATTTTCGGAGATAATACCTTAATTCAAAATACGGTTGCCAGACTTAACGGCTTAGTGGAAAACGATCATATATTCGTGATTACAAATAAAGATCAGGTAAAACAAATAAAAAAGCAAATTCCCCATATCCCCGAAGAAAACATTATTGCCGAACCGTTCGGGAAAAACACCGCAGCTTGTATTGGTCTGGGCGCGGTATTTGTGGAACATAAAGACAAAGATGCGGTTATGCTTACACTTCCAGCCGACCATTTAATTCTGGATGTTGAAGCTTTTCAAAATATTCTCAAAAAAGCTGCCGAGTTTGCTTACGAATCGAAAGGGTTGGTTACAATCGGTATTACTCCAACGCGTCCCGAAACGGGTTACGGATACATTCAGTACATTGATGAGCCAATTAAAGAAAACATTTACAAAGTGCGCACTTTCGCGGAAAAACCGAATTTGTCTACGGCGAAGAGATTTTTAAAATCAGGCGACTTCTTATGGAATTCCGGAATGTTTATTTGGCGGGTTGATACAATTAAAGACGAAATTAAAATTCATCTCCCCGATTTATATGAAGGTTTAACGAAGCTGCAAAAAGCGGTAGGGAAAAAAGATTTTGACGATGAACTAACAAAAGTTTACGGACAATTAAGAAATATTTCCATAGATTACGGGGTGATGGAAAAATCAAAAAATGTTTATCTTACCAAAGCCGATTTTAACTGGAGCGATGTGGGAAGCTGGGAAGAAGTATATCAATTATCGGAGAAAGATAGTATGGGAAATGCAACCGTTGGTAAAGTTTATACCGATAAAACTTACAGTTCATACGTTTATTCGCCTAAAAAGTTTACGGCTTTAATCGGTGTGGAAAACTTGATTGTGATAAATACAAAAAATGCATTGCTCGTTTGCAACAGGGAAAATGCGCAAGATGTAAAGAAAGTGGTAGATTACTTAAAAATGAATAAAGAAACCGAACTTCTGTAATGAAAAAACTTATAACCGAAGAAATAATTCTGAATTTGTATAAAAGCGGAAAATCCGTTCTTTATGTTTCCGGCAATGAGATATTTACTCCTTCCGCTCTCGATAAAATCCGCGAATTTAATATTTCGTTGGAAAAGGAAAACCGCGGCACAAGCTCTGATTTTTCCCGGCGAGACAGCGGCAAAGCGGAAGATATAAAAAAAATAGGATTGGGAAGCGATCACACCGGTTTTGCAGTAAAAAAAGAAATTATAAAATACCTAGCGGAAAAAGGTTATGAGACGGTTGATTATGGAACTTACGATGAACAGTCTTGCGATTACCCCGACTTTGCATTGACGGTAGCAAAAAACGTTGTGTTGAAAGAAGTTGATGCCGGAATTATTTTTGATGCGACCGGAATACCTTCGGGAATTACGGCAAATAAATTACCTGGAATACGGGCCGCAACATGTTACAACGAGTTCTCGGCAAAAAGTTCGCGGGAACATAACAACGCTAACGTTTTGGTACTCGGCGCTAAAACGCTTGGTATCGAAACGATAAAATCGATAATCGATACTTGGCTTTCAACCGATTTTCTCGGTGGAAGACATCAGAGAAGATTGGATAAAATTAAAACTATTGAAATTCAATTATTAAAAAATCGTAAGGATTGATTAAATTTTCCGAGTTGGCGCTTTGACAATTGAAAACTATGTAATTTTACGGAACAAAAAACTCACCGAAAAAACTTTTGAGTTAACAATTGACGCTCCGGAACTTGCCCGTTTATCCGAACCGGGGCAATTTTGTAATATCAAAGTTTCCGGGGAATTAATTCCTTTGTTAAGGCGTCCGTTCAGTATCAGCCAGGTTTCCGGAACGGAAGTAACATTTATGATTGCCGTTACCGGTACGGGAACCGGTATTCTCGCAAAGAAACAAACAGGCGATGAATTAAATGTGTTGGGACCGTTAGGCAAAGGTTTCGGAATCGATGATACGTTTGAGACGGCAATACTCATAGCCGGCGGAATAGGAGTTGCACCTTTTCCGTTTTTAATCAATAAGTTGAAAGAGCAAGGAAAAGAAATAATTCTTTTTAACGGCGCAAGGAACTCAGCCGAATTGATAAAATTGAACTTTGAAAACGAATTGAATTCCACCGACGACGGTTCCGCCGGATTGAAAGGGAATGTAATCGATTTATTGCATGCGAATCGCAAACTTTTCGTAAATAAAAATGTAAAAGTTTTCGGATGCGGTCCGCATCCAATGTTAAAAGCGTTGCAAGATTACTGTTCTACCGGAAATCTGAACTGTGAAATTTCTGTGGAAAGCAATATGGCTTGCGGATTCGGAATTTGCCAAGGTTGTCCCGTGCATTCGGCTTCGGAAGATAAATATTATTTGATTTGCAAAGACGGTCCGGTCTTTAATTCGAGAGATATAATTTTATGAGCGAATTGGATTTTACAGTTAAAATCGGGAATAAGTTGACGTTGAAAAATCCGGTAATGCTTGCTTCCGGCACCGTAGGTTACGGGAACGAAATATCGGAATTTTTGGATTTGTCGGAGATCGGGGCAATCGTAACCAAATCCATTTCGTTGAAGCCGAGGAAAGGTAATCCGCCGCAAAGGGTTGTTGAAACTACCGGCGGAATGTTAAATGCCATCGGTTTAGCAAACGTTGGAGTTGAAAAATTTATTTCCGAAAAGTTACCTTTTCTCGAAAAAGTAAACTCAACGCTTATTTGTAACATTGCCGCAAGCAGTGTTGAAGAATATACGGAGTGCGTAAAAATACTTGACAAATATAAAATAATTAAAGGTTTTGAGATTAATGTCTCATGTCCGAATGTAAAAGACGGCGGATTGATCTTCGGAAATAATCTTGAAGCGGTTGCCGGAATTACGGAAAAAGTTAGAGTAGTTACGGAGAAGCCGGTGATAATTAAACTTTCGCCGAACGTATCGAATATTGCTGAATTTGCCAAAGTTGCTAAAGAACGCGGCGCCGATGCGGTATCGGCAATTAATACGTTGGTCGGAACCGCTTTCGATATCTACACGAGAAGACCTAAAATAAAAAATATTACGGGCGGTTTGTCCGGTCCGGCAATTAAACCGGTTGCTCTTGCAAAAGTTTTCGAGATAAGCCGGAATGTTGATATTCCGATTATCGGTATCGGCGGAATTTCCAAGTGGGAAGATGCCATTGAGTTTATGATTGCCGGCGCTTCGGCATTTCAGTTGGGTACAATCAATTTTGTTAACCCGAAAGCCGCCAAGGAAATTCTTGAGGGCGTAAAAAATTATTGTTTGCAAAACAACATCAAAGAAATTTCCGGTTTAACCGGATCATACGAATTGTAAATGGATATTAAAACTGCATTGGATAAATTATTTTCGTTGCACCAATTCGGCGTTAAGCTCGGATTGGAAAATATCGAACGGTTACTGGAGTATTTGGGTAATCCCGAAAAAGAATTAAAGATTTTTCACGTTGCCGGATCGAACGGAAAAGGAAGTACGGCTTCGTTTTTAGCGAGTGTTTTAACCGAGACCGGTGCGAAAACGGGATTATATACTTCGCCGCATTTTGTTGATTTCAATGAAAGAATAAGAATCGACGGAAAACAAATTCCCGATGAATACATTCTCCGCTTCATGGAAAAATTGGAAGATTATATCGATGAGTATAGACCGACGTTTTTCGAGCTTACAACTGCAATGGCGTACCAGTATTTTGCCGAAAACAATATCGATTATGCTGTTGTTGAGGTCGGATTGGGCGGAAGACTGGATGCAACCAATACGATATTACCGCTTGCTTCCGTTATAACAACAATAAGTTACGATCACACACACATTTTGGGAACAAGTTACGAAGCTATAGCAAGGGAAAAAGCGGGCATAATAAAACCTGATGTTCCGGTTTTCATCGGTGATTTGCCGGATTCTGCGGAAAAAGAAATCGTTTCGATTGCGCAGGAAAGAAACAGCAGCGTTTACAGACTTAACGACGTATTGAAAATTGAGGAAGGAGGCATAACGGTTTTGCTTTCGAACGGTGCCTTTGCGATTAACGGAACTCCTTTGAGAGGGGAACATCAAAATAAAAATGCTGCTTTAGCTGCGTACACGCTTGATAAAATTCACAGAAAAATAGATGCTAAAACTTTCCGTAAGGGAATCGATAATATTATTAAGAATACCGGAATTCAAGGACGGTACGAAATCCATAACAGCAATCCGAAAATAATTTTCGATTCGGCACATAATCCTGAAGGAATTTCAGCGTTTATAAAAGAATTTACTCGAGATGCTCAGGGATGCAACGGAAAATATTTACTGTTCGCCGCAATGAAAGATAAAAACAATACCGAAAGTATAAAAATATTAAGCGAAATATTTGATGAAATATATTTTACCGGTATTGATTATCACCGTGCCGCAAGACCGGAAGAGTTAATGGAAATAGCCGGAAGATTAAATATAAATTCAAAAATCGTTACCGATAAATTAAGTTTTATTAATAAATTCAAGGAACGCAAGGATAACTCATGCCTGGCGGTTTTGGGCAGTATTTACTTGCTCGGAGAGATAAAAAATGCGTTAAAAGACAAAAATGTCTTGACATTTTAATTTAATAAAGGTATGTTTCAGATGAGCCTCGTGTTCCTTTCATAAATCAAATAAAATCAAAAATAATCATTATCGATACGATAATTCCCGAAACATAATTACGAAACAATAATTACAAAATTAAATATTAGGATTTAAATTATGCCAATGGATATTTCAGAACTTAAGTCAAAGAAGATTGTTGATCTTTACAAAATTGCTAAAGATTTCAACATCTCAGGTTACAGCGATTTAAGAAAACAAGACCTTATTTTCAAAATTCTGGAAGCACAAACCCAAAAAGACGGATTGACATTTTCCAAAGGTGTGCTTGAGGTTTTGCAAGACGGATACGGATTTTTAAGGTCGGCGGATTATAATTATTTACCTTCTCCCGATGATATTTACGTTTCGCCCTCGCAAATCAAACGGTTTAGTTTACGAACCGGCGATTTAATAAGCGGGCAAGTGCGACCTCCGAAGGAAGGCGAAAGATTTTTCGCTTTATTAAGGGTTGAAGCAGTAAACGGAAAAGACCCGGAAGAAATTAGAGATCGTACTTTGTTCGATAACCTTACCCCGCTTTATCCTACGAAAAGAATAAAGTTGGAATCTTCGCCGGGCGAATATTCCATGAGAATAATGGATTTACTTTCTCCGGTCGGTAAAGGTCAGAGAGGTCTTATAGTTTCGCCGCCCAAAACCGGAAAAACCGTACTTCTGCAAAAAATAGCAAATTCGGTTACCCGTAACCATCCCGAAATAAAGTTAATCATTCTTCTTATTGACGAAAGACCGGAAGAAGTGACCGATATGCAACGCTCCGTTAATGCGGAAGTTATCAGTTCCACGTTCGATGAACCTGCCGAAAGACATGTGCAAGTGGCAAACATGGTTATCGAGAAAGCGAAAAGAATGGTTGAAGCCGGAGACGACGTTGTTATTCTTTTGGATAGTATTACAAGGTTGGCAAGGGCACACAATACAATTATGCCTTCCAGCGGTCGCGTTCTTTCCGGCGGTGTGGATGCAAACGCTTTGCATAAACCCAAACGGTTTTTCGGCGCTGCCAGAAACACCGAAGACGGCGGTAGTCTTACTATTATTGCAACGGCGCTAATCGATACCGGAAGCAGAATGGATGAAGTGATCTTTGAAGAGTTCAAAGGAACGGGTAACATGGAATTGGTATTGAACCGTGAGCTTTCCGATAGAAGAATTTTCCCGGCTATAGATGTTAATAAATCCGGCACGAGAAAAGAAGAATTATTACTCACCGAAGAAGAACTTAATAAAGTTTGGATTCTTAGAAAAATCCTTGCCGAATTGGATGTTGTTGAAGCGATGGAGTTTCTGTTGGATAAGATGCGCGGAACGAAAAACAATAAAGAATTCTTGCAAAGTATGAACAGCTGACGGATTTCTTTTTACTCTTTTAATTAATACCATTTTCCTATATATTTTTATTCAATATTCGATTAAAAAGGAATCCGATATTGTTTAGAAAATATTTTCAGTTTGGTGCGCTTTTTTTATTGTTTGTTTGTACGTCATTAGCTCAAGTTAGGTTCAAACCGCCGCCCCCGGTTTTAATATCAAGTTATCAATTTCCCGTTGATAGCATCTATTCCGATTTGTTCGTTGCATTCAGAATTCCTTACGGCAAGCTGGTTTTCGTAAAAGAAAATAAAAATTATTCCGCCTCTTTCGAATTCGGAATTGATGTAAAAAGAAACGATACTTTGGTTGAAAGGACGTCGGTTTCCGAAAACGTGGTTCTGCAAAATTACGATCTTACAAAATCGAAAGACGATTATGTGCAAGGACTTGTTAAATTTAAATTAAAAAGCGGAAAATATAATCTGATACCCGAAATCCGGTTGAAGAATACGAATATCGATGTCAGATTAAAACCGATCGCAGAAAACATTGTACCGGATACGGTTATCATTTTTGAACCGTTGGTAGTGAATAAGCACGATAATGAATTTGTACTTACCAATTATGAAAATAATTTCCCTTTCTCTGCCGCAGATTACGGAATTTTAATTCCCGTAAAAAATTCCGTCGATACGGTTTCGGTTAAAATTCAGCAAGGTGATTATGTAATATGCGATACAACATTAACGGATAAAATTAAACACCGTCTTTTTCCTGATGCCCGGCAAAATGAAATTATGCTTAAAACCGATACGGCTAATACTAAATTAAATTATTTTTATTTAAATGATTTCTCGCATTTGCTTAATGAAGGAATGGTGGAGATAAAGATTAAAGCCGGCAAAATGAAAAAAGTAATGTTTAAAAAACAAGTTGTATGGTATTCGAAACCGATTATTTTATATAATCCCGAAAAAGCAGTATCGCTATTGCGGATTATAGGAGAAGAAAAGGAAGCCAAAGCAATTTTCAAACATCCTTCGAAATTGTATTATAAAAAACTTATCGAGTACTGGAACCGGAAGTTTCCCCAAAAAAGTAAATTTAACGAAGCGATGAACGAATTTTACACTCGCGCCGATTATGCTTTGTTGAATTTCAGAACATTGGGAAAAGCAAACGGTTTGAGGACAGACCGCGCAGTTGTTTATATCAAATACGGAAAACCGAGTTCAATAGAAAGAAAATATTCCGAACAAAACGAAATACTGGAAATATGGCGGTATCAACATCTCAATAGAGAATTTATATTTATCGACAGAACAGGTTCCGGGAATTTCAAACTGTTGGGTAAGTGATGAGAAAGTTTGTTTTTACTTGCGGTGACATTAACGGAATAGGACCGGAAATCTGCGTAAAAACTTTCAACAAAATTTTCAATCCCAAAAAATACGGCATTTTATTCGGTTGCCCTGCTAACGTCTTTGAAGGAATCATACGAAAAATAAAACCGGAATTTAAATATTCAATTATTAAAAATTTAAAAGAATTCAACACGGACCGTGTTAACGTATTGGATTTGGGTAAAGCGAATTTCACGCCCGGTAAACCGACAAAGGTTTCCGGAAGAATTGCATACAAAGCAATTAACCAAGCCCTAAAAGCTATTGACGTAGGTTATGCCGGGGCATTAATTACGGCGCCTATTTCCAAACATGCTGTCGGTCTGGCGGGATTGGATTTTCCCGGGCATACCGAGCTTCTAGCTTCGCGCTACAAAGTGAAAAATTTTTCTATGATGTTCTTATCTTCTTCAATGAAAGTTGGATTGGTAACAATTCACGAACCCTTAAAAAAAGTACCGCGTTTAATAACCGCAAAAAAATTAGTAAATACTATTAAAACGGTTGGTAAATCGCTTGAAAGTGATTTTGGTATTGCAGAACCGGAACTTGCGGTATTAGGATTAAATCCGCATGCCGGCGAAAAGGGAAGGATTGGGAAGGAAGAAATGCAAACAATTGAGCCGGTTATCCGGAAATTTAAGAATGTTTACGGACCTTTCGTGCCCGATGCTTTCTTCGGAGAAAAGTTATATAAAAATTTCGATGCCGTTATCGGAATGTATCATGATCAGGTATTAATCCCGTTTAAACTATTGAATTTCAGAAAAGGCGTTAATTTTACTGCCGGTTTACCGTTCGTAAGGACTTCACCCGATCACGGAACCGCGTTCGACATAGCCGGTAAATTCATAGCCGACGAAACAAGTATGCTTGAAGCATTCAAATGGGCAGATAAAATTTTGAAGTACAGAAAAAGAAATGCAGCAGAATAAAGAGTATAAATACGTAGCGAAGATTTATAATTATTTGATGCGCTCGGTCGATTACGAACATTGGGCGCAATATATTTTATCGATTTACGATTTATTGGAAATAAAAGGCGAAAATATATTGGAGTTGGCTGCGGGAAACCTGAAATTGGCTGAAAAAATAGCGGTAAGGTTCCCGCAAGTTATCGCTTCCGATATTTCTTTAGAAATGTTGAAATTAAATGATAACAACTTAAATAAAATCTGCTGCAGCATGGAACAATTGCCGTTCAAAATTAATTTTGATTATATTTACTCAACGTTCGACAGTTTGAATTATCTGAATTCCGAAGACAAACTGAAGAATTTCTTTTTGGAAATAAGTACTGTTATGAACGGCGATTCTTATTTTACGTTTGATGTCAGTCTTGAAAAAAACAGTTTAAAACATGAAAAACGGTTAAACCGTAAAGGAAAATTCGGAAATATTAAGTATATTCAAAAAAGCGAATATGATAAAAATTCCAAAATACATTTGAATCATTTTAAAATTATGTTGGAAGACGGCCGGATCGTAGAAGAGATTCACAAGCAAAAAATATATGACTTTGATTATTACTTTGAAGTTATTGATGACGCCGGAATGTATGTGGCGCATTGCTTCGAAACTTTTACATATGAAAACGCAAACGAAAACTCCGAACGGGCTCAATTTATAATTAAAAGAAAAAATTAAAAATGGTAACATTCAGCAACGTCGAATTCAGTTATCCTAATCAACCTGTATTCAGCAATTTGAATTTGCACATCGATGAAGGTGAATTTGTATATTTGATAGGGAAAAGCGGTATCGGAAAATCCACATTGCTTCAAATGGTTTATATGAATATTCTGCCGCAAAGCGGATACGTGCAAGTTGGGGAATTCAGTTCCGATACAATTAAACCCGCGCAACTTCCTTTTTTACGGAGAAAAGTCGGTGTGGTTTTCCAAGATTTCAAACTGCTTGAAGACAGAAACGTTTTTAACAATCTCGCTTTCGTATTGCATCTATTGGGAATCCCGAGAAAAGAATTAAAAAAACGGGTGGTTGATGCTCTAACGGAAGTCGGGTTAATACATAAACAAAACAATATGCCGCATCAACTTTCGGGCGGTGAAAAGCAACGCGTTGCAATTGCCCGCGCAATCGTTAAAAATCCTAAAGTGATTCTTGCCGACGAACCCACGGGTAATTTGGACCCGGAAACTTCGATGGATATAATGTATATTTTACAAAGAATAAGCGAGCGGGGAACAGCCGTAATTTTTGCCACGCATAATTATGAATTGGTAAAAAAGGTCAGGGCAAAAATATTCAAGTTGGAAGACGGTAAAGCCGTTAAAGTTGTTCTTAAACCTAAATCCGAAAAAGAGACTCAGCCTGCGGAATGATCCAATTTTTTTAAGATGTTTTCCGTAACGTTATCTACCGGTTGAGCGCCGTCAACAACAATTATTTCTGTTTTGTTTTTGTAATATTCCAAAACCGGCTGTGTTGTTTCGTGATATACTCTTAGTCTTCTTCGTATTACTTCTTCTTTGTCGTCGTCCCTTTTAACAAAACTGTTTTCCGCTCCGCAGTTCGGGCACTTGTTGGGATTTTCAATTTGATTAAGATTTACAATGGTTCCGCAAACTTTACAAACCCTTCTCATCGAAAGCCGTTGAATGATTACTTCGTCGTCAACAAGCAATTTGATTATTACGGGATAACCGTTGTTTAATTGTTCGATAATTTCATCCAACAGTTTTGCTTGGTTCAGCGTCCTGGGGAAACCGTCTAAAATATATCCTTCTTTGCAACTGTCGCTGAACAAAACGTTTTTCACAATTCCAACCATAATTTCATCGGGAACCAATTCACCTTTTTCCATAATCTCTTTTGCTTTTAATCCGAGTTCTGTTTTTTGAGCCACGGCATTTCTTAAAATATCGCCGGTGGAAATATGCGGAACGTTAAGTTTTCCGGCTAAAATTTTTGCTTGGGTGCCTTTTCCCGCTCCGGGCGCCCCGAACATAATTATCTGTTTTTTAAGCAATTACAACTCCATTGAAATAATTAATATTATCTAATTTAAATTGTTAAGAATCCTTTTTTGGTTAAAGTATTTTGTCATCAAGTCGGCACTTTCTTTGGCGTAAATGCCGGAATAAACTTCGGGTTTATGGTTATATTTGTTTTCCTCTAAAACATTGTAAAGCGAACCGCCCGCGCCGAACTTAGGCTCGAATGCGCCGAAATAAATTTTTTCTATTCTCGAAAGTAATATTGCTCCACTGCACATTAAACAAGGTTCTACCGTAATGTAAAGTTCGCAGCCTGTAAGAAATTTGGACTTGAGCGAATTGGCAGCAGCGGTAATTGCAATCATTTCTGCATGTGCGGTCGGGTCTTTTAATGTTTCCGTTTGATTGTATCCTCTGCCTATTATCCTGTTATTGCGGACAACTACAGCACCGATTGGAACTTCCCCTTCGTTCAATGCGCGTTCCGCCAATGACAGGGCTTCGAACATAAAATTGTAGACGTGTTTAGGGAAAAGCAAACTTTACGTATTCCTAAATTATAATTTGTACGCCCGGAAGGACTCGAACCCTCAACCCTCTGATCCGAAGTCAGATGCTCTATCCAATTGAGCTACGGGCGCATTTGTATTATTATACATTTTTCAATGCAAAATATATCCAATTATTTATTTCATTTCCACAATTTTAATGTATGAGAAAAAGAAATCAATAAAGTAATTCTTGGAATTTGTTTATAAAAATGGAAATAATTTCATATGGAATAACGAAAAAATGCGGGTAATTTTTGCCGATTTTTTGTAGATTAAAAAACCGAGAGCATATCTTATTAGGTTTTAACAAAACAAAAATCCAAGGTGTGTTATGGATGCATTACTGATAATGGTTTTTTCCTTTGCCGGTTATTTGATAATGTATAAAATTTACGGTCGTTTTATCGGAAAAAAGGTTTTTAAATTAAACGACGATAATAAAACACCCGCCGTTGAATTCGAAGACGGAATCGATTTCGTCCCAACGAAAAAGGAAGTAATATTCGGTCACCATTTTACATCTATTGCCGGAACCGGACCGATTGTCGGTCCCGCAATAGCAATTATTTGGGGTTGGGTGCCTGCGCTGCTTTGGGTTTTTCTCGGCTCTATTATTATGGGCGCCGTTCACGATTTCGGGTCTCTTGTAATTTCTCTGAGAAATCAAGGGAAATCCATTTCTGAATATACAGCAAAATATATCAGCGGAAGAACAAAGCTCTTTTTCTTTTTCATAGTGTTTCTTGAGCTTTGGATTGTTGTTTCCATATTCGGACTTGTAATGGCAATTATTTTCGATATGTTTCCCGGTTCGGTTTTCCCGATTTGGATTCAAATTCCGATTGCCATGTTTCTCGGGTATATGATTTACCAAAAAGGGGCAAATTTAACGAAATGGTCGGCTATTGCTGTAATAACAATGTATCTGACAATAATATTGGGAGCATACATGCCGTTGAAAATGCCGGCTGTAATGGGATTATCGCCCGTAGCGGTTTGGTCTGTAATTTTGCTTATTTATGCATTCTTTGCATCGGTTCTTCCCGTTACCAAATTATTACAACCCCGTGATTATATGAATGCGCATCAATTAATAATCGCAATGGTTTTGATGATTTTGGGAGTTTTATTCGCATCGATCGGCGGTAATCTTCAGATCGTTGCTCCGGCTGTTAATCCCAATCCGGCCGAAGCTCCGCCGCTTTGGCCTTTCTTATTTATTACTATTGCCTGCGGTGCGATTTCCGGTTTTCATGCTTTGGTTTCGTCCGGAACTTCGTCGAAACAAATCCGCCGCGAATCGGATTCGATTTTTGTAGGTTACGGTTCTATGTTGGTGGAAGGTTCACTTGCTACTCTTGTAATTATTGCTGTATCAGCCGGGATAGGTCTCGGTTTGGTAGAAAACGGGGAACACTTCACCGGAGTTCAGGCATGGACACATCACTATGCTTCTTGGGCAGCCGCAAAAGGTTTGGGTTCTAAAGTTGCGGCTTTCGTTACCGGTGCTGCAAACCTTCTTTCCGCAATCGGCATTCCAGGAAAAGTCGGCGCAATTATAATGGGAGTTTTTGTAGCTTCTTTTGCCGGAACCACACTCGATTCGGCAACAAGAATTCAACGATACATCTTAACCGAAATGTTTCCGAAAACTTTCAAGAACAGATATGTATCAACAGCAACGGTTATTGGTCTTGCGGTGGTTTTGATTTTTGCAACCGGCTCGAACGGTAAAGGCGCTCTTTTATTATGGCCTTTGTTCGGAGCGGTAAACCAAACTCTTGCTGCAATGGCATTGATTATTGTTACCGTTTATCTACGCATGAACCATAAATGGGGATGGATTCTAAGCGCCATTCCGGCCGTATTTATGTTGGTTATTTCATTTTGGGCAATTGTGTTGAACCACCTCAAGTTCGGCGATTCAAATAATATTTTATTGCAAAGTATAAATTTTGTAATAATTTTATCGGTCGTGTGGATAGCTGTTGAAGGATTTTTAAAATTTATATCTGTAAAACCTGAAGAATCGATTGAAGAAACCGCTCCGCATTCGGTTTGATAAAAATGTTAAGTTAAGGCAGAAATGAATTTTGATAATGCTTAAAACTTTAAGAAAAATTTATTACTCGATGTTTTTACCATGGACTTTGATTTTTGCAGTTTTATATCTCTTAAACTTTTTTAATATTGTTACGTTACCTGTATTTTACGCCGGTAAACCATTCGGGATAATTATTTTTGTTTTGGCACCCGTACTAAGTATTGCAGTCCCGGTGTTTTTAAGAGCCAACTTTGCTCATTCCATCAGAAATTTAAAAGCAATTTCACTTGATAAATTGTTCGGTTTGGAAAGGAATCTAATACTCGTTACGATGATCACGCCGTATTTGGCTGTTGTAGCAATACTTTTTGATGTTCCGGATGTTTACACAACCGGAATCTTTTTGTTTGGATTGTATTCAATATATGCATATTTCCCGACGGAAAACAAAATAAGAAGCGAGATGAAAATATTCAGGGTGAAAACAAGTGAAACCGTTTGAGAATATTTGGAAGAAAATTAAATCGGCTTTCGCTTATTACGATACCGCCGCAAAAGAGAAAGCGGTCGACACTTTGGAATACGAACTCAGCGAACTTGAAAACATTTTCGGATTATTGGTGTTGGGTTCTTTTGTGGGTTTTCCTTCGCCGCCTATGCAGATTACTTTGGATTTAATGCCCGAATTGGAAATGCATTTGATACGAATGATTAACAAAGTGGATACCGCTGAAAGTCCTGTTTCCGATCTCTTTTCTGTTTTTGATATAGGTTGAATTGTGAAAGAACATGCCACATCGTTGTTTTTTCTTGGAAAGGGCGGAGTAGGGAAATCGACTTCCGCCGCATTGTTCGCGGTTTACCTTTCCCGGCAAGGCAAAAAAGTTTTGTTAACGTCGTTGGATCCGGCGCATAATCAATCCGATATTTTCGGAACCGGGCTTTCCGAAACTCCAAAACAAATAACCGGAAATCTACTTATCAAAGAAGTTGATATAAATATCTGGGTGGAAAAATATTTGTCCGATGTTCAAAATCAAATAAAACGTACGTATTCGTATTTAACCGCATTTAATTTGGAAAGCTATTTCGGAATCATTAAATACTCGCCGGGTATTGAAGAATATGCTTTGCTTTCGGCATATAAAAAAATTACTGAAGAGTACGCGGAATCTGATTTCATAATCTTCGATATGCCGCCGACGGCTCTTACTTTAAAATTTTTCTGTCTTCCCAAACTTTCTTTAACATGGTTGAACAAATTACAAGAATTAAGAAATGAAATTATTAAGAAAAGGGAAATAATCACCAAAATAAAATTCGGTAATAGAGAAATTGAACGCGATAAAATTTTAAATAAACTGGAATCGCAAATTAATTCGTACCGCACGGTGGAAGAAGATTTCCGTAACCGGAGTAAGACCAAAATTAATTTGGTGCTTAACCCCGACAAGCTTTCTTTTTCTGAATCCAAATTAATTTCGGAAAAGCTGAAAGAATGCGGTCTTGAAATTTCGGAAGTAATTCTGAATAAGTACAAGCCTGGTTTTTCAACGAAAAAAATAAAGCAAAATTTCGCATCCGCCGGATTGAAATTGTTGCCATTATCGGAAGAAGAACTTTTGGGAACCCAAGCGCTTACAAATTATATTGAAAATGTTTTTCCCAGATAGTGAAAGTTTGGTTGAACAAATACTATTGAGAACTTCAAATGTTTTCCGGTTGTAAAAATAAATAAAACCACTCTTCCTTTTTCTAAAACAAATACGGGGGATTCCAATGGGCGTAAATTATATTTGTCCGGAATGCCGCGGTTACTTAAATGCTTGCGATTATATTATTTTCAGAGCAAAAACGGAAAAGGGCGAAAAAGGCTTGATTTTACTTCATCCCGAATTGGGAAACTATACGGTTATGCATCATCCCGAATTTAAATTCGAAGAAGGAGAAACGGTTGAATTTTATTGCCCGATTTGCGGAAACTCTTTAACGACAAAGCAAAAAGAAAATTTCGCACGAATCATCATGTTGGAAGAAGAAGGGAAAGAATTTACGATTTTATTTTCGCGGGTTGCGGGTGAAAAAAGCACGTATAAAATTCAAGGAGAAAGTATCGAAATTTTCGGGAAGGATGCAACGAAGGAAATCGATTTTAAGAATTTAACTGATTTTACTTAAGAAAAAGGGCCGCGTTAACGACCCTTTTTGTTGGATATTATTTTAATAAAAGCATCTTGCCGGTAAACACTTTTCCGTTAGACATTTTGATTCTGTAAATATAATATCCCGAAGTAACCGAACTGCCGTGCGAATCGCGTCCGTTCCATCTTACGGTATGAAGCCCAACAGCAGCATTATCGTTGTACAAAGTCGCTACTTTTTTGCCGAGAATATTATATACGCTGACTTGAACGTTTGCATCTTTTTCAACGTAAAAAGTAATTTGGGTGGACGGGTTAAACGGATTCGGATAGTTGCCGTGCAGCTTTCCGCCCATCATCGCTTTGGCTTCTTCAATACCTATTACCGAAGCTACCTTACCGTCTTTAGGTACTGCTGAAGAAGAAGACCCATCGGTGCTAGCGCAAGTCATGTTGTTTGCCGCTTCGTCGTAAGTGTAACCGGATTTCGTAACGTTGGTTACACAGAACGTGAACTCGCCGCCGCCGAAATTCCAATTGGAAACAGCGGAACCTTCGCCGTTTGAATCGGTTGTGAATTCGTCCGTATCGGTTGCACTGCCGGACCATTCACCCGAAACCGTAGCTCCGGAAACCGGGTTACCGTTTGCATCTACAATTCTAACTGTTGCGTTTCCTCTCGTAAATACGAAAAATGATTCTTTTACAACACTGATATTATCGACGTGCATGGTCGGATTACCCGCAGGTTCGGTAACCGTAATGTAATCGACTTTGGTTTTGGTATTCGAGCCGCAATCATTCGTGGCAGTAAGTTTAACCGTATATGTTCCGGCATTGTTGTAAGTGTGCGAAGGATTTTGAGCGGTAGAAGTTCCACCATCGCCGAAATCCCAGCTCCAGCTCGTTGGATTGTTTGTCGATTGATCCGTAAAACTAACAGTGAGGGGTGCATCGCCGCTGGTAGGCGAACCTGTAAAATCTGCTACCGGAGCGTTACATGTACCGCTTGTGACCGTAATGTAATCAACTTTGGTTTGCGTATCGGAACCGCAATCGTTTGTGGCGGTAAGTTTAACGGTATATGTTCCTGCACTGTTGTAAGTGTGCGAAGGATTTTGAGCGGTAGAAGTTCCACCGTCACCGAAATCCCAGCTCCAGCTTGTCGGATTGTTTGTTGATTGATCAGTGAAATTAACCGTTAACGGCGCGTCGCCGCTTGTCGGAGAACCGCTGAATTCCGCAACCGGTGCGTTACAAGTAGAACCGTCGTTAACTGCTTTGAAAGCATTAATTCTTCCCGCACCCAATTTGCCTTGATAATTTTCATTACCGGGAACAGAATAAATATCGTCTGCAGTATCGAATAATCTTTGTTTTACTTGATCGGCTGTCCAATCGGGATGTTTTGACCAAATTAAAGCGGCGGTTCCGGCAGCCATCGGTGTAGCCATGGATGTTCCGCTTAATGTTGCAACGTAATCGTTATCCGGATCGTTATGATCGTGATACGTACTTACAATATCCGTTCCGGGAGCCGAAATATCCACAAAAGTTCCGTAAGTAGAGAAGTCAGATTTAACATCGTTTTGATCTGTTGATGCAACACCGATTACATCTTCTCTGTCCAGCATATAATCCGATTGTTCGTTGTCATCGTTGCCTGCGGCTTTAAAAACCAAACCGCCGCCGCCTATGAAATAATCGAGCGCATCGCCCAGACCTCCAGAATTGGAAGAACCCCAACTGCATGTTGCTATTTGAGCGCCGTTATCGGCAGCGTAGTAGAATGCTTGAGCAGCGTAATCCATTCCGACGTAACCGACTTCGAAAATGAAGAATCTGCCCGACCAGCCGATACGGAGAGCCATTACCTTTACACCATTGCCGGAAGGTTGAAGAGTTCCGTCGCCCCAACCGCCTGCAACAGACGAAACAGCGTAATTGTTGTTGTTAATTGCCGCAACGATACCGGAAGTATGCGTTCCGTGACCGTTAAAATCGCGCGGATCGTTATCCGGTGTATCTCCGTCTTCGCCCGACCAAACAGTTTCGCCGTCAACAAAGTCCCAACCGATCCAGTCATCAACGTAGCCGTTGCCGTCGTCGTCAATTCCGTTATTCATAATTTCATCTGTGTTTAACCACATATTACCTTTGGCGGCTTCAGGATTACTCGAAGATGCATCGGCTCCGCCCAAATCTTTATGATAATAACGAACACCGGTATCCAAATCGGCTACAATGATAGAAGGACTGCCGGTTTCGATATCCCAAGCTTCGGGAGCATCTATATCCGCATCGTTTGATTGGTTCAGATGCCATTGATCAGCAAAATTAGGATCGTTCGGCGTTTTCAGAATAGCATGGATGCCAACGGGTTGGGCATCTATAACTCCGCCTAATCTTTTGTAAGCGCGGGCAACTTTTTCAGCGTCAATCGGATTTCTGAAAAAGATTTTATGCCATCCGGAGAGTTTTATTTTTCTGCCGTTGTAAAATCTTTCTTTTGCACCGGGAAATTGTTGAAGAATTGTTTTAACCCCGTATTTACCGGAGAGTTCGTCAATTTCGGGAATTCCCAATTTTCCGTTAACCATAGTTTGCTTGTTTATTCTTTTGAGAATATCATCGTTGAATTTAACAACGATTCTATTTTTAGCATAACCTACAAAACTGGGCACTTTTCTTAATTGTACGTTTTTAGTCTTGATTTGTTGTGCCGGTAAAAGAATTGCAAACATCGATAAAATTATCAATGTTTTTAAAAGGATTTTTCTCATGAGTACTCCTTATGGTTGTTATTAAATTAAGTTATTTAATGAGTTAATGAGTCTTATTTTAATCTCTATTGAATGAGGATTAAATAAATTTAGAACAAAATAACACTTGCAGTTAATGGATGGGGAAAACCTACATGTGTTGGGAATAAAAAATATTAAAAAGGAAAATTAATTCCAAATTGTTTGATGAAATTAAGGAAATTTTTAATCCAAAGTTATAAAGGAATTGAATATCAAGAATTTCTGCGGGCAAACAAAGAACCCTCAACCTTCTGATCGACAGTAAATTAAAAGTTGTTGTGATTAGTAATATAAATTCAGCTTTCTTCGAGATATCCCCTTTGAATTATTTGACTATTGATACAATAATTTTCTTCCCAAAATCGAAAAGGTGTTACAGAAATGTGTTACAGCGAATGGCATAGATATAAAGAGCCTGGATTTAAAACCTTGTAATCTAATATTATATAATGAATTAATCTTGTGCACCCGGAAGGATTCCTCCGCAGGAGTCCCTTTGAGAGAACCCTCAACCTTCTGATCGACAGTGAAAAAAAATTGTGTTGAGTGGGGAGTGGTAAAATTTTGTGCACCCGGAAGGATTCCTCCGCAGGAGTCCCCTTGGGAGAACCTTCAACCTTCTGATGTGTAGTCAGATTCTCTATCTACTTGCGTTACGGTAATATTTTTAGAAAGTCAAATAAAGAAATTTTTAAATCATTACTAATAGGATTCACTATAAAATTTAAAAATAGGGACAAGTGAATATATCTTTAAGAAATTTTAATTATATGATTGCTGAAATTGTTCTAACATTTTAAAATGGAAAAAAAATAGAATGACAAAGATATTAATAAATTCTAATTTAAAATTATAAGTTTAACTAGTATTAAATTGCTTTTACCATTGGAAGTGTAAGTGGTGGTAAATTCATTCTTAAGATCATATTTTGAACAAATTCTCTAAAATAAGGCCATAAAGTGTATTTTAATGAAACTTCTTTAAAAATTTCAAAAAAATCTTGTGAAATCTCTATTTTCTTTAATTTTATAAAAATGATTTCAAAATTAACTTTTATTAGAGCTACTTTTACGTTTTTTTCTGGTATAAACAATAATAAATTATATGAATAAATTACATTGAGGCTCTTATCGTCTTGAGTAAATTTTACTCTAGATTTTGTATTAATATTTAATTTACCAGAGACTATATTTCTATCGATTTCAGCCTGAGTTTTTATGATAGAAATATTCATTAATTCAATATTTTTTAATATTTTATTATATTCTTCAGGTGATAACTTAAAGGCCTTTTTCATAATTTTATCCTGCTTTTTTATAATTATTATAAATTTGTTTTTCTTCTCTCTCTTTTGGTACTAACTCATCCTCAAAACTATTAGAAAAATCATCAGGAAGTTTTGCAAGATGTTGTGAATCAGAAGTTTTGTTATAATACGAAATTTGTGGGTTTAATCTATCATGTATGCTAAAGATTAGATTCTCTATGTTAATAAAATTAGAATCTAGATAATCTTGAATTGTTTCCCATAACTCAGCTCTTGATAAAATGTGATTAACGTATTGATTCAAAGATTGATTATGATTCTTAGCCTGTTTAACTAAAGAATAATGTAATTGAGGAGAGGTACGCACATTAAAAATTCCACTATATTCTTTTTGAATATCATATTTAATAGGTTCAGGAATAGTTAGTCCTTGATTGTATAAAATCTCTAAAAATTCATCTTTTTCTTTGAGAAAGTTATTTAATGCTTCTATTTCCGTTTTACCTAGCCCATAACAAGACCCTTTCCCAAGTTCCTCAGCGTAAGCAATAAATCTGTTTTTTTCATTATCAGATTCATTTTCTATAATGATATTATATTTTAATTCTTTATAATATTTTAAATTTTTAGTTTTTCCCACCATCGACCTCCTTTATTTTATAAATAATTAATTTAATAGGTGGTAAAAGGTATTTTTTAAAATCATATTTACTAATTACTATATTTTTACGTCCATGTAATTTGTGTACTGTAAATATACCATGAAGATAGTTTGGGTTACTAACAAGATATTTATGTTTAAAACGAATAGCAGAGCCACCTTTATTTGGTAAAAATTCAACGTCTAAGAAATCCAATATTTTTTTGATATAAGGAAATGGAATTTCATTTATTTGTAATTGCTTAAGCCTTTCAAGTTCATTTTCGATATCATCTAATGTAGTACTATCGGTAATTTTGAATTTAAATTTAGCCATTTAATACCATATATAGTATCAATATACACAAATTTGGTGAATTAATTTACTAAAAGCAAGATAAATTTTATGGTCTTTATATTAAACACACATCTGTCCAAAACGACAAAAAAAAGCAAAAGAAGGCTCCTGCTCAGCAAAAAAGAATTGCTGAGCATAAATTTGTTTTAGGGAAAAAAAAAATTAAGAGGAGCCGATATGAAAATAACACTTTT
>JALVFE010000031.1 GCA_027030245.1 Melioribacteraceae bacterium
GACGAAGTGATTATTTGGGCGCCCCGCCGCTCACGTTCTCGCAAGCCGCCGGCTTTCACCTTCGGCTCATCCGGCGGCGCGTTCACGTGGCGCCGGCCGGGCTGTCCGCTTAAATGCGGCTCGGGCTGCACCGGCATTTCGGCGCCTTCGGTGCTTCCGCAGTGCGTGGGGCTTCCCGTTGTCAGCATCCGCCCGCGGGAAAATGCTCGGGCAGCCCATCGGTTCATACCGCTTCCATCCCTGGCGAGGAGAATGGCGGTCGCTAAGTGATTTTTATGAAGCAAAAATTGTATCAAAGCGACTGACCTATTGATTTTACAAGTTGTATGTATGGTCTAACGCCTGTACTTTCGGTTAAATATACGGTGAAAGGTTATTTTGGTGCGTTTGGCTAAATATTAATATTATTGGATAATTCAGTTCTTTGTTCGTCTTTTTCTATTACCATGTCTAAAAAAAATCATTTGTTAGCCATTGTTTTACGTTCAATATATATCTTCTTTTTTTATTTTTAAATCCGTCATTTCTAATAATTTTAAACACGCAGTAATAATTACTCCACCTGACCATCTATCTACAACATGATATCTACCCGGTTCTTTCCCTTCTAAAATCCATTGAGCTCCATCATTTCCTAATATATTATATTTCGTTGAAGGCAAATTCCAAAAACCAATAGAATCGATACTTGCTACAAAATCATTCCACTCATTAATGGTCAGGGTTTTACTTTTATCAATAATTAATTTTCCGTGTTCGTACCCTCCTTTTCCATCACAAACCTTCCAATACAATGTTACGGTATCATTTTTATTTTGCAAACCAATTACAATAGGATGATGAAAAGTTCGTAACCAAAGGAACCTAAATACCTTTGTTGGTAGTGTATCCCATAATACCGGCTCATTACATGCTTTGAGGTTTGATGCATACCAGTTAATGTGAAATACAGCCGATTCAACCCCTGAAACTTTAAATTCAGAATCGGATACATAAACTAAAACATTAACAGAATAATTTGTCTGCCAATCATTTGGCAAATCGACAAATGCAGAAATCGGAAAATAAGATGATTGTTTATTATAACTTTCATAAAGTTTTTTTAATCTTATATTTCCTCTATAATTTGCAAGTTGGATAAGCGGAAATTTTAGCGTCTCCTTGAATCTTTCATCTTGATTGCAAAGGATGGAAAAATATTTTATAGCTTTTGAAGAATAATAGTCAAGGTTAGCTTTTTTCTTTCTTTTTTTAAACTCCCTATTAAAAAACTCATAATACGACTTGCCTAAGGAATAAAGAGCTTCCACATTTGTGCTGTCGATTTTGTAAGCTTCTATTAGGTATTTAACTCTTTGATTAGTGGTAAGTCCAGCATATCGTGCGTTACGTTCATTTGCCAAGAGTAAATACGGTTTAGGGTTGTTTGGGTTGGTTTTTATTAAATATTCAAACAATTCGATAATAGAATCCCGCTGATGCTTACTTGCATAAACTTCCACTAAATAATTGATTGCTATTTTATTGAGTGGATCTATCCTTAAAAGTTTTTTTGCAATATCTTTTTTATTACCCCAAGTCTCAACCGATTTGTAATAAGTCAATTCATATTCTAACTCTTTAATAGTTTGAGAGAAAAAAAATTGAAAATAAAGGGTTAATAAAATTGTTAGTATTATTTTCATTTTGTGTGATATTTTTTAAATGTTGGCTGGCACCTTATAAACAAATTTTTTTCCCAAAGCAGTTGCGTAGTAGTTATTCTATGACATAATTAAACTCAACAAAAACCGCACCAAATTTTACTTAACGGCTTTGACTGAAATAATAAAATTACAAAAGAACCATCTATTAATCGGTTAAATTGCCCGTTGCTAATTTTTGGAATAAAAAAATTCTTATAACTCTGCAATGTTTCTAGTGGATGTTATGGGGCACCAAATCTTTACTATTGTTGTGTTAAATCTAAAATCCCTGCCTCGTTCAAAGTGATTGATGGCAAAATCGTATTCACCTTCCCCCGCTTTTGCTATCTTTGTGCAAAATCGACCTATGAAGCCCGAAACCATCCTGCTGATTATCGCCCTGTATTTCGGTTTGCTCATCCTGATTTCGCGCATCACCGGCCGT
>JALVFE010000032.1 GCA_027030245.1 Melioribacteraceae bacterium
AATTTCTTATCTTTCATTTGGTTGTCCTCCGACTGTTAGTGATATCTTCTAAGATAATCATAAATTGTTTATTAACAATTTTGCAGCGCGGGACAACCTTTTTTTTCTTTTTAAACATACAATCTTGGTATTAATCGATTGTCATTCCGAACTTGTTTCGGAATCTAGAAAGAACTCTATGAGATGCTGAAATAAATTCAGCATGACGGTAAGAAGAACATGTCATCCCGAACTAGTTTCGGGATCTAAAATGAAATCTCTATTTCGTTCCGCTAACACTGTATAGTGTGACATATTTATAGAACATACATTCTAACACAATATTAAAACTCCAGCGGAGTGGCACAAGAACTTTGAAAAATAAACTATTTGTTCATTTCTTTTGTCTTGATACAAAAGAAACGAACCAAAGAAAAAATCAAGGCTGAAAACAATTTGCTAAAATTCTTAGCTCCGTAGCTAAAAATAATGAACTCGCCTCGCTATATCTGCCGATATATCGAGACTCAAACAGCATTATTTTATTAACGCTACTCCGCACGAATTTTTTAACGCAAATTGTTTTAGGCCGTTTATTGTTCTACGAAGAAGATCTAATTGAAAAAACCTGTCATCCCGTCCGCCACTGCGGATTGTTTCGGAATCTAAATAAATTAAATCAGTCTCCAGCGAACGATATGAAAAGTTGATTTTCGAAAACAGAATTTTGTTTTATTAAAATTTAAGACTTGACCAAATCGTTTTTTATGCGTGCGGAAAATTTAAGATATCCGAAAATGAGCAATACCAATACATCCAACAAAATTGTAAAGATTAAAGAAGTTTCCGAATCAATTAATCTTACTACGCCCCATAAATGATACAAACTGCCGAGTAACGAAATGATTACAATTGAGAAAAGTAACACTTTCTTGATAGAACTAAACGCTCCGCCCCAAAAATATTTTTCGATAATTATCGCTAAAAACAAGTAAAAAACCGGCGCCGTTGGCGACATTAATCTTTCGTAATCGTTGCCGAAGAGACTGCTGATAACGGCAAAAATTGCCCAAACCAATAGGAAAAGATTTTTCTTGAAAAATTCTATTAATTCATTCCAGAACAGAAAAGGTATTACCGAAAAAGGCGTGAAAGCAACAACGAACCTTTTCACAAAAGCAACGGGATTAAAAAAATTGTTGATTCCGTATTGTATTTGCGTTAAATAATTGTCGTCGGTTTCTATTTGTATTGCCAACCGGACAGCAATGAAAATGAATATGATAAGAAACGAAACCGCCGTAAAACTTATATAATCTTTACGCGGTGCATTTTTTTCTAATAAGTAGGCAAATCCTACCGGTATAATCAACAAAGCAATTTCTCTGGTTAAGATTCCCAGTGTTGCTATAATGGCGAACGAAAAGTATTTCTTTTTCGAAAGCATTAAAAAGGATAAGATAAATAAAAAGTAAGAAAACGTATCGGAAGCTTGGAAATAATCAAATGCCAAAAATTGATAAAAATAACGGTTAAACAAAAAAGCAACAGTAGCAAAAAAAGCCGGTTTATAATTTACACCGAAAAACAAAATAAATTCAAAGACGATAAACGATAATCCTGATAATGCTAAAAGATTTAAAATATAGAAAGAAACATCAATGCCGAAGGGAAGCATACCGGCTAACCACGGTATAAAAATTCTGTAGACATACGGATGCGGAATTTCCAAATTTATTCCCGGAGCCGAAAGAGCCATTTGTTTGTATTTGAATAAATCTATTCCGCTGTATTGCGGTAAAGAATAATCGATTTTCCCGGCAAGTAAGATTGCGGTAATTGTGGCAATTAACAAATAAAGATAATATCGTTTTTTTTCAGCAGTCAAATTTTACCGTTGAATTCCCGATTAATGTTAAACCCGAATGTTAATTTACTAATAGAAAACATTTTTTGAAATTGGGAATTATAATCATGCTGGTTATCTTTAATTTTAAATAAATTTCATTTTACCGGAACATGATAGTAAAAACAGACAACGCGCAAATACAATCTTATTTGGTTGATGCGGCAAACTACAAAGGATTTTGCGAAGCCGTTTACTTCCCCGAAAACGAAAACGAAGTAATGGAGTTAGTCCGTTTTGCAATACGGGAAAAGAAAAAAATAACAGTTGCCGGTAATGGAACCGGACTTACCGGCGCAAGGGTTCCCGAAGGCGGGATTGTTTTGGCAACGGACAAACTGAATGGAATCATTGAATTAAATGAAGCGGAAAAATATGCGGTGGTTCAGCCTGGAATGTTAATGAGCGATTTTAAAAAGTTAACGGAAGAAAAAAAATTGTTTTATCCGCCCGACCCAACGGAACAAAATTGTTTTTTAGGCGCAACGGTTGCAACTAATGCTTCGGGAGCGAAAACATTTAAATACGGAGCAACCCGTAATTTTGTGTTGGGATTGAATGTTATTCTTCCCGACGGAGAAAAAGTGGTTTTGGAAAGAGGGCGACAATTTGCAAACGGATTTAACTTTACTTTGAAAACAGAAAGCGGAAAAAATATTAATTGCAAATTACCGGATTATAAAATGCCGGAAACAAAGCACGCCGCCGGTTATTATTGTAAAGAAAATATGGATGTTATCGATCTTTTTATCGGTTCGGAGGGAACGTTGGGAATAATAACTCAAATAAAACTGAAACTCTTGGAAAAACCCGGATCATTACTTTCCGCCGTTGTGTTTTTTGAACATGAAAACGATGCTCTGGATTTCATTACGGAAGCAAGAAATAAAAGTTACGAAACAAGAAAAAATATGACCGAACTTGGTTTAGACGCAATGGGTTTGGAATATTTTGATAAAAACTCCCTTGATTTTTTACGGGAAGATTTTTCGCAAATCCCTTCGGGTTACGAAGCAGCCGTTTGGTTCGAGCAAGATTGCACAACCGGTGAATACGAATCGATTTTGGAAAAATGGATTACCTTGCTCCGGAAACACAATGCTAATCCGGATGTTTCGTGGATTGCGGAAAGCGAAACCGATAGAAAAAAATTTCACGAGTTCCGTCATGCAATTTCATCCAAAGTTAACGAGTTTATTAACAAAAACAATCTCCGTAAAGTTGGGACCGATACGGCAGTCCCCGATAAAAATTTCATTGATTTCTATTTTTATTCAAAGCGACTTGCCATGGAAAGCGGAATTAAATTTGTAATTTACGGGCACTTCGGTAATTCTCATTTACACTTGAACCTGTTGCCGGCAAACGATGCGCAATTTCGCAAAGCCAAATTTATTTATAAACAAATTTTGAATAAAGCAGTTGAATTGGAGGGAACAATTTCAGCGGAACATGGTATAGGTAAGTTAAAACGCGAATATCTGTTGGAAATGTTCGGCGAAGAAAATATTAGGAAAATGGCAAGATTAAAAAAATGTATCGATCCGTATTTGATTTTGGGGATTGGAAATTTGTTCGAAGAAAAATATCTTTTAGAATGAAAAATATTAAAATCTTAAATATTGCATTAATAACATTGTTGTTTGTTTTTACTTGCTCCGCTTCCTTTTCTCAAGTTAGAGTAAAGGGAAAACGCATACCGGCTCAAGTGGATAACCGTTTCAGACTTGCGCAGACATACGAACGTGCGGGCGAATATCAAAAAGCTAAAGAATTATATGCAAAACTTTATTCGGAAAATCCGGAGAATTACAGATACTTCGATGCGCTGAATAAAATTCATTTGCGATTAAAAGAATACGACGAATCGATTAAGCTGATAGAAGAAAGATTTAAAACCAACAAAGATAACGTGGCTTATTACGCTTTGCTCGGAACTACTTATTATATCTCGGGAAAAACGAAAAAAGCATACGAAATTTGGGGTGAAGCAATTTCAAAATATCCGGAAAGGATTTCGGTTTACCGCGTGATTGCAAATGCCGCTATAGAAAACCGGGCATTCGAAAAGGCAATAGAAATTTACGAGAAAGCCGAAAAGGTTGCCCAAGACCCGGTTATTTTCGCATACGATTTGGCTAATTTATATAGCGCAACAACCGATTACGAAAAAGCAACGGAAAAATATTGTTTTATTTTGCAACGCCAGCCCACACAAGTTGAAAATATTAAACGCAGAATAGCGACTTATTTCAATAAGTATGCGGTTCCCGAAAAAGTAATTGAAATAGTAGAAAACTTTTACAATGAAACTTCTCTTCCCGTTTACTTGGATTTGCTAAGCTCGCTTTACAGCATGCAAAACAACTATGCAAAAGCATTGTCGGCTGTAATTGAATTAGACAAAAAAGGAAATCACAACGGAAAATTGATTTACCGTTTTGCAAATAAATTGCTAAGGGAAAAGAGAACCGGTTATGCGTTAAAATCCTTCGAATATATTTTGGAAAATTATCCCGGTTCGGAATATTACTACAAAGCACGGATAGGTTTTGCCCGTGCGAAGGAAACGGAATTGGAAAAATCTGAAATCGATAGCAATCAAGTGTGGAAACCGTATCACAAAGTAGTAATTAAAAATCCCGGAGAATACCGCCGTTTAATCAATGAATATCAAAAAATTACTGAAGAGAACGATCACGGCGGAGTTTATATCGAAGCGCTTTTCCGGATGGGGAAAATTTATGCTTATAAGTTAAATCAACCGGAAAAAGCCGATAGTTTATTTAAGCTTGTTCTCGATTCGTCACCGTTTTCGGAATTTTATGCCCCGTCGATTCTTCAGCTGGCGCGATTATCGATTTTGAAAAATGATTTTGAAAATGCAAAACTGTATCTCGGGAAAATTTTGAAAAGCAAAGTTGCGGATGAAAAAATAAAAAACACGGCTAAACTCAAATTGGCGAAAATAGAATTGTGGAACGGGAATTACAGCGAAGCTTCTAAAAAACTTACCGAGATAACCGATAATTTAAAAGATGATAATGCGAACGATGCTATAGAATTATCATTGTTAATTAATACACTGAAAAACGATTCTCTCAGTCTGATGGCATTTGCAAAAGCAGATTTATATACCGAACAGCAAAATTTTGCTCAAGCCGCCGCGGAATACGAAAAACTTGCCGGAAACAAGAATTTGTTTTTCCTTAGGGATTTGGCGGAGCTGAAATATATCGAAATGCTGATAGCGCTCGATTATTTGCCGCAGGCTGTGTCTTTGCTCACAAAAATCACATCAGAAGAAAGATTTAACTTGTATTCCGATAAATTTTTATACTTATTTGGCAATGTTAATTATTACGGTTTGGGAAATAAAGAACAGGCTTTAAAAGCCTACGAAAAATTGCTTGATAATTTCCCCAACTCGTTATATCTTGATGATGTCCGACAAATAGTTAAACGATTAAAAACCGAGAGTAAAACTTTATGAAAGAAACAGAAGATCAAAATACGGTTCATTGTTCGTTTTGCGGGCGGGACGGAAGCGAAGTTACCAGCATGGTTGCCGGTCCCGATGTTTATATTTGCGATATTTGTATAAAAACAAGTGTGGATATACTTAAAAACAATCTTGCCGCATACAATACGAAAGAAGTATACAAAGGAACTTTAACACCCGAAGTTATTAAGAAAAGTTTGGACGAATACGTAATCGGTCAGGAAAGAGCCAAAAAAGTGCTCGCCGTTGCCGTTTACAATCATTACAAACGGATTAATTCCAATTCTTCGTTTTTCGAATTGGAGGAAGTTGAAATAGATAAAAGTAATATCTTGTTGATCGGTCCTACGGGCGTTGGTAAAACCTTAATTGCTCAAACATTGGCGAAAATTTTGGACGTTCCGTTCTCAATTGCAGATGCAACCACTCTTACCGAAGCTGGTTATGTTGGCGACGATGTTGAAACCGTTTTGGTACGTTTGCTTCAAGCTGCGGATTATAATTTGGAAAAAGCCCAAAAGGGAATAATTTATATCGATGAGATCGATAAAATTTCCAGGAAAAGCGAAAGCACTTCAATAACAAGAGACGTATCCGGAGAAGGCGTTCAACAGGCTTTGCTCAAAATTTTGGAAGGAACGGTTGCCGGTGTTCCGCCCAGGGGCGGTAGAAAACATCCCGAACAAAGTTTGATTAACATAAACACAAAAAATATTTTGTTTATACTCGGCGGCGCTTTCGACGGAATTGAATCGATAATTGCTTCGCGGATTAATAAAAGCACAATGGGATTCGTATCCGAAGACGAAAAAGACAAATCTGTCGAAAAAGATCAACTGCTTGAAAACATTCAACCCGAAGATTTGTTGAAATACGGATTGATTCCCGAACTCATAGGAAGAATTCCGATCATCGCACCGTTGCATTCTCTTGACGAAGACGCGCTGAAGAGTATTTTAACCGAACCTAAAAATGCAATCATCAAACAATATAAAAAATTGTTTATGATGGAAGGAGTGGAACTCGAATTCGAAGAAGCCGCCCTTGATGAAATTATACGGTTGGCAATGGAACGGAAAACCGGCGCAAGAGCGCTCCGCTCGATTGTGGAAGACGCTTTGCTCGATATTATGTATGAATTGCCTAATTTGGAAAACGTTGAGAAATGTTTGATTACCAAAGATACAATTCTGAAAAAATCCAAACCGATTTATTTGGAATCGGACAGAAAATCCGCTTAGTTTTTAATAAAATGCAAAACAAAAAAAGGCTCGTTAAGAGCCTTTTTTATTTTTCACAAATATCAAAAAATTATTTTATTACCGCGCCAATCCCTTTAATTTGGTAAACAGTTTTTGATTGCTCTTTTCCGGAACAGCAGCCCTCTTTATGTTCCGCGCCTTCGGCGTGTTCTTTTTCGTCGCATTCTTCGTTGCTTTTAACTTTAAAAGAATAAACCTCGCCTTCCACAAGCGCCGTTTTGCCCTTTGCTTCTTTGGGAAATACAATTTCACCGTCTTTTACTTTTACGCGGATTGATTCCTCTCCGTCTTCGGTCGCAATTTTTATCCAGCATCCTCTATTTGGACAAACATCGGTAACTTTACCTTCAATCAATACTTTTTTCCCAACGAAACTGGCGGGATTTTTTAATATTTCGGAGACTTTTGTTTTTTCGGTTAAAGTGATTTTCTTGCCGTATTTTTTCCCTTCGTCCGCTTTTAAAACGGCAATCATTAAAAATAAAATAATTAATGCTTTGAATGTGTTTTTCATTGTTACCTCATTTTTTGAAAAATGTTTTAGAAAAATAAAATAAAGGGAATTAACAATCAACGTTAATTATTATTTATTTAGTCGCGCATTTTGTAATATTGTGAAGTAAAATACCGTTTGCTATTTTAAGTCGAGGAATAAGAATGAAAAGAAGAAATTTTATTAAAACGGTTTCCGCCGTTACATTGGCAGGTTTGGGCGGAACAAATATTTTTGCACATGATCCGGGTAAACCGGAGCCCGGAAGAATTTTACCATCAAAATTGAAGAAAGGTGATACGATTGGGTTGATTGCGCCCGGAAGTTTTATAACCCGGGAAGAGTTAAACGAATCCGTTAAAAATTTAAAGGACTTGGGCTTTAAAGTAAAATACACGGAAAATATTCTTGCCAGGTCGGGATATCTTGCCGGAACCGATAAACAACGCGCCGGTGATGTTAATAAAATGTTTGCGGATAAAAAAGTGAAAGGAATAATGTGTGCGCGCGGCGGTTACGGATGTTCGAGAATACTGCCCATGCTTGATTACGATGTCATTAGAGAAAATCCCAAACCCCTTGTGGGTTACAGCGATGTAACGGCTCTGCTTTACGGGATTTATTCGCAAACCGGTCTCGTTGGTTTCCACGGACCCGTTGGAATTTCTACCTTTAATGAATTTTCCGTGGAAAATTTTAATAACGTTTTAGTCAATCCGAAAGTTCCGTATATTATGGAAAGTTATAACGATGAAGAGAACGACGAATTATTCAAAATATTCCCAATACGTTCCGGTATTGCGGAAGGGGAACTCGTGGGCGGTAACCTTTCGATTGTTGTTTCTTTAATCGGAACACCTTACGATGTAAACACGGACGGTAAAATAATTTTTTTGGAAGACGTGGGAGAAGAACCGTACAGAATCGACCGGATGCTAACACAATTAATTCAAGCCGGTAAATTCGATAACATTGCGGGAATTGCTTTAGGCGTTTTCAAGAATTGCAGGGTAAAAGAAAAAGATCCGTCTTTCAGTAAATCCTTTACACTTGCAGAAGTTTTATACGACCGGCTTTATAATTTGGGCGTTCCCGTAATTTACGGTCTTTCTTTCGGACATATTGAAAATAAATTCACTTTGCCGGTCGGAATAAAAGCAAAGCTGGATGTGGGAAATCAAACATTGACTTTACTGGAGAAACCGGTAATATAAATTCAGGATAAGCTATGTATGCCGAAGTTGTTTTTCCGTTACCGTTTAGAAATGCCTTCACTTATTCCATCCCCAAAGATTTGGTGGATGCGGTAAAGACAGGTGTTCGCGTGGTTGTGCCTTTCGGTAAAAGAACTTTAACCGGTTATGTGATTAACGTTTCGGAAACTACCAAAGTCGAAAAAGGAATAAAAAAAATAACCGACGTTCTGGACGAAACTCCTATTTTCACATCCGAATCATTAAAATTTTATCAATGGGTTGCCGATTACTACATCAGTTCTTTGGGCGAAGCGATTAAAAACTCCATACCTTACGGCTCGGAAGTGGAATCTAAAAAAATTGTGGTTGCCGATAAAGATTTTTGCAAAAAACTTTTAGCCGCTGAAAAAAAACAAACTTCGGTAAGAGCAAAATTGTTAAAGCTTTTATCGGAAAAGGAAGTTTACAAGATTTCCACTCTGCAAAAATTATTGAAAAAGAAATCGATTCATTCGCAACTTAAATCGCTTGAACGGAAAGGCGCTTTATCGATAATCGATAAGATTGAAGACCCGAAAGTAAGCGTGAAAAAAGTAAAATATGTTAAGGCGATTGACGATATTGATAAAATTTATGCTTCAATTCCCGAACTGGAAACGAAAGCCCCGAAGCAAGTTGTGGTGTTGCTCGAATTGGTTTCCGGAAAAGAGAAAAGCATTCCGCAAAGCGAACTTCTGAAAAAAACTAAAACTTCCCACGCAACCATTGTTTCGCTTGTTAAAAAAGGATTGATAGAAATTTTCGAGAAGGAAGTCGAGCGCGTTTACAAGGAAACATATTCCGAAAAAATGTTGGATTTTGAATTAACCCCCGAACAAAAATCTATCGTAAATGAAATATCGGGATTAATTGAAAACCGGGAGTTCCAAACTTATCTTCTCCACGGGGTTACGGGAAGCGGCAAAACCCAAGTTTACATCGAACTAGCAAAAGTTGCTCTTGAGAAAGGTTTGAACGCACTTATTTTAGTACCCGAAATTTCCCTTACTCCGCAAATTACTTCCAGGTTTTACAATCATTTTAAAGAGAACGTTACGGTAATGCACAGTAGAATGTCTCTCGGAGAGAAATATGATTCTTGGCGCAGAATTATAAAGGGAAAATACAGAGTGGTAATTGGTCCGCGTTCGGCTTTGTTTTCACCGCTCGAAAATCTCGGATTGATTGTAGTGGACGAAGAACACGATCAGAGTTACAAACAATACGATCAAACCCCGAAATATCAAGCAAGGGATACGGCAATAGTAAAAGCCAAATTTAATTCGTGTCCGGTTATTTTAGGTTCCGCTACCCCGTCAATCGAGAGCATGTATAACGCGAGAACCGGTAAATTCAAACTTGTGGAATTAAAAGAACGCGTTGATTCGGCTAAACTTCCTAAAATTAAATTAGTCGATATGATTATTGAAAATAAAAAGAAACGGGTAACCGGAGTATTTTCGCATACACTGTTGGAAGCTATAAGCGACCGTCTGAAAAGAAAGGAATCGGTAATTATTTTACAGAACCGGCGGGGATTTGCAACGCAAGTTTACTGCGAAGATTGCGGACATATTGAAATGTGCGACGATTGTTCGGTTTCCATGGTTCACCACATCAGTAAAAATATTTTGAAGTGTCATTATTGTGGAAACACAAGACCCGTACCAAGGGCTTGCCCCGTTTGCGGTTCGGTGGAAATTAAATTTTTCGGAATCGGCACCCAACGCGTTGAAGATGAACTCGAATATCATTTTCCCAATGCAAGAATCGAGAGAATCGATTCGGATACGCTCGATAGAAAAGGAAAGCTGGGAATTATTTTGAACCGTTTCAGAAAAGGGGAAATAGATATTTTGCTCGGCACCCAAATAGTTTCCAAAGGAATGGATTTTGCGCACGTTACGCTTGTCGGTGTTATCTCGGCGGAAACAACGTTGTGGTTGCCGGATTTCCGCGCCGACGAACGGACTTTCCAACTTCTTACCCAGGTTTCGGGTCGTGCCGGCAGAAGCAAAATAGAAGGTGAAGTTATAATTCAAACGCAAAACAGTAGGCATTTCGTTTTGCAAAAAGTTTTACTCAATGATTATTTCGGCTTTTACGAAAAAGAAATTAAATTACGGCAACACAGTTACTATCCGCCTTTTTCCCGTCTGGGTTTGATTGAATCGAAAGACGAATACGAAGACAAAGCGCGCGGAGCGATAAATGACTTTTACAATTATTTGAAAAAGCGGACCAAAAGGTTAATAATTGCTCCGCCCACCGAAGCCATAATTTCCAAAATAAAAGGGAAATACAGATTTCATCTTATTGTGAAAAGTCCGAAAATCAAAGACCCGGGCGGTAAAGAATTAAGGCAGGCGATTTTCGATTCGTATGTGGATTTTAAACAAAAATCCCGCTTCCGCGATGTAAGATTAACAATAGATATTGATCCGCAAAGTATTATTTGAAACGGGACACGGCCTTCGGTGCCCCGTTATTAAGAAAGGTTAAGCGGAAAGTACGCCGGTAACTTTTTCCGCGGCATCTTTAAGGGTTGCCGCCACTTCAAAGTTTAATCCCGATTTTTCCAATAGTTTTCGTCCTTCTTCGGCGTTAGTTCCGTCGAGTCTGACAACCACAGGGAGATCGACTTTGACTTCTTTAACTGCATCGACAACACCTTGGGCAACTCTGTCGCAACGCACGATTCCCCCGAAAATATTAATCAGAATGGCTTTCACATTCGGATCGGATAAAATTATTTTAAATCCGTTTGCCACGGTTTCTTTGTTTGCCGTTCCGCCCACATCTAAAAAGTTGGCAGGTTCACCGCCGGCCAATTTAATAATATCCATAGTTGCCATAGCCAAACCGGCGCCGTTCACCATACAACCCACGTTGCCGTCGAGCTTGATATAATTCAAATTGTATTTCGAAGCTTCTATTTCAAGTTTGTCTTCTTCGTCCAAATCTCGGTAAGCCACAATTTCGGGATGTCGGTATAATGCGTTATCGTCGAAATTCATTTTAGCATCGAGTGCAATTACGTCCCCTTCTTTCGTAACGACGAGCGGATTGATTTCCGCGATTGATGCGTCGGTGGATTCATAAGCATTGTATAAAGCCATTAAGAATTTCACGGCATTTTTAAATTGGACTCCGCTCAGCCCAAGCCCGAACGCCAGTTTACGCGCTTGATACGGCTGCATACCAAGTGCGGGGTCGATTGTTTCTTTTAATATCAATTCGGGAGTTTCAGCTGCTACTTTTTCAATTTCCACACCGCCTTCGGTCGATACCATCACAACGTTTTTCGATTGTGCGCGATCGAGTGTAATTCCGACGTATAATTCCCTGTCGATATTTACGCCTTGTTCAATTAAAAGTCGTTTTACAACTTTACCTTCTGGTCCGGTTTGATGGGTTACTAAAGTCATCCCGAGCATTTCCTTGGCAAGTTTTCTTACTTCCCGCAAGTTTTTAGCAAGTTTAACTCCGCCGCCTTTACCTCTACCGCCGGCGTGAATTTGCGCTTTAACAACCCAAACTTTACCGCCGATTTTTTTAGCCGCGGCAACCGCTTCATCCGGAGTAAACGCAACAATACCTTCCGGAACTGCAACGTTAAATTTCCGCAAAATTTCCTTTGCTTGATATTCGTGAATTTTCATAATAAACCTTGAGATTAGTGAGTAATATTTTCAAACAATTAACGAAAATTAAAAATAATTAGTTAAATAGCCTAAAAGAATTTTTCCCAATACACTCACAAATTGTTTTTTGCATAGTTGATAAATTGATAGTTGGAATAAAAAAATACCTATAAATAAGTTTGTAAGTCTAATTTAAATTAAGTCAATAGTATAGGCTTGTTATAGAAAATATCATAAAAGTTAATTATAATTTTGATGATTATTGACTATTGATATTTAAAGTATAATCAGTTATATTTTAAAAGTAATTAATCTCCTATCACCAAAAATGGGATGGTGATAATTAATCAATTAATTGTTAAATTTAATTAGGAGGAATTATGAAAAAAATAAAAATTTCCCCCCCCCCCCCCAATTTTTACATTTATAATTAGTCTCATTATTGCACTCTTTTATTTCCAGAGTTGTCAAAACACCACGGCACCGCTTATTAATAATGAAAATGCCGAAGCACTTGAAAAAGCCGGAGAAATTAATCTTATTGAATTAGATATGATTGCCAAAAGTCTTGCTAAGACCCTTAAAAAAAACGCACTTAGAAAAATATTACGATCGGAAACCCAAAAAGCTGATACAAGGGAACATATACTTGATGCTAAGACGTTTCTCGAGAAAAATTTTAGTTATAACGGTAAATTTTATAATTTTAAAAAAGAAATGTTAACAATTGCTGCCTCAAATGAAAGAGATATTCTAAACAAAGCGTTGAAAAAATTGAACAAGGGTAAAGTAGATATTTATTTCCCGGTTGATAAGCATTTTGAGAAATGGGATCCAAATGATCAGAAAATTAAAGTTGGTTATGTTAACCCGTTTAAAGAATTTGATCCGGTAAACGTATATGATATTGATGGGAATCATTATCTTTTAAGTTCTAAAGCGCCTCCTGAAGAAGCTGTATTAATGGTTAACTATTGTGAACATCATGGAAATCATGAAATAACTCCCCAGAGAAGAGAAGACGATCCTGGTGACGGCGATGGCGGAGGTGGTGGCTCCGGCGGTGGTGGATCTGGCGGAACAAACGACCGAAGAATTTATTTTGAATGGATATCGTTTAATGATTGGTCTGACTATGAACCCTGGACGAGTGGAGACCCGGAATTTAAAATGTTTTTTGCTATTACGAATAAAAGTACTTATAAATTAACATATACTTTTGGAGATGAATATGGTTATTGGACATGGTATGGAGCTTATAAAAGATATATAGCTACTGATGGATGGAATCATAAAAGTCAATATTTTGTAACAATTAAATCTTCAAATACAGATAATGAAGAATATTCTTATGGTTCCGTAAAATTAATTGAGGAAGATAAAGATATCGGGGAGGTTTCATTTAATTTAGAAATACCTTTGACCGCATTTATAGATGGGGCAAAAGCTACCTGGACTGTCAAATTTTCTGAATTAGACGATGATGTTGGAGAAAATACATTTATAAAACTTTGGAAATCTCCATATTTTAGAGGATATAATGAAAGAAATACAGCACCATTATATAAAACTGAATGTTCTGTTGCAGGGGGAAGTTATTTGGTTTTTTGGTGGGACCATAGTTAATAGTTTCGAGAAGGGCGTTTATAAGAACGCCCTGTTTTAAATAGACTAAAGAATATAATAATTTATGGTTATTAGATTACTAATAATTTTAGAAGTAATTCTAAATTTACAATTATTGGCTCAAGACCAAGAATATAATTGGGTCGACGATATTAAGCTAGTTGTGATTCCTAAAATCGGTTATACAATTTCAACAGCTTATCTGGAAGATTTACAAAGTAAATTTATTACATTAGCCGGTAGTAAATTTTTGAACAGGGATAAATTTGAATTAAACAATAGAGTCCCCATTACCCCATTATCAGATGGTTCTATTTCCGTTGGTTTGAAATACAACAATTATAATATTTATCTTGATTATCTAATCTCATTTAATAATTTACGGGATAATGCGTACGATTCACCTTATTATTCGGCTAACGGAGAAGAAATAGGAAGCTCAAAATTTATTTACAGGTTATTTGAGATTAAAGGTATCTACTATTTTTTAGAAAATGTAGGATTGGGTTTAAAATACCAGACGTTATCAAAAGAGATTGACGTTGTGAATATATTGGATAATACAAACGGTTTGCTTATGCAAAATATTGCATCGGCGCATTGGGATAATAAATTACTATTTTTAGTCTTACCCGTTAATTACCCGTTCTACGGTTTCGGTTCGTCATTTTCCATCGGCTTTTCGGTTCTCTCATCCGGCGAAAATTATTCGTTGATAAATGATTCCGATACGCAATTTAAGAAAGATTATAACCCGCCGTTCGTTTTATTTATTAACGCCGGAATAAGTAAAATAATATTTAACTCATTGGAGTTGGGGGTAAAATATAAATTCAATTATGAAACTTCTAAGGGGAATTATTCATTACTTTCAAATTCAATTTTCATTAGTTTGGGCATACCCGAATTATAATATATTTAATAATCCGTCATTTGTGCTTTTATGTATTTAATGGATAAATTAACAATATATTTAATTTTGTTAATCATTCTTTCCCCTTCAAACCATTATTCCCAGCATTATTCAGTGTTAAAAGGGAATTTAGTAGATTCGTTAACAAATCAACCCGTTTATAATGCCAGTATATTAGCTGATGAAATTCAAAGGGGAACCACAAGCAATGAAAGAGGCAATTTTATATTAAAAGTTCCGGAAAATATCGAAGTTATTACTTTAAAAATATATCACATCTACTATGAAACCAAAACAGTTAAAATTTATCTACATAAACTAAATAAAAAAAATTTTGTTATTAAACTGAGGCAAGGTGTTATACCTTTAGGTGCTGTTGTTGTTAAAGGTGAGAAAACCAATGAAAGCGCCGGATATTTAATATCTGGTAAAACAATTAATAATTTGCCCGCATTAGCCGAGCCCGATATTATCAGAGCAGTCTCGTTTTTGCCCGGTGTATCGCAGTTCAGTGATTACAATCCTTCTTTACATATAAGAGGCGGATTTATAGATCAAAATGCAATTGTTTACGACGGAATTGAATTATTCAATCCTTATTATCTGTTGGGTGTATTTAGTTCAATAAATACAAAGACTATAGATAAAACTAATATTTGGACTGCGAATTACCCACCGGAACATGCCGGTAGATTAAGCGGCATTATATCATTGAGCAGTATCGATCGGGAATCCAAGCCTTTTGTGAACTTAAATTTAAGCTTAATAAGTGCAAACTTTACCATTGCAAAGAAATACGGAAACACCTTTCTTTTATTTGGCGTAAAACGTTCTTATTTGGATTTGATTATGGCTCTTTTAGGTAAAAGAAACTTTGATTTTAAGTTATACAATATAAACTTTAAGGTATCCCATCAATTTTCCGGAGATATTGAGACTGATATAATTGCTTTCGAAAATAATGAGATAAGTAATGATCCCAATCTTGAAAATGAAAATTCCCCCAATAATAAAATATACCGTGGTAACAAAGCCATAGGTATTAAGCAGAGATTTAAAAATCACAGTATTCTCTTTTCATTTTGCCGTAATTTCAACGAATACAGTAATAAAAATTACTACTACAAAAATATAATTGACGATTTTGGTGTTAAGTATAAATACGAATTCGATATTAATTATTTAAAACAAAGAATCGGTTTTAATTTCCGGAACATAAATGTATTGAATAATTGGGACTTGGATAATGATTTTAAAGATTCATTTTTTGGTAAGAATATACCTTTTACCTATGCAAAACGAGCAGGAGTAAATATATACCAGCCTTGGTTGGAAAATGAAATTTTAGCTCTTAACAAACTAAAGATTAAAATTAAAAATTTGACTATGATTACGAATTTAAGTAATTCGATTTATTTATTTCCCGGATTTACTTTGGAATACTATCCTTCACCCGTTTATAAATTTTCTATTAATGCAGAAAAGAATTATCAATTATTAACAACCGGAATATTCGAGGAAGAAAACTATAATCTGATTAACAAACCTTATTTTATTATAGCAAAACCATTACAAGCATATATTTTAGGTGTCGGTAACGATTTTAATTTTGGTAATAATTATTATTTGTCGGTAAACGCTTATTATAAAATTATAACGAAAACACTGAAATTATTGGAGAACAATAAATACCCGGAATTTTCAACAGGCTCAGGAAAATCATACGGTGTTGAAATTATGTTCGAGAAATTAACAGGTATATTGACTTACCAATTGAACTACACATATCAAAAAACATTTTATTCTTTTAAAAATGAAACCTATCAACCCAAATGGAGTTTCCCACATTTTATAAAGGGTATTATGGGAATAGAGCTCGGTAAAACATGGAAGTTTAATTTATCTTTTTCTTTCCATAGTGGAGCTTTGTATAATAGAATTTTAGGATATTATAAATCCATTGGTCTATTTGCAGGAGAAGATTCGGACAAATACGATGTTGTTCGTCTTTCGGACCACATCATTTTTGACGACAAAAAAACTAGATATAAGCCTTATTGGCGGTTGGATGTTTCGTTCAGAAAAAAATATAAAGGAAAATATTTTGATTGGATTTTATATATACAAGTTCAAAATATAACTTTTAATGATAATCCGGTGGAAATATATTCCGATAAATTCGCTTTAGATATTATTAAGTATGGCAAACCGCAAGATTCTGGTTATTTATCCGGGTTGCCAATCATTCCTTCTGTGGGTGCGGAATTTATCTTTTAGGTTTAATGATGAAAAATATTTTACTTTTATTAATCCTTCTATTACTAACAAGTTGTGTTGATTCTCCTGTCGAATTAAATAAGCTGGAGCATGATTTAGCGCTTACTTTTGTTATTCGATCAAATAATAACAGGCAGAAAGCATTGGTAACTTATGTTAATTCACCGGGTGACAAGTATTCCAATTTCCCCAAACTTGTTAACGACTGCGAATTTTATGTAAACGGCATTAAATTTAATATAAATGATAGTATCGATTACTCGAGATTTCATAATATCGGATATTTTTATAATTATTATTCGGATAGTTTAAAAACTAAAGATATAGATACGTTTCATTTAAGAGTTGTTAAAGGAAATAATATTATTGTTGGGAAAACAATTATGCCGGGAGAATTTAATATTATTGTTTCCGGAAGGACGATTAAATGGTCAAAAAGTTCACGAGCATATTATTATTCTATTAAAATTGAAAATACATCTAATAATTTTATTTATAAAGAAACTACAGACGGCTTATTCTATACAATTGCTAATACGGATTTTATTCCCGGGAAATATACAATAGAAATCTGTGCTTTTGACAAAAATTATTTTGATTATTATAATAATCAAAAAGATCCTTCGGGAATTAGTGGTGCATACGGAATTTTCGGCAGTGTGAGATGTGAAAAAATAGTTGCAAATATTAAGTGAGACTTTGGAAGTTATAATATTTTTCGTATGATATAAAACAAAAACCCCCGTTTCCGGGGGTTTTATAGTGAGAATGCTATTGAATTTTCTCGCTAACAGATTTGGCTTGCAAGAAGAGAAGCAAGTAATCCCTTCCGCCTGCCTTTGAATCCGTCCCGGACATGTTAAATCCACCGAAAGGATGACCGCCGACCAAAGCGCCGGTGCTCTTACGGTTGAAATATAAGTTGCCCACGTGGAATTCTTTTCTTGCCCTTTCCAATTTCTTTCTGTTTTTGGAATAAACCGAACCGGTCAATCCGTACATCGTGTTGTTAGCAATTTTCAATGCGTGATCGAAATCTTTTGCTTTTATAACGGCAAGAACGGGACCGAATATTTCTTCTTGAGCAATTTTCGCAGTCGGTTTAACATCTTTTATAATTGTCGGTTCGATATAATAACCGTCGCCTTCAATTTTCTTTCCGCCGGTTACCAGCTTGCCTTCTTTTTTGCCGATTTCTATATACGATAAAATATTTGCCTGTGCCGCGGCGTTAATAACGGGACCCATTCTGTAATTGTCTTTTGCGGGACCGACTTCAATTTTTTCCACTTCCGCTTTAAGTTTTTTGTTGAATTCGGTGTAAACTTTAGCGTCTACAATTGCGCGTGAGCATGCGGAACATTTCTGACCTTGGAAACCGAACGCCGAAGCAACAACGCCTTGAACCGCAGCATCGATATCAGCTTCGCTATCTACAATTATTGCATCCTTTCCACCCATTTCGGCTATAACGCGTTTCAGCCAAATCTGACCGGGTTGAACTTTTGCTGCAAGTTCGTAAATGTGTTGACCAACTCCGACCGAACCGGTAAAAGCGATTGCGCGGGTTAATGGATGAGCAACCAGTGTATCGCCCACTTCACCACCGGAACCGGTAACGTAATTCAAAACTCCGTCAGGTAATCCGGCTTCTTTCATAATATCGAAGAAAAGTTTTCCCATCATCGGCGTATCGCTCGATGGTTTAAGTACAACCGTGTTTCCGGTAACAATTGCCGCCGACGTCATCCCAACCAATATCGCGAAAGGGAAATTCCACGGTGGAACCACAACGTGAACGCCGAGCGGAATGTAAAAGAGTTCGTTTTTTTCGCCTTTAACTTTTGTGACCGGTTGCTTAGCCGAATATCTCAAATTTTCGCGTGCGTAAAATTCCAAAAAGTCAATTGCTTCGGCGGTATCCGCATCGGCTTCGACGAAGTTTTTTCCTGCTTCGTAAATCATCCATGCGTTTATTTCAAATCTTCTTTTGCGGACAATCTCCGCAGCTTTTAACAAATATTTCGATCGTGTTTCGGCGGGGGTATTTTTCCATGTTTCGAAAACTTTGGCGGCTTCCCGTACCGCTCTATCGGCAAGGTTTTTATCGGCTTTGTAAAATACACCTATTACTTCTTTTTTGTTCGACGGATTGTATGAGTTGAATTTTTTCTTACTTCTTAATTTTTTGCCGTTAATTACCAGCTCGTGTGTTTTACCGAATTGCTTGGCAACTTTTTTCAAAGCGTCTACTTGCGCTTGGTAAACTTTCTTATTGGAAAAGTTGTTTATCGGTTCGTTGCGGAATGGTTTTAGTTTCATATCGAACTCCTTTTATCTTTTTTACATTAATAAAAAAACTTGCTAAAAAATTAAAATTACATACGTTAATTCAAACAATTTTCCGGTAAAAAACAATTAAAAACGTTGATGTCCAAAATAAAATTCACGGCAAATATTTCCCTACTGCCAAGGCTCACACTTTTCCTGATGCCGAGGTACATACCTCGGCATAGTTTGGATATGATTAAATCTTTAACCGGTGGAGAGGAGTGATCCTCTCCGACAGTTTCTTACTCTTGCTCTTAATCTTAATCTCGTCTTTCAAACATATGATCAAGATTAAGAGTAAGATCAGGATTAAGAATTTATATACCGACTGTTACAAGCGTAGTTAATAATGTAATTATGTTGAGAGAAATAGTTCTTTTCATCATTGAAAATATGGACAGTGATAGTTTGATATTGATTTTTTTCAAACCCACCCCTTCCCTCCTTTTGTAAAAGGGAGGGAGTTTAGCTCATCCCCTTAACGAAAGGGGAGGTCGGGAGGGGTTTGGATTTCTTTAGTAAAAATTAAAAACTTTCCTTGTTGCCAAAGCCTACGCCTTATCATATTAAATAATTAAATATTAAGCTTTTTCCAGCACGATATGGATATGGAAGGTAGTTGCATGTGGAAAGGAGTGGTCCTTTCCACCAATGAAATACAATTAAACATTAAAATTTTCCTTATTGAAGATTGGAGACTCGTGACTTCAGTCACGGGCTAAGAAGCGCAAACCTCAACGAAAGAAACCGATTCATCGGTTTCCACCATTAAAATAATATTCTAGCTAATGAACGTGATATTTATTTTTGTGATATAAAAAACCGTTAAAACGGTTCCGGTTTGTTTTTTTATGCTTAACTATCCCACGGATAAATCCGTGGGGTTGTCGTGTATTGAAAAGCTGAATCAAATATTCTATTTCCTATTTCGGCAAAATCATTTTCTTCATAAGAGGTGAAGGGACAAGGCATGCCTTGTCCCAGCTAAGATTAAACGAAACTATCCATTATCTCCGAATTCCATACCTCGGCATCACCAAGATGCAATTAAATATTTTGCTTTTCCGGAGAGGACTTAATTAAGTGTTAAACTTTTTTAGTGGAAAGGAGTGGTCCTTTCCACCAGAGTAATGATTAAATCTTTAACCGGTGGAGAGGAATGGTCCTCTCCACCAATGAAATAAGCGGTTCTCTCCAATAGCGAAATGGGGATTAACACCGGTGAGGAATTACGCCAAATCATTTTGGGCACAAGTAGTTTACTTTATTCATTAAACAATGCTTTATAAATCGCATCGTGTATTACGGGGCGGAATTTTATAATTTTTCTGTTTTTGCGCGTCGGGTAAACCCGGTTTGTAAGAAGGATTACGAAAATTTGTTTATCCTTGTTCACCCAAACGGAAGTACCGGTATAACCTGTATGTCCGTAAGAATTTTCCGAAAACAAGCTGCCAAAAGAGGAATAACCTTCACGGCTTTTTGTATCCCAACCCAAGCCGCGTGTACTTTGCTTGCTTTGGTTTGTTGTCCATTGTTCTATCGTGGAGATTTTGATGAAAGCTCTGCCGTTCAGCCTTCCGCCGTTTAACATCATACGGAGGAATTTTGCAAGATCCGGTCCCGTTGAAAACAATCCGGCATGACCTGCAACGCCGTGTAGCATATAAGCGCGTTCATCATGCACTTCACCTTGCAGCGGTCTCATTCTGTAAAAGGTATCTATTTCCGTAGGTGCGCATTGGTTTTTTAAGCTATCCGGAGGATTATACATCGTCCGGTTCATTCCAAGGGGTTTGAATAATTTCTTTTCGAGAAATTTGTCTAATCCCATGCCGGTAATTCTTTCTATCACTTTTTGGAGCGTTATCATTCCCAAGTCGCTGTAAACGTATTTGCTTCCGGGTTCATAAATCAGTTCCGAATTCATAATATCGTTAATTACTTCTTCTTCGGTGTTGTAAACATCGTAGTATTTTTTAAATGCGGGTAACCCGGAATTGTGTAGAAGCAAGTTGCGGATGGTAATTTTATCTTTCCCGTGGTTGTTAAATTCCGGCAAGTATTTAATAACTTTATCGTCAAGTTTCAGTTTCCCTTCGTCGTAAAGCATCATTGCCGCAGTTGTTGTTCCCACTACTTTTGAGACGGAAGCGAGATCGAAAATCGTATTTAATTGCATTGCCGGGGAAGAGGTATCGTAAGTATAATGTCCGAAAGCTTTTTGGTAGATTATACTGTCTTTATTGCCAATTACCAATACGGCGCCGGGAAAAACGGAATCGCGTATGGCTTTATTCATTAGCTTTTCGACATTCGTAAAATCCGGTTTATGGTGTTTATGTTCCCAAACGGTCTTTTGAGAATAACCGATTAAAATTATACCGATTAAAAATAAAAATATTATAACTTTATTAAACTTCATTTTCCACCTTTGTTTTTTTCCCGAACGTTGGGTCGAGCGGAATAAACTTGGTTATTAAAAATGCGGGAATAGTTGCAATTACAACCCAAATAAAGAAATGTTTATATCCGATAATATCGGCAAGCCAACCGCTGAACATTCCGGGCAGCATCATTCCCAAAGCCATAAATCCCGTAGCGATGGCAAAGTGAGCGGTTTTATATTTTCCTTCCGAGATATAAATCATGTAAAGCATATAAGCCGTAAAGCCGAAACCGTAACCGAACTGTTCGATTGCTACTGAAATTGCAACGGGTAAAAAGGTTTCCGGCTGAGCGTAAGAAAGATAAATATAAACGGCATCTGGAAGATTGATAGCGATCAGCATCCACCAAATCCAGTATTTCAGTCCGTGTTTTGCGGCAAGGAATCCGCCGAGAAGTCCGCCAAGCGTAAGAGCAATTATTCCAATGGTTCCGTAAACCAAACCCACTTCGCCGGTTGTTAAACCGAGTCCGCCCAATTCGCGTGCGTCTAATAAAAACGGTGCGGCTAATTTAACCAATTGCGATTCGCCCAATCTGTATAACAGCAAAAACGCTAAAATCAATCCTATTTTTTCTTTTTTAAAAAACAGAGCGAAGGTTTTAAAAAACTCGCTTGCAATATTTCTGTTACCTTCCGCCGCGGGTTTATCGTTTTTGGGATATGGCAGAATAAATTTATGATACAGAAAGAAAATAATAAACAGTGCGGCAAGCGAAGCGATTGTAATCATCCACGAGAGGGGAATATTACCGGCACGCGCAACGAACAAAGCGGATGCTTCTTTTTTGAGTTTAGGGTCGGTTTGAATTACTGCGTATGCATTTTTATTCCAATTTTTTCCGGTAAACTCGAATCTTAATCCTTCAACAAGAAAAATATTTTTATCTCCGCCTTCTTGCCCGAAATTTACTATTGCCGTTTCGCCTGGTGGAGGAGCTTTGGAAAGGTGAAATGCAATTATCCCTACATTCCCGACGAATTCTTTTATCTTCTTTACTTTTTTTTCTTCTCCGAAATTTTTTCTCAGAAATTGCTCGAGCCAAGAAGGTTGTTTTGATTTTTTAACCGCCCTGTTCTTTTCTTCTTTTTTTAACTTTTCGTAGTAAAACCCGTTTGCCGTATTTAGTTTTTTTGCAAGCCGGATTATTGAATCAATTTCCGCTTTATGTTTAGGAACAGCAGGAATAACAAGTTTTTCAGGTTCCGTTATGATTCTTAATTCACCTTCGAGCGGTTTATGTTTAAGGGAATCGTTAATTATTATTTTGTTCTCCGTTCCGGGTTTGGCAAATACTTCGAGTTCAACCGGGGGCAAGCCGGTTGTGCTTTCCAGATATCCTGCCAGAATGATGAGTAATCCTTGACCGGTAATCATCGCAAAACGGTAAAACGTACTGCGTATTCCAACAAAAAAAGCCTGGTCGTGTTCCGAAAGGCCCAGCATGTAAAATCCGTCTGCCGCAATATCGTGAGTAGCCGAGCTGAAAGCAAGCAACCAGAAAAACGCAAGCGTATATTGGAAAAAATTCGGGACGGGGATTGTGAGGGCAACACCGGCTAATCCCGCGCCGATTAACAGTTGCATAATAATTATCCAAAACCGTTTGGTTTTGAAAAGGTCGACGACCGGACTCCATAATGGTTTTATTACCCACGGAAGATAAAGCCAACTTGTGTATAATGCGATATCTGTATTGGAAATTCCAAGTCTTTTGTACATTATTACCGATACGCTCATTACTATAACGTAAGGAATCCCTTCGGCGAAATACAAAGAAGGTACCCAAGCCCAAGGATTTCTGTAAGTTCTTTTTTCTTTTGCCATTTGTAGTCCGGAATAGTTAAGCAATTCTGGAAACGAAATATTGAGCCGCCATTAACGCCGCGCCCATTTCAGGCGGCATTGCAGGTTCTTTCACCGATACGTTTTCCAATTGGTTTTTTATTTTTTCGAGAAACATACGCGAATAAAAATTGTCTTTGGCAATTAAGGAGCCGATTAGCGAAACACCGAGCGGCTTCACGTCTATTAATTTTTTCATCGCTTTAATATGCGAGATGAGTTCTTCGCTTTCTTCATCCAAAATTTTCAAGCAAATCTCGTCCCCGTTTTCCGCCGATTTAATCACTAGTGGTGCAACCGATGGAATCTCAAAATTGTTCACGTAAATTTCGGTTATAAGCGATTCGGAATTTGTTATGCCCTTTTCCGAAAGTAATCCGGCTAAACTTGTTCCGGGTCCTCTGCCATCGTAGAATTTGGCAACGGCGTTTAACCCTTTTCTGCCTATGGAATAACCGCTTCCTTCGTCTCCTATAAATCTTCCGAAACCTCCAACGCGGTGGATTTCCCCTTCACTGTCTTTTCCGAACATAATTGAGCCGGTGCCGGCGATTAAAATACTTCCGGGCTCGCCTTTAAAGGCGCCTTCCAATGCCACTCTTGCGTCACTTTCCACTTCGAACGATTTAACCGGCAGGTTTTCCCTTTCGCACATTGAAAGAAAATCGTTTTTCATTTTTTCTGCTTCGTTTATTCTTCCGGCGCCGGTGGTTCCAAGCACCACGTAAACAAGATCGTTTTCGTTAATCCCCGATTTACTAATACATTCGCGTATTAGATCGATTAGAGTTAAAGAAACTTCTCCGGTGCCGCGAAGTAAGAAGTTGGTCGGTCCGCCCGTACATTCGGCAAAAGTATTTAAGTGTAAATCGGTAAGCACCGCTTTCGATTTGGTTCCCCCGCCGTCAATTCCGATAACAAAATACATTGGTAATCCCTCGAAAAATAATTCAGTAAAATAGGTAATTTTGGGAGAATTTAAAAGAAAGAGACTTGCTTTAACGAAACAATAATTTGAATTTATCGGTAAAAATGATTACAATACATTGTAGTCCTATTTATTAATGTTACAGTAGAATCTGTCAATAAAAAACGGGGGGTGAAAATGCCGGCAGAAAAACTGAAACGTTTTTTGGATGAAAATAATATTAAATATGTTTCCATTAAACACTCGTTAGCTTACACATCGCAAGAGATTGCAGCAGCCGCACACATCGAAGGAAGAAGATTAGCAAAAACAGTAGTTATTAAAGTGGATGGTAAAATTGCTTTGGCTGTTTTACCCGCTTCTTACAAAGTTGATTTCGATATGTTAAAAAAAGAATTGGGTACGGAAAACGTAAGACTTGCAACCGAGCAAGAATTTAAAGACAAATTTCCAGGTTGCGAAGTGGGAGCAATGCCGCCGTTCGGTAATTTATACGGCGTTGATACTTATGTGGCAGCTTGTTTGGTTGAAGAAGAAGACATCGCGTTTAATGCCGGAACCCATACGGAGTTAATCAGAATGTCTTATCTCGATTTCGAAAGATTGGTTAATCCGAAAATTTTAAGGTTCGGCAGAAAGCAGCGTGTTTAGTGCCGGGGATTGTTTTTGGAATTGATTTTTCTTTTGAATGTGTTTACTTTATATAAGTAAAAAATTACAGCTGATTAATTATGACAAAAACGGGTAAACTTTTCCTCGGTATCGGTATAGCGGTATTTTTGTTTTTGTATACCGGTAGCGGTTTTTTGCATAATCACCAAGCCGATTTGTTTACTCACGACGATTGTCCTGCTTATTTAATAAGTGTTACTTTGGTCGGACTTTCGTTTTTTGCCGCATTGTTGTTAAAGAATGTATTTCCCAAACCTTTCACTGCATATATTCCTAAAAACATTAACTTTTGTACATCTATATTAGTTTCCTCAATCAACAATAAGGCTCCTCCGTTCTAATCAAGTTTCTTCTTAACACAAAATTAAAACAACAACTATATTAAAATTTAAATAATAAGGATACAAAATGACTGCAAAACTAAGTGTAGTTTTTGTTTTGGTAGTCGTATCTGTAACCGGAGTTTTCGCACAAACTCAAGCGGATACGACAAAGAATAAATTAAAACAGTTGGAAAAAAGAATCAGAATTTTGGAGCAAAAACTTCAACAAAAAGAATTGGAAGATTTAATCTGCGAAGCCGAATCGAAAGCGGAAAGTAAAGTTGAAGAAAGAAAAACTAAAGTATTCAAAAGCGGACAAAGGGCGCTCCAAGCAATTAATCCGGAAATAAGCATAACCGGCGATATCTTCGGAAAATATTCGAAAGAAGAAAAAGATCAAAACGGAGCCTATTTCAGAGTTTTAGGGGTTCATATTCAGAGCAATCTCGATCCGTTCAGTTTGGCAAAAGCAACCGTGGAATTTAATCCCGAAGGCGTTGAGCTGGGCGAAGCTTATATGATATGGACGTACTTTTTGCCTAACATAAGTTTAACCGCCGGAAAGTTCAGGCAGAATTTCGGTGTGGTTAACAGATGGCATGAACATTCGTTGGATCAGTTCGAATATCCTCTTGCGCTTACTACGATTTTGGGAGACGAAGGCTTAAATCAAATCGGAATTTCCATGAATTGGCTAATGCCATCAATCTTTAACGGCGTGCACAATCTTACATTGGAAGTTACCGACGGAATGAACAGTCATTTGTTTTCGGGAAGAACTTTTACATTTCCGGCCGTATTGGCTCACTTAAAAAACTATTGGGACCTTTCCGAAAACTCATATCTGGAAATCGGTTTTACCGGAATGTACGGAAAAAACAAAACTCCAAAACCGGTAAACGGAATTGTGGAAGAAGTTGACAAGAACACTTATTTGGGCGGTTTGGATTTAACATATTTTTGGCAACCAGTAAATAAAGCACTCTATAAATCATTTGTCTGGAGAAATGAATTGTATTACGCTGAGAAGGAATTGCTCGAACCCTATAAAATAAAGGCTTTCGGCGGATATTCATATTTACAATATCAATTTAACGAAAAGTGGTTTGTTGGCGCACGATTCGATTATACGCAACCTTTTAAATTAAATAACTCGGATGAATCAATAATCCAACTGGTTCCGTATGTTGTTTGGTGGCAAAGTCATTGGGTAAGGTTACGCCTTCAATATAACTTATTTAAAGCAAATTACGGCTCACAAAAGCAAAATACGTTTATGTTACAAATCACTTGGGCAATGGGTCCGCACAAACACGACAGATATTAAAAACGGAGATAAAAATGAAATATAAATTATTAATACTTATACTTTTGCTGGGAATCACGGTTTTTCCAATACAGGCAAAGGAGAAATTGGTAGTTGTTACTACACTAAGTACTTATGCCGATATTGCAAAGCAAATCGGTAAAGATAAAATTGAAGTTCATTACATCGTAAAAGGAAACGAAGACGCTCATTTTGTTAGACCCAAACCGAGCTTCGCTGTATTGCTTAATAAAGCGGATGTATTCGTTTCAACAGGTTTGGACTTGGAACTTTGGGTTCCGTCAATCGTCGATTTATCGAAGAACGAGAAAATCCGTTCCGGGCAACCCGGTTTTGTTGCCGCATACGACGGGATAGAATTGCTTGACAAACCGACGAATCTTTCACGAAGCGAAGGCGGATTGCATATTTACGGAAACCCTCACATTACTACCAGTCCGTTAAACTTTAAAGTAATTGCGGAAAACATAACGATTGGTTTGGAAAAAAACGATCCGGCTAATTCAAAATTTTACAGAACCAATTTGGAAGAATTCAAAAGAAAAGTTGATAATGCTGTTTTCGGTGAGCGTTTGGTAAAATTAATGGGCGGTAAATTATTAACCAAACTTGCGAATTCGGGCAATCTAATTGATTTTTTACAAAATAAAAGTTTCAAAGGTAGAAAACTTATAGATTATCTTGGCGGATGGCTTAAGAAAGGAATGATATTCCGCGGCAAACAAGTTGTTGCTTATCATAAAAATTGGCAATATTTCATTCGTCTGTTCGGAATTGATATAGTCGGTTACGTTGAGCCCAAGCCCGGTATTCCGCCTTCACCCAAGCATGTTGAAGCCCTTATTCAGAAAATGAAAAAGAATAATGTGCGCGTGGTGTTGGCTGCCAATTATTTCGATGAGAGCAAAGTTAAAAATATTTGCGAGCGCGTAGGCGCCATTCCCGTTATCGTTCCGATGTATGTAAACGGAGCGCCAGGAACGGAAAATGTATTTAAGCTTGTTGATTATTGGGTTGAACATCTCCGGGCGGCTTTTACAAAATTAGCAGAAAACAAATAATTTAATTAAAAGGAAACTGAAAGTGAATTTAAGTATTTGGGATATAATGGCTCCGGCCTTTTTCGAATGTTTGATTTTGGTCGGGATACATTCATATTTGGGTTTGCACGTTTTAAGAAGGAAAGTAATTTTCGTTGATTTGGCATTGGCACAAATCGCGGCTCTCGGAACTACCGTTGGTTTTTTATTCGGAATACTGCCCGGAACAACCGGCGCGTATTGGTTTTCGCTTTCTTTTACATTCATCGGCGCGGCAGTGTTTTCCGTTTTACGTTTCAGGCATGAAAAAATTCCTCAAGAAGCAATCATCGGTTTGGCATACGCTATCGCCGCATCGGTTTCTATCCTTGTTATCGATAAAGCCCCGCACGGCTCAGAACATATTAAAGAAATTCTTACCGGAAGTATTTTGTGGGTGAAGTGGTCTACAATTCTAAGCGCCGCAATAGTTTATGCGTTTGTCGGAATTTTCCATTATATATTTCGAAGGCAGTTTATTTTAATTTCCGAAAATCCGGATGAAGCATACAACCAAGGGCTTTCGGTTAAGTTTTGGGATTTCTTGTTTTATGTTTCTTTCGGGGTTGTAATCACCCATTCGGTAGGAACGGCGGGAGTTCTCCTTGTTTTTGTTTTTCTGGTTGTGCCGGCTATTACTTCAATGTTGATTACCGATACATGGTGGAAACAATTGGTAATCGGTTGGATAATGGGCTTGATAGTAAGCGTTGTCGGATTGTATATCTCTTATGTTGCCGATTTGCCAAGCGGACCGACGGTTGTAACGTTCTACGGAATTACTCTGCTGATTGTTGCGTTGATACTCTATATCGTAAGGGCGGTAGCAAAAGCAAATGCTTTAATAAAAATAGCATTGGGATTGGGAACCGTATTGGTTGTGGTTTTCGGACTTTACTTACTTGGCAATTATTTTAATTCCAGCGTGCATGCGGAAGAGCATGAAGATTTGTTAAAGAAAGAACATATGGTTTCGCATGAACCCGTTGCCGATAGTAAGTCCGGTTCTCTGGATGCATTGCTCAAACAATTTAACGCTTCCGAAGATGATTTTACTAAAATAGATATTGCGGGAAAGATTTGGGATATCGATAAAAAGCAAGGATTAAAACTTTTATTTCAAATTTTGAAAAGCAGTGAACTTCCTTTCGCGCGGGAAGAAGCGGTAAACAAATTAAGGAAATTGAGCGGTAAAAATTTCGGTTACGACTCGGAGAAAAATAAAGAAGAAAACTCCGTATCTTTGCAGAAATGGGAAAGCTGGATTAATTCACAAATGTAAAATAATATACGATGCGTAAAGATATAAAACAAACCGCATACGGCACAGCCGGATTCTGGATTTTGCTCATTGCATCGGCAGTAGCGGCATTTTGGGGAACGGCTGAATTCTTTCACGAAGGATGGTTCGAACCGTACGGTAAATATTTGCCATTCTATTTAATGCCCGCCACAATATTAATTTTATTGAATGTGGTATCTTATTATTTTCCGCGCACAGGAGGTGCAATAATTATTATCGCTTCCGCTTTGTTTATGTATTGGCGATTTTCCATGTTGAGTAAATTGCACTATTCAACTCCGTCTTCCTTTTGGATTACCGGTATGGTTTTCCTGACTCCCGGAATTTTGTTTTTAATCGACGGTTATCGCAGAAAATCATTTGCTAAAAACACCGAAGGGTTTTCGTTACGCTCGCATAAAAAAGTAATTTTTTCAGTTCTTGTTCCACTATTGGTAATGGTAATAACCGCAGTTCCTTTGTTGATAAGAAACATAAACAGAATACCGCTTACTGATTTCGGCGAAGTGAAAATTAAAGGCAACGGAATTAGTTTGATATTTGCCGGGAAAGGTCCGGGCTGGTTTTACTCGAATAAAGAACCGTTAGTTTATAAAGGTAAAACATATTCCGGATTATCCTGGAACGAAATAGCACTTTTCGGGAAAAACCCTTTGGGATTCGACAAAAAACGTTACGGTTTGGGATATAACGGAACTAAAGAATCGATATACTATGCAACGCAAAATGATTTCGAAAATTATAACATGTTCAGATACATTAATAAAAACGGAACAAAATTAACCGATACCGTTTACGATTATTGGCGTTTGCCGGCAATTGACGAGTATGTAAGAGTATTAACTTACAGGGATTCCAACGCGGGCGGCAGATTCGATTTTAAAAAAGGAATAGCGGTTTATTCTGTAAAACCCGATAAAGACGCACCGGTATGGGCGCCGGATAAAGAAGTAATTTATTATTGGTCGGCTACAAGTGCAAACGATACATGCGCTTACGATATAACATATTCCGGGCAAGTGCGTAAAATATTGAAAACCGTGAAGCAAGATTACCGTGGCTTTCGCGCAGTTAGAACGGAAAATTAAATATCTAACCAATAAGTAAACTTTGCCAGAAAAACATTATTGGATTCCGCATTTAACAAGTTTTCGAAATCCCTTCCCAAGTTGAAATTCCCGGGATCACTGAAGTTTGTTCTGTCGTGCGACCAAACCAAATAGAGAATTGAACCGGGTAAAACTTCCCAACGGAAAACAAGGGTTCCGCGTAATGATTTAAAATTAAAGTTGGGATTATATATATTAAAACTATTTGCCGGACCGTTCCCGTCCGGATCGACGGTGTAGTTGTTTTCATTTTTGTTATACCGTATTGTTGAACCGCTTTCACCGTAAGTTAAATAATTTAGGGTTGCCGGTCCGGAGAGTTCTTTGAAGTTCGAATAATCACCTACAGAAATTAGCGGTTGGGCGAAAAGTTGTAAACTCATTGCCGGAGTGAAAGTCCAGTTTAACCTTATATTAGCCGATAAGGTTTTCTGGTGAAGTTCACCGAAAATATAACGGTTGCCGAAAGTGTTTACTGCAAACTTATCGTTTACGGTTGAAACATATTGAAGTTTTGAATTACGGACAGAGAACTCAGGTTCCACACTGAAATTAATTTGCGGACTCGGTTTCCATTCGAGCTCCGTATTCAGCGAAACTGACGCGGAGCCTAATTCATCGCCCGATGTATTAGCACCCGCCGAAAAGATTAAACTTTTCCTGCTGTCCGACGATATGTTGATTCCCAACCAATATCCGGCGGGGCTGGCGGCAAGTGGACCGCCGCGGGTTAGACTCCGGCTTGTTGTTCTCAAGCCGTATCCGCCGTCTAAATTTATACTGTAATAATTCATAAATTGTAAAAATGCAAAAGTGAAAAAACCATTATTTAACTGATTCCCTTCAAAATCGTAAGTGCGGAAATGAGCGGCATATAAAAATTTCTTGCGGAAAAGACCGTCGGGATTAAACCATCTGTAGCCGAGAACGAGATGCCCGTTTATTTTATCGGCATGAAATTGAAAACCCAAATCGTTATTTTCGAAGCCGGGCGATACGGCACCGATTGCGGCGTTAAAGTAAAAATTACCTTGCTGTTTGTTCAACGCAACCCTTGAATAAAATCCCGAAAGCGAAGTGCGGTTGGAATCCAAACGCATGTAAGTTGCATCGGGTCTTTGTAAATAACGGTGCGGGGCTTTTTGTAAATTCACCATAAATTCTTTGCTGCCCTGAACGTAAGACCCGACGGCGTAACCGGTCAGCACATAAGCTTTATTCGAATCGAGAAACGTCCAACCGTCTATTCCGAAAGTATATGCTTGTTTGCTTAAGATGTTTTGTAAATCGGGATTGTTCAAATCGCGGTTGACGGAAGTAAGCATAAAGCCCAAAGCGTGTCTTCCGTCATCAAATTCTTTTAGTGTTCTTAAAACCCCGTAATGTGTAAAAGGTTCAACTTCTGTTTCGTATTTTTTACCTTCCTTAAAATATGAAGCGAACATTCTTTGTGTAAATGCACTGAGCGCACCGATTGATAAATCGCTTCCGATTTTTCCCGTGACTTTTGCGGCTCCCAATATTCTTGTTTCTTTCGGAAAGTCCGCATAATCATTTGCAGGTAAGGAACCTTGCGGGGCTCGACCTATCCTACGGGAATAAAAAAGTTGCGGGTTACCGAAGTTGAAGTTCCAATTGTTACTTGAACCCCCGCTTGCAAAGTTAAATATGCTTTGTCCCTCAATAAAAAACGGGCGCTTCTCGCGGAAGAATGTTTCGAATGCAGTTAGATTAACAACTGCCGGGTCAACTTCAACCTGACCGAAATCGGGGTTGACGGTTAAATCCAAATTTAAATTTGCGCCTATGCCGATTTTAAAATCCGCTCCGATGGAAGTAACAAATTGATTGGATTTATAAAACGGATCGTTTTTATCGTGAACAAGAAATTGAGCTTTTTGTACAATGTAAGGGAATGCCTCAATTCTTTGTTTAGGTTCTATTCCGTTTAATCCGTGTAATTCCGCAAATTTGGATACGAATTTACTCTCGTTTCGCGAAAGTTTTATAAAGTGATCTTCTTCGTTTTTTCTTTTGATAAACCTTATAAAATCTATTCCCCAAACCATCGAATCGGCTTTGTTAAATCTTAATTGGGAAAAGGGAATTTTCATTTCCACGCTCCATCCTTGCGGATTAAGTTTGGATTTGCCTTCCCAAACTCCGTCCCAAGAATCATCTGTTGAAGTTTCGTTATAAATGGTACCGTCGAGCATGATACCGCCGGCACTTAATCCGAAAAAGTAACCGGTTCTTTTATCGTGGTATGGATCCAAGCCGACGAAAAACATATCGGTCGGAATAAAAGAATCTTTTCTGGATAAAGTAACGTCGATCGAGTCCGGAGCGCTGTCGTTTAGTTGTGCGGCTATGTAAATGTAATCATCATCGTAAGCAACCCACACTTTGGTTTCTTCGGTTGCGGGTTTGCCTTCGTCGGGTTCTTTTTGGATTAAATTATCGTAATATTTTGTCTGCCATACTTTTTCGTTTAAGTTGCCGTCGATTGTAATTTCCTGATTTGTGCGCACAGCAAAAACTTTACGCTTTACTTCTTGTGCTTGTGCCGAAACGAATATTGTCAAACTTAAAATAGTTATCCAGACAAAGTAAAAAATTTTTTTAAGCATTTTCCCCTTTCAAAATAAAAGCATTAAAACGGTATGGAATTTAGACTCCCTTCACCCTGAAAAGTTACACTGCAACGGAATATTTTAGTAGTTGATATCGAAACGGAATTCGTCTTCTTCCGCTATTGTTTCAACCAGTTTTTTCAAGTTTCCGTTTACTTCAACCAGAATCAATTTTTCGGGCGAAAAAGCAATAACAAAAAGGCTTTCGGGATTTTCCTCTTCCTCTTGTTTAATATAGATGCCCGTTAATTCATTCCCGCTTTTTGACTTCACTAAACTTTTCCATCCGCAAGATCTTAAATCGTAAGTAATATTTTTGAGAAAATTGAAAGACAGCGTTCCGCTTTCAAAATCGAGCGGTTCGTAAATTCCTATTTGCACGTTTGAAATTTGATCGAGCATTTCCTCCAAATCGAAACCGGTATCGGTAAAACTTACAAACGAGCTTGCGAACATAATTCCCGCCGATCCAACCGAAAATTCAATTTCTTTTCTAAATCTGCAATCCAAATTATCCGTTAGCGAATTTCTTATGTTCCGGAAGTTATTGTTTATTCCGAAACATCCGGAAAGGGATAAGCCTACTACCGAAAGCAGAAAAGCCGACATTATTTTTTTCGTTTTCATTTTGACCCCGGCATTTTATTTTTATTGTTCAAGGTATCCAAACCCGGTATATCGAATTTGTTGGATAATTTACCGATTGTTTCCATATCGATATTCCCGACGATATTGACGAAAGATGCTTCTCCGTCGCTATCGATTGACATGATTGCCAAACCTATTATTTGGTCGGTGTTTTCGTCCGTTTTCAAAAATATGTTCGTAATTTCGTCTTTCGATTTTGCTTTAACCATTCTTTGCCAGTTTTGTTTTTTCAAGTCCTTTTCGATTTTTTTTACTTTTGCTATCAGCTCGCTTTTATTGCTCGGCGAAACTTCGAACGTATTAACTCTGATAAGTTGCAGACCGTTTAACAGGTTAGAGAGTTCTTGTGAATCTTCGTCTCTGCCTTTGGTAAATTTCGCTACCATTTTCAGCAAGTTGTGATCTATAAGTACTTCGGTGACTTCTTCCCCGTTTTCGAAAACCGATAAGTCTCCGAAATCAACATAACCGGGATATTTGGAGTAATCTTCGTCTTGCGCGAAAATTGACACGCCGGTTACTAAAAGTATTGCCAGTATTGATTTAATTAAGTTTCTCATTTCCTTTTCCTCCTTTAAGATAATCTTTTAAAACTTTTGTGGTGCGGTATATCGGTTCGCCTACTTTTTCGGCTAGTATTTCTTTTTCAAGGGTATATTTTGTTTTCTCGAAAGCACCGGCGACCAAAACTATTGTTTGTTTTACTTGTTTTTCCGCAAGTTTAATTTCTTCTTCGCTGTATTGTTGATTGCTTTTACCGGAAAACAAGACCAAAGAAATGATAACCGCAATTATCAACGCCGCTGCGGGAATTAGCGGTCTGTTTATAAAATACGAAATGGCGAAAGAAAGCGGATTTGTCTCACCGGTTTTTACCGGAAGTTTCCCGGAAATGTTTTCCGGAGCTTGTATGAACAATTCTTGTTTTACCGTTTTTACCTTACGCGCGGTTGCGGAATACTCATCCAGAAGTTTTTTTACTTCTTTATTTCTGCGCGCGAGTAAACGGATTTTTATTTTCGTTAAAATATTTACATCGCCGTAAGCGACCGATATTATTTTGTTTTCAAGTTTTGTATTCATTTATATTACCTGTTCGGTTTTTATTGTTCTCAATTTTTTCTGTAATTCTTTTCGCGCTCTAAGTAAATAAACCTTAACGCTGTTAACGGGAATATCAAGCGCTTGAGCAATTTCCTTGTATTTTAATCCTTCCAATTCATATAAAACGAACACGCTTTTTAACTTATCCGGTAACGAGCGAATCGCGTTTTTAATTAACTCGGATGTTAAAACATCCGGAAAATTATAAACAATGTGCCCAACGCTGTGATTCTCAAAAATATTTTCGTTTTCTACCGGATCGGCTAAAATTTCTTTGTTCTTCATACTGTTTCTTTGTCTTAAATGATCTATACATAAGTTGTGCGTAGTTTTCATAATCCATGCTTTTGCAGATGACATCTTAAACTTCCCCAAATTCTCCCAGATTTTTATCAATACTTCTTGCGTAACATCTTCGGCATCCATTTTATTCTTAAGCATAAAATATGCGTAGCCGTAAATTTTACTTTTATGCTCTTTTACCAAAAGACCGTATCTTGTTTTTTTCAGTATCATCTTTCTACTGTTAAAGACGAATGAGAGGGGTAAAATGTTACAAAATTTTTGAGGAAAAATTAATCTTTTTGAAAAGAATATTAATAAGACCTTTTGTGATATTTTGATTTATTGAGAAAATATATAAATTTTATTACTTTGATATTCAAATATTATTCCGGGTTTTGATGTGAAACCCAGAGTCCAACATTCGCATTGTGAAAAAAACTGCACAAAGTTATTCCGGTCTGTTCTGCATGAAGTTTAATAAAAGTAGGTGTTAAAATGATTGAAGCAATAAAAGAAATTGGGGAATATGTTCTAAGATATAGTAGTTCAAAAAGAGCAATAGAAAATGAAGATTTTATTAAAGCTATATGTAATGAACTAGATTTAGTTAAGAAAAATAAAGATAATACTTATACCCAAAGAGTTATAATTCTAAATTTTAATTTAGAATCAGATGAGATTGAAATTGATTTTGAGCAAATAGATGATTCTACTGCGAAAAAATACGTTTGGATTGGTAACACTATACGACTTAAATTGTATTGTGCTTCTACTTCCAATACCATAAATAGATTACTTTCTTCCACAATATATGAGTTGAAAAATGTTACTTCAAATGATTTAGCTGATGCACTGAATAATGTCTATATAAAATTCTTTAAAAACTTTGAAGTGATTGATAAAAAAAATAAAAAAAGCATTAAAAGACTGATTGATTACACAAAATTTAATTTTGATCAAAATGATAATTTACCTGAATTATATGAAAAATTAACTAAAACAAAAATAAAAGAAGAATATGATAAAATAGAAAAAGAATATTATAAGGTTTTAAACAAAAATATTCTTGAAAAAACTAAATTAAAAAAAGAAGAAGTTTCAATTTATTCAATCGCAATAAACAAAAAAATCGTTTCTCAATTTAAAGAATATAAAGATATGCTGGTTAATGAAAAAATTAATGAGCTTTTCTCAACAGGGGGTAGTTATAAAAATAATGTTACAAAAGATGGGATATGTTCAATTTGTAATAGACGTATAAATGTAACAAGTAATTTTTCTAGTTTTACTTTAAAGTTTTTTATAAATGATAAACTTGGTTTTTCAGCAAATTTTGATGGTAAGTTTATTAAAAACTTTAATATTTGCCAAAGGTGTTACCAGTATTTAATAGTAGGCGAAAATTTTATACGGAATAATTTAAATACTAGTATAGGATTAAAGACATATATAATTCCAAAATTTATTAGTGAAGAAAAAATTGAAATAAACAATTTTGCAAAATATTTACGAAACAAAACATATAGATTAACAAATTTAGCAAGCATCAAAGAATTTGAAGGATTAGTAGAAGTATTTAAGCGGTTCGAAGAAGGGATTCAAAATTATCTTATAAATTATTTATTCTATGTAAAAAGCAAAAGCGAATTTAAGGTATTAAAGCTCATCAAAGATATTCCCCCAACAAGATTGAATTATATTCAAAAAATAGAAGAAGATATTGCAAATTTAGTTGATAAGAAATTTAATGCCAATAGTTATTTCAAGGTATCGTTAAACAAGCTTTGGGGAAATATACCCGTAAAGAAAAAAGATAATCATGGATATTCTAAATTCCTTGAAATTATTGACAGCATATTTTCTGACATAAACATTGATTATAATTTTTTAATAAATCTGTATGTTGAAACAAATCGAATAATAAAATACAATAATGAAAATTATAATATTCAAGTTAATTCTGAATTAAAATTTTATTTTACTGATAAAATTATTCAACAAAATTTTATTTTGTTGTTTTTTAAGAAATTAGAAATCTTAGGAGGTTTGAATATGAGTGAAAATGGAAACAATACCGAAAATGAAAATTTTCTGCTGCCCAAAGATATTTTGGAGTATTTTACCGATTTTGAAATTTATTCGGATAAGCAGAAGCAGGCATTATTTTTAATCGGTTATTTAATTGGTGAAATAGGAAATAAACAATCACCAACGTCCGATACCAAGAAAAAACCAATATTGAACAAAATAAATTTTCAGGGAATGGATCATAATAAATTAATAAGATTAACAAATGATGTGTTTGAAAAACTTGTTCAAAATAAAATTCTAAGTTTTAATGAAAACATTTTTTCAGCAGCAAAACAATTATTGGAAAGTAATGCTCATTGGCAATTATCAAACCAAGAAAATGTATTTTATGTCTTATCCGGTTATGCTTACTCAAATTTTATGATAAGTAAAAGAAGTAAAGAGAAATATAATAGCTTGCTTGAAGATGCATTTAAAATAATTGAACAACTTAGACAGGAAAGAAAAGATGTAACTGAATTTGAGAATTATTTGGAAAACGCTAAAACATTAGCAGAAAAAAAAGAATTTGGAAAAGCAATTAAAGAATTAGAAAAAATAAAAAAGGAGAATAAAAATGGAAAATGAAAATATCAAAACTTCGAATGGGAGAAATGAAACGATTAATAACAGCGAAATACTCTTTATTTATGAGTGCGTTACTTGTAATCCTAACGGCGATCCCGATGATGAAAACAAACCGAGGATGGATTATAATAGTAACAGAAATCTTGTTTCAGACGTAAGGTTAAAACGATATATACGAGATTACTTATCAAATTATGAAGATCAAGAAATTTTCGTTTCAAAAGTAGACGGCGAAACTGTGGACGCGACGAATAGGCTGAAAAAATTAATCGAAGCAAACATTGAAGAAATAAAGAGTAATGATAAATTAAAAAATTTGCTAAAGGGTAAAAAACAAGAGCCTGATGAGAAAAAATTAAGTGAACATTTAGATTGGTTATTATCAAAATTAATTGATGTAAGGATGTTTGGAGCGACAATGCCTATTAAAAGTGGTGATACCAACAAAGGTTCTTCAATCACATTTACAGGACCAATTCAATTTAATTGGGGGTATTCTCTAAATAAAATAAATAACGCTATGGAATCTAATACAATAACATCAGCATTTGCGGGGAAAGGCGAAGAATACAGCACAATGGGAAAGGATTATCGTTTAGCATATTCATTAATTGCTTTTTACGGAATAATAAGTGGAAAGAGAGCTGATGAACAATCAAAATTAAGTCCAGAAGATATTAAGTTATTCGACAAAGCAGTGGTAAAGGCAATTCCAATGGAAGCAACCACAAGAAGCAAAATCGGTCAAACGCCTTTATTTTATTTAAGAGTTGAATATAAGGGAAATGATTTTTTTACCGGTGATTTTCGAAAGTATATTAAAATAACCGACAAAGAAGAGAAGGAAATGAATTTTGATGATACAGTTATATTGCGTTCGACTAACGATTTTAAGTTGGATTTATCAAAATTAAAGGAAAAAATAAGACTTGAAAAAGTTAAAAGTATAATCTTTTGGAAAAATGAAGATTTGGAATTATTAGGTTGGGATTTTAACAATAATAACTCTTCTGAAATAATTGAATTTAATCCAGAAGATTCAAAAAGAGAGAAATAACAATGAATGATGGGTTAAATTCTACTGCAAAAATATTAATCTTTGATATCAAAGGGCAAATGGCTCATTTTAGAAAATTTTACACAAACTCATCTTCACTAAGCTATTTATTTCCACCCAGAACGGTATTAGCAGGAATAATTGCTGGGATTTTAGGTTTGCCAAGCGAACGCTTTTCAAAAGATAAAACTCAAATTTATTATGAATTACTAAACAAAAACAATTGTTTTATTGGTTTAAGATTAAAAAGTAACATAAGAAAGATAATCCAGACTGTAAATTATTCATTTACTAAGACACAAAATAACCAGATACTATTTGGTAAACCAACACAAATTCCATTAGAAATTTTATTAGATAAAAAATTTGGAAATGAAATTACGTATAGAATTTATTTTTCACATAAAGATGAAAAAATATACCAAGACTTTAAAGAACTAATCAAAAAAGATACATTTGTATACCCACCTTATTTAGGTATTTCGGAATTTCTTGCAACAACAAAATTTATAAACGAAACAGAAGTTACAGTAAAAGAAACTGCAAATGATATTGAAATTTCGTCTGTCTGTAAGTTAAAAGATATCAAGTTAAATTTTGATAAACCCGGTTTTCAATACCTGGTTGAAAAAATGCCAACGGGGTTTTTAAATGATAGAACCCCACTTGAAACAGAAGATTATGTCGTTGAAGTAAATAAAAGAATTATTCAGGGAATACCCAAAAACAAGTATTATTCCGTTTCCTACAAAGAAAAAGGGAAGCAAATAAATGAAAATATTCTTTTTATTTAGTATTTATTATGGAATATTATTCACACATAAAACCCAAAAGATATTTATTAATAGAACATTTGTTTGCCGTAGCAAAACGGAGTAAAGTAATTGTCGAGAGCAAAAGTTTTGATTTTATTGATAAAAATGTTTTAGCAAACATTTCTTTTTTGATAGGTATTTCGCACGACTTTGGAAAATACACTACTTTTTTTCAAAATAAATTGAATGGATTTTTAATTGAAGATAGATATTTGGCAAACCACAGTTTCATTTCTGCACTTTTTGGTTTCGAATTAATCAAAGAATATCTGTCGAATATAAATAAAATTAAATTACCGCAATTTAAAACAATCCCGCTAATTACTTATTTTGTTATTAAACATCATCATGGGAATTTAAATAACATTGATGATGATGTGAATCCCGCTAGAATTTTTGAAAGCTTTAAAAGAGTAAACAAGCAAATTCAAGATATATTTGAAAATAAGAATAAAATATTTTCGGATTTCAAAACTTATCCGGAAATTGATTTTGGTCTCGTAAACGCTGCTTTCAACAATTTAAATAAATATAATATTAAAATTGAACATTCAGATGAAATTCCAAATTTAATTATAGAATTAGATAAAGCTTCGTATCAATTAAATTTGGAAAACACAAATACGAAAATCTACTTTATAACACAATTTCTATATTCAATATTAATTGATTCGGATAAAAAACATGCTGGTAACGTTAGAGAAATTAAAAGAAAAAATTTACCTGACAATTTGGTAGATATTCATTTGAATTCATCGGATTTTAAGAAAAAAAATAAAAGTAATCTTAATAAAATAAGAAAGGCAATATATAATTCGGTAACAACAAATATTATAAAAGATGAAAATCTCAATCAGAAAATATTCACTATTACGGCTCCAACGGGCACGGGTAAAACTTTAACATCTTTTTCAGCAGCATTGAAATTACGTAATAAATTGGCAAAGTGTCTTCATACTGAAAATGAATTCAGAATAATTTATGCGTTACCTTTTACAAGCATAATAGATCAAAGTTATACGGTATTTGATGATGTATTAAACCATTTGGAAAATTTTAAAGGAAATGAAAATGAATTTTTATTAAAACATCATCATTTATCAGAGGTTATTTACAAGTCTAATGAATCAAACAAAGAAATAGAAGTTGACGAAAGTCTGGCGTTAATAGAATCATGGGAATCAGAAATTATTGTAACAACTTTTATACAGTTTTTTTACGCTGTTATCGGCTACAAAAATCGAAGTCTAAAAAAGTTTCACAACATTGTAAATTCTATTATTATTTTGGATGAAGTTCAAAACATTCCAATTAAATACTGGAAATTATTAAATGTTGTGCTTCATGATTTTGCCGAATACTTTAATTCAAGGATTATATTAATGACGGCAACAAAACCACTTATTTTTTCAAAAAATGAATTCATTGAATTAGTTGATGATTATGAAAAGTATTTTAAACTTGACGAACTTAACAGAGTTTCGCTAAATATCGATTTTAATAAACAAACCATAGAGGAATTTGCAGATAAAATAAACTTTCAAAATTATGATTCATATTTATTTGTTTTTAATACAATTGGTTCTGCTGAAGCATTTTACCAATTATTAAATAGAAAAATAAAAAACAAAAAAACTGAAATAATATTTTTATCGACAAATATTGTTCCCAAAGAGAGAAATGCAAGAATTGGCAAAATAAAAAGTATTTTAGAAGAAATTAGAAAAGATAAAAGTAATTTTAATAAGTTAATTGTTGTATCAACTCAATTGATTGAAGCCGGAGTAGATATTGATTGTGATGTGGTTTATCGAGACAGAGGACCATTAGATTCTGTAATTCAGGTTGCCGGGAGATGCAACAGAAATAAAAGATATGAAATATCAAAAGTTAATCTTATTGCTTTAGTAAATGAAAGGGATAAGTATTTTTCAAATTATATTTATGACCCTGAATTATTATTTGTATTAAATAAAATACTCGAAGGCAAAAATGAAATTCAGGAAAAAGAATTTTTAAATATTATTAACAATTATTTCACTTTGGTAAGACAAAAAGTAGCACAAGAAGAAAATATTATTGGTTCAATTATTAGGCTTAATTTTGATAAACATAACGGAGGGCGTGAATTAAATACAATATCGAGTTTTAGATTAATAACAAAAGATTATCCTACAATTGACATATTTATTGAGCTTGACGATGGTAATGCAGAAAAAATTTGGTCAAAGTATGAGGCAATAAGTGAAAATAAGAACCTTACCGGGCTTGAAAAAAGAAATGAATTTTTAAAAATCAGAAAAGAGTTTAACGACTATATTATTTCCATACCGGAAAGAACCGCACCTCCCGGTTTTGAAAAAGGAATCATAAATTATGTATCCCTTCAAGAAGTTAAAAAAGAAATTTATTATTTACATGAAACTGGTTTTAAAAGAAATAATGCCGGAAGTGGAGTTTTAGATCCAGCGCAAGGTGACTAATGCAAATCCCAATTTCTTACATATCTTTCCCAGAAATAAGCTTGCATCCGCATTACGGGCATAAACTACGGGGTTACATTGGCAATTTATTTAAAGAAAAATCCCCGCTTCTTCATAACCATCTCGAAAATGGCAATTTGCGTTACTCCTATCCTTTGGTGCAATATAAAATTGTTAAGGGTATTCCAATGCTCATCGGATTATCCGAAGGAGCTGAACTTTTAATTGAATTATTTCTCCGAATAAATGAGCTTGACCTGAACGACAAAAAAATTCGTATCTATTCAAAGAATATAAAAAATGAGGTTTATACTCCAGGCCTTTCCGATTCACTCATCGAATATAAATTTTTACTTCCATGGATGGCTTTAAATCAAAATAATCACAAAAAGTATATGAATCTTTTACCTGGCGCAGAACGCACCGGATTTCTTAATAAAATTCTGATAGGAAACATTTTAAGCTTTTATAAAGGAATAAATTTTACTGTAACTGAAAAAATATATGCCACGGTAAGTGTGGAGGAGAAAATCTCTGCTTTTAAGAATAATAAAATGACAGTGCTTACAGGAGGGTTTTTAACAAACGCAATACTACCGGATTTTATCGGTATTGGTAAATCTGTTGCGAGGGGGTATGGTACAATCAAGAAAAACGACTTACCCTAAATCCCTCTCTAACCAGAGAGGGACTTTACCCGAAGGGATGCCTTTGGCATAAACTCCCTTCTCTTTTAAGAGAAGGGCGGGGGGATGAGTCAGGAGAGCTATGAGTTTATCAAACAACAAAGAAATAAGAATAATTGCAAAAACACGCTGCCGGGAACTTCGAAAAAATCAAACAAATGCAGAAAAAATATTTTGGGAAAATGTGCGGAATAGAAAATTTATGGGATTAAAAATAAACCGGCAGTTCCCAATATTCTATGACCTGCAAGGCACAGAAACATTTTATATTGCCGATTTTTATTGTCACGAGAAGAAATTAATAATTGAAATAGACGGAAAAATTCACGAAAAACAACATGATCAAGATGCACAAAGAACATTTATATTAAATTTATTGGGATTTAAAGTAATAAGATTCAAAAATGATGAAGTTGAGCATGACATAACGGAAGTATTAAATAAGATTAAATCAATTTTAAATTCCCCTTCTCTTGGAAGAGAAGGGGTTAGAGGATGAGTTCGAAAGAGGGGGAATATTAAATGATATTATTTATAGACACATACGGAGCTTTCTTACACGTAGCGGACAACATGTTTGAAGTCCGGCTAAAAAAAGGTGAAGAGACAATCAAGAGAAAAATAGCGCCGGCAAAAATCAAATCGATATTACTATCGAAAGGAATTTCACTAAGTACCGATGCAATAAATTTAGCACTTACGTACAACATCGACATTCTTTTTCTGGAATTTGACGGCACACCGTACGGCAGGGTTTGGTACAGTAAACTGGGGAGCACAACAAAAATAAGAAAACAACAGCTGGTTGCAAGCATTACGGAAGAAGGGCTGAACTTTACAAAAGAGTGGATAATAGGAAAATTGAGTAATCAAGTTGAATTTTTGAAGAGATTAAAAAAGCACCGCTCCGAAAAAGCCGTAATGTTTGTTAACGTAATTAATAAAATAGAAACGCGGATAAAAGCAATAAGCGAATTAACCGGTAAACGGACTGAAGATGTTGCGGAAAGCATTCGTGGATATGAAGGAGCAGCCGGAAGAGAATATTTTAGTCTGCTTGGAAAAATACTTCCCCAAGAATACAGATTCGAAACGCGTAGTTACAGACCGGCACGTGATCAGTTTAATGCTTTTCTCAATTATGCGTATGGCGTGCTTTATTCCCATGTTGAAAAAGCCTTGATTATTGCCGGTATTGATCCTTTTGTCGGATTTCTGCACCGGGACGATTATAATCAAAAATCTATGGTGTTCGATTTTATTGAACCTTACAGAATTTATGCCGAGGAAGTAGTATTCAAATTATTTTCCGCAAAAAAAGTGAATAAAAAACACACCGATAAAATTACCGGTGGTGTTTCGTTAAATAAAGAAGGTAAATTACTGTTGATGGATTCGTTTAATAAATTTTTGGAAGATGAAAAAATTATATTTAAAAACAAAAAGCAAGCAAGACAAAACATAATAAGACTTCAAGCACACGCGTTTGCTTCCCGTTTACTAAAAACAAAATTCAATATGCAGGAGGTGGAGTATTATGATTTGTTGGGTGATGTATGATATCAAAAACGACAAAGCCCGTAACAGGGTATCAAAAGCTTGCGAACAAATCGGGTTAAACAGGGTTCAGTATTCGGTTTTTCTTGGAACGCTGGAACAAAGCGAGGTGGATACCCTGCAAATTCAAATTGAAGAGTACATAAATCCAGAAAAAGATTCCGTGTATATTTTTCCGATGAGCAAAGACGAATTAAAGCAAACGGTTCTTTTGGGACAAGCATTTGATAAAAAAATGATAACGGACGAAGTAAAACAATTATTTTTCTAATGATAAGCATCACACCTTCACATATTATCGAATATCTGTATTGTCCGCGATATATTTATTTTCAGTATGTTCTTGGTATGCCACAAAATGAAGAAAAATATTACAAAGCAATAAAAGGAAGGGAAATACACAAATTAAAACTTTCCGAAAACGTAAAATACTTGCGCAAGAGAATTGGAGTGGTGGATAAAAAATTAGATGTGTTTTTATCTTATAACAATTTGCGCGGTATAGTCGATGAAGTTTTATTCTTGGAAGATGGTACTGCGGCACCGCTCGACTACAAATATGCTGTTTATAAAGACAAAGTATTTACAACTTACAAAACGCAATTAGAATGTTACGCATACTTGATAAGTAAAAATTTTAATATAAATGTTGATAAAGGATTTATTATTTACGTTAGAAGCAAGAATAAACTTGTAACGGTTCCAATTTCTAAAGATTATGTTGAAAAAGTATCCGTGGTAATTGACGAAATTGTAACAATAATAGATGAAAACAAATTTCCCAAAGCCACAAAGTATAAAAGTAAATGCTTAACTTGTACTTTTAAAAATGTATGTGCACGGTAGTTTCCGGGTATAAATTTATTGATAAAATTTACTTTGGTCGGGGTAAGTTTAAGTAAAAAAATCTCTTAGAAAGAAAAAATTTTCGGAAAAGTATATTAAAAAGCTTGAATCCCCTTAAAAATTGTAAAAAATATAGTATCAAAAAGCTTGAAAATACTGCTAAGATATTGTAAAATTAGGGGTTAGAACGGGGTTTGTTCTTCACTAAAGTCCAATAAAACAAGGATTGAAACTACGGGTACAAAACAATATACCCGGAATTGGCGGTTAGGTTCTTCACTAAAGTCCAATAAAACAAGGATTGAAACACAAAATTAGCCCAATCTGAATTTTGAGAATTTAAAGTTCTTCACTAAAGTCCAATAAAACAAGGATTGAAACATCGGTCGAGCAAAACGGGAAATTCGTAAAATGGTTGTTCTTCACTAAAGTCCAATAAAACAAGGATTGAAACATTTTTAGCTCCTTCTTTTTTGTCGGATTCTTTATCGGGTTCTTCACTAAAGTCCAATAAAACAAGGATTGAAACGATACTTTAGTGCTAAGAATGAAACGGCAAAACAAACGTTCTTCACTAAAGTCCAATAAAACAAGGATTGAAACTCAGGCAGGCATACGGTTCTGTTACCGGAATGGTTAAGTTCTTCACTAAAGTCCAATAAAACAAGGATTGAAACTCTACACTCTCAAAATTTTTTCTGTGTTCGTTTAACGTTCTTCACTAAAGTCCAATAAAACAAGGATTGAAACACACCGCAATAGACGGACTGAAGAACAACGGTATCGTTCTTCACTAAAGTCCAATAAAACAAGGATTGAAACATTTGAAAAATCTTCCGTTATCTTCCGGCACGTCTCGTTCTTCACTAAAGTCCAATAAAACAAGGATTGAAACTAAATTCTATTAATTGTTTGTCTGATTCATTTTTCAATGTTCTTCACTAAAGTCCAATAAAACAAGGATTGAAACTTGAACCAGCTATACCAAACCACAAACCGTCCACCGTGTTCTTCACTAAAGTCCAATAAAACAAGGATTGAAACTTCGAAATATTAGTAAAAACAAGTTCCAATCCAGACGTTCTTCACTAAAGTCCAATAAAACAAGGATTGAAACTTGTAGAATGTCGATTGATATACCGCTTTGAAATTAGTTCTTCACTAAAGTCCAATAAAACAAGGATTGAAACATTATTCACTGCACGGCTACACCCGAAGGCAGAGAAGGTTCTTCACTAAAGTCCAATAAAACAAGGATTGAAACCTTCAATCGAGCAGATTCAACGTTGTATCTACATGGTTCTTCACTAAAGTCCAATAAAACAAGGATTGAAACTATCCAGACAGTTTTTCGGTAAGTGGTTGGGTGAATTGTTCTTCACTAAAGTCCAATAAAACAAGGATTGAAACATTAATGTTCAAACCACCAACGTTTCTATCTTGCGGAGCGTTCTTCACTAAAGTCCAATAAAACAAGGATTGAAACTCTTTGTTGTTTCAAATGTGGAAGGAATCACCGCATTGTTCTTCACTAAAGTCCAATAAAACAAGGATTGAAACCGGAATTACTTAATGAGGCGGGAGCCGTGCGCTCCCGTGTTCTTCACTAAAGTCCAATAAAACAAGGATTGAAACTTCAGCATTATGTAACCACTCAACAGATAATCCGAATGTTCTTCACTAAAGTCCAATAAAACAAGGATTGAAACTTTCCCCATTGTTGCCAACTAAGTATGGCTTGGGAATGTTCTTCACTAAAGTCCAATAAAACAAGGATTGAAACTACCGTCCGAAATCCGGCAAAGTATCGTTGTAAGTCGTTCTTCACTAAAGTCCAATAAAACAAGGATTGAAACATAATCTGATAAGTTTTGCAACGTCTTTTTGTGCAACTGGTTCTTCACTAAAGTCCAATAAAACAAGGATTGAAACACTGCGAGCAAATGGCATTCCTTCGCAAGCGGGAGAGTTCTTCACTAAAGTCCAATAAAACAAGGATTGAAACATTTTACAACTCAACAATTTGGGACGGATTCCGAATTGTGTTCTTCACTAAAGTCCAATAAAACAAGGATTGAAACATATTTCAGATTATAGTAATAATCTTGCAGAAATAGTTCTTCACTAAAGTCCAATAAAACAAGGATTGAAACATTTTACAACTCAACAATTTGGGACGGATTCCGAATTGTGTTCTTCACTAAAGTCCAATAAAACAAGGATTGAAACATATTTCAGATTATAGTAATAATCTTGCAGAAATAGTTCTTCACTAAAGTCCAATAAAACAAGGATTGAAACATCAGTTAGCGGCGATAATTAACGCCGAAAAATCCGGGTTCTTCACTAAAGTCCAATAAAACAAGGATTGAAACATCTGACCGCTCTCATAAAACGGAAAAGCATACCATTGTTCTTCACTAAAGTCCAATAAAACAAGGATTGAAACTGCTTACAACCGATCCGGCTACTCCGGACAATGTAGTTCTTCACTAAAGTCCAATAAAACAAGGATTGAAACACTCCAATATCAATAATAGCAATACAGCAATCCAAAAGTTCTATCCCCCAAAACAAGAGTTGAATCTTAGCTTATAAATACTGGGTTATGTTATATACATTAAAATTCAGAAGCAATTATCACTTCCCCAAAATTACTTTCTCCAATTTTTTCAGCTTTCCGTATCCATTCATATTTCTAAAAGCAGTTGCATAATATTTGTCTTTTCCCATAAAGACGGTTATTACCGGACTTTCCGCATTACCGATAAAATCTCCCGAGAGAGGGAAAAAGATTTTTTTTACCGTGTACTTACCTGCCGCGGGGGAATTTATTTCAATTTCTTTTTCAAGTATTATCTCCAACCCTTTTTCGTCTTTTTTTAATTGATCCAACCGCTCTTTGCCAACGTAAACCCGTATTATTTCGGTAGTGTTAGCGCATAATTCTTTTACTTCGGTGAAAATTTTTTCTGTGTCGAGTTTGGAAGTGTTTATGTTTGTTACGTTACCGGAATCGTAATAAATTATTTTCATGGGCGCTCCCCCGTTGCACGAGAATAAAATGAAGAGTAGTATTATTTGAGAAAATATTTTCATTTCATATCTGCGGTTATCTAAAATTTTCAGCCGGCGCCAGTGCACCGGCCGAATAATTTTATAATTATAAATTATTTTATTGTGATATCATCGAGTAAAATTGCCGTATCGAAAATACTATCGCCGACGTCGCCGGCCATTAAATATAACGTTACAACTTTACCTTGAAACGAGCTTATATCAAACGAAGATGTTTGCCAACCGGTCATATAAACATCCCCGCGATCGAAAACTATCTCCGGCGATACTCCGATAAGGTCTCCGGGTTGCGGAATTTCGCCTTCGTTCCCGCTGAATTTTTGGGCGCCGAAATCCGCTGCAATTCCATCTATGGTTTTATGGAGCAAAACGGTTTCATTACCGTTTTTAATTTTAATCATTACTTTAAAAAAGTCCTGAAATTGCGAATTAATATACTCGAGAAATTCTTCCGAAAGGAAATTCCATTTTATTGTCAGGGTAGTTTGGTTTTCTTCAACTCTAAACGACTGAAAAATTGTTCCCGTAGAAGTTGTGAATCCCAAGCCGGTGGATATAATTCCCATAAAACTTCCGCCGGTCGGTCCAAGCGAGCTCAACTTGCTGATAACCCTGCCGTCGCCTTCTTTCGTCCAGCCGTCAATTTTTCCGAATTCAAAATCTCCGTTAATTAGACTGGCGGGGTAGTGTACATCATTAGCTCCGTTTTTCTCAAAATGGGCAAACGGAGAGTTTGGATCATATTCATCCAGATAAGCATCACCGGTATTTTTTAAATCCTGTGCAAGCCTTTTAACCAAACTATCGGCCATTTTAACGCAGAAATCGCTATTAACAACTTTACTGTAACCGAAATAAGTTTTAGCGCCCTTACCCGTAAAGGCATTTGAGAGATCCGGGTTCATCATACTTTCACAAGAATTATTCAATATAACGCTATTTGGAAATTTACCTTTAAGCGCTGAAATAAAAGGTGCGCGCACGGCGTAAATATTTTCCGTTTTTTCTACTCCGCCGGTGTTCGAAATTGTAACATTTTCCCAAACGGAAAGTTTGCCTGCTTTGCGCAAGGCGCTGCAGGTTTTATAATCACTTGAATTCGTATCAACGATTTCACCGGTAGCAAATTCCTCACCCATAGAACCGTGTGTGGCTAAAATTACCAATCCGTAGTCAGTTAAATTGGTTAATGCGGCAATATTTGCTTCTTGATTTACGTAAGACGAAACCGAAAATTCATATTCCGAATTTTTTAATATTTGTTCAATGGAAGCCCGTTCGTTGTAAGGCGCAAAAGCAGCTTCGTACGGCGCGTAAATGAACACATTTCTGTTTCCTATAATCTTAGGATCCAGATTGCCGAATATATCGGTTTGTTTGTAAGGTGTTGGAATATCACCGGATTTTTCTCCGACGGTTTGAAATCTTAACGGGATTTTCCTTGTTTTTTTTCTGTCTTGTAAATACCCGCCTCTGGTTATTACCGAGCCGTTTGCATCTTTAACCGAAAAAACGATTCCCCCGTATAAACCGGATTTATATTTTATCAAGATACTGGTTGAGCCGTCGTTCTTTACCGATTCTACCGCAGATTGCCCTTGTAACCATTGAACGGTTTGACCTACCGCGCTGTTTATATTGGATATGTTGCCGCCTAAAAATTCCTGGAATTTTGTCACGGCGCTTTCTTGAGTGGAGATAATTTCTTTATGCTCTTTGGAAGTTAATTCAGCGTAAATATTAATCACCGCGCTATTCGATTTTCCCGTAACTGTTTTATCTCCCGATTTAACTTTGGCTGTTGCAACCAAGTTAATTGTTTGAGGCGATGATTCGTTTATTTCAAGAATTCCCGAATAAACATTATCTCCGATAATATCATCACCGTTTTCTAATTTGCCGTTATCGAATAATTTTAAAATTCCGGTCGATTTATCGCCTTCAACTTTTTGTAATTGAACAAATGTATCCGCCAGTTCGATGTTCGAGGGAATTTCAATTTTCACGATTACGTCTGTAGCGGTATTAACCAAAATGGCGTCGGGATTTATTTCCAGATTACCTATTTCGATTGTTTGAGTTTCTTCGGGTGATGTTGGTGTTTCTTCGTCTTTGCAATGTTGAAACAAAAGAAGCGATGTGAAAAGGATGATGATGAATAGTGTTGTTTTCTTTTTGAAGCGCATATTTCCTCCCAAATATAAATGATTTGTAAATATTAAGTTATTATATATTAAATTATATCAATTCAACTTTGGGAGGAATTGCACAGTAGCAGAGTAAAAGAACAAGAAATATATAAGACAAATATATCGGAATATCAGTTGATAGTCAACAGCAGGTTTTTAAAAATTCAGGTTATTGATTAATCCAGCATTCAATTTCTTTTTCCATATCATCGAGATAATCCAATTCCACTCTGCGCTTTGTGTTATAGTACCATTTTTCCACTTCGGGATCAGCTTCTATGTTTCTCTTTTGGAAACTGTGCAGTATTTTTATACGCCGTACGTGTTCGTTCAGATAATCGTCGGTAATTACGCCTGGAATCCCGACTACGCACACGAACTTTTCCAAAGGTTTGTAAAACACCATTCCCGTAAAAACATCTTGATAGGTCAGATTTTTTTTGTCTTTATAATAGTCGAAGAAATCTTTACCGAACGGAGAGCCTTCGAAATCGAAACCTGCGTCTTCCACTTTTGCAAGTTTGAAAGCCGCATCCCATTTCCCGTTTTGAATTGCATGATATGGATTTTTATAGACTATTATATTATTTACATACACGTTTGCGATTTTTCCTTTGTATTTTTGAAATAAAAACCTTCCCATCTGAGCTCCGGTGGGAGCAAATTTATCATTAAATGCATGTATGTAATTCATTATTATCAAGGCTTTCTTTCCCGGTGTAATCGCATTCAATGAATCGTAAACCCGGATAATCTGCGCTGCCATTATACTGTCCCGCACAAACCTTCCGTTTCTTTTTAATTCTTTCCTCCATAATTTCGAAAGGTCGTTTGTATCTTTTATCGCATACCAATTCCATGGAACATCCGACGGATACCAATTTATTTTTTTCGCTTTTGACAGGCGGCTGTTGATTTTATAAACCCTCGTTAAAAAAGCATGGTAATTATATTTTTCCCACAGTGGCCAAAATGAGGCGTTGCGCTGTATTGTAAAAGCTCTCCGTTTAATTTCTTGGGGAGAGAGATTTTCCGACATTATCAAATTATCCAATTCCGGTTTGATTGTGCTTACGCCGATTTCGGTGAATAAAGTCCCTACGCTGTCGATAAAATAAGGGTCGCTTAGTATATCCGTGTACAGATCGTATTGAACGGTATCCCCGTGATGCCTTTCGCATAACATTACCAAGTCATATTTCTTAAATAATCCCAGAACATAATCTTTTGCACTTGTTTTGTTTTTCTCGATAAAATTTACATACGGTTTGATATCTTCTTTTGGCAAGATACAGTGGGGAACGGAACAGGAAAAAACAAGAAGGGATAAAAATCCGGCAAAGAGTAAACGTTTCATTTTTACCCTCTACTTATTTATTTGTAAAAAATAAATAGCCGGATCGAATAATTTATTATACAAAAAATCCTAAAAACTTTAAATATTATTTTCCGTATATTGTGCTTCGTTATTTCAGTATTGTTGTTAGTTTATTCCCATACCGCAGTTGTCTAACCAATAAGAAGAAATCACATTTTAATTTTATTAATAATAGTACGAAATTAAACCGGTGCCCGGTTTAAATTTTAAAAAGGAAAAAGATGAAAAAATTCGATGAATTAGGTTTGCGGAACGAATTGGTTAAAGCGGTAACCGATTTGGGTTTTGAAAAACCCACGCCTATACAAAATAAAGTAATTCCGCATCTGTTAAAAGAAGAAAGGGATATAATAGCGTTGGCTCAAACCGGAACCGGAAAAACCGCCGCTTACGGATTGCCACTGATTCAAAATATAAATCTTCGCTCAAAAAAAGTGCAAGTGCTGATTGTAAGTCCAACCCGCGAATTGTGCGTACAAATTGCAAAAGATCTTAATTCATATTCAAAATATTTGCTGGCGTTGAACGTAACGCCTGTGTATGGCGGTTCCAGTATCGATAAGCAAATACAAAGTATAAAAAAGGGAAGTCAAATAATTTCCGCTACCCCGGGCAGATTGAACGATTTGATAAACAGAAAAGCGATAGATATTTCTACGGTTAAAACGGTGGTTTTGGATGAAGCGGATGAGATGCTGAATATGGGATTTAAAGAAGAACTAAACTCAATTTTAAATAAAATTCCCGAAGAACGGCAGACCTTGCTTTTTTCCGCCACCATGCCCGATCATTTAATTCACATAGCAAAAAAATATATGCGAAAACCTTTGCATATCACTGTTGGCAAGAAAAATACCGGCGCGGAAAATGTGGAGCATCATGTTTATTTTGTGCATTCCCGTGACAGATATATTGCACTTAAAAGAATAATGGATTATTACCCCGATATTTACGGTATTGTATTTTGCAGAACCCGCCGGGAAACTCAGGAAATTGCCGATAAACTTTTGAATGACGGTTATAATGCCGAAGCTTTGCACGGAGATCTTTCCCAATTTCAGCGGGATATTGTTATGAATAAATTCCGCAATATGCACCTTAAAGTTTTGGTTGCGACAGATGTTGCGGCGCGGGGATTGGATGTAAACAATCTCTCGCATATTATTAATTACAATTTACCGGAAGACTTGGAAGTCTATACTCACAGAAGCGGAAGAACGGGAAGAGCAGGTAAATCGGGAATCTCGATAATTATTGCAAATCTTAAAGAAAAAGGAAAGCTTAAACAGCTGGAAAAGAATATCCAGAAAAAGTTTGTAAAAATGAAAGTGCCCACCGGAAAAGAAATTTGTAAAAAACAAATTTTTAATCTTGTGGATAAAGTTGAAAACGTAAAAGTAAATTACGAAGACGTTGAAGAGTTTTTGCCGGAAATCTACGGAAAACTGGACTGGATGGACAGGGAAGAATTAATCAAGCGCTTTGTATCCGTTGAGTTTAACAGGTTTCTTGAATATTATAAAAATATGCCCGATTTATTAGACCCGGAAGAAGTAAAAAACCGTTTTACCGGTGCGAACAATCCTTCTTCTTTCACGCGGTTTTTTCTTAACATAAGCAAGCGGGAAGATTTGAAACCCGTTCGATTAATCGGTTTGATAAACGATTTGACGGGAATAAGAAATATTCCCGTTGGTGAAATTGATATTCAGAAAAATTTTACTTTTTTCGAAGCCGGTTCCGAATTTGCCGGTCTTTTGCAAAAAGCTTTTAATAACGCCGGCTATAAAAAACGCAGACTTGTTTTGGAAGTAGCGGAAAAACAAAACGGCGCAAAGCGTTCCGGAAGAAAAACGGCAAAAGTTAACAGAAAAAATTTTAGAAACGGGAAAAAGAAAAAGTCCTTTGCAAAATAAATTTTCTGAAAATATAATTTATTTCACAAATATCAATGTATCCAAATATGTACCGTTTGATTTCCGGAATTTGAATAAATATTCTTTTTGGGGTTCTAACGTGAATGTATCTTCAATGGTGATTGATGAAACTATTTGGATACAAACCGCATCTTTCCTGATTTTCGTGAAATATTCAACGTAAAGGATATCGCCCGATTGCGTTAATTTGCGCTTGTCAAATTCATAACACGGTGTTGGAATACCTAAAACGATTTTGAATTTTACAACCCCGTTTGAGTTTTGCACCACTTTAATTTTCTCTGCACTTGCCCGAAGATTGTAAATGTAATTTTCGTCGTTGCCCGGTTCAAGTAAAGAGCATGCAACGGAAAGAAAAGTAAGCGAAAATAATAAAACAAATTTTTTCATCTTCTTTTCTCCCGGTAAAATTTAATATTCAATTTCTCTCGGATCGTTTTCGTTTTCAATTTTGAACCATTCGTCTTCGGTAAACTCCATATCGGTGATTTTATCGATAGGAAGTTTAAGGTATTTGCCGTGAGCCGTTACCGCAACGTTTCCGTTTTCCAAAATAATTTCCCCGGTTCCTTCAAACATCCGGGAAGTTTCGTTTGTTATTCTGGCAACCACTTTCAATTCTTCGTTTAGCGGAATCGGTTTTCTGAATTTTAGATTTAATTCCAGCGTAACGCCCCAGATATTTTCGTCTTTGATTAACATTGCCCTGCCGATTGTTTCGTCCAGAATGGTGGAAGCGATTCCCCCGTGTAATCTGCCCGGATAACTTTGATGATATTCGTCCGGGTGAAAAATCGCCACAAGTTCGTTGTTTTCCATTTCGTAAAACGAAGCTTTCAGACCGAATTTGTTATTAATTCCGCAGACAAAACACATTTTGGAATTATTTTGCTTTGCAACTACAAGATGTTTCATGATTAAACCGATAAAATATTTAGACGAATAATTTAAAATACAAAAACAGGAAGGAAATTTCGGTGTAAAAAATCGGTCTATAAAAAGGAATTAAAATAAAATTAAGCTTTTATTCCCGATTTTTCTTCGAGCGTACGGACGAGAGTGTCCATCAAAACGTTATTTTGAACGGGTTTGGTTAAAAATACATCAACCCCGGCTTTGTAAGCGTTGTCTTTATCGCGTTGGAAAGCATGCGCGGAAAGTCCAACGACCGGTAGATTTTTATATTCTTCCATTTCCCTAATTTCGCGGGTAAGCTGCAGACCGTCTTTTTTGCCGCGAAGGGAAATATCCATTAAAATAATATCAAATTTGTGTTGATCCAGCTTTTCGTAAAAAGTCTCTGCCGAATCGCAAATTTCCAAATCGAACCGTCTTTTTAAAAATATTTGCAAAAACTTTTGATTTTCGTAATCGTCTTCAACGATTAAAAGTTTGGGTTTCTTTTGTAAAGAGTCGCTCATTTTTCCAAAACCTTTTTAATTTATTCTTATTATCGCAAAATTTTCTTATTGTTTAACCGTAAATTGTAAAATTTTTATACCAAATTAAATGATTAAATATCCACTTTGCAAGTATAATCATTTAATTTAAAATATTTTCCATTTTAAAAGATGTTCGCAAAATTTAATTAACTTATTATCGGTAATTAATTAAAAAAAGTAAGAGGAGGCTATGAAATACAGAAAACTGGGTAAAAGCGATATTGAAGTTTCGGAAATAGGATTAGGATGCTGGACGATGGGCGGGTTGAATTGGCAAAACGGCGTTTCCATCGGTTGGGCGGATGTTGACGAAAACGAAGTGGCCGAAGCAATAAATTATGCTATCGATATGGGCGTTAATCATTTCGATAATGCGGATGTTTACGGCAACGGAAGGGCAGAGCGAATGCTGGCAAGGATTTTGGGTAACAGAACCAACGATTTCATAATCGCAACGAAAGTCGGTTGGTTTCCCGGTACGGCGGCACATGCTTACGATCCGCTTCATATTCGACACCAGTGCGAACAATCGCTTAAAAATTTGAATCGGGATTATATAGATTTGTATTATTTCCACCACGGAAATTTCGGTGAAAACAATATGTACCTTGACGATGCGGTGGAAGTTATGTACCGGTTGAAAGAAGAAGGGAAAATCAGATTAATCGGACAATCGGCATATTCCAACGAAGATTTTCTCCGTTTGGTACCGAAAGTTAAACCGGATGTTCTGCAAAGCTCGGCAAACGCAATAGACGATCATTATTTAGCCGAAGGCACACCGGTAAGAAAATTATTGGAGGAAGAACAAATGTCGTTTGTGGCGTTCAGTCCGCTGGCTCAAGGTTTGCTTCTCGATAAATATAAAAAAGAAAATCCCCCGGAATTTCAAAGCGGCGATCACCGTTCCCGTTCCGATAAATTCAAAGCCGAATATTTGGCTTGGCTTGAACCCAAGCTGAACAAATTAAAGGAAAAATTCGGTTCTTCCACGGAGGATTTGGCTCGCGTTGCGTTGCAATATTTACTTCATTATAAAGTTGTCGGTTCTGTAATTCCGGGATTCAGAAATTTACAACAGGTTAAAATCAATCTAAGCGCTGCGGATAAACCTTTGAGCGATGAAGAATTTGAATTTGTAAGAAAAGTCTTTGCCGGAGATTAAGTTACCAGCCGAGATAAAACGGCGGAATTAACAGAAGCAAGCCCGCAATAAACAAAATTATTTGAAGAGGCAGAATCCATTTTGCCCAAACCGGCCATGGTATTTTTGCTAGAGTTAAAATTCCCATGGTTACTGCGGATGTGGGAATTATCAGGTTTGTAAAGCCGTCGCCCAATTGAAAAGCAAGAACTGCTGTTTGTCTGCTTACTCCAACCAAATCGCTGAGGGGCGCCATAATCGGCATGGTTAAGGCGGCTTGACCGCTTCCTGAGGGAACGAAAAAATTAATTGCGGTTTGTACGGCAAACATAACTTGGGATGAAATAACCGGGTGAAAATCTTTAACCGGCTCGGATAAATAGTATAGCAATGTTCCTATAATTTTTCCGTCTTCGGCAATTACCAAAATAGCCCTTGCCAAACCGATTATTAATGCCGTTGCAACCAAATCTTTTGCCCCGTTCACAAATGCACCGGTAATTTCTTTGGTTTTTAATTTTCCCAGAATTCCCACGGTAATTCCCATTCCCAGAAATAACGCGCTTATTTCTTCAATGTACCAACCGAATTCCAAAACCCCGATAACCAAAATAACTAAACCGATAAGAAAAGTAATGAGCACCAATTTATGCGAAGTATCCAATTTTTCGAAACTGTCTATTTTTTCCTTGTCTAACAAAGAATGTGTATGTTTGTCTATTTCGTAAGTCGGACTTGCCTTCGGATTGTTTTTAATTTTCGAGGCGTATTTCGTAACGTAAAATATTGCAATTGCGGTTACCGTAAACCAAACGGTAATTCTGTATCCCATTCCCGAAAAAACCGGAATTCCGGCAATGCCTTGTGCAATTCCAACGGTAAAAGGATTTAGAAATGCTCCGGCAAAACCTACTCCCGCTCCAACAAAAGGAATTGCAACGCCCGTAACGGAATCGTAACCCAACATTAAAGCCATTGGAATAAATATTAATATGAACGGAATTACTTCTTCACTCATTCCGAAAATTGCACCGCCGAGTGAGAACAAAGTCATAAATATCGGTATTAAAAAAATTCTGACGGTTCTATGGTTTTCGTGGGCTTTAACCACGGCGGAGATTCCCGCAGTAATCGCGCCGGTTTTTTGAAAAACCGAAAACGCGCCGCCGACTATCAAAACGAAACCGATGATTAACGATGCTTTAACAATTCCTTTTATCGGCGCCGTGAAAACATCGAAGATGCCCTGCGGGTTGCTTTCTACTTTGTGGAATGAATTTCCGTCTATTACTTCTTTTCCGTTAACGAGTGTTTTATCGAACTCGCCGGCAGGAATAATCCAAGTTAAAATCGCAACAATTATTATCAACCCGAAGATTATCAGAAAAGTATCCGGTGTTTTCGATTTATTTTTTCCCAATAGTTTTTCTCTTTTGTATTAAAAACATTAATTCTATTGAAAGTAGAAAATAAAACGGAACGTATTCAACTATGTAAACCCATGTGTATTCCGTCCACACATCCGCAAGCGGAGATAAGTTTGTTAAGTTTATTGTGAAAAATAAAGAAAGAACGGAATAAAATCCGAAAAACGGGTTAAGCGCCGCCAAGTATCCCAAATACCAAGGATACAAGGTTGCGGCGAAAACGGTAAAAGCAATAAAAACCGAGTAAGCGGCTTTTAAAAAATCGGAATACTTTATTGATATTATTCCAAGTGTTATTACAAACAAAACCGAGCTTATTTCCCGTGCCAAATAACCGTTGCGGAAAATTCCGTTCAGTAAAGAATAAACCGAGCCGTTGAAACTCCAGTTTTGCAAATAAGTGAAAAACGATTCGTTTATTGCCCGTGTTTCCGGAATAATTGGGTAAAGCAAAACTGCTGCGGTTATCAAAAATACCGCTGAGAAATAAAATGATTTTTTCCAGCCGAGCTTTTTTATTAATAACGGAGCAATAATTACCGGAATTAATTTGGTGATTACGGTCAGCGCAAAAGTAAACGCCGCTTGAATATATTTGCCCGAAAGAATAAGGAAGATAAATACGATAAAAAACATAATTCCCACCGCATCAATATGGGAATTGATGAAATATTCCATAATTGGAAGTGGGAGCCATGCGTAAAGAATAACGAGATTCCGGTTTTGTTTTCTTAACTCGAATATTTTAATTAAAAAAACAAACGTAATAAATTCGCATAAAAGGTAGATTAATTTCATTCCCCAATCGGATTCCCCCGAAACAAGATAATTAAAAAGGAAAACGGCTTGGGCAACCGTTGGATAAATTGATGTCATGCTTGGAAAAGTAACTTTGCCCGGCAAATTATCGGAATGCAGAAAATTCAATTCGGGATCGTCCGGCGCTTTTTCGAATGGATTGAATCCGTTAGCTAAAATTTTTCCTTCCCAAATGTATCTGTAAACATCGTCGGAAGTGGAAGGTTCCGCCGGAATTAACGTTATCCGGTAGAGCAATGCAAAAAAAATAATAACGAATAAAACCGGTTCGGTGTTAAACGCTTTGCTCGCTTTCAGAATAATTTTGTTGCCGAATTTTATTGTCCTGTTTCTGATAATAAAGTATGCAATCATAAAAAGGATGAAAGTGAAAGCGTAAACCGACATGTAAAGAATGATGTTTTTTCCGGAACCTTGAAATACGGTAAAGGATAAAAAAGCGAGTTCAATCAGAACAGCAATTCCCAAAAAAATTGTAGCTTTGTTTCCCTGTTGCTTTTCGGACTTTTGCAAAAATATTGTTCCGTTTATTTGTTTTACGTTAAACTCAAAATAAAAAAGAAAATGCTCTTTTTCCGTAAAAAATACGGCTTGCTTTTAACGGAAGGAAAGGATGGGCTACGGTTTTAAATTCTTTTGTATTGGCTTAAAACTGTTAGCTAAAAATTTAACTGTAACCGGAATTGTTATTTGAAAATTTTAATAACCGGTTCTTTTCCGTCCAACATAAAACCCCTGAACATGCTTTTGGTGTTAAACGGCATGGCAATGTTACCGTATTTGTCAATCCCGATTATACCGCCGTCCCCGCCTTGCTTAACCAATTTATCCATCACTACTTTCTCAGCGGCTTTTTGAAGCGGTAATTTAGAATATTCCATTAAAGCGGAAATATCGTAAGCCACAACGTTTCTGATGAAAAATTCACCGTGTCCGGTACACGAAATGGCGCATGTATTATTGTTTGCGTATGTTCCGGCGCCGATTATCGGGGAGTCGCCGATCCGTCCGAATCTTTTGAATGTCATTCCCCCCGTGGAAGTTCCGGCGGCAAGGTTGCCGTGTTTATCCAAAGCAACGCAACCAACGGTGCCGTATTTTTCATCCCGGTTTTCCTTGGCGAACGAAATATTTTTCTTCTCACGTTCTTTTTTAACTTTCAGATAATATTTCCAGCGGTCTTCGGTAAAGAAATAACTGCTGTCCACAAGTTCAACTCCTTGCTCTATTGCAAAAGCTTCGGCGCCATCTCCAGCCAAAAGTACGTGCGGCGATTTTTCCATAACCAACCGGGCAAGACTTATTGGATTCTTGATGTGTTTCACTCCTGCTACGGCGCCGGCATTTAAGGTTTTCCCGTCCATAATCGATGCGTCGAGTTCGTTTGTTCCCTCTGCGGTAAATACGGCGCCTTTACCGGCGTTGAAAAGCGGGGAATTTTCCAAAATATTGATTACCGCTTCGACGGCATCCAAACTTGAACCGCCTTTTTCTAAAATTGATGAACCTTTGGTTAACGCCTCTTTTAATTTCGAAATGTATTTTTGTTTCTTTTCACCGGTGAACGTATCGGGATTAATGTAACCCGCTCCGCCGTGAATTACCAAACCGAATTCCGCTTTCCGTCCGGGCTCTTCCGGAACTTTTTTAAAACAAGAAATAACCGTTAGTGATAAGGCGATTAAAAGTATTGTCGTTTTTATTTTCACTTTCTTTCCCGTAATTTTTTACAAAAGTTAATAGGTTTCATTTTTTTGATGTACTTTTGAAAAACTTATCAATGTAAAATTTTTCCCGGGTCAAAATGTTTTTGTTCTTCGCGATAAACTCTTTTACTTTATTTATAGGTATAACTTTTGAGACTCCGTATTTGTATTTGTAATCCCGTTTAACGTACAGATTACCTTTGTAGGGAATATCCGGATTAAAAGATTTCTGATCGGACGGTTTAAGTAAAAATCTTTTTTCCGCAAACGTGGTTTTAATAATCCCCACAAGTTCAAAGTTCGGTATTCCGTCTCTGATTGCAAAAACGGGACCTCCGCTGAATCCTTTATTTACAACCGCATCAATTAGAAAGTAATCTGCTTTTTCATTCCGCGGTTTACTTACCAAGCCCCTTGTTATAAGTTTATTGTTAAGCGGGTAACCGAACAAATAAACAAGCGAACCCCAATTTAACTCTTCTGGTTTTCCTATAGGAAAATCGAGAACGTGTAACTTCATTAAATTTAGACGGTCGAATTTATTTCCCACCAAAGCCAAATCGAGATCTTTATCTTTTGCCAAAATATTAACCACAATTCCGTCGCTCAGTTCGGGTAGAAAATTTGTTTGTTTTACTTTAATGATTATGCTTTCCACATTTCCGGTAGGAGTACCGTCCTCGTTTAAGTAATATGTAACAGTGGTATCGGGGAAATCCAGAACGTGTGCGCAGGTAATTAAAAGCGCTCTTTTGTCATCGGTGTAAATTACGGTTCCGGTACCGGAGTAGGTTTCGTGAAAATGTTCAACTTCAAGTGCGCTCTTTTTAATTTCGGTGAAATTTTTTTCATCAAACTTGATTTTTTGATCTTCCGAAAAAATGTATGCTTCGAAAAACGCCATTGAGTTTATTAGTTTTACGGAACTTAAAATTTTCTCCAAGCTGGGTGTAGCGTCGGCGTAAGGAAAATCCCCGTCGTATTTACCGTCGGTTAGAATTGCTTTTTTCAAAGTGATTACGTTTGTGGTGCAACCGTATAAGAGAAGAAGGGAAAGAAAGAATACAAAGGGTGAATTTAATTTTTTAAAAGCCATTTTTCCGCAAATGTTAAGTGACGGGCTAAAACAATACTAACTAAAAATTGAATCAATTTCAAACCATAAACACGAAACCGTTTTCTGGAGTTCGTGCAATACCGGAAAAGTCAAACGGCATTAATAATTGAATCGTAAACCGCGCCGGTACTTTTTGCTGAAGGGAAGAAGCTTAATATTTTATTAAGAACTTTGTCTACAACCGAATCGGGACAAGAAGCTCCGCTGGTTAAAATTATTTTTACGTTTTCTTTTGGCGGAAGAAAATGCAAAGAATGTTTTTCGGCTTTCTCGTGAATATCGAAATGATAAATTTCATTTTCCGAAACTATTTTTGTTTCGTCGGTAATGAAGAACGTATTGAATTTATTTTCGAGCAGTTCTACAAGGTGCGAAGTGTTTGAACTTTTATAACCACCTACAACAATTGCCAAGTCGGCGTTTTCTTTCAGTAAACCGTACGTTGCTTGTTGATTATCGTTTGTGGCATAACAAAGCGTATCCCGCGTATCGGCAAAGTGATATTTTATATTTTCCTCTCCGAATTTTTCGATAAGTGTTCGCTTGAATAAATCCGCTATTTCTTGGGTTTCCGAAGCAAGCATTGTGGTTTGGTTTACAATTCCCACTTTGTCAAGATCTTTGTTTACGTCGAACCCCTTTGAAAATTTACCTTCGAACAATTCATAAAATTTATTCTTTTCCAATTTACCTAATATTATATCGCTCAATATTTTTGCTTCGTCGATGTTCCGCACAATAACCGAAGGTGCTGATTTGTTGCTGTGCGAAAATGTTGCCCTTGTTTCTTCGTGTTTGTGCTTGCCGTGAATTATTATCGTATAGCCTTGATTGCCTAATAATTCCGCCCGGTTCCACACTTTTTCGACAAAAGGGCATGTGGTGTTATATCTTCTCGTATCTATTCCCAAGCGCTTTAATTTTTCTTCAGTTTCGATACTGGTTCCGAATGCGGGAATGATTACGATATCTTCCGGAGTAATTTCCTCCCAATCGATAAACATATTTCCTTGGGTATCCATAATGAATTCTATTCCGTGGTCAATAAGGTCTTGATTGACAAGCGGGTTATGAATCATTTCACTCAAAAGGAAAATTCTCTTTCCTGTGTTTTCGTTTATTGTTTTGTAGGCTATTTCAATTGCGTTTTCCACACCGTAGCAAAAACCGAAGTGACGCGGAATTAAAAATTTTACCGGACCGAAATCGAGTTCAGTAGGACTGTAATCCCGCTTTTTGGGGTCTTTCTCTTTTCTCTTTTGTTTGATAAGAGAAATTATCGAACTTTTATATTGATCGGGTATCTCGAATTTTTTCATAATGTTCGGAAATTTATTTGTTGCCCGGAGTAGTATCGATTGTGAAACTCACTCTCAAATTTTCCCAATCGATATTAACGTCGGCGGAATAAGGAGTTTTATAATCGATACTGAACATCAATCTTTCCCTGAATGTATGTTTTACGGGTTTAACTTTAAATCTAAGCAAATCTTCTTTGGGATCGTACTTGAAAGCGCCCCATTGATCAGCAACTTTGTTGAAAATGATTGTCCACTCATCGGGATTCGGAATTGTAAATAAAGCATATTTACCTTTCGGAACGAAGTGACCGTTAACCTTTACATCCGTACTGAATTCAATTGTAGTGGCTTCGTTCGCTCCGGTTCTCCATACTTTGTTATACGGAACCAACCCGCCCCAAATCTTTCTTCCCTTTACTCCCGGCGTGCCGTAAGTTATTGTTACGTCCGTATAACCGATTGTTTGTCCGACAAAGGCTTTGGGACTTAAACGCGGCGGTTCTTTTTTCTGCGCGCTTATGCTCAAGTGCAAAATCAATGATAAAAAGATTATGTATTTTGCGGAAAATAAATAAGTCTTCATAACTTTCTTTAGTTTGTTTTTGCTCAGAGTTACAAAGATATGATATAATACTTGAAAATTCAGTGCATTTTTAAAGTATTTTTAACCGTTAATTTTAATTTTTCGATTTTAGGTTTCATTCCTTCGATTCCTTGTAAACCTCCGGTATGAATTGCGATTATCGTCGAACCTTTTTTAAAGTATCCTTTCCTTTCCAAATCGAAAATGCCGTACATCATTTTTCCGGTATAAACGGGATCGAGTTTAATTCCGTTCAATGTTTCGAATTCTTCAATAAAATTAATCAGTTCCGCTTTAATTTTCGCATAACCTCCGAAGTGGTAATTTAGTTCGAGATGCCAATTGTTAAATTCTTTTCCGGTGAAATCTTTAATTAGTTTAGTGATATTACGTTCCAGAAACGAAGCGCCTTTCAAAACCGGGAAACCAATAGCGTATTTGTGGTTATCGAGTCCGGAAATAATTCCCGCAATTGTACCGCCCGTACCGCACGCCGAGCAAATATAATCGAAATCGATCTCAATATCGTCTACAATTTCCTTTGCTCCTTTCAGGGCAAGCAAGTTTGTGCCTCCTTCGGGAATTAAATAAACGTCGCCGAATTGTTCGTAGATTTTTTCGATAAAATCGTTATCGTACCTTTTCCGGTAATCGCTTCTGTTTACGTAATGAATTTCCATTCCGATTTCTTTGGCAAAAGTAAGAGTCGGGTTAAGCGGTAAATGTTCTTCTCCGCGAATCAGTCCGATTGTCTTAAACCCGAAAAGATTTCCTGCGGAAGCCGTAGCGTAAATATGATTTGAGTATGCACCTCCGAAAGTGAGCAAAGTTTCCTTGCCTTGTCTTTTCGCCTCGATAAGATTGTATTTTAACTTTCGCCACTTGTTTCCTGAAATTGCGTGGTGAAATTTATCTTCGCGCTTTATGTAAAAACGATTGCCGGATTTTATTCCCGGAAATTTTATTTCTTCGAGAACGGCGGCTTTGGTATCAATATGTTTTTCAAAGTTTATCATTGAAAAGGAATTTTATTTATCAAAATATAAAATTATTTCGAATGAAGAATGGAATAATTTAAAGTTGGAGTAAATTAAGTTTTAGATAAGATTTATGATTTATTTGCGGAAACAAATTTAATCGAGAAAACCGTGCCGCCGCCTTTACTGCTTTCCACCGTAATTTCGGCTTTATTCAAATCGCAATATTCTTTCACAAGGGAAAGTCCCAGACCGCTTCCCTCGAAACTTCTTGTGTAGCCTTGCTCTTCTTGTCTGAAAGGATGGAACAAATCGGGAAGGAATTCTTCCGATATTCCGATTCCGGTATCAATCACATTAACGATTAGAAAATCATTTTGTGTGTTGAGAACAATTTCGATTTTTCCTTCCGGCGTAAACTTAAATGCGTTATCCAAAAGATTGATGAAAATTTGTTCAACTGAGTATTTATCGGCGTAAATGAATGTATCGTCCGTCGCTTTTGTAAGGTTGAATTCGATGTTCGATTCTTTCGCTTTGTATTTGTTTTCAAGGTAAAGCTTTTCAAGGATTTCGGAATAAAGGTCGAACGTTTCCTTTTTGGGTTTGTAACTGCCGGTTTGCAGTTCAGACATATTCAAAATCAAATCGATTGTTCTAATCAATCTATCGCTTGCACGGTTGATAATTTTGAAACTGGTATTCAGATCATCGTCTAAATTTTCACCCAGTTGAAGTTTAATTAAGCTTATAAAGTTCAAAATATTATTAATCGGAGTTCTGATTTCATGAGAGATTTGAGCAAGGAATTCGGATTTTAATCTTACCGATTTTTCCGATTCGTTTAGCGCTTCTATAAGTCGCTCTTCGTAATTTAATCTTTGGATAGATGAGCTGATTGACTCGGCAGCCGTTTGAAGAGCTTCTTCCTCCGATTTTGTCCACACCCGGTTTGTGGAAGAATCGTGCATCCCGATTCCGCCCCAAAATTCGTTGTTTACAAAAATCGGAACGATTAGCAAGCTGACAATTTTATTTTTCGACATAAATTTCTTTGCGCCTGCCGATGCGGTACCGATATGTTTCCTGAGAATTTTGTTTTTCATTAAAGTATCAACCCAATCTTCCAAACCGAGAGCGGTAAAATTGACTTTGTCGACGATGTGGCTGATATTGTCTTGCTTTAACCATTCCGCTTTTTTTATAAAGTACAGGTCACCGGTTCCGGATTCGCGATGATATTTGAAAATCCTGACTCTGTCGATATTTAATGTATTGCCGAGTACTTTACAAACATCGTTTAGCTGGGACGACCAATTAATCGGTTTCAGCAAAATTTCGGATATCGATTTTAACGCAGAAAGGATTTTGGCATGCCGTTGCACTTCAATTTCCGCAATAACTTTCTCGGTGATATCTTCTACCGTTCCTTCGTAATAGCTTAACAAACCGTTTTCGTCCCAGAAGGCTTTGGAACTTTCCCTTATATAAATGATTTTTCCGTCGGGTCTTTTCCACGCGGTTTCAAAACCGTAAATGGTTCCTTCGGTTTCCAATATTTCTCTCAGTTTTTCTTTTACGGTCGGATCCACGTATCCGTCCGCTTCGTTTAATTCTTCAAGCGAATCAAATCCGAGTATACTTAACAATTGGGGATTTGCAATAAGCATTTTGCCGTTTTTATCCGAGCGGTACATTCCAAGGGAAGAGTTTTCGAACAGGCTGCGGAATTTCCGTTCGCTTTCATATAGTTTCCGTTCCGTTTCTTTTTGAATCGAAATATCCGTGGCAGTGATAAGATAAGCGCCGGAGAAACCGGAAAAGTCTTCGTCTGTTTTGGTGATTGTCATTTTAACCGGAAAAGTATTTCCGGTTTTGGTAATCAAGAATGTTTCGCCTTCCCAAATATTTTCTTTTTCGTTCACTTGTTCCAATCTGTTCAATTCCCGCGAAAGTTTATTGCCTATCACGGTTTTTATTTCTTTGCCTGTTAATTCTTGGGAATCGTATTGCAATTTTTCGGCGGCGGATTTATTCAAAAACAAAATCTTTTTCTTTGAATCGGTGATTATAACAAGTTCTCTTATGTTTTGTAAAGCTTGAATTAATACCGGATCCGTTTCGTTAAGTTTGGGCAGCGCATTCGGAGAATTAATTGTAAACAAAAAACCGATAATATCATTTCCGTTTTGTTTAACGGGGTTTACGGTAATTTTAATTTTTTTATCCGGCTTTTCCAAGTTTTTAAGAATCAAATTAACGGATTGGGTTTCCCCCGTTGAATTACATTTTTCCATTATTTTTTTTATTGATTCTTTCCCGGCTGAAGTTAAGCATTCGTCAATGCCCGCTTCGGTGGAAAGCTCCTTACCCGTTATTTTTACAGCGTTACTGTTGTAAAAAATTATTTTCCCTTCCTTGTCGGTTATTATTATCGGCAGTTTGATTTTTTTGTATGCAGGGAATAATTCTTCAATAACTCTTTCGATATTTTTATTTGATTTGTTCAAAATCATTTTGCATTTATAAGTTATTGAATTTACTTAATGTAATGTAAACCTGTTCGAATTCATTTGTTTTATCGAAAAAATAATTTGCTCCGGCTTCTAATGCCGCTTGCCTGTATTGCACATAAGGATAATTTGTAAGAACAATTATCAAGGTGGATTTATCCGTTTCCCGGATTCTTTTAACGAGCTCAATTCCGCTCCCGCCCGGCATTCTGATATCCGTTATGATTACATTGGGATTCAATTCTGCAATCAGTTTGTTAGCTTCCAGAATATTTTCCGCTTCAATAAACGCTTGAATGTTCGGCAACTTTGCCAGATGTTCAATTAATCTCTCTCTTAATAATTCCGAATCATCTACTATAAGAATTTTCATATTAACACTTATTTGTTAGCTTTGATGAAAGATACGGTTTTATTAATGAAATAGTATTAATATTAATATTATTTTCTTGTAGGAAAATTCTTACAAGCGAATTGACTGCGGAATTAAGATTCGGTTAAACCGTTTTCGATTGCGTATTTGATAAGTTCTGCGGTATTGTTGAGGTTTAACTTTTCCAGAATTCTCGTCTTGTATGTGCTTATTGTCTTATCGCTTAAGAACAATGTCTCCGATATTTCTTTGTTGGAATAGCCTTTTGCAATCATCGTTAAGATTTGAAATTCCCTGTCGGATAAAATTTCGTGTGCAGGTTGATTTTTACTTCCGGCTATTTCTTCCGCTAGCATTTCGGCAAGGTGAGAAGTAATATATTTTTTCCCTTCGGATGCTTTTAATATCGCTTTTTTCAGTTCTTCCGGATCTGCATGTTTGGGAATAAAACCGTTTGCACCGGCTTTCAGAACTCTTTTTGCGTATTGTTCTTCGGAGTGTACGCTTAGAACAAGTACGGATATTCCGGGATATCGTTCTTTTACTTCTTTCAGAACATCCAATCCGCTTTTGCCAGGCATGGAAATATCGAGTAAAAGTATATCGTATTTTGATTTTTCCAATTTTAAGAAAACATCAAATCCGTCCGAAGCCTCGTCTATTTCTTGTATTTCCGGTATTTCGGAAATTATTTGTTTTAATCCTTCCCGCACAATAGCGTGATCGTCGGCAATCAGTAATTTCATTTTGCTTTTCCCTTTAACGGAAGAACAATTTCGATAGTTGTGCCTTTCCCTTGTTCGCCTGCGATTTTCAAATTTCCTTTCAAACCTCTTACTCTTTCTTTAATTCCGAGTAACCCCAAAGATTTCGGATCATCTATTTTATTTTTGTCGATTCCTTTCCCGTCGTCTTTTACGAAAAGCTTAACCGAATTCTCATTTTTTGCAATAACAATTTTAACATTATGCGCATTTGCGTGCCGGGAAATGTTTGTTAAAATTTCCTGATAAATTCTAAAAAGTGCAACGGAAAAATTCTCTTTCAAATCAAAAAACTCGGGATTAATCTGCAAGTTGCATCCGATACCCGTCCGTTGTTGAAATTCGGATGTAGCCCATTCTATTGCGGCTACAAATCCCAAGTCGTCTAATATTCCGGGTCGCAGTTGTGAAGAGATTTTTTGAACGGTTTTAATTGTGCGGTCGACCAATTTAATCATATCGTTCAGTTTGTTTTCTATGTTACCTTTGGATTTACCTAAATTTTTAGTCAGCCATGCAAGGTCAATTTTCAAAGCCGTTAAAGTTTGTCCGAGGTCGTCGTGGATTTCCCTTGCAATATAGGTTCTTTCTTCTTCCCTAATTTTTTCAAGGTATTCCGCCAATGCTTGAAGTTGTTTTTGACTTTCTTCCAATTTGTTGTAGGTTTCTTTTAATTCCGTAATATTCCGGTTTACTCCGAATGTGCCTACAATTTTTCCGTTTTCGTAAACTGCATTAATGGATGTTAGGGAAATTATTCTTTCACCTTTTCTGTTGTGTTGAATAATTTCGCCGACCCATTCGCCACGCTCTGAAATTTCTTTGCCTATTTGGGCAAAAGTGGTATTTACCGGTTGCGATTTTAATACGTCAAGAATTCTCTTTCCGAGCACTTCTTCCTTTTTCCATCCGTATAATCTTTCGGCGCCTTTGTTCCAATATGTAATTGTGTGGTTTAGGTCGGTATCCATCTCATAATCTTTACTAGCAATAATTGCATCTTGAGCGGAATCAAGCAGTTTGGCTTGATACCTTAATTGACTTTCTTGTTTTATTTTGTCATCTATATTAATAGCAATCACGGATACTCCTGTTACCCGGTTATCGGTAACAATTGGCGTCAAATAAACATCAAAATAATGGATTTGCCCATCAAATTTTTCGTTGAATTCGAAGTGAATTCTGTTTCCTTTTAATGCTTCATCATATTTAGGTTTCCACAAACGTTTCAGTTCATCCGTTAAACCGTCTAATGTGTTTTTGCCTTTACGTGGTATTATTCCGTATATTTGCTTGTACTTTTGCTTTGCATAATTATTAAATATTATAAAGTTATAATTTTTATCAATACTCCATATTGCTTCTTGCCGTCTTTCAATTAAAGACCTCAAATTTGCTTCCGAAGCTTTAATGGTTTCGGTATATCTTTTTTGTTCGGTTATATCCAGAATTGTTACGAAAACCCGTTTCCAATCTTTTTCGAAACCCGGAGCAATAGATACGGTTACAAATATATCTTGAATGTTGCCCGTGAAATCTCTTTGTTTACTTTCCTGGGCAAATTTGGTTTTACCTTCGGCGAGTAGGGAAATCTCATCTTTAAAAGTTTCTATCGATTCCGGAATGAACATTTGCTCAAGACCCTGTAAAATTTGCCGCTTGCTTTTTACTTTTAGCATTCTAACCGTTTCATTATTGATATTTATAATTTTTACCAAACCAATCATTTTTTTTAACTCGTCTGGGTTTTCGGTGAAGTATTTGTTAAAATCTTTAATTCCTTTTTGTTTTAGTTCGTCTATGTACTTTTTACCTTCGTGAAAATCTTCTTCCCAAATGGAAATCGGTGCATGTTCGAATAAACCGCGATAGCGTGCTTCTTCGAATTTAAGATGGTTTTCAATTTGTTTCCTTTCAGTAATATCCAGCACAGAGAAGATAGAACCTTGTGATAAATCATTTTTATCAAGCGGACAAAGGCTAATAATTACATTGACGAGCTTGCCCGATTTACATTGAATAACCGCTTCGTCCGAAGCAACGCCTTTTTGAGCGGCAATTTGATAAAGTTCGCCGATTTTTTGATATTCGTCTTTGTTCGGATAAAATAATTCGGTGGGTTTTCCTTCCATCTCGGATTTTGTATAACCGAGAAAATTACATAAATAATCATTTACGTAATCCAAAACTCTGTTTTTCACCAATCCGATACCGATGGGTGCAGCTTTCATTATTCCCGATATCCGTCTTTCGCTTTCTTGAAGCGCTAATTCGGTTTGTTTTAATTCGGTTATGTCTTGTAAAGTCCCAACTACACGTAGCGGGTTGTCGTCGGTATCGTAATAAACTTTTCCTCTGGCTTGAACGTATTTTATTTTTCCGTTTTTCAAATATATCCGATGAATGATATCGAATGTTTTTTTCAACCGTATTGCCGAGTTTATTTTTTTCTCGACATATTTTTTATCTTCTTCGTATACCATATTCTTAAACGTTTCATATGATTTCTCTATTTCGTTCGGTTGAATTTCAAAAATGTTAAAAATTTCGTCCGACCATTCGATTTCGTTTGTTTGCAAATCCCATTGCCAATTTCCAAGTCTTGCAATATGCTGGGCTTCTTTTAATTGCTCTTTGCTTTTTTGTAATTCCAGGTTAAGCATTTTTTGTTCGGTGATATCATAAATATAGCCTTGTACGGCGTCTTCGCCTTCAAATTCTATTTGCTGTCCTACCACCAAAACGTCAATTTCTTCACCTGTTTTTTTGATGAATTTTTCTTCCGCAAGATTTACTTTTGATTGTTTTTTATCGGTCAAGTTCCTCAATCGTCTTTGTGCAAATTGCAGATACTTGGGATGTACAAAATCGATTATGGATTTGCCCAAAAGTTCGTTTGTATTTTTGAATCCCAAAGTTTCCGCTAAAGCAGGGTTCGCGTAAACAATTTTACCTTCTTTAAGAATCGTAACCCCGATAGGAGAAATTTCGATAAGCTTTTTGTATTTCTCTTCGCTTTTTTTCAAAGCATCTTGCATTCTAACCAGTTCGGTAATATCTTCGGAAATCGATAAAATGCCTTCTTCCAAATTAGGCAGATGAATTTTTGTTTCGCTCAACCGTACGTAAATTTCACTCCCGTCTTTTTTTATACTTTTCAGTGTATGCCTTAATGTTTCGCCATTCATTATCTTTTCTATATTACGATCGAAGCTTTCAAGGTTTTCGGGATGGGTGAAAATTTTTACGTTTTTTCCGATAAGTTCCCCTTTTTCATAGCCGAAGTTTTCGTAAAGGGTTTTGTTGGCATCAATAATATTTCCGTTTCTATCTTCCAGCATTATACCGTTGGGCGCTAAATCGAATAGGGTTCGATAACGCAATTCATTTTCTTCCAATCTCTTTTTGGCAATTACCCATTCGGTTATATCCCGCGCAACCCCAACTATTCCTAAAAAATTATTTTCGCTGTCAACTAGTGTGGTAATTCTGTCTTCTATCCAACGGTATTCTCCTGTTTTAATATTTTTAATTCTGTAATCTCTTTGACCGGAGCCTTTTTTGCTTACTATTTCTTGCGTGGATTTTTTTACGTTTTCAACATCATCGGGATGAACATTTTCAAACCAAACTCTCGGATCTTTGTAAAACTCTTCTTGCTTTATGCCCATAATCTTTTCGGTTTTCGGACTGATAAAAACCACTTTGCCGTTAAAGAGTTTTCCGGGATTTACGCAATCTATTTGATACACAATTTCGTCTATATTGTTCAAAATTATTCTGTACCGTTTTTCGTCTTTTTCCAATTTGGCAACTATTTTTTTTCTTTCCGTAATATCATTCAAAAATGCCGCAATGAAGGTCTCACCGTCAATTTCCAACAAAGAAACGCTTACATCCAAATCAATTAATGATCCGTTTTTACATTTGTGCTTTGTTTCGAAGCGGGCTTTTCTTTTTGTTAGTATTTCTTCAATAAGTTCCTTGATTTTATCTTGAGGGATTTGGGCTTCCAAATCTCGAATATTCATGTTTTTTATTTCGTTCAAAGAATATCCGGTCATTTGGGAATAAGCGGGATTCACGTCAACAATAGTCCCGTTTGTATCGGTCAGCAGAAATCCGTTTAGTGTCGTTTTTAGGATTGTTTTATTTATGTTGATTTCGGTTTGTAATTTTCTGCTTGTTTCGGTCAGTTCTTTAATTTTATTGTTTAAATTAATGTTGGCTATATTTAATAGTTTTAAGTTTTTTGCTTTTTGCCTGTCTTTTGCAACAAGAACAAATCCCAGCACGAACAATAAAACTGTTGAGAAAATGATGGAGAGAACTTTATATTTATAAAAATTCTTTCTTGTTATGTTAAAATGATTGTATATAAATGCTTTTGCATTGTTTATTAAAGAAGAAACATTCGTAAATTTTAAATGGATATCGTTTATTCTTTTGTCGAAAGCGTCAGGGTTTTCATTTAATCTGAATTTTCTTGTTTGCAAAATAATTTCGTCGATTAAGTTTTTTGTTTTACTCAAGTCTGTTCTTATTTTGCCGAACCGTACCGGAAGGATTTCTTTCCCGTCTTTTTTCCAGCCGTTTAAGATTAGGTCTAATTCCTCATGAGCTTTATTAATATGAGAATTAAAATTAGTCCAGTATTCGGATTTATGATAATCGCGGAAATATTGCAAATTCAGATGGGCTTCGTTTACGTTGTTCAGAAGATCGGATACCGTGAAAACCACTTCACCTTGGTTGAAGGTAACATCGGTGGCGGTTTCAAATTCCCGTATTAAAAAAAACAACAGCAGTCCGCTAATTGCGATGTAGAAAAAATATTGACCGATTAATCTGTAAAGATTTAAGATTCTCTTGTTCATTTTGAACTCGAAGATGTTGTTTGTAATTTATCTAACTAAAAACCGGAGAAGGGAAACCTGTACCGGTTTCCCTTTTATTGATTGTTTTCGTTTTGTTTCTCGAGAAGTTCTCCCCACCGGAGTAGTAGATCCCACGAATAAATCCCGTGGTCATAACCGTCTTTCCAACGGATTTGAATTGCGTAACTGCCAACTTGTTCAATCGCGGCAATTTCATATTTACCGGGTTTATCGGGACCTTGGGGCGGAGGCGGATAATGTTTCCACAGAATAGTCTCGCCTTTGTTTCCGGCATCCGGAGATTCATCCCTTAAGAATTTAAGCGGATAATTATATGTTTTACCGTTATCCCAAACTATTGTTAATGTATCTTTGTCTTTTAACTCGATCTTTGTCGGCATAGCCATAAATTAAGATCTCCCTCCATGTTGTGTTTAGTTGTTTCCTAAGATTATCGGTAATCCGTCTTTTCCCGATCCAATTACCACAACTTTTGTATTTGGTGAATTTGCTAATTTTTCTGTTGCTTCTATTCCTTTCCACCTTAGTAAATTAGTGTTTATCCCTTCGGAAACGATTCTCTGAAAATCGCGTATACCCTGAGCTTCTATTCTTTTTCTTTCGGCTTCTTGCTTTTCTTTGTTGAGTACAAAAGTCATTCTCTGACTTTCTTGTTCCGCTTGAAGTTTTTCCGTAATCGATTGGGTTAACCGCGCGGGTAAAATTATTTGTCGCATCGGCGCGCGTTCTATAATAATTCCTCTCGGACCTACCAAACTGTCTAATTCCTGTGTAATCTCCGTTGCCAATCTTTCCCTCGAAGCGGTATATAACGCCTTTGCTTCGTATCTTGCCGTTACTCCTCTTACCACCGAACGGAATTGCGGAATAAGGATTATTTGGGTGTAATTGGGTCCGACGGTTTTATAAATTTCGTTTGCTTTATCGGGATTAAGTTTGTAAAGTAAACTTATTTCCAGTTGAATGGGTAAGCCTTCTTTTGAAGGTACGTTCATTTCTTCTTTTATCTCTTCGGTTTTAATATTAAACTTTACCACTTTTGCCAAAGGGTTTACCAAATTAACACCCGATTTCAATGTGTTGTCGCTTACTTTACCGAAAAAGTCTACTACTCCAACCATACCGGCAGGAACAACGGTAAACATTTGCGCGATTGCTACTAATATGGCAATAACAGAAACTAATCCGGCGAATGTCATCTCCTGTTTTCTGTGGGTTTTTTTTAGATTTAAAAATGCTGCGAATGAAACAATTGCAATTAATATTGCTATTACGAAAACCATGTGAACCTCCAATTATATTTATTAAAACTTAATGTATTATTTTTTTTATCAATTTGGCTTTTCTTGATTTCGTCTTGGAAATTAAAACCGCATCATTGATCAGTTGTTTTGCGGTTTCTATTCCGTTTTTATTGTCCGAAAACAATTCCGCCACAAGTTTGCCTTTAGCGAGTTTTTCACCTAGCGCCGTGTGGAAAATAATTCCCGCTTTCGGATCTATTTTGTCTTCTTTGGTTTTTCTTCCCGCTCCAAGTTCAAGCGCCGCCATTCCGATTTTATAAGTATCTATTTTTTTTACGTAACCGCTTGATCCGGAGAATATTTTTTCAGAGTATTTGGAACGGGGATATTTACCGGGATTTTTTAGGAAAAAGATATTTCCGTTTTGGTGTTCTGCAATTTGCAAAAACTTATCGAAAGCTTTACCGGTTTTTATCATTTCTTTGGAGAGTTCAATTCCTTCTTTTAACGTAGAAACTTTTTTGCCTAACAGCAGCATTGCCCCGGAAAGATTTAGGGATAACTCTAACAAATCGTTTACGTTTTCGCCTTGAAGAACTTTAATACTTTCGTACACTTCAAACCAATTGCCTATATATTTCCCCAGCGGTTGATTCATATCGGTAATAAATGCAATTACTTTTTTGTTAAAACTTTTGGCGGTGGAAATTAACGAATTCGCTAACTCGGATGCATCCGAATTCTTTTTCATGAATGCGCCGCTTCCGGTTTTTACGTCTAAAACCAAACCGTCTATTCCTTCGGCTAATTTTTTGCTCATTATACTTGCCGTTATGAACGGTATCGATTCTACTGTAGCCGTAACATCCCGTAACGAGTAAATTAATTTATCTGCCGGCGCAATGTCTTTTGTTTGACCTATAAGCACCGCGCCGATTTTTTTCAGATTTTTTTTATAGACTTTTAATGATAAGTTTGTTCTAAATCCGGGTATCGATTCGAGTTTATCGAGAGTTCCGCCGGTATGCCCTAAACCCCGTCCGGAAATCATCGGGACGTTAACGCCCGCAGCTGCAACAATTGGAGCAATTATTAACGAAGTTTTATCGCCCACGCCGCCGGTAGAATGTTTGTCGATTTTATAACCATGGATATCGTCGAGATTTAAAACTTTACCGCTGTAAAGCATTGAATTTGTGAGTGCGGATGTTTCGCGTTTGTTTAATCCATTTAAAAATGCCGCCATCAAAAAAGCGGAAAATTGATAATCGGGAATTTTCTTCTTAGTATAATTTTCAACGAGATACGAAATTTCTTCACTCGAAAGCGCTTTCCCATCGCGTTTTTTCTTAATTAATTCAACAGTATTCATTTAAGTTCCGTGGTTAATTGAAAAATGTAAAGCTTTAATTTTATTAGTATCTTTAATGATTGAAACTGAGATTGATATTGAAACTCATTTTCAATATTATTATCTGTAAAATAAATAATTATCCAAAACTTTGAGGTAAAAATGTTTGATGAAAATTATCAATTTACTTGTGTCGACCGCTTTCTAAAATATGTAAAATACGATACCCAATCGAATGAAGAATCGGAAACTTTCCCCAGCGATCCCAAACAATTGGAATTATCAAAAGATTTGGTAGAAGAACTAAAAGAAATCGGTTTGGAAGATGCCCACATGGACGAATGGGGTTACGTAATGGCAACACTTCCATCCAACACGGATAAAGATGTTCCGGTAATAGGTTTTATTGCTCACGTTGATACTTCGCCTGCTGTTAGCGGAAAAGACGTTAAACCTAAAATTCATAAAAATTACCAAGGCGGCGATATTGTTTTGGAAAACGGTAAAGTAATTGAAGCTGATAGCAATCCCGAGTTAAAAGATATGATCGGATTTGATATTATAACGACCGACGGCACAACTTTGTTGGGCGCAGACGACAAAGCGGGCATTGCGGAAATTATGGATGCGATGAATTATTTGGTTACACATCCCGAAATTAAACACGGAACCATAAAAATCTGCTTTACGCCGGATGAAGAAGTCGGAAGAGGAACGGAACATTTCGATGTGAAAAAGTTTGGAGCAAAATACGCTTACACAATAGACGGCGGAACAAGAGGCGAAGTGGAAACCGAAACTTTCAGCGCTGATGCAGTTAATATAGATTTTATCGGTAAGAACGTTCATCCCGGTTATGCAAAAGGTAAAATGATTAACTCCATTAAAATGGCAGCGCATTTTCTCGAGTTGCTTCCGAAAGACAGATTATCTCCCGAAACTACCGAAGGACGCGAAGGTTATGTGCATCCGGTATCGATTAACGGAAACGAAGAAAAAACCACGGTTAAATTTATTATCCGTGATTTTATAGACGAAAAACTAAAAGAATATGAAGATTTACTGAAAGAACTTGCGGATAAAACCGTAGAAGCTTTTCCGGGTTCTTCCATGGAATTCAAAGTAATCGAACAATACAGAAATATGAAAAATATATTGGATCAACATCCGCAAGTGGAAGAATTTGCTTTGGAAGCGCTGCGACGTCTCGGTATCAAACCGATTCAATCGGCAATTAGAGGAGGCACGGACGGTTCGAGACTAAGTTATATGGGCTTGCCCACGCCAAATTTGTTTGCCGGCGGGCATAACTTCCATGCAATTACGGAATATGTAGCGGTTCAAGATATGGAAGCCGCAACAAAAATGATTGTTACGTTAATACAAGTGTGGGAAGAAAAATCTTAAACTAATTTGTTGAATTTTTAACAAAGATAAAACAAAATGTTAGAGTTAGAAAAATTAACTTTCGATTTGGTAGTTAAAAAAGCTACCGAAAAGTATAACGGCGACCTTGCCCTTTCTAAAATTAACGGGGAAGGATTAACCTATTCGGAATTGGGCGAGAAAGTAAAATCCATCTCTTCGTTTTTAAGAGAGAAAGGAATCAGAAAGGGCGACCGTGTAGCTCTGATAGGAGAAAACCAACCTAATTGGGGCGTTGCTTATTTATCTATTACTTCCATCGGCGCAGTGGTTGTACCTATAATGACGGAATTCTCTGCTTCGGAAGTTCACCATATTATACGCCACTCGGGAAGTAAAGCGATATTTGTTTCTTCAAAACTCTACGAAAAAGTAGAAGATTGTGATTACGAGGACGTGCATTCGATTATTTTAATCGACGATTTTTCCGTTGTTCCGCCGAAAACCAGCACTGCTTTTTTGAAAGAAGTGATCAAAAGCGGAAAGAAAGAATTCGAGAAAATTAAATCGGCGGCTTACAAAATAATAAACAAAGATTATGATGAAATAAAAGAAGACGATCTTGCATCGATAGTTTATACTTCGGGCACAACGGGGCATTCGAAAGGCGTTATGTTAACCCACAAAAACATAATCTACGATGCCATTGCCACACTTAAAATGGTAACAATAACTCCCGAGGACAGGCTTCTTTCAATATTACCTTTGGCTCATACATTCGAATGCACGCTCGGTTTTATTACACCCGTTATGGCCGGAGCGAAAATTTATTATTTGGACAGACCGCCAACAGCTTCGGCGCTTATTCCCGCAATGGCAAAAGTAAAGCCGACTATAATTTTATCGGTGCCATTGGTAATAGAAAAAATTTATAAAATGAGAGTGTTACCGGAATTGACCAAGAAACCGGTTATAAAAACGTTGTATAAATTTTCTCCCGTACGTAAGAAACTGCATAAAATTGCAGGTAAAAAACTTATTAATACATTCGGCGGTGAGCTCCGCTTGTTCCCAATCGGCGGCGCGGCGCTCGCTTACGATGTGGAAAAATTTTTACGAGAAGCCGGATTCCCTTATGCAATCGGGTATGGACTTACTGAAACTTCTCCTGTTGTAACGGGAGACGATAACGTACATACGAAATTCAGAGCAAGCGGAAGAGCTCTTGAAGGTATGGAAATTAAAATAGATAATCCCGATCCGGAAACCGGCGAAGGCGAAGTTTTGATTAAAGGTCCGAATGTAATGAAAGGCTATTATAAAGATCCCGAAACAACAAAATCGGTTTTTACCGAAGACGGTTGGTTTAAGTCGGGCGATCTCGGATACATTGATGAAGAAGGGTATTTGTTTATTCGCGGAAGATCGAAAAACGTTATTATCGGTCCGAACGGAAAAAACATTTATCCCGAACAAATAGAAGGCGTAATTAACGATTTGCCGTATGTGGTTGAATCGTTGGTTTATGAAAAAGACGGAAAATTAATAGCCAAAGTACACTTAAATTATGAAGAGTTGGACGATGAGTTTAATTTGCACGGAATTCCGGATCCCGATGCGCGCAAGAAAATTCAAGCTATTCTTGATTCCATATTGAAAGCGACCAACGAAAAAGTATCTTCGTTTTCGAGAATCAGCGGAATAGTTGAACAACCGGAGCCGTTCGAGAAAACACCGACTAAAAAAATCAAGAGATATTTATACATTTAAGAAATAAAATTCACAAGCGGAAATCCGGTTTTATATTAATAAAGCCGGATTTTTTTTATCACATCAGCGATTATTAACCGCTGTATTTTAGCCATTGAATTACTTCGTTCCATTTCGGTTTTTTGCCGGTTTTCAAAATTCCCACTCTGTAAATTTTTGCCGCCAACCAGAAAACCCCAAACATCGTAATGAGATTAATTATACTTGCAAATATTATTTCGATTGCGGGAACTTCGGTAATCGACATTCGCGCGGGCATAACCATTAAAGAACCGAACGGAACAAGCGAAACGATTTTGGCAATAGGACTTGTTGGGTTGCTGGGAAGGGAAATTGCAACGAAAAACGGAATCATTATCAACATCATTACAGGCCAAATAGCCGATTGAGCATCCTGGTCGTTATCGAAAATTGCTCCGACCATTGCGAATAAACCAAGAAATGTAATTAATCCTACAAAAAAGTTAAACAAAAAATAAAGGATGTATGGAAGCTTGATTGAAAAGATAAAATCTTCCGGAAGCGTGAACCAATTTGTGGAAATCACCAAAATTAACGGCGAAAGCCAAATAGCCATTTGTGCAAGACCCGTAATTCCGGTGCCGAGAATTTTGCCGACCATTAACTCCAAAGGGTTTACGGAAGATAAAAGCACTTCCACAATTCTGTTCGTTTTTTCGGCTACAACCGAACGCATCATCATTGTGCCGAGAAAAATAAGACTGAAATAAAGTAAAAAAGTAAGTACGAAAGAAACAACCAGGTTTCCGTATCCTTCTTTTTCAACGCCCAATTCCCTTGAAATTCTAAAAGAATTGAAATCTATACTTTTGCTGAGGTATTCTATATCTTTGGTGGAAATCAATTTGTTTGCAAAATACAAATCGACTAACGCCGAATTGATGATGCCTTCTATTTTTTTGAACACAACATTGTTGTTTGGGTTTTTCGAAAAGTATTCTACATTTTTGTTTTGAAGCGCGCTTTCGGGGATGTAAACGACACCGGTGAGTTTTTCGTCCAATAAATCTTGACGTACGGAATTAAGGAACAAACCGAATTCGTTTTCATTCATCGTTTTGAAATCGATTTTATAGTAGCCGTTTTTTACGAAAGGACGGTCTTTGAATTCTTCCTTCATTTTTTCCGTAATTTGTTCCGATTCCGATACGATAACCAGAGTTGTATTTTCGTCCCCTTCGTAAGTCATTACAAAAGTCTGGAAGCCGAGCATTAAAAACATAAGAAGCGGTATGAGCAGCGTCATGAAAATGAAAGTTTTGGAAAAAAGTTTTTCTCTAAGTTCACGTTTCATCACCGCAAGGGTTCTGTAATTAAACATGATGTAACCCCCCGTTGTTTTCTTCTTGTCCGGCTAATTCAATAAATATTTCGTGAAGCGTAATATCGTTTGCATCGAATTTTTTTATCGTAACGTTATTTTCAATCAATAGTTTCAACAGTTCTTGAATCTTGGAATCTTCGGTAACTTTTATTCCCGTGGAATTTCCAAAATCCGTTATTTTTTCAATAAAAGGCAATTGGTGAATAAAGGAAATATCACCTTCGTAAATCAGGTTAATGTTTCTTTTACCGAAGCGCTGTTTAATTTCGTCCAACTGACCGTTTAAGATAATTTTTCCGTGGTCTATCATTGCAATATGATCGCACAATCTTTCGGCGAAATCCATTAAATGAGTTGAAAGGATTATAACTTTTCCTTGTTGTTTTTTCTCGGAAATTATGTTTACCAATAAATTTGTATTAATCGGATCCAAACCCGAAAAGGGTTCGTCTAAAATTATAAATTCTGGATCGTGTAAAATTGTAGCTATAAATTGTACTTTTTGCTGGTTCCCTTTTGAAAGGTCTTCAATTTTGCTTTGTTTTCTATCGGCAAGATCGAATTTTTCCAAATACTCTTCGGCTTTTTTCTCAATTTCCTTCCCTTTCTTTCCTTTAAGTTCGGCAAAATAAAGGAGGGTTTCCATTACTTTCATTTTTTTATAAAGTCCGCGTTCTTCCGGAAGATAACCTACGCGGTTCTTGAATTCTTGTCCGACCTTTGTTCCCCTTAAAATTACTTCACCGTTATCGGGAACGTAAATTCCCATCATCATTCTTATGGTTGTGGTTTTTCCGGCTCCGTTTCTACCGATTAAGCCGAAAATTGAACCTTCGGGTACATTAAACGAGGCATTGTCAACGGCAGTTAAGCCGTCGAATGTTTTAGTAAGATTTTTAACTTCGAGGGCGTACATATTCTCCAAATTTGTTATGACAAAGGTAATGAATTTAATTTAAGAATTCAGTACGGATCTTAAATCTGATGAATTAACGGAATCATGCGATAAAATGAATTTCTTAAACAACTAAGAAAGTCAAAATGATTCTATTCAAAACAAAAAAATGATATTTTTAGAGTAAACTTCTTCCGTTATTAACTAATTCGGAGATTTTATGGATTTTACAATTCTTGATTTTGCAGTTTTTGGCATTTATATACTTGGTATAATTCTTTTAGGGCTTTGGGTTTCCCGGACGAAAAAAGGACACGAGAGGGATTCGCAAGATTATTTCCTTGCCGGTAAAACACTTCCGTGGTGGGCAATAGGAGCTTCGTTAATTGCTGCGAATATTTCCGCTGAGCAATTTATCGGAATGTCCGGTTCGGGTTTTGCAATCGGACTTGCAATTGCTTCGTACGAATGGATGGCTGCGCTTACTTTGATAATCGTCGGAAAATATTTTCTCCCTATCTTTATCGAAAAAGGTCTTTATACGATTCCGGAATTCATAGAAAAACGGTTCAGCACAAACTTAAAAACAATCCTTGCAATTTTCTGGGTTGCCCTTTTCATTTTCGTTAATCTTACTTCTGTGCTTTTTCTCGGCGGTAAAGCAATCGATACGATAATCGGCACTGGCGACGGCAGTCTTATTTTTTACTCTATTTTGGTATTGGCTTTTATCTCTGCGGCATATTCGTTATATGGCGGACTTTCGGCGGTTGCGTGGACGGACATAGTGCAAGTTATGCTTTTAATACTTGGCGGATTTATTACGACCGTTTTGGCTCTAGATTACGTTACACCCGAAGGAGGAGTAATTAACGGATTTGCTCACATTTTAAATTCCGCCGGCGATAAATTTCACATGATTCTTTCGAGGGATAATCCCGAATTTTTTAATTTGCCCGGTATTGCCGTTTTAATCGGGGGAATGTGGGTTGCTAATTTATATTATTGGGGTTTCAATCAATATATAATTCAACGGACTCTTGCATCAAAATCTATTAAACAAGGTCAGCGCGGAATTTTGTTTGCCGCATTTCTAAAATTACTTATTCCGCTTTTGGTTGTAATACCCGGCATAGTTGCGTATGTTTTATTTACGCAACCGGAAGGCACAACCGTAATGCCGGGAATTAAAGAAGCTTTTACGAAAGCCGGCGGCGGAATTAATTACGATAAAGCTTATCCTTGGTTAATCAAAACGTTTGTGCCGGTAGGTTTCAAAGGGTTGGTGCTTGCGGCTTTAACCGCCGCTATCGTTTCTTCGCTTGCTTCCATGCTTAATTCCACTTCCACAATTTTCACGATGGATATTTACAAACCTTACCTTAACAAAAACGCTTCGGAAAAAATATTGGTAAGGGTCGGAAGGATTACCGCTGGTGCAGCATTGTTAATTGCTATTGTCGTTGCTCCGTTGCTCGGCAACGTTCCGCAAATGTTTCAATATATTCAAGAATACACCGGTTTGGTTAGTCCGGGAATTCTCGGGGTGTTTTTAATGGGATTGTTTTGGAAAAAGGCTACAAACAAGGGCGCAATTGTTGGGGTTGTCCTTTCGATATTTGTTGCCTTCTTATTAAAGTTACCCGCAATCGATTTGCCGTGGATGGATCAGATGATGTATACGCTGTTGATTACCATGGTAATTATTGCCGGCGTAAGTTTAACCGTTTCGCCGAACGACGACGATCCCAAAGGTATTCCGTTAACGGCGAAAATATTTAAAACGGATTCGGTGTTTAACGCCGGTTCATACGTTTTGATGTTGATACTTGCGGTTTTGTATGCCGTGTTTTGGTAAAACGGAAAGCGGAATCTTTGGTTAACGGTTCCGCTACTTACCGAAATATTCGGATTTTAAAATTGAGAAGATTTTTATATCCCGGAAGTCTTTCTTTAGATAAAGATATTGGCGCAGCAATCCTTCTTCTTTCATTCCGGCTTTCAACAAAACTTTAATCGATTGTTCGTTTTCTTTAATACATTTGGCTTCGATGCGGTTGAGTCTCATCTTTTCAAATCCGAACTGAATCACTTTTTTGAGGGCTTCGGTGGTAATGCCTTTGTTCCAATATTGTTTGGCTAAAGTGTAACCCACTTCGGCTTTGTTGTGTTCGGATTCCAAACTTACAAACCCGATTGTTCCGATAATCTTTTTCGTTTCTTTCAGTTCGATTCCCCAGGGAGCGGGTTCGTTTTTATTGTAAAGCTCAATCACTACATTTAAAAATTCGAGCGTTTCCAATTCCGAATGATGTGCGTCCCACATTACGTATTGGGCTACTTCTTCGTCGTGGGCGTAACTGTAAATATCGTTTACGTCTTTGTAGAGAAGTTTTCTGAGAACAAGTCTTTCCGTTTCCAATTTCGGAAGGTTGTTGAATATTCTTTGGGTCTCCATAAAGTAATCCCTTTTTCAATAACGGAAAATTAGGTAATTTTGAAATAACATTATTTATCGCAGATCACATAAACAATATATTCGGAGAAAAATATGATAAGTAAAGAGCTTTTGGAAATTCTTTGTTGCCCCGAAACAAAAGCGGATTTGGTGCTTGACGGGGATTTTCTTGTTTCTACCGATAAACAAACGAGAAGAAGATACAGAATAGAAGACGATATTCCGATTTTGTTAATCGAGGAATCGGAACAGCTCGATTTCGAAACCTGGGAAGAAATAATGAAAAAACACGGAAGGGAAGTCTGATTTTTATCGCAAATATCGAAAAGTTGAGTTATTTAAAAATTAAAGAAAACACAGTGCCTTTGTTTTTTTTGCTTTTTACGTTTAGTTCGATGTTGTTTATTTCCGCATATTCTTTAACCAATGTAAGACCAAGCCCAACGCCATCGTATCTTCTGGTATAACCGCTTTCTTCTTGTGAAAAAATATCGTAAATGTGAGGTAAGTATTTATCCGAAATTCCAATTCCGGTATCCGAAATATTTATTTGTAGATTGCCGGCATCATTTCGGAATATATGGATTTCGATCTTTCCTTGTTTTGTGTATTTTACCGAATTATCGATTATGTGGGTTATCAATTCTTTTACGGTTTTTTTATCGCAAACAATTTCACATCTTCCCGCTTCGTTAATTACTTCCAATTCCAAATTACTTTTTTCCAGTTGCTCTTTGAATTGATTTACAACCGGTTCGATGATTTGCTTTGTTAATTCAATGTTAACAAAGTTCAAATCGAATTTTTTGCTTTTAACTTGGGAAGCGTTTAACATTAATTCTATTGTTCTTCTCAATCTTTCGCTGCTGCGTTTAATTACATCGAAACTTTCACGGAGTTCGTCGGAAAGATTATCTTTAAGTTCGGTTTCAAGCAGCGCGGAAAAACTTAAAATTGCGCTTAAGGGCGTCCGCACTTCGTGGGAGATTTGGGAAAGGAATTCCGATTTCATATTGCTTAATTCTTCCGCTCTCTCTTTTGCCGCTTTCAATTCTTCTTCGTAATTTTTCCGCTCGATTACCCTTGAAACTTGATCCGCAATTAATTCGAGGGTTTTTTTCTCTTTTTCCGAAAATGCCGGTTCGCGCTCGAAACTTTGAACCGATAACACTCCGTTAATTTTGTTTTTGCTTTTCAGCGGAACACCGATAAAGTATTCGGGAATATTTTCTCCGGTTATTCTTTTAAAAGATGTTATGTTTTTTATTTCGGTTTTCTTGTAAAGCAAACTTTTCTTTTTTTCGTAAACAAGCGAAGATAAATAATAGTCAGTTTGATTGTTTCTCGATTTCCCACGCAGAAATACATTGTTTAATTCGTGTTTACCGTTAAATTTCCGGATTTGATAAATCGCAATGTTATCGATGGGAATTAATTGACTGATTGCACTTTGAACCGAATCGAAAATATCTTCAGGGGATTCCGCAACGGTTGCTTCTTGAGAAATTTTAAGCAAAACCGAGCGGATTAGTTCGCTTTGCATTCTGTCGGAAATATCAACCGCAGTAATTACTCTGTTTTTGGCTCCGTTATCGTCCGTTACAATTATGTCCGTTGCAAAAACATACAGGTAAGTGCCGTTTTTTCGTTTAAGTTTAAGTTCTTTTTTAGTTATTTGGTCGGAACCGTGTTTGTAAGATTTCGGAAATGTGGAATATATTTTCTCTTCGACAGGTAAAAGGATTTCGAATTTTTCCCCGGTTAATTCTTCAACGGAATATCCGACCATTTGTGCAAAAGCTTCGTTTACGCGAACTATAAATCCGTTTTCGGCAACCACACAAATTCCGCTGCCGTTCGATTCGAAAATCGAATAAAATAAATTTCCTTTTGACCCGGATTCTCTTTTTTTCGATTTTATTTGTTTGTTTTTTACTATTTCCACAGTTATCCCGTTGATGAGACATTTTCTCCGTTTTATTATCGGTGAAACGTGGAAATTCTTAAGAATCGGATTGTTTTAAGGTGCAAATGCAAAATTGTTACTGACATTTCTATCGAGTTATAACACTGACATTTTTATCAAGTCGTTACAATAATTTTGCGAAACATTATTAATTCTTTAAATTGACTAACCCATTCAGTATCTTTGTTTTCTCATATTTAAGAAAGGGATAAACCTTGTTGATGATAGAAATTCTTCCCGATAAATGCGATTTTTGCGGTTGCTGTGTTGGCGTTTGTCCGGAAGACGCAATAGAATTAAAAGAAGCCGAAATCTTTATTATAGAAGAATTATGCACCAATTGCGCAAAGTGCGTATGGTCCTGCCCGATTGAAGTCCTTGTTTTCAACAGAAACGGAGTGAAGAAGAATGCAGAAAAATAAATACGACGTAGTTGTTGTCGGTGCGGGACCGGCGGGCTCTATGGCTGCAAGATTTGCCGCCGAAAAAGGAATTTCGGTGTTGGTTCTTGAAAAGGACCGCGATGTGGGTTATCCCGTGCGGTGCGGCGAAGCGGTTAGCAGAAAGGGAATCGAAGAATTTATACCTTCGGATCCGAAATTTATTGCTACAACTATCGATAAATTTTCGTTTATCGCTCCGGATGGAACCGAAGTGGTAATTCCGTTGGAAGAGGAAGGCTATATTTTGGAAAGGCGTATTTTCGATTACGAATTGGCTAAAACCGCAGCGAAAGCCGGCGCGGAAATTATGACACGCGCATACGTTAACGGATTGTTGTTCGACGGTGACAAGGTTTCCGGAGTGAAATACGAACACCAAGGCGAACAAAAAGAAATATCCGCTGAAATAGTGATTGCTGCTGATGGCGTAGAATCCCGCGTGGGAAGATGGGCGGGATTGAAAACGCATATCGATTTCAGAGATATGGAGAGTGCCGTGCAAATTACGGCAGCCAATATTTCGGTAGATCCGGAAACATGTTATTTTTATTTCGGGGAAGAATTTGCACCGCAAGGATATTTCTGGATTTTCCCGAAAGACAAAAATTCGGCTAACATCGGATTGGGAATTGGCGGTGATAGGAACAGAAAAAAAAGCGCTTTAACTTATCTCAATAATTTTATGGAAAAGCATTATCCCGGCGCTTCCGTTTTAACCGTAATTGCCGGCGGCGTTCCGTGCGTTCCAACTCTTGAAAAAATTGTTGCGCCCGGAATTATGTTGGCAGGTGATGCAGCACGACAGGTTAATCCGCTTTCCGGAGGCGGAATTGCAAGCGGAATGATTGGCGGAAGTATTGCAGGAACCGTTGCGGCGGAATCGATTTTGAACAAAAACCCGGATCATATTTTCGAATACGAAAAACGGTGGAACGACCGCTTGGGCAAAAGACACCGGATTTTTGACAGAATAAAAAACGGGATTTACAATTTTTCGGACGAGCAATTTAACAGTATTGCGCATGCCGCCGTTAAACTTCCCGTTGAAAAACGTTCGCTCGGAAACATTTTTAAAACTGCTTTGGTAAATAAACCGGCGTTATTAGTAGACGTAGCAAAAGTGTTTTTTACAAAATGAAAAAAATTATTTACGATTTATTTAATAAATACAGCGATTCCATTTTAAGCGAATGGTTCGAAAAAGCCGCGGCGGTTTTCAAGGGCAATGTAACAGGTGAAGAAATAAAACAATTCGGTAAAGATTGTATCGAGTTGTTTTCTAAATTGGTTTCTTCAAAGGGGAACGGAGATTTCGATAAATTTCTTGAAAATTCGTATGACTTGTTCTCACGGTCGAAATTGAATCTTTTGGAGATTAGTCAGATTTTTAATTACGGCAGAAATGCGGTAATAAATCATTTAAATAAGAAAGACAAAGAAAAATTCGATCCGCTGGTTGTTATCGGTTTTTTGGATGAGTTGATTGAAATGGTTTTTGCGCGGTTCAGCATGTATTATCAAGAAAGAAAAACAAAAGAACTAAATGCCAATTTGGAAAACCTTACTTCCCAACTCGAGCAAAGCCGCCAGTATCTTCAAAATATTCTTCAAGCTTCGGATGCCGCAATTATGGTAATCGACCGTAACGAAAAAATTGTGGCGTGGAACAAAGGCGCGGAAAAAATTTTCGGTTACACTCAATCCGAAATTATAGGAAAGCCTTCTTCTTATCTTATTCCATCGGATGAAGAACATAAGGACGAGTTGGATTATATCAAAAAAGAAGTAAGCAAAAAAGGTTCTTTGGAAAATTACGAAACGGAGAGAAAAACCAAAAACGGGGAAACCATCCCGGTTCAACTTAACGTGACCAAACTCGAAAACGGAACCGGAAATTATTACGGCAGAACGGTAATTATTAAAGACGTAACGGAAGTAAAAAGACTTCAACAGCAAATTGACCAATCGGAGAAATTGGCGGTAATCGGACAATTGGCAGCCGGGGTGGCTCACGAAATAGGAAATCCGTTAACTTCCATTTCTTCGCTCGTGCAAATTTTGCAAAGACGTTCCAACGATTTGTTTGTGAAAGAACAGCTTTCCAATATCAAAGAAAATATAGATAGAATTTCCAAAATAGTTAGGGAATTGGTGGATCTTTCCAGACCGCCGAGCAACGTTGAGGAAGTTACGCAAATTAACGATGTGGTTAAAACCGCTTTGGGAATTGTAAAATACGATAAACGCGTAAAAGAAGTTGTTTTTGAAACGAACCTTGATGAAAAATCGCCTTTTATCAAAATTGTTCCCGATCAATTCGTTCAAGTTTTTATTAATATTCTTATCAACGCTCTCGATGCGATAGAAGGCAGGGGAAAAATCAAAGTGATTTCATCGCACGATGAAAAAAATATTTATGTCGATATTATCGATAACGGCTGTGGAATTGACAGTAAAAACATCGGTAAAATTTTCGATCCGTTTTTTACCACTAAAGAAGTGGGAAAAGGAACCGGACTCGGTTTGGCAATCAGTTATAACATCGTAAAAAAAGTGGGCGGCGATATTAAAGTATCGAGCACATTAAACAAGGGAAGTAAATTTTCCGTAATATTACCAATTAATACAAACGAAAAAGAAAATTAAGGAATAAAAATGAGCGCTAAAATTTTAGTGGTCGACGACGAAAAAGCAATCCGCGATTCAATCGGGTTTGTTCTTAAAGAAGAAGGATTCCAGACAGAAACGGCTTCGGACGGCGAAGAAGCTCTCGAAAAAATTAAATCCGATGATTTCGATATTATCATTTCCGATATTAAAATGCCCAAATGGGACGGGATTCAATTACTCGACAAAACAAATCAATATTCGCCCGAAAGTTTTTTTATAATAATGACCGCATACGCATCGATTGACAGCGCGATTAATGCTTTAAGAAAAGGCGCGGTCGATTATTTCATAAAACCGATAGAGTTCGATGACCTGATAATACGAATTAAAAGATTGCTGAATTATAAAAAAGCCGTTCTGGAAAATAAAGCTTTGCGGCAAAGAATTTCCGCTCCCGTCGGTTTCGAAAATATAATCGGAAAAAGCGAACCGATGCAAAAAGTTTTCGAGCTTATTAAACAAGTTGCGCCTACAACGAGCAATGTGCTTATTTTCGGTAAAAGCGGAACGGGTAAAGAATTGGTGGCAAAGGCAATTCATTATAACAGTCAAAGAAAAAACAAAATATTTTTACCGATAAACTGCGGGGCAATATCAGAAAACTTAATAGAAAGCGAATTGTTCGGTCATAAGAAAGGAGCTTTTACCGGAGCTACGGAAAATAAAGACGGATTGTTCAAAGTTGCCGACGGCGGCACGTTATTCCTTGATGAAATAGGAGATTTGCCGCTTAATTTACAAGTAAAATTACTCCGCGCCATAGAAGACAAACAGTTTCTGCCCGTCGGAGGAACGATTCCCGTTAAAACGGACGTAAGAATTATTGCCGCAACAAATCAAGATTTATACGAAAAGACAAAATCCGGTGAATTCCGGGAAGATTTGTTTTACAGATTAAACGTTGTGGAAATTCGTTTGCCGTCGCTCAACGAACGGAAAGACGATATCCCGCTTCTCGTAAATCACTTTATCGAAAAGTATTGTAATCAAATGGGAAAACCTTTGCTTAGAATGGATAACGAAGCGATGAAAATTTTGATGGCGCATAACTGGCGCGGCGGCGTAAGGGAATTGGAAAATATTATTGAGCGCGCGGTAATTTTTGCGCACGGCGAAATTATTACCCCCAACGATTTGGCGGATTATCTTAACGGCGATAAATCGGAAACGCCTTATCCCGAACAATTAAAAGAAGCGGTTAAAAAATTCGAGCGCGAACATATTTATTCCATCGTAAAAAAATACAATTACGATAAGGATAAAGCGGCTAAAGTGCTTGGCATCGGACTTTCTTCCTTATACAGAAAAATGGAAGAACTTAATATCCCGACAAAACCGCTTGATGAAGATTAAACTAAAACAAAATAAATTTATCTACATTTTATTTATATCGATTAGTATATTTGTTAAATAATTAATCGCGAAGATTAATCGATAAACTGAATTTAATGGAAACAGAAAAAGAAAAATCCAACACCGGCGGAATTAACGGTCTTACCAAAGAAGACATGAGCGAGTTGTTAATCGATTCTCTCAATGCTTCCGAAAGGCTGTTTGTGTATCTGAGTAAAGACAATAATTTTTTGTTTTCCGATTCGGTGGAAAATTTGACCGGATACACCAACGATGAAATAAACGGACTGGACGGTAATTATTTCGGAATGATATACAATGCCGATCTGAGAAAAGTAAAAGATTATTTGCTTAATGCCGCAAGGGATAATTCCCTGAACGAATTTACGGTAGAATACCGCATTGAAAAAAAAGACGGAAACTTAATTTGGGTAAGGGATTCCATTAAAATCATCAGAGATAAAGCGGGCAGAATTGAATATGTCATCGGGTTAGTGGAAGACGTTAACGAATATAAAGAGAAAGAAAACGAGCTGATTGAAACCGTTAACAAGGTTAAAGAATTAAGCGCTTCGAAAGATAAATTGATTTCCATCGTTTCGCACGATTTGCGCGCGCCGTTTTCCAGTTTGCTCGGTTTTTCCGAAATTTTACTTAACGAAGAAGATTTACCCGAAGCCGAACGGCGGGAATATCTCGAATATATTAACGAAGCGGCTCAAACCCAACTTCAGCTTGTCAATTATTTGCTCGACTGGTCACGCTTGCAAACCGGCAAAATGAAAATAGAACCGCGGCGTTTGGATGTTAAAAATGTTATAAACAATTGTGTTTCGGTTTTAACCGGCGCCGCAATTCGTAAAAACATAGAAATTACCGTAAACGTAGAAGACGGCTTGTATATAAATGCCGACGATAGGTTAATAAACCAAGCCGTTACCAATTTACTGAGTAACGCCATTAAATTTTCGCATGCCGATAAAAAAATATACGTGAAGGCAAACAGATTTAAAGAAAAGATGATAGAGATAATGATTAAAGACGAAGGAACGGGAATAGAAGAGAAAAATCAACATAAAATATTTAAGATAGAAGAGAAATACTCCCAGACCGGAACTTCCGGAGAAAAAGGAACCGGTTTGGGTTTGGCATTGGTGAAAGAAATTATAGAAAAGCATAACGGCACAATTTGGTTCTACTCAAAAGAAAACGAAGGAAGCGAATTCCATTTCACAATACCCGAAGCAAATAATTTGGTGATGGTAATTACGGGTAATTTGCCGTCCGCTGTTTTCTCGGAAGTTATTCCCCGCACACTTAAAGATTTTGATACGATTTACTCGGAAAACGGTTACGAAGCGATGAATATAATCAAAGAGAAAATTCCTTCGTTGATTATTTTAAATCATCACTTGCAACTTTTAACCGGCGCGCAACTCGTGGAAACCTTGAAAAACAAAGATTCGCTTAAAAACATTCCCGTCATCGTATATTCCGAAAATATGAACGATTCCGTAAAAGAAAAATATTTAAAATTCGGAATAAACAATTTTCTTAATTTTCCTATAGATAAAAATGAGTTGGCTGAAATGCTGACCGTATCGGTCAACTTATAAACAAGTTGATTGCAAAGGAAAAACCACCGGAGCTTAAATGGAACAAAATAACGGAAATAAATATTGGTTTGCTCTTTATACTAAACCCCGGCACGAATTTAAAGCCGAGCAGCAATTAAAAGCTTGCGGCATAGAATATTTTCTGCCGACGGTTACAAGGTTAAAACAGTGGAGCGACAGAAAGAAGAAAGTTAAAGAACCGTTATTTAAAAGTTATATTTTTATTCATGCTAACGAAAAAGAACGTTTGATTGCTCTTGAACAATATGCAATTGTAAGAACAATTTATTTCAACGGAAAACCGGCGGTGGTTCCGGATTGGCAAATTGAAAATTTGAGAAAAATGCTCGAGAAAAACGTGGAAGTTTTCGTAAGGGATGCGATAAAAGTGGGATCGAGAGTTAAAATAGTTTCGGGACCTTTTGCGGGAATTGAAGGAGTTGTTTATAAAACCACAAATCAAGAACAAATGCTTGCTGTTACAATCGATTTGTTAAGGCGCTCGGTCGTTGTTCAAATTCCCAGAGACAGTTTAGTCGAGAAGGTGTAATATGTTAAATCAAAAAGAACTTTCGCAGTTGAAAAAGGGTGACGAGGTAAAACATTTCCTTCTCCTTAACAAAATGGAGACGAAAACCACCCGGGCTAACAAAAATTATTTGAGTCTGGAACTGAGGGATAAATCCGCAGTTTTCCCCGCAAAAATTTGGGATAACTTCGAAGATTTTCTTTCCAAAGCAAAAGAGGGAGACGTTGTAAGGGTTGAAGGCGTAATCGAAGAGTTTAACAATCAACCGCAAATAAGAATTGTCTCAATTGATTTGGCAAACGAATCCGATAATGTTTCGCAAAAAGATTTTTTACCTGTTTCCGAACGTAATTTGAATGAGATGATTGATGAATTCAACAGTTTTGTGAATTCAATACAAAACCGTTTCTTGCGGGAATTATTGGATAAAATTTTGGATAAGAAAACTTTCGAGAAATATATTAACGTTCCCGCCGGAAAAGCCTGGCATCATTCCTACGTTCACGGATTGTTGGAACACACAATTGAGATATTAAAGATTTGCGACTTAATGTGTAAAATTCATCCGGAACTTGACAGAGACCTTTTGCTTACCGGAGCTGTTTTGCACGACTTTGGCAAAACCGAAGAGCTTACTTACGAAAACTCATTCGATTATACCGATGAGGGAAGACTTCTCGGACATATAACAATAGCCGCGTTGAGAATTCAAGAAGCTGCGGATAAAATTGAAAACTTCCCCGGAAAATTACTCACGTTATTGCTCCATCTGGTTTTAAGTCATCAAGGGAAACTCGAACATGCATCGCCCGTGGAACCGAAAACTTTGGAGGCTATTGTTCTATACCATGCCGACGAATTAAGCGCAAAGGCAAACGCCTACAAGCTTGCAATTAAAGCCGACGAAGACAAAGAAGGCAATTGGACGCGCTTTTTGCCTTTAGCCGGAACAATGTTGTTTGCCGATAAAAAACAAAACGGCGAAGAGCCGAAAGAAACTTTATTCGATTAAATAAATTTTATTACATAATCTGAGGAACCGGAAATGAAAAAATTATTTTACGTTTTTATATTTATTTTATTTGCTTTACCGGCATTTGCCCAACAAGCCGGATTGGATTCCCTGCTTGCGCTCGGGGATAAATACTACTCGCAATTCGATAACAAAGCCGCTTTGGAAGTTTACCAAAAAGCCGATAAACTGTATCCCGATAATTGGAAAGTTTTGTGGAGAATCAGCCGAGCGTATGTAGATATTGGCGAACACTTCGACGAAAATATGGAAAACTTCGAAGACGAACAACTTAAAATGTATAAAATGGCTCTGGATTATGCCGATAGAGCGGTTAAACTTGCGCCGAACGAAGCAATGCCTTATGTCCGCCGGGCAATAGCGAACGGTAGAATTGCACTCTTCAAAGGCGTTTTCAGCGTTGCTTCAATTGTTGATGCGGTTAGGGACGATTGCAAAAAGGCAATCGAATTAGGCAACGGCGGTAATATTGTGCAAAGTCTTGCGCATTATATTTTAGCCCGGACTCACGCCAAGGTAAGTCAGAAATGGGCTCCGGCAAGAGCGGTTATAGGTCTCGGTTGGGCAGATTTGGATTCGGCTTTGGTTGAATACCAAAAAGCTATTGAACTCCGCCCCGGATTCATTATGTATTATTTGGATTACGCAAAAGCTTTGATCAGAAATGACGATTACGAAAAAGCCCGGGAAATGTTGAATAAAGCGCTGGCTTGCAAAAAACAAGACGAAGACGATCATATCCGTTTGGCGGAAGTAAAAAAACTTTTGGACGAAATAAAAGACGAGTAAAGTGGAATTCAAAGAAGAATTTCTTGAGAGATTGAAAAACGCCCGGTCGGTTGTATTTTTTACCGGTGCCGGTATTTCAGCGGAAAGCGGAATACCGACTTTCCGGGGGAACGAAGGTCTGTGGAAAAAATTCCGCCCCGAAGAACTTGCCAACTTCGATGCGTTTATCAGAAATCCCGATTTGGTATGGGAATGGTATCAATATAGAAGAAAAATAGTTGAAGAAGCAAAGCCGAATAAAGGGCATTTGGCAATTGCGGAAATGGAAAACTATTTTGAAGATGTCAGCGTAATTACACAAAACGTTGATAATTTACATTCCAGAGCCGGAAGCACAAAAATCTTTGAACTTCACGGAAACATCGAACGAAATTATTGTATTGATTGCAAGACTTTTTACACGCACGAAGAATTAAATGAAGCCGGGGGAGTTCCCAAATGTAAATTATGCGGTGGATTAATCCGTCCGGATGTAGTTTGGTTCGGCGAACCTTTACCCCAAAATGTTTTCTCTTCTGCGGAAAGGGCGGCGCGCAAAAGCGATGTTTGTTTTGTGGTGGGAACTTCCGCAGTTGTTTATCCTGCGGCTTATATTCCCGATTCCGCCAAAAGCGGCGGCTCTTATGTGGTTGAAGTAAATATCGAGCCGACGGATTTAAGCTACAGAGTCGATTACTCGATTACGGGAAAAGCCGGCGAAATTTTACCTGCGGTTTTAGAAGAAGTGAAGAAGTTGAAAACTAAAGAAAGTAAGTAAACTTTGTTTTGGAAAATACTCCTTATTAATTACTATCTGAGAAGAACCGGCATCCTAAGGGAATTATTTTTTTGATTAAGGTAATTTCTAGAAACTCTATAATGTCAAAATTTAAAAATTGTATAACATTCTTTGTATTAAAAAATATTCTTAATAAACAACATCATTTTCATCATTAAACAATGTAATTTCTTTATCAATAAAATCAGAGCTGTCTAAGATTATTTTTTCTTCTTTATACATTGTTTCCACACGTTCTAATGCTTCTTCAATGTCATCAGCTTCTACTTCAATTATTTTCGATAGGGTTTCCGTTATTTCAATTTTAAATTTATTCATAGTTAAACTACCTGATTTATTAGCCAATTAGCATGTCTATATTTTGATAAAAAATCTTTTTTGTTTATTCTATTTTTTTCGCCATCTATGCCTTCATCAATTAATCTGTTTTTGTCAATAGCAGATGTAAAGTGAGTTGCAAATGCACCGTTTAAAATTAATTGACATTCAACTATTTTAGGGTGATTTTCTATAATTATTTTTATTAATTCATCAGTTGTAATCATAATATATCTTTTATCCTATAAAGTTTCATCGATTTAGCGTGTAAGCGTGAAATATAATCATAGTCAATAAATTGTATTCTATCTTTAATATTTCTGAAAATATCTCGATTTATCGTATCAAGAAATTCTTTCTTACGATTATTAGAACTAACTATATAAAATTTGGAATAGAAATCTTGTAAGTCAGTAAACTTTATTATTGAATTTTGAAAATTGGTTGAATGTTCTACTTCAAAAAAAGAAGCAGGCATATTTCTTTCATTAAACCAAATAACGTCAACAATCTTAGCCCTTTTTACTATTTCTCGATAAGAAAATTCGTAAATTTCATGAATATCAGCTATTTCTTTTAATGGTTTTTTAAGAAATATTTTATTCTTGTCTTGTGGAGGAATATATGTCTGAAAGTGTTTAATTTTTCCTATCTCTACTATTAATCCTTGAAAATACGTATGGTTAAATTGATCTTTTTCTTGAATGGAATTTGTCTCTTGAATCTTGAACTGCTTTAAAACTTCATTCTTAAATTCATTTAGTGCCCAAAGACCTGGTTTGATTTTAAAGAAAAAACGATTGTCTTGGACAATTCTTCTTATGGAAGCATATGGTGTTTTAGTTTTCCATTTTGAAACATCAACATTATTATATAAATAACCAAGTGTAGCGAAACCACCATTCGATTTCATTGTATTTATAACTTGTTCATATTGTTTCATCTAAGCAACCAATCTAAAATTTATATTTTTCTCCATTACTTTTTTAGTATTAAATCAGCTCATCAACATTTTCTTTTATCGTTTGATATGAATTTGTTAAGTCGGTATTAATATCGTTTATTATAACACGCTCTATATTCGGATATTTTTCTAAGATCCAAAACAATACGGCGCCACCGCCAACAAATGGTTCAATGTATGTAAATCTGTTTTTTTTAATATGGTCTGGTATAACGTTGTCAATTTCATTTAATAATTGAGCTTTTCCACCAGCCCATTTTACAAAAGGCTTTGCTGTTTTATTTATTATCTTCATTATTTTTGCTATTTATTTATTTTGGCTAATACTGTATAATACGAATAAATATTTTTATACGAAATTTGTGTTAAATATAAATTCTCTTGTTAGGATTTATAGTTTTCACTCAATAAACATACCCTTTCACTTCTTCGTCGGAAGATTCTACTCCCAAACCGTTTGCTATTCTGTTAACAAAATTGAAATAGCTGACGATTAAATTGATGTTCAAAATATCTTCGTCGCTGATTCCGTGAAGCTGGAGATTTTCGATATCGTGTTCGTCTACCGAACCGGGATAAAGCGTTAATTTTTCAGCATAGCTCAAAATCGCAAAAGTTCTTACCGGTAATTCCACGGTTTTAAAATCGTTAATTACCTGCTGTATTTTTGCCGGGTCTTTCCAATAAACATTTAACGCTTCGGCATGATGATTTACGCAATACGGGCAATCGTTAATGGCGGAAACTATTACCGCTATAAGTTCCTTTTCTTCCCGGCTTATACCCGATTTGTTAAACATTACATCCATGTAAAGCTGTAAATGCGATTCCATTACTTCGGGCATCAAACTTTGAATTGCCATTATATTCGAGAGTTTCCCGCGGTTCTTTTTTACTTTCTCGTAAACTTCTTTTACTTTTCCTTCGGCTTTATCTTCTTCTATCACACGAATCCACGGCATGGTTTTCTCCTTTTAATTATTTATTTTCTAAAATTACAAAATAAATTAAAACATGATTGTTGTCAATACGTAAAATAAAAGTTATCGGGATTTGTTAAATTTATTCCGTTAAAAAAGGATTGATTATGGAAAATAAATTCTACGGCGAATTCGATTTCGAAAGACTTAAACAAAGCAGCAGAACAAACGATTACCGCACGGTATTTCAAATCGATAGGGACAGAATTATTCATTCTTCCGAATTCAGAAGATTGCAAGGGAAAACGCAAGTTTTTCTGCCCGGCGAAAGCGATTATTACCGGACGCGGCTCACTCATTCCATTGAAGTTGCGCAAATAGGAAGATCAATCTGTAACTATTTGGTCCGGAAAGAAAATTCACCCTTTTCAGATAATTACTTTATTGATCCCGATCTTGTGGAATCGGCTTGTTTGGCTCACGATCTCGGTCATCCGCCTTTCGGTCACGCGGGCGAAAGAACGTTAAACAGTTTAATGTCCGGATACGGCGGTTTCGAAGGTAATGCCCAAACATTAAGATTGCTTACGGAAATTTTATACCGCAGCGAAAACGACAGACGGGGAATGAATCCTTCGCGAGCTTTTATCGATTCAATCCTGAAATATAAAAACACTTACTCGGAACTCGGCAGACCTGTTAATCATTTCATTTTCGATTATCAAAAGGAATACGTCGATTTTGTATTCGGCGGCAAAACGGCGGATATTGAAAATATCGATTTGAATAAATTCCGCAGTATCGAATGCCAAATTATGGATTGGGCGGACGATACGGCTTACGCAATTAATGATATTGTGGATAGTATTTCCGGCGGGTTTATAACTTACAACGGAATAAGCAGATGGATTGAACAAAACGGAAATTCGCTGGATGACGAAGAAATGGAGATCGTTAATAACTTAAAAGAATGGATAACAAAAGGAAATTATAAACCCAAACTCGGTTCGATAATCGGCGATTTTATTCTCGCTTGTTCCGTTACGGAAAGGGAAACGTTTATGAACGAATTTACCAACCGTTACCGTTATGTTTTAACCGTCGATGAAAAAATTAAAAAACAAGCCGAACTTTATAAGAAAATAGCGGTCGATTTGGTTTTTACTTCGCCGCCGCTTCATCAAGTAGAATTTAAAGCCGACGAAATGATTACGCGAATGTTCAAAGTGTTTACGGATAATTACATTGTGAATAAAAAAGAAACGAAACTTCTACCCGTTTTTACTCATAATTTGATTGTTGGGGAAAACGACGATACGCAAAAAGCCAGATTAATTTGCGATTATATTGCGGGAATGACCGACTCATTTGCAATGCGGGTTTATAAACGTCTGTTCGATCCGGATTACAGCTCACTCAGCGATTTTGATTAAATTTTCACTCCGGATTTTTATTTTGAGTTGTAGATTTCAACACAATAAAGCTTTGCTTTTTCTTTGCGCATCTTTGCGTGAACCTTTTCAAAAATCACTTTTCTAGCTTTTAAGCAATTTGATGACACGAATTTAGCGGCTATTTACAAATTAATTTAAGCACAACGCAAATCTTATTTCTCTTTGGATTTTGTTAATTCCAAAGATTTATATAAATTGGAAACTAAAAAAACTAAAATAGTTTCTAATATGAAAAACGAAGAAAACAGAATAATATTCGTCGCCCGTGAAATCTTTTTCAAAAACGGATTTCATAAAACTTCGATGGATGAAATTGCAAAAGAGCTGAAAATCAGCAAAAAAACAATCTACAAATACTTCAAAACGAAAGAAGAGTTAATAACAAGAATTCAAAAAGATTTTGAGAGCCAAAATAAGGAAGGTTTGAATAAAATAATTTCATCCGACGAGAATACTATACTTAAACTGAGAAAACTTGCCAATTTTATATCGGATATTTATTTGAAAATCGGAGTGAAATGGGCAAACGACTTGAAAGTTTATTATCCGGAAATTTGGGAAAATATAGAAAAAAGAAGGCAGGAAAATATAACTTCCACCTTCGGTAAAATTCTTGTTCAAGGCAAGAAAGAAAATTTTATAGTCGATAAACCCAATGAAATTATTGTGCAAACATTTACTTCCGGGCTTACCGGTGTGGTGAATCCGGAATTTTTAATTAAAAACAACTTCTCCGCATCCGAAGCTTTCAATATCGTTTTCGATATTTTGATTTCGGGTATATTGACTAAAAAAGGCAGAAAATTGTATAAATCAACCAAAAAACGGGAAAAGAAATGAAATTTTTTCAATTTTTAATTTCACTCGGGATAATAATTTTTATCACTTCTTGCAACGGGAATTCCGGGAATAACATTGAAGAATCCGGGACAATCGAAGCTACGGATATTCTGATAAGCTCCAAAGTCAGCGGAACGGTTGAAAAGTTCTTTTTCGATGAAGGGGATAAAGTTTCAAAAAACGATACTATTCTGGTTATTGATCCCGAACTGCTTAAAATCCAATTGAAGCAAGCCGAAGCTTTAAAATCCGCCGCCGAAGCAAAATATAGTTTGTTGGTGAAAGGTGCAAGGGAAGAAGATTTATCGCTCGCCCGCGAAAAACTCAATCAAGCAAAAGCAAATTTCGAGCTGGTTTCGAAAGAAATGCAAAGGATAGAAAATCTTTACAATTCAAAAGCCGTATCGAAAAGGGAATACGATCAAATTTCGGCAAAATTCCAAATTGCCAAATCGCAACTTAAGACGGCGGAAGATAATTTTAAGAAAATTTCCAACATTGCGCGACCCGAAGAACTTAAAGCTGCAAAAGCTAATTTGGATAAAGCAAAAGCGCAAATAGAATTAATAAAAAAACAATTGAGCGATTGCTTCGTTACTTCTCCCACCGGCGGTTTTATCGTTAAGAAATTTGTTGAACCGGGTGAAAACATTGCCCCGTTCTCCGCTCTCGTTAAAATTTCGGATTTGACGAAAGTGAATCTTGTAATTTATATCTCAGAGACGGATTTGGGAAAAGTGAAATTGGGTCAAAAAGCAAAAATTACGACCGATACGTATCCCGATAAAACTTATGAAGGTAAAGTCGTTTATATTTCTCCGGAAGCCGAATTTACGCCTAAAAGCGTTCAGACAAAAGACGAAAGAACCAAACTCGTTTTTGCGGTTAAAATCGCAATCGATAATCCGGAATTCGAACTTAAAGCCGGCATGCCGGCGGATGTGAAAATCGAGTTGTAAACTTTGGAATTCTAAATACGGAATAAGATGCATATTATCGAAATAGAAAATCTTAAGAAAAATTTCGGAGAAATTACTGCTGTTGACGGAATTTCTTTAAATGTTCTGAAAGGTGAAATGTTCGGATTAGTGGGACCGGACGGAGCGGGAAAAACAACTACCATTAAAATTTTGTGCGGACTTCTAAACCCGAACGACGGAAATGTAAAGCTGTTGGGAAAAGATTTGTCCCGGAATGTTGCGGAAATCCAGAAAAAAATCGGTTACCTTTCGCAAAAATTCAGTCTTTACGGCGATTTGACCGTGGACGAGAATATAGAATTTATTGCGGAAATTCATAACGTTTCCGGTTTTGAACAAAGAAGAGACGAACTGTTGGAATTTACAAGACTCAAACCTTTTAGAAACCGCCTTGCGGATAAACTTTCGGGCGGAATGAAGCAAAAATTGGCTCTTGCATGCGCGCTTATTCACCGTCCGGAAATCATTTTTTTGGATGAACCGACTACCGGTGTGGATCCGGTTTCAAGACGCGATTTTTGGAAAATTTTATCCAATTTGCAAAAAGAAGGAATAACGATTTTTATGACAACGCCGTATCTCGATGAAGCAGAACGTTGCAACCGCGTTGCCCTGATGAACAAAGGTAAAATTATCGCCTTCGATACGCCGCAAGATATAAAACAATCAATCGATTTGGAAGTTGTTGAAATTGTGTGTCAACCGATTAGAACTGCTTATAGATTGCTTAAAAATTTCCCCGAATACGACGTTCAAATTTTCGGAGACAGAATCAACGTTTTGGTGAATAATTTTGAAAATGATTTCGTGAAAATAAAATCCGTTTTGGAATCGGGAAACGTAAAAATTACCGATTACAGAAAAGTTACTCCTTCGTTGGAGAATGTGTTTATTCATTTAATTAAATAAAAGTTAAATGGCAGGAAAACGATGAAAAAGATTTTTCTAATTGTAATTGTTGCGGCTTTTGCAACTTACGCACAGAGCGTGGAGTTTACGCTCGAAAAAAGCTTGAAAACGGGAATGGAAAATAGTAAAGAATTAAAAATTGCCGGATCAAAAGTTAAAGAAGCAGAAGCAAAAGCAGGCGAAGTTTTCTCGAATTTGCTGCCGAAAATTAGTCTTAACTCTTCTTACACACGGCTGAGCGATGTGCCGCCGTTCGAAGTGAAACTACCGTTCGGAAATACGAAATTTAAGATTCAAGACCCGATTTTGAACAATTACGCACTCGTTTTATCCGTAAAACAGCCTGTTTTCACCGGATTTAAATTATCTTCGCTCAACTCGGCGGCAAAATTAAATTATGAAGCCGTTAAATCTGACTTCGAAAAAACAAAAAACGAAGTTGCTTTTAAGATTAGAAAAGCTTTCTGGAATTTTTACAAAGCACAGAAAATTTTGGAAATTGTAGATCAAAATCTGTTGAAAGTGAAAACCCAGCTGGAAAAGGTGGAAAATTTTTACAAAAACGGCGCGGTAACCGAAAGCGATGTTTTAAAATTGAAGGTATTATACGCGGAAATGAATTTGCAAAAAACCGAAGCAGAAAACAGAAGGAAATTAGCGCAGATATCGTTTAACAAAGCGGTTGGAATTAATTTGGATTCGGATTCCAAGTTAAATGTGAAAACGATAGAAACTGATAACATAGATTTAAGTTTCCAAAAAATTTTGAAAGAAGCATTTGAGCAGAGAAACGAATTAAAATCGGTTGGATTTAAGATGAACGCTGCGGAAAAAAATGTTTCCGCTTCTAAATCGGGTTGGTTCCCTTCATTGTTTTTATTCGGCGATTTCCAATATAACCGTCCGAACCAAAGACTACTTCCGTTGGAAGACAAATTCTACGATACTTGGGATGTCGGTGTTGCGCTCACTTGGAATTTATGGGATTGGGGTGAAACGTCTGCAAAAGTTACTCAAGCCGAACAACAATTATTTCAAGCTCAAAACTCCTTGAAACTTTTGAAGGAAGCGATAGAAACGGAAGTTTATCGAAACTACCTAAACATAAAGCACGGAAAAGAAAAAATTAAAGCCGCAAGATTGGCGCTTAAAGCCGCCGAAGAAAATTTGAGAGTTGCGGAAGCCAAATTTTCCGAACAGACAATAACCGTAGCTGAGCTGACCGATGCCGAATCTTCTTTGTTGGATGCGCAAATAAAACTGCAAATTTCTTTGGTGGATTTTCAATTGGCTAAAACGGCTCTGTTAAAATCTATGGGTAGAAAAATTTATACGGCGGATAATAATTAAAAGATGAACAGCATAGAAGTTAAAAATCTAACCAAAAAATTCGGGGATTTCGTATCCGTCGATAACATTTCGTTCAACGTAAAAAAGGGTGAAATATTCGGATTTTTGGGCGCGAACGGAGCCGGCAAAACAACCACAATCCGTATGCTCATAGGTGTGCTCGAACCTACATCGGGAGATGCGATTGTCGGCGGTTACAGCGTTGTTAAACAACCGGAAATGGTTAAACGCAAAATAGGTTATATGTCGCAGAAATTTTCGCTCTATAACGATTTAACTGTTGAGGAAAACATCGAATTTTTCGGAGGAATTTACGGAATATCCGAAGATGAATTGCAAGAGAGGAAAAAATGGGCTCTCGAAATTGCTAACCTGAAAGGGAAGGAAAAATTGCTCACTTCTTCGCTGCCGGGCGGAATTAAACAGAGACTTGCATTGGGCACTGCTGTTATGCACAGACCGGAAATTGTATTTCTCGATGAACCTACGAGCGGCGTCGATCCAATTTCGAGAAGGAATTTTTGGGATTTAATTCATGAGCTTTCGGCGGAAGGAATAACTGTTTTTGTAACCACGCATTATCTGGAAGAGGCGGAATATTGCAACAATATTATTTTGATTAACGCAGGAAAAATTATTGCGGAAGGAAGTTCGAAGGAATTGAAATCAAAATATCTCCAAAACACAATATTCGAAATAGAATGCGAAAAAAGTGTTGCGGCGATGGATTTCTTGTCGAAAGCCGATTTTGTTTCCGAAACTTCGATATTCGGAAATAATATTCATGTTTTCGTGAACGAAAAATTCACAGGCAGAAATCAAATTGCGGAATTTTTAAAACGTTACGGTATAGAAAACATTAAGCGGATTGACGAAATCGTTCCGACTCTCGAAGATGTATTTATTCATTTGCTTGAACGGGAAGAGAATGTTTAGGAAAATAAAAGCCGTTGCGGTAAAGGAAATCAAACAATTGTTAAGAGACAAGCGGATGCTCTTCGTTATCATGTTCTTTCCCGTCTTCTTGCTCGGTATTTTCGGATATGCCGTGAATTTTGACGTTAAAAATATCCAACTAGCAATATACGATTTAGATAAATCTCCCGACAGCAGGGGATTGATTAATTACCTTACAAGCTCCGGATATTTTCAAACCGTAAAATATATCTCAAACGATAAAGAAATTAAAACGGTTTTGGATGACGGCGAAGCGCAAGTGGTTTTGGTAATTCCAACCGATTTTTCAAGAAAATTGGGAAGCGGGAAAGAGGAAATTAAAATCCAGTATTTGATTGACGGCGTTAACGGAAATACCGCTACAATAATTTACAATTACGTTAAAAGCGCTACTTTCAATTTTTCTACAAAATATCAAAAAGAGAAGTTAGCACGGCTGGGCAAAAGAGCTTATATTCCGGTTAAACTTGAACCGCTCTTTATGTTTAATCCAGAACTCAATTCCACAAAGTTTTTGATTCCCGGATTAATTGCGATGATTTTAATCGTAACCGCGACAATTACCGTATCCCTTTCGCTCGTTAGGGAAAAGGAAAGGGGAACAATCGAGCAACTAGAAATTTCTTCGCTTTCGGCTATTGAAATTTTGATAGGCAAAACTTTACCGTATATTCTAATTGCTCTTTTGGATGCGGTTTTTATTCTTGTTGCGGGTCGCATACTTTTCGATGTTGTGGTAAAAGGAGATTATATCATTTTGTTTTTAAGTACTATAATTTTTATTATTTCGTCTACCAGCATGGGTATTTTTGTATCAGTTATTTCCGATACCCAGCAAGTAGCGTTCACTATTGCAACTTTTATGTCGTTGCTTCCTTCCATCATTTTATCGGGATTTATTTTCCCGATAGAAAGTATGCCTTATGTAATTCAACTTATTACGAATATTTCCCCGGCGAAGTTTTTCATAATAATTTTACGTGCAATTATTTTACGTGGTGTAGGTTTGGAAGCTTTTTGGCATCAGTTGATATATTTGATTTTCTTCGCCGTTTTGTTTTTGGGATTGGCTACAATATCAAGTAAGAAACAGGCGCTGGCAAAATGAAAACGGTTTTACACATAATTAAAAAAGAATTCTTACAGTTCTGGCGCGATCCGAAAATGGTGGCATTGATTTTCATTTCGCCTATTGTACAGCTTATATTTTTAGGTTATGCTGCTAATTTCGATGTGAAGACAGTTCATACCGCTGTCTTCGATTTGGACAGAACCGAAACGAGCAGAAATTTCGTGCGAAACTTTACCGGTTCACACTATTTTCAAATGGATTACTACGTAACAAATTATAAAGATTTGCAAGAACTGATTGACAACGGAAAAATTTTATTGGGTTTGGTAATTGAAAAGGATTTCGGAAAGAATATCGGTAGAGGCGAGACCGCCCGTGTCCAAGCGGTATTCGACGGTTCCGACGGAAATTCTGCTTCGATTGCAGCCGGATATGTTCAATTGATAACGGCGGATTTTGCCAATAATATTTTGGTTGATTTTATAAACCGCACCGGTCTGAAGACGGTGCCCGCAGCCGTCGCTCCCGAAGTCCGTGTTTGGTATAATCCCGCAATGACAACCAGGAATTTTATGGTTCCAGGTATTGTCGCTTTATTGTTAATGAACATTACTTTAATTTTAACTTCGCTTGCGATTGTTAAAGAAAAAGAAGTTGGAACACTTGAGCAATTAATCGTTACGCCTATAAAATCCAAACAGCTTATTTTGGGTAAACTCATTCCGTTTGCAATTCTTGGTTTCCTTGCCGAAATTTTTGTTTTAACCGCAATGGCAATTATTTTCGGAATAGAAGTGCGCGGCAGTATAGTTTATCTTTTCGCTTCCACATTTCTTTACATACTTTCCACTTTGGGATTGGGAATGTTTGTTTCCACAATTTCCAAAACACAGCAACAAGCAATGATGCTTGCAATTTTCGTCGTTATGATGCCGATGATTTACCTTTCTGGTTTTGCTTTCCCGATTGAAAACATGCCAAAGATAATTCAGTATTTCACTTATCTAATTCCCTTACGATATTTTATGGTGATTATTCGTGGTGTGATTTTGAAAGGCACCGGATTAACGGACTTGTGGGCGGAAACCTTGGCTTTGGCAGTGATAGGAACTTTAATCGTGGTTTTCAGCTCGCTTAAGTTTAGAAAGAAATTAGATTAAAAAGTTAATACCAAAATCAATTTCAGACATTTAAAATAGTTATTTCAATTGTGGAAAGATCACTTAGGCTGTCTCAAAGCTTAAAAATCGTCATCCCCCGACTATACGGGGAATTATCTGCAAACTGTCATTCCGAACTTGTTTCGGAATCTAAAATGAACTCGTAATTTAATTGGGATATTAAAACAATCCACCGTGGGTGGACAAGATGACAGCCCGTATGGACCTTGGCAGCCGTGGGAACGCCCCAACCGCAAATTCGTAGGGGACGCAAAGTTTGCGTCCCCTACAATTAAACCAACCAGGCTTTGTAATATTCCCTGCCGTCGAGGCCCACGCATCGACGTGTTAAATGCTAAATTATTAATTTGCTGTTAATGGCTAAGTGATATTACAATAAAATTTTCCGCTGGTGGAAAAAACCACTTCTTTCCACAAAAAAAGTTTAATATTTAATCAAGTTCAATCCGGAAGAGTTAAATATATTTGTATCTTAGTAATGCCGGGGAATGGAGTTCGGAAACAGTGGATAGTATCATTTAACCTTAACCGGGACAAGCCGTGCCATGTCCCTACAGCTCTTGCGAAAGGAATGAATTTGCAGAAATATGAAAAAGCAACAAAATAAAGCGGTATATTCAGCTCTTCAACACACGCCAACTACACGGATTTATCCGTGGATCACTTAAGCATAAAAAGATATATCCGAACCGTTTCAACGGTTTTTACGACGGAAAAATAAATGTCGCATTCATTAGCAAAAAAATGTTTTATCAGTGGAAACCGATGAATCGGTTTCTTTCTTTACGGTTTGCGTTTCTTAGCCCGCGACTGAAGTCGCGGGCTTCAATCTGTTGGTAGAAATATATGAAACACGAATATATCAGCTCATGGATCAATCTATAGGCACGTTAAGCGGAAGCAAAGGTAACATAACTATGTCTAAAATTTATCATTCCCTGGTGGAAAGGACCACTCCTTTCCACAAAAAAAGTTTAATATTTAATTGTGTCCTGAAAATACCAAGATAAAAAACTACGGCATTAGTAAATAGCATCAAATAATCTTTCGGGACAAGGCGTGCTTTATCCATACACCTCTTGCAGAGAAAACGATTCTGCGGTAATAAGAATAGCATTAAAATGGTGGGGTATATTCAGCTTTTCAACACAACCGCATAAACGATGTTAATTAAATTGTAAAAATTTATTTAATTTAGTAACTTATAATTATAATATTATTTTAGTTCAGCGAATAAAGTCTATTATCATTTTCTGCAGAAAGCCAACCCCACGGATTCATGCGTGGGTTAGTGAATAAGCATAAAAAAAGATAAACCGGAACCGTTTCAACGGTTTTTATGACGGAAAAATAAATGTCGCATTCGTTAGCTAAAATATGGATTCATCTTATATTCGGTACAAAAAACCGATTCCCGATGATCAATGCTTCTTTTGAAAAACAATTATACTCACATATTAAAAATCTGCTAGAAAAAGATTTTAAATCTAAGGTTGAAATAATCAACGGAACAGCTGATCACATTCATATTCTTTTGCTTCAAAACCAAAATCACTCGATTGCTGAATTAACTAAGAACATAAAGGGGAATTCATCCCATTGGATAAATCAAAATAATTTTATAAAAGGAAAATTTGCTTGGCAGACAGGTTACGGAGCTTTTTCGGTTAGCGAATCAATGGTTGGCAAGGTTCGGAATTATATCAAAAATCAGAAAGAACATCACAGAAAAATCAGTTTTGCGGAGGAATACAAAAGATTTGAGGAGAAATATGGTATTAGCGGTGGAAACCGATGAATCGGTTTCTTTCTTTGTGGTTTGTATTTCTTAGCCCGCGACTAAAGTCGCGAGCTTCAATCTTGAAAGGTTTAACGCTTAATCAAGCTAAAAGGGGAAAAGTTAAATATTTAATTGTACCCCAGTAATATCGGAGTATGAACCCCAGCGATAATGCATTGTATATAAAGTAATAGCTTTAATATTTCATATCACAATGTAATGGTTGTATGTGTTTAATATTCCATTAACAACTTTAAAAGATTTTCCATATATTACAAAAACAGGATTGACCAATAAATTACATAATAAATTTTTGTAATAACAAACTTCAGGAGGAGTTTTGAAAAAAGTCGCATATTTAATTTTAATACCAGTTTTTCTGGTTCTTACCGGATGCGCGAAGAAAAACATAGAGACACAACATTCAAAAAAAATAATCTCAAAATCTGCTAAAATGGTAGAAGGCAAAATAGCGGTTACGGGTAACGAACCTTTCACAAAATTAAGTGTGGTTGTAAACGATTCTACCGTATATATTCTTAAATGCGATTCTGCAACTGGACAAATGTTACGAAACAATCAAGGAAAACTATTCAAAATAATTTTCGATAATAAAGTAAAAACAAGTTCGGGGGAAGAGTTAACCGTAATAAAAGTCGAAAAATCGGATAACAAATAATTAACGTTAAGAGGTATTAAATGAAGTTAAAATATCAAATCTTTATTTTTATAATTTTGTGCTTCGGTATTTTGTTTGCTCAAAATAAAACCACAAAAAAAGTGACAGAAAATAAATCATCAAAAAGTTTTAAGATAGATGCTCGGCCTTTTTTAATGGAATCGGAAAAAAAAGTAACGGAATTTTTAAAAAATCACCCCGATTACTACATGAAGCTGAAATTAGAAAAGAGGCAGGCATGGAATTTTAGCGTCGGGACAAAAAAAGCCTGGTTTGCATCGAATTTGGAAACAAACAGTTTTTATTCAGTTCCTTCCACTTGCAGGGCCGTTGGAACAAATTGTTATATTTTTGTGGAAGATGCCATATGGAACACGAGAGTGACTCAAAGCAATGTTGATGCGGTTAAAAACGCATTCGATAATTCCACCCCAGTCGACCCAAATAAAGGAATTTACCAAATAGACACCGAAACGTTCGGCAATCCGCCCGACGTGGACAACGATCCGAAAATTATAATTCTAATTTTAGACATAAAAGACGGATACAACGGTAGCGGTGGTTTCGTCGCGGGATATTTTCATTCCGTTAACGAAGTATCGGGTACAAACAGCAATATGGCTGAAATTTATTATCTTGATGCTGACCCCACGGATTTATCGACTCAAGACGGATTAAACAATGCTTTAAGCACTATGGCACACGAATTTCAACACATGATTCACTTCAATTATCACAACGGAACTGCTGGCAAACCGGTACAAATTACCTTTTTAAATGAAGGGTGTTCAACGGTAGCGGAAGTAATTTGCGGTTATCCGGTTTACCCGCAAAGTTATTTCAATAACGATTATAACGAGTACTTGTTTATATGGCGGAACGGCGATGTGGTATTGAATGATTATTCGAGGGCAGCCAGATATACAACGTATATGTATGAACAATTCGGAGCGGATTATTTGAAAAAATTCGTGCAAAGCTCGTTAGTTGGTGTGCCGGGAATAAACGATGCGCTTAGCAAATTGAATACACCTACAAATTTGAGATTTAAAGAATCGCTTGAAAACTGGTTTCTCGCTAATATACTGAACGATAAAACAATTAATGTCGCTTGGGGGTATTCGACCTCAAATATCAATACTGTAAACGCTAAAGCATTCTTCAACCCGAATTACAATTCGGGAAATATAACTGTGGAGAAAGCTGCGGCCGATTATTTAACTTTCCAATACGGTAAAAACCTTTCTATTAAGTTTAATGACTCGAGTGGCGGCAAACTTAAATATAAAGTTATTAAATATTTAACAAATAATAACGTCCAAATCGATTCTTTGACACCTAATACCCAATATGATTTTAACGAATTCGGCACAACAGTAAATAAAATCTCTTTTGCTATTTTAAATCCCGATATCTCTTCAGCATATTCATACTCATTTACATCAAAAGGGGAAGCGGAAACTATAGAATTGGCATACGATGAAAGTGAACCGACAGGTGTTTTACAATTATCGGATAACGACACGGTATGCGTTGTATTCGATGGTGTTAACGGTGCTAATTTGGATTCCATACGCGTTGCACTTCGCCAAGCCGGTTCGGTCCACGGCGGAATCTACGAATATACCGGTGCAGTAAGACCTTCGCCATTAGGTAAAGTCCTTGTTTCTGATCTTACCGTTACTTCAAACATTGATCAAAAACCACCTTATCCTTATCCAGTTCCATGGCCCAACTGGATTACCGCGGATTTATCTTCTTTTAATATTAACGCATCCAATCCGTTTGTGGTTGCTTTTGTTGTGGAAGGAACGTATCCGCAACAAAACCGGATTATGGTAACTGAACAACCAAATACTAACAACCATAGTTTTACATATTTAAGCAATCCTTCTTCGGGAACCCCGGGTTGGTATATTTTAACAAATTCAAATTCAGGCGATTCCGTATTCACATATTTGATTAGGGCTTACCTTAGCTTCCCTATTACCGCAATAGATGAAAACGATGAACCATTGGCTACGGAATTCCAATTATACCAAAACTACCCGAACCCGTTTAATCCTACAACAACTATTAAATATGAAATACCTGTAGGCGTAAAAAGTAAGACGGGGGATGTAAAACATGGGATGAAAACCGTAAAACTTACTGTTTATGATGTTCTGGGAAGAGAAGTTGCAACATTGGTAAACAAGCGTCAATCACCGGGAAGATATTCCGTAACGTTTAATGCCTTCAATCTGCCAAGCGGATTGTATTTCTACAAACTGACTGCCGGAGAATTTTCCCAAACAAAGAAAATGATATTGATGAAATAGTATCAAATGACCACACTAGGGGACAAGGCATGCCTTGTCCCTACACTTCTCACGAAGAAAAGCCAACCACACGGATTTATCCGTGGATCACTTAAGCATAAAAAGATATACCCGAACCGTTTCAACGGTTTTTATAGAGAAAATAAATGCCGCATTCGTTAGCTAAAATATGGATTCATCTTATATTCGGTACGAAAAACCGGTTCCCGATGATCAATGCTTCTTTTGAAAAACAATTATACTCACATATTAAAAATCTGCTAGAAAAAGATTTTAAATCTAAGGTTGAAATAATCAACGGAACAGCCGATCACATTCATATTCTTTTGCTTCAAAACCAAAATCACTCGATTGCTGAATTAACCAAGAATATAAAAGGGAATTCTTCCTATTGGATAAATCAAAACAACTTTATAAAAGGAAAATTTGCTTGGCAGACAGGTTACGGAGCTTTTTCGGTTAGTGAATCAATGGTTGGCAAGGTTCGGAATTATATCAAAAATCAGAAGGAACATCACAGAAAAATCAGTTTTGCGGAGGAATACAGAAGGTTTGAGGAGAAATATGGTTTTATCGGTGGAAACCGATGAATCGGTTTCTTTTTTTCGGTTTGTGTTCCTGGCCCGCGACTGAAGTCGCGGGCTTCAATCTGTTGGTAGAAATATATGAACCACGAATATATCAGCTCATGGATCAATCTATAGGCACGTTAAGCGGAAGCAAAGGTAACATAACTATGTCTAAAATTTATCATTCCCTGGTGGAAAGGACCACTCCTTTCCACAAAAAAAGTTTAATATTTAATTGTGTCCTGAAAATACCAAGATAAAAAAACTACGGCATTAGTAAATAGCATCAAATAATCTTTCGGGACAAGGCGTGCCTTGTCACTATACATAATGATAAAAATTTTTTATTTTTAGGACATAGATATCCACAAATATAAAACGTATTATGAAAAAATTATTACTGCTCGGCGATGAAACAATTGCGCAAGGCGCAATAGACGGGGGTATATCCGGAATCTACGCTTACCCGGGAACCCCTTCCACAGAAATAATGGAATATGTGCAACGCTCTAAAACTGCAAAAGAAGAAAACATCCACCGTACTTGGTCCACTAACGAAAAAACCGCAATGGAAGCCGCGCTTGGAATGTCGTATGCCGGAAAGCGGGCGGTAGTTTGCATGAAACACGTAGGGTTAAACGTTGCTGCCGATCCGTTTATGAATTCGGCTATTACCGGAGTTAACGGCGGATTGGTAATTGTAGTTGCAGACGATCCTTCGATGCATTCATCACAAAACGAACAAGACTCCCGATATTACGGAAAATTTGCACAAATTCCTTTTTTCGAGCCTTCGAACCAGCAAGAAGCCTACGATATTACAAGGGAAGCATTCAGGCTATCCGAAAAATTTAACGTTCCGGTTTTAATCAGAATTACAACCAGACTGGCTCATTCGCGTTATGCGGTTCAGCTTTCGGAGCGCGAGGCACAAAACGAAACTTCGTTCCCTCAAAATCCGAAACAGTTTATACTTTTACCTTCAATTGCAAGAAACAGATATAAATCACTGTTAAATCATCAAAATGACTTTCTGCAAGCAGCCGAAAATTCCAAGTATAACAAATATATCGAAGGGGAAGATAAATCGCTTGGAATAGTAGCTTCCGGAATTGCGTTCAACTACCTTCTGGAAAATTATCCCGGCGGAAAATGCCCGCACCCAGTCGTTAAAATCAGCCAATATCCATTGCCGAAAAATTTACTTAAAAAATTGTACGACGAAACGGAAGAACTGCTTGTTTTGGAAGAGGGTTATCCATTTATCGAAGAACAAATAAACGGATTATTCAATTATGGTAAACCGGTACACGGAAGACTGGACGGACATCTACCGCGCGACGGGGAACTGAATCCTAATTTGGTTGCAAAAGCATTGAAAATCAATTACCGCCAGGGATTCGATTCGCCAGATTTTATTGCAAACCGTCCGCCCGAACTCTGCCCGGGATGCGGACACATTGACGTTTACAACGCTTTAAATGAAGCAATAAAAGATTACGGAAACGAACGGGTTTTATCGGATATCGGTTGTTATACGCTTGGTGCTTTGCCACCGTTTAACTCCATAAGTTCTTGCGTGGATATGGGCGCTTCTATCACAATGGCAAAAGGCGTTGCGGATGCAGGCATCTTTCCAGCTGTTGCTGTAATCGGAGATTCAACCTTTATGCATTCCGGTATAACCGGACTCATCGATGCGGTTAACGACAATTCGCCAATTACAATAATCATTTTGGATAATTCCGCGGTGGCAATGACCGGCGGGCAACCGACATCGGGCGAAGGACGGATAGCGGAAATTTGCAAAGCAGCGGGAGTAAATCCCGAACACATCCGGAAATTTGTGCCATTAAGAAAAAACCACAACCAAATGGTAGAGGTTTTGCGCGAAGAGTTAAATTATAAAGATGTTTCGGTTGTTATAGCGGAACGTGAGTGCGTCAGAGTTCTTCAAAGAAATAAAAAACTTAAAAAACAAATAGTGAAAAATTAAAATGAAAAAGGATATTGTTATTGCCGGAGTTGGCGGACAAGGTATTCTTACGGTTGCCGCAGCCATAGGATTAGCGGCTATGGAAGAAGGATATTCGATTAAGCAATCGGAAGTACACGGAATGAGTCAAAGGGGTGGCGCGGTTATTTCCCACTTGCGCATTTCGGATAAAGAAATTTATTCCGATTTAATCCCGGAAGGCACGGCCGATTTAATTTTGGGCGTCGAACCGATGGAAGCTGTGCGATATCTTTCGTTTCTTAAATCAGACGGCTGGCTGATTACAAATTCCAAACCGTTTATTAATATCCCCGATTATCCCGAACATGAAAAATTGTTATCCTTCATAAATTTCTTACCACATTCAATAATTGTAGATGCCGAGGATATTGCGAAAAAAATTAAAGCTCCGAAATCATCAAACATTGTTATGGTGGGCGCCGCATCACCCTTTCTTGATATTAAAAAAGAAAATCTGGAAAAAGCTATCGAGTTATTGTTTAAATCAAAAGGTGAAAATATCGTAAAATCTAACATTGAGGCTTTAAATGCCGGTTTGGAAGCGGTTTCTCATAAAGTATAACCAAACATTTTTCGTTCTACTACAAAAAAATTGTTTTTGAAGTAAATATTTTTGTATTTTATACTTGTAAATAGAATTTACGAAATAAAGCCGAAAATTTTTGACGTGTTCATCTTTTTTAATTCCCTCGATTTATAAAACCGAAAGCAAACCTCTAAAATTGAATTGAATGAAAATATTTTCGCTTATTTCGGGTAGATTCTAAATTTTTATTAAATACAAAGTAGGATAAGCATAAAATGCAAGAGAAAAAAAATCCGCATACCTTTCACATTCCGGTAATGGGATTGAGTTACACAATAGACAGTCCCGTTAAAGTAGCACATTACGGAATTTCATCGGTGATTTCCATTGTTGATGACTTTCTCGTGGAAAAGATGAGAGAGCATTACAGTAAAAAGTTAAATATCGAGTACAAACCGATTACAACAAAAGACCCTGATTACCGTGCCGAAAGAATTCGTGAATATCTCAATCTGATAGATCGAATTGTTAGACAAAAATTTGCCGAAATGAAAAACTCCATTCTCGCCAAGGGAAGCGAATTGGAAAAATATGTGGAAATGCTACCGTCTTATTCCGATCTCAAACGGAAGTTTAACGAGATGGTAGAAAAAAACTTTAGTAGGACAAAAATCCAAGAATGGTTAAAGGAAAATATTGTACCCGGAAGTATTGACGTTAACATAATGACAAAACTCGACAAACCAAATTATAAAGGGAAAGAAAAACTTCCCATTGAATATAACGATGCACATGCGGCGCTCCGGGGTTTTGCGAAAAGCACACTTGAATCGTCAATTATTTTGTCGGCTGGAATTAATCCCCGGCTTTACAGCTATATATCTAATTTCGACGAATTTTATCCCGACGAAAACGGCAATATAAAAAAGAAAGTTGTTGTTAAAGTGAGCGATTTCCGTTCGGCTTTAATTCAGGGAAAATTCTTTGCGCAAAAAGGTATTTGGGTTTCCGAATACCGGATTGAATCGGGACTTAATTGTGGCGGACATGCTTTTGCAACCGACGGATTTTTAATGGGACCGATTTTGGAAGAATTCAAAAACCGCAAAGAAGAATTAATTGAACAAAATACCCAATTGGTTAAAAAAGCATTGAAAAAATTAAGAAATTATGAACTCACAAAACCGCTGGAAGTAAAACTGACTGCGCAAGGCGGAGTAGGAACTGCGGAAGAACATGAATTTTTATTGAATTATTACAATCTCGATTCCGTTGGGTGGGGTTCGCCGTTCTTACTTGTTCCCGAAGCCACAGTAGTAGATGACGAAACAAGAAAACTTTTAAGCGAAGCACGGGAAAAAGATTTATATCTCAGTAAAATTTCACCGCTTGGAGTTCCGTTTAACAGTTTACGCACAAATACAAAAGATGCGGCTAAAATCGAATTAATTAAGAAAGGCAGACCGGGAAGCTCGTGCCCGAAAAAATTCCTTGTTTCGAATACGGAATTTACCGAAAAACCGATTTGCACTGCTTCGCGTCAATATCAAAAAATAAAAATAGAAGAACTGAAATCCCTTAATCTTCCGGAAGAAGAGTATAAAAAAGAATTTGATAAAATCACGGACAAATCTTGTTTGTGTTTGGGTTTAGCATCATCGGCATTGATTGCAAATAATTTGGAACCGGAATCGAAAGAAGAAGGCGTATCAGTATGTCCCGGTCCCAATCTTGCTTATTTTTCCAACACATACACATTGAAGGAAATGGTCGATCATATTTACGGCAGAATAAATATTATGCTGCGAAAAGACCGCCCGAATATGTTTGTAAAAGAACTTAAATTATATGTCGATTATCTGAAAGACAAACTTTCGGAAGCAGCAAAACCTTTTAACGAAAAAGATTTAAATTATCTTTTAAAATTCAGCACAAATCTTCAAGAGGGAATTGATTATTACAAATCGCTTTTTGCCGAGCTTAAAACAACATTTGCGGATATTAAAGAGCAGGTTTACGCCGAATTGGATAAAATAGAAATGGAAATTAAAAGAATAAACTACGAGTTGATTCCAATTAAGAAAGCCGTTAATTCCTAAAAAGTTAGGGCGAATCTTTTTAACGGATTCGCCCTTTTATCAAACACACGTTATATTACTTTTCAAATTACAATAATTCTTTTCTTTCTCTGAACTCGATACCCAATTCCGCCAACTCATCCAATACTTTGGTATAAATCATCGGGTGCGTTGGAATTTGACATCCGGAAAGAGGCAGTTCGTCATTCAACAATAATTTAGTGGCAATTCCCGCCGGCGCTCCCACGGTTTTGGCAATTGCCGTGTAGCGGTCAGGTTCCCCGTAATCGGTAAGAGTGAGAATTGTTTTTTCCGTTTTATTTTCTTCGGGATACTCGGCAATCACTTCATGAATCAGAATCACCATATCCCTAGCGCCTTTTGGCAAAGGCATTTTCCTAACAACCAAATCAATTAGAACTTCTGCGGAGGTTCTGTAATTCTTCCCGATTTTTTCTTCGCTGAAAAGTCCGAGCCATTTCAGATTTTCCATAATTTTACCGGTTGGACTGATATTCAAAAAGTTTGCAATTCTGGCTTCCAATTTCGGACCGGCGGCGTTAAGCGGTAAAAACATCTCGGTAAATTCCGCATAAGTTTTATTTTCGGTTTCGGGTAAAATAAGGGTTTCGTTGGGAATTCCCAACCGGATAAGCTCGTGCCACGTTTCGCTCCATCCGGGATAGCGAAGTGTTCCGCGTATCATTGTTTCCACTTTTTGCAACTTAAATTGCTTCTGATAAATAAGTGAATCACGGTTGGGATAAGCTTCCAGAATACCCACTCCGTCTACATCAACTTCCCATGTTCTTCTGAAGACTTCGTGGTAAGGCAAAATTTTAATTCTTCCGTCTTCCAAATATTGAGCTCCGGCTTCCCCTGCCATTACTACGTTTCTGGGATTCCACGTAATGCAGTATCTTAACGGATTGGAATTAACTTCAGGTGCGGGGAGTCCGCTACCATAAGAAATAAAACTTTTTATGTGTCCGTTTTTGCTTCTTATTTCGTGTATCAAACGCATTGCCGCCATGTGATCGATACCGGGATCGAGTCCCATTTCATTAAGAATCAATATTCCCTTTCTTACGGCGTCTTTGTGTAAATCGGTTACACGCGGATCTTCGTACGAAGCGGATATTACATGCTTTCCGTAACGCAAACATTCCAAAGCAATAAGATATTGAAAAACCGGCGCCAAAAAATTAACCACAACATCTGCGTGTTTAATTAATGTCTGGCGCATTACCGCATCATTCACATCAAATTCAACGGCGTTTCCGCGCGGGAACCCGTTAACGCTTTTTCTTGCCAATTCATAATTCTTATCGCAAACGGTAACAAACCAATTATATTTTTCGGCTTGTTCCAAAAGGTAGGAAATTAAATACGGAGCGCTATACCCGGCGCCCAACACCAATACGTTTTTCATGATTAAAATTCCTTACAAATTAAAAAGCTCAATAACCGGAAAAATTTATTATGAAAACATCAGCATTTTTTTTGAACTATGAAAGATTTTTTTCCTATTAAATTAATCGAACTCTAATCCAGATATTTTAACAAATATTTAAAATTGCCGGTTAACGAACCTTTGTGAGCAATTACCGCTCCGCGGAATTCTTTGGGAATATCCAAATTTTCCAACGGCTGGGAATAATCGGCAAACGCAAGTTTTTCCACAAACGGCAGAAGCGCATTTCCGAAAAATTCGGATGATTCCGCAGGAAGCTCCGCGGGTAATTTATCCACGGCAAGAATTACGGGACCGTTACCTTCCCATCCGTCAATTGTTTTTCCGGTAAGCGGTTCATACACGAAAGCGGGATTATCGGAAGTAGTAATCTTCGTCGTTAATTCAATCGACCCTTCCACATCGCAAGCGATATCACCTATTACTTTGAGTTTGGGATTGTGATTTTCGGAATAAAATTTTTTCATAAAATCTTTGGTAACCAACTTATCAAATTCCGGAGCCCAGAAAATTCCGTTTACCAATATTGTGAGATAAGGAATATATTTGTGGAAAATGCTTTCAAACTCTTCGGGATGTGCGGACACATATTTGGAATCCCAATCCGTTTTTCCGTTTTTATTTTTATAAATATCAAATTTTGAAAATTCAACTTTATAAACTTTATTTGCCGAATGGTTTCCGTTTTGAACAAATTCTTCCAATTCAGCAGCTTTTATCGTTTGCACCGGTAACAAATCGTAAATATTTTGCGCGCCTTTTGATACATTACCGTAACCTGTAAACCCGGCGATGAGGGGAACTATTTCCGCAGGCAATCCATTTTCTTCTATTTCTTTTCCTACCTTGCGAATTTCTTCTTTTGCTTCAGCAAGGTTTTTATAAAACTTTGCTTGTTTAATTCTTGCAAAAGGAGTTTCTATCCCTTCGGATAAATGCCTTCTGCCCAACAGCCAAAGTGTATTTATCATTCCCGCATAACCGGCGTAATTCCCGAAAAAGATAATCCTTTTCCCTTCTTCGTTTTTCACCAATTCGTAATCGAGCAAAGTAATTTTCCGGTTTAATATTTCTTTTAACATCGGCATGTTGTACGATTGCCCTTTAATGGTATGCGAGAAAAAACAAAAAGCTTTTCCGGGAATTAAATCTTCGATCGGCACTTCTTTAACGCCGAAAATAATATCACATTCCGATAAATCGTCGGTTATTTCGGCGCCTGCTTGAAGATATTCCGAATCCGTAAAAACACGTTGGGACGAACTTTCTACGAAAACATTCAAATCGGGATTTTCTAAAAGTTTTTTAACTTGTCGTGGAGTTAAAGGAGCTCTTTTTTCGGTTGGGTATTTAGATTCTCTTCTAATTCCGATATTTTTTTTCATAACCACCATCTATCCGTATAATTTGAAGAATAACACATTTCAAGAGAACTAAAAAATAATCAGCAAAGATAATAAAAAGAACCGAATTTTTACTTTACGAACTGTTTGTATTTTTCGTAGCGGTCTAAAATTTCTTTAACATAATTTACTGTTTCTATTCCACTGCAATATCCGTTTCTTACCACTTCGTCGTTATAAAATTTCGGCTCGGATTTTTTTAACAGGAAAAACTCTACGTTGTTTTCCCATACGTCGGGATTGGCGCCGTATTTCCTGGCTAATTTTCTTGCGTCGAGAATATGTCCGTAACCAATATTGTAAGATGCCAGAACAAATTTAATCCGTTCGTTTTTATCTTTAATATATTTTGACAAAAGATTGTCCAGCCACTTGAGATATTTCACGCCTGCTTTCAAACTTTGATGAGGATCTTTAGGATTTTCCGCGCCGAAGTGCTTTGCCGTGTTGGGAAGCAATTGCATTAAACCAACTGCGCCCGCCCAAGATTTGGCGTTTGGATTGAATTGCGATTCCTGGTAAATTAACGAAGCTAAAAGTCTCCAATCCCAATCAATTTCCTTAGCATACTTTTTTATTTCATTATCAAAAGGTGAAATTTTACCGCCGTAAAAAGTTGCAAATTCACTTCTTAATCTTTTACGTATCCGTCGCCTGTCGGTAAAATATTTTTTATAAATCATATAAAATTCGAGCGTATTGCTTACTTCATTTAACCAATTATTTACGGTATCCAACAAAGCCTTTGAATTTTTACGAACAGCCCACGCAATTTTCTGAGGGAACGATACGGGCATGTGAACATCCAAATCGGTGTAGTACGATTGGTTAAGCAAAGCAACGTTTTCATCGGCAATCGTATAATCGATTTTACCTTCGGCAACCATTCGAATTAAATCTTCCACGCTTAGTTCGGGATCGGCTTCCACAATATTTATTTCTCCCCCTATTTCATCCGAAAGATTTTTCAATCTGCTTACAAATGCCGATCCGCTTCTTACGTGAATTGTCTTTCCTTCAAGCTGCAACGGCGAAGTAATCATTTTTTTTTCGATATTATGCAGTTTCATTCTTCGCCAACCCTTGGGTTTTCTTTGTACAAGAACTTGTTTTGTAATGTAAAGCGGCTTTGTAAACGCAACTTTTTTAGCTCTGTCTTTTGTTACCGTTAGATTAAAAGTAATAATATCGCCTTCACCGTTATTCAGCATTTCGAACATTTTGTTAATGTCTTTTACTATTTTTATCTCGAGTTTCAAACCCCAATATTCGGCTAACTTATTTACAAGTTCATAATCATAACCCATCGGCTCACCTTTGTAAATAAAATAGCTGTATGCATTATAACCGGTAATTGCAACTAATTTACGACGATTGATAATTTCGGGAAGGTCTATTTGTGAAATTTGTTTTTGTTTGGAAGGTTTATTACAACCCGGAACGGAAAACAATAAAGTAAAAAACAGAAAAATTCGTATTGTACGGATAAGTGTTCCGTTTCGCATAGTTAAAGTTTTCCGAGTAAAATAAGTAATAAACGTAACTCCCAGGTTTATTTTAACATAAAGAAAATAAATTTTCAAGTTGATTTATTTTTATTTTGGTAAGGTTAATTATTAGTCCGAAATGTAGACAAACCATAAAAATCTCCGGTTCAAAATCAAAATATTGCTCAAGTTGTAAAAGTTCTATAAGTTTCGATTTCGAACGAATATTAACAACTGTCATTTAACGGATAAAAAATATGGTTTGAATGTATAATATTTCATAAAATCTTTACCAACTTTTTTACAAATGAATCTTTTTACCATATTTTTCATCAAATTTATTTGGTAAAAAACAGAAAGAGGTGAAAAAATGTATATCGACGACAAAATAAAAGAAGAAATAAAAAAACAACTTTCCGTAATGAACAAAAAAGTGAAAATAGTAAATTTCACACAAGAACTTGAATGTCAATTCTGCAGGGAAACAAGACAATTGCTAACGGAGCTGGCAGACATTTCCGATAAGCTTGAAATAGAAGTCTATAATTTCCTAAATGATAAAGAAATGACCGAGAAATACGGCGTTGATAAAATTCCCGCAACGGTATTGTTAGACGAAAACGGAACCGATTACGGGATAAAATATTACGGAATTCCCAGCGGATACGAATTTTCGTCTTTGCTTGAAGATATTATTATGCTGAGCACCGGGAACACAAATCTGCCGGCAAATGTAGAAGAAGAAGTTAAAAAGATAGACCGTCCGGTTCACATGCAAGTTTTTGTTACACCGACTTGCCCATACTGTCCGCGTGCGGTGTTAACTGCACATAAATTTGCGTATCTTAACAATCAAATTAAATCGGATATGGTAGAAGCAACGGAATTTCCGCATTTATCAAATAAATATAACGTACGCGGAGTACCGAGAACCGTAATTAACGAAACCGAATTTATAGAGGGTGCGGTTCCCGAAAATATGTTTTTGGATAAAATTAAAGAGTCTTTGCAGAAAGCCGGTGTTAATCAATGAAAATAAACAAATCGATATTACTTAAACGTGTTCTGCCCGTTGTTTTGGGCGGAGCAATTGGTTACGCATATTATTATTTTATCGGTTGTAAATCCGGTAGTTGTCCGATTACCAGCAATCCGTATATTTCCGTAATTTACGGTGCGTCAATCGGAATAATTTACGCATTACCTTCTTCAAAGAAAAAAAACGGGAAAGAAGATGAACACGAAAATAACTAAGGATATTGAAATTGAGGACTTGGTGAACATTTTGCCCGATGCCGTGGTTTATTTGATGGAACAAGGAATACGTTGTTTAAGATGCGGCGAACCTATTTGGGGAACGTTGGAATCTGCGGCAAAAGAAAAAGGCTTTTCCGATGAAGACATCAAGAAATTCGTTGAAGAGCTTAACAAAATGGCAAGCAAAAATTAATTAAATACTAAACAAATAATGAAGTTGGAGACGATATGAATCAACCTAATGAAAAAAATAAACCGGCAGGTTTTCTTTCCGACCCTAAAAAGAGAAGCTATCTCTATACAGGCGGTTTTTTATTGATTATACTAATTTTGTTCATCATAAATAATATTAACGGTGAACCCGAAGAAGGACCGTTACCGCCAAATTATACCGAAGCATCGGGTAAAACTTTAACGCTATCCGATTTGAAAGGCAAAGTTGTAATTCTCGATTTTTGGGCTACGTGGTGCCCGCCGTGCCGTAAAGGAATTCCCGATTTGATCGACATTAAGAAAAAATATTCCAAAGATTTGGAAGTAGTCGGAATTTCCGTTGACGAAATGTCAAGAAACACAAAAAGCAGAGTGGTTCCTTTTATTAAAGAATACGGGATAAATTACCCTGTTGTTTACGCGGATATGGGTGTAATTCAAAACTTCGGCGGTATAAGATCAATTCCCACTACGTTTTTAATTGATAAAGATGGAAACGTAGTAGCTAAATACGAAGGCTTGCTTCCCAAAGATGTTCTGGAAAAGGAAGTGGAAAAAGCAATTTCCGGTAAAGGTGAATTCCCTTACAAAGTTAAAGCGCCCGACTTTACATTACCGTTGGCGGAGGCTAAATGAGAAGCAGGGCAATTGCAATAATTACTTTCTTGGTTGTTACCGTATTGTACTTTTCCGGTTGCTCGGAAAGTCACGAAATAAACGATACGGTTAAAAATGAAATCCGTTCGGCGGCAAAAGGATTTATGACAGAGCTAAAAGGTGTGCTGGTCGCAAATATGAAAAGCGGTGGTCCGGTAAAAGCTATTTCGGTTTGTGCCGACACCGCACAAGAGCTAACTAAAAATTACGCCGAAAAAGTTAAGTTGAATTTAAGAAGAGTTAGTTTAAAAGCAAGAAACCCGAAAGACAAACCGGATGAATTCGAAAAAGAAATATTAATGAAATTCGATGAAATGAAATTAAACGGGGAATTAACTCCCCAAACGGAAATATTTAAAATAGAAAAAGTAAACGGTAACAAGGCAATCCGCTTTATGAAACCTATCGTTACAAAATCCGTTTGCTTAAATTGCCACGGCGATGACAATCACGTTAAACCTGAAGTAAGAAAATTAATAACAGAAAAATATCCAAACGATGCCGCACGGAATTATAAAGAAGGCGATGTGCGGGGCGCAATTTCGATAGTTAAGTTTATTGATTAAAGAAAACAGGCATTAAAAAAGAAGGCTGAGCCGGATTAGCGGTTCAGCCTTTTTTGTTTAATTTATATAACAATACTTTTCCAGTAAATATTTCAATTAACGCCGCCGTAAGCAATACCTGTCAGTTCAGCCATATCTTTTTTAAACGCAGTCAAATCGTTTATATTAAATTCACTCAAACTACTGTGTCCGCAAGCCCTTGCCAAAATTTTCATTAACTCTACCGTCGATTCGAAATAATTTTTCAATTGATTAGCCGACTTGTTAATTTCCAGGCGGGCGCGCAAATTATCTTTTTGAGTGGCAATTCCCACCGGACAATTATTCGTATGGCAAGCACGCATTGCCAAACAACCGACCGCTTGAATAGCGGCATTCGATACCGCAATCCCGTCCGCACCTAAAGCCCAAGCTTTGACAAAATCGGATTCGGTTCTTAAGCCGCCGGTAATTATAAGCGTTACGTCTTGTGCGCCGACTTTATCCAAATGTTTTCTTGCACGGGCAAGAGCAGGAATTGTAGGAACGGAAATATTGTTTTTGAATATTTCCGGAGCCGCACCGGTACCGCCGCCGCGTCCGTCGAGAATTATATAATCCACACCAACATCCAGTGCAAAATCGATATCTTCTTCTATGTGTTGTGCCGACATTTTAAATCCGATTGGAATTCCGCCGGATACTTCGCGTACTTCATCGGCTAATCTTCTAAAATCTTCCACGGTACTCAAATCGGGGAATGCTGAGGGGCTTATTGCCGGTTCGCCTTCTTTCAATCCACGTACTTTTGCAATTTTACCTTTCACTTTGTTTCATGGCAAATGTCCGCCGGTTCCGGTTTTTGCTCCTTGTCCGGCTTTGAAATGAAAAGCTTGTACATCTTTCACTTTTTCAATATCCCAGCCGAATTTTCCGGATGCCAATTCATAAAAATATCTTGAGTTGTTTTCTTTTTCTTCCGGCAACATTCCGCCTTCGCCCGAACAGATTCCGGTTCCTGCAAGTTCCGCTCCTTTCGATAAAGCGGTTTTTGCTTCTTCACTCAACGCTCCGAAACTCATATCGCTTACGAAAATAGGAATTTTAAGTTTTAACGGTTTCCGCGCTTTCGGTCCTATCACCAATCCGGTTTCGACGGGAGCATCATCTTGCAAAGGTTTCCTGGCAAGTTGTGCTGTTACTATTTGAATATCTTCCCACTTGGGCAATTTTGTTAAGGGCACGCCCATAGAAGAAGTTTTCCCGTGATGCCCCCATTTTGATAAACCGTTTTTTGCCAAATGTCTGATGTATCCGTTAAATGGCTCTTCTTCCGTTCCGTGAATATCGGCATAAAGTCCCAAATATTCATCCCGTTTATACGGCTGCGGATGTTTCTCTTGCCATTCAATTATTTCGTTTCCGTCAACGTAAACAGCATCGGCTTCTTTATCAACCCACGAAGTAAACTTCTGCAGTTTTTCCGCGTTGTTATATTCGCTTACCCCGGAATCGATACGGTAATCCCCAAAGTGCAAACCGCAAATCAGATTATCGCCGTCAACATAACCGTCTGCAAGCAACGCGCCGCGATGCAGACATCTGCCGTAGAAAACGGATACTTCTTCACCGTTTTTGATGATGACCAAATCAACATTAGCGTAAAGTGCATAAGCGGGCTTTTTGTTTTCCAATTCACTCCACTTTGCAATTTTAACTTTTAAATTTTTGTTCATTTTAACTTTCCTCTTATTTACTGAAATAATTTGTAAAATAATAAATTCCGGTAAAAACAGAATGTCGCCCAGGATACAATAATTGAGTTTTTTAAAATTTTCATGTCACTTTTAATGTTGAAGTGCCACTATATACTTGAGGACAAAGGAAACACCACAAAAAATAATTAGGAGGAACAAATGACAAATGAAAATGCCAAAACATTTTTAAGCTTTTTAATGATGTTTATTATTTTCTTTATGACAAGTACTATATTTGCCGATGAAGATATCGAAGTTAAGGGATATGTCACCGAAATCGGGGATAATTATTTCGTACTTCAGAACTACAAATTCTATGTTGACTCATCAACAGAGTTTGAAGGAAATGATGACTCCAACTTCAACTTTTCGTCACTTCGTGTAAATGACTATGTTAAAGTCAAAGGCAAGCTATTGTCCGCTGGAAATTATCTTGCAGTTTCGGTTGAACTGGAAGACAATCATGATAATGATGACAAAGATGAATTAGAACTTAAAGGATATGTAACTGAAATCGGGGATAATTATTTCGTACTTCAGAACTACAAATTCTACGTTGACTCATCAACAGAGTTTGAAGGAAATGATGACTCCAATTTCAACTTTTCGTCACTTCGCGTAAATGACTTTGTCAAAGTCAAAGGCAAACTATTATCCGATGGAAATTATCTTGCAGTTTCGGTAAAACTGAAAGACATCCATGATGACGAATTTGAAATTGAAGGAATTGTTGATGGTGTCGGTAACAATCAAATAACGGTATCCGGCTTTCTATTTTATATCACACCCAATACCAAGTTCAAAGCTGAAGATAATTCGCATATTGATTTTTCGGACATCTCAACAGGAATGCATGTGAAAATTAAGGGATTTAATAATTCCGATAATTCTTACACAGCTACAAAAGTTAAAGTAAAAGATTTGTATGATGAGAACGAAATGGAAATTTCCGGAGTAATCTCGGAAATCGGTACAAATACTTTTAAAGTTTCAGGAATGCAGTTTTATGTTAATAACTCTACAATCATTAAACATCACTCGGACTTACTACTTCCTTTTAGCTCGCTTACAGTTGGTATGTTAGTAGAAGTGAAAGCAATTACACAAAATAACGGCTCATTACTTGCTACAAAGGTAAAAATAGAAGACAACCATGATTTAGATGAAGAAATTGAAATCACCGCACAAATCGAAAATATTAACAATCTTTTTATTACGGTAGGTGGCATAACATTTAAGATCGACTCTTATACGGAAATACTTGACGACAACAGTTTTCCAGTTCCGTTTTCTTCGCTTCAACAAGGAATGTTAGTTAAAGTTAAAGGTTATAGACAGACCGACGGAAGTGTGTTGGCGGTAAAAATCAAAATAGAAGATTTCTTTAGAGACGATTTAGAACTGAAAGGAAGAATTGAAGCATTGGGAAATGATTTGATTACAGTTGCCGGTAAAACTTTCTCCGTAAACCAACAGACTTTGGTATTTGATCATAATCAAAATCCAATTCCGTTTTCTTCCCTTTCTGTAGGATTAATTGTAGAAATAAAAGGAAAAACAAATTCATCCGGAAATCTAACCGCAGTAAAAATTAAAATTGAAGACGAGGAAGATCTGGAATTATACGGATCAATCACGGCATTATTCGATAACCGTTTTGAAGTTGGGAACAATATAATCTTAGTAAACGAAAATACCGTTGTTTTGAATTATCAAGCTCAAGTCATCAACTATTCCGATTTAAACGTTGGAATGATGGTGGAAGTTAAAATGACTAAAAATGCCGACGGTTCATTTATGGCACTTCGCATCAAGATAGAGAACAGTCCCGGCATGTCAAAAATTCACGGGTTAGTTGATGATAATTCAAACGGTTTTATAACGGTTGCATTAACCCGCTTTGGATTAAATTCGAATGAGACAGTACTCAGCGCCAATTATAAACGTATTAATATTTCCGATGTAAAAAAGGGAGATGAAGTTATTTTATGGGCGGAGAAAAATCAGAACGGGAACAAACAAGTTATACAAATCCAAAAAATTAATGACTCGATTACCGGAGTTGAAAATTATGGGAAAATTAAAAACGATTTTATACTTGAGCAAAATTATCCTAATCCGTTTAACCCAAGCACAGTAATTAGTTTTAGCATAAGAAAGTCCGGTGTAGTAAAACTTTCCGTATATAACGCAATCGGCCAAAAAATAGCCGACTTACTTAACAAACATCTCGAATCCGGAAAATACAAAATCAATTTTGATGCCCGGGGTATTGCATCCGGAATTTACTTCTACAGTTTGGACGTCGGTGGAAAAATTCAAACAAAGAAAATGATTTTACTTCGATAACCGAACTTAACCGAATTCAGAGGAGCCGTACGGCTCCTCAATAAATTAAAGAGGATTTCGTTATGAATAAATCGAGGCAAATATTAGCAACCCGAAAACATTGCATAGATTCAAGCAATTACGTAAAAGTAAAAATTGCGAGCACTACAAGTGGTAATATGGCTACCGGCTACGGTGTAAACTGGGAAAGTGCTCTTAGAAATGCAATCGATCATTATAAAAAACAATACGGCCACTAGAAAAATTTGGCAATTTTAATAGACGAATAAATTACCTTTCACTTATTGCTATCATTCCAAACTATTTGTAACTTATTTTAAATAATCAAACGGAGGAGCAATGAAATTACTAAGTAATTTGATTCCGTTAATATATATTTTAATTCTTACATTGACCACATGCAGTGAACGGAAAGAGCAAAATTCCGTTACAACGGAAAGACCTGCAAAGGAACTTACCGTTGCACAGAAAATTGCAAATGTTTACGGCACCGGTTCATTCGATAAAGTTAATTCCATAAAATTTACTTTTAATGTACAGAAAGGCGAAAAGCAAGTTCACAGAACGTGGTTTTGGGAACCAAAAACAGGATTAGTTAAATTTCTTTCTTACGGAAAAGACAAACCATTTACATACCTCCGCAATCAATTATCCGAAAATCCCACCGACGAATTAAAAAACATCGATGCCAAATTCATAAACGACCAGTATTGGTTATTGTTTCCGCTTCATTTGGTAATGGACGAAAATGTATCCGTAAAATTAGAACCGGGATTACATAAACTACCCATTGGTGAAGGGCAAGCACGACTCGTAACAGTTGAATATTCGGGAAACAAAGGCTATACACCAAACGACCGTTATGAATTATACATCGACGATAATTATAAAATTGTTCAGTGGATATACAGACGGAATAATTCGCCTACTCCTACAAGATTAACAAAATGGGAAAATTACAATAAGATCGGTCCCCTTTACTTATCATTGAACAGGCCCGGGAAAGACGGCAGTTTCAGGGTTTGGTTTACGGGTGTGGGAGTAAAATAATATATGCCGTTTTCATTAATTTAGAGTTTAAGTCCGGAGTTTAATAAGAAAAAAACAATATCGGTAATCTTTACTAATTCGGCAGTGTATGAATCAACAATAATGAATTGCTCTTTCCTATTTCAAAAGAATCATCTTCTTGGTTTTCACAAAGCCGTTAATACTTAACTGGTAAACATAGATTCCACTTGGAAGATTTCTAGCATTAAATTCCACACTGTAAGTTCCGGGTGCTTGTTTTTTGTCAACCAGAGTTTTTATTTCCCTACCTAACAAATCGTAAATTTTTAGGGACACTAACCCTCCTGGTTTCCCCCCTTTAACAAAGGGGGGATTAAGGGGGGGTTGTGGAATTGAATATTTAATTGTGGTTGTGGGATTAAACGGATTCGGATAATTCTGATATAATTCAAATTTATCAACAACCTTATGGTTATTTCTTTTTACCGATGTCAAAACAAAATTCAATTTTGCATTAGTATAGATTGTTTGTGTGGGATTAATATCAAAAATTGAAGAACTGACCGCATCTTTGTAACCTATACTCTGTGCAATTAACCGGTAGCGCCCGTAAGGTAAACGATTAATCTCAAAAGATCCGTCTTTTAATGGGATTGTATAATAAAACACTTCCTGGTAATCTACATTTTCTGCAAATACTATTATATCGCTAAATTGCAAAGCGCTGTTTGTATCCGTAGAATCAATATATAGTTTACCGCTTATTATTCCCCCGCCGTATGAAGAATCCCTTTTCAAAACTATAGTTTGGTTCTCTACGGTATTTTGAATAAAAACGGAATCTGTTTGCTGCCAGAAAATAGCGGGTTGTGAATTATTACTTGTATAAGCGGGCAAATAAAAATCCGAGAATGCCTGAATGTAATAATAACCCGGCAAAATTATATCGTCTATTACAAAGGTGCCGTCACTTTTAATTTGACCTGTATAAGATTTTATCGAATCGGCTTCTTCTATCAATGCCGGTGAAAGTTTTGTTGGGGTATGCTTTCCTTTTCTTACAACAATAATACCTTTTCTAACAACTGCGTTCGATACAAAATCGATTACCCTTCCGCTTACTTTGTTGGCAGCCGCAAGTTTGGGAACCAACCTAATGTTTACATTAATTGTGGAATCTTTATCCACTTCAAGAATATCCGCATTGTATGAATCAAATTTATTATTAAAAAAATTCAAATAATAACCATCTTTTTCCGTTACAATAATATAATCTCCTTCCGGTAAACTTTTGGAGAATTGTCCTTGGGAATCGGTAAATGCGGAATCGAGTAAATACGTACGTTCATAATAGAAAGAAATTTTTGCATTCGGTACGGTACCGTTCGAATCGGTAACGGTTCCGGTTACTATGCCGGATTTATCATCATCGTCAAAATATTTTATTTTAATTTTTAAATCCTCAAATTCATTATAATCCGAATAAAATATTTTCATGGTATCGGTTGTATCTTGTGAGGTTACCAAAAAATAATTAGCCAAAAGGCAATCCATTACAATAGTATCTCCGGGTACAATAGTTAACGGATATTTCCATTCCCTGTCAAATCTCACAAAGTAGAGATCTTTATTATACCGTATTGTATCTATTATTAAGTCCTGATCACCTTTGTTGATAAGCAACACATTTTCAAGCCGGTTGAAAACATCCTCAAATTCAATTTTATCAGGTTCCAGATCCAGCTCCGGCTGGGCATATACGGAAAAAGTTATAATCAGAATCAAGCTTATGGCAATTTTTTTCATATTGACTTTAATACTTATGAGTTTTTATATTAGTTCGGAATTTAAACAAAAAGTGACATTTTAATTCATGAAAAAAAATCCCCCCACTTTTCACGGTTTTTCAAAAGAAGAATTGACAAAATTACTTAAGGAAGCAAAAAACGGTAATTCCGGCTCTTTTGAAAAGTTATCCCATAAAATAAGGGATATTTCTTACTCCTATTTTTTTTCCAAATATAATTTAAGAAAAATTAATTCTAAAGAAGATGTGGAGGATTTAACACAAAACGTATATATAACTTTTGCCGAACAATTTCAAAATGTCAATAATATCGAAAACTGGTTAAGGCGGGTTCTGTTTCTTACTTTTATAAACTGGTATGGCAAATCACAAAAAAATAAAGCTTTCGAACTCGACGAGACTTATTATATAAACGAATCTTCGTACGATTCACACGGGCATCTCGATTTGGATAAAATCATTGATTTAATGAATAAACTCTCACAGCAAAAACAAAAAATATTGAAACTGCGTTTTTGGGGTGAATTAAAATTTTCGGAAATTGCCAAGAAACTCAATAAATCGGAAGCAGCGGTGAAGAAAATGTTTTACCGAACTATCGAAGAACTAAAAGAAAAACTTGAATGATGTCACTTTTAGTAAACTATTAACACTATTCAATTAGTAAAAGGAAAAGAAAAGAGATTATGAAATTAAGTGATTTTTTCTATTTGTTAGATAAAGAAACATTAACGGCGGAAGAAAAGGAGAAGCTGGAAAAATTTTTTTCCGAAAACCGCGATGCAGATAAAATTGCACGTATTTATCGTAATGTGAAAGAAGCTGCTACGAAAGGTTCTCATTTGGATACCGATATTATTGCCGACTACGTGCTTTACAAAAATAATTCCCTTGACGAACCGGAATTGTTAATCCGTCTGTTGCCAAAAATTGAGAATCATTTAAGAGAATGCAAACAATGCGAAACCGAATTTAAATTAATGATGAGCGAATATGAATCCGTTGATGATTTCATCGGCAAAAGTATTACATCTACAGCAGAAACCGTCAAAGCAAAGGATTCCGGACTTTCTTTATGGCAGAGCAGTAAACAGAAGCAAATCCTTAAAAGCGTAGTTTATTCTTTTGCCGCATTAATTCTGATATACTTTTCCGTTTTTGCCGTAGTCAATATGTCAACCCCAGCCTACAAAAAAGATTTGGTCGTTTTCGACGGCAGTCAGAAATTCGTTACACGCGGAAGGGTGACAACCGAATTCCAAAAAGGAATAGCGGAACTCGATAAGCACCATTTTGAAAAAGCGATAGAAAACCTTAAAAAGGATATTCAGGATCATCCGGGGGATAAAACAATTTTTTATACCTACTTTATATTGGGTAAAACATACTTGGAATCTGCCAAATATAATGTTTTAGGTTTGTTCGAGAAATACGACGAAGAGAAAATTGAAAATGCAATCGATTCTTTTAAAAAATCCATAGAAAAAAATACCGCTCCCGAATTCGAACATTTAAATCTGGATTCGTATTACTACATTGCCCGCGCGTTACTATTATTAGATAGAAAAGACGAAGCAATAAAATACTTAAAAATCGTTATCGATAAAAAAGGTAGCTTTAAGAACGAAGCGGAAGAAATTCTGAGCTCTCTTAAAAGCTAATTAAAAATGAAAGTCATTACAAAACATATATTTTTTTTTAATGTTATTATTTCCTTGCTCCTCTTTAATCCGCTTGCCGGTAAGGAAATAAGTGCATCCGGGCATTCTTTGGAAAAAGTCAAACGGGAAATTCTTTCAAACGGATTGACCACAAAAAATTTACTCGATTACCATTATTTCCTTTTTAACGGCAATGCTAATCCCGGCGAAGAATTGAATTTTGTAAAATCGCTGCCCGCAAACTACAAGCGTGATATTTTAACAGGGTTTATCTTTAAAAAGAAAGCGGACTTTGAAGCCGAGTATAACTCATTGTTAAAAGCATTAAATAATTTACCGGAAATCCCCGTTTATTATGAAGAGTTGGTGTTTACTTCTAAAATATTAGGAAAACTCGATGACCTAAAAAAACGGATTAAACAAACCGGCATTCAAAAAGAAACTTTATTGTTTGCTCAAGCATTAATTGAATATAACAAAGGAAATTTTTCCGGCGCCACAAAAATTTTTAAACAACTAATAAAATCCGGTTTTCAAGATTTCAGAGTTTACTATTGGTATTCTTATTCTCTCAGAAATTTAGGTGAATATCCAACCGCCTTGAAACAATTGAAAATTGCCGAACGGAAAATACCGGCTCCGGAATTCCTTCCCGGTATATTAAATGCCGAAGGTTCGCTTTACTACCTTTCGGGAAAATACGATGAAGCCGAGCGTTTATACGAACAAGCTAAAAAACTGGCAGGTAAATATTTTAACAAAATAGAATTAGTAAAATCTTTAATTAATCTTGCAATTATTACCGATGATACTGGTAACTTGAAGAAAGCACGCAATCTGTTTTACGAAGCTCTTGCTCTTGCCGTAAAAATTAATTCTTTGGAATTACGTGCTTTGGTGCATTCGGAATTAGGTGTATCTTATACTTTCGATAACCGCTTGATAGATGCTGAAAAACATTATAATAAAAGTCTGGAATTATTTTCCAAACTAAGAGATAAAAACAGACTGGCAATACTTTATGCAAATCTCGGGAATATTTACACCAACATTTCAAATTACAAATTCGCTCTGGAGTCTTTTCAAAAGGGGCTCGAATTTGCTTCGGAAAACAAGCGGGCACGTATTCTTAATTTAAAAGGTATTGCCGATGTTTATTCGAACATTGCAAATTATTCGAAAGCTTTGGAATATTACAGACGGGCAAAAGATTTAGCCGACGAAATCAAAGAGATCTCGATGAAAGCGGAAATCGAGGAAAGTTTCGGAATACTTGAGTTAAACCTGGGTTTGCCCAAACAAGCATTGAAATATTTCGCCCGTGCGGAAAACATTGCACGAACTTTGGATAACGGATTTTTTATTGCCGGACTTTATCACAAATTCGGTGTTGCTTATTCATTACTCGATAGTTTAAGCAAAGCCGAACAATATTTTTTATCCGCCAATAAAATCAACAAAGCCAACGGCGATATTTACAACCAACTAACGGTTAATCTGGAACTTGCGGAAATTTATTTAAAGCAAAACAAAACCGGAAAAGCTTCACGTCTTTTGAAAATTACCGGAAAGAAATGCCGGGAATATGATTTAAAAAACTTACTAACAAAACAATATTTATTATCTGCGGAATTATACAAGATTGACGGTAATTATAAAAAAGCAGAAGAATTATTGAAAACCGCAGAAATGTTAGCAAAGGAAATTCCCGATTACACTGCACAAATTGCGGCGAACTATGAACTGGGTAAAATGTTTTACAATTTGGGTAAACTGCAAACCGCGGAAAAATATTTTCTAAAAGCTACCGATATTTTGGAAAATGTGAGCAAGCCGTTATTCGAAAAAAAAGAAATTCAAATATCTTTTTATTCAAATTTTAATGATGTTTACAATGATTTGGCAAAACTTTATTTACAAAGCAAGAAAGATACTTCGGCATTTGAACTAATAGATTTTCAAAGGGCTCATAATACATCGCAAAATTTGAATAATATAAAAATTCTTTCCCGGATAAACGACGAAAATAAACTAAAAAGACTTTACGAGTTGGACTGGATGATATCTTCCGGTGTTTATTCCGGTTTGGATTCACTTAAAAAAGAGTATGCCCGGCTTAAAAACAAATTGATAAAAGAAAATCCGGGCATTGAGAAGTATTTGGGATTTAAAACAAAAAATGCTTTAGACAAAATACAAAACAATCTGGATTCAACTGAAAATTTTGTGTCTTATTTTATCACAGATTATTTCACCCAAATATTTCATGTTTCTAAATCCGGTTTTCACTCAATCAGAGTTGATGTTTCGAGAGACTACATCGATAAACTAATTAAAGGAATTTCTCCTTTTTATAAAACCGGAAAACAAAAGGAAGAAATATTTTTCAATCAAGATTTGTTTTCGTTTAATGCCGAAGCAGCCAATAAACTTTATAACATATTGGTAAAACCCGTTTCGGAAAAACTGGGGAAAAACACAAAGATAATATTTTCCTTACCACCGGATATGCTAAAAATCCCCATGGAATTTCTTGTTACAAATTATAAGCCCCAAGAAAGTCCGTACAACTATGATAAACTTGAGTTTCTTGTTAACTCTTATTCTATATCTTACGCACCTTCAGGAAACACTTTGATAACATTGAGAGAGAGGTCTTCATCCTTGAATAAAACAAATTTACTTATCGGAAATTCGAAAATTGAAAACAAGAATTTCATTTACAGTATCCGGGGTTCGCTGTTAGAAAATAAAGAAACTTTAAGAGACATAAATCTGGAATCCTTGGAATTTTCGGGGAAGGAAATTGAGGAAATTAATTCATATTTGGGTAATACGGAAATTTTTATGCAAGATAACGCCACGGAATACAACTTTAAGAAATTCGCTTCGTCCAGTAAAATTATTCATTTGTCCACTCATTCCTTCCTTTACAAAAATCAACCTTTAATCGTATTTTCCAAGGGAGGCGGAAAAGAAGACGGATTATTGGAACGGGGGGAAATTTTACAACTTAAACTTTCCGCAGATATGGTAGTGCTAAGTTCTTGTAAATCCGGTTTGGGAGAAATAGACAAATCGGAAGGCGTATTGGGAATGCAAAAATCTTTTATTGATGCCGGAGCCAAAAGCGTTGTAGTTTCATTGTGGGATGTAAACGACAGGTACACAGCAATTCTGATGAAATATTTTTATAAATACCTAAACGAAGGCTTCGACAAATCCGTGGCTTTAAAACTTGCCAAGAACGAATTTATCAAAAACGATTCACCTAATCCTTATTATTGGGCTGCGTTTGTACTTACAGGTAACACTTCTAAAATTCATTTACGAAGCGCAAAACTGTTCTCTATCGATCGTGTCGTTATTATCATTATTTTTTTAGGGCTAATCTTCTTCTTTGTTAATCTTTTCCGGGGAAAAAATTCCCACTGAAATTTTTTTTGTCACTTTTTTCAAATTTCTCATACTAATTAAATAATCACTCAGATTTAATCGCAAATTTAATCTTCCAAAAGAATTACATTCTTTAATCCGATATCGTATCTTATTATTCAGAATATTTTAAAATTAAAATAAAGGAGGACGTTATGAAACCAAACGTAGGGAAAGCAGATAAAATTGTAAGATATACCGTCGGAATTTTGGCAATTGCCGCCGGAGTATATTATCAAAACTGGTTAGGCGCTTTGGGAATAGTTCCAATTTTCACAGCGATAATCGGCTGGTGTCCGCTTTACGCGCCGTTCGGTATTTCCACAGTCGAAAAGAAAACTCAAACAAATAATTAAACGGAGAATTACGAATGAAAAAAAATATAATAGCTTTAGTTACAATTGGAATTTTTTCCATTGGCATTACTTTACTTTCCAGGGGGTTCCGTGCGAACGAAATACCGAACGGAAGCGTTAATAGTTGTGCTAACTGTCATGTAAATCCCGCAGGCGGGGGACCAAGAGATAATTTTGGTAAGCTTGTGGGAACGAAATTCCTAACCGAACCGGGTTCTGCAGGACATGTTGTTTGGGGACCTTTACTGGCAAGCCTGGATGCCGATAACGACGGAGTTTCAAACGGTGAGGAATTACAAGATCCGTTCGGTCAATGGACGCAAGGTCAACCTAACCCGGGAAATTCAAGTATGGTAACTTTACCCGGAGATGCAACCAGTAACGCACTTTCCACTTTAACCGTCTCTTTTTCCGATATGACCCCGCATGTAGGACAGATGTTACAGTTAAGGGTAATTGACAAAAACAATATGAAAGAAGTCGGGAGAACATCCGTTGCATCAATTACACAAGCTTTTGACGTTCAGCTCGATGTTATTCTGCAAGGGCACGATTACTACATCGACTTTTTCGCGGATCATAACGGCAACGGATTATATGATGCACCACCGACAGATCATGCTTGGAGAATTGAACTAAACGACGCACAAGGAAACGACAATGTTGCGTTTGCACATAATACTAATTTTACGGATATAGATTGGGATTATATGCTAACCGTAAATTTCACCGGTATGACACCGCATGTAGGTCAGTTATTGGAATTGAGAGTGGAAGATGATGTTACCAATCAAGAGGTTGGAAGAACACGAATCGAGTTTATACCTTCCGCTGATTTTACTGTGAATATTCCGGGTATAAAACTTGGCAAACAATACAAAGTGGAATTTTATGCGGATCACAATGGTAACGGTTTATATGATTCGCCACCGACTGACCACGCTTGGAAAATTCAATTCGAAAACAACTCCGGCGACGTAACGGAAACCTTTGCTCACAATACCGATTTTACCGATGTCGGTTGGGATTATTTATACACGCTTAACTTCATCGGTATGAATCCGCATGTCGGACAAATGCTCGAAATGAGAATTGTGCGTAAAGATAATAGTGAGGAAATCGGTCGGATAAAAGTCGATGCAATTCCTTCACCAAACTTTTCCGTTTCTATTCCCGGCATCGAATTAAACCATGATTATAATGTTGATTTTTATGCGGATCATAACGGCAACGGATTATATGATGCACCACCGACTGATCACGCTTGGAGATTAACGCTTAACAGCTCTACCGGAAATTACGCGGAAAACTTTTCGCACAATACAAATTTCACAGATATTCAGTGGCCCGGCGTTACCGGTATATTGGATGAAATCGCAAGAATACCCAACAAATACATACTTTTACAAAATTACCCGAATCCGTTTAATCCGGCTACCAACATCGCGTTTAACCTGAAAGAACCGGGTTTTGTAACTTTGAAAATATACGATTTGTTAGGACAGGAAGTAATAACACTTGTAAACAAAGAACTACCGGCGGGTTTGCATAATATTTCTTTCGATGCAAGCGGTTTACAAAGCGGAACATACATCTACCGGATTCAATCCCAAAACTTTACGGCTGCAAAGAAAATGGTTCTTTTAAAATAACGTAAATTAATACCGGCATGAAAAGTGCCGGTTTTTTATTCTTTAAAGGTGATAAAATGAAAAATACAATTAACATTAATTCCATTAAAGATTCCAAAACCAGAAGGGAATTCATAAAGGATATAGCACTCGGTTTCGGTTATGTTGCTTTGGGTTCATACACATTATCTTTTTTGAATTCATGTTCAAGCGATTCGAATCCGGCTTACCCCGATAATTCGGGAGGTAAAGGATCGGGTACATCAAAAATTACGATAGATATTTCAAAGCCGGAAAATCAAGCGCTGCAGACCGTCGGAGGTACAATTGCAATATCCGGAAACGCTTTGGACGGCAACGGTATGTTAATCATACGTACGGGACAAAGTTCCGTCGTTGCATTAAGCAGAACATGTACTCACCAAGGCTGTACGGTTCCTAATTTTCAAAACGGAGTTTCCACTTGTCCTTGCCATGGCAGTCAATTCAATACTTCGGGAAATCCGGTGAAAGGTCCGGCTACTCAACCGCTTAAAAAATTCAATGCTGTACTTTCAGGAAATATAATTACAATCACACTATAAATAAAATCGGAGAAAAAATGAAAAACTTTAGGCTTATAAATCTTTTTTTTATAATAATTCTGACTTTGGCCGTTAGTTTTCAAACGTTGAAGGCTCAAAACGCAAAAGAGAAATCGTTATATCAACGCTTGGGCGGTTATGATGCCATTGCCGCCGTCGTAGACGACTTTTTAGGCAGAATGATGAACGACGAACAACTCGGTAGATTTTTTAATGGACTCGGGACGGACAGAAAAATGAGGGCACGGCAATTAACCGTTGATTTTGTATGCAAAGCAGCAGGCGGCCATTGCGTTTATACAGGTCGGGATATGCTGGTAACTCATAAAGGCATGGGAATTACGGAAGATGACTGGAATATATCGGTAAAACTGTTAAAACAAACCTTGAAAAAATTTAATGTTCCGGCAAAAGAATCGGCGGAAGTTTTAAATTTAATCTCAAGCTTAAAACCGTCAATTGTTGAGAAATAAAGACAATTAAAAGGAAGTTTATGAAAACGATATTAATTTTGTTCGTTGTGTTTACTGCATTTGTTTACGGATGCGCCGACAGCATTGTTGAAACTACACTCGCTATAGATGAAAAACAAAATGCGGATGTCGTAAAACCTACTTTCTCGGACATACAAAACAAAATACTTAATAAATCGTGTGCATTAAGCGGTTGTCACGTAAAAGGCGTGCAACCGCCCGATTTATCCAGCGATGCTTACGATGTTATTGTGGGCAAGCCGAGTTCGCAAGGTTTGAATTACATTGAACCTGGGAAACCACAAGAAAGTTACCTGTATTTGAAAATTACAGGAGCCGCCGGCATTTCCGGTAACCCAATGCCGTTAAACGCTTCCCCGTTACCGCAAACTTCCATTACGGCAATTAAAACATGGATTGAAAACGGAGCGGAAAAAAATTAAAATAAAGAGGAATTGATAAAAAAAATTGTTTTATATATTCTGCTTATTCTAAACGGCTTTGCGTTTGCCGGTGAATGGGACGTTAAAAAAGATGCTCAAAACATAGTTAAATTTATTTCAAGCACGCCGGTTCTGGATTTTGAAGGAGTTACAAATAATATCGACGGATATATTTATTGGGAAGGCGACGGATTACCCGGCGATAAAAACGAACTTTACTTCGAAGTGGATTTAAATACACTTAGTACTGGTATCGGGAAAAGAGACCGCGATATGAGGGAAGACGTTCTTGAAACGGATAAATGGCCCAAAGCTTTTTTCAAAGGAAAAATTTATTTGGTAGATAAACCGGATTCAACTGAAACTTACCTGGTTAAAGCAAAAGGGAAAATGTTCATTCACGGAAAAGAAAAAGAAATGGATATTCCCACAACTATTAAAATTGAAAACGGAACTGTAAACGTTCAATCTCATTTTTCGGTATTTTTGAAAGATTATGACATAGAAGCCCCGAGTTTATTGGCTTTCATAAAGGTTGCACAAGAAATTAAAATATCCCTTAACTTTTACATGGAACAGATTAAGGAGAATAATAATTGAAATTCCGGATCACTGTTTTATTATTACTTACGTTTACAATCATTACATATACACAACCCAAATGGAAACCCGGCAAAGCCGCAGAAGTTGATTTGGAACTTTTCCATACAACCCAAACCGCAAATTTTCCTACAACGGAATCTCTTAAAGAAGGAAGTTTTATGTACGAAATTTCCCATAGATTCTTGCCTTCAATAAAAGACGGGTACGATGCTTTATACGGTTTGGACGGACCGGCAAGAATCCGCTTTGCGCTGGGTTACGGAATTACCGATCACTTAATGGTTACGCTTGCACGCAGTAATAACACCGATAATCTCGATTTGCAAATCAAACAAAGAGTTTTACAATTAGCAAATAATTCCGCACCGTTGGTAATTTCCGCGCAAGGAGGGATTTCGTGGAATACGGAAGTCCCGCCGAATATCGACAGAAACAGACTCGATGCAGATAACTTTCAATTTTACGGTCAGTTAATTCTCAACACCATGTTGTTCGATAAGAAACTCGGTATCGGAATAGTTCCTTCTTATCTTTACAACAGTTTTATCTATGCCGTGGAAAAACAATACTCGTTTACCTTAGGCTTATATGCGCAATACTATTTCAACAGAATGTGGAGCGTTTGGATCGAATACAATCCGACCATTGCCGGATACCGCGGGCGCATAAGGTTGGACGAAAAAGGAAAATCTTACAACAGCCTTACAATCGGTTTCGATATTGAAACCGGCGGGCATATATTTCATTTATTGATAACCAACAACGCCAGGTTGAACCCTTCCCAGTTTTTGGTAGGCGCAGACCGTTCGGCAAACGAAGACATGTGGAGAATCGGCTTCGGGATTTTACGATACTTCTAAATTATATTAGTCTCATCTCTCTGTTTTTATTTTATTACAGTTAATCCGCAACATAAAAATCCGTATTTTACATCCATCCTAAAGATTTTTTGAATAAAATCTTCCTTCAAGTGTATAATATAATGTAATGACAATGAAAAAATTGTTTAATCCCGGACTTTCGGAAAAGGAAAAGAAGGAATTCGAAGCTTTGGCGAAAGCCAATTTGAAAAAGGCTTATTTCACTGCGTTGGGTTTTCTGGGTTCGCGCGACGATGCGGTCGAGATTTCCCAAGAAGCATTTTTACGGGCTTATGTTAATTTCAAAAAATTCGACCGGTCAAAAAATTTTTTCGCATGGTATTACAGAATATTGAAAAATCTTTGTCTTAATTTTATTAGGGATTCGCGTGCAAAGAAAACCGAGAACTTTCTGGAACCGGAAAAATTGGAATCTGAGGAAACCGATCCGGCACTTAAAACCGAAAATAACGAATTGCACGAACAAATTGAAAACGTAATGAACAAACTGAACTTCAAAGACCGTGAAATAATTATCTTAAAAGAATTTCAAAATATGAGTTATAAAGAAATTTCGGAAATATTAAACATTCCGTTAGGCACGGTTATGTCAAGGTTATTTTACGCAAGGAAAAAATTAGCCGAAAAATTGAAAGGGGTGATTTAATGCACGATAAATTCATTCTTTTGCTACAGAAATATTTGGATAACGAACTGACAGAAAACGAAAAGAAAGAATTCGATGAACTGATAAATACAAACGAAGAATTCAGAAAGGAATTCGAAGAGCAAAAAAAAGTAAAGGAGGTTCTTACCAAGATGAAACTTAAAAATCCTTCGAAAGAATTTTGGGATGCATATTGGACGGGACTCTATAACAAAATCGAAAGAGGAATTGCATGGATTGCGATATCCATCGGCGCTATTATTTTGATTGCATACGCAAGTATTCAAGCGGTGAAAGTATTTTTCGGCGATATGGAAACTCCGTTGATTGTAAAAATCGGAACCGTTGCATTAGTATTCGGATTTCTCGTTCTGCTGTTTTCGGTTATCAGAGAAAAATTTTTCGTATCCAAACACGATAAATACAAGGAGATTCAAAGATGATTATCGTAACAACACCGGATGTTCCCGGAAAAGAAATCAAAAAAGTATTCGGCACGGTAAAGGGAAACACAATCAGAGCACGAAACATCGGCAGAGACATAATTGCGTTATTAAAAAATATTGTTGGAGGTGAAATTCAAGAATACACGAAGTTGATGGCGGAATCGAGGGAACAAGCGCTTGACAGAATGGTTGCCGAAGCAAAAGAACTTGGCGCAAATGCAATTGTAAACTGCAGATTTTCAACAAGCTACATTATGCAAAGCGCCGCCGAAATTCTGGTTTACGGAACCGCGGTTTATGTTGAGTAGATTACTTAAGAACCGTAAAATTATTCTCAATGTAATTACCCGTAAAATAAAAAGGGAATAAGATGAAAAAAATAATATTAATATTTCTTGTAGCTCTTACAAGTTTATCGATTTATGCTCAGGATATTTCGGGTAAATGGAGTGGGATATTGAAAGTTCAAGGGATACAATTGAGAATAGTTTTCAATATTACCAAAACTGAAAACGGATATAGTTCAACAATGGATAGCCCCGATCAAGGAGCGAAAGGTATTCCCGTAACTTCTATTAGTTACAAAGATTCACTTTTGAAGATTGAATTATCAAATTTCGGTATTACTTACGAAGGAACATTGAATAAAGAAAGTGCTTTTGCCGGAACATTTATCCAATACGGGCAATCTTTTCCGCTTGTTTTAATTAAAGGGGAAGTAGAAAAAGAAAAAGTTATCAGACCGCAAGAACCGGTAAAGCCTTACCCATATTATTCGGAAGATGTAAAATTCGAGAATGCAAAAGATAAAATTGTTTTGGCGGGAACTTTAACCTTACCCCGAAAAGAAGGCTTGTTTCCGGCGGTTGTTTTGATATCGGGAAGTGGACCTGAGAACAGAGACGAAGAAGTATTCGGACATAAACCATTCCTTGTTTTAGCGGACTACTTAACTAAAAGCGGAATCGCGGTATTAAGATTCGACGATAGAGGAACGGGTGAGTCAACAGGGGATTTCAAATCGGCTACTACTTTTGATTTTGCAACGGATGTTGAGTCCGCCGTAAAATATCTTAAAACAAGGGATGAAATAGATAAAAAACACATTGGACTTATTGGACATAGCGAAGGAGGGATTATAGCGCCAATTGTCGCAAGCGGATCAAAAGAAATAAGTTTTATTGTTTTGTTAGCCGCTCCCGGAATACGGGGTGACAAATTATTGCTAATGCAGCAAGAGTTGATTGGAAAGGCAAGCGGGATGAGCGATAAGGAAATTAAACAAACCATAGCCATCAACAAAACGGCTTTTGATATAATACTCAAATCTAATAACAGCGATTCGTTAAAAAAAGAATTGACCGGTTATTTCAAGCAAACAGTTAAAGAAAATCCAGGTTACAATATACCGCCGGGAATGAGTGAAGATGATTATGTAAAATTGCAAGTCGGTAATCTCGCAAGCCCGTGGATGACTACTTTTATAAAATATGACCCTTCACTTGCATTGGAAAAAGTGAAATGCCCTGTATTAGCTCTCAATGGCGAAAAGGATTTACAAGTACCCGCAAAAGTGAATTTATCCGCTATCAAAAAGGCGTTGGAAAAAAGCGGAAATAAAGATGTTACCGTTAAAGAATTCCCGGGACTAAATCATTTATTTCAAGAATGTAAAACCGGCTTACCAAGTGAATATGCAACAATAGAGCAGACAATTTCGCCGGCAGTATTGAAAGAAATACGAAATTGGATATTGGAGAGGGTAAAATAAATACATTGATCGAGGTAAAATAAAGTGAATGCCTCGATCAGTTTAAACAGAATTATTCGCACTTATAATATTAATTGTTTCATCACGAAGAGCGGATAACATCCAAACCGATAAATTGCGATTCTTTTATAAGTCACTGCACTACGAGCAAACACAGGCTTATCACAACTATTTTTGATAATATAAACTTAAATCGTGCAATTATGATTTAATTTTTTTATTTTAAAAATAAAAACGGGATATTGCAAGGAGCAATAGTATAAAACGGAAATCGCTGATTAATTATTTAATAATTCCCTCCCTTTAACAAAGGGAGGGGAAGGGTGGGTTTTATTCATGACAAAAATCTTTAATAAAAAAACCGAAAAAGAAAAAAGGCGTAAACTAAGGAATAACCCTACATACGGAGAAAAAATTATATGGACATCGTTAAGGAAAAAACAAATTTGCAATGTCAGGTTTTTACGGCAATACAGTATTAATCATTATGTCGTTGATTTTTACGCTCCCCAAATAAAACTTGCAATCGAAGTTGACGGAATTTCCCATTTGGGCAAGGAAGTTTACGATTTATCGAGACAAAAATACATCGAAAAATTCGGAATAAAAGTAATTAGATTCACGGACGAAGAAGTGAGCGGTAATCCGGATAAAATAATTAATATTATTGAAGAAGAAGTCCGTTCAAGATTAAATCAATAACGAACCCCTCCTTACCTCCCCTTTGCCAAAGGGGAGGAATAATTTTATACAAATTAAAATCAAACATGTCATTTCCAAAAGAAACAAGCGGTTTGGGATTTTTTACGTTTACTTAACTATTCAAAGAAATTTCGTATAATTCGTTATCTTTTATAAATTGAATTAAACAATATTGGTAAGTATGTCCGAGCCGGTTTTGAAATATTTGAGTTACGAACCAATTAGGGACGTTGTATTTGTGTTAGGTGCGGGAGCTTCGCATCCGGATGGCGTTCCGCTGCAAAGGCATATTCTTCCCATGATTCTTTCCGGGGGAATTAAAGATATAGACGAATCCGAAATGGGTATGCAAGTAAAAAGGTTTATAGAGCAAAATTTCACTTATAACGCCGAAGCAAATCAGTATCCGCAACTCGAAGCGGTATTCGGATTTCTCGATTATTTTATTCAACGCAACGAAAGTCTGAACGCCATTTACAATCATAATGAGATAATTAAGATAAAAGAGTATCTCATAAAACTTATTCATTACATCGTAAATTTAAGAACCGAACAGAAAAGCAAATATTATCATCTATTTTGGGAAGGTATAATCGAAAACAATACGAACGTTTCCATCATTACACTTAATTACGATACGCTGCTCGAGCAAGCATTTGACTTTCTTTTTAAAAAGCACGGATACATCGACTATTGCTTTCACTTAATGAATTACGACAAAATAGACGCACTTAAAAATTTTAATTTTTGGATAAATCCGCGTGAACCCGTAAAAGTGGACGAAAACGATAATCCGGTCGCATTTAAAATAATAAAAGTGCACGGAAGCCTTAATTGGAAATATTGCAATTGCTGCAATCAGACTTTACTTACGCCGTGGGACAGACACATCGATTTACACCGCGGTAAATTTATGGGCTTTACGTATCCTGACAAAGAAGAATACGAATACAAATGCCCCTTGGACGGAACCGAATTCCAAACTTTGATTATGCCGCCTTCTTATGTGAAATCGCTCGATCAACCCGTTATTATTCAACTTTTAGCAGAAGCCGCAAGGGAAATAAGAGATGCCAAGCGGATTGTATTTATCGGTTATTCCCTTTCTGATGCGGATGTTCACATTAAAGCTTTATTTAAAAAACAAATTAAACCCTCGACGGAAGTAATTGTAGTGAATACGAGAAATTCACCTACGCTTAAAAATAAATACTATGCCATTTCAAAAAATATTACATTTAAAAATCTATCATTTGAAGAAATGGTAACTCATAAAGAAATAATGAAAGAATTACTTAATTAAATTTATTTGCGGTATGTTATCTAAACTATCAACTTTAATACTTGGAACGCTTGCGGCAAACAAGAAAAACCCTTATGAAATAATAAGATTTCTAAAAAACAATGAAATAAACAAATGGTTTTCAATTGCGGATTCCACAGTATACGCCACAATTAATTCATTACGAAAAAAAGGTCTGATTGCGGGCGAGAAACAACGGGAGGGAAATTTTCCGGAAAAAACCGTCTATTCAATTACGGCAGAAGGAGAATACGAACTTCATCATGCTATCGCCAAGTATATTGAACAGGGAGATTTGAACTCAACCGAATTTGATATAGGAATTTTGTTAATGCACAATTTGAGTAAAGAAGAGTTATTAAATATGTTGAAATCGAAACTGGAAAAACTTGAATCAAATTCATACGAGTGGAAAAGAAAAATTGTGAATAACGAAATGAACTTCAACAAACCTTTTACTGGTTTAACAATATTGAAACATCGCTTATATTTAGCCGAAGCCGAGATGAAAACAATTAAAGAGCTAATTAAAGAAATTAATATGAAAGAAAAATTAATTCATTCCGATGAACATTTGGATTTAAGATTACAATAAGCAGGAAGAAAAAAATGAAAAAATTCAGCTTTGTTTTTTTATTCGTTTTTCTGATTGTAGCAACACTGTCGGCACAAAATCAAATTTCACCGATAATGAAAGACATAGGCGGTTCGGTTTCTTTTACGCTCCAAGCTCAAACACAAAACCAATCAAAGAAATCACAAATCCCAATCGAATTGTTGGACGCATTAACAAAAGTAAAATTTCTAAAACAATTTCAATTCAACGCGGGTGAGAAATCCCAAATTTTCACGGCGTTTTTCGTTTTTACAAATTACGATAGTTTCAAAGAATGGTACTCAACCAACGAAACAAAAGATTTATTAAAAAAACTTTCGGAATATTTTAACGGTAAACTGAACGAAAAGTTTTCGTTTACCCGACATTAAAATCCATTAGTTGAAATGAAGAATTTAAAAAACAATAACAAATTAATTAATTACTTTTTTGAGATTATTGTAATCATCATCGGTATAACCTTATCCTTTCTGGTAAACGAGTGGCGGGAAAGCAGCAAAATAAGGAGCGAAGAAATAATTGCGTTGGAAACAATTCTCGAAAATTTGAAAACAGACAGTGTAAACGTACAACGGGAAATTTCCACACTTACAACATCCGATTCCTTGTATGACTACTTCCTACGCCATGTGTTCGATAAAAATCCCATGCTCGATAGTCTTGGAAAAGCATTCCAAGCAATTTTCAGTTATTCAAAATTTACGCCCAAATCAATCGGTTATCAACAACTTAAAGAAACCGGCAAACTTAACATTATCTCCAATAAAGATTTACTTAAAAACTTAATAGAATTACACACAACATTTTCTGAACTTATATCCGAACAAAATTTTATAGACAGAACGTTTACAATAAAATATCTTAGTAACAATTTATTAAACGATTTCGATCTTATGGCGATTTCCGGAAATTATTCAAGTAAACTCAGCGAGAAACGGAAAGAGAAAATATTTTTAAGCGGAATAAGAAACAGAAAATTTATCAATCTTGTGTTGTTTACAAAAAATATAAAATCGGGTGAAAAATCTTCTTACGTTAAGTATTCAAATAAAGTTAAAGAATTAATAAAAGAAGTTGAAAGCGAACTGCAAACTTTAAGATAACGATTTCCGCAATCTATTTATGATTCGAGAAATGGATAATTTCTTTCAACCTTTCTATTCTGTCTTTGGCATAATTTACCAATTTTATATCCGAGTCTTTTTGTTCCGATAAAAATTTTCGGTAATACTTTATCGCCACGTTTTTATCTTTATAAAATCTGTCGTATGCGCTTGCTAAATAAAACAAAAGTTCCGGCTTGTCCGGAGCATATTGTCTAGCTTCGCGGTATGCTTCGATAGCGTTTTTCAAATTTCCCGCCAAATCGTAACTTGCGCCCAAATTGATATACAGAACATCCAAATACGAAGGATATATTAAATTTAAAGCTTTCTCGAAATATTTTATTGCGGATTTGTAATCTTTTCTGTCTTTGTATATCAAGCCCAAATACATTGCCGTTATGGGATTTTTACCGTCCAATTCAACAGAAATCGTAAGAGTCTCAAACGCATTTTCCAAAAATTTTTCGCTCGATTCCCCTTTTTTAAGTGAACCGGCGTTTGCCAATGAATAATATGACAATCCCAATTTCTGGTAAACTTCTGCGGTCGAATCCCCAAAAGTAACGCTCTGCAGATATTTTGTAATTGCGGATCTGTATCTTTTAAGCTTAAAATATACTTCCGCCGCAAATCTATTCAATTCCATATCCATCTTGTCTCTTTTCAACGCAGCATTCATTACCGTTATTGCCGAATCGTATTCTTCTTTGCTGAAATAAATTTTTGCAAGCAACAAAGCGGATTTGGAATTATAAGTTCCGGCTTTGTAAATTCTGTTCAATAGATTTAATGCCGTTGTTGTGTCTCTGTTTTTAATTTTGCAAATGCTTAACCTTCTTATCAAATAATCATTCAGCGAATCTTTTTCCGCCAGTTCTCCGTAAAGCTTTGCCGCCTTTATATAATTTTTAATATCCATTAAAACGTTGGCAAGTTTTAATTTAGCCATATAGAAAGTAGAATCGATCTTAAGCACTCTGTCGTAAAAATATTTTGCGAGTATCGGTCTTCCCATCAATTCGTCAACATTAGCCAGCATAAAGAGATAATCTGTGTTTTGGGCATCGGACCTTACGGCTTTGGAGAAATGGATAAGCGCTTTTCTATACTTCATCAAATTCAAAAATGCGGTTCCCAGTTGATAATGTTCCTTGTCCGAAAGCGTATCTTTTGCGGATAATAAATCCACAACCTTTGTATATCTGCCTTTTGTTAGAAGTTGCTCGACGCTTAGAGAATCGGAATTTTGCCCGTAAACAAATCGGCATGATAATACCAAAATGGAAACAAAGAAAAATTTTTTCATGGCAAAAAGATAATTTGTGGTTTAATTAATAGTGATGCTTTTGGGTATAAAAAGTTCCCCGCAGTATTAAATTATTTTAGCAGAATCATACTTTTGGTTTTTACATAATCTCCCGCTTGCAATCTGTAAAAGTAAACACCGCTGCTTAAATTTTGTCCGTTAAATGTTACTTCGTATTCTCCCGGAGCTTGATGCCGGTTCACCAAGGTTTTTACTTCCCTACCGAGAATATCGTAAACAATAAGTTTTACGTTTTGCGTCTCACGTTTTACATCTCCCGGTATTTCATATTTAATTGTGGTTGTAGGATTAAACGGATTCGGATAATTCTGGTATAACTTAAATCCCGTTTGTAAATTTTCATTCTCAACGGATAAAACTTGATTGTTATAAATCAATCTGAATGCGTCTGCTATTGCAGGTCCGGTTTGCGAAGCCTTTACCTTAATCGACATTTGCGCGGAATTATTGGTAAAAACTTCCCCGAGATAATTCCACTGACCGCCGTTTAATCTTTGATTTTTTTGAAACGCATATTTTTCATGTCCGTTATCCGCAATAATTTTCGTATCGTATGAATAAACATCACCCGATTGCCACCAACCGTAAAGCGAGTAACTTGCATTGGGTTTTAAATTTCCCGTATGAAACATTACGTATGCGGAAGTATCATCATCCGGAAGTTTAATATAATCTTCGCCGTAAAATTTCTTACCGCCGTTTGAAACTGCCGCACTTCCGTTTACAAAGCTGCCGGGGTTGTCTAAAACAAATCTAAGCGGGTGACTTATTTTCAAAAATTCAGCAATGGAATACACGGTTCGTTTTCCGATTTCATCCAAGTTTTCGTTTGTTACTTCTACGAAAGGCTTGTCCGTATCTTTAAAATAACTGTCGTACGGCGTTTCGTAAGTCAATGCCAAAACATCTTCGCCGTAATTGTTCCACAGCCAGCCTTCCGGGTAACGCGATCTTAAATTCGATTCGTTAAAATCTTCCTGTTCGAAGTAGGGATTATCGGAAGCATTAAGGTTAGCAAAAAAATATTCTTTCTTATAAAACGTATCGGATGTTGAACTTGCGGTATGAATCCAAAAAGTGCAATACGAAGATGCTTGCGAATGTAAATTAAGAAAAACGGAAAAATGTTTTTGGTCGTTCAGCTCTTGCATTCTTGCGCGTAAAATTTTTACTTCTTCTGCGGTTTCGTTTTCCGGTTTATCCCAATTCGATTCCAAATCAACACCGTCGTAATTCGTTCTAGAGCGACCGAAGAAAACTCCGTCCGGATTAACAAAAGGCACAATATGAAAAACGATTTTGGTCAAATAAAAATTAATTATTTCTTTCCCGCTTAACAATTCATTCATTATTCCGTTAAAGTGCCAAGAACTCGGGGTTTCGCCGGGGTGTGTTCTGGCGTGAATCCAAACATTAAATTTGGAACTATCCGGTATTGTGAAATCCGTTACCGTAATTTCCTGTAAGGGAAGATTGTGCGGAGTAAAACCCAAAGTATCCAAACGGACAAATTGATTTTGTTTCCACAATTCGAGTTTGCTTTGAAGAGAAGAAAAATTGTAAGGCGTATAATAAGCAACGTAAACGGTATCTTGTTCGTATGTTTTCTCGAACATATTGACTTGCGGACTTTCATCGTCTGAGAATCTTATAAATTCAACATTGTCGTATGAATACATTGCTTTTGTTACGTCGCTGTTTAGAACTTTCACGTTAACGAATCTATTCTTTACGCCTTCCATTCTGAAATAAAACCATCTACCGCCTATATCTTCTTTTGTAGTAACCTGATAATGAATCGAATCGCTTGTGGAAACAGATTTCAAATTTCCGCTTTCAAAATCCGCATTAAATGTTACTTGTGAGTAAAAGGGGAGAGAGATACCAAAGAAAAAAAACGCGATAAGCAGCAGTGGGTATTTCATTATCAAACCGGAAAATTATTTGCAAAAAAGTTTATAAATCCAACTTCAAAATAACAGTTACGGAAAGATTAACAAACAGAAAAATCAACACAATTGTGACAACTATCACATTTAACGAAAAGTGTGCACCGTGTCACAGTTTTCCCATTCGCTTTTGTACATATTTGAGACAAAAAAAGAAGGGAACTATGGAAAACTTAACAACAAAACCTACACAAACGACAATAACCACGGAAGTAATTGCTCCGAAAAAGATAAAGACTTATTTTATTAATCCGTTATCTTCTGCCGTAGCAGGTTTTGCGTCTTTTTTTATTTTGATATTCTTTACAAAACTTTTCAGTTATGTTGTGGGAATAGATAATTCGTTTACTTTAGGAATCGAAGATGTTCTTTATTCTGCTATCGGATTTGTTTTGGTTTTATCTTATAAAGTGATGGAATTTTTTAAGACTGAGTAATTCCCTCGTTCAACTTTTCAGCTCTGTCGGCTAACTTTAATTTTTCGATTAATTCGAACAGGTCGCCTTCCATAATATTAGAAAGATTATAAAGGGTTAAACCGATTCTGTGATCGGTTACTCTGTTTTGCGGATAATTATATGTTCTTATTTTTTCGCTTCTATCGCCCGACCGCACCATATTTTTTCTTTGCGCCGAAATTTCGGCTTCTTGTTTTTGTTTTTCCAAATCGTATAATCTTGTTTTAAGCACTTTCATTGCTTTCTGGCGGTTTTTCAACTGTGAACGTTCGTCTTGGCATTGTACGACAATTCCGGTAGGTAAATGGGTAATTCGCACAGCGGTTTCAACTTTATTAACATTTTGACCGCCGGCGCCGCCGCTTCGGTAAATATCTATTCTCAAATCATTGGGGTCGACCTCAATTTCCACGTCTTCTGCTTGCGGCATAACAACAACGGATGCAGCGGATGTGTGCAATCTTCCGCTTGCTTCGGTTACCGGAACCCGCTGAACCCTGTGAACTCCGCTTTCAAATTTCAGATCGCCGTAAACCCCTTTCCCGCTAAGACTCATTACAACTTCCTTAATTCCGCCCATCGTCGATTCGTTTATATCAATGATCTCTTGTTTCCAGCCTTTCAATTCCGCAAAACGTGAATACATTCTGAATAAATCGTTCGCAAAAATTGCCGCTTCGTCTCCGCCGGTTCCGGCTCTTATTTCCATAATTACGTCTTTATCATCATCAGGATCTTTCGGAATTAAAAGTATTTTCAATTTTTCTTCCAACTCTTCTTTCTTTTTTTCAAGATCGGGTAGTTCTGCTTCCGCCATTTCAATAAGTTCTTTGTCGTCCGATTCACTTATGATTTCTTTATTTTCTTCAATATTTTTTATCAGCTCATCGTATTGTTTATAAGTTTCCACCAATTCAAGAAGTTCGCTTCTTTTTTTGCTTAACTCGATTACTTTCTCTTGATTGGAAAGTACTTCAGGATCAGCTAATTGCTTTTCAATCAGGTCGAATTTTTCTTTAATTTCCTTTAATTTGCTTAGTATTTCCAAAGTATTACCTGTTATTTTTGAACCCGAAATATAGCAAAGTTCGTGTTGAATTACTAAATCTTGTGTAGAGCCCCAAAAACCAAGAAATAATTATTGCATAACCGGAAAGAAGAAGGTATATTTGTTTAATCAATAACTGGAATTAGTATCCGCTCAATCGGCGGAGTTCCGGTTTGTAAGTTTTATCAGTAAAAAATGTTTCTTAGTCAATATACGTTTTATCACCTCTCATTCTTTCTCGAAAGAATCGAATTCACACTGCATCTCAACGATTTCAACTTGAACATTTTTTGTTAAAATAATTAAAAGTTATCAATGAAAATTCATTAAAAATACAGGAGACCCTAAAAATGAAAAGCAAAAACACAATATTTATATTTTTTCTGATGATTGTTTTCGCAATAACATCACACGCTCAGGATATAAAAAACACATTGTTCAAAGACGCGGAATCGGCTTTAAATTCGGCAAAAAAAATGCAAGCCGATGTTTTATCGCCTAATAATTACGAAGCAGCTATGGAAGCATTCAACGAAGCGGAAGAAGATTTTAAAAGCGGCGGCGATCTGAACGACATCAAGGAGGCGTTAACAAAATCGATATTTCATGCAAATAAAGCAAAAAAAGTAGTAGAGCTGGCAAAAGTAACTTGCAGCAGCGCAATTAAGGCACGCGAAGATGCGGTTTCGGCAAACGCAAAGGAAAACGCAAGCGAATTATGGAAAGATGCGGAAGAAAAATTCCGGGATGCTTGCGAGCAACTTGAAGACGGCGACGCAAAAGATGCCGAGGAAATATCCAAAGAAGCCGAAGAATTATATAGAAAAGCTGAACTAGCCGCAATTAAAGCTGCATACCTTGAAGATACTTGGGAATTATTGAATAAAGCAGACGAAGAAGATGTTGCAGAAAAAGCTCCGAAGACTTTAGCGAAAGCAAAAGAATTAATTAAAAAAGCAGAGAAGGAACTGCAAGAAAACCGTTACGATACGGACGTTCCTCGAACTTTGGCGCAAGAAGCAAATTACGAGGTAAAACACGCTTTTTATATTAACGAATACGCAAAAAATGCGGAAGATTCCGATAAAACAATCGAAGATATGATACTTGAAGCCGAAGCGGCTCTCAACAAAATTGCCGTTGTATTAAACAGTAAACCCGATTTTTCCCAAGGTATCGATAAATCCGCAGATAAACTTGCCGGTTTAATTTCAAAATTGCAGGCGGAAAGAGACAGTCTGGCAAACACACTCGAAGAAGCAAAACAAAAAATCAAATTGCTTGAAGAACAAGTAAGCGGAATGTCGAAAGAAAAATCGAAACTCGCGGAACAAATGGCTAAGATAGAAAAGATACGTCAACAATACGAAAGCATAAGAAAATTATTTAACGATAGCGAAGCGCTTGTTTATAAATCCGGTAATGATATAATTGTACGCCTTGTCGGGTTAAATTTCCCTTCCGGCAAAGCTACAATCGAACCGAAGTATTTCGGGTTATTGGCTAAAGTCCAGAAAGCAATCAAAATGGTTCCGAATTCAAAAATCACAATCGAGGGGCATACGGATTCTTTCGGCAGTGATGAAAAAAATATGGAGCTTTCGCAGGAGAGAGCTTTTGCGGTTAAGCAATATTTATTGGCAAATATGAATTTACCTCAGGACAGAATCGAGTCCATTGGTTACGGCGAAACAAAACCGATTGCAAACAATCAGACAAAAGAAGGTAGGGCAAAAAACAGAAGAATAGACTTGGTGATACATACAAATCCGGAAATGTAGTTTAACACTCAGCCCAACTTTGTGAATACAAAGTTGGGCTGATAATATTAAATATCATTACGGATGTAATAAATAGGAATTTATTCTCACTGATACTCTAAAACATCCTCTTTTAGTCGGCTCCTGCTATGGTTTATCTATCCTTTTTACATATTATAGTTCCTAATCCCACCGTAAATTATAAAATACACCGTTTGTAAAATCCAATTTGTAAGGTTGTTTTCATTTATCACATTTTATAATCACAAAACACCGTAAACTTTCATCAACGCATCTGCATTCAATCAAACAGTGAACAATTTGAATTTATAGACACGATGTATTATTTTATGTTTGTAAATCTTTTTTGAACCTATTAGAAAGGGAGAAGAATGAAAAAAATATTTTTATTCATTGGTGCAACTATTATTGCCCTAATTTTAGGAGCAATTGCATATATAAATTTTGCTTTACCGGCCGTTGAAAAAGCCCCCGACATAACAATCGAAAGAACACCGGAAAGAATAAAACGGGGCGAATACCTTGCTAATCATGTCACCGGCTGCATCGATTGCCATTCCCAACGTGATTGGTCTAAATTCGGAGGTCCGGTAGTGGAAGGAACCTACGGAATGGGCGGTGCGGAATATAATCAAGAAATGGGGCTTCCCGGCAAATACTATGCAAGCAACATTACTCCTGCGGGAATAAGCAATTACACCGACGGTGAACTCTTTCGCGTAATTACTACAGGCGTTACAAAAGACGGAAGGGCTTTGTTTCCGATTATGCCGTATAAACTTTACGGACAATTGGACAAAGAAGATATTTACTCCATTATTGCATACATTAGAACGTTGGAGCCCATCGAAAACCAAGTTCCCGAATCGAAATCCGATTTTCCAATGAATTTTATTATCAATCTGATACCTGAAAATGCGTCTTTATCTAATAAACCCAATCCTTCCGATAAAATTAGTTACGGTAAATATATGGTAACTGCGGCAAGTTGTATCGATTGCCATACTCAATTGGTCAAGGGGAAGTTTGTGGAAGGAATGGAATTCGCCGGAGGCAGAGAGTTTTTACTTCCAAACGGTTATAAAGTTAAATCTGCAAATATCACTCCCGATCCTAAAACAGGAATCGGCAAATGGAGCGAAAATGATTTTCTAAATGCATTCAAAAAGTACTTGGATTCCAACTATATAAACAAAGAAGTCAAACCCGGTGAGTTTAATACTATAATGCCTTGGGGACTATTTGCCAAAATGGAAGAAGAAGATCTAAAAGCAATCTATGCTTACTTAAAAACACTTAAGCCAATAAATAATTTTGTTTATAATCCAAGATAAACTTTATAAAATAATTCAAATAATATTTTTGCAAAGTCCTCCAAATAGGCGGGCTTTTACGGTTTATTATAAAATAAAATCTTGTATCGCCTAAATTATTCATTGTCCAATTACAAAAAGTAATTTTTGAGAGATAATTTAAATTTCATAGGGAGAACAATTTTAGATAATTTTTTTTTCTTAATACTAATGCTTTATAATATTTGCGGACGCTAAAATCAGATCAATCCTTTCTTTATTGCTAAAGCAATTGCGGCGGATTGGGAATTAACGTTTAACTTTTCGTAGATATTTCTTATGTGATAACGAACGGTATGCGTACTTATATAAAGCTGTTCGGCAATTTGTTTATATGCGTTTCCTTCGGCAAGTGCGGATAAAATTTCCTGTTCCCTTTGCGAGAGCAGTTTCTGATCGGCTTTTTTTTGTTCATCAAAAGCTCTTAGTAATTGAACCATTTTTTTTGCAATGTGACTGTTCATAGGTGAGCCGCCTTGATATGCATCTTTAATCGATAATAAAATTTCCTCGTGAGGCGTGGTTTTGGTCAAGTAACCGCAAGCGCCGGAAATTAAAGCTTCGAATACCTTTTCGCTCTCTTCGTGTATGGTGAGTACAATAACCTCGATTGATGGGAATAATTCTTTTACTTTTCTGGTTCCTTCTATTCCCGACATGCCCGGGAGTCCGATGTCCATCAGAATTATGTCCACCTCTGCTTCATCGATATTTTCAAGCATCGATTCGCAATCCGGATAAGCGCCAACGCACTTAAAACCTTCGGAAGTGTCTAAAAGAGATTGAATCCCTTCCCGGATTATATCTTTATCTTCAACTACTACTACATTAATCATAATTCTAAATTTATGTAAAAACTCAATTTATTCTATGATTTGCAGCACAAATCAGCACATATTTTTTTACATAAAATAGGGTTTATAATTTATATAGTTTGGTTTTTCCCAATTTCATACTGAATTTGATTTTCGTTCCGCCGTTTACTTTTGAGATTATTTCAATTTTTCCGTTAACCGCTTCGGCTCTTTTTTTAATGTTTTTAATTCCGTTACCTAATTTCGTATCATTTATGTCAAATCCAATTCCGTTGTCCGTTAAATCAACCGTTAAAGTTTTGTTATGAGTCTTTACATTAATCTCAATGTTTTTACAACAACTATATTTTATAGAATTGTTAATCGCTTCTTTGAACATTAAAAATATATGCTGTCTATAGTTCATTGGCAGACTTATATTTTCCAAATTATTTATTCCATTAATAACCAAAGAAATGTTGGAATACTTAAGAACTTCTTGGTAAGAATCCTGTAACCGGTTAAATAAATCTTTTAACGTATCTTTGGAAGGATTAACAAGCCAAACGATATCCCGCATATCGTCGATCAATGTTTTGGATATTTCCGTAATGTTGTTTAATCCTTTACCTGCTTGTTCGTTACCGTTTACCTGATGTTTAACCATTTCGCTCAAAAATGTAATTTCGGTAAGACCCGAGCCGATGTTATCGTGAAGATCGGCAGAAATTTTTGATCTGATTTTTTCAATTGCCAATAAATTCCGGTATCTGTAAGAAGCCATAAACGCAACCAACCCGAGAACCGTTAAAACGGAAATAGTATAAAACCACCAGGTTTCCCACCAAGCCGGCAATATTGTAAATGATAACTTAGCCGGTTCGCTCCAGTATCCCCATTCGGTTGCCGCTTTTACTTCAAAGGTGTAATTACCGTCATCAAGACTTGTGTATTGAACATCGGTATTTTTACTTGTTACCCAATCTTTATCAACATTGCTCAATCTGTATTTGTAAACTACTTTATGCGGTGCGGAAACATCAATTCCAATGAAATGAAATTTCAAATAGTTTTCATCGAAGTTTAACTTAGAATTAAATTTAAATATTTTAAAATCAACGGGTTTGTTATAGATATCCAATCCCGTGATGTAGGTTGGCGGTGGGATTTTAGCAGGTTTATCATAATATGAATTATATTTTGATAAACCGGTTTTTGTACCAATATAAGTATTATTAAGAGAATCTATATAAAGCGCATTGGGATTGCAATCATTACCGGCTAAACCGTCTTGTTCGGTAAGAGAACGAATATAAAAGCTGTCATTTTGTCTCGTTATAATATTAATTCCTTTTGGTGTGGTGACAATTATATTCCCAAGTTTATCTTCCGCGGCAGCTCTTATTTCGTTTGAGAGTAGTCCTTTATCAACATTGATTGTGTCAATACGGTTGTCGCTAAAAATATTAAGTCCACCGTTTTGCGTACCAATTAAAATCTTACCGTCCGACAATTCATGTAAATCAGTTATGGAATTATCAGAGAGACCGTTTTCTGTTGAATAATTATGATAATTCCCATTGAAATAAATATCTAAGCCAACATTGTGAGAACCCAAAATAATTTTATTATCCTTTGCTATAAGAATACATCTTATAAAATTACTTGCAAGCCCGTTTTTCTTTGTTAATAATTTAATTTTATTGTTCTTTATTGAATAAACTCCTTTATAAGTTGCCGCTAGCAAGGTACCGTCTTTTGTCTCTGCTAAATCGAAAACCTGGTTACTTTCCTTGCTATGAACATCAAGCGTACCATTAAATGTTACAAAATCAACAATATGATTTGTCTTGATTACTTGAATCCCTTTACGTGAACCAATTACGATATTGCCATTTTTTCTTTCTAAAATTGCAAGGGGGTGTTTAAACTGGGGATATTTATCATTATTGAAAATTAATTTATGTGAACCGGTTTTAATTATCAGACCGTCGGAAGAATTGATAATTTCCTTTCCGCTTTTTGTGGTAAAATAATTATAAATATTAGAACTGCTTTGATTGTACAACGAATAAAAATTTTCCAAAAGTTTAGGTTTATATATTTGAAATCCGGATTCCACATCAGTTAAGAAAATATTTCCATTTTGATGTTCATATACTTTCCAAACTTTATTGGAAAGCAACCCGTTAGAAGAATTAATAAGCTTAAACTTATTATTTTCAAAAATTGCCAATCCCAAATCTGTCCCGAAATAACCGACTCCGTTTTTGGCAAAAGTAATATCAAATATATCTGAATTTAGTATTTTAATATTTGTTTTTAATATTTTTACTTTACCGTTTATAAGTCTGTATATTTTGTTTTTCCCGCCAAAAAATATTTCTCCTTTTTTATTACCACCTATTGTAACAAAGAAAGGATCTGACAATAATGTTTTATCCACAATGCTTTTAAGATTTCCATTTTCATAGAGCAACACGCCGTCTGCAGTTGCTAAATAAACATCCCCGTTTTCCGCAACATATTTATCATACACACTTGTTAAAGGAATATCATTCAATTCGTTTAGATTTACCAACACCTTATTTTGGTATAACAAAATACCTCTCGAAGCGGAAATTAAAAGAGATCCATCTTTATTTGAATGTATAACGGAAACAAAATTCACTTTGTTTGGTGATTTGTTAAAAAGAGTATCGATTTTTCCGTCATTAAAGGTTGTAATACCATTACCACCGAATGTTGCAAAATAAATTGTACCGTCAATTCCTTCCGTAATATCAAATACAACGGGAGAAGTTAATCCGGTAGATGTTGTAATGTTTTGAAAAGAATTTCCATCCCATCGGCTAACTCCGGAATTTGTAGCAAACCAAATATATCCTTTGCTATCGGCATATATTTGCCTGATTTCATTATTCACTAATCCGTTTTTCGAGGTATAGGTTTTATGAATTACAACTTGCGAAAACAGAAGGGAGTTAATGAATATGAAGCATAACAAAAATTTATTTTTCTTCATTTATATTTATAAAAAATTGAAACTTTAATTGGAAGTTAAAAGGAAAGTATAATTATTTCAACAAAATAATTGTGATTTGCGACAAATAAAAAAAATCCCCATTTTGTTACAATGAGGATTGTGAAAAATTTATGGTGGGATTAATTTACTTTAAAACCGGAAACCATTGTGGCTTCTCCGTTTGATGTATTGGTTGCGCTTGCAACACGAATTCCTAACCCGGAAGGATAACTAAACAAAAAGGTAACTTCATCAGCCTTTGTAAGTTCAAGGTTGATTGAAAACATTACCGATTCACCCGCAGTGCTGTTGGTCCATATACGTTTTACAAATTTGCCGCCAAACGGGGTTACTCCGTTTACTTGAAAAATTGCCGCTGTAATTTCACCGTTTAAAGGATTTGTAGTAGGGGCAAAAGCTAATTTGTAATCAAAATGATAAATGCCGTCGGAAGGAGCGGTAAAAACCCCAGTTGCCGGGTCGTAAGTATTTCCATGATCATAAATCTCCGTGGTATTGGTTAAAGGATTAGTCCCGCCGGTTAAATCCAAATTTTGATTCAGATACGACGAGAAACCCGTAGTTGTTTCGGGCGATTCCCAAGTGGGGGGATTGTTAGGTCCGCCTGAAGTGAGCACTTGACCCGGGGTTCCGGGCTGTCCGTTTATATATAATCTGCCCGCAAAATTGAAATCACCACCAACATCCAGAGTAAAAGCGGGAGCGGGATTATTTACGCCAACGTTTCCAGCGGCATTGGAATACATATCGTTGCCGTTTACCGTCCAATCATTATCTCCACCGCCTACAAGCGCTCCGTTAAAATACAGCTTATTGCTAACGCTGTAAATTTTTTGGGTTGTGTTCGAAGGCGTTCCGTTTTTTAATTGAATAGCGCCGAATGTTCCTTCGTCTGTTATTTTCAGCAGCTGATTAGTTCCGTCGGAAAATGTTACTTCTCCTTCAACTACTTGCGGGGATTCTATTTTTTGAGTCTTGCTTTTCTCCTGTGCGTTAATGGATGAGATAAGCAATATCATTAGTAAAAAAACTGTTACGGAAGGAAGATTGGTTCTCTCCGGCATTAAAGTTTTTAACAGTGGAAAGGAGCGGTCCATTCCACCATGGAAAATGATTTTCTCCAACTTTGAAAATAAAAATGTTGTTGTTCTAAATTGCTTCATTTTTTTCCTTCTTTTATTTATTTGTAAATTTCGCTGTTGCCGGGGTCCGTGCCCAAACATAATTTATAATTAAATCTTTAACTGACAGTTATCCGGAGAGGAGCAGTCCTCTCCGGCATTAAAGTTAAGCGGTGGAAAGGATTGGTCCTTTCCACCAATTTCTTACTCTTGCTGCTGCTCGTAATCATAATCGTAATCCCGTCTTTAAAAAATGTGAGCAAGATTAAGAGTAAGAATTTATATGTCAAATAATTCAAACATGGTTAATATACCACTGTTGCCGAGGTCCACACCTCGGCATAGTTATCCAGAGAGGAATGGTCCTCTCCGGCATTGAAATTTATTTGCTTGTAACTCTTATTTCTTTTTGATTCTTTTTTATATTCGTGATTGCTTGTTTAATGAGTTCAATATCATTTCTTAATTCCAAATTTGATTTTCTGTAAGTTGCATTTTCTTCTCTGTATTTAGAGTTTAATTTTGCCAATTCTTTATTCTGTTTTTCAAGTTCTTCAATTCTTTTATTTAAGTTTGTTATTATTTGGTTTTGTTCCTTCGTTCTTTTCTCTAATGCTTTAATTGCTATTAAATTTATTCCGTCTATATCTGCGGATGCTATCGTTGTGTCGTTGCCGATGGTTCCTATTCCGTCATGCCCGAATGCATTGAAAAATTCTTGTGCCATCGGTCCGTAATGCCTGTGTTGTTTCGGGTCTTGTCCTTTGTAATTCCAGCTTCTTAAATTAAACTTGCTGATTTTGTTTAATACTTCTTCACCGTTTACAGGAAGGAAGTTTTCTTTTTTCGTCGAATCCGAAATTGAACTCCATGAATTATCCCCGGCATTCATTAATGCTCCGGTGGTTAAGTCCGCAGAAGTATAAAACCTATAACCGTTTGCAAACCGCGCCGCAAATCTGTTATCGTTACCGGCATTATTAATTGTAGCAGAAGAATTATCCCCAATAAAAATTGTTCCGTTACCCGAAGCTTTTACATTACGTCCGATTGCAGTGGAATAATCCCCTGTGGCTTCAGTCGAACTTCCGATTGCCGTTGAGTGCAGACCGGAAGCTTTGGTGTTTGAGCCCATTGCCGTTGATCTTTGTCCGCTTGCTTCGGTTATATAACCGGTAGCAAAAGAGTATGCACCGCTGGCTTTTGTTTGGTAATTTAGTGCCGTTGAATAAGACCCTATATTTACGTCATCCCATGCATTGTTCGGTCCCGCCGTACCGGCTCTGAAAGCCGACTTTCCTTGATACCACATCATTCTCGAACCCGAGCCTTCCTTTGGAATAGAACCTGTTGTTGCCCCGTAAAACACAACGCCATTTACTGCGTCGACTTCCAATGAGGCGGTTGGGCTGGATGGTCCTATACCCACATTTCCATTTTTAAGCACAGTAACCGCATTTGCCCTGTTTGCATCATCGGTTCCATTGCCTATTACAAACAATGGTTCTGTCTCAATCCAGGCACCTGGCTGGAAATTATTATATGCATCATCATTAAACCTCCCAATGACCGTGGCAAGGTAAGATGATGATACTAGATCTTCTCCAAAAGTTGCTGTTGAACGTGCTGTAATTCCATTGTTCGCCCCGGCTACTATACCATATAATTCGGTTGAAAAGTTACCCTTACCAACAAATAAATTTCTTGTTGTGTGTAACCATCCGTTTACTCTTAGTGTATCGGTAAGAAAATCACCATAAATAAGAGGAGTTGAAGAATTAGAATTCTCAATGTATAACTTATCACTTCCCGTTTCATTATAACCGGCATTATATCCAATAAATATATTACCGCTATAACTGTTTCCGTTAGAACCGTATCCGGCTTTATAACCGATTATCGTATTGTTATTACCCGTTTGATTATAATAATTCGATTGAAAACCTACGGCTACATTATTTTCCCCGGAATTATTATAGCGCATTGAACTGATACCGACTGCAGTATTATAGCTGGCTCCGTTTGTACTTAATAAAGCACCGTTACCAAAAACCGCATTTGACTTACCCGTTGTATTTAAGTTTAGCGAATTTTTACCCACGGCTAAATTAAAATTCTTAATTCCATCGGAAGCTCCGGCATCGTCATTTGCACCGGCGCCGTTTCCCAAAAACAAACTTTCTCCGTCAAAAATTGCATCCGTTAAATCGTTTATTTCCGTTGCTCCGCCGGAACCCAGAGCCGTGCCGTTAAAATTTAACGTTCCACCGTTATTATAGAGTTTATTTGTAACGTCAGAGGGAACACCGTCTTGAAATTGAATGGCTCCAAATGTTCCTTCATCGGTTATTCTTAAAAGTTGGTTTGTCCCATCCGAAAAAGTAACATTGCCTTCAACCGCTTGAGGTGAATCTATTCCTTTTGACGAGTTTTGAGTTTTATCTTTATTTTCTTTTTTATCGTTTTTTACTTCTTGTGCAAATAATATTGTTGCAAAAAGAATTAAGAGTGTAGTATAGAATATTGTTTTTTTCATAATGAGTCTCCTTGTCTGAATTCTGATTGCAAGTTAAGGTCGAAAATCACTCAAATCAACTGGCAGATGTGGTAGTTTTTAACGGTGGAAAGTGGTGGTCCTTTCCGCCAGTTTCTTACTCTTGCTCTTAATCGTAATCTTGATCTTGGCTTTAAGAAATGTGAGCAGGATGAAGAGAAAGATTAAGAGTAAGATCATGATTAAGACTTTAAATAACAAATAATATAAACACTGTTAATAATTTAGTTATATGAATTGGTGCTGATTTCGGTAGAAATGAAACATAATAATAAGGAATGGCTTTCCGGGTTTTCAATCAACTAAAGTTGATCCTCATGAGTTCCCGCCTGCCATCGATAGCAAAACTAACTTAACATAAGCTTACTATTAAAGGCGTAGCCATTCCAAAATATTAGTTTTACTTCTTTAATTTGCCGTTAGTTGGACCGGATTAGCGCTCATTACAGCTAAGTGATTTCTATGTTTTACGGCAATGTAGTAAGAAGTATTTCCCGGTTGTGAAAACTGTACCGGATTGCTACCATCCACATCTACAACCGTGCCGTCTTGTAATAAAAATGCTGATTGCGATTCCAATATGTTGGTTTCATTGTTTTGATCTCTTAACTGAACCAAAACCCAATCAACTACTTCATTCCCTGAAATATTGGGTATTGAGCTTACTGTTTCCGGGTCTTCCTGGTATGGCGATGTTGTCGGGATTGTTAGACTTGCATTCATGTTGGGGCTATTGTACGGTCCTTCAAGAAATATTTTAATAGAAACTACAACCGATGAGTTAGTTGTTGAACCAATTAATCTGGCAATGCCAAAATCCCCGGTTGAAAAATCTCCAACACCACCTGTCATTAAAATTTTTCCGTCATTTTGCATGGTTACCGCTTTACATTGATCGGAAGTCGGTGGAGATGGGTTAAAAGAAAAACTCTGTTTACCGTCCGAGTCAAAAGTTGTATCCAAATTACCACTGGTATCAAACCGGGCAATGGCAAATGAGTAATTAAAATTAATGTCTTCCAAATAACCGGCTAATAAAATCTTGCCGTCTGTTTGAATTGTACAATCATTTCCCGAAGCATTATTATTTGCAAATGATGTTGTAACTATTCCGGTTCCGGAAAACGTATTATCAAGCATACCGGCTTGGGTTAATCTCATCAAAGCAAAAACGTTGTTATTACCATCATTACTTTTTCCGCCTATAATTATTTTATCGTCAGACTGAGTTACAATACAATTCCAATAGTCATTACCGGAAATTGAGTTTAAAATAATTTTCCCGTTCGTGCCAAATGAATTATCTAGTATTCCATTACTATTTAAGCGTGCAAGCGCCGCCTTAACTATTCCGCTATTGTATGTGTTAGTAAGAACAATTAATTTTCCGTTACTTTGCAGTGCAACATATCCCTTTTCATTATAATTTGAATTAAAATCTATTGTTGCACTTCCATTCGTTCCAAAGGAATTATCCGGATTCCCATTTTCCGTATATCTTAGAACGATTACATTATAAAGTTCCGGCGTGGAATAATTTGCTACAGTCCCCGAAACAACAATTTTGTTATCTTGTTGGATCTGTAAATCATTGAATCCGTATGATTCGTAACCAAAAGTTGATGTGACTACTCCATTCGTTCCAAATGTACTGTCAATACTTCCGTCGGTTTTTAACCGGGCAAGCACCAAGTTTAAATCCGAACCAATATATGCGGTTCCCATAATTATAATTTTTTCATCAGATTGCAGTCCGAATTTTACCGGTGTTTCAGAGCCGCCAATATCGATAGTTGCAATTCCGTTGATTCCGAATGTACTATCCGGGTCACCGTTAATATTATGTCTGGTAACAATAAAATTATCTGCCGCCGTACCAAAAACAAGAATTTTCTCATCAGCTTGTACAACTATATCCGTAGAATAATCGGAACTTCCGGAGTTAATATCGAGGGTTACCATTCCGTTTGTTCCAAAAGTTGAGTCTAATGAGCCATCTTGCGCAAATAAATTTGATTCCGTAATTACAAAAAAGAAAATTATAAGTGATAGATTTTTCATAATGTGTTTCCTATTCTGAATTTTGATTGCAAAATAGGAGTGGTAGCCGGACAAATCAACTGGCACATACGGTAGTTTTAGGGAAGTTTTTATTTTAAGGTTATAAACTTTTTATTCCGCCAAATTCATTAAATTTTTTTTACTATATTGAAAAATCCAAAACAACAATGAAAAACCGGAGAAAAAGATGTCCGCAAAATCAAAAAAATTTCCTTTCATTTTAATTACGTCAGTTCTGGTTATTTTCTTATTACTTGTTAATATCGTTGCTCAACCCTTAACGGTAATACAAACACCCCAAAAATATTTTGGCTTTAATCCAGGCACCGACCGTATGTTAATAGATTATGAACAATTAATTTCATATTTACGGGAAGTCGATAAAAATTCGGACAGAATAAAATTGGTTGAAATAGGCGAAACGCCGCTTGGAAGAAAAATGTATATCTGCTTTATCTCTTCCGGGAAAAACATAGCCAATCTCGAAAGGTTAAAAACAATAAACAAAGAACTTGCATTAAACGGTAATTTAACGGAAAGCGAAAGACAAAAATTATTTGCCGAAGGTAAAGTATTTGTCTTGGCAACTCTTTCAATGCATTCGGACGAGGTCGGTCCTTCTCAAGCGGCACCGCTTATTGTATATGATTTGGCTACAACAAACGACACGTTAAAAACATCATGGCTGAACAATACCGTTTACATGATGGTTCCGTGCCATAATCCGGACGGAATGGATATGGTTGTGAATCATTACAGAAAGTACAAAGGAACAAAGTATGAAGGAAGTTCAATGCCCGGAGTTTATCATAAATATGTCGGTCATGATAATAACAGAGACTTTGTTACTCTAAGTCAGAAAGACACAAAAGCAATTGCAAAAATTTACAATACAGATTGGTATCCACAGGTAATGGTTGAGAAACATCAAATGGGTTCAACTACCGCACGTTATTACGTTCCGCCTCCGCACGATCCGATTGCGGAAAACATCGATGCCGGAATTTGGAACTGGTCGGGAGTGTTCGGCTCAAACTTAATTACAGATATGACGAAAGACGGATTGACAGGCGTATCCCAACATTATTTATTCGATGATTATTGGCCGGGCTCCACCGAAACTTGTATTTGGAAAAATGTAATTGGATTTTTAACCGAATGCGCCAGCGCCGATTATGCAAAACCGGTTTATGTTGAACCGACGGAGTTAAACGCCCGGGGGAAAGGGCTATCGGAATATAAGAAAAGTATAAACATGCCTGAACCTTGGAAAGGCGGGTGGTGGCGACTTTCCGATATCGTGAATTATGAATTTTCTTCTACGATGTCGATAATCAAAACAGCGGCATTACACAAAAACAGAATACTTCAATACAGAAACGATCTTTGCAAAAAGGAAATTGAATTGGGAAAAACCCAACCACCGTTTTATTACATTTTACCGCTCAAGCAACACGACGAAAACGAGTTTGTGGAAACGGTAAACCTGTTGAACGAACACGGAATTAAAATTTACGAATTAACTTCAAACTTAAAGATTAACGGGAGGAATTTTAATAAAGGCGATATTGTAATTCCTTTGGCTCAGCCTTATCGAGCTTTTATTAAAGAAGTAATGGAAAAGCAAAACTTTCCCGTGCGGCATTACACGCCAAACGGCAAATTGATTAAACCTTACGATATCACAACTTGGTCGCTTCCACTGCACAGGGGACTAACGTCAATCGAAGTAAATACAAAACCCGCAGAAATTGAAAACTCGTTACGGCAATTAACTTTTCCGTATACTCTAAATTCTCCGGCGCCTTCTGAATACCGGTTTGCATTTTTTACGGTTAATAATAACGAAAGTTATAAAGCAGCATTTACTGCAAAGAAAATGGGATTAAAAGTAGAAAGATTGAGCGAAGACGTGAAAGTTAACGGAAAAATAATTCCAACGGGTAGTTTTGTTATTTCCGCAAATAATAAACTCGGCAGTTTAGTTAATGGTTTAACTGTCCCGCCGGTTTACACATCGGAAAAAATAAATTTTAAATCCGAACCTGTAAAAATCCCGCGAATTGCATTGATAGAAACATACTTTCACGATATGGACGCAGGCTGGACAAGATTTATTTTTGATACTTATAATTTACCCTACAAAGTTATTCATCCCGGCGAAGTTGAAAAGACAAACTTCAAGAAAAATTTTGATGTGATTATCTTTCCTAATTCAAATAAAGATATTTTAATGAGCGGAAAATATAAATCCCAAAACGATTATTACCCGAGCAGTTATCCGCCTGAATTTACAAAGGGAATCGGGAAAAAGGGAATGCAGAAAATCTTATCGTTTTTAGATAACGGCGGAAAAATTATTTCTTGGGGAAATTCAACCGGGCTTTTCATTGGAACATTAACGATTGAACACGGCAAAAATGATAAAGAAGAATTCAGACTTCCGGTAAACGATATTTCAAGTTCACTTAGAAAAAACGGTTTGTATGTTCCCGGTTCGTTAGTAAAACTTAAATTAAAGAGGAATCATCCGATTACTTACGGAATGGAAGAAGAAACCGGAGTCTTCTTTAGAGCCAGACCGGTATTCACAACCTCAATTCCTCACTTCGACATGGATCGAAGAGTGATCGGGTATTTCCCGGAAAATGATATACTGTTAAGCGGATACGGAGAAAAATTAGAAAAACTCGGCAATAAAGTAGGTTTGGTTTGGATTAAGAAAAACAAGGGGCAGCTGGTTTTGTTTGCATTTAATCCGCAGTTCCGGGCTTCCACACAGGGTAATTACAAATTGCTGTTTAATTCGATACTGATGTAAGTGGCCAAGATTTTACTGATACAGAGTTAAACATCTCGGCAAAATTAATATAATTAAATATTTAAGCGGTGGAAAGGAGTGGTCCTTTCCACCAAGAAATTATAGTTTCTTACTCTTGGTTGTAATTTTAATCTCGTTTTAAGAAATGTGATCAAGATGAAGAGTAAGTTCAAGAGTAAGATCACGATTAAGAATTAACATATTACTCTTGCCGGGGTCCACACCTTGGCATAGTTATCCGGAGAGGAATGTTCTTCTCCGGCATTGAATGTTTTTTCTTACTACCGGCAATTATTTTATAGTTAAAAATGCCGAGGCGTAGACCTCGACATTAGTACCGTACTCATAAACTGTAAGGACAAGGCAAGCCTTGTCCCCAGATGAGGTTATTTGATACTATTTCATCAAAACCATTTTCTTTACAGCTACGCGGTTATTTTGGCTAAGTTTGTAAAGATAAACACCGCTCGCCAAATTATAATCCGACGAATTCAAATCAAAAGTATAAACCCCCTTTGCTTTAACTCCGTCGAATAGCGTTGCTATTTCCTTGCCGAGAATGTTGTAAATCTTAAGACTTACATTACCCGTTTCCGGAACATGATAAACAATTTCCGTGGAAGGATTAAACGGGTTCGGAAAATTTTGTTCGAGTTCAAAATTAAAAGAAAGGGAACCGTTATCTTCTATTCCGGTTATTAAATCGTAAGTTGCTTCGGGAGCAAATATAGGCGGAAGATTATCCGGTTGTTCGGGTATAAACGGAATTCCGTCCCCATCCGAATCGTTACCAGTCTCACCGGTATTACCGCCTTCAGCCAATTGCATTGAATTTCCCACATGTTTAAAGAATCTTGTATATACTTCTGCTCCATCGGAATTTCCGCCAACAAGAACCGCAGATCTTAACGCTCCGGCGATAACCGCAAAATTAAAAGGTGTATATGTTGCAGTGGAATTACCTAATTCGGTAACAAATGCCATCTTGCTCGGTAAGTAAAAATTAGAGACCAAATAACCATACGCATTGTTTGCTTCGGCTAAGTAATCGCTGTTATTTGTTGCTGAGTAAGCAGCATATAATCCTCTTACCGCCGCTGCAATGGATGCAACGTTTTCCGGATCAGAATCGGCACCAGTTCCTATAACATACGAGTTATAATAACCGCCGGAAGAATTCTTCAAATTACTAATTAAAAAATTCGCTTGTGCGTTTAACATATCCAACGCCATTGTCTCCAAAGGTGTGCCGGCAAATTCGGTGATAAATTTATCCAGCATAACCAAAGCGTAACCTGCGTTTACAGTACTTATCTCGTTGCCTAATTCAACGCTACTGTTGTTCAAAGACGAAGAATTTACAAATGTTCCTTCGGTGCTGTTAAAATGCATTGCTTTCAAGTTTAAGAAAATCACTTTGCTCGATCCTTTCATTAAATCGAACGGACCCGGGACACCTGACTGAGAAGCATCGGCCGGGAAAGGGTCACCATCGAAAACATGATGATATGCCGCATGCGCCGGCGATTCGTTGTTTTGAGGATCCATCATATTCTTAAAATTTAACGTTCCCCAAAATAAAGATAACTGATCGAATAAATCGCTCGAAGCATCCGTAACAGTTAATGAAGATAATTTCGGCGGCATGCCTTCGGCAACAATTTCTTCCGTTACAGCAATTTTATGCGGGAAATATTTAATTCCGTTTGAAGGATCATAAGTGGCGGGATCTACGCTTCCTAACGCATTTCCGTCGAAAGCTAATTTGTTAATTATAAACTTCATTTTATTTATTGCTTCTGCGGTTAAAACCTGACCGATAAACCCGTCCAAACCGTCGCCGCCGTAAAACACATTATTAGAAGGATCGAAATTAGGACTTCCGGTAGAATCTGGAGAAGTTGTTTCGGGATCAAGTTCGTTGTCATCTGCATCATGGAAAGCTCCCAACATATCCTGCGCCCACAAATATTGCTTCATTAGGGATTGACCCATAGCAGCGGGATTAAGCGTTTTGTCCATCAGACTTCTATCCCATCTCAATGTGGAAAAATCCGTTGTAAAATTAACGGGATCAACAGCTTGAGGTAAATGCGGATCGCCGGAAATAAATTCTGCGTACTGCGGCCAAGGATTTTTTGGCGGAGTATGATTGGATATCATTCCGAAATGCATTATATTTTTCACAAGTTCGTCATCTTCGTTGAAACCGTTAGGTGTTCCGGTTATCGAACCGTCAAACGTTGAATCTTCCATCGCAGCTTTTGCCATTATTACGGGTCCCCACATCATGTGCAAGCCCATACCCGACCGGGAAACGATGGTGCCTAATTGGTAGCGGGAATACTCATAATTTTCGATACCCAGCGTATAAGCAATAGAATCAGGGGAATTCAAAACCATAGGATCTAAATCATCTAAATTATACCCCAAATCTTCGGCAAACGGTTCACCGCTTTCGTTAATTTCATTTGCCAAAAATAATTGCTCGGCTGTTTTGAAATTTGTTGTGTTTGTTATGATAATTTGTGCGGAAAGCACTACCGACATTAAAAAAAACAATACTGTTATATTTCTAAACGACATAATCGTCCTCCTGGATTGTTTAAGAATATCCGCAACATACATTATTCAGGCTCCGTTTGATGTCGGTTAGGCTACAGTTAATGAAGTTCATCGAAATATTTTTATTGCCATAATTATTAAATTATATTATTTAAGAAGTAATAATTATATTGAATTTGATTTATTAAAGTATATCATATAAAGATGCTGATTCTTTACTCATTCCGGTTAATCTTTGAAATAAAAATTAATCTTGATACCTTTAATTTCTGAAATCATACCTTAAAGACAGCAAAAAGGAGAATAGGAAATGAAACCGACATTCTTCCTTCCGATATTTTTCCTCCTCGTAACCGGCTGCTCCTCAATTTACTTTGTGAATCCGGAAAATGCTTCCGAGACAACTACATTAAATGAAATTTCTAAAAAATGCGATGCGACCGTGATTTTAAAAGACCGCACGGAATTTAGCGCACGGGACATTATAATTAAAAGCGATTCCGTATCGTTCGAAGATTTAAAATCGGAACAAGTTTTATTCTATCCTACAGGGAATGTGTTGGGTGTTAAATTCTTGGACAGAATGCAAGGATTATTAGAGGGTTTTAAGGGCGGATTCTTAGCCGGCGGCGGTTTGGGATTTATACTCGGTTTACCGAATGACAAATTGGGTCCCGTTGCCGGCGCTCTGGTTTTAGGAACGATTTCCGGAGTTGCGATTGGAATAACAAGCAGTATTTTCGGCTACCTTATCGGCAGCGAAACAATTTACTATATAAAATAACAGATTGATTTTCCCGGATTTATTTCTCTTGTTCGGTAAATTTCTCTGATGCCGAGGTCCACACCTCGGCATAAAGAACATAATTAAATTTTTATCTGTGTGGAAAGGAGTTGTCCCTTCCACCAGGTAAATATTGTTTCTTACTCTTGCACTTAATCGTAATCTTAACCTCATCGTTAAAAATGTGAGCAAGATTAAGAGTAAGATCAAGATCAAGATTATCATAATAACTTATATACCAAATAATACAACTGTGGTGAATAGTACAGTTATGTATATTGAATTGTCTTCTCCAGCACTGATTTTTGATTACAGCCGCTGAACATTTACGTATAAAACCGGTGGAAAACGGGTTTTGCCAATCATGAAAAAAACCCTGCAAAAAAAGGTTTGCAAGGCTAATGTGCACCCTGGGGGACTCGAACCCCCGACCAATTGATTAAGAGTCAACTGCTCTACCAACTGAGCTAAGGGTGCACCGCAAAAATAAATATTTTTATATGAGTTTCAAAACATCAAGCTCGCAACTGTTTTCCCTTTAAGCCACAACCGGTTTTCACATTTAATATTAAGCGGTAAATTTTGTAAATTGTAAAATAAATTTACAAGATACATTATGGATACTTTAACTATTATCTTTATCATACTCGGTTTTATTCTTGCCGTCATCGGAATCGTCGGGTGTATTATTCCCGGTCTACCAGGCCCGCCTCTGAATTATATCGCGGTTGTGCTTCTTGATATAGCAAAGCCGGAACTGTTTACGTCAAAATTTTTATTGTGGTTCGGGTTAATTGTTGTAATCGTATATTTTCTGGATTACATTCTGCCGGTATTGGGGGCAAAAATATATAACGCATCCAAATACGGAATTTGGGGTTCAATAATCGGAATGATAATCGGTATATTTTTCTTTCCTCCGTTCGGAATGATACTCGGGATAATGATCGGCACGGTTACCGGTGAATTACTTGCGGGCAAAGAACAATCCGAAGCGCTAAAAGTAGGAATGGTTACATTCGTTGCAAGCATGGCCGTAATTGTAATTAAACTTAGTTTGTCCTTAATTTTAACTTTTTACTTTCTAAAAGGTGTTTTTACGATAGGTTATGATGCAATCTGAGACCATCCCTTCCGCAAAATATATCCTTTTCTTATTTCTTACGCTAATCGCTTTTTCGTGCGGTAAGCAATTGAAAGAAAAACCGGATAAAAAAAATTTTATTACCGACGCGCTCGGGAATAAATTTGAATTATCGCAACCGCCGGAAAGGATTATAACTTTGGCGCCAAATCTTACGGAAATGGTTTTTGAACTCGGCGCGGGGGAAAAGCTGGTCGGCAATACACTTTTTTGCAATTACCCCGACGAGGCAAAGTCCGTTGAAAAAATAGGCGATATGTTAACCGTTGACTACGAAAAAATTGTTACACTTCATCCCGATTTGATATTCATAACGAAAGAAGGAAACAAAAAGAATATTTATCAAAAATTAATTTCGTTAAAGCAAAAAGTTTTTGTTTCCGATCCCAAAAGTTATGCGGATATCAAAGAAACTTTTCTTAAAATGGGAAAAATTCTCGGGGAAGAGCAGACGGCTTTGCAAAAAATAAAAGCATGGGACAGGTTAATAGATTCGGTCAAAAACGAAGTAAAAAATTCAACAACCGGTTCCGTTATGTTTTTAGTTTCCGTAAAACCTATTATGCTTGCGGGCAAAAACACTTTCATTGACGAAATATTAAGCATCTGCGGATTACAAAACATAGCGGACAGTTCCCGCTTAAGATATCCGGTTTTCAGCAGGGAAGAAATAGTTAAAAAAAATCCCGATTACATCATTCTTTTTGCTTCTAAAAATTTAAAAGCCGAAAACGTAAAAAATGCGTATCCGGAATGGAAGGAACTTAACGCCGTTAAGAATAACAATATCATTTTTGTCGATCCCGATTTATTTGCACGCCCGGGACCCAGATTTGCAAAAGCAGTTGAATTTTTATTTAATTCAGTTCACTGAGATTATGGTTTATAGTCTGGTATTTCCAAGATTCAATTGAACCCCGCAACTTCAGTCGCGGGCAAAGAAACGCAAACCGTAAAGAAAGAAACCGATTCATCGGTTTCCACCGCATTATATTTTAGCTAATGAATTCGACATTTATTTTTCTCTATAAAAACCGGTGAAACGGTTCAGTTTTTTTTATACGTATTCACTAATCCACGGATAAATCCGTGGGATTGGCTTTTCTTCGTAAGAAGTGGAGGGACAAGGCATGCCTTGTCCCCAGATGTGCTTATTTGATTCTATTTCATCAATATCATTTTCTTTGTTTGAGAGAAACTGCCTGTGGTTAATTTGTAAAGATAAATTCCGCTCGGTAATCCGCCTGCGGCGGACTTTGCGTTGAATGTAATGGTGTATGTTCCGGGAGATTGTTTTTTATTTACCAGCGTTTTTATTTCCCTACCCAACAAATCATAAACAATAAGTTTTACGTTTTTCGTCTCGCGGTTAACGTCTCCCGGTATTTCATATTTAATTGTTGTTGTCGGATTAAACGGATTCGGATAATTTTGTAAAAGTTCAAACTTTGTAGTAAAATTACTTCCGTTTACATCAACAGTTCCGGATAAATCACCTGTGAATACACCTCGACCGTGTGTTCCGGCGGCAACTTTGTTATCCGATGTTCTGGATGTAACATATTCAACAACTGCAGTTCCAATGCCGTTATCGTTTTCTCTTACCCAAACAGTGTTGGAACCGTTTAAGTATGTAGTTGAATATAAGCCCGTGCTTGTGCCTACCAAATAAACCGTAGCTCCGCTTACGGGCAATATTGTGGCGGATCTTAAAGAAGGTCCGGGGTTTGCATTTGTACCGGTTAAATTACCTTCCACTGCAGTATAACTGTTGCCCCCGTCAGTTGAATGATATAAACCTACGATGTTATAATTGGAATAAATCACAAGAATTTCATTTCCGTTTGCAGGATTAACGGCAATATTATGAACGTACGCACCTCCCGGAGAACCGCTTATGGAAATATCCGTTGCGGCGGATGCAGATGTGTTAGCATTTTCCAATTTATAAACCTTTGGCGCTCCGCTGTTACTGCTTGCCCCAAAATATAAAAGGTGTTGCGGATTGTTTTGTGATATTGCAACAGTTGTGATTGTATATCCCGAAGGAACAGTAACGTTAGTAAGTTTGCTCCAACCTGTATTTGTTCCGTTTTGAAAATTAGGAATTGAAGACAAATTGTTGTTTCGCCATAATGAACTGCCGGACGGATATAACATAATGTTTTCGTCATTCGGATCGATTACAAAGGGGTTGACAAAAAGCTGATCCGTAGCATTATTGGGCGTAATTTCCGACCAACCGATTCCTTCCGTATACGGATTATACGGTTTCCCGTCGGATCTATAAGTCAACCTGGTAATTTTGCCGTTTTGACTTGATACATAAGCATAATCCGAACCGAAATAAGAATATCCTCCGTCGCCGGAACTTAAATCATCCGAAGAACCGGTTTGTCCATTATAATAAGTAAAAAACGGGGTTCCGTTGTCCTGAGTGCCCCCCATAATTCTTTCGTCGTTTGCATATTTTGCCAAAGAGACTGTATAAAATTGTGTTACGTTGTAACCGTGATTTTTATTTTCCCACGGAAAATAATCCGCGTAAGATGTATTGGTAATATCATCCGTATAATATAATCCCCCGTCGTTCCCGTTCCATAATTTATTCGGATTAACCGGATCGAATACCAAAACATGTTGATCCGGATGATGGTTCGGATAGAAAAATTCCGTGGAATGATATCCTCCAATCCAATCGAGTTTTGCGTCGTTTAGTTTAGTGGCAAAACCGTCTGTCGATCTAAACAGACTGGTGCCTCCGATAAGAACAAAATCGGGATCGTCAGGTTTTACGGCAATAACCAAATCATAGTTTCCTTGCGAGTCCATTCTTCCGCCGGTTCCGGCAAAAGATGGTAGATTAGACGTTAAGTCGATAGATGAATCGTCGGATAAATCAATCTTATGTAAGCGGATATCCTCGTTCCCACTGCCGTCTGTATTTCCCGTATTAGTTAAAACATAAACGAAATTGCCTGCGCTTGCCAAAACGCTTCTAGCGTGGGTTGACGGAAATGACGAGGGAGTGATATTTGTCCATGATGAACCCTCATTTGTCGATTTGTAAACGCCGGGTTGATTTGCCGGACTACTATTATAACCCTTTTGAGAAATAACAGCAATAACCGTACCGTCTTGTAATGTTATAACGTCGGAGTAAGTATGATCGTTAATCCCACCAAGAGAAATTCCGAAGGAGCTTCCGCCGTTGGTGGATTTCATTATACCGATTCCGTTACAAGCGATGAAAACAGTACCGGTTGTTGGAGAAACCGTTACTTTGGAAACCCAATCGTAGTAACTGTCCCATGTTGTGGGATTGCTTGAAGTGCCCGGAATCAAATTCCATGTTTCACCGTTATCAGTCGATTTATAAATTCCGTTACCGCTGTAAAAAGCTCTGTAACCCCGGTCGGATGCGGTTGTTCCGTTATATTCTCCGCTAACCGCATACCAAATATTTGTTTTACCGTTTCGTGTGTCTTGCGCAATAGATGTGATGCTGTATATCTGAGTGGGAAGTGTTTTCATTTCCCATGTGTTTCCGTAGTCGGTAGATTTCCAAATACCGCCCGAAGCTCCTCCCGCAATAACAATATTAGGGTTACTTACATCGATTGCCAATGCTCTGGTTCTACCACCAACATCGTTGGGTCCCGCCTCGTTCCAGCTGAACGTTGCACCGTCGATTTTATTTAATGTATTTTTTACGGGCAGTTTTTTTGCATATTTTAATTCCTTAGAACGTATATCTGCGGGAATTTTATTTGTTGCCGGATCCCTCAGTATTCTGAAAAAATATTCGTACCTTCCCTTTTTCAATTCGAAAGAAAATTCCGGCGTAGTTGAATGTTTTATAATTGAATAGTTACCGTTAAGTCGGGTATCATTGAACTTAAATACGAATGCAAAAAAAACGGTAACAATTAAAAACAGAAAGAAACTTCTATTTTGTAAATTCATTTTTTATCCCTCATTACTTCGTAATAATTTCATTATCGAAAGTTAAATTGTTATTTTAACATTACCGCTGACGGTTTTCAGCAAATTTAATGAACGTATACAGCTTTGCCAAATTATTCTTTCCGTATTACTCTAATAAATTCTTTATATACATCTCCCAATTTCTTAACTTTATTTTCATTAAAATTAATCCTATTATAACAATGAGGCGAAAATGTTTGAAACCGCAATTTACACCAAACGGAGGGAAGAACTTAAAAAATTAGTGGGCAGCGGAATTATTTTATTCTTGGGGAATAAAAACTCACCGAGAAATTTTTCCAGCATGCCTTATCCGTTCAGGCAAGACAGCAGTTTTTTATACTATTGGGGTTTGGACTTTCCCGATCTCGCCGCAATTATCGATGTGGATAACAATGAAGAAATAATTTTCGGTAACGACAGAACCGTTGACGATATTGTTTGGATGGGACCCGAAGAATCTTTATCGGAAAAAGCGGCAAAGGTAGGCGTAACAACAACAAAACCTTTGGCGGAATTGAATGACTTGACCGCTAAAGCGGTTTCCGGACACAGGGAAATTCATTTCCTTCCGCAATACCGTTCGGATAATATGATTTATTTAAGCGATCTTACGGGAATTAAAGCAAAGTTTTTGAACAAATATGTCTCCGAAAAGCTAATAAAATCGGTGGTTTCACAAAGATCGGTAAAAATCAAAGAGGAAATTGAGGAAATTGAAAAAGCATTGGGAATCAGTTTCGAAATGTATTTCCTTGCAATGAGACTTACCAAACCCGGACTATTCGAAAAAGATATTGCCAGATCGATTGAAGGAATTGCGAATTTAAAAGGCGCAGGAACATCTTTCGGTACTATATTTTCAGTGCACGGCGAAATTTTACATAACGAATATTACGGAAACATAATGAAGAAAGGGGATATCGCTTTGCTCGATTCCGGAGCGGAAACGGAAATGCATTATGCCAGCGATATTACAAGGGTAATTCCGGTATCGGGTAAATTTACCGAAAAGCAAAAGGACATATACAATATTGTCCTTGATTCCCAAATGCAAGCAATAGAAATGATAAAAGAAGGCGTTAAATTTAAAGACGTTCACATTAAAGCATCCACCGTTATTGCCGAAGGTTTGAAGAATCTCGGTTTGATGAAAGGAAACGTTAACGACGCCGTGGAAAACGGAGCACATGCGCTTTTCTTCCCGCACGGTCTGGGTCACATGATGGGACTCGACGTTCACGACATGGAAAGCTTCGGAGAAGATTACGTGGGATATGACGATAAGGTAAAACGCAGTAACCAGTTCGGACTGGCTTATCTCCGTTTGGGTAAAGAACTGAAAAGCGGATATGTTGTAACCGTTGAACCGGGAATATATTTTATCCCCGCATTAATCGATCTGTGGAAAGAAAGTAACAAACATGCCGAGTTTATTGATTATTCCAAAGTAGAAGAATACCGGGATTTCGGAGGCATCCGGATTGAGGATGATATTCTTGTGGAAAAAGACGGTGCCAGAGTTTTGGGTAAGCCGATTCCCAAAACCGTGGAAGAAGTTGAATTGGTTTGCGGAAAATAAAATATCGGATAAATCATGTTAAGCGGAAAATATTTAGAGTTTTATAATAATCTTAAAAAGAAAATTCCGGCGGAACGTTTATTTTTCGATCACTTAAGAACATTGGCTTACGGAACCGATGCAAGCTTTTACCGTTTGATTCCGCAACTCGTGGTAAAAGTTAAAAACGAAAAAGAACTTTCGGAAACCCTTGCGCTTGCCTACAAACTGAAAGTTCCGGTTACCTTCAGAGGTTCGGGCACAAGTTTATCCGGGCAGGCAATCACCGATTCCGTTTTGATTAAAATAGATAATTCTTGGAACGGTTACGAAATTCCGGCAGGAGCGGAAAAAATTAAACTGCAACCGGGAATTCGCGGAGGCTTTGCCAATGCACAGCTTTCACGGTTCAACAAAAAAATTGGTCCGGATCCTGCATCCATCAACTCCGCTACAATCGGGGGAATTGTTGCAAACAACGCAAGCGGAATGACAAGCGGAATCGAGCGTAACAGTTACAATACAATCGATTCGATAAGAGTTGTTTTTGCTGACGGTTCCGTACTCGATACAGCCGACGAGCAAAGCAAAAATAATTTCAAAGAGAAACACTCCGCACTGTTTAACGGTTTGCTCGAATTAAGCCGGCAAGTTAAAGCGAATCCGGAATTGACCGGAAAAATTAAACGGAAATATCAAATCAAGAATACAACCGGCTACAGCATCAACGCACTTGTGGATTTTGAAGATCCGTTTGAAATTATTAAACATTTGATGATCGGTTCGGAAGGAACGCTCGGTTTTATTTCCGAAGTTACATTTAATACCGTTCCCGATTTACCGAACAAAGCATCGGCATTGGTTATTTTCAACAGTATAAAATCGGCATGCGATGCTATTCCCAGACTAAAAACATTGCCTGTTGATGCTGCTGAAATAATGGATAGAACGGCACTTCGTTCTGTCGAGGATAAACCGGGGATGCCCGCATATCTTCAAGAGCTTCATAATGAAGCTACTGCTTTGTTAATAGAAACTTCCGCAGATGACCCCGCTACTTTGAATGAGAATATTTCCCGTATTAAAACTGAATTGGAAGATTTGGATAGAGCACTTCCGGTTGAGTTTACCACCGTTAAAAGCGAATACTTGAAATTGTGGAACGTGCGGAAAGGTTTATTTACAAGTGTTTGCAAAGCCCGTGAGCCCGGAACCACCGTGATTATTGAGGATATCAATTTTGAAACTTCGCGTTTGGCGGAAGCCGTTACGGATCTCAGGGAACTGTTCGATAAACACAATTACGAAGATACGATAATTTGGGGGCACGCACTTTCCGGAAATATTCACTTTGTATTTTTCCATGATTTTAGTCAACCAAAAGAGGTGCAAAGATACGAAAGGTTTATGAGCGAATTGACAAGATTGGTAATCGATAAATACGACGGTTCGCTTAAAGCGGAACACGGTACTGGTAGGAACATGGCTCCGTTTGTAGAATATGAATGGGGTTCAGAAGCATACGAAGTGATGAGGAAAATTAAAAAGATATTCGACCCGAAAAATATTTTGAGTCCGGGTGTATTAATAAACAACGACAATAAAATACATATTAAAAATTTAAAACCTTTACCGGTTGCCGATCCTTTGATCGATCAATGCATTGAATGCGGATTTTGCGAAAGTGTTTGCCCGTCTAAAGATTTAACATTAACCCCCCGCCAACGAATAACGGTTTACCGTGAAATATCCAGGTTACATTCCGAAAAATCGGATGTTCAGAGGAGACTTGAACTGGAAAAAATGTTTGATTATCAAGGAAACGATACCTGCGCAACGGACGGATTGTGTGAGTTAAGTTGTCCGGTTGATATTGATACCGGTTCTCTGATAAAAAAATTACGCAAAGAAAATGTGACCGATACCGAAATCAAAATAGCTTCGTTTACTGCAAATAATTTTAAGTTCGTTACGGAAGGGTTGCGGATATTGTTGAATTTTGTTGATGTTGCGCATTCGCTTTTGGGAAGCGAATTGATGGAAAACATTTCAAACGGTTTAAGAAAATTATCCGGTAACCGTATCCCCAAATGGAATAAATATTTACCGAAGGGTGCTGATTTAATAATCGGTTCGTCGTTAAAAAACAATGAATTAAAAGTTGTTTATTTCCCGAGTTGTATTAGTCGTACTATGGGATTACCGAAAGACAGTTCGGAAAAAGATTCGCAAGCGACTGTTTTCCACAAGTTGCTGGAAAAAGCTGGTTATGGTGTTATCTATCCGGAAAACATAAAAAACCTTTGTTGCGGAATGCCTTATTCTTCTAAGGGTTTGGTTAAACAGGCAAATCAAAAGGCTACGGAACTTACATCGTATTTAATTAACGCGAGCGAAAACGGGAAGTACCCCGTCGTGTTCGATACTTCGCCGTGTGTGAAAACAATGAGGGAATTTGAATTAGTAAAGAGCACTACAAACTTAAAGATGTACGATTCGATTGAATTTATTTACGAGTTTATGCTGGATAAACTACAAATTATAAAAAGGGAAGAGACAGTTACGATTCATCCTACTTGTAGCACCACAAAAATGGAAGATGTTGAAATATTAAAACGTATTGCCGAAGCTTGCGTTACAAATGTTGTTATTCCGAAAGAGATTACGTGTTGCGGTTTTGCGGGCGATCGCGGATTTACGTTTCCGGAGTTAAACGCTTCGGCTTTGAGTAAACTTAAATCGGAAATCCCCCAATCTTGTTCCGCCGGTTATTCAACAAGTAAAACCTGTGAAATAGGACTTTCGTTACACAGCGGAATCGAATACAAATCTATTGTTTACCTTGTTGATAAATGTAGCGAGTGAAATTAATGATTTGTAAATAAAAAAATCTGACGGGTAGAAATAAATATTTAGATGTCTAGACTCAAAATATTTTGTTCAGTTAAAATATAAATATTTCGAAATAATATTTTACAATGCTATACTTTTTGCCGGATTTGTTTTCTTTTTAACTAATTGTTTTTCCGGTCCCAGTAAATCTCTTAGCGTAAGGTTGTTTATAACATTATCGACTGCATTTTGAATTAACATCCATAATCCGCGTGTTGAGCAATCGATTGAATGCGCACAAAAAGAATTGTTGCCGGAATGGTGTTTACAAAATTCTTCGTCAAAAAGTTTTCCGCCCAATGTCCGCATTACATCTCCGATGTTAATTTCTTCGGGTGGGCGTGAAAGCGTGTAACCGCCTGTGTGCCCGCGTTCGCTTTCCAGAAAACCGCCCAATCTTAAAACCCTGAGAAGTTTGGCAACGTTATGCTGGGAGATGCCTTCGGATTTACTTATTTCGGGAATGGTTTTGCCTTTACCCGAATAATAAGCTTTACCCAAGGAAATTAAAAACCGTATTCCGTATTCTTCTTGTGCGCTAAATTTCATAATCAGTTAGATTTATTAAGCGGAATTTTAGAACCGCATGTAATTGCGTGAACCAATTTATCGTATGCTTCTTTCGGAATCGAAGGACCTTCTTTCGTACAAAATTCTTCGAAAGCTTGAGTTAATATGTGAGCGATTTGCTCTGGCGATCTTCCTTCGATGTGATGACGCGGGAGAACAAATTTAAGTTCCCCGTTTTGAAACAAAGCCATGAACGGCGAAGAAGGCGGAATTTCACTCAAGTATTTATTTCGTAAATGTGCAACCGCAGCTTTGTCTTGTCCCGCAAAGGAAGTCACGAGTACATCGGGAATTTTAGAATGCTGTAACGCTAATGCAACTCCCGGGCGTGCGCTTCCCGCGGCACAACCGCAAACCGAATTTATAACGACGAATACGGTTTTTCCGTCGTTACGGTCAATTGCTTCGTCAACGGCTTCAGGTGTTAACGCTTCTTCGAAACCGACGTAGATTAATTCGTCTCTCATCGGTTGAACCGCCACCGGATCGTACATCGGTGCGTTTGAATTTATATTAAACATAATGTTTACCTTTTTTATTTTATAAATAGCCCAAAGTAAGTTTTGCTTCTTCGCTCATCATATCCAAGCTCCATGGCGGATCCCAGACCAGTTCCAAATCAACACTTCTTACACCTTTTACACTTTCTATTTTTCTTCTTACTTCCCCGGGCAAACTTTCGGCAACGGGGCAAGCCGGAGAAGTTAACGTCATTTTTATTTTTACGTTTCCGTAATCGTCCACGTCCAAATCGTAAATCATTCCCAGCTCGTAAATATTAACGGGAATTTCGGGATCGTAAATGGTTTTTAGTGTATTGATTACGTCTTGTTTTAATTGTTCCTTATCAAGCATTTTTCCAAACATAATTATTTAAACATTTTAATTGTTTTAATTAAACTTTCTGCAAGCTTATCGATTTCTTCTTTTGTATTATACATTGCGAAAGATGCACGGGCGGTTGCCGTTAAACCGAATCTTTCGATTAACGGTTGTGTACAATGATGCCCTGTTCTTATCGCTATACCGTCCGTATCTATAATTGTTCCGATATCGTACGGATGAAGCCCTTCAATCACAAACGAAATTACCGCACTTTTGTTTTCCGCCGTTCCGATGATTCTCAATCCTTCTATTTCCGAGAGTAAACCGGTAGCGTAGGCGAGCAATTCCTGTTCGTAATTATGAATGTCTTCCATGTTAAACGAACGCAAATAATCTATTGCCGCACCGAGACCGATTCCACCGACGATGTTCGGGGTGCCGGCTTCGAACTTATGCGGAATATCGTTGTAAACTGTTTTTTCGAACGTGACCTCGCGAATCATTTCGCCCCCGCCTTGATACGGCGGCATGGAATCGAGCAGCTCGGCTTTTCCGTATAAAACTCCGATACCAGTGGGACCGAACATTTTATGTCCCGAAAACGCATAGAAATCGCAACCCAAATCCTGAACATCGATTTTCAAATGTGCGGTAGATTGTGCGCCGTCAACCAAAACCGGAATGTTATAACTATGTGCAATATCAACTATTTGTTTTACCGGGTTTATGGTTCCCAAAGTATTTGAAACGTGAACGACGGAAACCAACTTTGTTTTTTTCGTAATCAGTTTTTCCAGTTCGTCTAATAAAAGTTCGCCCTTGTCGTTTATGGGAATCACTTTTATTTTAATTCCTTTTTCTTCTCTAATCAATTGCCATGGAATTATATTGGAATGATGTTCCATGTGCGAAATTATTACCTCGTCGCCTTCGTTAAAATGATTTTTTCTGCTTAAAGATTCGGCGACCAGGTTTATGCCTTCGGTGGTTCCGCGCACAAAGATAATTTCCGATGCGCTCAACGCATTTATGAATTCCTTTGCCTTTAATCTTGCTTTCTCGTATTCTTCTGTTGCAACTTCGCTTAAAAAATGGAGACCGCGGTGGATATTGGCATTGTTGAATTTATAATAATGCGAAATCGTTTCGATAACGGATCCGGGTTTTTGAGTGGTTGCCGCATTGTCCAAGTAAACAAGCGGTTTTCCGTTAACTTCCCTTTTCAATATCGGAAAGTCTGCTCTTATCTTCTCAACGTCGAATGTTCTGGTTTTGCCGTATGTAGATTCAGTGATTTCCAATGTTTATCCGTTAAAAGTCTTTTGAATGTAAATGTTGTAATATTTGATGATTCAGTTGTTCTTTAAGCTCTTTAATTTTTATCGGTTCGATCACGTCGTTGGCAAAAGCCCGTATTAACATGGACTTTGCAAGATCCGATGGAATACCGCGCGAAAGTATGTAGAAATATGCGGTCATATCCAACTGTCCGACTGTAGCTCCGTGCGAACATTTAACATCGTCGGCGTAAATTTCCAATTGCGGTTTTGCGTCAACCACAGCGGTATCGGAAAGTAAAACGGATTTATTCGATTGAAACGCGTTTGTTTTCTGAGCGTCTTTTCGAACAAGTATCTTTCCCGAGAAAATTCCGCGTGCTTTTTCATCCAGAATTCCTTTGTATAATTCGTTGCTTTCGCAATTGGGTTTTGCGTGATCTATAAAAGTATGATTATCCACATGTTGCGTATCCGTAGCCAAGTACAATCCGTAAAGATGATTTTCGATATATTCATCGTCAAGAAGAACATTGATATCGTTACGTACCAACGCTCCGCCGAAAGACAATGAAAAATTGCTTACCACGCTTTTGCTTTTCTGTGTAATTTCAATTTTATCTATATGAAATGCTTTTTCGCTTTCGTTCTGTATTTTGTAAAAATCGATAATCGCGTTTTCGTCTGCGTAAACATCAGTTACGGCATTGGTAAAATATTTTGAGTCGTTTAACGGCTGATACGAAATTATAATTTTCGCTTGGGAATTTTTACCGGCAAGAATTAAATTGCGCGGCGAAGAAAGAACTTGACCGGTATCGCTTCCGGTGAGATATAAAACTTGAACCGGTTTTTCCAAGACGGTATTATCCGGCAGAATAATTACGGTTCCGTCGTATGCAAAAGCTTTATTAAGCATATTAAATGCGTTATCGGATTCTTCGATTTTAGCAAAATATTCTTTTACCTTATCAAGCTCTTCGTTGTTAAATTGGTTTATGTTTTTAACCGTAACATTTGCGGGAAGTCCGGATAAATCCGAAAGTTCCGTGTTAAAAATTCCGTTTACAAAAACCATTTTGTAAAAATCGAATCCACCGTAAAGATGTTTTTCAACGTCGCCGGTTGTTACTTTTACCGGTGCGGAGTTTACAGCCGGAATAAATTCTGTTTCCAAAATCGGTTTGATGTTGGTGTATCTCCACTCTTCGTCTTTAAGCGTAGGGAATTCTGTTGTTTTAAATTTTTCCAAAGCCGATTTTCTCAACGAATGCAAATAACTTTTGGATTCCCCGTTCAATTTGCTTTCGAAGAGTTCGAAATCCTTTACGAATTTTTCTTTTATATCTATGTTTTTCGGGTTGTTCATTTTCTTAAAATCTCTCCTTTGTTAAACGTGCGTTTATACTTGTTCCGGTTCTGCCGCTTCTTTGATTAATTGATCGTATCCTTCTTTTTCCAATTGCAGAGCCAAATTCTTATCACCCGATTTAATGATTCTTCCGTTGTACAAAACATGAACAAAATCGGGCACGATGTAATCCAGAAGTCTCTGATAATGAGTTACAACAATCACGGCATTATTATCGTTGTGGAATACGTTTATACCTTTCGCAACAATCTTAAGTGCGTCTATATCAAGACCCGAATCGGTTTCGTCCAAAATCGCAAGTTTCGGATCGAGCATTAACAATTGGAAAATTTCGTTTTTCTTTTTTTCGCCGCCGGAAAAACCAACGTTAACCGAGCGTGAGATAAGCGAACTATCGATGTTTAATACTTTCGCTTTTTCCCGCATCAAATCGAGAAATTCTTTTGCTCCGAGTTCGGGAAGTCCGCGGTATTTTCTAATTTCGTTAATAGCGGTTTGAAGGAAAACGGTATTCGTAATTCCCGGAATCTCAACCGGATATTGAAAAGCAAGAAACAAACCTTCGCGGGCTCTGTCTTCGGGTGGCATATCAATTAAATCTTTTCCTTCGAAAATAACTTCGCCTTCCGTTACCTCGTAACCTTCGTGTCCCGCCAATACGTTTGCCAGCGTGCTTTTCCCGGAACCATTAGGTCCCATTATGGCGTGAATTTCTCCGGCGTTAACTTGTAAATTTATTCCTTTTAATATTTCTTTTCCTTCGACATTTGCGTGCAGATTTTTAATCGTAATCATTTTTTATTTTTCCTCTTTTTTATTTTCAATTTTTAACCGACGCTGCCTTCAAGACTTATCGCAAGAAGCTTTTGCGCTTCAACGGCAAATTCCATCGGTAATTCTTTAAATACTTCTTTACAGAAACCGTTAACAATCATGTTTACCGCGTCTTCGGTGGAAATGCCTCTTTGGTTCAGGTAAAAAATTTGTTCTTCATTTACTTTGGATGTAGTTGCTTCGTGTTCCACCACTGCGGTTTTATTTCCCACTTCGATGTAGGGGAAAGTGTGAGCGCCGCAAGTATCGCTTAAAAGCATTGAATCGCATTGCGAAAAATTACGCGCGTTTTCCGCATTTTTATGAATTTTAACCAAACCGCGATAAGAGTTATCGCTTCTTCCTGCCGAAATTCCTTTTGATACTATTGTGCTTCGCGTATTTTTACCGATGTGAACCATTTTCGTACCGGTATCGGCTTGCTGGAAATTATTGGTAACCGCAACGGAGTAAAATTCACCGATCGAATTATCTCCTTGCAAAATACAGCTAGGGTATTTCCAAGTAACCGCGGAACCGGTTTCCACTTGCGTCCACGAAATTTTTGCGTTTGTTTTGCAAAGTCCGCGTTTAGTTACAAAATTATAAATTCCGCCTTTGCCTTCTTTATCGCCCGGATACCAATTTTGCACGGTGGAATATTTTATTTCGGCATTGTCCAAAGCAATCAGCTCAACCACTGCGGCATGCAACTGATTTTCGTCGCGCATTGGAGCCGTACATCCTTCCAAGTAACTTACATAAGAACCTTCGTCGGCAATAATCAATGTTCTTTCGAATTGCCCCGTGTTCATTGCGTTAATTCTGAAGTAAGTCGAAAGTTCCATCGGACAGCGGACGCCTTTGGGGATGTAAACAAAAGAGCCGTCGCTGAATACCGCGGAGTTCAAAGCCGCATAAAAATTATCGGTGTAAGGAACAACCGAACCGAGATACTTTTTCACCAGCTCCGGATGATTTTGAATCGCTTCGGAAATCGGACAAAAAATAATTCCTTTTTCGGCTAGTGTTTCTTGAAACGTTGTTGCAACCGATACCGAATCGAATACCGCATCTACCGCTACTCCGGCAAGAAGTTTTTGTTCTTCCAGCGGAATGCCGAGTTTTTCAAATGTTTCCAAAAGCTGGGGATCTACTTCATCCAAACTTTCGTATTGCGGTTTCTTTTTAGGCGCCGAATAGTAAATTATATCTTGAAAATCGACCTTGTCGTATTTAACTTTCGGCCAGTCCGGTTCTTCCATGGTTAACCAATGCCGGTAAGCTTTAAGCCGCCATTCGGTCATCCATTCCGGTTCTTTTTTTACTTCGGATAATTTTCTGATTATATCTTCGTTTAAACCTTTGGGAAATTTTACTTCTTCAATATCAGTAACAAATCCCCATTTATATTCCGAGTTTGTTAAGTCCTCAACAACTTTCATATCGTCGCTTTTGTGTTCTTCTGCCATCGGAAATCCTTTGATTATTGTTATTTTTTTATTTGTTACAAGAAACTTAGTCAATCTTGACAAAAATGTCAAGATTAAAACCGCAATTGAATAATTCCGCAAAAATTTCATAAAACATTTAATATTTCGCCGGCAAATAGCTATTTTTAATCAACCGTTTCAATATTTGGAATGGCTGGACGAAATCAATTTATTATCGGCGGTAGCGTTTCCGGTTTGGAAAGTTATAAATAGCGGATTTGCTGTAAATAGCAACGCATTAAATTTTGAAGTAGATTCTGCTTCCTAAATTTTGAGCGCCAGTATCGGCAATTGAAAATTTAGACAAATTCATACATACAACAAGGAGTTAATCCGGTTAATGAAAACTTTGATTAAGATAGCATGTATTTCTCTGATTTTATTTGCTTGTAACGGAAAACCCGTTCAATATCCTGATACAAACGTTACGGAAATAATTAACGGTATTAATTGGGACGGAAATTTCGATGATGTGGAGAAAACGTTGAACGAGAAATTCAATCTTGAATTTGGCACCTCCAAATTTAACGAGACCGGCGGCGCCGTTGCTTACGAATTTGAAGGTGGAAAATTGTTCGGCAAAAACACGGAAAGTTGGGTTGCTGGTTTTTTGCACGATAAGTTAAACGCAGTAATTATTAAATTTGCCGGCGGTGAAAACGCGGGCGGACTTTATAACGAAATTTGCGGTAAACTTGATTCTTCTTTGGGTAAAAGCAAAATGGAATTGGAAAAGAGTAAGTTTTGGACATATACTACGAAAAACGGGCAGAACATTTTCAGCGTAATTTGTAATATTGCTCCGAACACAAACGATGTTTTGGTGGTGATTAAAAGAAACCTTTAGATAACGAATTTTGCGTTAAGTATTTTGCGGATATTTGAGCGGTTTTACTTCTTATTTCTTACTTATAAACTACTATATAAAGTCTTTTGAAAGATTGTTAATTACAATCTGATTTTCTGTACTTATTGCAAATTGATTTATTGGTTTACGATTTAATTAAAGTTTACTGCTAATTATTTTGTCTAAAATTTTCCAAGTATCGGTGAGTGCACCGAGTTTATTATAAATTATTTTATGATTTTTGTCTATTATAATATTTACGGGAAAAGCTCCGCCTAGCAATTTCTTGGCTTCCATGTTACTATATAAATGTTTATAATTAAACGGATATTTTTTTAGAAATTCATCTAAATTTTCTTTATCCCAAATAATTGATAAAAATTTAACCGGTTTGTTTTTGTACTTTTCTACTAATTTATTTAATCCCGGGATTTCTTTTATACAAGGCAAACAACTTGTTGCCCACCAATTTAGTACAATTATATTTCCTTTTAATGTATCTAAATCTAATATGCCATCAGGAGATTCTAATGATAAGGAAGGAAACGTTTTTCCTACTTTTAATTTGTATTCATTCATAACTTTCGGTTCTGATAAAAAACCGCTTAACGTGTCGCCCCAAATATATTCGACTCTTTTTGCAATAGGGAAAATTTTTATATTCAACGGAGTTAATTCGTCTTTGGAGGTTGTTATTAATTTTAGTGTTGAAATATATTCATCATCTTTATTTTGCTGAAGCATCACGGGACTAACATTAAACCCGTTTTTTTGATCTACCGAAACAAAAAACATAGATGTATTCCATGAACTTGTATCTTTGCAAATTAAAAAGAAATTTTTATAAAAATTATCAATATCGATTTCTGCGTACGCTGCCTTCTCCCATTTAAATTTAATTTGATTTGGCATGCCTTTTTTGAAAGAAACACTTTTGTATTGAGTTTGACAGAATAAAGAACTTTGGATTGAGATAATTATTATTAAAAGTAATTTATTCATCGTTAGCTCCTTTGACGTTTACCGTGAAGATATACGGTAAAAGATGGTTCAACTCCGGAAACAACTATTATGTTTTCTTTTTTCTTCTGGGAGTATCGATAGATGAATTAAACTTGACTAACTTTTCCCAAACAATTGCTCCATTGTCGTCGCAGAATTGCTTTCCAAATTCAATTGTAAATTTATTGATACGTTTTGAATAAGATTTCATAAAGTCATCATTTCTTTCTTTGGCTTTATGCCCTAAAGGTTCTATTATTTCGGTATAGAGATTTGGGTTTCCGGAAATAAATTCCCAGAAACGTTGCCCGCAATATTTGAAATAGTCACCCTTATCCGGATTGTTATCGCGTCCATAGCAACAACCATTAACGCAAACTATAGAAAGTTTCGAATTACTTGTTCTGAGTGTCTTTTGTGCTGTTTTGAAATCGGCCCTCATTTTTGAAATTTGACTACTGTTTCCCCAATTTGGGCCGGATTTGATATTGACAATATATCTATGTCCATCTTTATCGAATTCTAAGTCAATACCTTTAATCCCGGATTTCCAACCACCATAAACTTTTTGGTTTATAAAAATAGCTAATCCTTCAAGCCAAGCACCAAATATAGTTTCTTCGTTGGAGGATAAATACGCATCAACCAACCCTCTGACAATTTGTTCGGCTGTCATAAAATATTTTGCTTTAAATAAATATGGATTCTTCCTTCTCAACACTTGATCCAATCTCAACGAGTCCAAACTTAATATTCTCTTTTCATGAAAGATACCGATGTTTTCCTCTACATATTTTACTACATCATCTAAATTAAGAGTTTTCATATTTTTCCTTTGGTTCAAACAAAAATAATTCTACAGGTGATAATTGAGATTTAACCATTTCGAAGTATTCCGGTACCAACTCTATACCAATAGAATTTCTTTGCAGTCTGTTCGCTACGATATTTGTTGTTCCAGATCCCATAAATGGGTCTAAAACCGTATCCCCAACTTGAGTAAATAATTTTATGAACCACTCGGGTAAGCCTTCTGGAAAAGCAGCACTATGTTTTTTATTATTACATTCGGTTGCCAAATGCACAACGTTTGTAGGATAAACCATTGATCTGTTTAGCCAGTTAGATACATTTTTACCAAACCCGCTGCCTACTTTTGATTCATCCCTTTTCTTATCCGTTTCGCTTAAGTTTCTCAATCTGTTTTTAGCCCAATCACCAATCGGAACCATTACAGCTTCTTGATACATATTAAATTTTTTACTTTTATTAAATTGTAACAGTCTTTCCCATGCATCTCTAAACCTGTTCGGCCATTTTCCAGGGTAAGAGTTCTTTTTATGCCATATAAATTCTTCTGTCCATAACCATCCTTGTTTTCGCATTTCGAGAATAAGCTCAATAACATAGGTGCTTCTTTCACCATTAACAACCTTCTCTTTTATGTTTAATATGAACGTACCGGTTGGTTTTAATACTCTTAACATTTGTTCTGCTTTTGGCAAAAACCAATCAACATAATTGTTAGGATGAATACCGCCGTAAGTATTTTTTCTTTGGTCGGCATACGGCGGAGATGTAAAAATCAAATCTACCGAATTATCCGGTAGTGTTTTTAATATTTCTTCACAATCACCCAGATAGAGATCGTGTTTTATTTCCATAATTTAATCCTTATAATAATTCATCTTTTGAAACATAGCGGTTTCGGTTCTCATTTCTTCAAACTAAGAAATAATGCCGGGGTAATAAACTACTTAAAATTATAAAAAAAATTATCTCATTGCACTATCGTTAAACTTACTAAACAAAAACGAGCAAAGAAAACCTTAAAATACTCAAAAATCCGTATTAAAAACTTGTCGGGACGTTTTGGTTAGTTTGCCGTATATACCTAGCGTTACTTATTAAAATTATTGTTTTTATATTCTTGTCTAAACAACTCAAAAGATAACCACCAATCTAACCCGGTGGAAAAATTTTTATCTCCCGCATAGTATCCGTCAATAATTTTTCTGATTTTAGAAATATCATAATATGGTGTTTCTTTTACATCCCTTGAATTTGCCATGTCGTAAATGAATTCTTTTAAACTGTCCAACAAAAGCAAAGAGTTTTGTTCTTTATAACGATTCAATCCCGCTTTTTTTTGAATCACACTCCACAGTCTTGATTGCAATGAATTCATAAAATAAGGATGAATTGATTGACTTTTTGCAAGAGGAAATTTTCCGAGTGCCGGAAAATTAGATTTTATTATTTTCCTGTATAACTTACCGTTTTGCCTTAAGCTGACAGGCATATTAAATAATTCTTTTAAAATGCACGGTTGAAGAAAAGGCATAATACTTATTAGATTATTGTCCAACCTTGCTTGTTCGTGGGAATAATAATTTGTAATTCTTGTCTTTATCGCAAACAGGTCTAACCAATTTCCCAAATCATTTTTCGTGGTCTCGGGCAACCTCGTAAATATTTCATCTAATTGTATCTCTATTCCTTTTTCCATTTGCGCGACAAAATCATTCTTAAAGATATCTGCTCTGTGTAATTTTAAGTGGGGAATAATATTTTGTATCGCCTTCTTTAACACCGCATCTTTGCCTCTCAAAAACAATTTATAAAAAAACTCTCTTCTCCAAATCTCGCCGAAACCGCCGTCGACTAAAACTATGTTCCTATCGTATAACTCGCGGTAGTTTTGCAATTGTATAACTGAAGATGCAGCGTTATTTACGAGTGTTTGACTTGTGTATTCGGAAATATCTCTGATTATTTTATTTTTATCTGCTAGCCCAAGATTAATTTGTTCGTGTTTTAACTTAAATTGTTCTGCTAATTTTTTAGCTATCAACGAATCGGGATGGTTTGGATCGCCAAAAGTATGAGTATCAAATGAAAGATTATTCTTCAATAAAAATGAAAGAATGACTCTTGAATCCATTCCGCCCGAAAGGCTTAATGAAAGATGATGGTTATCGGGAATGCTTAAATTTATTAATGATGCAAGTTTGTAAGAATATTCTTCGACTCCGAATTTTTTTTGTGAATTTGTAGGCAGCCAATTATAATCATTTATTGAAATATTATTTTCGTCAAGAGAAACTTTTGCTGTTTTACCTCCAACAACTCTGATAACATTTTTAAATATGCTTCTATCCGAAATTTGGTTAAATAACATCCACCTGCTTCCGAACTCATAAAAATTTAGTTCTAAATCACTGAATTTTGAAAGCCGGGTAACATCTGTTGAAAAGAAAACCCCTTTACCGGTTTTAAGAAGTGATATTTCCCTTAAGCCTAAAACATCGGAATAGAACGAAACCTTATTGTTTGACCACGTAATAACAATAAAATGACCGTTTAATTGCTTTAATTGATCATCAAAATCTTTTTGATTTAATAAATTCTCCCAATCAGATTGATTTAATATTTTAAAATTTTGAGATTTGTTGGATAATCCTATGCCGGATACAAGCCACTTATTTTTGCGACTGTAAAACAAATTGCTTTTTATTCCGCAAACACAAAATTGAACTTCAGTTGTATTGTGGAGTAAGGTTACGTTACCGGTACAATTTTTTGATAAGATTTTAGTAAAATCATAATTGTTTTTTGGGATTACGCCCAATATTGTCTGCATATTAGAAGCCTTTTTAGAAAGAGTGTTCGCTTAAACAATATCCCAAAGCTCTATAGATTTTTTTATGAGATGCCTTTGGCATAGGTTGTCCGTCCTTATTTTTTCCTTCAAGCACGGTGACGATATTTTATTGGCTGTCATCAAATATAATTACAATCCGCCTCGGTGGATAAACTACTAAATAAACTAAATTTTTACAATTCAATACATTGCTGTTTAGCAACTGAGGTTTTTCGCCGGTTATGAGTTAATTGCCTTTCGCTTTTATAATTTGTTTTTTATCTAATAATTTATGACTTTCAAATACCGTTACACTTCAATAGACTTTTTCTTAACCAAATAAACAATCCGGTAGTTTTTATAGATAATTTCCCTAATTTGTTCAAACGAAAGTTCCGGAACAACCCTCCCTTTTTCAGGAAAATCTTTAAGGCTTTCTACAAGTGTGATTAATTTATCGATAAATTTAACGGCTGCTTGTGGGTTATCTTGTGAAATGAAATCTTCAATATCTTGAATATTGAATAGAGCTTCTTTAGTCCATTTGATTATCATAATTCTTTTTTATTGCTCTATGTTTTTTAAGTTCTTTTTTTAGTTGTGCCGTTGTTAGTACATTACCTTGCTCGGAATCGGATAATCCCCGAGAAATAGAATCGATAAATAGTTTAGTTTCCCTAAGTTTATCAAATTCTTCGGGTGAGATTAATACACCGGCAGGTTTTCCATTTTGAGTAATTATAATAGAATTCCTTTGTGCACGAACATTTTTAAGGTATTTGGAAAGGTTAGCTTTAAATTGACCAACCGGAATTATGTCTTTTGAGATAGAAATATTTTTCATTTCCTTGCCTTTAAATAATGGTCTATAAAGATACCAAAATATAGGCCTAAATTATGTCATTATCAAGTCCAAATTTAACATAAACAGTATTATTATTCAGCCGCATATCGACAAACAAAAGCGCCGGGTTAAAAAGTTATTGCCAAAAATTAGTAAAAAATCATTTAGCTGTAAAAACTTTAACTTAAAATACAACTACTACAGAAAATGGTAAATTATCGTGCTAAGGCATGTCAAGGCATAGGCATCAACAGCAGTGGAATCCCTCAAAAAGCCTCACTGATTCTGCATTTAGGTTGATTCCCGGGTTATACGTTTTTTTAATAAACTTCTTTCATTTCCTTATCAAGAATTGAAATCAAATATTTTTTAGATATCTTATTCATCAATTCGTCTGTGCATTCAAGTATAAAGGTGATTTCATTAATTACATTATTTTTTGTAGAAAATTTTATATAGCCAGAAGAATTATCCGGAATATTATCTTTGGGTTCAATGGAAATATCAGCTACATCGGGCGAAAGAATGTTTATATTAAAAGCCTGGTTACCTTTATTTACGAAATAAACAGTAAAGTTATTTCCGGATTGGATTAATTTAAGGAGATGTAGTTCGGGATGCTTGATTATTTTATTAATGTATTCTGTTGTATTATTTGAATTAAGTTGATTTACATAAGATTTGATTTTGGAGTCAATTTCGGAATCCGTTCTCTTCTTTTTTCTCTTGTTATAATAAGTTATTGCTATTGTTAAAATGAAAACAATAAGAACGAGACTAATAAGATTGCTAATAAGGGAAAGCGAAAGAAAAGAATTCCCGTACATTTTATTCCTAATTATAAAAATTTATAAAGTCGAGCCTATTAGCCATACGCACAAAACAGCATGTTTAATTAGTTCCGCAAACAAGACGCCTAACTTTAACTATTGCGATATATACATAAGAAAACTCATACAAAACTGGCAAATTAAACCGAACACAACCCGTTGCACTAACGGAGTGAGCACCCTACATTTATTTCACGAGTATTTGCAGGTTACGTTGTGCTTAGTAATTTGATGATAATTTCATAATGATTTCTATTTTGTCTTTGCTTAAACCTTTTAGATCTTCTTCAAAAAGAAAATTATCATTCATCAGTCTTGAAAAAACCAAAATTAATTTTGAATACCGGTAATCATATTTCGCATCAATTTCTCTTCTACGTTCCGATAAATATTTTTCCAATTTCCATACATCAGATAGATTTTTTAATTTTGTTGCCATTTCTTTTATTGTGTTTATCAGTTCTTCCATTTCCCTTTGATATGCTTTATCAAAAGCAGCACGTGCGATTTTCTTTTCGGAAGAATTCCATTTCATTTTAATGATACTCATTTTAATTCCTTTTTTATTTCATTAAAGATAAAAAGTGGAGAAGATTCAAATTTAAATCATTAATAATCCTTTTGTTTTTTATGCATTTCTCTCCATAGTTGTCCGATTTCAGAAAAACTTTTACCTTTCAATCTTTGTTCCTGACTGAATAGATTCTTCTTCTTTTAGTCATTATACTTCCGAATATTTTGTATCATAATAGTACATTAACCTGCAAAGAGCAATCAATCAAAATCCCATCGTTTTACAACTTAAATTAAATTATATATTTAATCAAGTCTTGTTTGAATGTCAAATTAAAAACTGTAAATCGTGCCCCGTTTGTTTGAGTGGAAAATCCGCACTCCCGCCCTGCCGGAACGGAGGATAATCCGAAAGACTCCTTTTGAAAAAAGCCGGTAATATGAAACCGTTAATTTAGTTTTATTTTAATTCTACTTTTATCAGCTTTAACTTATAATAAATAAAACCATTCTGAATTTGAATTGATATACCAATCCCTTTTTTAAATGTAATACTATATCCATAGTCGGCCCGGAAAGGTGTTTCGAAGGTCATTGTGTCCCCGGTTTTCTTGGTTACCTTTAGATCATCTTGCCAATACGTTGTTTCATTAATTTTCAAAGAAAAATCCGCAATAATTTGTTCGTTAAATTCCGGTCTTTTTGAAAATAAAGTATCACCGTTAGTTCTATAATAAAGCGTGTCCTTAAAATTGTTTTTAAGACGATTGGTAACCATCTGGTAGTATTCCTTGTTATCAAGTGTTTTCCTGCCGGTTATTTCCCAAATCTCATCAATAGAAGTTGTATCCGAATATGTTAGGTTATAGTACCACTTATTACCAACTTTAAGCGGAAAGAATTCTTTTGCACTGCCGGTTGGTTCAACCGGTGATTCACAACTTAATAACAAGGCGAATAATAGCGGTATTAGTCTAATTAATTTTTTCATTAATGCTCCCTTTTGTTTATTCATCATATAACGACGTGTACGGATTACGTAATAAGTTTTTAAATTAATAAAACTTCCGGTAACGCTCAAAACCACAAATTCAGTTGGGTTTACTACCTTAATAGAATGTTCGGGTTATGCGTTGCGTTTAGAATTATTACATTTATTAACATTGGCATGTTAAATTTTATAAATTAGAGCTATACCAATGCTGGGCACCACAGTTGGTGCAATATCTAAATCCAAAAAATCCGGCGGCTTCTTTCTATTGTGAGTATCGGATAATTGGACAATAACACCGGCACCAATTTCAAACCCAATTTTTTATGAAATATTAAAATCCCTTCCAATCCGTGAATTTAAATAAAGATATTCATAAATTACAAATTTGGTTTCATCGCGAACATAATTCAATCCGAGTTTAACAAACCAAAAGCGCCAAGCAGACAACGAAGATAATTTCCCTAAATAATAATAGAAATTCCCGGAAACAGAAATAATATTTTTATCACTCACGGGCAAAGAGCCAATTCCGATACCAAACTTTGTTTGATTATTTTGAATATTCAGACCGACATTTAACAGTTCCGGAAATCCTGCACCGGCTAATAAATTTAATTTAGTTTGACCAAAAGCTTGTTGAGTGGAAATAAAAATTGAAATGATCCCGAATAAAACAAAAAATCCGGTTAGTTTATTATGATTTTTCATTTTATTATACCATAAAACTTTTTTGTTGTATATGGTAAAATTTGTAAATATACAATAGCATTACGATCCCCATAGTTTACGCAGTTTTAACAGCAAAAACTTGAATCGGAGCAACAAATTTTTACAAACAAACCAGACTATATTCGAACGCACGGACTAGGGTGTTCAGGTTGATGCGCTGGATATTAATTTATGGGTTCTCCCCGTAATCGTAAATTTGGTTAAAGAACAAATTTTCAAACAACAAGGAGAAAAAAGCGGAACCGGTTGAAGTAAAAACAAAGTATGTATGTGGAATAATTTTTCCTCTTAAACAATGAATATCTGTGCAAAGAATTGAAAAAGGGAAATAAAATTCCATAAAAATATGCACAAGAATTTTAACTTATTCAAGTCTTTAACAAAAACATATAGTGAAAGTATTTTAGTGGGAGTTTAATCAATACACTGTTATTATTGACTTGCAGACGGATGCAGAAAAAACAATATTTCTTTTGTAATCTGAAAAACCAAACCGGAAACCAATACACCTATCAGATAATTAAATAACTTGTTAATAAAAACGGAACCAACTTAATTGCATTGGTAAAATCCTCTAAAGCGGATTTATAATCTTTATTTTTAATCTTGCTTAGTCCCTCTTTGTAATAATCATATGATGAATTTTGATAACTACTTATTATTAAGCCGGAAAAAACTAAAACCGGAACAAAGAAAAATGATAATTTCATTATTATTCTACTTGATTAATAACATTATATATATTCCCCCGCAAAAGATCCGTAAAACAAAATCCCTTTATTTTGCAACTTAAATTAAAGATTAAATCAAGTCATATTTGAATGTTAAATTAAAAATGTAAACCAAGCTATGTGTTTTGAGTGGAAAAATCAGTGTTTCTGACTTGTCGGTAGGGTTGGTGATCCGAAGGACTACTTTGGAAAGGAGCTGGTTAAGCACAATTTATTTGCATAATATACTAATTAAAACCGTCTACAATTATTTTATAACAAAAAAACTACCTTCAATGATGTTGTTTGCGGAATTTTCGTTTTTTAAGATTTCCTTTGGAACTATAACTAATCTATACGTATGTTTGCCCAATTTTTTAGGAATATAACGAGAATCGTCTTTTGTTGTATATTCAATAATGCCGTTTTTAGCATTCAATTTGGCTGAAACATAATCATAATTTATTAATTTATCATCAATATAAAATTCTACATTATATGATTTTGCGGGAACAGAACGTTTACCGCTATTTTCAATCCGGTAATGAAATGAAACTGGATTGTTTAGTGTAACAATTTCAGGATTAAGCTTAACGAAAGCAGCTTTTATATCATATTCGGGTTTATTCTGTTGTGCTAAAATATTAATATTGAAAAACGGTATCATAATTAACATAAGTGTGAATATAAATATTGATTTCATGACTTCTCTTTTCAATTAATTGTATTCTGGCTGCCGAAAGCCATCCGCCTATAACAGCAACGCCAAGTTTATAATTTATAAGCCGTATTTAATTTATTCCACAAACTCGGTAAATAATTTTAAACTGTTGCACTTCACACAAAAGGGAAGTTAAACAAAACTCCCAAATTAAAACCAACACAACCCACCGCACTAACGAAGAGGCAAAGTCGGTTTACAAATTATACAGGTTATTGTAAAGAATAATCAAATCCAAATTTTACACTACTATTATTAAATTCATCTATATTAGTGGTGTCACCCAATAGTGAAATAAAAACATTAAATTCAGCTCTGATTCTAATAGTAGAATTTAATTCTTGTCCGATGCCACATCCTAAATCGAGACTTAAAATATTATAAAATCGATTGTCAATTGGATTTCCCGTTTGCGAACCGCTTATATATTTTTGAATAATATGTTTATATGCAAGCCCACCATTAAATAGTAATTGAAAACCTTTTTTGAATGGGAAAAAATAAATATTTGAGCCAAATGTATAATCCGAGTAATTAAAGGTTGTATAGTCTACAACTCCGTTTAAGGGCTTATTAATCCCGTCATTCCAATATAAAATAAATATTTCCCATTCATATTTATCGGAAAATAATTTCCCGCCTAACTTAAATTCTGGTGAAAATGAATATCTATAATTTTCAATAAATTGATAATTTTTTATGTAATTAAAATCTATTGATATTCTGGAAATATTAATTTGTGCAAATATTAAAGATTGAGAAAAGAAACAAATTAGAAAAATCTTTTTTAGCATTATAAATTCCTAAATTTTTGAGGGGTTATTCCCAAAATATTCTATCGATTTTGTCTTCAATTCTTTTTTACCATATAACGCTACGGTTCATGGGTAGCAAACATACGAAGCAACCAACTTTGGATTGCTACTTAATCTTACGCGGGACGCTAACTATCAAAAACCGCGCACTGTTTTCCGTCCCATGCAGGCGATTATTCTTTTCGTGCCTTGCCAGTTAGCCTATTAATATTAATTCTGTAAACCCTTGTCTTGTCTTTTTGACTTGCAATATATTTTCTACCTTCTTCGATAAATTCGGGCGCATACTTACGCACGAGACCTTCTAAGGCAATTTGTTTATCTTTGCCAAATACTTCTTCAACTTCCCCAAAGACAATTACACTTTCATATTTTGTCGAAAACTTGTCAGGTAAAATTTCGGTATTACCAACCACGCAAAAGGAAACATATCTGTTCTGCTGTATATTCTCAACTTTGTGCCCTTCAATGGCAGAATGAAAATATATGTGGGAATCAATGAAGCAAAAGTTCAAAGGAACACCATAGGGTTTCCCATCTTCATTGATTGTGGATAGTACTCCATATTCCGCCTTATTTAATAGAATTACGGATTCCTCTACTGATATAGCGCGGTCTTTTCTACGGATTTCTTTCATTTTCTAAACTGCCTAACATTATATTTACCTGCAAATAAACTGCAAACAAAATCCCCTTATTTTGCAACTTAAATTAAATTACAGATTAAATCAAGTTATATTTGAATATTAAATTAAAAAGTGTAAACCAAGCCATGTGTTTTGAGTGGAAATCCATACTTCCGACTTGCCGGGACGGACGGGTAATCGGAAGGACTCCTTTGGAGAAAAGCGGGTTTTATACGACTTAATATTTTAATGAACACTAAAAATTTATTATCCGGGCAACCAACCGACACCAACATTCCAAAATACAATCTCGTTTAATATGATCTCATCATCAGTATCCGAATTGTATAAATGCAGATTTTCAATTCTAATTGTAACATAATAAAATGTTTTCCATCTTGGTTCTTTTATCGGATTATCTTCGGATACTGAAAAAGATAATTTGCCGGAAGTTGCTTTATATTTTATTGTTGTTCCTAAATTTGGATAAGCAATATCATTACAAAAATTAAAATATACACTGTCCGGATGATTAGGCGAGATTTCTAAAACAACGGAAACGTTGGGATTTGAAATACCTAAGTCAATATCTTGTCGTTTTATTGTTAGATTATATTCATTTGAATTTATCGAGACTGTCAAAACTCTTAGACTATCTAAAAATTGATAAACGAAGATATTCCCGCAACCTTTACTTTCAACTATATTATCCGGTTTGGAAATACCGTCAGGATAAATGTATATTATTTCCTGCTCATTGCAAGAAATCAATGTTAATGCAAAAATTAATGTAAATAGGTATTTCATTTTAGTACGTTCCTTTTAGCAAATAACTCTATTATACCTTACCAGCCACGAGCGAAAAAGGCAATGTCGGTTTTCGGTATATACAACATTTCACGTTACTTAAACAAATAGCTTATTATATAAAAATGCGGTATTTCGTTTATCGCATCACTTTTTAAGTCAATCGGTACTTCATTAAATGAACAAAAACGTGTCGTCTTTTTGCCCATAACAATTGCATCCCACTCAGAAGCGTAAAACAGCAAAGGAATTTTTTTATTAATGGCTACTTCCGATTTACTAAATTTCAACCAATAATGTTTGCGGACATATTTTTTATTCATTACAATTTCTTTAAAAACTGCCACGTTGGATGTGGAAATAAACAAATAGGTTGTATCATATGAGTTGTTGATAATTTTTGTTAAAAATCTGATAGTTCCGATATTGTTAGTATTTATTTCAAATGGACTATAGCCTAAAAGTGTATCGGTTTTAACTAGATTATTTTTACCGACATATTCATCTAAAATTAAATAAAAATTATGAGCTTCTTTTAAAGAATCAATTTGGAATTTGAAAATACCGATACCAGTAAAAGCTAATGCATCTATGATGTCGTGATTGTTAATGTTAGAATAATCATTATAGATTTGACCGTTTGTGACACTTAGAGTAAAAAGTGTAAGACAAAATATGTAAGCATTGATTTTTCTCATATTAGTTTCTCGTGGTTAAATAACAGTATTGTAAATCCCCGATGTCTAAAATTATTTCCGGAGAATGCTTTTAGAGTAACATGCCGACCTAATTTTCCCTTGTTCAAGTACGACAACTGAAATTACATTACATAGTTCCCAATCTAACAACAAGCCCAATAGCAAACTAAACTACAAATTTAGCATAAAACCTGTGCGGTTAGTGCCTGTCCGCCTTTTGAGAACGGGACTTTTAACCTTTAATATAGTTATAAACCTTAATATAAATAATCACTTAACCTTAATTTTGTCTTTAATTTCATCAGGTAATGAGTTATAAAATTTATCAGCGGATAGAGAATCTCCCGTAATCCTAAAGGATTTCCAATTTAAATTTGTAAGGTTGAACATTTGTTGGATCTAAAAAAATTGCTTTGTCAAAATCCCTTTATTTGCAACTTAAATCAAATTATAAATTAAATCAAGTCGTATTTGAAAATTAAACTGAAGATTGTATTACGGTATGCTGAAAAAACATTATTAAAACGCCAAAAGCTTGTAAGTTTGAGAATTTCCGCAAAAAAGGTAATTTTGATAGGATAAAAACGCTCTTTGGGTTTAAATTTGGAAAGCGTAATATTATTCTTGATGTTTCATTAACGGATTTTTATATTTAAAGCTCTTTTTTCGGGAAGTTGGCGAGGTAGCTCAGTTGGTTAGAGCAGTGGAATCATAATCCACGTGTCGGGGGTTCGAGTCCCTCCCTCGCTACAAATAACAAACGGAGTAGATTGAGATGTATACTTTATTAGTAACGATTTCCGTAATAATGGCGGTTTTTTTGATTATAGTTGTTCTGCTTCAGGCGGCAAAAGGTGAAGGACTTTCCGGCTCAATTGGCGGAGGAGTCGGTAATTTCGGTACAATGTTCGGAGCCAGAAGAACGGCCGATTTTCTTACAAAAGCCACTTGGTGGTTGGGTGGCGGTTTGCTTGTAATGGCAATAATTATTAACCTTTTCTTTTTGCCCGGTCAAACCACAAAAGAACAGCGGGAAAGTATTATTCAAAAGAGCAGGGAATTAAATACCGTTCCGGAAAAACCTACATTGCCGCCCGCGGAAGTTCCCCCTGTTGAAAATAATAATCAACAAGAAAACCAGCAAAAATAAGTTTTCGTAATTCCGGTAAAATTAGTATCATTTTGGTGAAACTCCCGTTAAAACAGCGGGAGTTTTTTATATCTTTCCCGCCAAATATTCGATGATTTTATCCTGAATGTTTCTGTAATAATTTGCGCCCTTCCGGTTAAATTCAATAATTATGCTTACAATCACGTCGTTGTTCTTGGCGGTTTTAAGGTAACCCGAAATTGCCGAAACCCCGTTAAGCGTTCCGGTTTTTCCGTGAAAATTATTTTGAACTATTGAGCCGCGGAATCTGTCTTTCAGCGTTCCGTCTTCTCCCGCCACCGCCAGCGAAGATAAAAATTCGGGAAACAGTTCTTTGTTTTTGTACATCGTTCTAAGCAAATCCACAATTGCGGAAACCGTAATTTTGTTGAATCTCGAAATCCCGGAACCGTCCACAATAGAACTTCCTTCGGAGTAAATTCCGTTTTCTTTAATAAAAGACATAACCGCCTGCGTTGCATAGAACGAGTTTCCTTGTTCCCCGCTGTAATTTGCACCGATAATTTTAAATAAACACTCGGCTAGGAAATTATCACTGTTTTTATTGGTAAGAGCTATCAGTTTTTTCAACGGCAAATCGATGCTTGCGATTTCATCCGTAAATTGTTCGGCGCTTCCGCTTAAAGTTTTTCCCGTTACGGTTATTTTTTTTGCGCGCAGCTTTTCTCTTAGCGCCAATGCGGCAAAAAGCGGCGGATTATCGGGGAAAATGGCGTAATATTTTTTTCTTCTGCTCCTTCTTAAACCGCCGGTTACTTTAATTTTGAATGCCGTTTCTTCCGTATGATAAACGATGCGCGGTCTGGTTCTGAATTTCGTTACACGCGCTCTCATATCGACTTTTACAAAGGGATAAGGCGGAATTACCTCATATTTAAGTTTCTTCCCGGAACGGCGGTAAGAGTTTAATTTCAATACGAATTTATTTCTGTTAAGAACCAGCGCCGAAACGGGGGGTAGCGGTACGTTTGCATTTTCTTGAATTATCCAATCGTCTCTCGAATAAAGGTTATCAAAGAACGTATCGTCGCCTATTATGTTTCCGTTTATTTTTTTGATGTTCAGGGAATCGAGATAAGAAATTAATGAATCCAAATCCTTCAACGTAAAGAGCGGGTTTCCGAAACCCTTAAGGTATAAGTTCCCATCGATGCTACCGTCGGTTAAATCTATATCGTCGGTAAGTAATTTTGTGGAGATTAAATATTCGGGTCCCATAAGTTTTAACGCCACGGCAGTAGTGAACAGTTTAATGTTCGATGCCGGAATCATCGGCTTGCGGATATTTTGCATGTAAATTGTATCTCCGGTGGTAGCATTTACCGCCAATGCCGCAACGGTTGTTCCTTTGGGCAAATCTTTTAAGAGCGAACTTATTTCCGCGGCAGTTTTGTTTTTTTCCTTCGCCTGAACCAAAAAAGAGAAAACAATAAAAATCACGGGAATACTACGCATGGAATCTCTGTTAAACATTTTGTTAGTATTTCCGAATAAAAGGTAAATAATTAGTATTTTTGAAATCCTAAATATAGATGATTATTTTGACGGAAAAAATTTTTTCAAAGATAGGAGAATAAATGGGTAAAACAAAATTACCGGTCAAGGCATACGACAATTTGGATTTTTTGAATTCTAAAGAAGCGAGGGCAATAAGAATTTTAGCCGAGTTTTACGAACCCATGGCAAGGTTTAAGAAATATAATATTGTGGATACAATAGTTTTTTTCGGTTCCGCAAGGTTGGTTTCGAAAAAAGATGCGATGAAGAACTTACGTGATTTAAAAAAGAATTTTAACGGCAGCGAGAGGAAATATAAAAGGGAACTGAAAAAAGCCGAAACCCTTCTTGAAATGTCCCGCTATTACGAAGATACGGTTGAACTTTCGCGAAGATTAACCGAATGGTCGATGAACTTGCCGACGCACGAAAAAAGATTTATTGTCTGCAGCGGGGGCGGACCCGGAATTATGGAAGCGGCAAACAAAGGCGCCAAATTAGCCGGTGGTTATTCCGTCGGTTTGAATATCAGTATTCCCTACGAGCAATTTGTGAATAAATACGTAAAACCGGAACTGGCTTTCGAGTTTCACTATTTCTTTATGAGAAAATTTTGGTTCGCATACATGGCAAAAGCTTTAATCGTTTTTCCCGGCGGTTTCGGAACAATGGACGAATTAATGGAAATTTTAACTTTACGGCAGACCGGTAAAATCAAAAAGAAAATGAAAATTATTGTTTACGATGAAGAATATTGGAGGAACATTATAAATTTCGAGGGATTAATAGAAAAGGGAATGATCGATTCCAAAGATATGAAGTATTTCGATTTTTGTAATTCTGTTGACGATGCGTTCAATAAAATTACCGAACATTTCAAGAAAAATTATTTGAATAACCATTCGCCGAATTTATAAGTGAATATTGAGCAAAAAAAATCCCCTCGTTTGAGGGGATTTTTTTATTTGTTTTTCTCACGCATACTTTCTTTTAACGCTCTTCTTCTCGCTTTTATGCGTTCCATTCTTTTGGAAATGGACGGCTTCAGATAAAAGGTTCTTTTCTTGTATTCTTTAAGAATACCCGAGCGTTCGTACTTTTTCTTGAATCTCTTTAAAGCTTTGTCGATGCTTTCGTTTTCTTGAACAGTAATGCCTATCAAAGTTTATCACCTCACTTTTTAAAATTTAACGTCCTTAAAGTTACTGAACTTTCGGAAAAAGTTCAAATAAAAAAAAATCTCCAGGGATTATTCAAATACCAACGCGTTTGTGATTTGTCCGGAATTTGTTTTTAAGTCGATTAAAAAACCGTTTACGATTATAAAGCGGATTTCACCGTTCTCTTTAACGAAAAAGTTTGCGTTGTTTTCCACGGTTAATCCGTGATCGATATTTTTATTTGCGGAAACAATATTTAACGGAATGTCCGTAAATTTTTTATGAAGCTCGATGTTTTTAATTTTAACGGATGTGTACCCTTGCCGCAGTAATCCGGGAATATCCGATGATTTAAGTTCTTCCACGGTTTCAAAAATTTCGGGAAATGTTTTACCCGGGAAGATCTCCATGCCTTTACAGTCGATTTCTTCGTTCCCGTAAAAAATGGAGAGGTCGCCTAAATCGTCTATTATTCCTTTGTAATAAATCTTGCCGGCATGGTTATCGAATTGTTCTTCCCTGTTTACGCTGATATCCACAATGTATTTTTTTCCATTGAATGAAACGGAGAGATTACGCAGCAGCAAATTAAAAATCAATTTGTCGTTTTCGGGAATCGCAAAATATTTGGTGTAATCCACGCATTTATAATCTTCCGAAGCTATGATGTTGAACGCGTCAATCAATGCGATAAAATTTAATTTCCGGATGAATTGTTTATCGGGATCGTTTGCCCAGCCGCCGGATTCAATTAAAACCGAGCTGGTTCCCCATTTCACAAAATTATCTCCGAAAGCCCGCGGTTCGAAATCGTCGTTGTAACGTGCGATATGTCCGGGAATAATTTTGTTTAGTTCGGAAGTTAATCTTACAATTACGGACATTGTGTTTTTCCGTACGTCGTTTATATCTTTTTCATAATTGTATGCGGGAGCCAAAAACGAAATTGTTGCAGTGCGATGTGAATTACCGGCGGAGTATCTCGAATTTTGGTCGTGCAAATTAAACCCGAATTGCGGATTGAGGGAATCGCGGACGCTTTTTAGAATTTGAGCTTCGGGGAATTGATTTCTTGCCGCATCACGGTTTAAATCGATTGATAAAGCATTTCTACGGGTAAACCTTTCCGCGCCGTCGGGATTAAGCATTGGTATGAAATGTAAAGTCAATTTACTTAACATATATTTTTTCAATTCCGCAAATTGATTTTCGTCGGAGAAAAAATTGAAAATATCGAACAGCGCTTGTGTGGCGGTCGGTTCGTCCCCGTGCATTTGAGACCATGCCAAAACGTTTACCGGACCGTTACCTATGGAAACTAAATAAATGGTTCTGCCTTCAAGGGATTTGCCCAATTCTTTTACGTTGAATTTACCGTTATTTTTCAAGCCGCCAATTAACTTTTCTACTTCCCCGTGTTTAACCGTTCGCCCCGTTATTGAGTGTTCCTTGAAAAATTCGTAGCTCCGGTATAGATTTTCGGTTAGGTTTGTTTGTGCCACTACGTTACCGATAATTAATAAGAAATAAATTACGATGTAGTTTTTCATGTATCATTTGGAATTTCTTTACTATTCAAAATACAAATAAAATCAGATAATGGGAATCTTTCCGTTTTTTATGTTGTTGATTTTGTTTACCTTATACTGAAATTGATACCCCCAAACTTTCCCTGATGCCAAGACCCCCAACATTGCATTGTGAGGATGTAATTAAATATTAAATTTATTCCCGGTATGATATTAATCTTGTAGCTGGTGATATGTGGAAATATGTGGAAAGGAATGGTCCTTTCCACCAGGGAATGTGGTTTCTTTAAAATTGGAGTACGAATGGTACGGGCTTTCCGTTAAATTGATTTGTCCCACGGCATTACCGATAAATAATAGAAAATATATTAATAAAAATTTTATCATCAAGTATAAAGCAATTTACTTTTGTTGAAAAATACTAATTAAATTCACAGAATGAAAATCCGTATAAATATTCATACTTACGGATTATTTATTTTTTCTCCTTTTTTTATTAATTATTATATAATTTTTTCAAATATTATTTGTATGATATTTTGTGACAGATGTCATAGTAATTTAATCCTAAATTTATGTAAATTAGTAGATATTCGGTCGGGCAGGTAATTTCCGTAACTTAATAAATTTAATTCCTTTCGTGATATGGGTAAGATAATTTCCATTGCAATTCCTAAAGGGGGTGTAGGTAAAACGACCACTGCCGTAAATCTTTCGCTTGCCCTTACTAAGAAGAAGAAAAAAGTGTTGTTAATCGATGTTGACCCTTCCGGTCAATGTCTTTCTTCGTTTAATATCGATAAGTCGTTAAGCAAAGGTAATATTTTCGATGTTTTTACTTCCTCTAAAAAACTTTCGGAAGTGATTTATTCTACGGAATATTTAAACCTAGACTGTATTCCGATGAAAAGGTCTACTTATCAAAATGAATTGCGTCTTTCAAACCTTGCCGAAAGAAGTTTGAATTTAAAGTATGAAATCCGGAGTTTAGCTGTAAATTATGATTTTGTTTTTATTGATTGCCCTCCTTCTTTAACCGGAACAACCGCAAATATTCTAAATATTTCTGATTCCGTGCTTATTCCGTTAAAAGCCTCAAAGTATTCATTAGATGAATTGGAACGGATATTCAAATTTATTAACGAAATAAAAAAAACCGGTAATTCCGCTTTGGTTATTGAAGGAATTGTTTTAACAATAGACGAGCCTAAAACCAAAATATCTCATCTGGTTAAAAGAGAATTGCTGCAAAAATATCCCAATATGGTTTTCAATGTTACAATTCCCAAGACCGTCAAAGTGGAAGAAGCTTCATTCGATAAAACACCTATCATTATTTATGATGCGGATTCGGCATGTTCGAAAGCTTACTTGAAACTTGCCGATGAAATTATTTTAAGAAACGAAATGAGCGATTTGTTTTTCAAGCAATAATCTTCATTCCTCAAAACATCTTTACGTTTAACGAATAAAGGAAATTTTTAATAAATTGGTGGTAAAATTGATATTTGTTTGTAATATCATTTGAATCACTTAGTTGAAAGTTAATATGCAAGAAAAGTTACATTTTGTTCTGAATAATGAAGAAATATCGGGTGAATTTAACGTTTCTTCAACGTTGTTAAGTTTTATCCGTGAGACGAAAAAACTTACCGGCACAAAGTTGGTTTGCCGGGAAGGCGATTGCGGTGCTTGTACGGTTTTAGTCGGTGAACTTAATAACGGTGAAGTCAAATACAAAACTGTAACATCTTGCATTTATCCGCTTGCAAAGGTAAACGGAAAACACATAGTTACAATCGAAGGAATAAACGGTGTTGAACTGACTCCCGTTCAAAACGAATTTGTAAACGAAGGTGCAACCCAATGCGGATTTTGCACACCCGGGTTTATCATGTCGCTTACATGGTATTTAATTACGCACACTAATTACACGATAGAGGAAGCAATAAATGCACTCGGTGGCAATATTTGCAGATGCACGGGTTATGCTTCAATTATCAGAAGTGCGGAAAATGTTATTAAAAGTTTGAAAGATGGAAATTCAAACGGCGGCGAAACTTTGCGAAAGTTAATAAAACTTAATGTATTACCGGAATATTTCACTGATATCAAAATACGTTTGCAACAAATCAATGAAAAAATTGCAGCGGAAACCGATTCAAAACCATATCAAATTTTAGTTGGAGGCGGAACCGATTTATATGTTCAGCGTTTCGATAAAGTTGTAAAAAGTAATATCGGCTTAACCGAGCATTTGAGTAAAGCATACATACGTGAAGACGGAAACTTAATTAAGATTAGCGGAAACATGACGTTTGAGCAGTTCAAAGAATCCGGAATAATAAAGAAATATTTCCCGCGGTTACAACAACAATTAAATTTAGTCGCGTCTTTACCGATTCGTAACAGTGCTACAATCTCCGGAAATATAGTAAACGCTTCTCCCATCGGCGATCTCACAATTATTTTATTGGCTCTCGATGCCAGTCTTATTTTATCAGACGGAAAAAATGAAAGGAAAGTTAAACTTAAAGATTTTTACAAAGGATATAAATTACTGGATAAATCGGAAGACGAAATTATAACCGAAATATTTTTTAGTTTAGATTTTGGTAATCATAATTTGAACTTCGAAAAAGTTTCGAAAAGAACTTATCTTGATATTGCAAGCGTAAATTCCACAATGTTTATAGCCCATTCGGAAGGTAAGATAAATTTATGTAGAATTTCAGCCGGGGGCGTGGCGCCGGTACCGTTATTGTTAAAGAATACGTCGGAATTTTTATCGGGGAAAGAAATCGGAAATGCCGTTATAGAAGAAGCTCTGGAAATTGTTCAAAGTGAAATTTCACCTATAAGCGATGTAAGAGGAAGTGAAGAATATAAAAGATTACTTCTCAATCAGTTAATTAAAGCTCATTTTATCGAATTATTTCCACAATCAGTTAATATTGCGGAGCTTGTATGAATAATACCGATACGATAAAACACGTTAAAGGTGAATCATTATTTGTTGATGATTTTACTCTGCACGAAGGAACGCTGCATGCTGCAGTCTTCGATTCGACGATTGCGCACGGAAAAATTAAACGACTCGATGTTAGCAAAGCACTTGATTTTAGCGGTGTTCGGGCGGTACTTACTTCAAAAGATATCCCCGGCGAAAATCAAATTGGAAATATAATCTCCGATGAAACTCTGCTGGCTGAGGATGAAGTACGTTTTATCGGCGAACCTATTGCGTTAATCATTGCCGATACTGCGGAAATTGCAAGGTCTGCAAGGGAAAAAATCGAAATTGAATTTGAGGAATTACCTGTTATAATTAATCCGAGAGAAGCGTACGAAAAAGGTAATTTAATTGCAGCGCCCGTAACATTTTCAATGGGAGATGTTGATAAAGTATGGGATGAGTGTGATTTGGTATTGGAAGATAAAGTTGAGATAGGCGGTCAAGAACATTTATACCTCGAAACGCAAGGCGCTATTGCAATACCGACTGAGGGCGGAGGAATGAAAATTGTTTCTTCAACTCAAAGTCCTACTGCGGTTCAGCGCGTTGCCGCAAGAATATTAAATCTGCCGATGCATAAAATAGAAGTTGATGTTCTCCGTTTGGGCGGGGCATTCGGCGGGAAGGAAGATCAAGCAACGGCTTGGGCTGTAATGACAGCGCTTGCCGCTTATAAACTTGGTAAACCGGTAAAGCTGGTTTTACAAAGAGAAGAAGATTTAAGAATGACCGGCAAACGGCATCCGTATTCCGCCGATTTTAAGATAGGAGTTAACACGGAAGGAAAAATCCTGGCTTACGAAGCCACATATTACCAAAATGCCGGTGCGGTTGCCGATTTATCCACGGCTATACTTGAGCGAACATTGTTCCATGCTACGAACAGCTATTATATTCCGAATGTGAAAGCCACCGGAATATCTTGCAGAACGAACCTTCCACCTAACACGGCATTCAGAGGTTTCGGGGGTCCGCAAGGAATGTTTGTAATAGAATCAGCAATTCACAATGCGGCACGAAAACTAAATATTCCCGTGTACGAAATTCAAAGAAAAAATTTAATTAAGGACGGCGATAAATTTTATTACGGTCAGCAAATAAAAAACAGTAATGCACAGCGTTGTTTTAACGAAGCGGTTACGGAATTCAACCTTTCGCAAACGGAAGATGAAATAAGAAAATTCAATTCCTCTAATCATTATGTTAAAAAAGGAATTGCTTTAATGCCGGTTTGCTTCGGGATTTCATTTACCAGCAGTTTTCTAAACCAGGCAAGTGCATTGGTTCACGTTTATACAGACGGAAGCGTAAGTGTAAGCACAGCCGCAATCGAAATGGGTCAAGGCGTAAATCAGAAAATACGCAACGTTGTTGCAAATACTTTTTCCATCAATGTATCGCGTGTTAAAGTCGAAACCACTAACACAACAAGAATAGCAAATACTTCGCCAACGGCTGCAAGTAGCGGAGCCGATTTAAACGGGAACGCAGCAGTTATCGCTTCGAAGAATATTCTTGAAAGATTAAAAGCTCACGCGGTTAAAGAAATAGGTGAAAGTAATCCAGACTTGGTTGAAATCAAAAACGAAAAAATATTTTACGATGGCAAACCGACTAAATTAACTTGGGAAGAATTGGTTTGGAAAACTTATTTTAATCGAATCAGTTTGTCTTCACATGCATATTATGCGACTCCGGATATTTATTTCGACAGAAAAATCAATCAAGGTTCACCGTTTGCTTATCATGTATACGGCACGGCAATTATTGTTTCTAAAGTCGATTGTTTACGGGGAAGATACGAAATCGAGTCGGTAAATGTTGTGCACGATTTCGGAGAAAGCATTGATACCAAAATAGATTTAGGACAAGTGGAAGGCGGAATTGTACAAGGAATCGGTTGGCTTACTGTTGAAGAACTTGTGCAAAACAAAGAAGGTAAGTTACTTTCGAATTCGCTTTCTACATATAAAGTACCGGACATTTATTCGATACCGAAAGAAATGAAAATACTGTTTTTGAAAGATTCAAAAAACAAGTACGGACCATTCAATTCCAAGGCAATCGGCGAACCGCCGTTTATGTATGGAATTGCCGCTTATTTTTCGATTATAAATGCTATGAATGAATTTAGGGATAATAGCGGTATGGAAATATCGGCACCTATTACTCCGGAAAAAGTTTTACTTAATTTACATCAACCCGTAAAAACCGAATCGACTGCACGTTGAGATCTGGTCAAAAAATGAGAAAGGCTTCCAAGAATGAATGACACAGGGCTTTGGCACTTTTTGAAAAATGTTATTGAAAACAACGGAAAAGTTGCGCTCTCGGTAGTTACGGATTCATCCGAATCATCTCCTGGTAGACAAGGATTTAAAATGGCTTTTACCGATAGGGGAAAACAATTCGGTACAATCGGTGGTGGTGTGCTCGAAGCTAAAATTATCAAGTTAATTCAAGACGGTTTTGAATCCGGCAAACGTAGCATTGTTAATGTTTTGCATCATGATCCTAAATCGGGATTTGAAAAAAGCGGACTTATTTGCGGCGGAACTCAAACCGTTGTTACTTATTTTCTCGACAAATCCGAGATGAATCTGATTAAGCAAATCACGGATAATTTTGATAGACAAAAGGAATGTGTTCTTATCATTAATCAAAATGGAATTTTCGTTACGGAAGCCGGACTGGAAAGCAAGAGATATAATTTTAATATTAAAAATATAAATGAATACGAATACCGGGAAATTTACGGAATAACCGATACTGTTTACATTGTCGGCGGGGGTCATGTGGGGTTTGCGGTTTCAAAAATTATGTCGATGCTCAATTTTTATGTTGTCGTAATGGATAACCGCGAAAATGTTTTTACAATGGAACAAAATACTTACGCCAACCGGAAAGTAATATGTAAATTTGAAGATGCCGGAAAACATATACGGGAAGGGGATTTGAGCTACGTTGTAATTGTTACCCCAATGCACAAAAGCGATAAAGAAGCTTTGAGTTCGGTCATTAACAAAAACGTAAAATATATTGGAATGATGGGAAGTAAACGAAAAATCGAAACAGTGTTTTCAAATCTTGTTGGGGAAGGAATTTCGCCTGCGCTTCTTAAAAAAGTTCATACGCCGATAGGTTTGGAAATCGAGGCGAAAACACCTGAAGAAATTGCCATAAGCATTGCTGCTGAAATTATAAGCGTAAAAAATAATTCAACTTCTAATACGGATAAACTATGAGCGACAAACTTTACAAAATATCACTTACGCATTTACTTCAATGGATTTTAAAAGAAGAAAAAGAAGGAAAGATATTCGGTATTTACAAAGAACAATTTTTTGAGCCGCTGTCAGACGATCCTTTCAGAATGTACCGTTACGGTCAATTGCTTGAAACCCCGCTTGGCGTTGCAGCAGGACCGCATACGCAATTGGCGCAAAACATAATAACTGCTTGGCTAACAGGCTCGCGTTACATCGAATTGAAAACGGTGCAGACATTAGACGAACTCGAAGTTTCCAAACCATGTATAGAAATGGAAGACGAAGGTTACAATTGCGAATGGTCGCAAGAACTGAAAATCCGCGAATCATTCGACGAATACTTAAATGCATGGATTTTGTTGCACATTTTGCGTGACAAGTTCGGATTTTCAAACGAAGAAGAACAGGGATTTATTTTTAATATAAGCGTGGGTTACGATTTGCAAGGAATTCTAAAACCCAATGTGCAATGGTTTCTCGACAAGATGAATAATTGCGAAGTTGAATTGAATCAAAAACTTGATGAGATATCAAGGATTTATCCGCGTGTTAAAGAATTGCGAATCCCTTCTAAAATTTCCGATAATGTAACGCTTTCGACCATGCACGGATGCCCGCCCGATGAGATAGAAAGCATTGCAACATATTTGATGAAAGAAAGAAAACTTAACACGGCGGTTAAGTTAAATCCGACTTTGTTAGGTCCTGATAAACTCAGATATATTTTGAACGAGAAACTCGGCTATGAAACCGTTGTTCCCGATGAAGCTTTCGAGCATGATTTGAAATTTCCCGATGCGGTAAGAATAATTAAGAATCTTCAAAAAGTTGCGGAAGAAAATAACGTAGAGTTCGGATTGAAATTGACAAACACTCTCGAATCGAAAAATAATACAAAAGAACTTCCGAAAAACGAAGAGATGGTTTATATGAGCGGTCGTGCTCTTCATCCGATCAGCATTAACCTTGCCGCGTTATTGCAAAACGAGTTTAACGGAAATCTCGATATTTCCTTTTCCGCCGGAGTTGATGCGTTTAATATTTCGGAAACGGTTAAGTGTAATCTTAAACCTGTTACAGTATGTTCCGATTTGCTTAAACCGGGCGGATATACCAGAACGCTTCAATACCTTGAAAATCTTAGGAAAAATTTTGCTTTGGCTGGTGTGGATTCCCTAGAGGATTTTGTTATACATGGTTCCGGCGAAACCGGTTTGCGTGAAGCGGCGCTAAAAAATCTAAACGATTATGCCGAAAGGGTTCTTAACGAAAAAAGATACGCTAAAAAATATTTTAAGTATGAAAATATTAAAACAGAACGGGAATTAACTCCATACGACTGTATTCATGCGCCGTGCATCGAGGCTTGTGCCATCTCGCAAGATGTTCCGGATTACATGTATTACACTTCACGCGGTGAATTCGATAAAGCGTTACAAACTATCTTGAAAGCGAATCCTTTACCCAACATTACCGGTATGGTTTGCGATCATTTATGTCAAGCAAAATGCACAAGAATCAATTTGGATAACCCCTTGCTGATAAGGGAAATCAAAAGGTTCAATGCGGAGAAGGGTGACAGCTTGGTAAAATTGGAATCTAAAGAGTCAAATGGTTTATCTGTTGCTGTTATTGGAGCCGGTCCGTCCGGTTTATCGGCGGCATACTTTTTAATTTTGGAAGGATTCGACGTTACTGTATTCGAAGAAAAACAATATGCCGGAGGAATGGTAAGCGGAGCAATTCCGGTTTTCAGAATCGATGAAGAAAGAATTAACGACGATATCGAAAGATTGCGTGAACTTGGGGTTAAATTTAAATTCAATCAGAAAATAGATAATCGGGAATTCGAGAATATCCGTGCCGGCTATAATTATGTGTTCGTAGGAGTAGGAGCGAAAAAAGGGAAGAAACTGAAAATAAAGGGCGAAGAGCTTCCTTGGGTTTTCGATCAACTTGAATTTTTAGCTCAAACGCGAACCGGAGAAAAAATTGATTTGGGAGAAAAAGTATTGATAATCGGCGGCGGCAATTCGGCAATGGACGCTGCCAGAACCGCAAAAAGAATTACCGGAGACAAAGGTAAAGTGGTTGTGGTTTACCGCCGGACGAAAAATGAAATGCCTGCCGATAAAGAAGAAATCGAAGCTTTAATCGATGAAGGTATTGAAATTATTGAACTTGCTTCGCCTTTGGAATTATACGAAGATAACGGAAAAAGATATTTGAAATGCATTAAAATGGAACTACGCGGAGTGGACGATTCGGGTAGACCAAAACCAAAAGCAGTGGACGGTTCGGAATTTGATTTGCAAACGGATACCGTAATCACCGCAATCGGTCAGGATATAGAAATAGATTTCTTCCCCGAAGAAAAAATTTCAATTGATGAAATAACCAAAGAAACACAAATCGAAAATGTTTTTGCCGGCGGCGATCTCGTAAGGGGCGCAGATTCTCTGATTAACGCAATTGCCGACGGTAAATACGCTGCGGGTGAAATAATCAAAAGGGCGCAAAAGGATTTTGAGTTTGAACCGGCTCCGGTTGAAAAGGAAATTTCCATGACGGAAATCCAAGCTAAGCTTGCGGAAAGAAAATACGGAATTGAGTTGCCTGTAATTCCGCCGGAGGCAAGACTCAGCTTTGAGTTGGTGCATCCGTTGATGAGCGAAGAAGATGCGATTGCGGAAGCCGACCGGTGTCTGTTCTGTAACGATGTTTGCAATATTTGCGTTTCCGTTTGTCCGAATATTTCCAACATTGGTGTGGATTTTGAGATAGAGGATGTGAAAGTGCCAATTCTAAATAACGGAAAAATAAGCGGCGATAAAACTTTCAGAATATCACAGAAACATCAGATTATTAACATAGGCGACTTTTGTAACGAATGCGGAAACTGTTACACGTTTTGCCCTACAAACGGAGCGCCTTACAAAACCAAACCGAAATTTTATTTGACGGAAGACAGTTTTAATAAAGAAGATAATTGTTATTTGCTGAAAGGAAATAAACTTACTTACAAAAAAAATAATAAAACGGAAACTTTAATTTTATCGGATTCCAAGTATATTTATGAGTCTGATTTTATTAAAGTAGAATTCGATAAAGATAATTATAATATAATTAATTTTAAAAATAGTGATTCTAACCATAATTTGGATAAAGCAATGGAAATGATACTTCTTTATAAAAATTTAAAAGATAACGCTTTGTTCAACGGTTAATTTCTAAAGATCGGATATTGTTATGAAATTCATATTAAACGGAACGGAAAAAAATTATTCGGGTGATCCCGATTTATCGCTATTAAAATATTTGCGTGAGATAGAAGGAATAACTTCCGTAAAAGACGGATGTTCCCCGCAAGCGGCTTGCGGTGCATGCACAGTGCAAGTTGACGACCGTGCCGTGCTTTCTTGTGTTACCCCGATGAAAAAAGTTGAAGGAAAAAGTGTTATTACTCCCGAAGGATTAAGCGAATATAAAAAACGTGTTTTCACCAATGCCTTTGTGGAAAAGAGCGGAGTGCAATGCGGTTTTTGTATTCCCGGAATTGTAATGCAAGCGAATGTGCTGATAGAAAAAAATCCGGAACCTACACGGGAAGAAATTGAAAGGGCTTTACAACCGAATTTATGCAGATGCACGGGATATAAAAAAATTATTGAATCGATTACTTATGCGGCTGAAGCAGTTAAAGATTTGAATGAAATTCCAACGCCCAAACCCGATCCCGGAATTGGCGGGAAGCATCCGAAATATTCTGCTGACAAGCTTGTGCTTGGACAAAGTCCTTTTGTGGCAGACGTAAAGTTGAACGGAATGGTTTACGCTTCGTTAAAGTTCAGCGATCACCCGCGTGCGAAGGTTTTAAAAATCGATATCACGGATGCGGAAAAAACTGAAGGCGTAATAAAAGTAATTACCGCAAACGACATTCCCGGAGAAAGACATGTTGGATTAATAGTTAACGATTGGCCCGTAATGGTTAAGGAGGGTGAAGAAACTAGATACGTCGGAGATGTTTTGGCTTCGGTGGTTGCGGAAACGGAAGAAATAGCACGGGCGGCGGTAAACAAAATCAAAGTGGAATATGAAGTTTTGGACCCGTTGACCGATCCCTTCGAAGCATTGAAAGACGACGCTCCCAAAATTCATGAAAGCGGAAATTTACTTTCTACAACTTTTATTAAACGCGGCAACGTGGAAGAGGCATTTAAGAAGGCGAAATATGTATCGAAAGGATTTTATCAAACGCAAATGATAGAGCACGCTTACATGGAACCGGAAGCTTCCGTTGCAAGAGTTACGGGAGAAGGCGAAGTTGAGATTCTCTCGCAAGGGCAAGGGGTTTACGAAGATCAACGTCAGATTGCATCCGTCCTTGGATTGCCGCGTGAAAAAGTTAGGGTTATTCTTGTTCCAAACGGCGGCGGCTTCGGAGGTAAAGAGGATTTGTCCGTGCAACACCATGCGGCGCTGTGCAGTTATTTGACTAAACTTCCGGTAAAAATTGTTTTAACCAGAGACGAATCGATTTTAATGCATCCGAAAAGGCATCCGCTGTATATGAATTATGAAGTTGCGTGTGATGAAAGAGGAATGTTAACCGGAATTAAAGCCGATATCGTTGGAGATACAGGCGCTTATGCTTCCGTTGGAATGAAAGTATTGGAACGTGCCGCCGGTCATGCAACCGGTGCTTATAATATCCCAAATGCATTGATTGAAAGTAAAGCGGTCTATACGAATAATCTTCCTTGCGGCGCTATGCGCGGTTTCGGGGTTAATCAAGTTACGTTTGCAATTGAGCAATGTATAGACGATTTATGCGAGCAAGGCGGATTCGACAGATGGGAATTCAGATATAATAACGCTGTTAAAAACGGAGACATGGTATCGACCGGACAAATTATACGGGGCGGCGCGGGCGTTCGCGAAACTTTGCTTAAAGTAAAAGATGTTTTCCAAAAAGCAAAGTATGCCGGTATTGCTTGCGGAATTAAAAACACAGGCATCGGAAACGGAATGCCGGATGAAGGAAAGGTTAAAATTCAAATTGTTTCCGGTGACAAGGTTGTTTTGCATCACGGTTGGACGGAAATGGGACAAGGCGTAAATACGGTTGCGGTGCAATTTCTTTCCGCCGAAACCGGAATCGATCCCGGCATTATAGAAGTTGTTGTGGATACCAAATACGGCGCCACTGCCGGAATGACAACGGCTTCGCGTGCGACTTCCATCGTTGGAAATGCAATAATTAACGCAGCAAAAGAGTTGAAGGAAGATTTAAATAAACACAGTTTGGACGAGCTTTCCGGAAAAATTTACGAAGGCGAATGGGTATGCGATTGGACGACTAAACCCGGCGCCGAAGTGGATGAGGTGATTACGCATTACTCATACAGTTATGCAACCCAAGTTGTTACGCTCGATGATGACGGAAATATAGATACCGTTTATGCGGCTCACGACGCCGGAAAAATTGTTAACCGTAATTTATTCGAAGGGCAAATCGAAGGCTCGATACACATGGGCTTGGGATATGCGCTATCGGAAGAAATTGAAATGGAGAGCGGACGTCCTAAATCTACGCGACTAAGAAAAATGGGCGTGTTAAGAGCAAAGGAAACACCTGAAATTAAAGTGATCGGTGTGGAAGTGGAAGATCCGCACGGACCTTACGGAGCGAAGGGCGTTGGCGAAATCGGTTTGGTGCCTACTGCGGCAGCTGTTGCCAATGCTTTCTATCAATATGATAAAACCCGTTACTATAAATTGCCGATAAAGACCAGAAAGAAGCATAAATGATCGGTATATTTCACTTAGTGTTGAAAATTTCTATTGAGTAAATTTACTCAGAGCATTGAGTAAAATTACTCAGTATTTAATTAATAGTTACTTTTATAAACAAATTCGTAGAGCGTATGGAAATAAAAAATTATATTCGACAAATCCCTAAAGCGGAACTTCATTTACATATAGAAGGAACTTTTGAACCTGAGTTAATGTTCGAAATTGCCGGAAGGAACGGTGTTAAATTAAAATATGATTCCGTTGAAGAATTAAAGACAGCGTATAAGTTTAACAACCTTCAAGATTTTCTTGATATTTATTACGCCGGTACAAGTTCTTTACAAAAGAAAAAAGATTTTTACGATTTAACCTGGGCATATCTGGAAAAAGCCAACGAACAAAACATAGTCCACACGGAAATAATGTTCGATCCCCAAGCGCATACAAGCAGGGGAATTTCTTTCTCGACAATCATCGAGGGTATTCACGAAGCTTTGGAAGACGCAAAGGAAAAATTCGGAGTAACTTCTAAATTAATAATGAGTTTCTTGCGTCACCTTGATGAAAAATCAGCGTTCGAAACTTTGGAAATGTCGAAAGATTATAAACAATGGATTACTGCGGTAGGGTTGGATTCTTCGGAAGTCGGGCATCCGCCGTCAAAATTCAAGAATGTATTCGAAAAAGCAAAGGAAGAAGGATTCCGCGTGGTTGCGCATGCGGGAGAAGAAGGTCCGCCCGAATATGTTTGGGAAGCGGTGAATTTGTTGGAAGTCGATCGTATCGATCACGGTAACCGTTCGCTGGAAGACGATAAACTTGTTGAAACTTTGGTGGAAAAGAAAATCCCGCTTACCGTTTGTCCGCTTTCGAATGTAAAACTGCGGAACGTTGACAAAATTGAAAATCACCCGATAAAAACAATGCTGAACAAAGGTTTGTTTGCTACCGTAAATTCGGATGATCCGGCATATTTCGGAGGATACGTTAACGAAAACTATATTGCCGTTACCGATGCGCTTAACCTTTCAGGAAATGATATTTTTACGTTAGCGAAAAATTCGATTGAAGCAAGTTTTCTGGAAGAGGAAAGAAAGCAAGAAATATTGCGTGATTTAAATGATTTTCGAAGCTAAACCATTAAATATCTTAAATACATAAATTATAAATTAATAACAAAGGAGGGCTTTATGCCTACTAATTATGCAAAAGCAAAATGGAGCGGTACCTTGAAAGAAGGTGAAGGGAAAATGAGCTTCACCGGTTTCGACGGACCGTTTAATTATAAATCGAGATTCGAAGACGGAACTGAAACCAATCCCGAAGAATTGATCGGCGCAGCACATGCCGGTTGCTATTCGATGTTTTTATCGGCTCTATTGTCGAAAGAGGGATTTACCGATATTTTGGTCGAAACGCAAGCCACTGTTGTTTTGGGTCAGGATGACGGGCCGAAAGTAACTTCGATTACATTGGATTGCGAAGCAAAAGTTCCGGGCTTGGATGAACAAAAATTCCAAGAACTTGCCACCGCCGCAAAAGAAAAATGTCCGATTTCCCGCTTACTTGCCTGCGGTACGGATGTATCGTTAAACGCAAAGCTGGTTTCGTAAATATATGTCCGAATTAAAATAAAATATTGCAGGGGACGAAAATCTTCGTCCCCTTCGTTTTTCCTTGTTGGAGAGGACCATTCCTCTCCAAGAGTTACCTGCTGTAGGATTCATATTTATCTGGAGAAGTTAAATATTTAATTTCTCTGCCGTCGAGGCCTATGCCTCGACGTGTTTAACGTTATGAATTATTCCCCCCGTGGAAAAGACCATCCCTTTCCACTTGTTATCGACTGTAAAATCTGTATCTCGCCGGAAAAAGTTAAAGATTTAATTATAACCTAACAATGCCAGGATGTGAACCTGGGCAACAACAGGAATTTACTAAAAAAATCCAAACCCCTCCAAACCTCCCCTTTCCCGCCTCGGCGGGCAAGCCCAAAGGGGAGGAGCTAAACTCCCTCCCTTTTGCAAAGGGAGGGAAGGGGTGGGTTTGAAAATGTCATTATCGAACTATCATATTCTGTTTTTATTCAACGATATAAAGAACCATTTCTCTCCACATAACTATATTATTAATTACACTTGTAATATTCGGTATATAAAATCTTAATAATGATCTTGCTCTTAATCTTGAGCACATGTTTGAAAGACGAGATTAAGATTATGATTAAGAGTAAGAAACTATATTTCCCTTGATGGAAAGGACCACTCCTTTCCACATGTTACAAGATCTGTAACTTACCGGAAAAAGTTAAAGATTTAATTACGCTCCCATATTGCCGAGGTGTTGACTGCAAAAACAGTGGATAGTATTTCCGGGATAAAGCGTGCCATGTCCCTACAGCTCTTGCAAAGAAAATGGTTCTGCTGTAATAGGAAATAGTAATGAAATAGAGTAGTATATTCAGCTTTTCAACACACGACAACCCCACGGATTTATCCGTGGGATAAGCAATAACTCCGTGAGCTAATGAATAAGCATAAAAAGATAAACCGGAACCGTTTCAACGGTTTTTATAACGAAAAAAATGTCGCATTCGGTTACTAAAATATGGTATTAGCCGCGGAAACCGATGAATCGGTTTTTTTCTTTGATGTTTGCATTTCTTAGCCCGCGACTGAAGTCGCGGGGTTCAATATTCAATAAGAAAAAGTTAAAGATTTAATTACGCTCCCATACTGCAGAGATGTGGACGTTAGCATCAGCGAAATTTTTAATTTCCGATTAGCATTGCAATTCGGGTTACATATAAATATTTTTGATGACAACATAACCGTCAAAAATTTTAGGATACATCATGAAAAAATTTATTACCCTTCTAATTATTTTACTTTTGGCTAGCACTTTTTCATCAAGCGCAAAAGATAAAAAAGCTGCTTCCGATTCTCTAAAAAATGTGGATTTAAGCGGACTAAAATTCCGTGGTATCGGTCCGGCAATAACCGGCGGAAGAATTGTTGCGATTGCCGTAAACCCCAAAAATCACAGCGAATATTACGTTGCCGCGGGTCACGGTTCCCTTTGGAAAACCACGAATAACGGAATTACTTTTACGCCGGTTTTCGATCATGAAAATTCTTATGCAATTGGCTCTGTGGCTGTCGATCCTTCAAATCCCAATATTGTTTGGGTCGGAACCGGTGAAAACAATAACCAGAACAATGTGATTTACGGAGACGGAATTTACAAAAGCGAAGACGGCGGGAAAAGCTGGAAAAATATGGGACTTAAAAATTCGGCTCATATCGGAGGTATTATTGTCGATCCACAAAACTCTAATATAGTTTATGCCGCGGCTTACGGCTCTTTGAGAAATAAGGGAGGCGACCGGGGAGTTTTCAAAACCACCGACGGCGGGAAGACATGGAAAAACGTTTTGCACATCAGCGATTACACAGGCGTTTACGAAATTCACATGGATCCGCGATATTCAAATATACTCTATGCTGTCGCGCATCAAAGAATGAGAAAATTATATACCGGTGTTTACGGCGGACCGGAAAGCGGAATTTACAGAAGTCTTGATTCCGGCAAAACCTGGGAGAAAATGAAATCCGGTTTACCAAGTGAAGCCGTAGGTAGAATCGGTCTTGCCATTTCTCCGGCAAACCCCGATGTTCTCTACGCAATTGTGGAAGCAACAAAGAAAGATAAGGGCGTTTACAAAAGCGTGGATCGCGGTGTCAGTTGGACAAAGCAAAGCAGTTACATTTCTTCCTATCCGTTTTATTTCCAAAAATTGTTTTGTGATCCTGCCGATGTTAACACTGTTTACAGCATGGATGTGTTTTTGCAAGTAAGTAAAGACGGCGGAAAAACATGGAAAAATCTTGGGGAGAAACACAAACACGTCGATAATCATTATTTGTGGATTGATCCCGATAATAACAAACACATGCTTGCCGGATGCGACGGCGGATTGTACGAAACTTACGATCAAGGGAAAAACTGGGATTTTAAAAACAATATACCTATTGCCGAAATTTATAAAGTTACGGTTGATAACTCCCAACCGTTTTATTATGTATACGCCGGAACCCAAGACAACAACAGTTTCGGAGGTCCTTCAAGAACAATAAGTTCCGGTGGAATTACTAATCAAGATTGGTTTTTTACGTGGAGCGGCGACGGATTTGAAACGCAAGTCGATTGGAAAAATCCCGAAATAATATTTGCACAATCGCAATACGGCGGACTCGCACGGTTCAACAGAAAAACAATGGAAAAATTTTACATCCGCCCGATTGACTTTGGTGAATACGGATACCGCTTCGATTGGGATTCGCCTTTGCTGATCTCACAATTCGATAATAAACGATTGTATTTCGGCGCCAATGTGTTATTGCGGACGGACGATCAGGGAAACTCATGGAAGGAAATTAGTCCCGATTTAACCCGCGGAGTTCCTAAGGAAATGCAAAAATTGATGGGCAGAAGCTGGAGCATAGACGAGCTCGTTAGAAAAGGTTCTATGGCGCAACTATCTACAATAGCGGAATCACCGCTTGACGAAAACGTTTTGTATACCGGTTCGGGCGACGGTTTGATTCATTACACAAAGGACGGCGGAAAGACTTGGAAGAAAGCAAAGAAAATTCCGGGTCTTCCGAAGTATGCGCGAATACACCAAATTATTGCATCCCGTTTCGATAAACAGACCGCTTATGCTGCCTGCCATAATTTTGTTGGGGGTGATTACAAACCATATCTTTACAAAACCACAAACGGCGGACGTACTTGGTTTTCCATTAACGGAAACTTACCTGAAAAAGGAAGTACATACACAATTGCTGAAGACCATGAAAAACCGGATTTGCTTTTTGTCGGCACTCAGTTTGGAGTTTACTTTACAGTTGACGGTGGTAAAGAATGGATTAAATTGAAAAACGGAATTCCAAACGCTTCCGTGATGGATTTGGAAATTCAACGAAGGGAAAACGATTTGGTCGTTTCAACGTTCGGCCGCGGTATTTATATTCTGGACGATTATTCGCCATTGCGGTACTTATCGGAAGACCTTTTGAAGAAAGATGCGTTTATTTTTCCGGTTAAGGATGCATTGATGTTTATCGAATCGACGCCGTTCGGATTCGGCGGTACGGGTTTTATGGGCGCAAGTTTTTTCTCGGCTCCGAACCCTAAAGTTGGTGCGGTGTTTACATATTATCTTAAAGACGAATTGAAAACACTTAAGGAAAAGCGGAGGGAAAAGGAAAAAGAAAAACAAAAGAAAGGAGAAGATATAAAGTATCCTTCATACGATGAATTGAAAAAAGAAATGGAAGAACCCGAACCGTTTGTTCTTTTTACGGTTTCGGATAGCGAGGGAAATACCATAAGAAAGCTGAAAACAAAAGCCCAAAAAGGAATTAACAGAATCGTTTGGGATTTCCGCTACGATAAATTTACGCCTGTTGAACTGAACGAGAAAAAGTCTGATGTGCCTTGGGATGAACCCGATCAAGGATATATGGTTGTCCCGGGTTCGTATTTCGTGTCGATGAGTAAATTTGAAAACGGGAAGTTCACGGAGTTGGTTCCTCCTCAAAAATTCGTTTGCAAATTACTTTACGAAGATAAATTATCTAAGAAAGATAAAACCGAATTAAAAAACTTTAATAGAAAAGTGGCTAAACTTACCGTTTCGGTAACCGGCGCCGATGAATACAGAAAAGAACTTGAGAGAAAAATCTCTTATCTAAAAAAAGCCGTGTTGGTTGCTGCGGATGTTCCGGTGGTAACATTGAACGATTTGATTAAAGTCGAGCTTAAATTGAAAGAACTTAACAGAAAATTGAACGGCGATAATTTGAGAAGAAGATACGAAGGGGCAGTTCCGACTTCAGTAAAACAGCGTGTTGAAATAATTACATCCGCATTGTGGAGTACTACGGAAAAACCAACGTATATGCTGAAAAAATCGTACAAAACTGCGAACGATAAGTTAGGTGAAATTCTATCCTCTCTTAAATCGGTTGACGCGGAAATTAAAAATATGGAAAGTTTACTCAATAAATACAATGCTCCGTATACTCCGGGACGTATTCTGGAATGGGAGCGAAATTAATACAATAGCTAATTAAAAAATTTGTCTAAATGCCGGAAGAAAAATTCCAAATTAATTTAACTTAAAAATCTTCCGGCAAGTTATATTCTGTTTTTTTTACCAAAAGCGCCGCTCTAACAATCCAAATGTTGACATTCATCACTATTTAGAGTTAAACTAATTTACAATCACTGGAAAAAATATTATTTTAGAGGCTAAAAAAATAGAGGTAAAGATATGTATAAAATCCTTATTGCGATGTTTTCAGTCACTATAATATTTGCTATTCCCTCCAATACACAAGCTCAGTTTTGGGAAAAATTAAAAAAACATGTAGAAAAGAAAGTTGAAAGGGAAGTCGAAAACAGAACAAATAAGAAAGCCGACCAAGCAGTGGATAAAGTTTTTGACTCTGCAGAAAAAAGCGTGGAAGATGCAGTAACGGGAAAAAGCGAGAACAAAAAAGCGGAATCGAATAGCAAAGAAAACAATCAAGATAGTAAGAGTTCAAAAAAGAATAATGCCGGTGAGGAAGAAGTTGTAAATAGTGAAAGTGAGGGGGAAACAAAAATTATTTGGTCGAAATACGATTTTGTACCGGGTGACCAAGTTATATTTGAAGATGGGCCAAGCACAGATGAAGAAAACGGAGAATTTCCAAGTCGTTGGGATTTATATGATGGCAGTTCTGAAATTGCAGAGTTTAATGGTGAACCCGTGATAATGTTTCTCGAAGGCGGAACAATTGTGCCATATATAAAAAAATCAAATGAAGACTATTTGCCAGATGTTTTTACGGTTGAGTTTGACGCTTACTTTAAGCCGGGCGCACATTATCAAAGATATTGGCTTTTATTATATGATATAAAAAATCAATCCGGAAGCGTAAAAAACAGATTACAAATTTATGTAAACGGTTTTGATTTTGGTAAATCAAGCAGATCATATCCCGGTACGGAAGATTATGGCTGGGGTGTTAATCCCAAAGGTGGATGGAGACACATATCCGTTGCTTATACGAAAGGTAAATTTAAAGCCTACATGGACGATACAAGATTGATTAATATCCCTCATTTAGATGGTAACCCAAGCGGAATTTCCATAGAAGCTGAAAATAAAGACCAAATGTTTATCAAAAATATACGTATTGCCAAAGGAGGCGTTAAATATTATGACCGTGTATTAACTGACGGAAAAATTGTTGTTAACGGAATTCGATTTGACATTGATAAAGCAACCTTAAAACCGGAAAGTATGGGTCCGATTAATAAAATTTATAAACTAATGAAGAAAAGACCCGCCTTAAAATTTAGTATTGAGGGGCATACGGACAGTGATGGAGACGAAAATCATAATTTGGAACTCTCGAAACAAAGAGCAAAAACGGTTATGGATAAACTTATATCTATGGGTATTTCCCCCGATCGATTAAAATACACAGGTTTTGGAGAAACTAAACCGATTGATTCAAATGCTACTCCTGAAGGCAAAGCGAATAACAGAAGAGTAGAGTTTGTAAAATTTTAAGGTTAATAATTCAAACAAATTTAAGTGGGGAACAGCTATGGTTGTTCCCTGTATTTATCTTTCCTTCTCATTCCGAAGATTATTTGCACTGCCGTTGAGGCCCATGCCTCGACGTTTTTAACATAAATTTTTTATTTCAGTAGAGATCGGTGTTTTGACATTCAATGATTGAGAATATCATTTCTCTCTAAAAGATACCATGGTGGAGAGGACCATTCCTCTCCACAGATCACCGGCTCCTTAAGTTATATTTTATCTGAAAATGTTAAAGATTTAATTATAATCTAACAATGCCAAGATGTGTATCTTGGCATCAAGGAAAGATTATTGCCTCAAAATTTCGTATTTTATTTTAACATTTAAGGTGAAGTATGAATATAACAATAATCGGAGCTACGAAAGGAATCGGGAAAGAAGTATTGAAGCAATCGTTGCAAGCGGTTCACAACGTTACGGTTCTTGCGCGCAATCCGGAAAAGATTGATATAAAAGAAGAAAATCTTACAGTTGTAAAAGGTGATTTTTTAGATTATGATTCGGTTGCTCAATCCGTAAAAAATGCGGATACGGTTGTTGTTAGTGTTGGGGCAATGCCCACGAGAAAACCGGTAAATTTATTTTCCGAAGGAACCAAACATTTGCTTGAAGCGGTAAAGCAAGGGAATATACACCCGTTAATTATTGCGGTTACAGGTATCGGTGCGGGCGATAGTAAAGGGCACGGCGGATTTTTCTATGATAAAATTTTTAAACCGCTTTTGCTTAAAACCATGTACGAAGATAAAGACAAGCAAGAGCAAATACTGATGAACGGATACGACAATTGGGTTATCGTACGACCCGGAATGTTAACGAACGGAAAGTTAACCGGAAAGTACAGGGCTTTAACGAATCTGGAAGGAATAAACGGCGGCAAAATTTCACGGGCGGATGTTGCGCATTTTATATTGGAGCAAGCCGCAAACCCGACATATTTAAAACAAACGCCGTTGTTAATTTATTAATGTTTGTAGGGAACAACCATGGTTGTTCCCTACGTTAAGTTTTGATAATCTTCAATTTTATCAATATCATTATATTGCTACCACCGTCCACACGGGTGTAGAATTAAATTCCAAATGACAAATGACAATTTCCAAATGACATATAACAAATTCGAGTTTATATTTTATATTGTTCACGCCGATGGCGTTTGCGGAAAGAAATGGAGAATTCTTCTTAGATCCCGAAATAAATTCGGGATGACAGGTTCTTAGGACTGTTATTTTATTTATAGCATGTCATACTGTCCCGAATGCTTTCGGGATCTGCATCTTATTTTAACAACGGGTTCTTTTTAGATCCCGAAACGAGTTCGGAATGACAGGTTCTTCTTACTGTCATGCTGTTCGCCATAGGCGAATCATTTCAGCATCTGATTGTTCTTTTTGCATTCCGAAACAATCCGCCGTAGGTGGATAGGATGACAGTTTACAATTAATCTGCCAAGGTCGGTCGGAATTACGATTTTTGAACTTAAAAACAACATTTACGTTAGATTTTTATAATCTTCAATTCTGTCAATATCATCAAATATTTCTTTGTATTCGCACTCCCAATATTTTTTATTAATTCCGTCGTGCGATATTTCCCTTAAATTTGAATCATCGGGCGACACACTTACTTTTTCAATTACTTTTTTGTCGAACAAAACCGGGTGACCCTTCCGCTTTCCCGATACCGGTTGAATCCAATCGTATCCGTTTTCAATTTGATTAATAAAATCAAAATAAAACCGGAGCGGAAGAGTAGGTTGATCGACGAACTGATACAAAACCCAATCTGTGCCGGAACAATTTAACAATCCGGTTTTTAATGATGTGAACATTCCGGCTTTGTAATTCGCGTTATGTACAATCCGGATTTTCTTCAACTCCGCGGGTTTCATTCTTTCTTTTAAATACTTATCGATCTTGGCAGAGTTAAATCCCGTTACGACAATTACCTTTTCGCAAACAGTGCAGAGTTTTCCGGCAATGTTTTCAACAAAACTTTTTCCTTCATATTCCAATAGCGGTTTGAACTTTCCCATTCTTCCGGAAAGTCCGGCGCTAATAAGTAAACCGTATATCTTCAATTTTCCCACGGATTAAAATTAGTATATCATATTGTTTTTTCCATTACTAAATTTACGCAATATGTTTAGAAAAAATCCGGAGAAACAATGAAACGATTATTTGTAATATTTTTTCTGATTGCCATCCCGTTTTTTGCACAAGGAAATAAACGGCCGGTAACAATTGAAGATTTATATAAAACATCTTATGTAGGCTCCCAGCAAATTTCCCACGACGGTAAAAGGGTTGTGTTTACAGTTACAAAAAATAATTTACGGGAATCGAAAAGCAATACTGATATTTATATTGTTAACGTTGACGGAAGCGGCTTAAAGCAATTAACAAATAACGAAGCTGCTGATTACAATCCGCTTTGGAGCAAAGACGATAAATCGGTTTATTTTGTTTCCACAAGAAACGGTAAACCGCAATTGTTTGAACTGCCGTTGGACGGAGGCGAAGCAAAACAAATTACAAATTGTAAATTCGGGATTTCTTCGCCTAAACTTTCCGCAGACGGAAGTAAAATTATTTTTCAAGCCAAAGTATTTCCCGAGTGTGGAACGGATTACGAATGTAACAAAAGGAATCTCGACGGAATGTTAAACGGACCTGTTCAAGCTCACCTTGCCGACAGTTTGTTCGTAAGGCATTGGACGGAATACAACGACGGGCAATATACTCATGTGTTTTATTTAAATTTAAAAGATACTTCGCTTACCGATTTAACTCCCGGATTTTACAATTCGCCTACGTTTTCCGCCGGCGGAAGCGATCATTACGAATTTTCTCCGGATTATTCGGAAGTGGCATTCGATTCGAAGCGTGTGGAAAATCCGGAGAGCTCAACAAATTCGGATGTTTGGACGGTTTCACTAAACGGTGAAAATCTGAAAAACATTACCGCGGAAAACAAAGGATACGACGGCGATCCGGTTTATTCGCCCGACGGAAAATATATCGCTTACAAAACACAAGCGACAGACGGTTACGAATCGGATATGTTTAATCTGGCGATATACAACCGTAAAACCGGGGAAAGAAAAATATTAACGGAAGCTTTCGATAATTGGGTGAACGGTTTCGCGTGGAGCGGGGATTCGAAATTTATTTACTTCACCGCATTCGAGCGCGGTTACATGCCGTTGTTCAAGATTAATATCGAAACGTTAAAAATAGAAAAGCTTATACCACGCAAAGTGATTGCGTCGTTTAAGATTTCACTGGACGAAAAGTTCGCGATTGTATCTTATTCGCAAATCGATAAACCTTACGAACTTGCGCGGTTTGATTTCAACACGGAAGAGTTTAAGGATATAACGAATATTAATCGGAAAATCCTGGATGAAGTCGATTTCCGTCCCGTAGAACAACTATGGATAAAAGGCGCAGACGGCGTTCCCGTTCACACTTTCTTGATCAAGCCACATAATTTCGATCCGGATAAAAAATATCCGCTTATAATTAATGTTCACGGCGGACCGCAATACCAATGGATGGATTCTTTCCGGTTCGATTGGCAAGTATATCCTGCGGCAGGTTATGTTTTGGCTTTCCCCAATCCGCACGGATCAATCGGTTACGGTCAAGATTATACCGCCGCAATTTCACGCGATTGGGACGGTAAAGTTTTTACCGATGTAATAAAAGTTACCGATTCGCTTGCAAAATTAAGTTACGTCGACAGCACACGAATGGGAGCAATGGGCTGGTCGTACGGCGGATATTTTATGAATCTGCTTCAAGCCAAAACCCGCAGGTTTAAATGTTTGGCTTCTATGATGGGAATTTACGATCTGGCCGAGTTTGCGGAAGAAACGGAAGAGCTTTGGTTTTCCAATTGGGATTTGGGAAAAGATTACGAATCGAAATCACCGAGTAAGCATGTTGATAATTTTCAAACTCCCACGTTAATCATCACAGGTGAGAAGGATTACAGAATTCCATACACACAAAGCATCCGGTATTTTACCAATTTGCAATTGAAAGGAATCAATTCAAGATTGATAATTTTCAAGAACGACGGGCATTGGCCGAGTTTCTTAAGGTCGATGCCGCTTTATTACAATGCTCATCTCGAATGGTTCCACAAATATTTGGGCGGGAAACCTGCTCCGTGGGACAGTAAAAAGATGGTAAGAAATTTACAGTATCAGTAAACCGTATGGAACAACGATCGTTTTATAGAAGGAGAGGACCACTCTTCTCCTTCAGATATCTGTCCCAAGATTAATATCATACCGGAAAAATTTTAATATTTAATTTCTAGGGTGGAAAGGACCATTCCTTTCCATCGGTTGGAAACCGCAATATCCATATCATTTCATTGAAGGAGAGTACCACTCCTCTCCTTCGGATACCTGTCCCAAGATTAATATCATACTGGAAAAAATTTAATATTTAATTATATCTTTATAATGCCATGGTGTGGACCTTGGCATCCATGGGAACGTCCTAACCACAAATTCGTATGGGACGCAAAATTTACGTCCCATACCATTTCACTGCCGTCGAGGTCCACACCTCGACGTGTCTAATGTTATAAATTATTTAGTACAGTCGGAACTAACGTTTTAACCCTAGTGAAAAAGACCATTCCTCTCCACTAAAATAGTTTAATATTTAATTACGTCCCCATACTGCCGGGGTGTGCCCACAGGCAACAACGGGAAATTTACTAAGGAAATTCTAACCCCTCCTAACCTCCCATTTGGGAAAGGGGAGGAACTAAACTCCCTCCCTTTTGCAAAGGGAGGGAAGGGGTGGGTTTGAAAATATAAATATCGAACTATAACCATCTGTCTTTTCAATGCCGGAAATAACCATTCCTTTCCACTAATTACCAGTGGAAAAGTTGGGAAAATACAAATGATCCTTGCAAGTTATTAAATAAGTACGTATATTAGTACGTAAAAAATAACTTATAGGTGTGAAATGATTGCGGCTAATTTTACGGAATTCCGTACGAAATTAAAAAAGTATCTTGATGCTGTGGAAGAGAATAACGAGATATTGGTGATTAAAAGAAAAAGCGGCAAAGGAGCGGTGATGATTTCTTTGGACGAATACAATTCGATCATGGAAACCGTTCATTTACTAAGTTCAAAAGCAAATGCCGATAGATTGTTTGAGTCCATGCGTCAAATGAAAGAAGGAAAAGTAGTAAAAAGGCGTTCATTGAAATAAATATGAAAATAGTTTTTTCAAAAATTGCCTGGGAAGATTATGTCTCGTGGCAAAAAGATGATAAAAAGGTAGTAAAAAAGATAAATGAGTTAATAAAAGATATTGAACGCAATCCTTTCAAAGGTAAAGGCAAACCCGAAGCGTTGAGATTTGATTTGGCGGGATTATGGTCAAGAAGAATAACCCGCGAACACAGGTTGGTCTATAAAGCGGTTGGTGACGAAATATTAATTTACAGCTGCAGATATCATTATTAATAACCCTAATGGAAAGGACCATTCCTTTCCACCGGTTGGAAACCACAATATCAATATCATTTTATTGAAGGAGAGTACCACTCCTCTCCTTCGGATACCTATCACAAGATTAATATCATACCAGAAAAAATTTAATATTTAATTACATCTTTACAATGCCGAGGTGTGGAGAGGCTGTCTCAAAACTCAAATAATTTAAATATATTTGATAAAGAAAAAAGAGGATAAAAATGGAACTAACACCTGATTATAGTAAGACCTATATATTACCACCGACAGTAGAAGACTGGATAGCTGAGAATCATCCGGCAAGATTTATAAGAGAATTTGTAGATGCAATCAATTTAGAGGACTATGGTTTTAAGGGAAGGAAAAGCGAAGACGGGAGACCGAATTATTCAAATAATATGATGCTAAAGATATGGTTGTATAGTTATTATGAAAAGATATACAGTAGTCGTCAAATAGAAAGAGCTTGTAGAAACCAACTGCCGTATATTTGGCTGACGACAATGCATTATCCGGATCATAATACAATATGGCGATTTTTTAAGAAGCATAAGGGAAAGTTAAAGAAAATATTTAAGCATACAGTAAAAGTAGCGGTACTAAACGATATGGTGGGATTTGTAGTACAAGCGGTAGATGGGACAAAAATAAAAGCGGATGTATCGAAAGAAAAACTTTTATATGGGCCGGGTTTGACAGAATTATTATCCATAGTAGATAAATCGATAGAAAAAGCCAATAAAGAGATAGAGCAGCAAGAAAAAAGAGATAAAGGGAAACCGAATGATAAGTTGCCAAAGCAACTCTACGGGAAGAAAAAACTACAGAGTTTAATAAAGAAAGGAGTTGAGGAATTAAGAAGAGAAGAAAAGCAACAGTTAAAGGAGAATTTGGAAGAAGGGATAAAAACTCTAAAAGAAAAAGGACGTATAAAAATAAATACGACCGATAAAGACTGTCGAATGATAAAAGCCAAGGGGAGAAAGGATTTTTACTATAATGCCCAAAGTTTAGTTGATTCAAAAAAAACAAATAATAGTAGCCTCCATAGCTACAAATGAAGAGACTGATAATCATCTTATAACAAAAATGATAGACGAAGGAAAAGAAAATAGTGGTAAAGTAGCAAATGTTACCTTAGGGGATGCTGGATATTTTTCGGGTGAAGAAATATCAAAAGCAGAAACAAAGGGATACACGATTTTAGTTAATGAACCTCCAAAGATATCAAAAAAGGCAGAAGGCTTTAGGAAAGAAGATTTTGAGTATAACAAAGATAAAGATATCTATGTTTGTCCGTCAAACAGAGAGTTAGAATTTAGACATAAAATAAAAAAAAGGAATAAGAATAGGTTAATAAAAGTATATAGATGTAAAGAGCATAAAACTTGTAGCAACAGAGCATTATGTAGTAGTAATAAAACTGGGAGAAGAATAGAAAGATACGAATTTGAAGAATCGTTGGAAAACCAGCGTGCTAAACAAAAATTAAAAGAGAATAAAAAACTGCTGAAAAAACGTGCACAAATAGTAGAGGCGGTATTTGGTTGGATAAAGCATAATGGGAATTTTACCAGATGGCATTACTGTTGTTTAGAATCAGTAGAAGCCCAATGGTTGTTGTTGTGCAGCTCAATTAAATTACGAAAACTTTACAGAGTATGGGACGTAAAAGGGCTGGTTTATAGCAACTAAAACCGCTTTTTTGTTTTACACGGTTTATTTGACTAAATCCAAATTTTTTATAATAATATTGACAGCCAGGCTTATAAAACCCGTGAACAATAAATTTATAGGCTGGTTTTGAGACAGCCTCTCGATACCCCGGCAAGCGTAATGTTACGGTATTAGTTGCGTGTGATTGTTTTTTATTTACAGGCATTGCGATTTCCCGAGTGAGAATGTTATAGATTTTGAGGGTAACGAACCCCTCCTCAGTCCTCCCCTTTGCCAA
>JALVFE010000033.1 GCA_027030245.1 Melioribacteraceae bacterium
GCAACTTTTGCCTTATATTGGTTAGAAAAATTTTTCCTCTTACTGGACATTTCTTCTCTCCTTTGTTTTTTGTTAATTTACGATTTTTCCACCTTAATTTCTTGTCCAGTTTTTGGGGTACATTATACATTAATAACCAAACAAAAATTTTATTGTTGTAAAAAATTCGTTGTATTTTCCGTGGTTATTTTCTTTATCAACTAAATATCCTTCCGCAAAAGTTCTCAATTCAACATCATTTAAGTTCTCATCAATAAAAGGTTCAATTGTTTTTTTTCTTAAATCTACCAATTTATCTATATCCAATTTTAATTTATCAATAGTTGTTTTAGCAGCCAAATTGCTTTCATCTGATGGATAAATATGTCCATCATATGAATAAATGAATTGGTCTTCACAAGTTGGGTCAAGTGGGGAAATTAATAATGTTTCATCAAACCAATTTCCCTTACTATTACCACAATGTAATGGTGTCTTTCTTTGATTGTTTCTTTGGCATGAGCACAATAGATTTGAATAATCTAATTGTAATTCAGGAAATAAAGTTCTATCCTTGGGTCTAAAATGTTCAATGTGATAATCATTTTCTTTTAATTCTCTTTCACAATAGCAACAAATATATCCTTGTTCTTCTAGTAAAGAATGATAAAGAATTCTTTTTTTAGGATTTTGTAAATTATCATACGTAGGTTGCCAATTTTCATTGGCATTATTCTTCCAATCTATAAACTCTTGTGGTTCTTGATTTTTTACTATATGCTTCATTTCCCAATAATCTCTTTACGCTTAATTAAAACCCGAGCTTTTACTAATTCGGAATCTTCACCAATTTGCAATTCTAATTCTTCAATATTCTTTTTTGCATCTTCTATTTTGTTTGACTGTATTAACTCATATATTTTGCGTAAAGCTTCCTTTTCTTTTTTGGGACGAGCATCAACCCCAAGTATATCTTCTAATATTCTATCAGAATTTTTCCCATAGGATTCAGTCGGTTTGGAATAGCTTAATTCATTATTTTCATTTTTTAACAAAAAGATATTTTCAGGTTTTACATGACTTAAAACTTGCGGTGAATGGGTAGTTATAAAAAATTGACAATTAGGAAACAATTCGGTCAATTTTGGAATAATCAATCTTTGCCAAGACGGATGTAAATGTAAATCAACTTCATCTATCAAGATAATACCATCACCTTCTAATGGTTTATTGCTGTTTGGATTAGCAATTGATAATCTTCTTGCTATATCTCCTACTAATGCAATAAGGTTTTTTTCACCGTCAGAAAGCTGTTCAAGATTAAATGTTTCTCCGTTTTTATCAACAAGCATGTGAGGGCGGGGTAATCTTTTTATTCTTAAATTAGAATATCCTTCAATAAAATTTTCAATTGTTTTTGTTACAATTTGAATTTCTCTTCCTTCATTTTTTGCTGCTACATCTTGCCTATTGGCATCATTACGAATAATTTGCTCAATATCATTTATAAAATGTTCTTTATTTTTATGCCAATCTCTTTGGTTTCTTTTTAATGATGGATTGTAATTCTTAAAAAGAGTTTCTATTTCTCTTTTTCCTTTATCACTTAACCACCACAAACTTAACAATATTGAAAAGAGTAATGTTTCCCAAATAAATTGGATTAGTGGTTTATTTTCTGTATCAAGATTAGTTCTATCAAAGATAAGTTCTAATTGTTCAAATATTCTTTTAATAATATGAGTAGGAAATTTTGAGGGATCAATTAGATTATCTTTTCTTATATTTGATAAGGAACTCATTTTGTGCAAAAGGTATTCAATATCATGTAAAACCATTTCAAAATGATGTTCTTTTTCAAACTTAATTTCTACTGAATGTAATAAGTCAATAAGTTCATGGAATAAATATCTTGGTTCCTCATAGATTATATCATCTTTTTTTATTCTTTCTGTCAAATAATTAAATTCATCATAATCTTTTGTTATTCTACCAAGGTATGAAATAATCTTATTCGTTTTTCGCTTTAACCATTTTTTATTGTTTATCATCCATTTTGTTCTTGAACCTAATTTTTCATTCAAAATATCATCTTGTAGTCTGAACCATTCAAAGAACGATTGAAAGTTTGCTTTTACACCAATAGCATTTTCATACACATCCAATACATAAAAATTGTCTTTGCTTGAAATTTCAGGACTAATATCTTTGACGACTCTGTTTACTGGATAATATGCAATAACGGGTAGTTTATTGTTTTGCTTTAATTGCCTTCTTAAATAATCTGCTAATTGAGAAACTTTTGATAATTCTGATTTTTCTTTTGCAATTTCTCCCTTTTTAGTTTTGGCTAATTTCCAATTAAAAATCTCATCATTTATTTTTGCATAAACCTCTATTGTTGAATATGGTTCAGTATTTCTAATGTCATTTTCGGAAATATGTTTTCCAGAGACATTTTCTCGTTGAATTCTATTTATAAGCCAAGATAAAGAAGTAATTAAAGCATCAAGAATTGTAGTTTTACCAGCACCATTTATTCCAACAAAAATATTTAGCGTATTGAATTCGAACTCAATATATTTAATACTTCTATAATTTTTAATTTTTGTTTTTAATATATCCATGTTTTCTTCCTTTATAAAACTATTTTTCAAAGATACTGCTATTTTCTATTTCTGTGAAATGTTTCTTTGCATGACACCCAACGGTCAAGCATATGGCGCGTAGCGAATGTCTACCGTTAAGTTTAAATCGCAGTCCAATTTACAAAATTTTCTTTTGTCTTTTTCCGCCGAAGAAGGAAACTAAGCTATGCGCTATATGCGTTGTTAGCACCAGTGTTTTATTTAAATTCGTCATCAATCTCTATTAACATTCTTTCTAATTCCTTGAATCTATCAGAGAAACTGTCCATAAACACCTCTGCATCGTTATTATTTAGAAGATTATTTTCGTTAATCCACCTATCCATTCTCTGTATAATATGGTCTATTCTTCTAATAACATCTTCAACTCCTTTTAGGGCAGAGAACTTTCCATATCTATTTTCTATTTCTTTTTTTATAGTGTTAATTGTAGTTTTAATTATAGAAAAATTCATCTCAGCTAAAGGATAGTTATTATAGATGCCTTCATAGACTTTACTAATAGAATATCCTATACCATTTGTCAATTCACTAATTTTATTGTTTGTAAATTGTTTTTTGTGTTCTTCATATTCTTTTTCCATAAGTTCGATAACATTGTCTAAAATTTCAATTACACTATTTTCTTGTTTTTCTTTCAATTCTTGAATATTCACATCTCTATAAAGATGTTTGTTTAAATCAGAATAATAGGACATTAATCTAAACATCCCATTAGAAATAGAATATCTAGCAATAAAATGGAATGATTTATCTGAGCCTCTTTTGGTTGGATGTCCAATTGAGTCATTTCTTAATTCTCTAACATGATAAATATCTGGATAATCATTTTTCCAATCTATTTGTTTGTTAAACAATGCTTCAGATAAATGATTAATTGCATCTTGTTGTAAAAAAAATGCTTGTAGTAATCCATATAAGAATAGATATCCACCAGTATTGGAAGAAAATGATGGTAAGGAAAAAAAGTCATTAATTGCTATTTGAGTGTCGCCGATGACGTCCATCGAGGCACACAACTTATTCCATTTAGATTTATCTTCAAATAGTGTTTGTAATTTCCATGGATGATTTACCAAATCACGAATTCTTTTTTCTTTATGTTCTATGGCGTTCATATTACATTGGTGCTAACATCCCCAATAAACTCAATTTCGTTTATCCCGCAATATTCCGCTTAAAGCGTATTGCGTTTACCGGGAATATATGTTAACTCATTATTCGTTTATTACTTAAACTAAATTTTAAAATACAGAAAAAGAAAGAAATTTTAAATTACTTTTACAATAACTTAAAGATAAAAACCATTCAGGTCAACCTGCAAGAAGCTACTACTCTGCAGATTTTATTGTTTGGTAAATTACATCTACCAATCCGTTTTTATACTTATCCAGAGTCAATTCCCAGAACATTATTCCGCCCAAATTATTATCTATGGCATAACGGGTTTTTAATGCAATTGACTTCGGATCGTCGAAAGTGGCAAATAATTTTTCCTTTGTGTTATACATGTAAGGAGCTTTGGATTTGACATCCCAAAAATGCTTGAAGCCTTTTTCCGCCGTGAAGGTATTATCAAAATCTTTGTAATTTACTGCGGTCTTAAATTTACCGGGTTGATACAAACCGTTATTCGTATCCGGCACACTTTCCCAAACCCTAGCGTAAAACGCAGCGCCGATAATTATTTTCTTTTTATCGACCTCAATCGAATCCAGCATCCGCACGGCATTGTCAACGGATTCTTTTTGTTTCGGATTGGAATAAAGCGGTGTGTGGTGACCCGTGACCGTGCTGTATCCGTTAACCAGATCGTATGTCATCACATTCACCATGTCAACAACCGGCATTACTTCTTTCCACTCAATTGAATTTTTGATATAATCCGTAAAACCTCCGGCGGCAAAACTAATGATGTAGTAATCGCCAAGAACTTTCCGCAAAGTTTTAACAAGCAACGTAAAATTATGCTTATCTTCTTTTGTATAACGGTGACCCGGATATCCTTCGATTGCAGGATATTCCCAATCGAGATCGATCCCGTCCGCATTGAAATCCGTTAGTATTTTTTTAACCGATCCGGCAAATGCGGTTCTGCCCTCTTTGCTTGCAAAAACTTCCGAACAAGTTTTACATCCTCCCCAACCGCCGAGAGAAATTAAAACTTTAAGATTTTTATAATTTTTCTTTAAAGACGTTAACTTTCTCAAAGTTTTTCTATCAACGTCTTTGTCAAAAGCCAATTCATTCCCTTTCAGATGCAAAAAACTGAAAATAATGTGGGTTAATTTCTCAACCGGGTATTTTTCTATTTCCTTGGAATCGCCGGTGTAATATGCAATCACCGCAAAATTGTTTTTATCATTTTTCTCTGTTTTCAAATTCCGGCAAGAAACAACTGCAATTAATATCAAAATAAGAACATAAATATTTCTCATTTTCTACTCAAACTTTTTAATATTAAACCTATTAGAACCAAAAGAAAAGTTAAAACCGCAAAACTCCATTTTAATTTTGTAAACATTGATGCGGCATAAGCAGGGGCGGTTATTTTATAATCGAATAATGCTATCATTAAAACGATACCCGAATTTTCCAATAAATCGAAAATTCCAAGAAACAAAGGCGCCCAAATTAAATATTTACGGAATGAAAACCGGAAGTTTTTGTAAACGGCAATTATCACAACCGAGTAAACAAACGTATAAATAACCGCATAAGGCCAATCGATAATTATTTCCGAAAGCAGGTATACCGTTCTTCCCTTTCCGCCCATATCACTTAACAGTTTGTATGCTTCTGCGGGTGAATAACCGAATTTCAAATCGAGCGGATAATTTCCTGGAACGGAAAATATTTTGGGAAATCCGGGCAGTAAAATAAGATTGAACAAAATTATTATAACAAATCCCAGAATAATATTTCTTTTACTAACGTAAAGCGATAGTTTATCCCAAAGTATATTTGTAAAGTGCAAAAACATTATTCCGGTTTAGTGGATTGTTCACCCTCAAAAAATTTTTTTAATACGCTATTATATTCTTCCGCAGCGTTGATATACGGGAAATGTCCCTCATTATGAAAAGTATAAACCCGGGCTTCCGGATAAAGCTCTTTTAACCTTTTTCGCAAATGCGGCGGAATAAGCGGATCGTTATCCGATTCGATTATAAGCTTCGGAATTTGTTTAATCGCCTCGTTGGTTGTGTCGGGTTCAAAATAATCAACTACAACATAATATCGACCAATCAGCTGTTTCTTACTGAAAGGAAGACTCGGCAAAAACGACGTGAGCAGTTTACTGTTTTTCCCGGCGGGATAAATATTTTTTTCGAAATTCAATTCACCTACAAATGCGATTAATATTTCGGGCAAGTAAGGAACTACTTTACTAAGGAGAGCATTCTTTTCAGCAAAATATTTGTTGGGCGGAAACGTATTTCCCAAAACCGCTTTCTCAACCAAAGCGGGATGTGTATGAAACAAATATTGATTGATATAACCGCCCATCGATGTTCCGACGGTATAAACTTTATTCACATTTTCTTTTTTCAGAATTGCCATAATTCCTTCCACAGCGCCTTCAAGCGAATTTATTTCCTCCGGCAATGAATACGTAATCACTTTATAATTATTTTCGAACGCAACAATTTGATTCCACCATAAATCATAAGCGCCGCCCATACCGTGCAAAAAGAGAATTGTTTTATCTCCTTTACCGCCCGAATAGTATTTCCATTTGATTCCATCGACATCGATATATTTTACCGGACGGCTCTTGAATTCCTTTAGCGTGCGGGAATATTTATCGTCTTTGCCGTAAAGCTCGAAAAATGATTTCGGCTTAACCGGAATATAATATGAAATGGAGATAAGCAACGCCAGAATTATCAACACCAAATATTTTATTTTAATCTTTTTCAAATTCGCTACCTCTCATTAATTAACAGCCAAATAGTTTTTATATTCCTCGATTTTTTCTTTCAAACGGTTTTCAAGATATTCGTTTTTATTTTGAAGCATTCGGGAAATTAATTTTGCTTCTTCCAAATAATTTTTTCTTTTCTCAATTTCCCAACTTTGCGGCGGCGGTTGAAGATTGGTAATTCTGTCGGCTAACTTAACTATACCGATTTCTTTTTCCAGAGCGTTTATTCTATTCAGAGAATCGATTATCCTTTCGCGCTTCGTCGGTAAGGATTTATTTTTCGTAAGTGCCTCAACGCCTTTAGCTATTTTTTCTCCGAAGATATTGTTAAGTTCTTCGAAAGTAGTATCCGTATCTTCAAGCGTATCGTGGAGAATTGCGACTTGCACGGCATATTCCAAATCAAAATCATTTGTAACGGAATGAGCAATCATAACTTCCATTGCAACATTTGCAATATGAAGTAAATAATTGGCATCCGTGCCCGGAACTTTTTGCCGGTAATGTTTTTCCCCGGCAAACTTCATCGCCTTTTGAAATAATTCTTGAACCATTTTATAATTTTATTTTTTAAATATAAATGATATTAACCTCGGCGGACTTTGATCATCTTTTTCGTCGAACCATTCGCCCACTTCCGATAAAGTAAATCCGTTCTTTAATGCAGCGTTAACATAATCGGAGAAATGATGTGTGTAAGTTTCCAATTCTATTTTATTTCCGTCGAGTGAAAAGTTTGCTTTTGTTCCGCCGTATTGCTTGAACGGATGAAGTTCGCAAACATAGAACTTCCCGTTTTCTTTGAGTGTTCTGTATCCTTCGGAAAAAATAAAATTTAAATTTGAAATATGTTCCAAGGTCAAACTGCAAACAATTAAATCCGCGAACCCGTTTTCTATATTCCACTTTTGTGAAATATCCGCTAACATAAATTCAACGTTGGGCAAATTTAATTTTGCTCCGGCAATTTTCAGCATTTCGCTAGAAAAATCAATTGCTTTTACCGATTTGCTTCTCTCAGCCAACCAGCCGGTATTTTTCCCCGTTCCGCATCCCAATTCGATAACGTTATCGAATTCGTAATTACTTAATATTTTCCGCGCTACCTTTTTCTCCAAATCGCGGGTTTTGTTTCCGGTTGAGTCGTAACTTTCTGACCATTTGTCGTAAGCTTCTTTTACTTTCATTTTTAAATATAAAGTTTAATTAACAGGCTTTGTGCCCGGCTTGCCTTCTTTCAAATTATCGAAAAACCTTTGCGTAGGATATGCAAAATCGATATCATCGTGCTTGGCAAACCGCTCGAGAATATCTTCCCAAATTTTTTCTTCGAGAGTTCTTCTTTGCCTTACGTGGCATATAAATCTGATTGTCAAAAGCACGCCACTGTCTTTAACCGTTGTGTAAACTATAGGTGTGAGATTTTTATAATAAATTAAAAACTTGCGCGAAGCTTTCCTTAATTGTTCGGCTGCGTTCTGACTAAAATCACCGCTATGCTCCGTAATAATTTCGGTAAGAATTTTTTTAGCTTTCTTCCAATCGCTTTCGAAGGTAACCAAGACGGGAATTTCGTGCCAGATGTATTCGAAACCCAACGTAAAATTTGCTTGCGGGGTGGAGAAAATTATTCCGTTCGGTATATTTATTATTCTCCCAGTGCTTTGATCGGCATCCACCCAATTACCGATTTCAATCACCGAAAATTGGAATAAGCGGATATCGATAACGTCGCCGGTAATGTTATTTATCTCGATTCTATCCCCAACTTTGAAAGGCTGGCGCGTAAGAATAAACATCCACCCGACCATGTTAACCAGCAAATCTTTGAACGCAATTGCAAGTCCGGCAGATAACAATCCGAAATAAGTGCCGAGCGAAGTAAAAGCGCCAAACCAAATACGGATTAATAAAATCAGCGCAATGGTTACGCTTATATATTTAATAACTTTTTGCCATTGATAACGAACCGGCGGGTCTTCTATCCTGTTTACCAAAAATTTAATAATGGTTCTTTGAATTATCCAAATAACCAAAACGGTAATTACCGATACAAGAATTTGGGATTGATGTTGCGGGGAAAGACCAATGTAATTTTCAATAAAATCGCTCATTACGTACCGGTTGATTTTCGTTTATCTGTTTGCGGCAACGGGTAAAAATTTTTGTTTGTAAAATAATTTTTTAATTGTGAAGATACAAGTGGATTGAAGAAGAACAACTTACAATAACATTCGGTTAAATAAAGATTAACGAATGCAAAACAAAGAAGATATTTACGGAAAATTATTGATCGCCGGACTTAAACCCGTAATCGGCTTCAACTTTCGCGATGCGGATTTTGTATTCTTCATACCATTTTGTTTTTCCGTTTTCTTGTGCGGTTTTATGTTCCGAGTTTTCTTTCCACTTTTTTATGGAATTAAGGTCACGCCAATACGAGACGGTAATTCCGAGTTCTTCCCTTGCGCTTTCCACACCGAGAAATCCTTCTTGATTTTTAGCCAGCTCCAACATTCGCTTACTTGTTTCTTCATATCCGTTACCGTCATCTCTTTTCAGAGAAGTGAAAATCACTGCGTAGTAAGGTGGTTCGGGCGTTCGGGCAATTAAGTTTTTATTTCCCATTAACCAACTTCCTTTTATTTATTAACGTTTTTCCATAATTCTTTCAGGCATTCTTTTTTAAAACAGAACGGCGGCACGCTTTTTTTGTATTCCAAATAATCATTTCCGAATTTCTTAATCGCTTCCGGTTCTTCAAAAACTTTAATCATTAAAATCATAAACAAAATTTCAAGCGGCGCAATAATCAATATAAAAGAAGGCGAACCAACCAAAAAGGCAATCGCTACGGGAAAAAGCATTAATCCCAAATGCATCGGATGGCGCATAAATTTATAAGGACCTTCTTTAACAAGAACATTTGTTTCGCCGCGCTTAAGGGTTCCTTTCCTTCCGTATTTTGCAAGCGTTCTGCCGGTATTCTTACTTATCCTTAACACAACCTTAAGCAAAAGGGCACCGGCAATGAAGCTAACAAGATGGAACACAATATTGTAATGAATACCGGGGAAAAGTTTGCCGTCCAGATATAATCCGGCAGCAACTCCCCCGAAAACCATTATCAACCAAACTATAATTCTAAAATACATAATATTTAAATCATCAAGCTATTTAGCAAATCATTTATCCGAATAAATTGTTTAACTTCGTCAATGTTTTTATTTTCAAAGTAACTTGGCATATACATCCCTTAACAAAATATGTTCGTAGGTTCTTTAACGTTTACGGAATTATTGCTTGAACTTGGCATGGCAATCTACACAATAGTTTAATGTAGTTGACAAAGCTTCAAGTGATTTGTTTATATCCTTAGATTTAAAAACTTCGCTCATTCTGTCCGCACTTTTGTGAAACTCCAATCCCAGTTTTTCAAATTCCTCATTCCCGAAAGCGGAACACATCATTTGCATTTCTTTTGTTAATCCTAAATTAGCCGATGCAACTTTCGATGCTTCTTCATATTTGCCTTCGGATAAAAATTCCAAAATAGATTGAACGGATTTTAAATGATTTCTCATGTTCATCAATTGATGTTGCGCCATTTGCGCCGAAACATTAAGCGGAATACGGTTATCTTTTACATGCTGCATTTTGTGCATCATACCAGCTTGATCTTTATTAATCGATTTTTCCTCTTGTTTATTTGCTTTATTTACATCGCATGAAGTAACTATGATTGCCGTAAATAGTAATGACAACGTAATTAGTGAAATATATTTTTTCATTTTTCTCCTTAACCATTTGATTGTGTAAAAAAATAAACTTATGATAAACGAATAAAAATTCAAAAAGCCAATACTATATTATTTATCCGGATGGTTATTCAAAAGTTCATCGGTGAAATGTTCCCGCCGTTTTCCTTTTTCAAATTTTTCTTTATTAAACTCGGAAGATTTACCTTTCGGAATGGAAAGGCTTTTCCACTCTTTTCCTTTTATTAATTTCCCGAGAAAAACAATTTGTCCGGTATGATAAGCATAATGCGCAAGTTGGCGGTTTATTGCTTCGGTAATTGTATGACCTTGATTGCGTATGTAAACAATCGTATCAAAATTATTTTCGTTTACGGAATTCAAAGCGTCGAACAAACAGTTCCAGCCATCGTTCCATTTTTCAATCAGCTCTTCCCTCGATTTAATCACATTCTCGAATTCCAAATCGCGGTTGCGCCATTCTTTTTCGCCGTCCGAATTCAAGAAATCCGTCCATCGCGATTTCATATTTCCCCAGAGATGATTGACAATCACCGCAACGGAATTGCTTTCGGTATTGTGTTGAAAAAATAATTCATCGTCATTCAATTGGGCAAATGTTTTTTCACCGAGTAATTTATAATATTCGAATTGTTTCTTTACGCTTTCCAAATAATTATTTATCATTTTTTACTCCCGTTATTTTAACGAATAAGATTCCCCTAATTCCGGGAATCTCCCAAAACTAATGTTTTACAAATATATAAAATTAACCGGGAGATTGGCAGGCAATAAAATTCAAAATGAAATTAGATAATAAGGTTTAACTTATAAAAACAAAAGTAGGTGAAAGTACCGTAAATATTGTGACAAATAATTTTCAGAAAAATGTTAGGTAATAATTAACTTTATTTATACACGTAAACTTGAGCAGAACCGACCCAATTTTTTCTTGAATCTTTGCATTCATCTTTTTATTTTCTTACAAAATTATTTGACAACCCTAAAATGAATTCGGAAATTTCCATATTGTTGATTACTACTTTATCCATTGGTGTTGTTCACACCGCATTGGGTCCCGATCATTACATCCCTTTTATTGCACTCTCCAAAGCGAATAACTGGAGTTATTCAAAAACTTCGTTTATTACTTTAATTTGCGGTTTAGGTCATGTGTTATCTTCAATATTTATAGGCTTGGCAGGTATATACATCGGGGTTAATGTTTTTTCCTTGGATGCTTTAGAATCCGTAAGGGGAAATATTGCCGGGTGGCTTTTGATTATCTTTGGATTATTATATACTATATGGGGAATAAAGCAATCATTAAAAAACAAAACACATACTCATATACATTGTCACTCAGACGGAACGGTTCATACACACACGCATAACCATAAAAATGAACATTCGCATATTCACATAAAGAAAAACAAAAACTTAACCCCGTGGTTAATTTTTATCATTTTTGTTTTTGGTCCGTGTGAACCGTTAATCCCACTAATTGTTTATCCGGCGGTAAATTTAGGCACTATGGCTGTTATTATGGTAGCCGTTGTTTTTTCGGTTGTTACAATTGCGGTAATGGAAATAATTGTATTCCTCGGAATTTACGGGATAAACTTTATACCGGCGCATAAACTTCAAATTCATATTCACACTATTGCAGGGTTATCGATTTTATTGTGCGGAATCGGCGTGCAATTCTTGGGTTTATAACTGTTAACATAATTTTTATATGAGATAAAATGCATGAAGTCGGGATTGCCCAAAGTATTTTGGAAATTGTTGAAAAGGAAGCAGCTAAAAACAATGCAACGGTTGTAAAAAAAGTTAAACTGATAGTCGGTGAATTTACGGGGATTGTAAAAGAAGCACTGGAATTTGCCTTGGAAATAGTTAAGAAGAATACAATAGCCGAAAATGCGGAATTTGAAATTGAGATTGTAAAATTAAAAACCCATTGTAAACATTGTAACCGTGAATTCACTAACAACAAACAAGCTGGGTTTTTATGTCCGGAATGTAACGGAATTCTTAGCATTGTTGCAGGCAAGGAATTGAATATTGAATATATTGATGTTGACTAAATTTTCCGAGACCATTGTATTTGAGCGAAAAAAATTTTGAATGTAACCAAAATAATTAATATAGACGAGGATTAAAATGCACATTATTGATGTAAACAGTCAAATATTAAAAGAAAATTCAAGGATAGCCGAAGAAAACAGAAAATTGTTCGATGAAAAAGGGTTGTATGTTGTAAACATTATGTCCGCTCCCGGAGCCGGTAAAACATCCGTTCTGGAAGCAACGATAAAAAAGATTAAAGACGATTATAAAATATCGGTTATTGAAGGCGATTTACAAACATCAATCGATGCCGACAGGATCGGAGCATTAAATATTTCATCTTATCAAATCGTTACCGGAACGGTTTGCCATTTGGATGCACGTATGATCCATAATGCTTTGCATGAATTTCAACAAGACGGAAATGATATTCTGTTTATTGAAAACGTAGGCAACCTCGTTTGCCCCGCCGATTTTGAATTAGGTGAAAAACTTAAAGTGATGGTATTCAGCATTGTTGAAGGCGCCGAAAAACCGAAAAAATATCCCGTAATGTTCCATGCGGTCGATGTTGTTTTATTAAATAAAATCGATCTGGCTCCTTATTCCGATATCGATATTGAACTGTTAAAGAAAAATGTTTTGGAGATAAACCCCACCGCAACTATTTTCCCGGTATCATGTTCAACGGGAGAAGGAATAGAAGAGTGGGTTAATTGGTTCAAGAAAAAAGTTAACGAAGATAAAAACAGAAACAAATGAATATAGCGGTAAAAATATATGTCGCCGGTATTGTTCAAGGAGTTGGTTTCCGGCCGTTCATATACAATATTGCAAAAAGAAATAAACTCGTAGGACAAATTTATAACAATTCAAAAGGAGTAATTATAGAAGCCGAAGGTGAAAAAATAAATGTCGATAAATTAATTTTTGCTATTAAAAACGAAGCGCCTCCTTTAGCATCCATTCGGGAATTGGAAACGGAATTTATAAATTCCACCGGTCTTAATGATTTCTTTATTAAAGAAAGCAAACTTGCCGAAGATAAATTGACCTTGATTTCACCTGATATTTCGGTATGCGATGATTGCTTGGAAGAACTGAAAAATCCCGAAGACAGGCGTTTCGAATATCCATTCATTAACTGCACAAATTGCGGTCCGCGCTATACAATTATAAAAGATGTTCCTTACGATAGACCCCAAACAACAATGAACGTATTTCAAATGTGTCCGGAATGTAAAAAGGAATATGAAAATCCGGACAATAGAAGATTTCACGCACAACCTATCGCATGCAAAAAATGCGGACCTACATTAATGTTAAAGGATAATAAAGGTAAAATAATTTCTTCGGAAAATTTGATTAAGAAAGCCGTTAGTTTAATTAAACAAGGATTTATATTGGCAATAAAAGGACTGGGAGGATACCATCTTGCTTGCGATGCCCAAAATACAATTGCAGTTAGAAACCTCAGGAAAAGAAAATTGAGAATCGATAAACCGTTTGCCGTAATGATTCCTTCGATTGAATGGTTAGACAAACTTTGTATTTATACCCCCAAAGAGAAAGAGTTGTTAACGGATATACGAAGACCGATTGTATTAATTAAGAGAAAAAAAGATTGCCCGGTAGCCGTAGACGTTGCCCCGCAAAATAATTACATCGGTTTAATGCTTCCATATACACCCCTGCACAAGTTAATAATGGAAAGTTATAACGTTCCGCTGGTTATGACGAGCGCCAACATTTCGGAAGAACCGATTGCATATCAAGATGATGACGCATTTGAACGGCTGAAAAATATTGCCGATTATTTTTTAATTCATGATAGGGAAGTATACATCCGGTGCGATGATTCCGTTGCTGCTGTTTTAGGTAATAAGAAAACTATTTTAAGAAGAGCAAGAGGTTATGTTCCAACCCCGGTCGAACTTCCGTTCAATGTGGAAAAACAGGTTTTAGCCGTAGGAGCTCATCTGAAAAACACTTTTTGCTTCTTGAAAAACAAATATGCATTTATTAGCCACCATATTGGCGACCTGGAAAATTTACCGACTATGAAATCGTTTAAGCAAGGAATACTGCATTTCAAAAAAATATTCGATTTAAATCCGGAATTAATAGTGCATGATTTGCATCCCGACTATCTCTCAACAAAATATGCACTCGATAAAAAAGATTGTAACAAAGTTGCCGTGCAGCACCATCATGCCCATATAGTAAGCTGTATGGTGGAAAATAATTTAAATGAAAAAGTTATTGGCGTCGCTTTTGACGGCACCGGATTAGGAACAGATGGAAATATTTGGGGCGGAGAATTTTTAATTGCGGATTATTTTTCATTTGAACGTTTTGCACATTTTGAGTATTTTGCATTACCCGGAGGTGAACTGGCAATTAAACAACCATGGAGAACGGCATACTCAATTTTATACAAACTATATAATTTCAACAACGGGGAGATATCAAAAGAGCGTTTCGATTTTTTAAAAGATAAGAATTATGAAATTGTATCCCGGATGTTGGAAAAAAATATTAATTCACCTCTAACGTCTGCAGCTGGCAGATTATTCGATGCTGTCTCCGCGTTATGCGATATAAGAACCGAAGTTAACTACGAAGCACAAGCTGCCATTGAATTACAAATGATTGCCGACGAGAAAGAAAAAGGTTCTTATAAGTTTGATATAATTAACAACAATGAAACTAATAAGGTGAGTTTCGCGAAAATGATTTCCGGAATTATAAATGATTTGAAATCGGATATTCCTAAAAGTAAAATTTCGGCAAAGTTTCATAATACAATTGCCCGCGTCATTCTGGAAACGGCAAAACTTATTCATAAACAAAGGGGAATTAATAAAGTGATTCTAAGCGGAGGAGTTTTTCAAAATTCATTACTTTGCGATAAAACGTTAACATTATTGAAAAAAAACAACTTCGAAGTTTTTACCCATTCAAACGTTCCTCCTAACGACGGAGGGATATCATTAGGGCAAGCAGTTATAGGTTATTTCAAACATTTTAAAAATCAGAGGTATTAAAATGTGTTTATCAGTTCCAGGCAAAATAATATCGATAGACGAGAGCAATCCGGAATTAAAAATGGCTAAAGTTAATTTTGGCGGTGTGTCAAAAGATGTTTGTGTTCAATGGATCGATAACCCGAAAGTCGGCGAATATGTATTGGTGCATGTTGGTTTTGCTCTCAATAAAATAGATGAAAAAGAAGCCGACGAAACAATTAAACTCTTGAAGGAAATGGGAGATTTGGACGAAGATTTCAATTACTAATTTATTTTACATTTATCAAAAATCCGGTTTGAGAAATTAAAACATAAAATATACTAAAGAATTCAGAGACCCCGTAGCAGCAAAAAAACTTTCCGAAAGGATTAAATCGGTTACAACTAAATCGTGGACAATAATGGAGATTTGCGGCGGACAGACACACACAATAATGAAATATAATATTGATGAACTGTTACCCGACAAAATTAATTTAATTCACGGACCGGGTTGCCCCGTATGCGTTACTCCGTTGGAAATGATTGATAAAGCAATTGCAATTGCTTCGAGGGAAGATGTTATATTTACGTCTTTCGGCGATATGCTCCGGGTGCCGGGTTCTACATTAGACCTTCTCGGGGTTAAAGCAAACGGCGGCGATGTGCGAATGGTTTATTCACCTCTCGATGCCGTTAAAATTGCGGAAGAAAATCCGAACAAAAAAGTGGTCTTTTTTGCCGTCGGTTTCGAAACCACCGCTCCGGCAAATGCAATGGCTGCTATCCAAGCAAAACAAAAAGGATTAAAAAATTTCTCAATCCTGGTATCTCATGTCCTTGTTCCCCCGGCTATTGAAGCGCTTTTAGATTCGGAGAATTCAAAAATCAAAGGCTTCCTTGCTGCGGGTCATGTATGCACCGTAATGGGTTTTCACGAATATATTCCTCTCTCTAAAAAATATAACATACCGATTATCGTTACCGGTTTTGAACCGATTGACATTTTGCAAGGCATTTATGAATTGATTAAACAACTCGAAAACAACCGGGCCGAAGTGTTTAATGCCTACGGAAGGGTTGTTAGTAAGGAAGGTAACATACCGGCACAAAAATTATTATCGGAAGTATTTGAAATTGTCGATAGAAAATGGCGCGGGATTGGGGTTATTCCCAAAAGCGGATTTAAATTAAAAGATATTTACTCCGAATTTGATGCGGAAAAGTTGTTTGACGTTGGGGAAATTGAACAACAAGAGTCTCAATTTTGTATTTCCGGTGAAATTCTACAGGGAATTAAAAAACCCCAAGAATGTTCTGCTTTTGGGAAAGAATGCACCCCTGAACATCCTTTGGGTGCTCCGATGGTTTCTTCCGAAGGTGCATGCGCCGCTTATTTTCATTACTATAAACGAATTAATTAAAAATTATGAACATTATGAACTTAAATTGTCCGATACCAATTTCCGATTATCCGAAAGTTACTTTAGCTCACGGAGGCGGAGGAACATTATCCAATCAACTTATACAAAAAATGTTTTTCTCCCAGTTCGATAACGAACTGCTTAATACAACGCACGATGGAGCTATATTTAACGTGCCTTCCAACAGATTGGCATTTACAACTGATTCGTTTGTTGTAAAACCTATTTTTTTCCCGGGTGGAAATATCGGCGAATTGGCAATTAACGGAACGGTAAACGACTTGGCAATGTGCGGTGCAATTCCCAAGTTTATCTCGGTAGGATTTATTATCGAAGAAGGATTCGATATGGAAGACCTTTGGAAAATAGTACAATCAATTAAAGTTGCATCCGAAAAAGCCGGAGTTAAAGTTGTTACAGGCGATACAAAAGTTGTTGACAAAGGAAAAGGGGATAAAATTTTTATTAACACTTCCGGTATCGGGATAGTTGTTGACGGTGTAAACATAAATCCCAAAAACTGCAAACCCGGAGATAAAATTATTTTAAGCGGAAGAATTGCCGATCACGGCATCGCTATTATGTCTGCACGGGAAGGGCTTCAATTCGAAACCACGGTGGAAAGCGATACAGCCCCCTTAAACGAACTTGTTAGCTCGATTCTGGATGTGTCGAAAAATATAAAAGTTTTAAGAGACCCAACCCGTGGTGGAATTTCAAGCGCATTAAATGAAATTGCAGCTTCGGCTAACGTGGGAATAAAAATCCAAGAAGAAAAAATCCCCGTATCCGAACAAGTTGACAGTGCTTGCGAAATTCTCGGGCTCGATCCGTTGTATATTGCAAACGAAGGAAAACTTATAGCAATTGTTCCTCCAAACGACGCCGAAAAAATATTGGAAGCTATGCGACGAAATGATTACGGTAAAGAAGCTGAAATTATAGGTGAGGTGGTTTCGGATCATCCCAAAACAGTTGTGATGAAAACAACAATAGGAACAACCAGGATTGTTGATATGATTTCCGGAGAACAATTACCCAGAATTTGTTAAAATGAAATAAAGTAAAAGTTACCTTTTAATCAACATTTTTATCTGTAATTTTTTAAGTTATTTTATTTGATCTTGTTAAAATCAAAACATTCGTTTTTTCTACTAATTTTAAGGGAATTGTAATTGAGAAACAATACGTCACTTTCTCTAATAACAAAAAATGAAACAATGAGAACTATTCTGTCAAAAATTGACAGGGTAGTTAATTCGGACAGTTCGATTTTATTAATCGGGGAAACGGGAGTTGGTAAAGAGATCTTCTCGGATTACATTCACCGGACAAGTCACAGATCCGAACAACCTTATGTTAAAATTAGTTTGTCGGCAATTCCTCCGGATTTACTTGAAAGCGAATTATTCGGTCACGAAAAAGGTTCCTACACTAGTGCATCTAATGAGAAGAAGGGATTATTTGAGATAGCAAATAAAGGCACAATACTTCTTGACGATATAGACGATGTTCCAATGTCGATTCAAAAAAAATTATTGAGGGTTTTAGAAGCCAAAGAAATAATGCGAGTTGGGGGAACCGATGTGATCCCTATCGATGTAAGAGTAATTTCGGCTTCCAAAATTGATTTGAAAGAACTTGTAAAACAAAAAAAATTCCGTGCCGATCTTTTTTACCGGCTAAACGTTGTGCCAATACACATACCACCGTTAAGAGAGAGACGGGACGATATCCCTTTGCTTATTGATCATTTCCTAAAAATATTTTCACAAGGCAAAAAACTTACTGTATCTAAAGAAGCTTTGAAATTACTGGTTAATTATTCATGGCCCGGAAATGTAAGGGAATTAAAAAACGTTATTAAAAGACAAGCTTTGTTTACCGAAAAAGTAATTTACCCAAGCAATCTTTCGTTAGAAATTAGAAACGAAAACTCATGGCAAAACCTTCTTAAAAAATGCAACCAGTGTTTTATAGAAGAGTCGATAAATTTCGAGTCGGTTGTTTCTTGTTTGGAACATAATCTTTTATACAGTGCATTGGAAAAGACAAATGGAAACCAAACACAAGCAGCAAAAATTTTAGGATTAAATCTTTCGACATTCAGAGACAAAATAAAAAAGTACAAAAGCAAAAGTATTCCATAATAAATAATTGTCCACTTCGTTTCCTCACTTAAAACCTGCGGATTTCCACAAGTAAAAGTGCGGATTTCCATAAATCTAATTTTCGACCGTTTGTTTTCAGCCCGTATCATTGTATTTAACGCTGGCATATAATTTGCCCAATCGTATATAATTATCTATATGAAGACTAGTGAGTAAAGATAACCCCGACAAAATTACACTTCTCGGTGAAGTAGTTGAAACATTTGAACAAAGCGGTAAAAAATATGCAAAAATATTATTCAGGACAGGATATTTAGAAGTATGCGTGGAAAACTTATCGAATACCAATTTGGGCGATAAAGTAAAAATTTATGCTCACGTTTCAATCGACAAAGTAACTGATAAATTTATATTTATTTAATAAATGCAAAGGAGGATCCATGAAAATTAATTCCCCTACATATTGGGAAGCAATGCAGGCAAAAGGGGTTAATAGAAGAGATTTCCTTAAATACTGTGCGTGGCTCGGTGCGTTATTAGGCATTGAAGCCAGCGGTGTAGGTAAAATCGTACACGCAATGGAAACCAAAAAGCGATTGCCTGTAATCTGGCTTCACGGTCAAGAATGTACTTGCTGCAGCGAATCATTTATTCGATCTTCCCACCCGGTTGTTGCTAATGTAATTCTAGATGACATTTCTTTGGATTATACCGAAACTTTAATGGCAGCTTCAGGGTATCAAGCGGAAAAATCTTACCGGGATACAATTACCAAATACAAGGGCGAGTATATTCTATGTATGGAAGGTGCCATCCCAACGGGTAACGGAGGAGTTTATTGCTGCATCGGAGGACGTTCAATGGAACAAATTCTTAAAGAAGCCGCCGAGGGTGCCAAAGCAATTATCGCTTGGGGCAATTGTGCAACGCACGGGTGTGTTCAAGCAGCAAAACCCAATCCAACGGGAGCTACGCCGGTAAGAAAATTAATTAGCGGTAAACCTATTATTAACGTTCCCGGTTGCCCGCCGATTGCCGAAGTTATGACGGGAGTTATTGCCCACGTTCTTACATTCGATAGAATTCCCGCTTTGGACAGCATGGGACGACCGAAAGCTTTTTACTCCAGAAGAGTTCACGATTCCTGTTACCGCCGTCCGAATTACGATGCCGGTCTTTTTGTAGAAACTTTCGACGATGAAAATGCTAAAAAGGGTTATTGTTTATATAAAGTTGGATGCCGTGGTCCCGTAACATATAATTCTTGTGCAATAATGAAATGGAATAACGGTGTTAGTTACCCTATTCAATCCGGTCACGGTTGTATAGGATGCAGCGAACAGAATTTTTGGGATAACGGTCCGTTCTACAAACATTTACCGTCTTTCCCCGGTTTCCCGATTGAAAAAACTGCGGACGATATATGCATTGCGATTGGTGCCGCTACGGCAGCGGGAATTGCCGCTCATGCAATAACAACAAATATCAGAAAGAGAGCGGAAATAAAAGAAAAAGTTGAAAAAGGAAGAATAAAAAATATAGAAAAAGAAGAGGGGGTGAACAATGGCTAAAAGAATTGTAGTTGACCCGATTACAAGAATTGAAGGTCATCTTAGGATAGAGGCTGAAATAGAAAACGGTAAAATAGTTGACGCTTATAGTGCCGGAACCATGGTAAGAGGAATTGAAATTATATTAAAAGGGCGTGATCCGCGAGATGCATGGGCTTTTACCGAACGTGTTTGCGGTGTTTGTACAACCGTTCATGCTTTAGCTTCTTGTAGAACGGTTGAAAACGCACTCGATATTAAAATACCTCCAAACGCGGAATTGGTACGAAACCTTATGTTTTCCGCCCAGCAAATGCAAGATCACGTAATACATTTTTATCATCTTCATGCTTTGGATTGGGTGGATGTTGTTAGCGCATTAAAAGCCGATCCCAAAGAAACCAGCAGAATTGCCCAAAGTATTTCCAATTGGGCAAAAAGCAGTCCGAAATATTTCTCCGATCTCCAAAAAAGATTAACCAACTTTGTTAATAGCGGGCAATTGGGAATTTTTGCGAACGGATATTGGGGTCACCCGGCTTATAAACTTCCGCCCGAAATAAACTTAATCGGTGTCGCTCATTATTTGGAAGCGTTGGAATGGCAAAAGGAAGTTATTAAAATTCATACCATTCTCGGCGGAAAAAATCCTCACCCCAATTATCTTGTTGGCGGTGCTCCCATATCAATCAATATCGATGAAGCAAATGCATTGAATATGGAAAGATTAAACATTATTCATAAACAATTAAAAGATGCAAAAGAATTCATTAACCAAGTGTACATTCCCGATATTCTTGCCGTTGCCCCTTATTATCTCGAATGGAGCAAAATCGGCGGTGGTCTGAAAAATTATTTGGCCTATGGCGATTTGCCTACAAACGGATATAATGATGTTTCCAGCTTTAAACTTCCCCGTGGAATTATACTTGACAGAAACTTGAACGAAGTAATTGATGTTGACGGTACCGATGAAGAACAAATCAAAGAATACATAGCTCATTCGTGGTATGAATATGAAGACGGTAGCAGTGGACCCAAACACCCGTGGCATGGTGAAACAAAATTAAATTATACCGGTCCGAAACCACCTTACGAATACCTCGATGTAAAAAATAAATATAGCTGGTTGAAAACTCCGCGATGGAAAGACAAACCGATGGAAGTCGGACCTTTAGCCAGAATGCTGGTTTCATATGCTAAGGGTGTTCCCGAAGTTAAAGGTTTAATTGATACCGTATTGGGAAAATTGAATGCACCGGCTTCGGTTTTATTCTCGACCTTAGGCAGAACAGCGGCAAGAGCAATAGAAGCTGCGGTTGTTGCCGATTGGGCTTTGGAATTTTATAACCAACTCATCTCAAACATTAAAAACGGCGATACCCGTATGGCAAATATGGAGAAATGGGACCCTGAAACTTGGCCGAAAGAAGCGAAAGGAGTAGGTATGACCGAAGCCCCGAGAGGTGCCTTGGCTCATTGGATAAGTATTAAAGATAAGAAAATTGATAATTATCAACTTGTCGTTCCGACAACTTGGAACGGTTCCCCCCGTGATGCTAACGGGAATCGTTCCGCATTCGAAGAATCATTGATCGGAACTCCGGTCGCCGATCCGGAACAACCCTTGGAAATTTTAAGAACTATCCATTCATTCGATCCGTGTCTGGCTTGTTCCGTTCATCTCTACGATGAAAAAGGCACTTATGTTCATAGAGTAGAAACATTTTAGGAGATGGCGATGGAAAAAAACACAGTATTAAAAAGAGTATATGTTTGGCAATTACCCGTGAGGTTTTATCATTGGTTAAATGCCCTTTGCATATTAATTTTAGCAATAACGGGTTATATAATCGGGAATCCTCCGGCTATACAAAGCGGAACCGAAGCATTTAAAGGATATTGGTTCGGTACCGTAAGATTTATTCATTTCGTTACCGCCTTTGTATTTTTCTTTAATTTCGTTTTTAGAATCTATTGGGGTTTTGTCGGTAACCGTTTTGCCAAATGGAATAATTTTATTCCTTTTAAAAAATCGGATTGGAAAGGGATGTTACGCATTATTATGATTGATATTTTACAGAAGGAATCCCGCCCGTTAAGAAAAATCGGGCACAATTCACTAGCCGGATTTACTTATTTTATCCTCTTTATAATATTCTTACTGCAAAGTATAACGGGTTTCGGTTTGTATTCAGCCATGAGCACTTCGTGGTTCCCAAAATTGTTTTCCTGGATAGTTCCGTTTTTAGGAGGCGATCTCCAAGCCCGGCAGTTGCATCATGTTTTGATGTGGTTTTTCATTCTCTTCGCTTTCGTGCATGTGTATTTGGTTTTTTATCACGATTATGTTGAAGGCAGGGGAATTATTTCTTCTATGGGCGGCGGTTGGAAATTTATAGAACGGGAAATCAAATAAGTTAACATTTTCATTGCGGGATTTTATCCCGCATTTTTATTATAAAACAATATTTTCCATAAGGTTTATGAATAATAAAATTTTGATCATGGGTATCGGCAATGTTTTACTCGGTGATGAAGGAATTGGTGTGCACGTAATTAATTCTCTCAAAAAGAAAACTTTTCCGAATTATGTCGATATTGTTGACGGGGGAACCGGGGGATTCCACTTACTTTCGTATTTCCACGACTATCCGAAAATGATAATGATTGATGCCACAATGGATGGAAATCCACCTGGCACAATATCCGTGCTTAAACCGAAATTTGCATCCGATTTCCCAACAGCATTAAGCGCCCATGATATCGGACTTCGCGATTTGATTGAGACCGCCATAATTTCCAACGGATTACCCGAAATCGTTTTAATTACTATTTCCATCGACAGAATTCAAAATATGGTAATGACTCTCTCGCCGGAAGTAAAAAACTCAATTCCGGGTATTATTAGTTTAATACAAAAAATTTTAAGCAGTTCCTAGGATTTAAACCACTTATTGAAAAATCATTAATACAAACAGAGAAAATCACTTTCCCAAAGCGGTTATTGTCGTCATTAACAATATTATACCGGAAGCATTTTTGTCTTCGCCGTTGTTCCGAGGAATATGTTTAACGATTCGAAGCCGGTTACCCGGCTTTTATTCAAGCATATTTTTCCGCATAAATTTTTCTGAGCAATTTTTTATCGAGCTTACCAACGCTTGTTTTGGGAATTTCTTCTACAAAAATAAAGCGGTTAGGAATTGCCCATTTTTCTATTTTACCGGTTTCAACGAAAGACATTAACATTTCGTTAATTGATTTTTCAGCTTCCTCATCAGAAGGTGCGTCTGAGGTTTTAACCGCAAAAGCAACGGGACGTTCACCCCATTTTTCGTCGGGAACACCGATTACCGCGGCTTGTGCAACGTACTTACTTTGTTCAATCATATTTTCAAGATCGAGCGAGGATACCCATTCGCCTCCGGTTTTTATTACGTCTTTCAGTCTATCGGTAATTTTAAAATATCCGTCTTCGTCTCTGTAAGCGATATCGCCGGTATGCAGCCAACCGTCTTTCCAAAGCTCTTTGGATTTTTCTTCAACTTTAAAATAACCTCCGGTCAACCACGGAGCGCGGACAACTATTTCTCCGACGTTGCCTTTTCCTCTCGGTTTTTCATTCATGTTTTCGTCCACCACTTTAAGTTGAACGAGCGGTACCGGGAAACCGGTACGTGTCACCAAATCCAACCTTTCTTCGAAATCGGCGTTTTCCTTACCTGGTCTTAATGTTGCCAAGGTCAATAAAGGTGCGGTTTCGGAAAGACCGTATCCGCTCATCACTTGTATATTACGTTCCATAGCCTTTCTAGCAAGAGATTTTGTTAAAGCCGAACCGCCTATTACCACTTTCCAAAATGAGAAATCTAAATTTGCAGTTGCCGGATTATCCAAAATCATCTGGAGAATTGTGGGAACGCAATGGGAAACGGTCACTCTGTGTTGAAAAATTAGTTTAACCAACAATTCGTCGTACCGGCCGGGATAAATTTGTCTTACGCCCAGCATTGTTGCTACATACGGCATTCCCCAAGCGTGAACGTGAAACATCGGAGTTAACGGCATATAAACATCGTGAATGGTTACGGATATCGGATTATTGAAATTTCCGAACGACATTGCCAAAACAAGAGAATGCAATACCAATTGACGGTGAGTAAAATAAACGCCTTTTGGATTTCCGGTTGTACCCGTTGTGTAAAACGTAGTTGCAATGGTGTTTTCGTCCAATTCGGGAAAGTCGTAATAATCATTTTGTTTTTCAAGCAGTTTTTCGTATTCGCCAACCGTTTCAAATTGCGGTTCATAGTTTTCGTCGCCGTCCGAGATATAAATTATTTTTTTCACCGTTTCGAAATTTGCTTTAATCTTCATTATTAAAGGTTCAAAATCTTTGTGGACAACGAGAATCTTATCTTCGGCGTGATTGATTGTATAAAGCATTTGATCGGGTGAAAGTCTAACATTAACATGATGCAGAATCGCGCCCATCATGGGAACGGCAAAGTAATGTTCAAGATACCGGTGGCTATCCCAATCAACAACGGCAACCATATCCCCTTTTTCCACGCCTAATGATTCAAGCAGGTTGGCAAGTTTGTTTACGCGTTTGTAAAAATCGACATAAGTATAGCTGAACGAATCTCGATAAAAGATTTTTTCATCGGGTTTCCAATCCAATACATGATTGAGAAGTTGTTTGATGGTGAGTTGGTATTTGTAACCAAAATCAATAAACTTTTCCATAGAGTTACCTCTTTTGGTTAATAAATAATATTTTAAAGATGTTTCAAAGAGCCGGCTTAATATGTAAACAAATTAAGAAATTTATTCTTAAAATTCATTGGGAATAAAAAATAATTTAATGCGGTGAAAATATTTCGGCGAAAAATTGAATTAATGTTAAAAGTCCGATTAAAACAGAAATAATAACCAGTACCGATCTTTCCCTAAATTTAACAATACTTACCACTCCGCTGAAAAAAGCTCCGGCGCCGCATATCCAAGCCAAAACAACGGGCACGGATAACAGAGGATTAGCAAAAAAAAGTCCGTCCGCCCTTCTGACCGAAAGCGACAAAGATTAAAAATATACCAAAGAAAAAAATGAATAATAAAAGAAATGCCAGTGTTTTTTTACCTGCTCCGGTTTTTGGTATGAAATACATTTGCAGTCCCCCATAAACGATTGTATAAAAAATATTATACAGCAGTGAAAAATGAATATTTCTCACATGTTAATTAAACATGTGTTGCCGTTGTATTTATTTAAATTTTTAATTTTTCAACTACACACGTTCGGGGAACCGGCTTTGGAAAATACGGAGCAATCTCCTTGACAATCATTCAAAGTAAGTTTACCGTATGCTCCATTTAAGCCTTCGGGATAAACAACGATAAACTTCACTGTTTCTGCTAAATTCATCCACGGTTAATTAGTGTCTTAAATCCGCTTTCGCCGGTCATATCTTTAATATATATTCCTCCACTGTGCATGAAGTTCGAATACTAACGGATTAGAAATATTCTTAATACTTTCGGCAATACAAATAGCAGTTTGTTTAAAAATAATTCGAATATTTTTTACAAAAAAAGATTCATAGAAATTATTTTTTATTAAAAATACATTCATATTTTATAATAGACTGAAATATCAATTAGTTAATTCAAATGCCAATTTAATTCCTTCAATAACCATATTTGTTCCTATTATTGCTAAAATCAATCCCATTATTTTTCCAACTACTGCAATTACATTTGTTCCTATTTCTTCTAGTAGAAATTCACTCATATTAAAAAACACATAAGTTATGTAACACATTACCGCAAAAACCAAAATGACAATACCGATTTTCAGATAGCCGGAATTTGCAACAAAATTCATTGCAGTAACAATTGTACCGGGTCCGGCTAATATTGGTATAGCAAGCGGTGACACGGCTATGTTTTCATCTATCTTTGCATTCTTTAAATGAGTTACCGAGGATTTTTTTGATTGTAACATTTCAAAGCCAACGTAAAAAACCAAAATTCCACCGGTGATTTTAAATGCCGGAATTGTAATTCCAAACAATTCAAATATAAATTTTCCGAGAACAACAAATGAAAATACAATAAAAAAAGCGGTAACAGTCGCTTTTTTACTGATGCGTTTTTGTGTTTCGTTATCTGCATTCTGCACTAATGACAAAAATATCGGTATGTTTGCAATAGGATTCATTATTGCAAAAAATCCGGTAAACACGGTTATTATAAATGTTAATATATCATTCATTTAGTACTACAGTTTAATAACCTGAAAATCGTCAAAGTATGTTACGGCATCGGCTTTAGTCCATAAACCGATTTTTCCTTCATTCGTAAAAGTTTCATCTTTCACCTTAAACAATTCCTTTCCGTTTAAAAACACTGTAAACAAATCACCTTTAACTGTCAATGCTAATTCGTTCCAATCGTTACCAAGCGGCGGAACATCCACGCCATAAGTTCTCCCTTTGCCAACCAGCGGCAAATCGGTTCTTCTGCCGTTTACTACCTTGTATAGCACAACGTTATCTTCCAACGGATTTGCACGAACAACATAGTAATTATCGGCATTGGTAAAACGCCAAACAAAACCGCCGCCTTGGTCTTTTCTGCCTTTCACTCCTTTCATTTTAACTTTTAACTTAACATCTTTTGTTTTAAATCCGTCATACACAATAACGTTGAAATGATAATTCGGATTATCGTCTGAAAGCTGGGCAAGAACTTTGTTTCCGTTATCGTCAATATTTTTCCAATCTGTACCATTACCTCTACCTGTAAAATATTGCGACCAACCGGAAGGTAATTTGTTTACTTCATATTCCTCAAATGTAAATATTGTGTCGTTAATTAAAACCGGTGCGCTTTCGGTTGCTTGTTTAACTTTTTGGTTTTCTTCGGGAGATTTGCTTTGCGCTTGATTGCAACCGAATAAAACTACAATACTCAAAATTATGATGGTCGGAATTCTCATAGCTTCCTCCTTAAATTCTTCTCAAAAAAACCTCATTAATATTCCAAGAAATATTTCACAAATGTATCTTCAGATTTTTTAATTTCTTCAACCGTTCCCGTTTCCACTATTTTACCTTCATCCATAACAACAATTTCATCAGAAATTGCAAAAGCTTCCCTATGATCGTGGGTAACGTAAATGATAGAAAGATCAAAATTTTGCTTTAACTTTTTTATGTATTCCAATATTTTTCTTTTAAGTTTAACATCCAAATTGGCAAGCGGTTCATCCATAAGTAAAATTTCCGGTTTCAATACAAGCGCACGGGCAATTGCTACAAGCTGTTTTTGTCCGCCCGAAAGCTGATTAGGATATTTTTCCGAATGTTCACCGATACCGAAAAATTCCAACATATCAAAAACTTTGCTTTTTACATCATTTTCTCCACGCTCTTCCAATCCGAAAGCAATATTTCTGTAAACAGTGAAGTGCGGCCATAGAGCTAAATCTTGAAAAATAAATCCGACATTTCTTTTATGCGGCGGAATAATAATCCGGTTCTCTTCCGTTACAATTTTATTATTAATTTTAATTTTTCCTGATTGAGGTTTTTCCAATCCGGCAATAAGTCGCAATATTGTTGTTTTTCCACAGCCCGAACCGCCGAGAATACAAGTAAGATTATTCTTTATCACATTCAAACTTAAGTTACGGAAGGTTTCTTTTCCGCCATAGGTATGAGTTATGTTAATTAGTTGTATCATTCCGGCAAGTAATATTTTTTTAGAAACATATTAACAATTAAGTAAAAAATTAATATTGTGAACAATGTAATCGAAAAAACAATTAAAATCATTGAACTTGTTAACGATTGAGGTGCGTTTGCCATTATAGTGAAAACCTTGATTGGCATAATTTCACTTCCGGGCGGATAAAGCATTATGGTCATACCGAGTTCTTCTAAACTAAAAACAAAGCCGATAACAAATGAAGCTAGCATTGCCGGCAGAACAAAAGGAAAAATAATATTCCATAATTGCGATAAAGGTTTGATACCTTCAAGAGAAGCAACTTCCAAAAACGATTTGGGTATTTGCTTAAGCGAGTTTTCAATAACTTTATACGAAATAAAAGAAAATTTACCTGCATACCCGATTACAATTATAGCAAAACCGGCATAGATGAAATTAAAAGCGGGACGATTATAAAACTTTATTAAACTTATTGCGAAAATTATTGAAGGGATTGCAAAAACGATTAACAATGTCCAGTCGAATATTTTTTTCATCTCCGTACCGGGATTCCGGAAAGTGAAATAGGCTACAGCAAAACCAATTACAACAATCAATGCCGCACCGCTTAATGCCAATATAAACGATGTGAAAAACGTAGGCAATAATAATACGAATGCTTTTTCCAGAATACCGATTCCATTCCGAAAAGCCTGGGAAACGAGTATAATTAAAGGCAAAAGAATTGAAGCAACAAACCAAAAACCTATAAACAAATATCCGTATTTATTTTTGCTTTGCAATTGATATGTCTTGCTTGTTGTTCCCTTGCTTCCGATCGATAAAAACGGTGATCCCGAAATATATTTTCTTTCCGTAACAAGCAGCACCATACAGATTACCACAAGCAGCATCGATTGAAATACGGCAAGCGAATGATTATAAAACGCGGAAAACTGTTTAAATATTTCAGTTGTGAAAACTTGTACACCGAGAAATGCGGGTACGGAAAATTCCGAAATGCTGAAAATGAACACGAGAACAAAAGAAGTGAAAATCGCCGTTTTAATTAAGGGTAAAATTATTTTAACAACCACTCTTCCGAATTTTGTTATTACCAAACCGCTCTCTTCCATAGCGGAATCAATATTTGCAAGTGCACTCCCGATAATTAAAAACGATAAAGGCGTAAAAACGGTGGTTAACACTAAAATCATACCGGAAACAGAATAAATGAAATTAGTATTATTAAACATCAAATAGAATAAATCTTTCCAGGCAACCGCCCAAATATACGGCGCTATAAACAGCGGCAAGAGTAAAACCACTTTGAAAAAATTTCGTCCTCTCAGATTCGTCTTATATATCAGAAAACCGATAATTACTCCCAATATAGTTGAGATAAAACCGACCATTGAAGCAATCAGAATACTTTTCAGTAAAAGCTCTAAGTTACTTAAATCGAATGATGCAAGATTATTATAAAGGGAAGTCCAATTTAAAACCGTATCACCAAAGACATAGAATACCGGTAATACTACAAATAATAAAAACAAAGCGAAGACCGACAAGCACAGTTTACAGCGCAATTTATATACTTTAAATTTTTAGAAATCCATTTAGCAATTATTTACTTTACTCAACCGGCGGTTTTAATTTTACTTTTTATCATACCGGGAAAATTGCTCTAAAATTTTTACAATACTATTCAATTTTTCCGCCGTTTTTTCATAATCTATTTTCATCGGAATGATATTATCCAAAGAAGGAACATTTACCGGTACGGATACGCCTTTGTGCAATGGCATTTGTGCGCAGCTTTGTGCGAGTTTGGCTTCTGTCTCTTTGCTTATTAAGTAATCAAATAACCTTTTCGCATTTTCCGCATTATGTGAATTCTTAATTAAACATACGGTGTTCGGCATAATCAAGCTTCCCAAACCGAGCGGTTTTTGGTCCAAAAATACAATACCGATATCCGCTCTTTCTTTTAACGCTTCGTTTGCGTCATCCGTATCTGTTAAACCGCAAACCGCTTCACCCTGCACAACGCGTTTTTTCACATCACCGTTGCTCGAAGCGATAACAACTTTATTTTTTTCAAGTGCGGCTAAAAATTCTTTTGCTTTTTCGTCGCCCAATAAAGTAAATAGTGCCGCAAAGTGAAAGGTTGTTGTTCCGAATAAAGGATTTGCAATTACAACCTTCCCTTTATATTTCTCTTTTGTTAAGTCAAAGATTGACTGCGGAACATCCTTTTCAGGTAAAAGCTTTTTATTATAAATTAAAACCCTAGCCCTTGCGGAAAAGCCTGTCCAGTGATTTTCCGGGTCTTTGAAAACCGGATTAATATCATCGGCTACGTGGGAACGATACGGTGAAGTAATTCCTTTTTGCTTCAATACTATTGCGCGCATCGGATCGCCGCTCCAAAACAAATCGCATTGCGGATTGTCCTTCTCGGCAATTAATCTGTTCAACACTCCGGTTGATTTTGTTTCTTCCGTATCGAATACGGCTTTCACTTTTATTCCGGTTTCCTTTTCGAAGTCTTTTAAAATTGGTTCCGAAAAAATTTGATCAACACTTGTATAAACAACAACTTCATTTGAATTGGAGTTACAACTTAATAACATATTAGATAAGAGGATAGCGAGCAATAATTTCCCTTTATTCATAGTATCTGACCAACTTTTTTTGTTTCAAAAATGTCAAATAAAAAATAAATGTAAACAAAGTTGTGAACAATCGAAATACAACTCCTTCTAATAATAATATAACTTTCAACTAAATTTGCCATTGCTTGATGCAATAACGAACAAGTAAATATTAATATAATTTTAAAGCTATTTATTTCTTAACTCTAAAAGCTTGGTTATCAAAAACCGGTTGGGAAGGTACCTTGACAATATTATATTCAAACTTTGTTATTTTGTGACAATCATTGCACACCTTGGTCAAATTTTCATAATTGGTTTTAAAATCCCGAACACTATTTTTCTTAATCGCTTTGCTTAGGCTTTCCAGTGCGGGTTTAATCATATCAATATCTTTACTTTCTTCCCTCCGTCCTTGATACTTTTTAATATCGTCAAGCAATTCGTTAATCTCATGAATTTCGAAATCGGCCAATTTCCAATTTTCATTAATTCCAGCAAACCAAAGTTTCGAATGATGAATTTGCACTCCGCTCATTATTTCCCCGAACCCAGGTTTATAAACATTTGCCAATTCGGTTTTCAAACTGTCGATTCTCATTTGTAGTTCAGTAATCTTTTCCGTTTCAAGTCCGCATGAGGTTAGTCCAATAACAGTTAAAATTGCAATTAGATTTTTCATTATTATATTCCTTTTATAGGATAAAATAAAAATTGTGCGAACGGAATTGGTACTAAAAATTTTATAAGTTATCCTTTACAAAACTATCTCTAAATTTTGAATATTCCCAAATTACTTATTAGGAAGATAAAACAAATTTATTTTAATTTCCGCAATAAAAAAGCGGCTTGAGATTTCTCTCAAACCGCTGTTGACGATAATCAATTAACGACACAATTAATAAAAAACCCGGTCAGTTCAAATCAAATCTATCCAGATTCATTACTTTCGTCCATGCTTTAACAAAATCTTCGGTGAATTTTTCCTTCGAATCATCACAAGCATAAACTTCCGCAACCGCACGCAATTCGGAATGGTGACCGAAAATCAAATCAACTCTGGTGGCAGTCCATTTTTCTTTTCCGGAATTCATATCGATTCCCTTGAACAGTTCTTTGTCTTCCGATATTGCTTCCCATTTTGTGTTTAAGTCGAGCAAGTTTACAAAAAAGTCGTTCGTTAATTTTTCCGGTTTGTCCGTAAACACTCCATGATTCGATTTATCGAAGTTTGCATTTAAAACCCGCATTCCGCCTACAAGAACAGTAAGTTCGGGAACAGTAAGAGTTAACAATTGCGCTTTATCGATTAACAATTCTTCGTCCGGAACTTTACAACTTTTATTCTTATAATTTCTGAACCCGTCCGCTAGCGGCTCCAATACTTTAAAAGATTCAATGTCTGTTTGTTCCAACAGAGCATCATTTCTGCCGGGCGAAAAAGGTACTTTAATTTCAAAGCCGGCATCGTTTGCCGCCTTTTCAACCGCAGCCGAGCCGCCGAGAACTATCAAATCGGCAAGGGAAACTTTTTTGTTTCCGGTCTGTGCATCATTAAATTCCTTTTGAATATTTTCCAGTATTTGCAATACTTTCTTCAGTTGCGCGGGATTATTTACTTCCCAATCGATTTGAGGTTCGAACCGTATTCGCGCACCGTTCGCACCGCCGCGTTTATCCGAATTACGGAAAGTTGAAGCCGAAGCCCACGCGGTAGAAACAAGCTCGGAAATACTCAATCCGGAACTCAGTATTTTGTTTTTCAACTCTTCAACATCCGAATCATCGATTAATTCGAAATCAACCGCCGGAATCGGGTCTTGCCAAATCAATTGTTCGTCCGGCACTTCCGGACCGAGATAACGCGAGACGGGACCCATATCCCGGTGAGTTAACTTAAACCACGCACGCGCAAAAGCGTCTTCAAGTTCTGCGGGGTTTTCCAAAAACCTTTTTGCAATACGAGAATAAACCGGATCCATTTTTAACGCGAGGTCTGCCGTTGTCATAATCGGCGCATATCTTTTTTCCGGGTCGTGCGCATCCGGAACTGCCGTATCGGCACCGGGACCCACGGCACGCCATTGCCATGCACCGGCCGGACTTTTCTCCAAATTCCATTCATAACCGAATAAAGTTTCGAGGTAGCTGTTATCCCATTTTGTGGGCGTCGGTGTCCACGCACCTTCTATTCCGCTTGTAATGGTATCGGAGCCTTTACCCGTACCGAAAGAACTTTTCCATCCCAAACCTTGTTCTTCGATACTTGCAGCTTCAGGATCTGCACCGACCAACGAGGGGTCGCCCGCGCCGTGGCATTTCCCGAAAGTATGTCCGCCGGCAATCAAAGCAACGGTTTCTTCGTCGTTCATTGCCATGCGGGAAAAAGTTGTTCTTATATCTTCGGCGGATTTTAGAACATTAGGCTCCCCGCCCGGACCTTCGGGATTAACGTAAATCAATCCCATCTGAACCGCAGCCAGCGGGTTATCCAAATCGTTTTCGCCGGAATGCCTTTTATCGTCGAGCCATTCGGATTCGGAGCCCCAATCGGTATCAAGTTCCGGTTCCCAAATATCTTCGCGCCCGCCGGCAAATCCGAAAGTTTTAAATCCCATCGATTCCAATGCACAATTGCCTGCAAGTATCATCAAATCCGCCCATGAAATTTTCTTCCCGTATTTTTTCTTTATCGGCCATAACAATCTACGCGCTTTATCAAGATTAACATTATCAGGCCAACTGTTAACGGGAGCAAAACGTTGATTTCCTGAAGAAGCTCCGCCGCGACCATCTGCAATGCGGTATGTTCCGGCACTGTGCCAAGCCATACGTATGAATAATGGTCCGTAGTGACCGTAATCGGCAGGCCACCAATCCTGCGAAGTTACCATTAATTCGTTAATATCTTTTTTAACTTCTTCCAAATTTAAACTTTCGAATTCTTTTGCGTAATCGAATTCTTTTCCCATTGGATCGGATTTTTCGGAATGTTGTCTTAAAATATTCAGATTCAATCTTTCAGGCCACCATTTGGTGATCGGATCGCCGCTACTGATTGCGTGATTTACATGCCCGTGAAAAGGACATTTGCCGTTTCCCGAGTTGTTGTTGTTTTCGTTCATTTTTTCTCCGGTAATTTTTTAATTAGGATAATTGTATTTACAAGATATTTATTATTTTTGATAGATAAAAACGATAATTTTAATAACATTATTGATAATATCGATGAATCTTCAACAAATAGAATACATTCTTGCGGTAGCGGAATTAAAAAATTTCAGCCGTGCGGCGGAGAAATGTTACATTACGCAATCCACGTTAAGCACAATGATTTGTAAGTTTGAAGATGAAACCGGTATAAAAATATTCGACCGTAAAACAAAACCGGTTTCGGTTACAAAAGAAGGCGAAGAAATAATCCGTCAATTGAAAAATATTGCAAAGGAAATTGATGTACTCAACGAAACGGTTCAAAACATTAAAGGTGAACTTTCCGGCGAATTGAAAGTCGGTATAATTCCAACCGTTGCCCCGTTTATACTTCCCGAATTTTTAAACGGCTTCGCTAAAAAATTTCCGGGCATTAACATTTCCGTTAGCGAAATGACGACGGAAAACATAATTGAATCGATTAAACGAAGGGATTTGGACATAGGAATATTAGCAATTCCTTTAGATGATAAAATGATTAAGGAAATTGCCCTTTACAACGAACCCTTCGTATTGTACGATTGCTCAAATAAGTATAAGCCGGAATATGCGGACATCAACAAAATAGAATTCGATAAGTTTTGGCTTTTATCGGAAGGGCATTGCCTGAACACACAAGTTAAAAGAATTTGCGATTTGGAAAACAAAGAGAATATAACGGGAATTAATTTTGATTTTAAAGCAGGCTCAATTGAAAGCCTGGTTCGATTCGTAAGGAAAAACAAAGGCATGACCTTATTGCCATACCTTGCAACACTTGATTTTCCCAAGAGGGAACGAAATAAAATCACTAATTTCCAATCGCCCGTTCCGGTAAGAACAATAGGTTTGGCAGTGCATAAGCATTTTGTAAAGACAAGAATATTGGAGCTTTTACAATCGGAAATAAAAGATAAAATTGTTCCGCTGTTAAACTTTGAGAAACATGATGAATTTATTGTATCGCCGGTGTAGCAACATTAACCGGAGTTAAAAATTAATTGGTAACAGCGATGAGAAGTGCACGGTAACACTTTTAGTAATTCATAATCATATTTTTTAAATTAATTACGCTAAACAACAATTATTTTATAAATATTGATTCTGTTTTTCTTTTATCAATTTAAATTACAATTTTATGTATAAATTTTTTATAATTTCTATCTATGTATATGGAAAATCTAATTAATCATATCTCGCAGCAAAGCATACAAAATTTTTTCAGAAACAAATCTGATAAATTCACTCCGGCAAAACAAGATTACTCCCACTATATCAAAGAAGACAGCTCGAGCTATTTTTCTGAAATTACCAAACTGGGCTCAATTGAGTTTGAAACAACCGAAGAATTAATAATAATTTCCGGGAAATGTGAAAATGAACTTACCGAACGCAGCAGCAAGCTAAAACAATATAATATTGCTAAAACCATTTTAAAAGAAGAACGAAAAGATGCAGCTATCTTTATTTTTTATGATGAAAACGGAAATTTTCGCTTTTCACTTGTTACAGCGCAATATAAAGGAATAAAAAGAGAATATACTACTTATAAACGCTATACATATTTTGTAAGACCTGAAAACCCAAATAAGACTTTTAGAATTCAAATCGGGAAAGCGGATTTTTCTTCTATTGAAAATATTTTAAAAGCCTTCTCAATTGACGCAGTAACAGATTATTTCTACAAAGAATTTAAGCCAAACTTTGATAAACTTACAGACCGTGTATTGGGTAACGCACCCAAACAAGTAAAACAAGATTTTGTATTACTTTTTATTATCCGTACAATTTTTATTGGCTTTGTTCAAAAAAAGGGTTGGTTAAATAAAGACGAAGAATTTATACAAAATTATTGGAAAGAATATAAACAAAACTACTCAGGACAAAATTTATTCTATGATGAATGGCTCAAACCACTGTTTTTCCATGCTTTGAATAGTCCGCCAGGGAAAAAAATAATAAACCGCTCCACGCCTTTTTCAAAAGAAACAGAAACCGCTTTACAAATGGCGCCTTACTTAAACGGAGAGTTATTTAAAGAAAAAAAGGGCTATGACGATTTAGAATTAAGCTTGCCTGATACTGCAATCGAAGAATTTTTAGAGTTTTTATTCTCTTATAATTTTACTATTGAAGAAAACACACTTTACGATCAAGAACTTGAATTGAATCCCGAATTTCTCGGAATAATATTCGAACGCCTTGTGAACAAAGAAGATGGCGCTGTTTATACTCCAAGAACCGAAGTTGATTTTATGTGCCGAATTTCACTTGTAAAATGGCTTGAGAAAAATTCCAATGTAAATAAAAAGAAAATTTATCATCTTCTGTTCGATCAACAAAATTCTTCTTTTCCCAATTTGATTTTAGATAGTAACGAAAAAGAAGAAATAGCAAAATTATTACAAAGCGTAACTGTTTGCGATCCGGCGGCGGGTTCGGGGGCTTTTCCGGTTGGTATGATGCAAGTTCTTTTTGAAACGCTTTCAATCCTTTCGCCAAATACACAAACCGAATTCGAAAGAAAAAAAGAGATAATTAACCGTTCGCTTTACGGAGTTGAAGTTAAACAGTGGGCGGTTTGGATAAACCAGCTTCGTCTCTGGCTTTCCCTGTTTATTGACATGCCAGATGAATTTAAAAACTCGCTTGAGCCATTGCTTCCAAATCTTGAATTTAAAATTAGGCGCGGCGATTCGCTGGTTCAAAGGATCGGCGATAAACCATTCCCAATTGATAGCCATGCAAATATTTCTTCGCAAATTAAAAAACAAATTACCGAGCTAAAGAGAGAAAAAACTAATTTCTTTTATGGTAAGAGCAGACTTAAAGCTGAAGATATTAAGAAAAAAGAAAGCTCTATTTTCAGAGCAATTATCGATGAGCAAATTACCGAACGGGAAAATAGTTTAAGATTATTCGGACAAAGCAACGAAGGCGATGTAAATATTTTTGGCGAGGTTGACCAAAAAGAAGAACTGCGCCTGCAAATGAGCGAAAAGAAAAAAGAACAGCTAAAAAAAGAAATTGAAGAGTTAAAGGCGGAACGGGAATCTTTTAAAGAAGAACATCCGCTCGTGTGGAATATTGAATTTGCGGAAATATTTTTTGAGAAAAAAGGTTTCGATATTATTATCGGTAATCCACCGTATGTTAGGCAAGAAGATATAACCGACCCTGAAAACAAACTACCGCCCAAAAATTATAAAGAAGCACTGCGTCAATCAATTTACGAGGAATTTCCAGATTATTTTTACGCAAAAAAGGATAAATCAAAATTGGCGAAAAAGATTGACGGCAAATCCGATCTTTATACTTTCTTTTATCTTAAATCACTAAAATTGTTAAACCGCAAAGGCATTCATACATTCATTTGTTCCAACTCATGGTTGGATGTCGGCTTCGGCAAATGGTTGCAAGAGTTTATTCTAAACAACACACGGATGCAGTTAATAATTGATAACCATGCCAAACGCTCTTTTGCTTCTGCTGATGTGAATACAATTATCTCTGTATTTGACGCGCCGCAAAAAAATGTTGATGAAAACTATAAAACAAAATTTGTCGCATTCAAAAAACCATTTGAAGATGTAATAAATACGGAAAATTTATTACTAATCGATTATGCCGAAACAATCATTAAAGACGAAGACTTTAGAGTATTCCCTATTACATACAAAGAATTGAAAGAAGCGGGAACCGTTTATGAAAATGAAAACGATAAAAAACTTGGAATCGGTAAATATGAAGGCGACAAATGGGGCGGTAAATATTTAAGAGCGCCGGATATTTACTGGACTATAATGGAAAAGGGGAAAGATAAATTTGTGAGGCTTGGCGATATTGCTGAGGTTAGATTTGGTATAAAAACAGGCGCAAACGACTTTTTCTATGTTGAAGATTTAACTGATAAAATAACCGAACTTGAGTTCAATAGAATTGCAAATTTAAAAAACACTAAAACAATTGATGAAATTAAAGAGAAAAATTTAAGAGTAGTAAAACCAAGTAAATATAAATCCGGCGATAAAGATTATAAACTATTTTTGATTGAAGATGAATTTTTAAAACCGGTAATTAAAAGTCCGAGAGAATTAAAAACAATTATTGTTAATGAAAAAGATTTGAAATACAAGGTTTTAATGTGTAGTAAAACTAAAGATGAATTAAAGGGTAAATATGTTCTGGATTATATCATTTGGGGTGAAAATGAGAAAATCGAAATAAAACAAGGGAAAGATAAAGGAAAAAAGATTGTTGGGTTTAATAATATTTCGACAATTAAAGTAAGAAAAATTTGGTGGAACTTGGGAAACCGTAAAATTAGTGAGTTTGTGGTGCCTTCAAAAGTTGGAGAACGTTTTGGAATTTGGGTGAATGAGAGATTTTTAACTGACAAAATACTATATGATTGTTATTATTTTGATATAAAAACTAAAATATCCATTAGAATTAGTTTAAATTCAACAATAACACGATTTTTTGTTGAAATGTTTTCTAGACAACTCACAGGTGCACAAGCTATTTCAGATATTGATGTTATAATCTATAAAAAAACATTGATAATCAACCCCAAACTGATTGTTACCGCAGATTCATTTAGTAATAAGTTTGTATATTCAATTTTCACCGAACTTGGTTTTGATGCACAAATACCAGTTCGCAAACAAGAACCGAATCCATTGCCCGACAGAAAAGAGCTTGATGACATAATATTTGACGCAATCGGTTTAACCGAAGAAGAACGGAAAGAAGTATATTGGGCAACTGCTGAGCTTGTGCAGAACAGATTGAAAAAAGCGAAGAGTGTGTAAACTTTATTTTATTTTTTCGTAATTTAATAATATGCAAAATATAGCACACATAGAGATTAATATTTCCGGTTTTAAAGGAAACATTGAGTTAACGCCGGATAATTTTGACATAAAGGAATTAGTTGAATTAATAGAGCAAACAGAAAAATTACTGTTCCCCGGCGATCGTTCTAAACGCCCATTAATTAGTTATAGAATTGAAGAGGGTTCCGTTAAAAATATCTTTAAAACCAGCGCTCAAGTTGTCATTGGGTTTTCCGCTATTATTTCCCAAATAATTAGCACGCAACAGATTGATTTTCTAGAACTAAACAGCGCCAAAGCTATAGAATCTTTACAAAAAAAATCAATTGAAAAAAACTATGAGTTTGAAATAAAGACTTCATTGCCTAATTCGCCTTCGCTTAAAATTGACAAATCGACATATTATTTTAGGACAGAAGAAGAATGGGTCAACGCCGAATTTTATTTTTATGGTAAGATTACAAATGCCGGCGGGAAAGAAAAAGCAAACATTCATTTATATACGCAAGATTACGGAACCCTAATAATAAGAACTCCGCAATCATTTTTAGAAAAAGTTGAAAAAAACATTTTATATAAATGGTATGGTATTAGGGCAAAAGGCAAACAAAATACTTCAACCGGCGAAGTGGATAAAAACGATTTGGAATTTATTGAATTATTAGACTTTGATAGTTCTTACGATGAAAGATACTTAAAACTATTAAGGGAAAAAGCATCAAGATGGTTAAATGACACGGATCCTGACGAGTTAATGAATGAATTGAGAGGATATGATGTCTGACGGTTTTTTATTAGACACAAGTTTCTTCCTTAGATTACTAAAAGAAAACGATCCTTTATATAAAAGTGCAAATAATTATTATAAGCATTTACTTAATAATAACATTCCTATTTATATTTCAACCATAAGTATTGCCGAATTTTGCGTTAAAGGTTCGCCTGATGAATTGCCTTTAAAAAACTTAATTGTTTTGCCGTTTAATTATAATCACGCCGTATCTGCCGGGAAATTAGCTGAAATACTTTATGACAAAAGGAAGAAAGGCATATTAAAAGTTAATGAAAGACCGATTATTATAAATGACGCAAAACTTTTTGCTCAAGCTAACCAAGAACCTAAAATAGGATATTATATTACAGCGGATCAAAGAAGCAAAAATACTTTTGATAGTATAAATTCGGAGACGAAATTAGAATTTGAATTTATTCATATAGAAACTGATTATACTGAAATCTTTAGCATTTTAGATTTATAATTTCTAGATCCGTATCTTTTTCAAAGCAACTACGACAATTATTAATGTTAATAATACAAACTAAATCCGAACCATACATAACTAAACAAGATTAAAATTACACCATTCGTGCATTCGTGGCAGGCATTTTTCTGTTACCAATTCACAAATAATTTTAAAATATGTATATTAAACAAAAGAAATAATTTGCAATATGCTTAAACTCACCGGTATAAATATTGAAATTTTAGAATGGGCGCTTGATTATTCTACACAAGGAGCAGAGATTGCAGCAAAGTTCCCTAAATTGAATAGGTGGCTTAACAAAGAGGATTATCCTACCGTAAGACAATTAGAAAAATTTGCTAAAGCTACAAGAGTGCCTTTTGGTTTTTTCTTTTTGGATAAGAGACCTGAAATAAAACTCTCTATCCCATTTTTTAGAACTATGAAGGAAGAATTACCTTTTTCTTTTTCTCCCGAATTAATCGATACAGTTAAAATTGTTGAGCAACGAAAGGTTTGGTTGAAAGATTTTTTAATTCAGAGCGGCGCTGATAAACTCCATTTTGTTGGCTCTGAAAAATCCAATGAGGATTACATAGAAATAGCCGGAAAAATAAAAGCCGAATTAGCTATTGACGATTTATGGGCAAGCAAGCTCCCCAATTGGGAATATGCATTAAATTATTTAATTGAAAAAACAGAATCTATAGGAATAAATGTTATTCGTAACGGCATAGTTGGTAATAACACACATCGAAAATTAAATTACAAAGAATTCAGAGGCTTTGTATTAGTCGATGATTATGCGCCTTTTCTTTTTATCAACGGAAATGATTTTAAAGCAGCGCAAATGTTTACGCTTGCGCATGAGCTTGCGCACGTTTGGTTGGGAAGCAGCGCTGCATTTGATCTTCGCCAAATGTTACCTGCAGAGAATAAGGTGGAAATATTATGTAACAAAGTTGCCGCCGAATTATTAGTGCCTGAAAAACAAATATTAGACAACTGGAATACCTTAAAAAACGAAGATGACTATTTTCAAGCTATTGCCAGACATTTCAAGGTAAGTAAAATTGTCGCCGCCCGAAGGCTGCTTGACTTAAATTTAATTACAAAAAAGGATTTCTTCGAATTTTATAATGAATATATAACAAGTATTCCAAAAGGGAAAAAAGAAAATGAAGGAGGTAACTATTATAATGCTCAACCGTTACGGATTGGGAAACGATTTGCAAATATTGTGATTACAGAAGTAAAAAGGGGTACCTTGCTTTATAGAGATGCATACAAGCTTACCGGATTAACCGCAACTACTTTTGATGAATTTGAAAAAAAGTTTTATAAAGCTTAATGAGTAATGTGAAGATAAAATACATTCTTGATGCAAATGTCTTTATTGAAGCTTATCGACGGTATTATGCATTCGATATAGCTCCGACTTTTTGGAAATTTTTAATTAATAGCGCCCGCAATAATTTTTTAATAAGTATTGATAGAGTCTATAACGAGTTAACAAGAAGTGATGATCAACTTGCCAAATGGATAAAAAATAAATTTAGTTTTGCTTTTATAAAAACAAATACAGATTCTGACATTATCACTAATTATGCTTCGCTAATGAAATGGGCATATTCCCAAGAACAATTTTTACAAACTGCAAAAGATGACTTTGCCCGTGATGACAATGCTGATGCTTGGATTGTTGCCACTGCCAGTTCATATAATTTTACTGTTGTTACGCACGAAGTTTTAGATACAAAAATTAAAAAGAAAATACCTATCCCCAATGTCTGTAGAGAATTTAACGTTAAATACATTAATACTTTCGATTTACTCAGGAAATTTAATTTCAAATTTAATTGATGATACTTTTTGTGTAACTTAGAGCCCCAAAATTTAAGGCTTTACATTACATGATTGGTAATTATTTTTCTTAAAACTTATGGCAAACAATTTCATTACAAACAATCCGCAAAAAACAAAATTGCTGGAAAACCGTTTACGGCAACTGATTTCGGTCAGCAAGGAATTAAAATTTCTGGTTGGGTTCTTTTATTTTTCGGGGTGGAAACAATTGCACGATACTTTGAAAGAGCGTATCGATAAAAACGATGATTTTAAAATAAAGTTATTAATTGGTCTTGAGGTTGATAAAACCTTGCGTGGAATTTTTGAATTAACGGAAGATAATTCCGGTCTCTCAAACGAAGAAATGCTAAACAATTATTTCCGTTCTTTAAATATTGCATTGAATAATGAAGACCTTGATGTTGAACAGTTTTACAACCAAGTTGAATTTTTTATTGAATTGATAGAAAAAGATAAGCTGATTATAAGAAAAACGCTGGAATCCAATCACTCAAAGCTTTACATTTTTAATTTAACCGGAGATGCCGCAACAGTTATTCCTTCCGAATTTATAACAGGCAGCAGTAATTTAACCAAAGCCGGTTTAAAAAATCAAAACGAATTTAATGTGGAAATCAGAGATTACGGAACCGATGAGGCGGAAAAATATTTTGACGAATTGTGGGATTCTTCAATTAAAATAACAGAAGTGCCTGAAAGGAAACAATATATTATTGATTTTATCCGCAATAGGTCGCAAGCCGCAAACGTAACGCCTTTTGAAGCTTATGTTTTTATACTCCGCATCTATCTCGAAATGATGGAATTAAAACAGATTAAACCACATGTTGAAAGACTACTGGAAAAAAATGATTTCAAAAGATTAAGTTATCAAATTGATGCCGTGAATCAAGCTCTTTCGATTATCGAAAACTACAACGGCGTTATTATAGCCGATGTTGTAGGGCTTGGCAAATCCGTAATTGCATCATTAATTGCAAAAAATTTAGGTAAGCGCGGCTTTGTAATTTGTCCGCCGGCTTTAATCGGAGAAAAAAGGAATAAGTTTGGTGAAGCTTCCGGTTGGTATGAATATTTACAGCGTTTTGAATTATTTGATTGGGAAGTTGAATCCACAGGCAAATTGGAGCAATTGGCAGAATATTTTAAAAATAATTCTGACGTCCCGGAAGTAATAATTGTGGATGAAGCACATCGTTTCCGAAATCAAGATACGGCAGCTTACGAAGCTCTCCAAACAATATGCAGAAACAAAAAAGTTATTCTTTTAACTGCAACACCTTTCAATAATAGTCCGTCCGATATTTTTTCTCTGTTAAAATTGTTTATTATTCCCGGTAAATCTGGAATTACACTTGACGATGATTTGGAGAGTCGATTTTCTTCTTATCAATATTTGTTTTACCGTTTATCATATATTACTAAGAACTATAACTCAAAAAATAAAGATAATGTAAAGAAAGCGGAAAGATATTACAAATCGATTCTAGAGCTTGAACCACCCATCAATATAAATTTAGTTAAAAATAAAACGAAAGAGCTGGCAAAAGAAATAAAAAGCGTACTTGAGCCAATTATTATCAGAAGAAACCGGTTAGACTTAAAAAATGATTTTCTCTATTCCAAAGAAGTAACAGAACTATCCGAAGTAAAAGACCCAATTGAGTTGTTCTATGAACTTACTCCCGAGCAATCAAAATTTTATGATAAAGTTATTAACGCTTATTTCGGACGTGACGGAGAGTTTACCGGTGCTATTTATCAACCGTTTTTATATGAAAAGAAAATAGTAGATGAAGAAAAATTAGGAATAGAAGAAAATAGAACCTTTCTACAACAACGCAACTTGTATGATTTTATGAGAAGATTGCTTGTTAAAAGATTCGAAAGCTCATTCGGCGCTTTTAAAACCAGTATCGAAAGGTTTTATAAAGTAAATAAAATAGTTTTGGAGTTTATTAAGAAAACGGATAAATACATTTTGGATAGAAAATTGATTGAAGAAATATATGAAGATGATGCTGATAAGATAGATGAAGCGCTTGAGGTTTTTGCTGAATCGCTCAAAGAAAAAAATCTTCCAAAACATAATAAAGTTTATGATGTAAATAAATTTAAAAGAAAAGATGAATTTATCGAAAATATCGAGAAGGATATTCAGCTATTCGGTAAGATAAAAGAAGAAATAGAAGAACTTTCTCTTTTTGATTCCGATCCGAAAAGAGAAAAAGTTCTTAATGAAATAGAAAAAATTATTAATGCAAACAAGAAGCTTAAGAGAAAAGTAGTTGTTTTCACTGAATATTTCGATACATTAAAATCACTAAAACCGTTTTTCAAAAAACGTTTTGGCGATAAAGTTCTTTTTTCGGATAGGAGTTTAACTCTGGAATTTTCCCACAAATTAAATGCAAACTTCAATGCTCAATATAAGGGTGAACAAAAAAACGATTATGAAATTCTTTTCACTTCGGACAAGTTATCTGAAGGGATAAATTTAAATCGCGCCGGCGCTATTATAAATTACGACATTCCATGGAATCCTACTCGCGTTATTCAAAGAGTTGGCAGAATAAACAGAATAGGCGTAAAGGTTTTTGATGAATTGTTTATTTACAATTTTTTCCCTTCCGAAAAAGGAGCTGATATTGTTAAAAGCAGAGAGATTGCCGCTAACAAAATGTTTTTAATTCATAACGCATTAGGTGAAGACGCAAAAATATTTGCTCCCGATGAAGAACCAACTCCGAGTGAAATGTTTAAAAGAATAAATTCAAATCCGGAAAATGAAGATGAATTAAATACAATTACAATCTTACGAAATCGCTTTAATGACATTAAAGAAAAATACCCGGAAATTGTTTCTCGCGTTAAAAGACTGCCTATCAGAATTAAAACAGCAAAAGCTTTTTCTAGAAATGAACTAATTGTATTGCGGAAAAAGGGATTAAGTTTGTTCATTCAGAAAAACACTGATTTACAAAATAATAAATCTAAGATTAATCTTATCTCATTTGATGAGCTTCTTAATTCGGTTGAATGTAAGCCGGATGAGAAGAAATTAAACTTGAGTAAAAATTTCTGGATACAATATGAACGCATGAAAAAATACAAACCGGCGTTCAAAACTACTCAAACTGCTACATCGATTGAACAAAAAGCTTTCAATAATTTGAATACCGCATTAAAAAGATATAGAAATGAACTTGAACCGATAATACCATTCATTTTAGTTTTACTCAATGATTTACGGAATTTCCAAACACTTACTAAATATACTTTGCGCCGTATTGTGAAATATGATTTAAATGAAAATAACAATAATAATTTGCAAAATTTTATTAAGGAAATTGAATGGGTCAAATCACATTTAGGTGAAAATTATTTGGATGAGATAATAAAAAAAGCAGAAAGAAATAAAACCGAAATAATAGTGGCCGTTGAGAATATTGCAAAAAACGAAACTTAAAAAGTAAACCAGCAAACAAAAGGCCAGGGAATAAAATGGAATTGTTCAAATTGCCAAGTTCCGGAAAATGTTTTTCTTTTTTCTTCTTTCCGCACAAAGACAGAAAAAATCCTTAATGCTCTGTATTATTATTTGTTTAATGTAATCTTCAAAATTATAAATCCCAGAACACCGGAAATTAACGATCCGATTATAATACCAACTTTTGCAGAATTTATGTGAACAAGACTTTCACCGAACGCAAGATTAGCGATAAAAATCGACATTGTAAATCCGACGCCCGCAATAATTGCAATTCCCAAAATATGAGTAAAATTTGTTCCCGTTGGCAGTTCGGTTAAATTTAATTTTATACCCAAATACGAAAAGAGCGAAACACCGATAAACTTACCGGCAAACAAACTGATTGCAATATTTACAATCAGAGAAAAATCAAAATTAAAACCGGAGCTTATTTCAACACCGGCATTGGCAAAAGCAAACACAGGCAAAATAAAATAAGCAACAACGTTGTTTAGTTTATGTTCAAGATATTGTAAAGGCGATCTGGCTTTGGAAATAAGAGAATCCAAATTATCGATTTTATGAATTTCATCATTTGTGAGAATATGGGAATCGTCAATCTCTCCGCTTGTAAACGCTCCCGATATTTCACCGAGTTTTTCCGAAAATTGATTTATCCTGATTCGTTTCTTAATTGGGATTGTTAATGCCAAAAGTACACCCGCTATTGTCGGATGAATTCCGGATTTTAAAAACAGCGTCCAAGTTACAACGGCAATTATTAAACCCGGCCAAACGGAATAGTTAAATTTTCTGTAAATGACGCCCAATAAAATTATCAGAATAATTCCGATTAAAACAAACGACCAAACAATCTCTGCGCTGTAAAATATTGCTATTACAAGCACGGCGGCTATATCATCGATGATTGCAAAAGCGGTTAAAAATATCTTTAAACTTAAAGGAACCCGTTTGCCTAAAATTGTCAATATTGCTAATGCAAAAGCAATATCGGTTGCCATCGGAATACCCCAACCTTGAACGGTTCCGGGATTTTGATTTAATATTAAATATATTCCGATCGGAACCAGCACGCCGCCCAATGCACCGATTAACGGAAGCATTGCTTTCTTTACAGAACTAATTTCTCCAATTAACAATTCGCGTTTAAGTTCCAAACCGATTAAGAAAAAGAAAATAGCCATGAGACCATCGTTAATCCAAAGGATTGCCGGTTTGATTAATTCAAAACTTTGCGAATAAAAACCGATTTTATAATTCAGTATATTTTGATATACGTAATTAAACGGGGAATTCGCCCAAATAATTGCAATAACCGTAGCAGCCAATAGTAATATCCCCGCAAAGCTTTCCAGCTTTATAAATTTTTGGAACGGGGAAAGAAAAGTAAATTTTTTCATATCGTTTTATTCTTTCTTTTAATTTATACAGTATGAATTTAGTCAAGCCGTTAAATTTCCACAATATTTTTTTAGAATTTCTCAAAGTCCACCTTCAACATTATTATTGAACAAATATCAAATACGCAACCGTGAACTTTAATTCATCCTTAATCATTCCGTAAACATCGTAAATATTTCTTATCCACGGATTTAATTCGGATTGCAGAGCACGTTAAGGAAATAGAGCTTAAATCGTAATTAAAATATTTCGTGATATATATTTTTTTAGTACTTTTATAAATCTTTTCAAAACTATAACAATATATATAACAATTGAGATTCTTTATACTTTTTGTCATATCATTCTCTCTTTCCTCCCCTTTGTTTTCACAAATATTAGTGACAAATAACATTACCGTTGATGACGGACTTTCATATTCCGAAGTAACTTGCGCTTATAAAGATCACCGCAATATTCTTTGGTTGGGAACTTCTTCCGGATTATCCGAATGGAACAGTGTTGAATTCAAAAATTATTACGGCGAAGACGGACTTCCGTCAAGTTTTATTAAATCCATTTGCGAAGACGAAAACGGTGTTCTGTTTGTTGCCACAGACGAAGGACTTGTTTATAAAAAGGATGAGCGATTTCTCTTCCCGGAGAATTTACCAAATGAACTAAAATCAAAAATAAACGATGTTTACCTTTCAAGGAATAATAAACTCTATATTCTTTCCGAAAATTCCGGTTTATGGATTAAAGATAAAAACGGATTTCACAATTTGGAACTTGATAGCGAAAAAAATAATTTTATCCCGATTTCCATTTTAGAAAGAAAGAACGGCGATATTTTAATCGGAACACGCTCGGGAGGGATTTATCAAATAACAGGCAATAAAATCAAACGGATAATTTTCGAACCGGTATATAAAAAATTTCCTGTTGTGGATTTGGTTGAATTAAGTAACGATTCGCTTTATGTTGCGCTTCAAGGTTTCGGTCTTATTTTGTACGATAACATTAATAAAACAAAAACGGTTCTTTCCCGCAGAAACGGTTTGCCTTCCAACATAGTAAACGATTTGCAATTAGATTCAAAAAACAAACTTTTTGTTGCTACAACAAACGGAATTGCAATAGTTGTGAATAATAAAATTTCAAAAATATTAACTCAAAAAAACGGACTTCAAAATGAATTTATTCTTAAAGTATTTTCGTTGAACGAAGATGGAGCTTATTTATTTCTCAGCGCAGGCAACGGCTTCTACACTTATCAAGAAAATTCATTTGCTACTTATAACAAAAGCATCGGTTTGCTTCATAATAATGTTTGGCGAATAAAAGAGTTGAAAGACGGTTCTTTTTGTTTTCTCACCGACGAAGGGATTTCCCTTTTTAAGAACAATCATTTCCGTTCGATAACCACTAAAAACGGTTTGGGAGATAATTTGGTAGTATCCCTTTTTGAAGATTCAACCGGGAACTTATACGTAAGCACATATTCGGACGGGGTTAATTTAATTAAGGGTAATAAGATTAAACGATTAAACCGTAAAATCGGAATGTTCGAAAACACTACGTGTACTATTGAAGAATACAACAAAGACACACTCTTTTTCATTACAAGGTCAAAAGGAATTGCGGTCTTCGACGGGAAAAAAATTATCGATACTTTAACTATAGGCGACGGAATATTAAATCCTATCATCTTATCCTCACTTAAAAAACACGACGGAACGATAGTAGTCAGCGTTAAAAAAGACGGTCTTTATAAATACAAAAACAAAAAATTCATAAAATATTTAGACGATATAAAAGATTGCTCAATATGGGCGATTTATGAGGATGAACGGGACAACCTGTACCTCGGAACGAACGAGAAAGGAATCATCAAATGCTATCCGGACGGTCGCCGTGACACGGTAAACGTCAGTACCGGCTTATCGAATAATGTTGTAGTTAGCATTACCGGTGACGATTACGGTAATATCTACGCCGGAACCGATAGAGGTTTGAATATCATCAAATTCTCCGCTCCCGGAAAATTTAAAGTGCGACAACTTTTCAAACAAAGCGGATTGGCAAACAGCGAATGCAACCAAGGGGCATTATATAAAGATAAGGAAGGAAATGTTTGGGTTGGAACTATCGGTGGCGTTACGAAAATAAATCCCGCAATAAATGATAATTCGGAATCAGATACACCGATTATTTTTACATCCGTAAAAATATTGGATAAAAGCATTCCTTTCAGCGATAGCTTAAATGATTTAAAGCTTAATTATTATGATAATGATATAACTTTCAAGTTTGTCGGACTCAATTACCTTGATCCGCAAATAGTTAAATATAAATACAAACTTAAAAACGCCGATAGAAAATGGAATATAGATAATAAAAACGAAATTAGATATGCAAAACTTCCTCCCGGTGAATACAAATTCATGGTTGCCGCTAACAACAACTGGGGTATTTGGTCAAAACCGGTATCAATTTCTTTCGAAATTGCAAAACCCTTCTGGCAAACTTGGCAGTTTACGGCTTCACTTTTTGTGCTCGCCGTTCTAATAGTTTACTCAATACTGAATTACCGGTTAAAAAATATAATGCGACTCGAGAAATTGAGAAGTAAAATCTCAGCCGATTTGCACGACGAAATAGGTTCCGGATTATCCGAAATTTCAATTTTAAGCGAACTTCTAAAATATAACAAAACGTTCGATGACAAGCTTATCAACGGGCTCGACCAGATCGGGGATTCGACACGGAAACTGATTAAAAGTTTAAGCGATATCATTTGGATAGTTAATCCCAAAGAAGAAAGTCTCGGCGATTTGATTAACAGAATTCAAAACACATATCAGGAAGTCTTTTTTCACGCTAAAATAAATTTGCATATCAACTATGTTGAAAAATTAAAGGAGATAAACCTGCCGCTGGAAGTAAGACAAAATCTATATTTGATAATAAAAGAAGCGGTAAATAACGCATTAAAATACAGCAAAGGAAAAAATATTTTTATCAACATAAAAAAATTAAATCAATATCTTGTATTTGAAATTATTGACGATGGCGTTGGACTGAAAAAAGAGGATCACGATAAAGGGAACGGCTTGTATAACATGAGAAAAAGAGCGGAAACCATTAATGCGGGGTTTGCTATTGAAAGTGATCAAAACGGAACAAAGGTCATAATTAAAATACCCATAAAAAGAAGCAGGATAAAATGGTTAAAGTAGTAATCGTTGAAGACAATCCGATATTTCGCGAGGGAATCGGAGCGTTGATTAACGGAACGAATGGTTTAAGGTGCATTAAAACCTATGAAAAATATGAAACACTTCTCCCCGAAATCGAAGAGCTAAATCCGGATATAATAATCAGCGACATAAATCTGCCGGGGATGTCGGGAATAGACGGAGTGATCAAAGTAAAAAAATTACTTCCCGATGTTAAAATTATGATGCTTACGGTATACGAAGACGACAAAAGAATATTCGAGGCTTTGTTAGCCGGAGCCAGCGGTTATTTATCGAAAAACACATCACCGGCAAAAATAATAGAAGCGATAGAAGAATTAAATGCCGGCGGTTCTCCAATGAATGCTAATATCGCAAACAAAGTAGTAAACCTGTTACGTTCAAAAACCAACATTTCCATTGAAAACGAGATTAACTTTTCTTTCAAAGAAAAAACCGTTCTGGAAAATATAGCAAAAGGAAAAAACTACGCTTACATTGCCGAAGAATTGAATATAAGCGTACATACGGTGCGCTATTACATAAAACGCATTTACGAAAAACTGCAAACATCTTCCAAATCGGAAGCGATAGCCATAGCTTATAAAAAGGGATTATTAGATTAGTATCGACCACTACATTTTTTAATAATCCTACTCAAAGTGATAGGAATTTCCCTCCAAAACCATAAAAATTACTCAATTTGCTAATAGATTTGCTTTTAGCCATCCTATATTTTGCCCCCAACAATATTGATGAAAATGAATTTACTGATTGTAAACAATAACATTTTTTACGCCAAGAGTCTAAAGAAACTTTTAGATAAAAACATGGAATCGGTTTCTATCAAAATATCAAGGGATTTCAAATCTTTATCTCAAAGCCAAATTTCTTCAGCAAATGTAATTCTTTTTGAAGCATGTGCAAAAAATATCAATTATATAAAACACATTAAAAACTACAGCGACTATAACCAGATTAAATTTGTTGCCCTGACCGACAAACCGGATGATGAAATTCTAATTGAAACAATAAAGACAGGCGTTTCGGCAATTATCTATAAAATGGAAAAGATAGAACATATCATAGAAGAACTAAACATGGTTCTGCGCGGCAAGGCAAGTTTCCCGGAAAACTTAATTAATAATATGAAGGAAATTCTCTTTTTCGAAGAACCGAAAGAATCACAGGGTTTCGTAAATATATTAGGCAAATACGTTGGCGGGAAAAAGTGACACGGAAGTTAAATAAAAATTTGAATACGAAAGAATTTATTAAATACAAAATAGAATATAGGTGTAACATGAAAAACTTATTACTCTTTTTAACAACATTGTTTCTAATCGAATTGAATAGCAGCGTTTCCCTTGCTCAATTACAATTGGTTAATCGGTTTGAGGAGATGAACAATATTGGCACAACCCATTTTGGTAGTGCGGTTCAATATGCAGGCGATGTTAACGGAGACGGCTACAGCGATATAATCGTTGGCGCTTATAAATACGGTGATTACGAGAATATCGGAAAAGCTTATCTTTATTTCGGTGGCGCTCAAATGGATTCGATACCCGATCTTACGTTCATTGGCGAACAAGTTGACAACTATTTCGGATGTTCGGTTTCCACGGCGGGCGATGTAAACGGCGATGGTTATGACGATATTATAATCGGAGCTTACGGAGCCAATTTTGACGACGGAAAAGCTTATCTTTATTTTGGAGGCGCCGAAATGGATACGGTTGCAGATTTAATCTTTATAGGAAAAGATAGTTATCCCGAATACGAAAATGGCAAGTTTGCAATTTCTGTCGCTTCAGCCGGTGATTTCAACGGCGACGGTTACGACGATATAATCATCGGTTCTTCAGAATATGAAAATGATGATATACACGACGGTGATTATACCGGAGGCGTTCATCTTTATTTCGGCGGCGTAAATATGGATAATACGCGGGACATGCTTTTTGTGGGAAAAAACGATGGAGATCAATTCGGCTATTCCGTCGCTTCGGCAGGAGATTTTAATAACGACGGATACTCGGATATAATTGTAGGCGCTTACGGAGCCGATGAAGCATACATTTACTTGGGTGGTGCAAATCCCGATACTACTTACGACCTTGTGCTCACAGATAACGATCCATCCGAATATGCAGAATTTGGTTCTACGGTCTCTTCCGCAGGGGATGTTAACGGAGATAATTACGATGATGTTATTATTGGAAATTCAAATACTACAAGCGCGTATATTTACTATGGAGGTTCAACTTTGGACCCGACCGCAGATGTAAATCTTATTTATACCGGCGGAGACTTCGGAGGTTCTGTTTCAACAGCAGGAGATGTAAATAACGATGGTTACGACGATGTGCTTGTTTCCGATAATTTTTATTACGATGATACTAAAGCCGGGCATGCATATATCTTTTTAGGCGGCTCTACAATGGATAATGTTATGGATTATAGTTTTTCCGAAGGCGAAACTCAATGGAGTTCATTTGGTTTGCCCGTAGCCTATGCCGGAGATATTAATAATGATGGCTTTAGTGATATTATTGTCAGCGATGCAAATGAAAGTAATTCTGTAGGTTCGGTATATCTATATTTAGGCAGTCAGTCAATGGATAACTATGTGGACGTTCACTTTGTCGGTGAGGGAAGTGGAAATACATTTGGCCAGTATATGACTTCAGGCGATTTTAACGGAGACGGCTATCCGGATATAGCTGTAGAAGCTACCATGTATAATAATGGAGAGGGAATAACTTATTTTTATTTCGGGGGAATAAATGCGGATACCGTTGCAGATCTTACTATTCCGGGCAGAGGGGAAATTTCTTCTGCCGGAGATGTTAACGGGGACGGTTACGATGATTTCTTGATTGCCAATACTTCTGCCGATAATTATAAAGGTGAAGTATATTTATATTACGGCGGCAATCCCATGGATACCCAACATGATTTTGTATTTAAAGGTAAATATAATTATCAATATTTTGGTACTTCTCTTTCATCAGCCGGCGATGTTAACGGAGACGGATACGATGACATAATTATTGGTTCGAATAGCAAATATGCAGATATATTTTTCGGAGGCGAAACGCTTAGTTTAACCTCCGATGTACACCTGGAAGAAACAAGCTTACAAAATTTTGGCAAACATGTATCCAGTGCAGGTGATGTCAATAATGATGGATATGATGACGTGATGGTTTCCGGTGATCACTATTCATCCAGCAATCTAGGAAGAGTACTAATTTATTTTGGCGGACAATCAATGGATGCCACTGCCGATGTCGGACTTTCGGGTGAGCATGGTTATGATGGATTTGGAAGAGCTCTTTCCAGTGCAGGAGATGTTAACGGTGACGGCTATGATGATGTAATTATTGGGGCATACAAATATAACTCGGATGGAAGAGCATACATTTTTTATGGCGGTTCCCCCATGAGCACAACAGCCGGCGTAACACTTGATGCCGAAACCCCCGGAGATGAATTTGGTTATATAGTATCTAAAATTGGCGACATTAATAGCGACGGCTACGATGACGTTATTGTTGGGGCTCCATATTTCTATATCGATTCGTACCATACCACTATGGGAAAAAGCTATATTTATTACGGAGGTTCCAGCATGTCTACAACTCCGCAATATACAATCGTCTTGGACTACACTAAATATTATATTAGTTCTTCTTCCCCAGTTGCCTGTGGGGTTGGTGATTTTAACGGTGACGGGAAAAACAATTTTGTGGTTAGTAATTTTGATCATATTCAGAACGGAATGGCATTTTTATATTACGACTCTAATTCTGCTTTACCGGTTGAGTTAACATCATTTTCGGCTAATGCGCAACAAGACGGAGTTTTGCTTAGTTGGAAAACAGCAACCGAAGTAAATAACTACGGTTTTGAAATAGAACGATCCGTTGCTCAGATTGTTAAGCAGAGTAACGAATGGGAAAAGATTGGTTTTGTTGAGGGGCACGGCAATAGCAATTCACCGAAACAGTATAAGTTTTTGGACAATTCGGTTACGGGCGGAAAATATATTTACCGTCTAAAACAAATTGACACGGACGGCTCGTATAAATATTCCAAGCTTATTGAGGTAAATACGGAACTTCCGGGTAGATTTGAACTTTTACAAAATTACCCGAATCCGTTTAACCCGACAACAACAATTAAATATTCAATCCCCACTTCCTCCCCTTTGGCAAAGGGGAGGACAGAGGAGGGGTTCGTGACTCTCAAAGTTTACGATGTTCTCGGCAGAGAAATAAAAACATTGGTAAACAAAAAACAATCTCCCGGCAATTACACAGTAGAGTTTAATGCCGCAAATCTTCCGAGCGGATTGTATTTCTACAAACTTACAGCAGGTAGTTTTTCTCAAACGAAGAAAATGATATTGATGAAGTAGTCCCAAATAACTGCATTCGGGGACAAGGCATGCCTTGTCCCTAAACCTCTTGAAGAAAAGACAACCCGACGGATTTATCCGTGGGATAAGCCATACCGCCGTGGGTCAGCGAATAAGCATAAAAAGATAAACCGCAACCGTTTCAATGGTTTTTATAGCAGAAACTTAGCCCGCGACTGAAGTCGCGGAGTTCAATCTTCAACATGAAAAAGTTAAAGATTTAATTGTGCGCTAATTGCACTGATGCCGAAACCTATGCCTCGACATGTTTTAGCACAAAGAATTTCAACTTTGAAGAGAACTATTCCTCCCCAAAAATTACCTGGTGGGAAGTACCACTCCTCTCCACCAATTATCACCATCTACAAGCTCCATATCACGAAAGATAATAATTTCCTAACAGGCTAACTGCATACAACCGGCAGTAATTATGTTTTATAGAATTCTTGTGATTAAAGTCACTTGTAAATAAGATACCGGTATATTATTTTAGGGTGTCAAATTTCGAACAATTCTTAAGAGGTGATCAAAATGCGTAAAATCTTTTGGTTACTGCTTTTAAGTTTAGTTTACAATTTGCATGCCCAAACAAATCCAACAAATTTAATTGAGTTTAAAATAATAGACTCTCTTTCCAGCGCAACCAACCCCTACGGCAGATTGTGGTATTGGGGATATGGCGATGTTCATTTCACAACCAATGGTAATAGAATTTTATTAGCGGCAAAAAAAACTTACATCGATCCTCAAACCAATAAAGCCGGAACACATTTACTTTTCGGGGAAAGACAAAATTTCGGAAAGTGGGATTTTGAAAACCTTTATACTTATTCCGACAGTACCCATTTTTCGCCGGTAAAAGCAATGTTAATGTACGGACAACTTCCAATAGTATTTTTTACCGATAAAAACGTTAATGCCTATTCCAATTTGTTCTTTACAAACGAAACCGGAACGGGATGGGCAACTACTACATTGATAACAGATCCGCATAATGATTCAAATCCGGATAACGACGATATTACCGAGTCGTATGACAATAAAAATTTCTCTATTTCTCAAGGGGAAAACGGAGCAACTGTTTACTGGTGGCGTGATAATTACGATGAACTTTCTCCTGGTAATTGGAAAGACAGATGGCAACTCGTTTATTCTAATTGGGCAACAGGAGAAGACACGGTAATTTGGAGTTCACCATACGGCGAAATTGTGGATAAAGCACCGGCGGTAACGGAGGACGGAGAATATGTTGCTTTTTCTTTTCATTCAAAAGATAGTGAAGGTCATAATTATTGGGGAATTCGAGTTTTTAGAAAAACAAACTACGGTTACGTGCAAGATTTGGCAGACAGTTCCATGGAAGACGTATTTGGCGGATTTTTCGGACTTGCAATCGGGAAAAAACCAAACGGTGACGTTCTACTTATTGCAAAGAATTCATCAGATTACATGAGTTCACCGGTATGGGTAAAGAGTGCAGGGATTTGGAGTAAAGTAACGGACAATTATCCGCAAGGTCCTAATACCGATACATATTTATTATCTTCTGCTTCTTCAAGATATTTAAATAACGAGAGAATCCAATTCTCAAAAAACGGAACAGCGTTTTGGGGAGATATGGACGGCTGGGTAACCTATACCACCAGCGCAGAAATCAGTTTTTATACTCCCGACGGCAGATTCGGACATTTCTATTTTCCCAAATTACCTTATTACCAAGGAAACGGCAGTTTTGAATATCACGACTTCTGTATAACTGATGACGATACATTGCACATAGTTTATAATTACAAACCCTCTGTAGAAAATCCGTCAATGTATTTGGTTGAAGGTAAATTGTATATTCCCGATTTGCTGAACTTACTGACCGGAATCGAGGATGAAAATCATCAACAATTTAGTTTTAAATTATTTCAAAATTACCCTAATCCGTTTAACCCGACAACAACAATTAAATATTCAATCCCCACTTCCTCCCCTTTGGCAAAGGGGAGGACAGAGGAGGAGTTCGTGACTCTCAAAGTTTACGATGTTCTCGGCAGAGAAATAAAAACATTGGTAAACAAAAAACAATCTCCCGGCAATTACACAGTAGAGTTTAATGCCGCATCCGCCGCAGGCGGACTTCCGAGCGGATTGTATTTCTACAAACTAACAGCCGGTAGTTTTTCTCAAACGAAGAAAATGATATTGATGAAGTAGTCTCATTCGGGGACAAGGCATGCCTTGTCCCTAAACCTCTTGAAGAAAAACCAACCCGACGGATTTATCCGTGGGATAAGCCATACCGCCGTGGGTCAGCGAATAAGCACAAAAGATAAACCGCAACCGTTTCAACGGTTTTTTATATCACAAAAAAAAAATTCGCATTCTTTAAACAAAAATATGTTTTTAGCTGTGGAAACCGATAAATCGGTTTCTTTCTTTGAGGTTTTTGTTTCTTAGCCCGCGACTGAAGTCGCGGGGTTCAATCTTCAACATGAAAAAGTTAAAGATTTAATTGTGTGCTAATTGCACTGATGCCGAAACCTATGCCTCGACATGTTTTAACACAAGGAATTTCAACGTTGGAGCAAACCATTCCTCCTCAAAAAATTTCCTTGTGGAAAGTGCCACTCCTTTCCACTAATTACCACATGCAAGTTCCGTATCATACATGATTTACAAATGCGCAAAATTCATGTTCATTTACTATTGGTAAATCTCAAATTTTACTTTCGGGAAATGTTCTTAACGGTAAGTATCAAAGGCGATGGGGGCTTGGAAACACTTAAATATTAAAACAATTCATAAATCTTCACGCCGGGTTTTAATTATAATGTTATTTGCCGGCTATTTTATTCGTTAATTTCTCAATTACTCCGCCCCAATATTCTTTCATTTCGTTTCGCTGGTGCAGGTTCAATAATTTTTCTTGATGGATAGCAATTGTCGTTTTTGTTTCATTCCCAATCACCCGAATTTGAACCGTTGTCATATTTTTCCAAGTTTTAAGTTTCCAATTAAGCCGGATATGAGAATTTGGTTTAAAAACTCTTACAAACGCAGTGATTCCTTCTTCGGTTTCAAATTCCTTTTTCAACTCGAGTTCGTTCATTAATTTCCCGAGCCAAATTTTTAACCCGTTACTGGAAAATAGAAAATCCCATACCTTTTCAGTCGAAACATGTATTGTTCTCCTTATTCCGAATTGAAATCCTACATCTTTCGTTTTTCCTATTTGATTTCCCATCTTATACTCTAAGTTTTTTAATCAGAATGAATTCCACTTATTGATTTTAATATACCTATTTCTTCTTAAAATTAATTGTGTAATTTCTTTTACTTCCGTATAGCTTATAAAATTCAAAGCCGTGCTTTCCCGTTAACGTTTTTACTTCTTCAATTGTTAATCTGTCGGGATCCCCGGGAAGTTCGGAGATTGAGAGAATTCCATCATACTTTAAAATTCTGTAAAATTCGCTCAAATAATTTTCCTTGTTTTCCACTTCACCCAAAACGGATACAAGAAAAATACGGTCGAATGTTTCGTCTTCGAATTGAAATGAATTTCCGTCGCATAAATAATACTCAACGTTCGTTATACCTTTTTTCTCCAGCCGCTTTTTTGAAAGATCGAGCATTTCCTTTTGAATATCGGCTAAAACCAGTTTACCGTTGGTAAGTATTTTGGCAATAGCTGGACTATAATAACCGGGACCGGGTCCGACCTCCAATACATTCATCCGGTCGGTAAGCTCAAGTCTATTTATTAACTGCTTCGGCGAAAGAAAAATATTCCTGAGCGGAATCAGTAAAGTAAAAGCATACTGATACGGAAATATCCCTTTCGATACAAATCTTTTGGTTATTTCCGGTTTTCCCTTTTGCAAACTCATATTAAAAGGTTTTTATTAATAATTGTAGCCGAATACGGAACCCGAATACTTTATGTCACAACAGAGTTTCATGTGAACTGCTATGCGCATATTAGCAATCTTCCGGTTAAAGTTTTCATACTTTGTTAGCAACTGACTTTTCAAAATGTCTTTTTCATAAAACCACCAAACATCTTAGTGTTCATTTTTCTGCTCATCAGATGTTTAGACATCCAATTCATCATATTATTCATAAATCCTGGAGTTACTAATGTTTTCTTACCTATACCATCTATTGCCGATTTGGCTACCAGGTCAGGGGTCATTAATTTCATAGGCATTCCCGAAAAATCATTGTTAGCTGTCATTTCTGTTTTCGTAAGTCCCGGATTTAATACCAAGATATCAATACCTTTGGATTTTAATTCATAAGCCAATCCTTCTGCTTTTACAATTTCCTGGGCTTTTGTACCTGCGTAAGCGGAAGAATAAGGTGTTCCTATAAATCCTAACATTGAGGCAGTATATATAATTCCTCCTTTTTTTCTTTTGATCATCCGCTGTCCAAAATGGTGCGTAAGAATTGCTGGCGCTTTTATGTTAAGATCAATCATTTTTAATTCGTTTTCAATTGAATTTTCAAAGTAATTTCCAATATACATCATTCCGGCATTACTTACCAATAGACCGACTTCCCATCCGTCGGTAACCTTTTTAATTCCCGTTAAAAAATCAGCTTTAGTTAAATCGGCTTGTACAACTTCTGCGTTTACCTTAAATGTATTTTCAATTTCTTTTGCCAAACGTTTTAATCTGTCAATTCTTCTGGCAACTAAAACAACATTTAATCCTTTTTGTGCTAGTTGTTTTGCAAATTCTTCACCTATCCCTGAAGAGGCTCCTGTTATCAAGGCCCAGGGACCATATTTTTCTTTAAAGTCCATAAAGTTCTCCTATTGTTTAAATAACTTAGTTAATTTCATTATCATTTATAATTTTTGTTCAAAACACAAACATACATACCGGTCGGTATTATTATTGGATAAAAAAAATCAAGCCAATGATTTAACATAATTTTGCAATTGTATCATACACTGTTTGAAAATATCCGAAGAACCGGATGTTTTTCCTAATCCGAACGCTCCTTCTATAGATGAAACTATAAATAAAGCTGCGCCTCTGCTATTTACATTCCGACTGACATTGTTATGTTGTTTCCCTCTTTCCAAAGCATCACTGATAACCGTCACCCATTTATCTATTAAATATTTTAAGCTATTGCGAAAATCTTTGTCAATCGAACTCATTTCTTGTATCAAATTATTAAGGGGACAACCATATTTTATTTCTTCCGGTGTTAAAGTATCTATTTTCTTTTGAAGAATATCTACAAGTACCGGAACCGGATCATTCTGTCCGACGAGAGGAGCCATAAATAAGTCATACATCCTTGTACCAATAATTTCCTCAATAACACTAAGCCCTAATTCTTTCTTATTGGAAAAATGGTGGTATAATGCTCCTTTGGTATGATTTACATTCGCCAATATCCTAGTAAGACTTGCTGATTGAAATCCGTTTACATAGATTTCTTTAAAGGCGGCTTGCAGAATATCTTTCCTTGTTTTGTCCGGATTATATGTTTCTTTAATTTTCATAATGCAAATATATACAAACCGGTCGGTATGTACAAATTTTTTTTCATTTTTTATTTGGAATACTTTTTTTGAATTCAACGGTTACTAAAAGTTTATAGCTAATGGTCAAAATTAAGAACAGTAGCCCACTGCCGAGCCCAATCATTTTTACTTATACAAAAGTTTAAGCAGATTTGCACTAATTCTGTTTCACTTACATTTTATGTACATTGTTAGCAATATCTGCCAAATTCAACCTATTTTATTAACTGACCGGTCTTCACGCATTGAGCGCTAAAGTCAAAGCTGCCGGAAGTCTTATTTGTTCTTAAGTGCTTTATACAAGAAATACGGCAACAGCAAAAAGAAAGGAGCCAAAACTGCAATTAAAAACCATACCCCGAACCCTTCAGCTATTCCGTGTGCGGTTTGAATAGTCCGGTAAATGATGAGACCAAATATCAACACAATTAATGTTTTTACCGTTCTTACTAAACGGGTCGCAAACGTATATTGAGTTAGTGCATTCCCTTCCGTGATCCTAACCGGATAATTAAACTTATGCGGGAATTTATTAAGATAGGTTAACGCAATAAAAATTACGGTTGCAACTACCGGTAAAATCAAAATATTGCTTTTATCCCCGAATCTATCCGCTTCACCGGTTATGTTGAAATGAACCGGAATTGTATCCGGCAACCCGGCGTAGTTGATTAGAGTATAAAGCCATACAATCAACAATCCTAACCATCCGGCATATTCCAGAATCCTATCGAACCGGGTTAATTCAGGTTTTAATTTTGGTCTCTCGTTTGCCGCTTTCATGCTTAAAAATAATTATCTTCGTTATAATTTCTTGAAACGGCAAATTAAAAAAATTCCGTCATAAACGGAAGGTTGTATTTCATCGTAAGGTAAGGGACGATTAAATTCATTGCTGTTAAACATTAGTTTGTAGGCTTCCACGCCGTCTTTTCGGGTTTTAAGCAAGTTCTTGAATATCCCCAACTTTTTTCCGGTAACATAATTTTGTCTCCGCGTGCGGGAGTACCCTCTGGTGTTGCAAAAGTTATTTTAATATCATTACCGGTCAGAATTTTCCAAGGTATTGCGGCTTCTGTTGGATCGAAACCATATGAAGGCAAAGGGATTAAAATATTTATATTCCAAGACATTGTTAGCGGTTAAGTGTTTTGTTTTTAAAAAAATCCCATACTTCTCTTGTCATTTCAATATCGTGATTTTGTTTATTAAAATAATGTTCAAATATGGTTGAATACTGTTCTCTAATACTCGGAGCCGAATGCCCTCCGCCAATAATTTTATACAAAACAACTTCTGTTCCCATTTTTCCGTTTTTATACAAAAATCTTTGCACAACTCCACCGTCTGTAGTATCTAAATCCGGATAAGTATAAGTTACACGAATGGTATCAGTTTGATTGAATCTAATCCAATAATCAACTGTTTCACTTGTAGATAAAACGCTCCCATGGTCAGGATTGGGAGGATTACCGATTGTTCCCCCGTTGTATGGCATATGATTATCATCGGTTCCATTCATAAACAAAACCGAAATGGGATTGGCCGGGGGATTGCAATCCGAAACAGCAGGCAACGCGGCTGCAACAGATGCTATTGCTGCAATCTTATTGTTTAATTCAATGCCTAATCTTTGAGCCATAAACCCGCCGTTTGAAGTTCCGGATACATATATACGATTTTGATCAACAGAAAATTCCTTTTCGATTTTATTTATCAATTCGGCTATAAAGCGAACATCATCAGCATTGGAACTAACATAACAATCTCCGCGGCAATCATTCCACGTCGGTTTATCGTAACTCCCGTTTAATCCTTCGGGATATACAACAATAAACTTTTCTTTTCCGGCAAGTTCCATCCACAATTTATACGGAGTTTTATGCCCGCTTTCACCGGTCATATCTTCAATGTATACGCCGCCTCCGTGCAGTTCAAAAACCAGCGGAACCGGCGATATCCCAATATTCTGCGGAATATAAATTGCATACCGTCTTGATATCCCATCCACCATAATGTTCTTAGTAAACAAACCGTATTCTTTCACATCATTGTTAACCGGTTTATAACAACTTACATAAAACAGCAATTGAGAGATAACAGCAAAATAAAGCAAATATTTTTTATCGATTTTTTTCATAATCAATTTTTCTTACATCTTTGCCAATTGCCGGCAACAGCTTGCATACCCGTATTTACCGATTTATAAAATCAAAACTATGGGTTTTGTGACTAACTTTACCCTATAAAATTATTTTAAAGCTAATCACAAAACCCTTAATCATCAGTTAAGCATTATTAGCGGTAGTGATTATTCAATCATCATCATTGTGGACTTCTTTTTCATCGCCATTGAATCTTTCATTGTCATTATTAACATTATTTGTCCTTATTTCAGAATGCCTAATTTTTCCGCCTTCATTTCCAACTTTCGCAATAAGTCCAAATGTTACCAATGAAACCATTAGAGTAATAAGACTCAAAGTTTTTACAAACGATAATTTTTTGATAATTGCGAAAAAGTTAATTATTGATAGAGTTCCTAAAAGTCCCATTAACCATATTGCTATTTCTGCAAGTTCTTCGTGCTTTTCAATTAGTTGTTCCGAAACTCCTGTTATATGTTCAACAGTTTCTTCCGCTCCTTCGCCTGTTAGAAATACAGGTATTGTTAAAATAGCCATTATTATAAAAATTATTAATGCTACCTTTTTTATATTGTCATTAGTAGCAAATTGACCATAAGCCATAATTCCAATTCCGATTATTGTTCCTACTATTGGGAAATGTGTTAGTATTAAATGCAAATGTATTACGTCCATAATTTTACCTTTTTTATTCTTTGTTAATAGTATATTTATTTTCATTCTGAATTGATTAAGTGGTAGGCAAAAAGTCAAACTTAGTTGAAAATATTTTAGAGAGACTCCACATAAATTAAGCAACCTTTGATTGATTTAATCCTAATTCAGTTTTTAATGCAGCTCTTAATAAATACAACTTTTTATAATTAT
>JALVFE010000034.1 GCA_027030245.1 Melioribacteraceae bacterium
GAATTTACATTCGACGAAACTTATCTCCCCCAAAATACGGGGCAATACAAAGTACAATACACACGGCACGAAACATCTCAGCTCCCTTCGGATGAAACCATCCTCCAATATTTCGAGGTTATAGAAGCCCCGTCAATAACTCAATCGACCGTTACTAAAATTTACAAAATTTACGAAGAATTTAATGACGGTACGAATCTTGGACAGGGAGACGACACGCAGACAAAAATAGATTTACCGTTTCCCTTTGTTTACGATCATTACACATACGATAAAATTCAAGTCAGCACAAACGGATGGCTTGAATTCGGAACAGGACCGGACGGTACAACCCGCGGATTATCAACATCCTCGCAACTAGGACAAATCGGTGCAAATGAGAATGGCAGATTAGCTTCAACGGAAAGACCTTCTAAAGCTTTGGGCCCGTGGTGGGAAGATTTAAACACAACAGGCGGTGGTAATTTAAGTTATAAAGTTTTGGGAAGTTCTCCCAACAGAACTTTAGTCATTCAGTGGAAAAACATGCTCGCATATTACGATCCGGGAACTACTACAACAAGGGTTAATTTTCAAATAAGACTTTACGAGACTACAAACAAAATAGAGTTTTGCTACGGACCGGTACAGAAGGGCACATTCAGCGGAGCTGATATAGGCGCAATGATTGGATTTAAGGATCATATCGGTGGAGATTATCATTTTTATGATGTTTACCAAAATAAAATCGGCACAAGTTTAACTTTAAGAACCGATTTAAGTCCGTTAAAAGACTGGCCGGGACCGGACAGCGCTTATGTGATTTTAACTACCCTTACTGACATTAAAGATCGTCAGGATGAAATTGTTAAGAATTTTACACTTTACCAAAACTATCCGAACCCGTTTAACCCTACTACAACAATTAAATATGCCATCCCAAAATTAACACACCCCTCAATCCCCTCTCGAGAGGGGAAGGAGCGGAGCGACAGGGGTGTGTCAATAACACTTAAAGTATACGACGTTCTTGGCAGAGAAATAGCAACCCTTGTAAACAAAAAACAATCTCCGGGAACTTACACTGTAGAGTTCAACGCTGCATCCGCCGCAGGCGGACTGCCGAGCGGTTTGTATTTCTACAAACTGACTGCCGGTGAATTTTCCCAAACGAAGAAAATGTTGCTGTTGAAATAAACTTTACCGGGACAAGGCATGCCTTGTCCCTACATTTCTTACTTTTCAACACACGCCAACCCAATGGATTTATCCGTGGGATAAACACATAAAAAGATAACCCGGAACCGTTTCAACGGTTTTTATAACTAAAAAATAAATGTCGCATTCGTTAGCTAAAATATAGGGTTACCTGCGGAAACCGATGAATCGGTTTCTTTCTTTGAGGTTTGCGTTTTTTAGCCCAAGACTGAAGTCGCGGGGTTCAATCTTCAATAAGAAAAAGTTAAAGATTTGCACTGATGTCGAGGCTCATGCCTCGACATTTTTAACTGAAAAAATTTTGCCAGTATTAAAATTCAATGTTTGAAAGTACAACTCCTCTCCAAGGAATACCTTCCTGAAGGATTAATATCTTGGCGGGCTTATGTCCAATTTTTAGATATGTTCTATTAAGATTTAGTATGACCCATACCAACAGTAAAACCGCTCTTTATTATACCCGATTTTTCACTTGAATTTTTATTAAATATTGACATATTAATAATACAGAATACAACTATATTAAACTTTAATTTATATTTCGTTTTTGGTGACCATCATGAAGAAGCTGATCTTTTTCATTTTTTTATTTCTAAATATTGCAATGTTAGCCCAAGAACTCGATTCCAGAGTAATTGACATTAACAACCTGAAATTACATATAGTAAACGACGGTACCGTTGGTTCTGATGAACCAGGAGGACAAACAAAATTTGACG
>JALVFE010000035.1 GCA_027030245.1 Melioribacteraceae bacterium
AAAACTAAAGAAAAAAAAAAAAAAAAAAAAAAAAATCAAGTTAAATTAGTTATCCTTTGTTAAAATTAATTAAAACGGCTCGGATTCAATATAGTATTGTAAGGATTTTTTTAAAAGGCATAAATTTATTCTTAAATGAAGATAAAAAAAAGCTGGTAGTTTTAAGAATAAATTTTATTTAAGGAGGTAAATTTATGTTATAAAACGTCAATACATTCTATTTTATTAAAACATCTGACCGGTTTATTAGTTTTTTCCACCGTTATATTTTTATTTTACAAAGTAATTTTACTTTACAATAAATTTAAAAGCTGCTTTCAATATCTTTTATCTTTTGTAAAGTTTTTATTAACTTCACATGTTTTAAAAAATCTGTGAAGGCAATAATGGAAACAAAACAACATCAGGAAAGCTGGCGATTTCCGAAAGAATTCTGGTTAGCCAATTTAATGGAATTATGCGAAAGAGCTGCTTACTATGGTTTTTTTATAGTTCTTACTTTATACCTTACAGATATTGTCGGTTTCGATGATAAAGCAACCGGTGTTGTTGCCGGAGTATTTTTTGCGCTTTTGTACTTCTTCCCACCGTTTGTTGGAGCTATCTCCGATAAGATCGGTTTCAAGAAAGGGTTAATTCTTGCGTTTAGCCTTTTAACCATAGGATATTTCTTTCTTGGTGTTTTTCATTCAAAAGTTTTGGTTATAGTTTTTTTATTTGTAGTTCTTATCGGTGGTTCATTCATTAAACCATTGATTACCGGAACAGTGGCAAAAACAACATCCGAAGTAAATAAAGCCCGTGGTTTTTCCCTTTTTTATTGGGTTGTTAATATCGGAGCGTTCGGCGGGAAAACCGTTGTGCCTTCTATTCGTCAAGGTATAGGCTTAGAATATGTTAATTTTTTCTCATCCGGAATGGCGTTCCTTGCTTTAATATTGGCAATATTTTTATTTAAACCTATCGATTCGGAAAATAACGGAAAAAAAATAAGTGATGTTATGGACGCTTTAATACGGATATTTAAAACTCCCAGATTAATTATACTCACATTAATTGTAGCCGGCTTTTGGATAATACAACATCAACTTTACGCTACAATGCCGAAGTATGTAATACGCTTATTGGGAGAAAGCGCCAAACCGGAATGGCTTGCAAATGTTAATCCTTTGGTGGTTGTAATTTTTGTGGTGATTGTAACCCAACTCACTAAAAAATATAAAGCCGTTACGGTAATGTTCGTGGGGATGTTCATTATGCCGCTATCCGCTTTGGCTATGGCGTTCAGTCAATCTTTGGAAGCCATAACCGGCGACAGTATTTCGATACTTGGTATGTTCTCACTGCATCCGTTAACCGTAATGATGATAATCGGTATTGCCATTCAAGGATTAGCGGAATGTTTTATATCGCCAAGATTTTTAGAATATTTCTCCCTCCAAGCCCCCAAAGGAGAAGAAGGCGTTTATATGGGCTTTAGCCATTTGCACTCTTTCTTCTCCGCACTTCTGGGATTTATTATGTCCGGATTTTTATTGGATAAATATTGCCCCGATCCAAAAACATTACCGGCAGGACTTACAGAAGCACAGCGCGCCGCATATTATGCCGATGCCCATCTTATTTGGTATTATTTCGTGGCTATTGCAATTGCGGCAGCGCTAGCACTCTACATTTTCAAGATTGTAACGGAGAGAATTGATAGAAAAAAACAAGTTATTTAATACTTGAAGATATTGAATATTTTTACTTATAAGTCAAAATTTGATTTTATATTTTTATTTTTCAAATTATTACTTTATATATTTAAATTGCAAAATTCTTTCAGACATTGTAAATTACATTAAAAATCTTTCTATAACTCATCACGAATTAATTTTTCAATTCTACATGAAAAGGAGTTAATCAATGGCTGACGAAACAAAAACCACCGGAACAGTTTCCGAAGCACAAATAGCTGTGCATTGGAAAGAAGAAGAATACTTTTCTCCACCCACAAAATTCATTGCCCAAGCAAATATGACGGACGAAACAATTTTAGAACGGTTCGGCGAAGATAATTTCCCGAATTGTTTTAAAGAATATGCCGATATGCTTGATTGGTACGAATACTGGCATACACTACTCGACGATAGTAATCCGCCGTTTTTTAAATGGTTCGTCGGAGGGAAAATAAATGCAAGTTATAATTGCATCGATCGGCATTTACCGAAATACAAAAACAAAGCTGCATTACATTTTGTGCCCGAACCGGAAGATGAAAAAATAGAACACATTACCTTTCAAGAACTTTACGTAAGAGTTAACGAAATGGCTGCACTTTTGCAGAGTTACGGATTGAAAGCCGGGGATACAGTAACCCTGCACATGCCAATGATTCCCGAACTACCAATTACAATGCTAGCTTGTGCCAGACTCGGAGTTATTCATTCGCAAGTTTTTTCCGGATTTTCGGGTAAAGCGTGTGCCGATAGAATTGTTGATGCAAAAAGTAAAATTTTAATAACAGCAGATGCATATTATCGCGGCGGGAAATTATTAAATCATAAAGAAAAAGCAGATATCGCCGTTGAAGAAGCCGCCAAAGATGGTCAAACTGTTGAGCATGTATTAATTTGGCAAAGGTATCCGGGTAAATACTCTTCCGAAACCCCTTTGGTTGAAGGCAGAGACGTAATAGTAAATAAAGAATTGAAAAAGTTTAAACATAAAAGAGTAGACCCCGTAAAACTTAATGCGGAAGACACATTGTTCTTAATGTACACTTCCGGAACAACCGGCAAACCGAAAGGGGCCCAACATTCGATAGGCGGATACATGGCATACGTTACAGGAACATCGAAATATATCCAGGATATTCATCCGGAAGATGTTTATTGGTGTATGGCAGACATCGGTTGGATCACGGGACATTCTTATATAGTATACGGTCCGCTTGCTTTGGCAGCTTCCTCGGTTATTTTCGAAGGTGTTCCCACTCATCCGGATGCCGGAAGACCTTGGAGAATTGCGGAAGAATTGGATGTGAATATTTTCCATACTTCACCGACAGCTATCCGCGCGTTGAGAAGAGTCGGACCCGATGAACCCGCAAAATACAATTATCATTTTAAACATATGACAACAGTCGGTGAACCGATTGAACCGAATGTTTGGCGTTGGTATTATGATGTTGTGGGCAAGAAAGAAGCAGTTATAGTAGACACTTGGTGGCAAACCGAAACAGGCGGATTTTTGTGTTCCACAATTCCTGCCATCCACAAAATGAAACCCGGAAGTGCCGGACCGGGAATGCCCGGAATTTATCCGGCAATTTTGGATGACGAAGGAAATCCGTTGCTCGCCGGAAGCGGAAAAGCGGGAAATATTGTTATCCGCAATCCATGGCCCGGTAGAATGTTAACAATTTGGGGAGACGATGAGAGATTTGTCCGTCAATATTACGCTAGATACAACAAAGATCCCGAAAGCAAAGATTGGCACGATTGGCCTTACTTCGCAGGCGACGGCGCGGTTGAAGCGCCTGACGGTTACTTCAGAATCTTGGGCAGAATCGATGATGTAATAAACGTTGCCGGGCACAGACTGGGAACCAAAGAATTGGAATCCGCAGCACTAATGGTTGACGAAGTTGGGGAAGCTGCTGTTGTACCCGTTGCCGATCCGATTAAAGGTAAAATTCCCCACGTCTTCGTTTCGCTTAAACCCGGTATTGAGCCAAGCAAGGAAATAGAACAAAAGGTAACCGATACTTTAGCTAAAGAAATCGGACCCATTGCCAAACCGGGTAAAGTCTGGATTGTTCCCGACATGCCAAAAACCAGATCGGGTAAAATTATGAGGCGCGTTCTGGCTGCTGTAGCTAATAAGCAAGACGTGGGAGATGTTACTACTCTTGCTAATCCTCAAGTAGTTGACGAAATAAAGAAATTAGCCGAATAATTACTTCCGAAGCTCCCTCTTTTGAGGGAGCTTTTTCTTTCCATACGGATTTTAATATTATTAATTTTACTTAGGTCAACAGTAGATTAATTATTCGCATCTTTCACATTATCCGGAATTGTATTTCCGTACGTTGTTGATTAAATACGGTTTTGCTAATTTTAATCTACGGAAGAGGTGACTTAATATTCTCATAAACTACACGGAAAATTTATAGCATGACACAAAAATTTGATTACATAAATCACTATAAAATCGATGCGGAAGAATTTGATTATTTTGAAGAAAGAACGGGAGCTACGGATCACGATGAAAGAAGAGTACACGAGTATATAATTTCGAAAATACCTAAAAATGTTTCTTCAATTTTAGACGTTGGTTCCGGTTCTGCTTGGGTTGCCGAATATTTTAGTAACAAGGATGTTAAAGTGACATCGTTGGATATAAGTTTAATTAACGTAAAAAAAGCAAAAGAGAAAATTCCAGCTAATCTTCATACACAGATAGTAGCGGATTCATTTAGATTACCATTGAAGAATAACTCGTTTGATACTGTAATTGCCTCTGAAATAATCGAGCACGTTATTGACCCCGAAGCATTTGTAAATGAATTATTCCGTGTGGTGAATCCCGGCGGCAAGCTGATAATTACTACGCCATACAAGGAAAAATTAAGATATTACTTATGTATTCATTGTAATAAAAAAACTCCGGTGCATGCTCACATTCATTCTTTTGATGAAAACAAACTTATCGAACTATGTAAAGATGCAAATTTAAGTAACGTAAAGTGGAACACATTCGGGAATAAAATTCTAATCTTTTTACGCACTTACGTTATATTAAAATATTTACCCTTTCCTTTGTGGAAACTTGTTGATGCAATATTTAATAAAATCAAATATGTTCCGGCACATATAATTGTTGAATACAGCAAATCATAGAATAAGGCTTTAATGTTTTATTAGTTTTCCTAATCTACTAAAAAACTTATTTGAAGTAATTATCATTTCATCTGGCGGAGGGGGAGGGATTCTCCCAAAGGGATGCCTGCGGCAGAACCCCCGGAGGCTGTAACACCTCAAATTATTCCTCTCAATTTTAACCATCTATACCCTTCTATCGACTTGAAAAACATTTCCCTTTTGTATGCCTCACTCCTTGTCTCGAATTTTTCGTAGTAATGAAGCTTCCACGGCCTCGATGATTTTGTAGAACGTACTTTGCCGGAGTTGTGATATTTCAACCGCCTCTCTAAATCCTCCGTGTGACCGTAATAATATTTCCCGGTCTTCAAGCTTTTTAGTATGTACGCATAATACATCTGGCGGAGGGGGAGGGATTCGAACCCCCGGAGGCTGTAACACCTCAACGGTTTTCAAGACCGCCGCATTCAACCACTCTGCCACCCCTCCACATGTTGTGGGGATTAAGGAAATGAAAATATTTTTGAGTTGTAAGAATAAAGAAAATTTAATTAATTCTCCACCTTATGAGGTATAGGTAAAATATATCTACCCCAAATAAATAAAAGATTATTTCACACAGATTACTTAATTTTATTGTACAAACATAAGTGATTTGGAAGTTTCAATTAATTTATTTTTTCACACCTATAAAAGACTGAAAATGAATTTTAAACTTACTTTACTCTCTTTCTTACTTTTATTGTTGACCGGTTGCGGTGCAATCAAAATAATCAAGGAAAAACCCACAATGCAAGAAATTGCAATAGAGTTCAGATCGGCATTCAAAAACAACGAATTCAGTTTTGCCCACTACCCGGAAGTAAAAATTGATACCATCAAATTTAACCGGGCTTACCCTGAGCTCCATATTTATTTTGATGATGCTCTTTCTTATAATCCGTTGCGTGAACAATATGTAAATGAAATGTATAACGAAATAAATAATTTTTTGGATAGATATGATTTCCGGGGAAAAGTAAAAGTATATTCCCTTAAAATTCCGGTAGAAGAATTGATTCCAAATTATTACAGAAGCGATAAATCAAAATACGATACAAGCAGAATCTTTTTACCCCAAACAAATAAAAAACCGATTGTAAAAAGACTCGACCAAGGTTTTAAACCCGTCAACGGTTTGCTAGGAAAAAACATTGCTTTATGGCACAGTCACGGTTGGTATTATAATCATACACTTGACAGATGGATGTGGCAACGCGCTAGGCTATTTGAAACGGTTGAAGATTTGGGTCCGCTTGCTTTCACCATACCATATTTAATCCCTATACTTGAAAACGCCGGTGCGAATGTATTTGTTCCCCGCGAAAGGGATACCCAAACAAACGAAGTGATCGTTGATAATGACAAACCGATGGAATTCTACAATGAAACTTCGCTCAAAGGTAAATGGGAACTTGGTAAAACCGGCGGTTTCCTTTTTTCGCCGCCGCCATATCCCGGCGGATATAATCCGTTTTTGTACGGTACGCACAAAATTATCAAGTCCGAAAACTCTGCAACGGCATGGGCGGAATTTATTCCCGATATTCCCGAGACAGGTAATTATGCCGTTTACGTAACTTATGCCGCAAGTCCTAATAACGTTGAAGATGCACATTACACCGTTTATCATTCGGGAGGTTCTACTTCTTTTGAAGTCAATCAAACAATCGGAGGAAATACTTGGATTTATTTGGGAACCTTCAAATTCAAAAAAGGTTACAATCCGGTTTCCGGGAAAGTGGTGTTGACAAATAAAAGTTCAACTCCGGGGAAAATAGTCTCGGCCGATGCAGTAAGGTTCGGTGGCGGAATGGGCGTAATAGAACGCGGCGGAAGAACAGGCGGGAGACCCAAATTTGCGGAAGGTGCACGTTACTATTTACAATATACCGGAATGCCCGACACGCTTGTTTATAATTTGAATAACGATGAGAACGATTATAAAGACGATTACCAATCGCGCGGAGAATACGTAAACTACCTTGCCGGAGCTCCTTTCGGCCCAAACAAAAACCATAGCGTTAAAGGTTTGGGAATACCGATCGATTTATCTTTGGCATTTCACACCGATGCCGGAATTTCCCAATCCGATACGGTAATCGGAACGTTATCAATTTACAGTTTGGAAGATATCGATTCAATAAGAACTTTTCCCAATGGCGTATCCCGTTTGGCAAACAGAGATTTAGCCGATATCCTTCAAACACAAATCGTTGAAGATATCAAAGCTAAATACGATAATGCGTGGCACAGAAGGCGTTTGTGGAATGCCATGTATAGCGAAGCAGCCCGACCCAATGTTCCAGCAGTTTTGCTCGAATTGTTGTCACATCAAAATTTTTGGGATGTTAAATTCATGCTCGATCCCACATTCCGTTTCGATGTTGCACGCTCGATATATAAAGCTTTTCTTAAATTTTTATCCGTCGAATATGATTATGATTACGTTGTTCAACCTTTACCACCCGATCATTTCGCAGTTGAGTTTACCAAAGGCAAAAGAGTTAAATTATCGTGGAAGCCTGTAAACGATCCGCTCGAGCCGGCCGCAGTTCCGGAAGGATACAAAGTTTATATCAGAAAGAACGACAGCGGCTTCGATAACGGAACGCTTGTTTTTTCCAACACTTTCGAATATACACTACCAACATACGGAGACATTTACAGTTTTAAAGTAACTTCAATCAATTCAGGCGGCGAAAGTTTCCCAACGGAAATTCTTTCCGTTTGTAAAATGAAAAACAATACCGGACCCGTTTTAATCGTTAACGGATTCGATAGAATATCCGCACCGGCTTTTGTGGAAACCGAAAAATTTACTGGCTTCTTAGATATTTTGGATGCCGGTGTTCCGGATAAATACGACTTAGGTTATACCGGAATGCAACATGACTTTGATCCTTCGTCGCAATGGAAAACCGACGACATTCCAGGTCACGGAGCAAGTTATGCGAATTACGAAACCCAAATAATCTCGGGAAACACCTTCGATTTTCCGTTTGTTCACGGCAAAGCAATAAAAGCTGCCGGTTATTCTTTCGTATCATGCAGCGACGAAGCCGTGGAAGATAATAATATTAATCTTAATAAGTATAAAATTGTCGATTTCATATTTGGTGAAGAAAAAGAAACACATTGGCAAAAGCCTTATGCCGATTCGCTTTGGGGCACAAGGTTTAAAGTGTTCCCGGAAAAGCTCAAACAAAAAATTAGCAACTATGTTCTGAACGGCGGAAATTTATTTATCTCCGGCGCATATTTGGGAACTGATATATTTCTAAATAAAAATTCAAAAGGTAGAGATATTCCGTTTGCTCTCGATACCTTACGCTATAAGCTTGATTCGGATCATGCCGTCCGGCAAGGGGTTGTTTACTCTATTGACGAAAACATTCTGCCGGCGGGTTTTACATTCAAGTTTAATACTGAACTGAACGACTCGCTTTATGCCGTCGAAGCTCCCGATGCCATTGGTCCGGCTAACGGAAGCAAAACATTTTTAAGGTATAAAGAAAACAGATACAGCGCCGGTGTATATTTTAACGGTAATTCAAAAATTGTAATTACCGGTTTTCCGTTTGAAACCATAAAGAAAACTCCGGACAGAAATTTGTTTATGAAATCCGTTCTGAACTTTTTCTCACAAAATAATTAAAGAAATATGAAAATCTTTACGTTCATTCTGGTTGTATTATCGTATGGGCTTGGTATTGCTCAAAATTATTCTAATCTAAATAATAAGATAATTAATTACAAAAACACAAAGCTTTTACGATCCGCAAGTTGGTCGGTTTATGCAAAATATTTAAATAGCGGTAAAGAAATAATCAATTACAATCCGGACTTGAGTTTAGCTCCGGCATCAAACTTAAAGCTGTTTACAACTGCCGCCGCTCTTGATTATCTTGGCGAAGATTTTACTTTCGAAACCAAAATCTATTACGACGGAAAAATCGATGAGCACGGAACTCTGAACGGCAATATATATTTTACCGGCGGGGGCGATCCGACCTTGGGTTCCGATTTGGTAAGCAATTCTCTGCCTTTCGATTCTTTAATGAAAACAATTATCGCCAAAATAAAATCTTTGGGGATAAAAAGAATTAACGGTAACATTTACGCCGATGATTTATTATACGACGACCAATTAATTCCGGACGAATGGAATTGGATTGATATCGGAAATTATTACGCTGCACCGCTTTCCGCACTTACCATTAATGATAACCTTTATTATCTTTATTTTAAACCCGGTGGGAATGCAGGCGATAAAGCAACCGTAATCCGCACCGAGCCTTTTGTTGAAGGTTTAAAATTTATCAATCACATGAAAACCGGACCGGAAGGTTCAGGCGATAACGGTTACATTTACAATTCACCTTGGCGGTTTACCGCAGTGTTACGCGGCACTATTCCAAAAGGCAAAAATGAATTTTCCATAAAAGGCTCGCTTCCCGATCCACCGCTTTTCACTGTTCAATATCTGAAAAGTAAATTAAGTGAAAACGGCATTCCGGTTACGGGTGAACCCCTCAAGCTTAAAAACCATATAAATTATAACGATGAAAAGTTAATAACGAAAATAACTTCTCCCCCGTTAAAAGATATTGTTTTTATCATTAACAAGAAAAGCAATAACTTATATACCGAACTTCTCTTAAAAATGATTTCGTATAAAATCAATAAAACGGGCAGCACCAAAGACGGAACACGACTTGTTAAACTGTTTTTACAAAAAAACGGAATCGATACCACCGGAATATTACTTTACGACGGTTCGGGACTTTCACGGGAAAATGCAATAACAACTGAAGCGATGGTTAAATTATTAACTGTCCTTACAGGCAAAAAGTATTTCGATTCTTTTCATAAGTCACTTGCGGTAATGGGAAAACCGGATGACATTGGTTTTTTCAAAAATACGGGACGCGGAACCCTTCTTGAAAATAATGTCCGTATTAAATCCGGAGTAATCGAAGGTGTAAGAGCTTATTCGGGTTACCTCAAAGATAAAAGGGGCAATGTAATTGTATTTTCGATGATAGCGAATAATTTCAATGGAGAAGGAAGCGAAGTAACATTTATCCACAGAAAGATTTTATTATCATTGGCTAATTTAAATTAACAAACTTGATAACATTAAGACCTAAAAGACAGCTCAACTTTATCCAGACCTCCTCAATAATAGTCGGTCAAGTGATTGGCTCCGGCATATTTATTAATATTCCAATAGTTGCGGCAATTTCCGGTAATATTTGGATTGCAGTCTTGATTTGGTTTATCGGCGGTTTGTTATGGCTACCGCAGATTTTTATTTTAGCCGAAATGGGAAGCGCTTATCCCGATCAAGGAGGACCGTATCAATTCATAAACAAAGCCGGTTCGCCGTTTCTGGCGTTTTTATATACTTGGACAGCTTTTCTAACAAGCGATACTCCGACTTTAACAATAATCGGTTTGCTTGCCGCCGATGCCCTCAGTTATTTTTTCCCCGCGCTCGGTTTGGATTTATACGCACGGATTTTTGCATCTTTATTGATAATCGTTTTTGCCGTTTTACAATTCCGTAGCGTTAAACTCGGCGGTAACGTTCAGGTCTTTTTAACAATCACCAAACTGTTACCGTTATTTGCCGTTGTTGTTATCGGGATATTTTTTATTTTAAGCGGCAAAGCGCAACCTGTGAATTTAACCGGGCAAAACGATATAACAATGCACATGCTAACCGCCGGGGTTGCCGCAACGGTTTGGGCTTACGCAGGTTTCTTGAATATTCTTTACACTTCGGGAGAAATTATAAACCCCAAAAAACTATTACCAAAATCACTAATCGGTTCGGTAATCTTTGTAATGGTTTCCTACATTCTGATTAATATCGGCACGGCGGCAATTGTGCCGTTCAACGATTTGATATCGGTGGAAGAAGGTAAATTCATAAATCCCTTTGCCTATTTGAACTTGCACGGTTTCGATGCCGGTGCTATTTTTGCCGTTGCAGTCTTTATTTCCATGCTCGGTGTAATGAACTCATCGATTATAACCCAACCGCGACTCGAATATGCAATGGCTCGCGACGGCTTATTTTTTAAGGCGTTCGGTAATCTTCATAAAAAATATTTGACACCGGATTTTTCAATATTTGCACAGTCGTTTGTAGCAATACTCTTGCTTTACGGTAACCTCGGAGATTTGCTCGGATATTTTACTTTGTCTTATGTTCTGCAAAATATGTTGGTTTACGGTTCAATTTTTTGGTTAAGGAAGAAAAACGATTACAAACCTTCGTTCAAATCGCCGTTTTGGTTTCTCATGGCAACTTTATCGATTGTCATCCAATTGTATCTGGCATACGGTGCTTTTTTAGCATATCCCGTCGGCGGATTGATTGCATGTTTGTCTTTAATTGTAACCGGATTGCCTTTGTATCTGTATTTTATGAAAAGAAAAAAAGCGGGATACGTTTATTAATTAATACCCCGCTCAGAGAAATTAACTTTTATCGTACTGTTCACGGGTAAGTAATTTTATTTCCTTCATCCCTTTGGACTTAAGGAAATTATTAATCTTATCGAGATTTTCATTAATCAATTTATCCGCTCTTGCAGAAATTTTCTTAAATTCGTTTTGGAGCAAATCTAATCTGTCCATTTGCGAAACAGTAGGCTTGCCCAGATAATTAATTACGCCGGCATAAACATCGGCAACTTTTTCCGCAAGTCTTACCTGACCCGAAATCCGGTAAGGACTTGTTGCCACCAAAGTTTTATGAATTTTGTCAAGTTCATTCATAAATTCATTTACATCCACACCGCTACCGGTTTTAATATCTTTTAATTTTGAATATAAATTTGTTATTTGTTTATCCTTAAATGATATGTCTTCAAGGAGAACGTATGCCTTGTTGAGAATCTTATATTGCAGCTTCATATCATCCGGAGAGTAACGGTTTGTTTTGGGGAATTTGATTTCCACGCTACCGGTATATTCTTTATTTCCCTTTTTTATTTTAACAATATATTTTCCCGGCGGGAATGTGGGACCAAAAGCCGTTCTGAACGCCAAGTTAGGCGCCGAAGCTTTAACTTTCGGCGGTTTTCGTCTTACATACCATGCCACGCGGTTGATTCCTTTCCGTTTTCCGGCTGGTAACGTTTTAACCAGTTCCCCTTTTTCGTTATAAATTTCAATTGACATATCGCCGAAGATGTGACGTTTTTTCATATAGTAATTAATCATAACCGTGGAAGGCGGGTTCGGACCGAAGAATTCTTGGTCGCCAGAAATTCCGTAAGCAAATTTAGGATTTGTAATGTAGTAAGGTTTGATTGGAAATATTTTAACGTCCGAGTTTAAAACATCTTCCGTTAACATTCGCAAAGGCGAAATGTCGTCAATAATCAGAACACCTCTGCCGTGTGTTCCCAAAACAAGATCGGAAGTTTTAGGATGAATAACCATTTCGTAAATGGGGACTTTAGGCACTTTGTTTTTGAAACGCACCCATTGTTCACCGCCGTCGATTGAAATATAAAGTCCGAACTCCGTACCAAGGAAAAGGAGATTTGGATTTACGGGATCTTCCAGAATTGTTCTTGCAAATCCTTCAATATTTTCTGTAGCGAGTGACATCCAGCTTTCACCCAAATCGGTTGTTTTATAAACATAAACATTTTTATCTCCGTTGCGGTGACCATCGAATACAACATAAGCGGTATTTTTATCGAAATTGCTTGCAATAACTTTAGCGCACCAAGTATTTTCGGGAAGACCGGGTATTCTGTCGATAACATTATTCCAAGTTTTTCCGCCGTTTTCCGTCACCTGCAAATTGCCGTCATCCGTTCCCACCCAAATCACATTATAATCTTTAGGCGATTCGCTAATAGTATAGATAGTGCAATGATTTTCCGCTGTAGAATTATCGATTGTCAGTCCGCCGGATTCTTCTTGCTTTTGTTTTTCCGGGTCGTTAGTTGTAAGGTCGGGAGAAATTTTTTCCCAAGAATCACCGCGGTCGGTTGTTCTATACAAAAACTGGGCTCCGATATACAAAACCCCTTTTTGCGTAGGCGAAAAATGAATCGGGGTATCCCAATTAAATCGGAGTTTAACATCCGGGTCGTCCGAAAAAGGTTTTATTTCTTTTACTTCCCTCGTGTCTTTATAAAATCTCATCAATTGACCGCCTTGGTAAAGCCAGTAAAGGATGTTTTTATCATTCGGATCCGGCAGCACATTAAACCCGTCGCCGTATCCTACGTTTTGCCAATCGCAGTTGGTGATGGAATTTATACCTTTGGATTTACCAACCCAAGAGCCGTTATCTTGTAACCCCCCGTAAACATTATACGGTTCTTCGTTATCGACGCTTATATGGTAAAATTGCGAAACAGGTAAATTCTGCGCATGTTCCCAAGTGCTTCCTTTATCGTGAGAGATGTAGAAACCGCCGTCCGTTCCTATGTAAATATGCCTGTTGTCGTTCGGGTTAACCCAAACAGTATGAATATCGCTGTGAACGTTCCCGCCTTCAACAAAAGGCGTAGTATAAGAATATCCGCCGTCGTCGCTTACATACAACGTAAAACCCGGTTTATAAAAACGGTTAGTATCAACGGGATCGGGAATTATAGCCGCAAAGTAAAACGGACGTTCCCCAACAATACTCGAAGCAGACCGTTTTTCCCAAGTCTTTCCTTTATCCAGCGAACGATATAAAGCTGTTTCCTTTGCTTCGATTAGCGCATAAACAATATTGGGATTTACCGGCGATACCGCTACCGCTATTCTTCCCAATTCGCCTTCCGGCAAACCGTTCGTTAATTTCTTCCAACTTTTACCGCCGTCTTCGGACATATACAACCCGCTTCCGGGTCCACCGGAACGGAAGGTATAAGGTTTTCTTCTGTAATCCCACATTCCGGCGTAAATAATATCCGGATTAGACGGATCAATTGCCAAATCGGAACAACCTGTATTTTCATCAACAAAGAGAACTTTTCTCCAGGTCTTCCCACCGTCGGATGTTTTAAACACTCCGCGTTTGGCATTCGGCTCCCAAATATTACCGAGAGCAGCAACGAACACTTCATCACTGTTCTGCGGATTTATTATAATATCGGCAATATTATCAGTACCTTCCAATCCCATAAAGTTCCAATCTTCACCGCCGTTTGTGGTTTTATAAATTCCGTTACCGACACTAACACTGTTTCGCGTCCAAGGTTCGCCTGTTCCCACCCAAACCGTATCGGGATGATTTTGATCTATTGCAATCGCACCGATGGATTGGACATAATCATCGAACACCGGTTTAAATGTAGTGCCGCCATTCCGGCTTCTCCACACTCCTCCGCTTGCCGCGCCAACGTAAACAAGCAAAGGGTTTTTCGCGGATGCATCTATTGTGGAAATTCTTCCGCTCATTATTGCCGGACCGATTTGTCTTGCTTTGAGTTCACCGAAAAATGACGGTCTTAATTTAGTTTTTTTAGAACCGGCATTTAATTGAATGACAAAAAACAATAACAGCAAAAACACCGTTAGTATCTTTTTCATCTTTAAACCTTTTTATTTTTGTTTCTCTTTTGATGGTTCCGCTGCCGGCATAACAAAAATCGAATCCGGCAAATCAACGTTATAATCAATGGAATCAATAACGATATGACTGACGGTATTCCCGTTATATTTAGTCTCGATGTCGAAAGGGTCTACAATTCCGTCTATTGATTTATAATTACTAAGTAAAGTTTCAAACTCCCTCTCCACACCTTGCACTTTGGTTTTAAATTTTGTTTTAAGAATTACGTAGTTGTCCGCATCCATATAAACCTTTATATCATCTCCGTTTGGTCTAACAAGTTGAATTACGTAAACATCCACATCATCCATGGTTTCTTTGCCTAATAAAGTAACCTTATACCCTTTTTCTTTATAATTATAAAACAATCCTCCGAAATCGGCTTGGATTTTCATTTTTTCGTTTTGTTCTTCCGTCATGGGTTCCGGTTTTGTTGATCCTTGAAAAGGGTTAATCGACCAACCTTTTTCACCGTCGAATGCTTGAACGATTTCCATTCCTTGAAAAGTAGCAACAGATTTGAACTTCATAGGCTTTTTGTGATATGATGTATAAGGTATCTCCATTTGTCCGCGAATTACTTTACCTTTAGCAACGAATTGCCCTTTTTCCAAAAGTTTTTTCTGACCGATAGCCTCAAAATGTTTCTGTAAAATTTCGTCAACGGTTTGGGCAAAAATTTGCGTTGCGAAAAAAAGTGAGAGAATCATTAATATTTTTCCTGCTTTCATTTTAACCTCATTTTATGATTTGATATAAATTAAGACGTATGCCGGAAGAAAAAGTTATATAATTTATTAATCCGGGTGAAAGGGACAGAAGGGTTGATGACTAATAAATTAAACACTATATACGATTTTTCCGTCAATTACTGTTTTTATTACATTTACATTTTTAATTTGTTCCTTTGGGATATCGAAAATATTTTCAGAAAGAACAACAAAATCAGCGAATTTCCCTTCAGTTAAACTCCCTAATTTTTCTTCTTGAAACGCAGCGTAAGCCGCATCAACGGTATAAGCTTTAACCGTGTCCGCAACCGTTAGTTTTTCCTCCGGAATTAATCCTTCGTCATTTTGTATTTTTCGTGTATGCCTTGTAACCGCGGCATAAATGCCTTTTAACGGATTAATGGTTACGACAGGCCAATCACTGCCGAAGCACAATTTAATATTATTTTTTAAGAATTTCTTAAACGGATATGCGTTTCTCATTCGTCCGGCACCGATTTTACTTTCCATCCAATCGCCGTCTTCAAACAAATGATATGGTTGAGCCGAAACGATTATTCCCAGATTTCTCATTCTTTCAAAATCTTTGTCGGACATATGTTGCGCATGTTCAATTCTGAATCTGCGGTCCCAATTACCGTTGCGGGAATTAACTTTCTCAACAATATCAATAACTTCAGAAACGGCTCTGTCCCCGATAGCGTGAATCGAGAGTTGCAATTTATTTTTATCGCTCAAAAGAATTTGGTGTTCCAGCTCCCCCGATTTCAATATATCCATGGGTAAACCGAAATTATCATTATCATCCGCATAAGGTTCGAAAAAGTATGCGGTCGAAGACCCCAAAGCCCCATCGGCAAATGCTTTTAGCGAACCTACTTTTAATTTATCACTACCGAAATTATATTGAATTTCCGAACCGATCAGAGATTCATAATATTTTATAGGCAAGCGTGTATATACTCTGGAGCTCAATCTGTTTTCTTTTTCCGCTTTTTGTAAAGCCTTAAAATGATTTTCATAAGTAATATCATGTATGGAAGTAACACCGAACCGGACTGCTTCTTTCATTGCCGCATCAATCGCCTTTGAATAATCGCTTTCCGAAGGTTCTGGAATTACTTTTTGTATAAGATCAATTGCTTTATCTTTTAATATTCCCGTAGGTTCGCCGGTTTGCTTATCCCTTTCGATAAATCCGCCGGGCGGATCCGGTGTGTGTTTATTTATACCGGCTAATTTCAACGCCAAAGAGTTTGCCAACCCCATGTGATAATCCATTCGCATTACAAATACGGGCGTTTCCTTGCTAAACGGATCAATCCAACTTTTGTCGGGCAAAATTCTCTCACTCCAATTTTGATGATTCCAATTTCCACCAGTAATCCAACGCTCTTTATTTTCATAAATATAATTCTTTAATATTGAAATAAATTCGTCTTTCGAATTTGCACCCGACAAGTCAACACTTAATAAATAAAAACCTCCGAGAATAATGTGAGCATGGGAATCAATAAAACCTGGTAAAACCCAATGACCTTCCAGATCGATCACATCCGCATGAGTGTTGATAAATTGTTTCGCCTCTTCATTTTTTCCGGAGAATTCAATTTTGTTTCCGCTGATAACCAATGCTTCTGCAAACGGTTTTGATTCGTTAAGTGTATGAATATTTCCGTTTAAGAATACTTTCCTTTCCATAAGAGTACAAAGTATTTGAGAAAAATCATCCGATTTTATTATATTCAATATACAAATTACTTCAGAAGGTTCAATGAATAATTTCATAAGTTATGTCCGTCTCCTCATGTTGGTTTGTATCTTCACGTTCTTTACTCAAACAGCATATTCACAACATTTCAGAATAGAACGTCCGGTTCCGGATAGCATAGAAATTAACGGAAGTTATCTTTACGGCGAACCGAGATTTTGGGATAACGAAAATGCACACAGGGGAATCGATATGTGGATAGTTTACGATACGGTTTATGCGGTAGCTAACGCAACGGTTTATTTCGTCGGATATAATCCTGGCGATACGATAGGCGGATATGAGCCGGGTGGAGCCGGAAATTATATTATTTTAAAAAGTAAGTGGGAAAACAAAGATGTTTATTTTTTATATTTTCATTTAAAGAAACCTTTGATTTCTACGGGGGAAAATGTTTCTGCCAAACAGCCGATAGCAATCTCCGGAACCACGGGAAATTCAACCGGTCCGCATCTCCATTTCGAAATCAGAATGAACACCCCTTCGTATTCCGCTCAGCGTTCAAGAAGGAATCCCGAGTTGTGGTTCGGGATGAAAGGAACCGGAGCAATTTTCGGTAATGTCCCCGGAGCGCCTAATAACACAAGGGTTGATATTTCTCCCGATCCCAAACCCCGGCCTCCGTATACAACTTTTGCTTACGCCCTAACTTATGGTTTTTACGATCCGACAATCGGAAACGATGATATTTATAAGGAGAATTACGCAATTGGTGACGTTAAACCCGGCACATACACAATTACGGCTTTGAACGGCGAGTATACACGAACCATAACCGTAAAAGAAGGTGAAGTTGTTAATGCGGATATAACAACAGATGTAACAGTAACGGAAAATTTGCCTGACAAAATCGAATTGTTTCAGAATTATCCGAATCCGTTTAATCCGGTAACAACAATAGAATATTCAATTTCTAAAACCCCCCTTAATCCCCCCTTTGCTAAAGGGGGGAAAACAGGGGGGTTCGTAACTCTTAAGGTATATGATATACTCGGAAGAGAAATAGCGACATTAGTAAATAGATATCAACCACCAGGAAAATATTCGGTTACGTTCAACGCAAGCAAGCTGAACAGCGGAATATATTTCTACAAACTTCAAGCAGGCAAGTACACGCTGGTAAGAAAAATGACAGTTATTAAATAAATTATAAATTTACTATGAAATTATTAATAATATTGTTTTTAAGTTCTATGATTACTTTTTCACAAAACATACCGGATAATCTCCGGAATTTGATCAACAAAGGAGAATTTATCACCGCTGAGAAAATTATAGATTCTCTTTTAACCTCCGGCTCAATATCCGAAAAGCAAAAACTGAATTTAATTTTCGAAAAAGAAAGAATGGAAAGAATAAAAAAGGATTTCCGTTTATCCGGTAAAGACATATTAGACTACATTAAAAAATTCATTCCCGGAGCAAGCAAAGATGATATTTCCAAATGGGAAAAAGAAGGTTTTTTGGAATTCAGAATTATAGACGGCAAAAAGTTTTATTTTAACCGGGCTCACACTAATTTTTTTCTTTTGAATAAAAAAGCTGCCGCGATAAAAAAACAACACGAAGCAAAAAACAAAAGAGAAAATTTCCGGGAATTTCTGAAACGTTACGTCAAAGGAATTGAAGGAAAAATAAAATCCGTCGGAGAAACACTAACGGATCCGGTTGAGATGAAACTTGATTATACACTTTCCGTAAATGCCGGTGCGGTTCCGCCGGGAGACATAATTAGGTGCTGGCTGCCGTTTCCGCGTGAAGGAAAAGAAAGGCAGACCGGTATAAATTTGATTTCCGCTAATAGTGATGAATATATCGTTGCATCCAACCGGCACCAACAAAGAACAATTTATTTGGAGAAACCGGCTGAACAGAATAAACCGACGATATTCAACATTAAGTTCAAAGTTAAAACATTTGCACAAAAGTTTGTAATCAATCCCGAAACGATTAAACCTTATGATAAAACCACCGAAATTTATAAAAAATATACGGCAGAAAGATTTCCGCATATCTTGTTTACGGATAAAATTAAAAATTTATCTCAAAAAATCATCGGAAACGAAACAAATCCATACCTCAAAGCAAAGAAAATATTCACTTGGATTTCCGAAAATATACCTTGGGCAGGCGCCCGCGAATATTCTACAATACGGAATATATCGGATTACTGCATTACCAATAAGCACGGCGATTGCGGAATTAAATCGATGCTTTTCATTACACTTTGCCGGTATAACGGCATTCCCGCCAAATGGCAAAGCGGCTGGATGCTGCATCCGGGTTTCGTCAATTTGCACGATTGGTCGGAAATTTATTTCGAAGGTATAGGATGGATTCCTGTAGATCAATCTTTCGGATTAATCGATTCCGAAAATGAGTTTATTAAATATTTTTATTTCGGTGGAACAGATGCTTATCATTTAATAATCAACGATGATTTTTCTACACCCTTATTTCCGGCAAAAATTTTCCCCAGAAGCGAAACCGTCGATTTCCAACGCGGCGAAGTGGAATGGAAAGGTGGCAATTTATATTTCGATAAGTGGGACTATAACATGAAAGTGGAATATAATTAAGAAAGGGGCTGTCTCAAAAGTGTCATGCTGTCCCCGACAGACGGATTGTTTCAGCATCTAAAACTTCGAAAATAGATCCCGAAACAAGTTCGGGATGACGATTTTAAGTTTTGAAACAGCCCCAAAAATCAGCCGATGACCGGTTTATTTCATCAACAACATCTTTTTAGTAATCCGAACTTTCGGCGTTCTTAATTCGTAAATATACATTCCGGAAGTCAAACCGTTTGCGTTAAAATTAACGCTGAATTCTCCGGCGCTTAAATCATCGTTTAACAATGTAGCGATTTCCTTACCAAGAATATCATAAACCTTAACCGTAACATGCGTTGCTTCGGGAATACCGAAAGTAATTACGGTCGAAGGGTTAAACGGATTCGGGTAGTTTTGTTTTAGTGTATATTTATCGGGAATTGTATTCCCCATCTCAACAAATCCTGTACCGACTTTAACAAATTTTTCCATTCTTGGAGTGGAAGTTGTAAATGTTCCGGCATAAGCTATTTTTCCGTCGGGACTAAAATCAAGACCGCGCGGATATTCGGTTTCGTCGGTTGCGGGAGTCCATTGGAAACTGTCAACAATTTCTTTCGAAGTAACATCGAATGCGTACCAAGTTAAGTGTGAATATGGTCCACCGCCTCTAACATCGTTGGATACCCAAAGCATACTGTCTGCCGGGTTCCAAGCAGATGATTCGATTGACATCCCGATTAAAGCCGAGTCGGTAATCGCAAATTCGGAGAAAACATTATCTCTTGTGTAGATATACATTTTCTTGGCGGTAAACGGCATCCAATAAAGTGTTTTACCGTCTGCCGAAACTTCGAGTGTTCTACCGATTGCCGGAGGTCCGACAGTCGCATTTCCCAAGAAACTAAGATCGGGACTCAACATAACAATTGCGGTGGTTCCCCCCCCAACAACGGGACCGACATAAATAACGCCGCTTGCATCCACTGCGGGCGAAGTAGGTGATGAGCCTAATTCATTCTCAAAGTCGTGACGAGCAATTCCTTGACCGGTTTTATAGTCAATCTTAAATATTTTACTGGAACTGGATTGAACGTAGAGAATGTTTCCTTCATTATCTACCCCGAGACCGCGGCAGTTACCGTTAAGTGTATCTACAACTAATCCGCTCGAAGTGGAAACTGTAGTGATTGGGGAAAAATCAGCTTCTGTTCCGTCGGGATTAAATACTAATATTCCCGAAGTCATGATTGTATCGCCTTCTTGCGGTACCCATGGAACATCTTTAAAATAACTTGCCACCCAAATTTTGCCGTCGGGGTCAACAGCAATTCCGTGCGTTCCGCCGATATAAGAAGTATCCGGCCATGGTCCTTGGTTATCCCATTGAGCAAATGTTAAACCTGCCGAAAAAAGCAGCAGTGTTAAAACAGTTAGAAATTTTTTATACATGGTGCCTCCGTGTTTTGTTAGTAGTAATTAACCGTTTATTTGTTACTTAAGCAGTAACATTTTTTTACTTAATCTTTTGCTTCCAACTTCCAATACATAGATGTAGATTCCCGCAGATAAATTACTTGCGTCGAATTTCACCTCGTAATTACCAGGTGATTGATATTGTTTTACAAGGGTTGTAACTACTCTTCCCAGCACATCATAAACTTTCAGAATCACGAGCCCCTCTTCAATTCTCACCTTTCCCGCCTCGGCGGACAAGCCCAAAGGGGATGAAGCTGGGACTGAATATTTAATTGTCGTTACTGGGTTAAACGGATTAGGGTAATTTTGTTCAAGAGTTAAGCTTACCGGTAAATTTTCATTTGATTTGATTCCTACAATCTCTTCTGTTTGAAACTTGAATAATTCCGACCAACCGCTAAATCCGAATTCATTAATTGCACCGACTTGCCAAGAATAAATCGTTTTACTTTCAAGAGAGTCCATAATCAAAGTTGTATCGGTAAGCGTAGTATCCAATATTATATTCGAAGGAACAATCGTTAAACCTTTTGAAATTTGGAACCGGTAAGAATCCGCCGTTGGGGAAGTGCTCCAATAAAACGCAGGCGTCACGGAAACATCGACCATAAAATTCGCCGGTTCAAGCGGTTCTGGCGGCAAGGGGAATCCCGTAGTAAAAGACCTTGTTTCGGAAAATTCACTTTCACCTAAAACATTTCCGGCTGCTACGCGCCAAAAATATTTCGTTTGTCCTTGCAATCCGGTTACGTTCATAAATGTATCCGTAATCGAATCGAACTCAAAATCTACAGCGGCAAATAACGAATCGGTAGAAATTTGCAAAATATTATAACTCGAATGAGCCGAATTGTTCCAAACAAAAAGAGCCGTATCGGGAATATTTATAGCATTATCAACAGGGGAATATAAAACCGGGGTCACGGGTAATTGGAGGTCAGCATAAACGATATTGCTTATACCGCTTTCATTAAAGTTTCTGTCCAATGCGGTAACAACGAAATAAAGTTTATTTCCGGAAATATCTTTTGTAGTGATTTCGTAATAATTATTTGAAGTAACCGTTAGAATGTTAGCAGGATTGTTCAAGTCGTTTTCTTGTATCGTGGAACTCGGGAAATGATAAACGGCATACATAAATGCAGAATCGCCGTCTGTAGCTAATGCCGGCGGTTGCCATGTTAAACCATCTCCCCTTTTAACAATCATCTCACCGAACCGGAAATTCTGCACTATATTTGGTTGAAGGGTATCTTTCCAATTCATACGGGGCGGGAATGCTTTATATTTAAAATATCTTTGTGTCAACGAATCGGTAACACCGTTCGGATTTGAATACAAATTTTGTGCACGGAACAGAATGTTGCCGTAGCAGTTCTCGGTTGAACGGTTCAATCTTATTTGACTCGGAATTTCCCCCGGCGACCAATCGTCTGCCCGGTACAAAGCTTGTCCCGAATACAAGTGCCTTCCGTTTACTTTGGAAGCCCACCACGGCAATAACTTACCGTAATCTTGCCCTCCGCCGAAAGGCCAATATAATTGTGGCGCTAAATAATCGATAATTTGTTCATTCATCCAGGAAACGGCATCGCAATAAATTTCGCTGTAAGCATCCAACCCGACAATACCTTGAGGCACTCCGCTCTTCCAAATACCGAAAGGACTTATACCGAACTTCACATACGGTTTAACGGCAAGAATGGAATCTTGAACCATCCGGATCAATTCGTTTACGTTGTCCCTCCGCCAATCTTCAATATTTGTAAATCCACGGGGATATTGATTAAAAGTAGCTTGATCGTCTGCATTAGTAATATTGTTCGGTGGATAGGGATAGAAATAATCATCGAAATGCACACCGTCGATATCATAACGTCTAACGACATCCATAATCACCGAAGTTACGTAAGAACGTACTTGCGGCAAACCGGGATTTAAAATTTTCAAATCACCTTTTCTTATTATCCAATCGGGATGTAAAACACTTACATGATTCGACGCTTGTATGTAGTCGCCGACCTGACGTACAGCTCTGTAAGGATTGAACCAAGCATGTAATTCCAAACCCCTTTTATGAGCCTCTTCGATTGCAAACCGGAGGGGATCATAAAACGGTTCCGGAGCTTTACCTTGTTTTCCCGTTAACCAATAAGACCACGGTTCTATACTGGAATTATACATGGCATCGCATTCGGAACGTACTTGGAAAATTACCGCATTGATATTTGTGTTTGCTATTTTATCAAACAAATTTTTCAAAGATTCCTTTTGTTCTTCAACCGAAAGATTTCTCGAAGTAGGCCAATCCAAATTAACAACCGTGGCAACCCAAACTCCGCGAAATTCCCTCTTAGGATAATCTTGAGAATAAATAAAATGATTATTTAAGAAAAAATTGGCAATAACCAGTAAAAAGGAAATATTCTTAGTTCTAAAAAGTAAATTCATATTATTTTATATTAATAAAAAAAGCCGGCTTATTCAACCGGCTTTTTATGATATGAGAAATATTCTTATTTCATTAACATCATTTTCTTTGATGCTACGAAATTACCGCTTTTAAGAGTGTACATGTAAACACCGCTCGAAAGTTTCGAAGCATCGAACGTTACTCTGTAGCTGCCGGCTTGCTTGGATTCGTTTACAAGCGTTGCAACTTCCCTACCCAGCATATCGTATATTTTCAGTGTAACTTCTCCGCTTTCGGGGATGCTGAAATTAATAACGGTTGTCGGGTTAAACGGATTAGGATAGTTTTGACTTAGCTCGTATTTAGTCGGGATTCCTTCTCCGGTTTCTTCGATTCCCGTTGCCACTCTTTTCCAAACACCTACAATATTATAATCGTAGTCGGCCAAATACATTGTTTTACCGTCGCTAGTCCAAGCGGCACCGCGGGGACTGTAAAGACCGCCTGCTGAGGAATCTCCCAACGGAATTCCTACGCTATCGACTTGTTGTTTTGTAGCAACATCAAATACATAGCACATTCCGCCTTTTATACCCGAATACTCCGGCCTTAAATTACCTGCCCAGAGGTATCCTTCGGGACCCCAATCCAAGCTGCTAGACCATAATTTAACTTCCGGGATTGTGGTATCGCCAACCGGATCATAAACATTATACCAGTTACCGAAAGTATCAATAGCGGCAAATGGTGTAATACCCGGTAAATCACTGTGCCAATGTTCAATACCGAAACCGTTCCAAGTAGAACCTACATAAAGGTCTTTACCGTCACCGGAAATTGCCATGGTTCTGTTAATGTGTCCAAGCGTATCAATAGCATTTCCAATATAATTAAAATCATTGTCTAACATCATAACAGGTCTGGCGGCGCTGAGAACATACCCTACATAAATTTTACCGTCAACGGATTGAACCGCCTCGGTCATCGAAGATACATCGTCTGGGGTGTATTTGTTCAAGCCTTGTCCCGTTTTATAATCGATTCTGTAAACGGTAGAATAGGAAGTGTAAAGGATGTTACCATCGTTATCTACACTAATACCTTTACCGCTACCTGTTGCTGGTGTTACGCCCAACGTATCAACCGTACCATCAGGCATTTCGATAAATCTAATCGGCGAAAAGGAAACATGTTCGCCTGTTGCAGGATCTAAAACATAAATGGGTCTAAGATTTAAAGTATCACCGTTAGGTGTAAAAAGTGTATCTTGAGCCAAATTGCCGTGAAGCGCAATCCAAACTTTCCCGTCCGGATCGACAGCCACACCGTGAACACCCCATAAATCGTCCTGAGGTAAATGCGCATCAAAAAGTAAATGATCGAATTGCCATTTGTCCGATGGTTGCCCAAAAGACAAAGACGTTACAATTAACGAAGTGAAAAGAAAGAATAAAAGTTTTTTCATAAGTACTTCTCCTTATTATTAATTACTAGTGATTTATTTTCTACCGAAATATGGTGCTCCGTTTTTGAGCATATTCAATTTAATAATTTTTCTATTTTCGGGATCGTCATCTTTTCTATTAACGTAAAGGAAATTCGAATTGCCCCATGTCATATAGAAAGATACCGGTTCGATCACACCCGGATACAATGCTGAAAAATCACCGGAAGGACTAACAGCCACAATCGCCTCGGGTGCATCGGTGCCGATATATAAAGTTCCATCTTCACTGAAAGTCATTGATAAAATTTCATAACCGGTAAAATTAGCCGCAAAATCGAAAACAACTTCGGGCGTTCCAAGGTCACCGTCAGCGGAAGTTATTTCGCTTCTCCAAACACCTGTTGCGGGCTGATTAACATCGGATCCGTCATAGGTACCGCCGAAATATACATAGTTGTTATAAACCCTTAATGCGGTAATGGAAATATCGGGAAGGTCTAAAACAGTTTTAACCGATTTATCCAATTTTACGCGGTAAATGGCATTCCCGCCGCCGCCGCAATATATATTTTCGTTTTGATCGAAATCCAAATCGTATGCAAAACCGGGGAGAATGGCAAACACTTCATCGTTTCCGCCGCCGGCCGGAATTCTGAAAATTCCTTGGAGAACGTTTAGATAAAAAATATCCCCGTTCGGTCCTACTTTCATTCCGGAGGCTTTATCCACAGTAATGTCGGCATAATCTATTCTTTCACCGCTTTGGGTAATTTTAATTACTTTTCTTCCTTTCAAAGCCGCATAAATATTTTCTTCCAAATCGCAAGCAATTGCATAAGCATCGTCAAACTTACCGAATTTGAAAAATTCCATCGCCGCTTCATTCATTTTATACGGGAACCATTCGGCAAATAACAAAGCACCTTTCACATTAACGCGTATCTTTACCGAATCGCCGGGTACGTTCGGTGCTTTAACCGTAAGCAAAGTGGGCGTAGCGGAAAATACTTGTGCTTTGGTTCCGTTAAAGAAAACCCTGTTTTCTTCGATAACCGGTGAGAAATTTTTCCCGATTATTTGCAGAGTATCGATACCGGCAAGAGCAGAATCGGGGACAACCGAAGTAATTACCGGATCGGGTTTATACTGTTCGTTCGGATTGTAAATGCTATCGGGATAATCGTTCGCACAGCCATTTAACAAAGCGAGAAATAATACAATACCCGCAATCATAAACCCCGCATTACTTTTAAGTACTACGTAAAAATTTAATCCGAATAATTGTGAAAGTCTTTTCATTTTATTTACCGACATTTTTTTTAAAATTTAATATTTTAATATGCAAAACCCACCGAGAATCTATGAACATTATTGAAAACGTCAAACGGTGTAAACGCATAATCGAATTGGAAACCGAATGTTCGGACTCCGAAACCTACCGAATAGCTAAATAAATCCTGACCTGTTACATAACCGCCGCGTATTGCAAACATATTCATAAAAGTATATTCCCCGCCAATAGAAATATATTCCGCATGCGATCTCGGGTGAGCGGCATCAAACGAAATTACAAAAGAGTGGTTTTCTTCCATTTCCGGAAAGAAATCGATCATATTAAATGATATACCGATTTTAAAAGTAAGAGGCAACTGAAAACCTTCTCTTTCGAATTTTACTTCTTGAGAGAAATTTCTTATCGACATTCCGAATACCAAGCTTTTAAAACCCGTTTTATATAATGTTCCGAAATCGAATGCCAATACTCCCACTGCATAGTCTTGCTCTTCGGTACCAACAAGTTTATTGAAACCTTCATAAATGGGAACAATGCTGGTTCCGAGTTTTTGTTTTACATATTTAATTTGACCGCCTACGGAAAATTTATCGGAAAGCTCTTTTGCATAACCCAAACCTATAGCAAAAGCGCTCGGTTTAGCCCAATCGGCTCCGATATCCCGGTATCCGCTTTCATTGTCAGCAACTTGCGTCCAATAAAATTTACCGTAATCGATTGAGAGAAAGCTAAGACCGAAAACGCCGTATTTACCGTCTTCAAAATTTAAGGATAAACTGCCCGAATAATATTTAATATCTGCAATCCAGTTCATTTGGTTGAATGCTACCCCAAACATAGAATTCATTCTGGCCAAACCCGCCGGGTTATAGAAGAGAGCTTCGGAATGTCCTTCGTATGTTGTGTAAGCTTCACCTAGAGCCGTTGCACGCGCCGACGTACCAACGCTTAAAAACTGGAATCCGGTCTGTGCCAGTTTTTCTTTATCCCCCTCTTCGTTTTGAGAATATAAATTCCCAAAAGCCCAAAAGATAAAGAATAAAAGAGACAAAGTATTTAATATTTTTTTATTCATTTTAATCCCCTGAACAACATTCTCTCAAAATTATCTTACAATAACAAATTTTCTGATTGCTTGTTGACCGTCGGGAGTAATAAAAACAGCAATATAAATTCCGCTAACAACCACCTGACGGTAATCCGTAACAGAATACCATGCTTCATCACCGCTTCCGTCGTAATGCTCAATTGTTTTTATTAAATCCCCGCGTTCCGTATAAATTTTTATTGTACATTCACCCGGAATATTGTAAAACATTATTCTATCCGGAGCACTGTAACCAAATTGTAACTCGCGCGCCCTAATGTTATAAGGATTCGGAACTACTCTTATATCTTCCAAGGTTTTTCCAGGCGGTCTTTTCAGAAATGCGGGATCGTTTGTCATAGTATAAAATTTACTGCTTTCTAGCGGAACGCCGGGATGAATATCATTCGTACTTCCGTCGTCGAAACTTGTGATATAGTAGTAATAATCGAATCCGCGTTGAAGAGCGGTATCGTTATAAGAGTGTACCAAATTCGGTAATTCAGTTTCGTAAATCAATTCGTAAGTTGTATCGGGGACGTGGATAGCCCTGTAAATTCTGTAACCTTTAAAGTTCGGCCAGGTTTCGGCATTATTGTCCCATTTAAGGATTATCCTGTCACCTCCGGAAGTAACGCTGAATTGTTGCGGCGGGGGTGGCGGCGAAGGAACGTTAAGTCCGTTTTCGTAAACTTTTTTTGCTCTTTCGAAAGTTTGGAACAAAGAATCTTTTCCAGTAAAAACCCACGCGTCTTTATATTCGTCTTTATCATTAGTTGTGGAACCGTCCGGCAAAACAAAAGGACCTTTGCCTTCCAACCATTTACCACCGACTTCATAACATTTTTGCCTGTCCAATCCGGCAACACCTTCGGCAATTACGATATGAATACTATCTCCGGGAGCAAGAGTGTATGGACCGAAACCCTGTCCTTGTGAAAAGCCGCCCGGCGTATTACCATAAAGATCGGCAAATTGATTACCCACCAATTGAGCATGGGACTTGGCAGGTCTTCCCGCAGTCATTGCGACATATTCTGCCGCCATTTGCGCTTCGTTATACGGATCGTTATTATAATTGATTCCTTCATCGGAACCAACAACCTTAGTAGTGAAAGGCTGATTAGGATCGTCCACGGGTTCAAACGCACTTTTATCTGCATGTAAGGTAATGTTTCCCACAAATTGTGCAGCACCCAAATGACCGTCGGCTGCGATTTGATCCGAACCGACATTGGGTCCGCCGATATTATCGTATCCCGCTTTCGAATGGAGACCGAGCCAAGAAAATTCAACCCGGAAAGGTTCGCCTGTCTCGGGATGTTCGTAAATAACATCGTTCATCGTACTATGTCCCCACGAAGTGGATTGAGGCAGCCAATAATATCCGTAGGGACCACCTTCTCTTGTTGGTGCGTATCGATATTGGAAAAATATTACAAGTCCCTCAAGGGTTTGTTCGTTAACGGTTCCGGCTTTGTCTATAATTCCGGTATTCTTAAAAACATAATCGTAAATAAAATAATTATCGTGATTTTGTTGGCTGAAACCGTATATTTTTCTCGTAACGGTTACCCCGATCTGTGTATTAACAACATTATAAATCATTCTATCCGAGGGAATTGTTTCGTCTATTTCATCCACTATGTCCATAAAATCCAATCGCCCTGAAGGTATGCCGTCAACATAAACCCTGGGGTGGTCAAATTTACCGATTAATTTAAATTCCACGGGCATAAACTCGGTTTCTTCGTCCAAAACTCTTGGACCAACATGCACAACTTTATAATTCAATGTTTTGTTAAGTTTGGGATCGTCATAATTAGTTACCCCTATCCATAATGCCTTTGCGGCTTCGGTATCTTGATATCTGTAAAGCGCGGGCCAACGCAATCCGTCTTGCTGATCGGATACAAGATGGGTTCTACCGACCTCTATCTCGCTGCCGGCACTCGAATACCAACTTTGCAAGGAGCCAACCGCAATCCATTTTGTGCTATCGGCAAAAGAAAAGCTCGATGCAATTAGAAAGAGAATCAGTGCCGACTTGGTTAACAACTTCGCTTTAATTTTTGATTGTTTCATAATTAACCTTTGTTTTACCTCTATAAGTTTTAATTACTAAAACCGGTAATTGAGAGTAATTCCGATAAAAATATTTCTCGGATTGAGAAATGTAAAAAACGTTTGATTAGGCATATCTATGTAAGCTTTATCTTCTAATATTTTATCGATCCGGTCTTGCGGTACTTTTTGCCATTGCCCGTTAACGTATTGCAAATAACTTTTAGTAGCATCTTCATAATAAATAGCCCTGCTGCTTGCCTCGAAATCCGGCGGTAATTCCCCAATACTTTGAATCCATTCTATAGGTACAAATTCCACTCCGTCTTCCCTGTAATCGCCTGGTTGATCATCTCCCGGTATGTTATGATAACCGAGTTTTCCGGCAATATCTTCCGGCAAATGAAGGGATTTAAAGTAAGCTATCCTGTCGTGTACATCCCTAAACGATATTCCGGAGAAATGTTTGAAGTTAAATAAATTATTTATATCAATGAAAAACTTCAAATCCAAATTTTTAACAACCGGAAATACTTTTGTAATTTTTAAATCAACATTATAATAAGGTTTCCAATGAACATTATATTGGATCCCTGGTATATTGTTAGGATTCCATGTAAACCATCTGCCACCTACCCATGTCGAAATGAAGTTAAAATGCCAATCGCCGAAAACATTAATTCCACCTAATTTAGGTCCGAAGTTCGTAGGGGTATGAATATCAATATAAGATTTAAATCTCGGTTGAGGGCGCGGTTTTCGTTGCTGCGGATTACGGCGCAAGTAAGATCTTTGATCGCCTGGGTTTTCGTATATCAACTCCGGCCCGAAGAATCCCGATGAGCCGACGCGATATTCGAAATTGATATTACCGGTAATCCAATCGCCGTACATTTTGGTTAAATCGGCTTCGAATCCGTAAATATCTTCGTAACTGTTGTTCGTTAATTTTCTATAATTAACTTTACCATCGAAACTTATATAGCGAACATAAAGTTGCTGGTTAGCAATGTCTTTATAATAACCCGCCAAATGAAGCAGGAATTGTTTGGATAACGCTTGGTCGAAACCCAATTCGTATGATACCGTTTTTTCAAGGTTCAACGTTGGGTCTCCGATGTAATCAACCTTGTTTTGTATATTTCTTTGTACTCTATACAAATTTTCCGCCCTCGGTAATTCCCTGTAGTGTCCGTAATTAAAATACAATTTCGAATTTTCGGTTATAGGATGCGAGATTGCCAATCTGGGACTTAAAGTAAAAAATCCCTTGACTTTTTTTGTTTTGAATAATGGTTCTTGTTCATCCTTGAAGCTTTGTGAGAAGAAATCCCTGTTGAAAACATCAACGTCGTACCAATTTCCGTTCGGATCGTGATATTCCGCAACGAGTCCAATTTGTGAAATCCATCCTTCGTATTCTATTTTATCTTGGAAATAAGAAGTAAATCTAAAAGGTTGCCGGACTATTGTAGTCCAAGTATTACCTTCGGGTAAAAAGAAGTTTACCATTCCGAATCCCATATCGAAATCATCGTAAACAAACTCGGCACCGGTTTTAATTTGATTGTGATTATCTATCTGGCTAACAAAATCGAACTTAGCGGAATATGAATTTATTCTACTATAATCCCGTGAGGTACTGACAGCCCCGCCCATACCAAGGCTTCCGTCTATCGAAAAAACCGCATCGGGTTCAAAGCCCTCGGGTGCTTCATCCAAAAAGTAATCATCGAAAATTCTATATTTTTTTGTCGTATCCCGTCTTTCGGGTGCCGAGGTAAAATATTTAGTCCCTACTTTTCTAAGTAAAATTTCATAAAACGTTTTTGAGCTTAAAACATGAGTAAACTTGGCGGACAAAGTATGATTGTATCTTGCAGTAGGTGCATAATAAATGTTAGTGTAAAGTCTCCACGGTACCGTAAAACTGGATGCGTTAACAATTCTCGCCACATCTCCTACGCTAGACATTATTTCCGTTCCTCCCGAACGCGAGCGTGCAGTACCAAATGTTTCCGAGTAATATCCGATTACATTAAGTTTCATTCCCGGTTTAAGGTCGGATGTAAGTTTTAACATCACACTTTGGTTTGTAATTGCATCCCGCGATAGTTGCACAAGATACATGTCTCTTTCCCTTTTAAAAGAAAGGTAAAATCTCAAATTCCCGAGCGGTTTGGAAATAAACGGAACGGGTCCGCCAAATCCGGCATCGATATAGTAATCGGGTTTTTTAATATCTCCTTGCTTTCTGTATTGCCATTTCCAAATTCGCTGAGCCGCTTCAGGTGTAAAGTCATTGGTTGGGTCTTTATCTCGTAATAAGGCATCCGAAAAAGCATTCCAACCGTCCCATTTGGGATATTGACGCTGAGTATAAACGTCCCAATTTCCTGTTCCTTCCCATGCTACTTCGGGATCGAGATAGGGTCTTAACCAGTATGAGTTCGGGTCGTAAGGAGAAATACCGAAATGTTTTGGAACGGGGGGTTTAATTTTGAAAGTAAATGTACCGCTGTAATTATCTATACCACCTTCTTTGGTAACAACATTAACAATTCCGGAACGTACGTTGGTGTATTCGGCGTTAAGCCCACCGGATTGTACCGATATGGCTTGCACGGCGCTAAGCGGAATTCCGGAAATAGGTCTGTTTGTTCTTTCGTCGCGTAAAGTAACACCATCTACCATAAATAAAGTTTGATCGGAACCGCCGCCACGAATGGATAAATCCTCGGTAATGCCTGCTTGCAATCCCAAAGCATCCCCAACGCTGGTTACCGGAAGGGATTGAATCTCATTGGCGGATATACTTTTTTCACTTCCGGCAACATCTTTTTGAACAACAGGTTTTTCGGCAACTACTACTACTTCCTCTTCTAATTTCAGACTTGTTTCCTGCAATTTAAAATCGACCCGTGTAGTTAAATCGATTTTTACGCGAACATCTTTCACAACAACGCTTTTATATCCTATTGCCGAAGCTTTCATAGTATAAATACCGGGCGGGACGTTAAGAATGGTATAATAACCGTCTATATCCGAAGCCGCACCAAGGTTTGTTCCCATAATTATTATGTTAACAAACGGTACCGGCTCACCTGTATTGGCATCGATTGTTCTACCGGTTACTTTTCCGGTGGTACCCGCATAACTTTTCGCTACAAAAATGAAAACACCTAATAATAGAAGAAGTAACAGTTTCTTCATATTTCTTTTCTCCTAAAGTTAATCGCTCTGGGGTGGAATAGCCGAGAATAGTTGTGGTAAGTTGTAAATCATTCCGCACTCTAAATTGCATAATGGAAAGATGATTTACCCTCCAAATTAAAATTTCTTCGAGAAATAAGCAAATATAAGTTTTTGTATAATTATTCATTTTTTACCATGTTTTATAAAGCGAACCTTATTGAAAAACGATGAACGTTTTTAAAGTATTTGAACGGCGTAAATGAATAATCAATTGACAAACCGAATTTTTGTATACCTGCGCCATAGGTAAATTTAATGTTATCGTCATTGGTTAAATATCCACCCCTCAAAAACAAAGTATTTATAAATTTATATTCGAAACCGAATTTTAACTGCTCCGGATGCGAACGCGGATGAATCGCATCGACGGAGAACCAAAACTCGTGATCTTCATATTTACCGGGTAAAAAGTCCATCAAGTTCATCGATACGCCAATGTTAAAAGTCAACGGCAATTGAAAACTTTCCCTTATATATCTTAATTCCTTTGAAAAATTTTGAACGGAAATTCCGAAAGCAAGACTTTTGTAACCTGTTTTGTAAACCGTACCGAAATCGAATGCCAATACGGAAATATTACTAGAAGCTTCGATTTTTTCACCCGTGGAATCGACGGTGGCAATGGTAAACGAGCCTAAATTTTGATAAACATATTTAAAAGTTCCACCTACGGAAAATTTATCGGTTAATGCTTTGGAATAACTAACACCTAAAGCAAAAGCGTTTGGTGAAAATTCGTTGGTTTCGATAAATCCTTGTTCGTTATTTGCGATTATGGTTCCTTCAAATTTTCCGTAATCGACATACGTAAAGCTTGCGCCGAAAGTACCGTAAAGTCCGTCGTACGGATTATAAGCAACCGAGAAGGAATTGTACTTTATATCCGCAATCCACATGTTATAGTTTGCGGAGAAATCGAGCATGTTTTCCATATCCGCAAGTAGAGCGGGATTTGAAAATACGGAATTAGAAAAGTTTCTTAACGAAGTAGCGGCACCGCCAAGAGCCGAAGAACGCGCATCCGTTGCAACACTTAAAAATTGCATTCCCGATTGGGCAAGTTTATCTTGTGCAAAGTTATCTTTGGCGGCAAAAATTAAAATTATTAAAACCAATATTTGCAAATAGTATTTCATACATTCACCTGATTACTGCGAATTTTTTGTAAATGGATTGTCCGTCCGGCGTTTCGAATTGGACAATGTATATTCCGCTTACAATTACCTGTCTCGAATCGGTAACGGAATTCCATACTTCGTCGCCGCTTCCGTCATCGTGAATTATGGTTTTAATCAAATCGCCCCTTTCGGTAAAAATTCTTATAGTACATTCGCCCGGTATGTTGTAAAATCTTATTTCATCTTCAATCGAAAAATGACTTCCTTTGGGCGAACTTATATAATACGGATTAGGTACAATTCTTATGTCGGATAATTTTTCTCCAGGCGGTCTTTGTAAAAATGCAGGCTCGGTTGTTCTTGTATAATATTTACTGCTGTGTAAAGGTCCGTGCGGATTGGCTTCCGTGTTATTATTGCTACCGTCGTTAAACGCAACAATATAGTAATAGTAAGCGAAACCACGCACCGGCGTAGTATCATCGAAGGAATGGACAATTTCCGGATGGTCGGTTCCTTTTCCGCAAGCAAAAATTTCCGTATGTACGGTATCGCTTTTGTTTATTGCCCTGTAGATTCTGTAGCCTCCGAAATCCGGCTCACCTTCGGACGGGCTGGGCGACCATTTCAATGTTATCTTATTCCCTCCCGATTTTACTTCGAAAAGCGGCGGGGGCAGCGGAGGTTGGGGAATCATGTAATGCATATCGTAGTTTCTTTTGGCTCGGCTGAAAGTAAGTAGTATGGAATCTTTGCCGGTATCGAACCAAGCATCTTTGTAAATATCTTTATCGTCGGTTGTGGTACCGTCCGGCAATTCGAACGGTCCTTTGTCATTGGGATCATCGTAAGCTTTTTTCCATCTAGCGCCTATCTTTTCGCACATCGGTCTGCTAAGTCCGGCTACACCTTCTACTTCAACAATCGTAATGCTCTCTCCCGGTTGTAAATCAAACGGACCGTAATTCACCCATAAATTAGTTCCTCCTTCGTCGTTATGCACAGTCCAGGGATCGGGATTAGTTTCATGATATTTTTCGTAAAACCTTTCGTTTCCGCCCAAACCTTTATGCGGATTACCGCTAAGCATGGAATACATTTGAACCATCTGGGGCACAACGTTGAGGGAAATAGAAGTATACCCTGGATAAGTATCGCCTGCATGCCAACCAAGCGTAACTGGTTGATTGGGGTCGTCACTGGAATCCGCAGCGCTTTTATCGACATGAAGAATGGCAACGCCGGCATGATGCGGAGCGGTTAATCTACCGGTTCCGAAGACATCCGGTCCGCCCAGATTATCCCACGAGTTACCGGAATATTGCCCTGCCCATTCAAAACCGCATCTTATCCAATCGACAATAGGATTATTTAATGTTATCGGCTCGTTGTAATGATCGGCATAATTTTCGCCCCTTACGGTTACCCAACTGTGTTTGCCCCAAACTTGTTGCGAATGGATATACTGTGCACCTTCACGGCAAACACTGTACCTTGTTCCCCAACCAATTCTTAATCCTTTAATCGGGGCATGTAATTCTATTTCATCATCGTAATCGGTGTTGCCGGTATTGGTAAACGTAAATTCTTTTATAAAGTAATTGTTGTGATATTGTTGACTGAAAGCATAAATTTTTCTTGTTAGTGTAACGCCCATTATTGTGTTTACAACGTTTGTGATAACCCTATCCGGAATTTGGTCGGGATTAAAATCGTCAACATCTTCCAGGTAAGGCGCAGTTATATTGTTTCCGTCAACAATCACGGTCGGCATTTCAAACTTTGCCGTTTGTTTTAGTTCTACGGGGAAAATTGTTTCTCCCACGAACCCCGCGGAAAAATAAATTCCCATCACATCCCAAAAATTACCAAGCTCATCCGTAAAATCATCAGCAGCCATCCAAAACCTTTTTATAACAGCGTTATCTTGTTGGGTATATTCCGCAGGCCAGCGTAATCCTTCGTAATATCTGTTGTTCCATGCCCTTTCGGTTCCGTAAGCGGAGAAATGACTTTGCAAAGAACCTATGCGTATATATCTTTTCTCGGTGGCTTCAACTTGCGCGGCGGTCCGGGCAGTGAACACACTAAGTAAAATAATTCCGGTAAGAACAATCGCTCTAAACGAATTATAACGCAAAAAGTAGGTTTTCATAGTATTCTATAATCCTTAAAAATTTAATTTTAATCCAAATATTATATTTCTCGGGTTTAAAAACGTCATAGATTTTATATTCGGATTATCGATATATGCTTTATTCTTGATTCTCTCGTTGTTTCTGGCAGTAATTTCGGGATCGTTATCGGGGTTCGGCTCAAGAGCTTCGTATTTAACCCCTTCCGGACGGTAATCACCGATTTTATCCTCTCCCTTGTAAACACCTTCCTTAAAAGGTAATCTCAGAGATTCCAAATAATTCTGCCAATCGAAATTATCGGAGAATCCCGCAAAACTCATATATTTAAAGTTGAATACATTCGTAATATCAACGAATAACTCCAAATCCAAATAATCGCTCAACCGGAAAACTTTCGATAATTTTAAATCAACATTGTAACGATCGACCCATTGCAATTCCCTTTCCTCGCCTTCTTTTACACGGTAGCGGTAATAGCTTCCGGTTTTCCAACTTGCAAGAATATTTAGATACCAGTCGTCCAACAACCAGTTAGGCGAAGCTCCGTTTGGCGGATGAATGCTCAAATTTAATCTTGCATAAGGCCGCGGATGCGGTTTCGATTGATAAGGATTTGTTTTCAGGTAATCGCGTTGCTCGTTAGGATCTTCGTAAACTTGTAAAATTCCGAAGTAACCCGAAGTTCTTACATCATACGTATAATTTATAAATCCGTTTATCCATTTACCCCTTGTGCGGTTTATTGTTATTTCCACACCTCTTATATCTTCGTAATTATTGTTTGCCGCTTTTCTGTATTGAACGGAACCGTTAATATTTTGATAATAAATCCATCCCGGTTGAAGGGTAACGTCTTTATAATAAGCCGCAATTTTCAGAAGAAATTCATCCATTATGTTATGTTCGTAACCCAATTCGTAAGCAACCGTTTTTTCCATTTCCATATTGGGGTTTCCGATATAAGTAACCAAACCGTTCGATTCCCTTTGAATTCTGAAGCGATAAGATGATGCCGGCTCCGAGCGAAAGTGACCGTAATTAAAATATAACTTCGAATCTTTCGTAATCGGGTGGGAAACTCCCAAACGCGGGCTTAGATTCCAAACCGCTTTTGACTTTTCGTACGGAACTTCTTTCTCCAAATTATTTCCGTAACCGGCTTTATAATATTTATCGTATTGGTCCAAAACATAATTTTTCGTATTCGAATTTGAATAGTCCAACCTCAATCCTACATTAGCGATAAAGCCTTCGAATTCCATTTTATCTTGAACGTAAGCTCCTATTCTGTAAGGGAAAACCCTGTAAACCAAACTTCTCCGCCAAGTGCTCATCGAAGGATTATCGGTAAACGAGTTTATATCGAAATCGTTGTAAACAAAACTCAAACCGGTTTTTAATTGGTTAGAAGGATTTATCTGACTCGTAAAATCGAAATTGAAGTTGAAGGTGGAAAGAATACTTTTATCCCTTCCCAAATTCATCCATCCGCCCATACTTGTTCCGTCAATGGCATTGACTCCGTATCCGAAATAGCCGTAAGGAGCTTCGTCAACAAAAATTCCCGGAACAGGTTGATAAATTTTCGATGTGTCTCTATCGCGAATTTTAAATGTATTGTATTTGCTTCGTTTATATTGAAGTTTCGCATCGTAATAAGATCTACTGCTAATTGCATTAGTGAATTTCAATCCGACCGAACTACGATAAATATCCGACGGACTGAAATAACCGGGCATGTAAAGAATAGATGCACCTGTGTTGCTGTTCAACAAATCCGCCACTTCCGACTGAGAGCGGAGTACTCTGCCCGTAGGAGTTGTGGTCCATTGATACGGAGAAACCGATTTCACTTCGTTGTACGAACCGAGGAAGTTCAATTTCATTGTGGGAGTAATATCCGAAGACAATTTTAGAATGGTTTTGTTTTCGTAGTATCCGTCTCGGGAGAGCGGGAATACGAACATATTCCGCTCGTTGAAATGGGAGAGATAAAATCTCAAATCACCCAAATATTCGGCAACAAACGGCACGGGACCTCCAAAGCCTATATCGATATAATAATCGGGCTTTTCTATATTGCCTATTCTTCTCCTCTGCCACTCAAATAATCTTTGAGCCGCTTCGGGCGTTAAATCGTTTGTAGGATCGTCATCTCGAAGAGTTGCATCCGAAATTGCATTCCACCCTTCGAAATTGGGATATTGTTTTCTCGTATATTCGTCCCAAGCTCCGTTATTCGTGCCGGTCCAACAAACTGCGGGGTCCATAAAAGGTCTGTTAAAATAAGAAAACGGATCGTATACCGAAGGACCGAAATTTTTAGGCGCGGCCGGTCTGTATCTTAAAACCGTATTAAATGTATAACGGTCTTTATTTCCTTCTTTGGTAACAACATTTATTAAACCCGAACGTACATTACCGTATTCAGCATTAAACCCGCCGGTTTGAATTTTAATTTCTTTAATGGAGCTAAGGCTCATACTTGTACTGGGAATATTTCCTCGCTCGTCGTTTGTTGAAAGTCCGTCTATCATAAAAACGGTTTGGTTTGCGCTACCGCCTCTCACTATAATACCTTGATTGCCAAGCTCTATTCCGGCTTGTAAAGATAATACTTGATCCACTGTTTGCACGGGAAGTTCTTCGATTTCGGATGACGAGAGATTCATCTGACTGTTTGAAATATCCTTCACAACAACAGGTCTCGGCGCTTCGACGATTACGGTTTTACTCTCAATTGTTACCGGAGAAAGTTTGGCTTCTACGAAAGTCGTCAGATCAATTTTAACTTCCAAATTAGTGGCTTTCCAATCCGAATACCCGATATAACTAACTTTCAACGTATATTTACCCGGCGGTACATTTAAAATAACGAAATATCCGTTTGCGTCCGTAGCGGCACCGAGGTTGGTGCCTTCCAAAAATACATTGGCACCAATCAGGGGCTCATTTGTTGTTTTGTCGTAAACATATCCTGCAATCTTACCGGCAGTTCCGGCAAAAAGATTTGAAAAGGTTAATATGTAAAAAAATGGGATTAGAAGAAGTAACGTTTTTTTCATACGCATTCTCCCACGAAATTGAGGAGGAGACAGGCATTAACCGGAAGAGCATTAATAATCAACTTAAATTCCGAAAAATTCTTTGTTGTAACAAAACTATGAGTTTTTAAGAAAAGTAGCAATTTTACTTAATATTCTAATTATTAATATTAAAACAATAATAAGATGATTTTGTCCGCTGATTTTTTTGCCATGGCGGTCCGATATGAAAGAAGGGGACGCAAAATTTGCGTGCCTTTCGATTATTAAAATTGAAGAAAGGAAATATTCTCTCAGGAATCGAAAAAACATACGGTGATAGTTCGATACTTATATTTTTGAACCCACCCCTTCCCTCCCTTTGTAAAAGGGAGGAAGTTAGCTCCCCCCCCTTAAAAAAAGGGGAGGTCGGGAGGGGTTCGGATTTCTTTAGTGAATTTAAATTATTTTATTGATGCCAAAGTCCATACTTGGCATTGTCTGAACATGATTAAATATTTGACTTTTTCTTATTGAATATTGAACTCCGCGACTTCGGTCGCGGGCTAAGAAATACAAACCGAAAAGAAAGAACCCGATTCATCGGTTTCCACCACTAAAATCATATTTTTGCTAACGAATGCCACATTTATTTTTCCGATATAAAAAACCGTTAAAACGGTTCCGGTTTATCTTTTTATGCTTAACTAACCCACGGATAAATCCGTGGGGTTGTCGTGTGATGAAGAGCTGAATCTACTTCTCTATTTCATTGCTATTTCTTATTTCCGCAGAACCATTTTCATCGTAAGAGGTGTAAGGACAGGTCATGCCTTGTCCCGCATTGTTATTGTCCTATTCACTATTGCCGATTTCCATACCCCGGCAGTATGGGGACGTAATTAAATCTTTGATTTTTTCAGGTAAAGTAGAAATTAGGCAGCGGATGAGCGGTGGAAAGGAGAGGTCCTTTCCACCAGAAAAACTTGAAAATTGTCATCCCGTCCACCAACGGCGGATTGTTTCGGAATCTAAAATGAATTCGTAATTTAAATCAGATGCTGATCCCGAAAGCTTTCGGGACAGCTGACACACATGATACAGCACCTGAGCCTCTCCAACAAAAAAACTTTTCCTTTCGTTTTGACGGGAAGAATGAACCGGCGCTAAAAAATAGCATAAATGAACGGTGCCAATGCCGAGCCTTGAGTTAGTATTATCAATCCGCCCAAAAGAATCAGAAAAATAATAATCGGTAGAAGCCACCATTTTTTTCTGACCTTAAGAAATTCCCATAATTCTTTAACTAAAGAAAGTTTACTCATATCACCCCTAAAATTGTCTTTCCGTATCTACTTTTTCGTATTTTTTTTGTTCCCTGTAATTCCAATAAGTTTTCTTATCTTCACCAAATTTCAAATCCAGAAAATCTTTTCCCGATATTTTTGCAATAATTCCGATTGGCGTAAGTATAAGATAAAACAAAATCGATAAAATTACACGGCTCATTACAAAACCCGAAACAATAGCAAAAATCATCCACGCGCGGTGTACCCTGGAAAGCGATTTCGGAACGAATGCTCCGGCAACAATCAAAATGATTCCAACCGCTAAAAAGTAAGGATACGCAGGTTTATCAAAATAAAGCAGAAACAATCCGATTACGGAGAAAACTCCACCAACGGTTAAACCGAATTTTTTAAGCTCCTTTACCGAGCTGTCTATTAATTTAATTTCTTCTTTTATCATCAGTCCAACTCAAATTCTTTTTGCCAATCGGTTTTCTCTTTCCACTCGGGTTGTTGCTTTTTATCCAAAATAAAATTTCCCATAACCAAATAATCCATTTCGGTTCTCATAAAACATTTGTATGCATCATCGGGAGTGCAAACAATCGGTTCGCCTCGCACGTTGAAAGAAGTATTGATAATAACTCCGCAGCCGTATTTTTCGTTAAACATATTTAACAAATTAAAATATTTAGGATTGGTTTCTTTGTGGACCGTTTGAATCCGCGCCGAATAATCAACGTGCGTTACGGCCGGAACTTCCGACCTTACCGTATTCAGTTTTTCCAAACCGCGGAGTTCGTTGTAGTTAGGCACTTCTTTCCTTTTGTTCTTTACCACATCCGCAACCAGAAGCATGTATGGACTCGGTCTGTCCAATTCAAAATATTCCGCAACTTTATGATATAATACCGACGGCGCAAAAGGACGGAAGCTTTCCCGGTATTTTATTTTCAAGTTCATTTTCCTTTGCATTTCCGGTGATCGGGCATCTCCGATTATGGAACGGGATCCGAGCGCGCGGGGTCCGAATTCCATTTTGCCTTGGAACCATCCGATTACGTTTTGTCCGTTAATCAACTCTGCTGTTTTTTCAATTATAAATTCTTCGCTATGCTTGGTGAAAGGGATGTTGTTTTTAGTTAGATAATTTTCAATTTCCGAATCGGAAAATTCCGGTCCCAAATACGAACCTTTTTGCGCATCGTTAATACCGTCCGTACGTCTCTCGTTATTCAAATATTGATACCATACAAATAATGCGGCGCCGAGCGCCCCGCCTGCATCTCCCGCGGCAGGCTGAATCCAAATATCGTCGAAAATATTTTCACGTAAAATTTTTCCGTTTGCGACACAATTCAACGCAACCCCGCCGGCAAGACAAAGATACTTTTCGCCTGTTTCTTTTTTTACGTGCTTTGCCATCCGCAACATAATCATTTCGGTCACTTCTTGCACCGACCGGGCAAGGTCCATATCCCTTTGTCTTAATTCCGATTCGGGTTTTCTTGGCGCACCGCCAAACAATTTGTGGAATTTTTCATTCGTCATGGTTAAGCCCGCATTGTAGTTAAAGTAATCCATATTCATTTTGAAAGAACCGTCGTCTTTTAAATCCACCAACTCGCGCAGAATTAAATCCACATATTTCGGTTCGCCGTAAGGAGCAAGCCCCATAACTTTGTACTCTCCGGAATTGACCTTAAATCCGGTATAATAAGTAAACGCCGAATACAAAAGTCCAAGAGAATGCGGATATTTTATATCGGCAATTAAATGAATAGTATTATCTTTCCCCGTTCCGAAACTTGTTGTTGTCCATTCGCCAACTCCGTCCAAAGTTAATATCGCCGATCTTTGAAAAGGGGAAGGATAAAAAGCCGAAGCCGCATGCGATTCGTGATGTTCCGGAAATAATACTTTTCCTTCATAACCCAATTCTTTTTTAATCAATTCCTTCATCCACAATTTTTGCTTTATCCAAAGCGGCATTGACTTAATAAAAGATTTAATCCCCCGGGGCGCATAAGTTAAATATGTTTCCAAGAGTCGTTCGAATTTGAGAAAAGGTTTATCGTAAAATGCAACATAATCAATATCATTAACCGTTAAACCCGAGTTTTCCAGACAAAACCGGATAGCATTTGCCGGAAAATTAAAATCATGTTTTTTCCTTGTGAACCGTTCTTCCTGAACTGCGGATACAATATTTCCGTCTTGTACCAAACAAGCAGCGCTGTCGTGATAAAATGCGGAAATCCCGAGTATGTTCATTGAGTTCTAATCCGTTAATAATTGACCTTAAAAATACAAAATTATTTTTCCAAGTATTGGCATACCGTAAATGCATTTTTTATATATTTGTTCAATACAAACTAAGGAGAACGATGAAATTATTTTATAATTACAAACTATTATTTCATATCGCTTTATTAATCGCATTTTGCGTAAATTTCTCCTATGCACAAACAACACCCGATTGGGCAAAAAAAGCCGTGTGGTATCAGATTTTTCCCGAAAGATTCAATAACGGGGATAAAACCAACGACCCCCAACCACCGGATATGCAAGGCGCCTGGCCTTACTTTATTCCGGATGATTGGGAAAATCATCCGTGGACTTCCGACTGGTATAAACTGCAACCTTGGGAAAAAAGTAACGGTCACGATTTTTATTGGAACGCCGGTTTGCGAAGATACGGCGGGGATTTGCAAGGTGTTTTGGATAAATTGGATTACTTACAGAATTTAGGAATTACCGCAATTTATTTTAACCCGCTTTTCGAGTCGCCTTCACTTCACAAATACGATGCTTCGATGTACCGGCACATTGATAACAACTTCGGGCCCGATCCGGAAAGGGATAAGGAAATTTGGTCGGAAGAAAACCCCGCCGATCCTTCGACGTGGAAATGGACAACAGCGGACAGTTTGTTTTTGAAGTTAATCAAGGAATTACATAAACGGAATTTCAAAGTAATCATCGACGGCGTTTTCAATCATGTGGGAAATACATTTTGGGCATTTCGGGATGTTATTAAAAATCAAAATAATTCAAAGTTTAAGGATTGGTTTTACATCAAATCTTTCGATAATCCCGGAACGGAAGAAAACGAATTTGATTATAAAGGCTGGTTCGGCGTAAAAGATTTACCGGAATTACGCGAAGACGAAAACGGATTGGTAAAACCTGTTCGCGACCACATTTTTTCAATCGTAGAAAGATGGATGGACCCAAACGGCGACGGCGATCCTTCTGACGGCATCGACGGTTGGCGACTTGACGTTGCAGATATGGTAAACCATAACTTCTGGAAAGCTTTCAGAAAAAAAGTGAAATCGATAAATCCCAATGCCTATTTGACAGGCGAAGTTTGGTGGAAAGATTGGCAAAACAACATTATGTATAACGCAAAAGCTTGGCTCAAAGGAGATGAGTTCGATGCCGTAATGAATTACAGATTTACAAAAGCCGTCAAACGTTTCGTCTCCGACAAAAAATTAAAAATAAACGCCGAAGCATTTAAAGACTCCATACTTTCCATACAACATGATTATCCTGCTGAAAATTTTTCCATGTTAATGAATTTATTGGGAAGTCACGACACCGAACGTTTAGCATCGTTGATTGTAAATCCGGATAATTTTTACGATCATTACGGGAATCCGCAGCAAAACCCGGATTTCGATGTGAGGAAACCGGATCAAATCGAAAGGTTAAAACAAGCGCTTATGGTTGGGATACAAATGACAATGCCCGGCGCTCCGATGATTTATTACGGCGACGAAGCCGGAATGTGGGGCGGAGACGATCCGGACGACCGCAAGCCGATGGTGTGGAAAGAACTTGTTTACGAACCGGAGAAAACTCATCCGTTCGACAAACCAAGAAAACCGGATTCCGTTTTTTTCGACGATTCCGTATTCGAATGGTATAAAAAATTAATTTCCATACGGAAAAACAATCCGGCTCTTTCAACCGGAACTTTAAATTTTAACTTTATAAATAAGGACAAAAATGTTTTGGGTTACGAGAGGAAGTTAAACGAGAATTATATTTTTGTGCTAATTAACAACAATAATAAAACCCAAACCGTGCAAATTTCTAATAGTGAACTTAAAATAAAAGATTTGTTAATAGACCAAATAAGCGGAGCGCGATATCACAGCAAAAATAACATTTTCGAAATAATACTTTTCCCTTATCAAATATTAATTCTGAAGTAAAATGCCGTTAACAAATAAGCAGAAAAATTACATTCGCAAAAATTTTAAGAAACAATCTGTAAAATCCATCGCCGAAACTTTAAAAATAGATGCCGCCGAAGTGGAGGAATTTATCAACTCCTTATCCGTAAACAAGCCCAAACCTTTGTTTTACCTTGTCCTTATACTACTCCCGGTTTTATTCTTTGTTTTACTTGAAGCAGGTTTAAGAATCGGAGGTTACGGAACCGATACCCGGATGTGGGTCGAATTACGGAACGGCAAATTGGGATTGAATCCCGAAGTGGCAAGAAGATATTTTTACAATGTAAAAGAAGTTCCGCAATCAATTCAAGATGTGTTTGATGCGGTGAAGAAAAAAAATTCGTTCCGTGTTTTTGTTTTGGGAGGAAGCAGCGCCGCCGGATATCCTTACATGCCTTTGGGTTCATTTTCGCGTTATATCAGAAAAAGGCTGGAATTGGTCTATCCTAAAAAACACATAGAAGTAATAAACATTGCGTTAACCGCAGTCAACAGTTACACCATACTCGATTTTGTTCCTGAAGTTCTTAAACAAAAACCCGATCTTATTTTAATTTACGCAGGTCACAACGAATATTACGGTGCATTGGGTGCCGGCTCAATGGAATCGCTGGGCACTTCGCGGGCATTGGTCAATTTATTGCTCAAACTAAACAAATTCAAAACCGTGCAATTGCTCAGGGATATTATTCAAGGTATTATTAAAGCAACCAGCGGCAGTGCTTCTAAAGCAACGGGAACTTTAATGTCGCGCATGGCGGAAAAGCAATCGATTTTTCTTAACTCGGATACTTTCAAATTGGGATTGGAGCAATTCGAAGGTAATATGAACGATGCCATTTCATTAATTAAGGAAAACCATAATCCGGTAATAATTTCCACACTTACTTCAAACTTAAAAGATCAACATCCGTTTATTTCCAAATCCGGGGAAAATTTACCCGCCGCAAAAGATGTGTATCAATCGGCTTGGAAATCATATTCAGAAAGAAATTACCGCAAAGCCGATTCCCTTTTCCGTTATGCAAAAGATTTGGATTTACTCAGGTTCCGGGCGCCCGAAGAAATGAACAAAATAATCCGCAAGATTTCCGCGAAATACGAAATACCGCTTGTCGATATCGATTCGGCATTCGCTTCCGTAAGTCCCAGCGGAATTACCGGTAAAAATTTGATGACTGATCATCTTCACCCGACATTACGCGGATATCAATTAATGGGAAAAGCATTTTACGAAACAATGGCGGAAAAGAATTATCTTCCCGGTGATCAACCCGCAATACCTTCGCTTGAAAAGCAAGACAGCGCAACGGTAAAGAATTTTGTTTTCTCCGAGCTCGATTCGGTAATTGCAGATTATAAAATCAAACTGTTGAAAAACGATTGGCCGTTTGTTTCCCCGAAAAATAAAAAGCCTTTGCGCATGTTGATTCATCCGGAAAATCACATGGATTCGCTTGCGTTAAAATTCATAAACAAAGAAATAGATTGGCAGACCGCCGAACAAAAAATGGCAGAGTGGTATCTCAAGAGAAAAAATTTTCCGAAGTTTCACAAACAAATGCTGGTATTAACAACCCAGTTTCCTCACATGCTCGAAAGCTATAACCGGAAGGCAAATAAATTATTACTTCAGAAGAAATACAAAGAAGCATTTGTTTATTTGAACTCACGCTACATGATAAAGCCGGACGCGTTTTCTACAAAGTGGATCGGAATTATCAACCTTTCAAAAAATAAAATTCCGGATGCAATCAAATTTCTTGAAGAAAGTTTAAGCTATAATCCGAACGATGCACAAGTTTTGTATAACCTTGCCGGAGCTTATTCTTTGCAAAAAAATTATGTTAAGGCAATGGAACTGATTAACAAAGCGCTTGAAATTGATCCCGAATACGAAGAAGCGAAAAAATTCAAATCCCAATTACAAACCGCGTTAAAAAAATAATCCGGACGAATTAAAAAAGGGCTCCGAAGAGCCCTGTAACTTTTTATGCTAACCAAATTAGCGAAGCAGAATCATCTTTTTGGTTGCCACATGATTGCCGGCTTTAAGAGTATAGAAATAAACGCCGCTGCTAAGCGCATTGGCATTAAAAGTATATTGATAATTTCCGGCTTTCATTTTTCTGTTAACCAAAGTAGCAACTTCCTGTCCGATTACGTCGTAAATTTTTAGACTTACAACATTTTCCTTCGGAATTGTAAATTTGATTAACGTCGAAGGGTTAAACGGATTGGGATAGTTCTGGCTCAATTCGAATTTCAAAGGCACACCGCCTAAATCTTTAATTCCGGTATAATCGCCGGAAGGAGCGGCTTCCCATTGATCCGATTTGTCTTCTTGAGCAGTCCAGTGATCTTGCGGTGCTGCATAAGGTTGAACGAATTTTCTGTAACCTTCTTGCGCTACATAACGTACACGGTAAGCAAAATCTCCGAAACCTGCCGGTTCGGCTATCCATCCGTTAGTAGGACTGGAATAAGCATAACGGTATTCAATTCCGTTCCAAGAAGGACCGTTAATTACAAGAGTTCCGGTATAAACCATATCCCCGTCGTCATCTGACAAAGAAAGAACTCTCATTTCATCTGTATCCACCCAACCTTGGGAAAATACAAACGAAGGTTGTTCGAATACCACATAAACGGTATCAGTATTTTTATCGAACGGTAAAGGCTGAACGTTTGGATCTGCAGCTGCGGTCATATCTACACTTAAAGTGATTTCTACTGACTTACCCGCTTCGATAACAAAGTTAGGAAGAACGTCATCGTAGTATAACGGATCGAGATTTTGATCGCCGCCTTCGAAATTTACGTCTCTGTTACCTCCACCTTGCGAGAAGGGTCTTTCCCAACCGTCGGTCCAAATAGTATTGGGGTCTGCTTTTTTAACGAAGAATTTCCAGTTTTGCTCGCTGCCCACCGGAGTTTGAACAAACGGCACGGTTAAAAACCATTCATCCGGATTTAGGAAATTTTGTTGCATCAAAGATTTATCCGGTTCGGCATCGCTCCAACCGTTAAATCCGCCGCGAACTTGAAGAGAATCGGCTGCATTGTCATAAATACCGACTTCACTCATTACAGACATATCAACGGTGAATGTGATATTTCCGTCGGCAAGTTGTACATCCGGATCGATATCATCCCAGAAAGCGGAAAATTCTTGCGCGCCGTCAACAACCCAGTAAGATCTGTCGCTAATAGTTTCCCAAGTTACAGCGCCGGAAGAACCAGAAACAAAAATAAATTTGAATTTAATTAATTGGGCGGAGTTAATAGTATCGACTGTGACGGTATAAGTAGAATCACCATCGTCGTCGGTCATATCGTTCGCCGAAGTTGACCAACCGTTGAAACTTCCGGCTACTCTAACGGTATCGTTTGAAGGATCGAGGTCCCCTTTTCTAATCGGAATTCTCATATCCACGTTAAACGTAACCGATGCCGGATTACCCGATGGCATTTCCTCGCCGTTAAAAAACGCTACCGCTAAAGTCGTATCGGCAGCACCAACGTCTAATGTTTTATTGGCACCGTCTTCCCATGTACCTCCGTTACCGCTGTGAAAGAACTTATATTCCTGACTACTATTAGCGGCAATTTCCACGGTAGCAACATAAACCGAATCACCGTCGTCGTCGGTCATTGCTGTTTCGCCCCAATCGTTAAAACTTCCGCGGACTGAAACACCGTCGGAAGCGGGGTTAAATGCGCCTTTTGCTGCTTGAACGCTCATGTCCACTTGGAAAGTGACATTTACGTTCTGGGCATTTATCAATGTAAATGCTCCGAACAAAAGAAGCGCAAAAAGTATTGAAGATTTTTTCATAAAGCACTCCTGTAACTAGTTAGTGAGATTAAAACCATAACTTATTAAATATATCAGAAAGTTAACAATATTCCAAAACTATGATTATTATCTAAAAATTTTAATTTTTGATATGCATAATCCACTCTTATTCCAAATGAATCTTGCAATCTGTAATTTAATCCGAAACCTAGAGTTAAGCCTTCTTGACTGTCTTCCAAAAACAATGTTTTGTATCCTCCCCGTAAAGCAACAAGACCGTTAAACAAATTCAACTCTCCGCCAAGGTTTACCCATTGTTTATTATCGTTAGGATAGTTTGCGTCTATTGCCAGAAGGAATTTATTTGCGTCACTAATTTCAAATTCGCGTGATATTCCTATTTGTAGTTTTAACGGCAGTTCAAATCGATCAGTTGCCAAAAAAGCATCGACGGTTTCATTATTTCCCGACGTTGTGGGGTCTTGATCGTATCTGACCAATAAATCGTCTCCTCTAATTTGCATTTTCGTACCGAAGTTAGTAATTGCGCTGGCAAATTTAATTCCCCAGAAAGGCGTGAGAAATATAGTTCCTATATCAATCGCAAAACCGTCGGCGTACGAATTAAAAATATCTTCACGTATGTATTTAATGTTTGCCCCGATTACAAACTTATCGGTAATGTGCCGTGCATACGATATTCCGAAAGCGTAGCTTGCAGCGGAAAATGTTGTTCCAATTCCTTCGGGTTCCAGTTCCGTTGTTATTTCCATTTCACCGAAATTAAGCGCGCTGATATTAAACCCGACCGTTCCAAAGTCGCCAATGGGAACAACTGCACCGAAATAACTTAGATTAATATCCGCAAACAATTTAGTATAATTAAAAACGCCTTGATAATCGGTTATATCTCCAAGTCCCGCGGGATTCCAATACATTGCGGTTGCGTCGTTACTAACAGCACTGAATGCACCGCCCATTGCATTTGCCCGTGGTCCTATTCCGATACTTAAAAATTTAGCTGCCGTTGTTCCGGTTTTACTAATGCTTTGCGCATCATATTGCGCAGTAAGAATAAACGAAAATACCAGAACAATAACTAAAATTTTTCTATTCAACACCATTTTCTCCTTGAATAAATTTCAAGTTCAAATTTTTATTTTATAATTGCAAACTTTCCTATTTTTTGTCCGATTCCCGGCGCATCGACATGATAGATATATACGCCGTAAGAAACACCGAGATTATCTTTAGTTAATAAATCCCAATATTCGGAACCGTCGTTGAACGGATCATCATGTTCTATGGTTTTAACAAGTTCGCCGCTTACGGTAAAGATTCTAATAGTACATTTTGCCGGTAAATGTGTAAAATGAATTGATCGCGGTCCTCTTCCGCTGTTAAAGGGATTTTTAATTTCCCACCTTGCCGATGCCACATAAGGATTCGGCACTACTTTAATATTATCCAGTTCCGCTTTGGCTTGTTCACTATTGATTTTTCCCGCATGGGCTACAAATCTGAAAACATCGGAAGATAAGAACGGTTTCTTCAATCTTATGATTGCGGTATCTCCGGCAACGGGGAATCTTTTACCGCCGGTTGTATCCCCATCGACGTAAAACCACCATGTGTAAATAAGCGAATCGTTTTGGTTCGGTTCCAGAAAAATGATTCTGTCCCTTAACGCGCCTTTTGCCGTTAGTTTCCCTTCGCCGCCGGTTAAATCCACTTCTGCAAAACCGAAATCAATAAATTCGCCTGTGCTGTTGTTATACACTTTAAAATTAACATCTTTCGCAGGGAAATCTACCCCGCCAATGCTTATAGGCGTTGACGTTCCGAAACCTACATCGCCGAATTGAATTTCATAATCGTTCGGCCGCTCTTCGCCTTTCAATCCTCCGGCAAACACAAATTTTTCGAAAATGAAATTCTGAACATCATTGTGATTCCAGCCGGATTTTTCCTTATTCAACTGTACCCTCGTTTCGTTAAAGAATTTCAACTGGAATCCGTCGATTATCGGTTGTTCGTCCGTCGTGGCAAATCTTGTGCTTTTATCAATCAATACAACGTTATCCGTCGAATCCACCAAGGTAAAGTTTTTCGTTGTAAGCGTATCCGATTCATTACTTTTTTGAGCTATTTTCAACGTATCTTCGAAAGTTATGTAATAAACGTGACCGTCTTTAATCGAATTTATATCGATTATATCGTAATCGATTTTTCCCGTGGTTGTTCCCTCAACCAGTTCAATATTTCCGAGCGTAGGCGGAACATATCCCGCTGCCGGGGCTTCGGGTGTTACACGTGCTACATTTTGACCCAAACGCACACTGCCGTCGGGTTGAAGCGAAATACGGATCGGCGATTCGGAAGGAATTATATTCCCTTCGGGAAATCCGAAATCGTAAGCAACCACGGCATAATAGTAAGTGAAACCGTTTTTAACGGTTGTATCTACAAACGTATGCTTAATTCCGCTGTTTGTTCCCAAGAAATAATGAACACCGTCGATTCCCACCGAATCGAAACCGACATATTCGTCTACCAAATCGAATTGTGCGATTGCGTTTTTAAAAATCGGATTTCCGAAACCGCTTGTTATGTTTTCTATATCTTGAAATGCCGGATCCTGTGAACGGTAAATTTTATAACCTTCAAAATCGTGACCGTTTCCGCCGATTTTAGAAATATATGTATCGAAAGAAGACTCGGCAACATCATCCCACGATAAAATAACTTTATTGTCTCCTGGTACCGCGGTAAGCGTTGGGGTTAAAGGAGCATTGGCAAATTGATAGTCGTTCTCGTAAGTTTCGCGCACCCGTACGGTCTTTCTTATGATTTCCTTCTTTCTGATTAATCCGTCGGGATCGTTTGCCGGACCGTTTGCCAAAACAACGGATATAGAAAACGGATGAATTTCCCCGGGGCGCAACGGAAAATAACTGGAAGAAATAAACAAATCGTATTCGCCTGCGGTTACAACTTGCGGATCGTAGAAATGACCGGGCCGCATAAGCTTAAACCACAATTCCAAATCGGTAATGGAATTAAAATTAATAGAACCGGCAGGTTCGTATTGGGCATTTGTAATACCGATTTGATCCGTTTCCGATATATCCGTAACATCAACATTAGGTTCGCCGGGCAAACCGTAAGGAGCTCCGGAAGTCGGCTTCCCGTCGCCTTCCCCTTTATCGCCCGTATCGGCAACACCATCCAGACCTACATCATCTGTCAAGGGATTCCAATCACCGTCATCGTCTATTCCGTTATCCCTTTCTTCGTCAATCATTTCATCAATTCTTTCATCAATGTTTTCATCAACGGCGCCGTTCCCGTCGTTGTCTATTCCGTCGGCGTATTTCTTTCCCAGATCTTCTGCTTTTACATCGTAAAGAATAACACCGGTTCCGGGAACTACATACCGGTAATATGGTGCATCATTACTGGCAGCATCAATCATCGCTTGGGTAACAACCGGACTTCCCGGTTCACCGTCGTCGTCGTTGTCTATTCCATCGGCAAATTTATAACCCAAATCGTCTTGTTCAACCATAAGGAGATGAACTTTTCCTTTTTGAATTTGGTCGTTTTCCGGGTTGCGGGGCCAACGTTTCCATTGATCGCTTTGTACCAAATCAATCATTTCTTGCGTTACAACGGGACTGTTATCTTCGCCGTCGTTATTTTGGTCAATACCGTCGGCGTATGTTACACCTACTTGATTTTGAAACGGAATATGAGTTTCGTTTTCGTCTATTAGTCCGTTTCCGTTATCGTCTATTAAGTTGTCGGGGTCTTCGCCGACCAACAACTCGGGTAAAACTTTGGGACCAAATTCTTCACCGTCGCCGTCATTATCTATTCTGTCACGGGAATTACCCGGAGTTTCCAAGAAAACCTGACCTATGATTCCAACCGGATCACTTCCGAAATCTGGCGCACGATTATCCCGATCCCGACTAAACCCGATATCCTGCAACAAATCGAATTCGGAAATGTCGTCTTGCGAATCACCGTTTCCTCCTACGAAATCTGCATGCCAAGCAGTAACCGCAACCTTAGGTATTTCGCTGGTTCCGTCGTTTTTAATCGTGTGTAAAACATAAATGGCATCTTGCACCAAAACTTGAGACCATGCCAGCGCTCTAACATCAATCAGTAATCCCAATCCGCCCCGCGTTAAATCCGTTGTATCGGGGTAGAATAATCCTTGTTCGCTATACCGTGTGTATTTATCGTCCGACATTCTGTAGAAAATTTCCTGATCTGCCCGGAAGTCATTTTTCCCGCCGAGACCATTCCAACTTCCTTTCCATCCCGGGTCTGTTTCGTCTTCCCTTCTATCCGGCCAAAACGCCGGCCAAGTTGTTTCATCCACACTTGTTGCAATTGAGCGAACAGGTCTGTCGTCATTGTAGTAACCCGGAACAGGTTCAAAATTCCAGCTTGTGCCCTCCGGGGAATTTCTAAACGTGGGTACATCAACAATTTTAAGGGGATTTCCGTCTTTATCAATTACTTCGCCGCCTACAAATATTGCAGTGAGCGCTAGATAAACTTTCCCCGTATTTTTCGGCCATTCATAAGGCGTTTGAACATTTATGGGAAATTGTCCGCCCGTACGACCGGTAAATCCGAAATTATGGATTGTTGTTCTTACCCTGTTCCCTTCCAATTGTGCTTTAGCACGTTTGGAAGAATCCCCTCTTTCTTTCCCGGGTTTATATTGACCGTAACTCTGCGAAAAGATTAATACCAATGAGATTAATCCTATTACGGTATTTCTTGAAATTTTACTCATTATAATTTTTATCCTCCTGTTCAAATACTAGAAGTTAATATCAATTCCAAGTTGAACTTGTCGTGGCGGTGCATAATGCCACGGTCTGGTTAAATACTCTTTCACCGTATTCGGTCTGTTCGGGTCATCTCCCACATTTTGGGCTTCCGTTGTGAAATCCGGTTTTCCCGTATCCGTAAATACGTTCACTACGGTTTTATTATCCAACAAATTAAATACGCGCAAGAAAGCCGTAAATCTGATATTACTCATTTCAAAATCGTAATTAAATTTCCAATCCAAATTAAACTGACTCGGTTTTCTGAAAGTGTTCTTAGCAAAGCCTGAAGTTATTCCCCTATCGGCTGTAAATTGTGTTACCGACGGCGTGTACGGTAATCCCGTTCCGTAACGGGCAATTAGACTCGTACCCCAATTGTTTCCGCCGACATAAAGCGAAGCGTTCAAAAGATGTCTTTGATCCCAATCGAGCGGAATTAAATAAAGTGTAGGTTCATTGTTTCCCAATTGCGCAAAGAATTCTTCTTCGGGAGTTGAATTGCTACCTTCGGCATACTGAAATGTATAATTAAGATCAAACGCCCAATTATTTGTAAACCGTTTATTTAAGTTTAATGTAATTCCTTTAACGTTTGCGTAATCTTTATTGGTGTAAACGGAATAACCTACGCCGTTTCTTGTTTCTATCAATGGTCCGGCAGTAACCCAATCCCGTATATCGCGGTAAAACATTGTAACATCAACCAAAAAATCATCGCTGAATTGTTGTCTCAATCCCAATTCATACATTACGGTTTTTTGAGGTTCGATGTCCGGATTTCCAAAAGGACCGTAGGGACCGCCTGTTGTCGGGACTTTGTAAGTTCCTTTGTTAAACAAATATAAAAATGGCGGGACCTGCAAAAAATGTCCGTAAGAAAAGTGAATTACACCGGTTGCGGAAATCGGATATGCGATACCGAATCGCGGACCGACTTGGAATTTAGGTTTTGCGTCTTTATAAAAGTAACTTTCCCTTTCGGCTAAAGAAAGTGAATCCAAACCCGGACGAAGTGGGGCATAAATATTCGGATCGGATGGATCGGCTAAAACTTTACCACGTGAATTAAAATAATCGAATCTCAATCCTATGTTAATTATCACGTCTTCATATTCTATTTTGTCTTGAATGTACGCCGAAGCTTCAATGGGTTCGTTTTCGTATTTGTCTCTGTTAAGAGAAGTAACATCCGGAATTTCCGGTTGAAAAGGTTCCAGGGGAATTCCGTTTACTTTTTTCGGTTCCAAATTGTAATCGTCGAACTTCAATTTATGAGTTTTATAAACCCCGCCGAATTTTACCAAGTGATGCTCGGTAACTTGACTTGTATAATCAAATTTTGCCAGAAAGGTTTGGGTTTGTCTGAAAAACCGGTGGTTATTTGTTCCTTTACTCAAAAAAGCATAGCTTACTGTTCTCAGCGAATCGGGATGAAGATATCTCGGATCGTGAGGGTCTTTGAATAAATATTCGTTAAACTCACGGTTGAAATATGATGCTTTAACGGTATAAAACGAATACTGGGAATATGTGTGGGTTAACGTTAATGTGGTTGTATAACTTGTCGAAAATTTATTTACATCCCCGTCGGGGTTTAATTTGAACGCATGGTTATAATCTTTGAATTTCGAATCGGAGTAAAGTCCTTCAAGATTTACTTTAATACCTTTAACCGGAGAAATACTAAGGTTAGCAAGCCCGATTATTCTCCGGTCGAAATCCATTGGCACAAACTTACCGTCGCCCGGTGCTCCGGTCGGTGTAAATTTTCTTATTCCGTACAAATAGCCGTCGTTATATACATAACGCGCATTTACGAAAAAATTAAATTTGTTATCCTGTAATACAGGTCCGCTTAAACTGCCTTGAAAATTATAATTTGCCAAAGGGTTGATACGGTCTACGCCTGGAAAAATATCCGTATGCGAACTTACGTAATCGCTCGAATAAACCTTTACGTTTCCGTGGAATTTGCTGCCGCCTTCTTTGGTAACGGTATTAATAATCCCGGACATTGCATCGCCGTATTCAGCGTTAAAAGTTCCGCTGATAACTTGTAATTCTTGAACCGCACTGTTATCGATTTCGATTCCCCTGCTCTTATCGTAAGAATCGGTAACGGAAATTCCGTTTACTTGATATGCGATTTCGGAAGTTCTACCACCGCGTATATGAAAATCGCCTCCCGCGCCGCGGGTAACCCCCGCTTGCAATTGGATTAAATCATCGAGTTCGGTTACCGGTAAATTCTCGATTTGTTCGGACGAAACGGAAGCTTGACTGGAAGTAATGTCTTTTTGTAATCCTCCTTGTTCGGCTTCCACAACAACTTCGTTCAACTCTACAGAAGTTTCTTCCAGTTCAATATCAAGCCGTGTGGTTAAATCGATGGAGATAATTACGTCTTTAATAATTTTTGTTTGATATCCTACATACTGAACTTTAACGGTATATTTTCCGGGCGGGATATTAAGAACTACATACTTTCCTTCGATATCCGTAGCTCCGCCAAGCGATGTTCCTACAAGCGTAATATTAACGAAAGGTAATCCTTCTCCCGTTTTTGCGTCGGTTACTTTTCCGGCAAGTTTTCCGGTTGTCCCGGCATGAAGATTTATAACGGTCAGAATAGAAAAGATAATAATCGGTAAAAATCTTTTCATTTATTTCTCCTCGAAATTAAAATTGTTTTTGTGCACAACAGAGTTTAAGGAAACGATTTTTATACTTCCTAACAAAGGTTTGTTTATTTTGACGGGAACTTTATTTGCAAGCTTACGTAGATATTTTTCGAAATACTCTTTCCGGTAAAAATATTTGGCTAAAATTTCCACTTCTTCTCTTACCTTGTTAAACGGAATTGGTTCACTATCTTTTTTCCCGACTACCCTGTACAATCCCCAACCGTTTTTAAGTTTTATAGGTCCCAATATTTTATCCGGAGAAGCAGACCAAAACAAATTTTTAAAATTACCGAATTTCTCCAACAAAACAAAACCTACATGTCCGTTTTTAGCTGCGGAAATCTTATTAATTGAATGTAATTTTGCCACTATCCCAAAATCTTTGCTTTCCTTAATCAAATTCAGTAACGAATCCGCCGTTAAACTGTCTTTAGCTATAATTTCTTCCAAGTTAATCATTTTTTTCGTAGAAAAAAAATCAATGTGTTTTTTATAGAAATCATGTAGAACGGAATCGGGAATATTTACATTTTTCAGAACTTCTATTTGTTTCAGGTTCATAAAAAGATTTGTTTTAAGTGCGTTGAATTTTTTCTTAACAATGCGGAGCGTATCATAACCTTTTTCATGGGCAATTTTCATTAAAGTATCTTGCAGGAAAAATCCTTTGATTACGGTTTTAAGCGATTTTAAATCTTTAATCTTTTCTCTATGATAAGCCGGTAACTCATCTATTCTTTGTTCCAATTGTCTGAAGGAATAATTCCTTCCCTTGTACTCAACACAAGGTTGATTGGAAAACTCTAAATTTTTCTTAATCGAAATTATTGAAAAATCTTTGCGCAGTTCGTCAAACAACCGATTCATACATTTTGAGTTTAAATTAAACTTATTTAAATCTATTAGTTTTTCGATATAAGCTCTTTCGGCGGGACGTTTTTTATTTATTGCAACGGCGGCTTTTATTTTCTTTTTTCTTGTTTGATATTCGTACTCGGTTAAAAGCGGACGTTCTACTTTGTCTTCCAATCTGATAATGCTGTAACCAAATTCGGTTTTCACGGGACGGGAAATTTCCCCTATCTTCATCGAAAAAGCTTTTTCTTCGAAAGCGGGATCCAAATCCCCCCAACCGAAATAACCCAAATACCCGCCGTTATTTTTCAACAGCGAATCGCTAAAAACCCGCTGAGCAAGTTCTTCAAACGGGAACCCGCGTTTTAGTAAATCGTATAATTCATCGGCTTCTTCTTTCGTTTTTGCAAAAAGATGGCTGACGGCTATTCTTTGGTTCATTCTTCTAAAGGCTTGCCGCGCTTCTGAATCGCTAACGGTAATTTTTGCATATATTTCCTGGTCTTTCAAATATGCCAAAACGGTTTGTTTCCAAAGCCAATCAACTTCTTTTTTAAAAGTTTTATTTTGCAGAATTTTACTGTTATAGTCGAAGTGATAAGCTATTATTTCATCAATCATGTTCTGCAAATAATTCATTCGCGTATCGAATTTATCGGATATGCCCGTTGCAAAAAGATAATTTTCATAGCGTTGTTTGAATTCTTCTGCGGAAATTTTAAAATCCCCAACCGTGGCAACAACACTGTCTTTTACTTGCGCCGGCGAGTGAATTGCGGACAACGTGACGAGAAATAGAATTTTACTGACTAAAAGTTTAATCATTCCAAATAAACGAGATATTTTTTGTAATTTGTGTCGATAAATTTTCCACGGCAATTTATCAAATTACGTTTGTTTATAAAAATAAAATTTCCGTAAACATGAATATCAAAAATAAAGCGCTCGGACAAATAAAATCTTTTCATTCCGTTTTATCGAAATTAAATAAATTCGCTATTTCGGAGATTGAAGAAAAAAACTACAATTATGAATTTACGGTAAAAAGTAATTCAACGGGCGAAAAGGTAAAAATTCAAGTTTATTTCGGGAAAAAGGGAATCCGCACGGTCATCCAAGGCAATAAAGAAGCGCAGTTTTACAAAGAAATAGAAAATCTTATTACGGACGAACCCTTATTGGATTTTGCGGAAGATGAATTACAAGAACCTGAAGAATATATCGGAACGGACGAAACCGGAAAGGGTGATTTTTTCGGTCCGCTGGTCGTGGCGGCGGTTTTTGTTAACCGTGAATCCCGAGTAAAATTAAGGCAGATGGGAGTGCGGGACAGTAAATTGCTAACGGATTCGCAAATCCTGAAAATTTCAAATAGCATTAAGAATCAATTTCCGGAAGATTTCGAAATTGTTTTCATTTCTCCCCAAAAGTATAACGAACTTTACGATAAATTCGGCAATCTGAATAAATTATTAGATTGGGCTCATTCGAAAGCAATCGAAAATTTATTAAAAAGAAAAAAATGTAAAATAATTATTACGGATAAATTCAGTAAATCGGCTCTTGAAATCAGTAATTCAACCGAGAATTCACACATTGAATTTCACACGATCCCCAAAGCGGAAAAGTACACCGGGGTTGCTGTCGCATCAATTTTAGCACGCGAACAAATGGTTAATTGGTTCACCAATATGAAAAATGAAGGAATAGCTCTACCAAAAGGTTCGTCAAACAACATAGAAGCAAAAGCAAATGAAATAATTTCCCGCTTCGGAAAAGAAAAGCTGAGGGAAATTGCCAAATTACATTTTAAAACAACAAAGAGACTAAATACTTAAATTTGCACATTGAATCAAAAAAAATTGAATTGAAGCGATAATAGACTTATAAAACGAGGAAATTTATGAAAAACAAAAGAATAAAGAGAGTTGGAATTTTAACCGGCGGGGGTGATTGCCCGGGATTAAATGCGGTAATCCGCGGCGTAGCAAAACCCGCACACGATAACGGCTTAAGCGTTCTTGGAATTCAAGACGGGTTTGAAGGACTTGTAACCGGCAAAGCAATTGAGCTTTATAACAAAGATGTTTCCGGAATTTTGGCTCAAGGCGGAAGCATTTTGGGATCGTCGAACAAAGGCGACCCGTTTCACTGGCCGGAACAATTTGACGATGAAGTTAAAATTGTCGATCGCTCGGAAAAAGCCCTGCGAAATTACGAAGCTTGGGATTTGGATGCATTGATTGCAATCGGCGGAGATGGTACGATGCACATCTCTAAAAAACTTAGCGATATGGGAATGAATATCGTCGGAGTACCCAAAACAATCGATAACGATTTGGACGCAACCGACCAAACTTTCGGGCACGATTCCGCTGTTTACGTTGTTACAATGGCGCTCGATAGATTACACACAACGGCATCAACGCATCACCGTGTTATGGTTATCGAAGTTATGGGAAGATATGCCGGTTGGATAGCATTGCATGGCGGACTTGCCGGCGGAGCAGATATTATTTTAATTCCAGAAATTCCGTTTGATTGGGAGGTCGTTTACGATAAAGTAATGCAAAGACATATGCGCGGAAAACGGTTCAGTATTGTTTGTGTTGCCGAAGGAGCGAAACCTTTAGACGGCGAAATGGTTGTAAGGGCAAAAGATATTAAACGCACCGATCCGATTCAATTGGGCGGAGTTGCAGAAGTAGTTGCCGAAAATATTACAAGAAACACGGGATTGGAAACACGTTATACTATTCTCGGTCATTTGCAAAGAGGCGGAAGTCCAACTCCTTACGACAGAATTCTCTCAACGAAATTCGGTACTTACGCAATTAATTTGGCAATGAAGAAAAAATTCGGCAGAATGGTTGCATTAAAAGGCAACGAAATTTCAAGCGTGAAGATTGAAGATGCCATTGCAAAACAAAAATTGGTAAAACCGACCGATCAGGCGGTTCAAGCAGCGGTTGCAGTGGGAGTAAGTTTCGGAACCGAAAAATTGTAATTTACTCTTGATTTAAGAATAAAAATATTTTATGTTTTGGTTCGTTCTTTTTTAAGACTTATTGGGGTCGTAGTTCAGTTTGGTTAGAACGCCTGCCTGTCACGCAGGAGGTCGCGAGTTCGAGTCTCGTCGGCCCCGCTCTCAAAAGCTTAAAGTAGTGGGACTTTTTGACGATTCAGGAGGTCGTCCCGATCTGCAAGATCGGGAAGTCTCGTCGGCCCCGCTCTTAAGAGCTCGCATTTTGCGGGTTTTTTTGTTTATACCAGATTGATTTTCCTTTATCATGCCGTGGTTTGTTTACATTATTTATTCCCCTTCAATCGACAAATATTATGTTGGTCACACCGATAACTTGGATTGGAGACTTGAAAGGCATAATGCCGGCTGGGGTAAATTTACCAAACGCGGAATACCTTGGAAGTTAGTTTACTTTGAAGAGTTTGAGACTAAATCCGAAGCCATTAAACGTGAAAATCAGATTAAACGTAAAAAGAGTAGAAAGTATATTGAAAAACTCATTCACGCAGGAGGTCGTCCCGACTCTCAGAACTAATGTAATTGACTCTTGAGTCGGGAAGTCTCGTCGGCCCCGCTCTCAAAAGCTTAAAGTAGTGGGACTTTTTGACGAATCAGGAGGTCGTCCCGATCTGCAAGATCGGGAAGTCTCGTCGGCTCCAGCAAGCTCACCCACAAAAATTTTGAGGGAATCGCGTTAAATGGTTCCCTTTTTTATTTTCTTCATTCTAACCAAAACTTAATACTTCATTTTTTCCTAAAAGGCGCAGTTTTTATTAAGATCTCTGAAATTTGAAATTTCGTTAAAGAATTGTATAAAAATCAGTTTATAATTTTTAGCCACCAAATTTATTTTATAGAATTGAGTTGGTCGGTTAAAAAATATTATCGCTCGTTACTATATTAAATTCTATTCTAAGTCACATTTCACTTTTCTGCTGTATATTTTTGATTTTATTGTGTGTTTAATTTTACATGAATTTTAATTAACTTTAATAAAATAATTCATACTTGAAAATTTCTAAATTGTATAAGAATATAATTCTACACTTAGAAGTACCAACAAAACGATTGTTTCTTTATAATTCGTTAAAATGAACAATAAATTTTCATATGAAACGGGATTTCAACAAATTCAATTGAAGAAATAGAAAAGTATCTCGTTGACTCAAAAATACAACTTAACGCTATCGTTTCTTCGGAAATCATCTAAAATGTAAAAAAGTTAATGTTCATAAAACTATCAGCAAAAAACTCAGATGGCGAAAAAGATACCAAAAGAATTTTACCATAGGTTTTTAGACGAAGCAGGCGATACCACCTTTTTCGGTAAAGGTAAAATACCCATTGTAGGAAGCGAAGGGGTTTCCAAAGCATTTATTCTTGGCATGGTTAAGTTTAAGGAACCTTTGCAACCATTGAGAGAAAAAATTATCGCCTTGCAAAATCAAGTAATGAGTGATCCTTATTTCAAAGATATTCCCAGCATTCAAAAAAAGGTTAATAGCAAAGGTTATTATTTTCACGCAACGGATGATATTCCCGAAGTAAGAAAAATCTTTTTCGAATTTATAAATTCTGTGAATCTTAGTTTTGAAGCGGTTGTAGGTAGAAAAATCTACGAGATTTTTTCCAGAAAACACAATTCCAATGAGGTGGAATTTTATGCGGATTTATTATCGCATTTACTTAAAAACAAATTGCTAATTGACGGTAAACTCGTACTTATTATTTCCGAAAGAGGAAAAAGTACGAAAAATAAAAACCTTTTACTGGCTTTACAAAAAGCTAAAGATCGTTTTAATAAAAGAAATCCCGACAAAAAACCGTTGCACAAGTTGTTTTTAATATTCAGTCGCAAACTAAGGAACCACTATTAAATATTGCCGATTATCTTTGTTGGTCAGTTCAAAGGGTTTTTGAAAGAGGTGAAGTAAGATATTACAACTACATCCGTGAAAAAATCTCACTTGTAGTTGACCTTTACGATTCAAGTAAATATGAAGGGAACCAACACTATTATAAAGGGAAAAACATTTTAACTTCTCAAAACAAAATAAGCCCGCCTTAAAACTATTCCGAATACTCGGAAAACGACATGAAGTCGACTTTCGTAATAAAGCAGGCTTATTTATCAAATAAAATAAACATACCGGTTTTCATTGTCAAGAGAATTCGCAAAAATGAAACATTTCGGAAATCTGAAATCGTTAAGTAAACATCAAGTCGGCTTTCTTTGTTCCCGTTAAATACCGGCAGATATAATTTATAGATTTATGAATGGGCAATCAAACAAAGTAAAAAAGAAGTTTATGTGGTTTCGGGGTTTCATTCAAAAACAGAAAATGAATTTTCCAGGCAAATTGGTTGATTTTTTCAGTACAATCTTCCCTAAAATGTACACACAAATCAATTTATCTCCAAAAAAGTGCAAATTTTATATAAATTTATCTCCCAAAAAGTGCATTTTCCTAAAAAGAATAAATTTGAGCTTCGGCGGCTACATCGGCAGGTAAATTTAATAAGAAATGTTTCCCCTTTTTTATATCATACGATTAAGCTTTATTATGTGATTCCTTACATTATTTACTCCAAATCAATCCATAAATACTAATTTTGACTTGAGACTTGAAAGACATAATGCTGGCTGGGGAAAATTTACCAAACGCGGAATACCTTGGAAATTGGTAAAAAATCCGGTTTAGGATATACAAATGCTAATTGAATATTTAATTAAAACTCTTTGCTTAATATATATTATATTCTATGTCTTGATAATACTTATTGCAAATAGACCGAATTTTAACTATATTACAAATAATCAGACAAAAAATAGTATTTAAAATTTGGCACTAAATTAGTGGTACGCGTAAGAATATATTGTTCCTTCAGTATTTCCCAAAATTCAGTAATTACTTATACTTTGCTCATTTAGATATCCAAGCTATTTTTCCGAATTATTAATTTTTTGGAAAAATAATGTTCATCATGATTAAAAGAGGAAGGGAATTTTAATATTTCCGCAATTGCCCAAATATATGTCTGAATTAAAATACTAACTCGGCAAAAATTTTCTAGGAAATAAATGCTTTAATAATTCTTTTTTACTGCATTCGCTTTTTTTACCGCACTTTTGGATAAAAAGAAGATCAATCCGTAAAAAAGATTGCCGGTCTAATAATAATTCATTATTAGCAACACATTATTTGTTTTTTAGTTTCTTTCATATATGTCTACAAAATTGAAAATATTATCATATTTAGTCTTTTTTCTTATATTCTTACCGCCTTACGGCTTTGCACAAATTAAAATACACCAACACATAACCACAGAAGACGGATTAATAGATAACAAGATTCTGTCGATGTTTCAGGATAGTAAAGGTTATTTGTGGTTTGGCACATTTACGGGAATTAGCCGTTGGGACGGAAAGACGTTTCTCAACTTAAATAAATCCGATGGTTTACCTTCCGCTGCGATTTTGGATATTACCGAATTACCCGATGGAACTTTGCTTTTCAGTACTTACGGCAGAGGTTTTGTCACTTATAAGGATGGAGTAATCGATACTTTTAACACTAAAAATGGTCTTAGTTCAAATATGGTATTCCGGTTTCAGAAAATTGGAAATAAAACCGGAGTAATTTCCGATAAAATTCAGATTTATAAATCGAATAAAATAAATGATTTCCCCCTGCAAGAGAAATCGTTTGAAAGAGGAATAAGCAACGTAATCGTTACGGAAGACGGTAATGAATATGTTTCCAGCCGAATTAAGGGCTTTTTTGTTAAGGAAGGCAATAACCGGAAAATATTTACGGTTAAGGACGGGTTGTTCAGCAATAAAATCTATGTAATGGAAAAGGACTTTAATAACAACATTCTACTTGGTACCTATGAAGGAATTAATAAATATAAAAACGGCAAAATTTCTGCATTAAAATACAACGGGAAACCAATTAAGGGATTTGTCAGCGATATTTTAGTTGCTAAAGACGGTACAATTTATTACGCAACCGAACATGGAGTTGTTGTTGAAAAAGAAAACAGGGTTGATATTTTATCGGTACAAAACGGATTGTTGGAAAATACCGTTGGGAAAATCCTTGAGGGCGATAACGGAATAATTTATTTTGGTTATGAAAACAAGGGTGTTGGCATTTATCATCCCAATAGATTTACCAATTTTATATCCGACCGCGACCCGACCAAATATGCCGCAAATTCTATTATCCAGACAGATGACTCAAAAATATTACTTGGAACCGATGAAGGACTTTTTGATTTAAGTGCTAATCAAAAAATCGGTTTTAATCAAATGACAAATAACAAAATACTCTCGCTTGCTTCAAACAAGAATGAAATTTACGTGGGCACGCAAAGAGGATTTAATATCGTTTCCGGCAATTCAATTAAAAAATATTATTTGGGAAATAAATCCGTTAATGGAATTTATGACATAGCGGTTTCGTATGACGGGGACATTTTGTTGGCTGTGAGACGGCAAGGAATTATTGTATACACACCGAATGAAAATACCGGCAGCAAGTTTAACAACACTATTCGTAACTCAATGAAGATCCGTCACGAAAATGTAAAAGACGGAATGCTCACATATATTTCAAAAGTATCAGGCTTACAAAGTTCTTGGGTTCTTGATCTGCTGTTCACTAAAGATAGTACGCTGGTTATCGGTTACCATGGCAGCGGAGTAAGCATGTTAAAAAACGGTAAATTTACTCACTTTAAAAAAGAATCGGGTTTAACTGACGGTATTGTTACAACAATCTTTGAAGATAACGACGGTGCATTGTGGTTTGGAACCAGAGCAGGTGGAATATCAATCTACAACAACGGTTTGTTCGATACATTGAATATCGACCACGGACTATCATCAAATAACATCAGAGGAATTGTTCAAGTAGGAAATAAATATTACGTAACCACAACAAAAGGTTTAAATGTTGTTGTAAAATATCCGACAGGTTATTTTTGCCGGCAAATCAATAAAAACGACGGTTTGGTTTCTAACAGTTGTAACAGAAATGCGCTGCTTCTCGATAATAATAATAATATTTGGATTGGTACAAACGACGGACTAAGCAAATACAATCCCGCAGTAGATAAAATAATCGCTTCTCCCCCAAAAATTCATTTTACCGGAATAAAAATATTTAACGAAGATTATTCGCTTAACGAATTCCTTTCCGAACGTGAGTTAAGTTATACCCAGAACTATCTTAAGTTTAGTTTCATTGGAATGAATCTCTCCGCACCCGATAAAGTATTGTACAAGTACAGACTTAAAAACGTTGACAAAGATTGGATAACAAGCGATATTTCAAACGTCCAGTATACCAGTCTTGATGACGGTAATTACACCTTTGAAGTTAAAGCAAGAAATGAGTGGGGATTTTGGTCGAAACCGAAAGCTTTATCATTTGTAATTACTCCTGCTTGGTGGGAAACTTGGTGGTTTTATTCTCTGGCAATTTTGGCAATTGCTTCTTTAATTGCATTTGTTTCGTCTTACAGATACAGACATTTGCTTGCCATAGAAAAGATGCGCTCTAAAATATCTGCGGATTTGCACGATAGTGTCGGTTCCGGACTTACCGAGATTTCCATTTTATCCGAACTGTTAATTGCCCAAGTCCCGGAAGATAAGAAAGATTTTAAATCCGGTTTAAGCAATATCAGTACTATTTCCCGCTCACTTATTGAAAGTATGAGCGATATTGTGTGGTTGGTCAACCCCCAAAAAGATACGCTTAAAGACCTTTTCAAACGTCTGCAAATGTCATATCAAGAAGTTCTGAGATACACCGATATTGATTTGGTCGTGGAAAATCTGGATAAATTGGAAACCGTCAGACTTCCTATGAACTTCAGGCAACATCTTTACTTAATTTTCAAAGAAGCAATTAACAATGCAATCAAATACAGCGGAGGCGATCTACTAAACCTGAAGGTGCAAACCGAGGGAACTAATCTTACCGTAGTTTTTTCCGATAACGGAAAGGGATATGATCCGAACAAAGAAAAAACGGGCAACGGATTGATTAATATGAAAAACAGAGCTAAAGAAATCGGTGGAAAAATTGAATATTTTTCTGTTGCAAATAAAGGAACAACCATTAAATTTACAGGCAAGTTTAGTAAACAGAAAATATAGACTGATTATTTTAGAAAATTTTTTAGGAAAATTTTTTCTTTTAGTTGATTCAGTGGGGGCAGAGTATTATCCTTGACAGAAGGAAAAAAATGCTTTATCTTTCCTTTTGAAAAGGAAACTTGTCAAATGGTTTTTAGCGGTTTTGTAATGAAAGACTTAATCAAAAACATAATACTTGATTTCCACAAAAGAGGGATTCCCGAATTCATTACAAGAGATTTTGATATTCCCGTGGATTCGGGAAAAATTGTAACTTTGATCGGTTCCAGAAGGACGGGAAAAACTTATGCTCTTTTTCAAGTAATGAGCAAAATTGATGATATTACTAAAATAGTTTATATAAACTTTGAGGATGAAAGATTAAATTTTACCCATAAAAATCTTCAAGAAATAATAGAAGCATATTTGGAACTATACCCTACGAGAAAAAAAAATGAAATCTATTTCTTTTTTGATGAGATACAAGAAATAAACGGTTGGGAAAAATTTTTAAGAAGAATTAACGATACTATCACCACGAATATTTTCGTTACCGGTTCTTCGGCAAAATTATTAAGTAAAGAAATTGCTACCAGTTTAAGAGGTCGTACAATAACCTTTAAAATATTTCCGTTATCCTTTGGCGAATTTCTAACTTTCAAAAATATTGACAAAGAATTTATATCCACGCACGGAAAGGCGACGGTTATTGCGGCATTGAATGAATATATGAGTACAAGTTCATTCCCCGAAACCGTAAATATGCAGCCTCATATAAGGGAAAATACTCTCAGAATGTATTTTGATGTTATGCTTTTTAGAGATGTAATTGAAAGAAATGACATAAAAAATATTTTCCCGATAAAATATTTGCTCCATAAATTAATGGGAAACCCGGGCAAGCAATTTTCAGTGCACAAAATTTATAACGAGTTAAAATCCCAAGGAATTAAAATTAGTAAAAATTCACTTTACGATTATCTTAATTTTATAAGTGATGCCTTCATTATTTTTCCGGTGCAAAATTTCTCGGAGAAAATAAATAACAAAAATCAAAAAAAATCCTATTCAATCGATCACGGATTAGCATCAAGTGTTTCCGCCACACTTAGTCGGGACTACGGAAGAATGCTTGAAAATATAGTTTTTATTCATTTGGTTAGAAAATATGATAAAATTTTCTTTTTCAAAGAAAAAAGAGAATGCGATTTTATTATTAAAGAAAAAAATAAAATAACTCAATGTTTACAGGTTTGTTCGGAGTTAAACGAAGATAATAAAGAACGTGAAATTAATGGTTTAAAAGAAGCAATGAATTACTTTTCTCTAAAAAAGGGGAAAATAGTAACTTTAAACCAAACGGATAAAATCGATAATATTGAAGTTCAACCTGTATATCGGTGGTTATTGGAAAATTTTTAATTTAATAAATCTTTAAACAATGATAACAACAGTAATAGTTGAAGATATTGAGATTGTCCGCAATGGAATCGCCACAATAATTAACGGTACGGAAGGATACAAATGTATTGCCGAATTTGAAGATGCCGAATCGATGTTGGATGAAATTGAAGAATTAAAGCCCGACGTACTAATAATTGATATCGGTTTGCCTGGAATTTCGGGAATTGAAGGAATAAAAAGAGTGAAAAAATTATTGCCCGACCAAACCGTAGTTGTTCTTACAGTCCATGAAGAAAACGAGAAAATATTTGAAGCACTTATGGCGGGCGCTTCCGGTTATTTACCAAAAAAAACACCACCGGCAGAATTAATAAAAGCCATAAAAGAAGCACACGAGGGCGGTTCGCCCATGAATTCCGAAATTGCCGGAAAAGTTATTCATCTGTTGCGAAACTTTGCTCCTAAAGTTGACAATGAAAAACCCATTAAATTAACCGAACGGGAAAACGAAATTCTTACTGCCATCTCTCAAGGCTTAGGTTATAAAAGAATCGCTGCAAATTTATTTATTTCCACTGAAACAGTACGCTATCACATAAAAAATATCTATAAAAAACTTCACGTTTGCTCGCAATCGGAAGCCGTTGCCAAAGCAATTAAGAAAGGTTTAATTTAGAATAACAATTAAAAATCCAATTCACAATATCCGTATCCTTCGGAATTAGCAATTTTATTCTAATTATAATCTCATCACGATATTTCACAATTCATGATTTTTCCTTCCGCTACCGGTATCGGTAGTCTGTTGTTTGATTTTTGAACATTTCACAAACTTTTCTACTACTATCGGTAGTGGACAAACCAAACTTTAAGATTTATTTTACACTTAAAATTCAAAATCAGATAAGGAGACTTATTATGTATAAATCCAAAACCCTTTCCAATATTTTGACAATGCCAAAGACAGTTAATCTAACTTTGCATTTTTATTTTTCTGTTTTTATTTCTTCCGTTTTACTTATTACGTCTTTCGTTAACGCTCAAGAAATAAAGACAGTTAAAACCGACACACTAAAAACAGAATATTCAACAAAACCCAATTCACCGCAAGCAGAAGAAGGCGATGTTAAAATAACGGACGGCACAAACATACTTATCAGAATAACCGACGAAGGAACTTTCGGTGCAATTGAAATTAAAAACGGCGTGCCTACAACAACAACGGATAAGCTTTATAATGATGCCGGAACATTAAAATTTAACGGCTCTTCCTTGGGTGGCGGAAGCGGAGCAACGGAAATAAATGATTTAACAGATGCCAGATATGACGGTTATAGCTTATACCTGGGCGAAGGCGCCGGGGTTAATAGTGGCAATGGAATAAATTATAATACGGCAGTTGGTAAAAATGCACTTTACACAAATACTACCGGATTTGATAACACTGCGATTGGTCGAAAAGCACTTTATTCAAATTTGGGTGGATCCTGTAACACTGCGGTTGGAGTCTTGGCACTGCAATCAAATTCAACCGGCACAAAAAATACGGCAATTGGCTTACGGTCACTTTATTTTAATACAAGTGGCTATGAAAACGTAGCAAGCGGAGTACATGCTTCATATTATAATTCAACCGGACATTATAACACCGTCAGCGGTTATCAGGCTTTGTATTATAATTCAACAGGTTCAAACAATACTGTAATCGGTTATAAAGCCGGATACGGAGCTTGGAATAAAAGTCAGAGCGGTAATATTTTGATAGGTTATCAAGCGGGTTATAATGAAATCGGAAGCAATAAATTATATATAGAAAATTCAAATTCGTCTTCACCTCTCATTTGGGGAGATTTTGCAAATGACTCTGTTAGAGTTAACGGTACTCTTGATGTTACATCAAAAACAATAACTCCTTTAATTCAAATTACAACGGGTGCGGCAAATGGTTATATATTAACTTCGGACACGGCAGGCAATGCAACGTGGCAGGCGCCTTCCGGCGGTAGTGATAATGACTGGACAGTTTCGGGAAACGATTTATATTCAACACCAACGGGTAATGTCGGAATAGGCACAACTACTCCTTCAACCAAATTGGATGTGAACGGTAAAACAAAAACAGCACAATTACAAATAACAACAGGCGCAACAGATGGTTATGTGCTTACTTCCGATGCTGCAGGCAATGCAACGTGGCAAGTTTCAGCCGGTGGAGCCGGAGCGGATTCAATAAACCAACTAGCAGATGCTATTTACGACGGGTCAAGTTTATTCCTGGGTGAAGGCGCCGGGGTTAATGATGACGGAACGGCGAATAATAATACCGCTGTTGGGAAAAATGCTCTGAAATCAAACTCATCCGGCACTCAAAATACAGCAGTCGGTTCCGATGCACTTCCTGATAATTCAAATGGCGGTAGCAATACTGCTCTTGGATACCATACGCTCTGGCAAAATACCAACGGAGATGCCAATACTGCTGTTGGTGCAGGTGCTCTTTTAAAAAATATTTCGGGAAATGGTAATACTGCCATTGGAAGAAATGCTCTTTACGGAAATTCATCTGGCGAATTTAATGTTGGTATAGGAGGTATTGCAAATTACTATAACACAGATGGCTCCAAAAATACAATTATTGGATATGGTGCCGGAGGTCAACCTTCTCCTAATTCTAAAAGCGGGAATGTATTTTTAGGTTATTATGCTGGTCACTATGAGAACGGGAATGATAAACTATTTATAGAAAACTCTGGCTCTTCTACACCGTTAATTTGGGGTGATTTTGCAAATGATTTGGCAGCCATTCATGGAAAACTTGGTATTTCCACAAAATCGCCAACGTCAAAAATTGATATTGACGGGTCTAACGGTTTTGATCAATTAAGAATGCGCGCCTCATATACCCCGACAAGTTCTTCAGATACTAACGGAGAAGTCGGCGACACTGCTTGGGACGATAATTATTTTTACATAAAAACCAATGCCGGATGGAAAAGAACAGCACTTAGTACTTTTTAATTTTAAAGTATCAAAATAAATGGAAACAAATAATGAAAAATATAATAATGCCTTTATCATCTTACTTCTTGGTTCCCTGGTGGAAAGGACCATTCCTTTCCACCGGTTACCCGCTTGCAAGCTCTATATTTTGCGGGAAATAAGTTAAATATTTAATCATATTCTAACTATGCCGAGGTGTGGACCTCGGCATCAGTAGTAATAATACTAACAAAACATTTAAGACTTATAATCAATTCAATCATTTCTAATCCTATAGCATGATTTTCTACCGATATCGGTAGTGGATAAACCACTTATTTGAAAGTATCTTGTTTAGCTAAAATCATAAATCAGACGAAGGAACTTATCATGCAAAAATCTATAACTCTTCTAAATATTTTGACAATCCCAAAGACGGTCAAGCTAACTTTACATTTTTACTTTTCTGTTTTTACGTTTTTCGTTTTACTTCTTTCTTCTTTCGTTAATGCTCAAGAAAGCAAGACTGTTAAAACCGATACACTAAAAACAGGAAATATTAAACAACTAAACTCACCGCAAGCGGAAGAAGGCGATGTTAAAATAACAGACGGCACAAACACACTTATTAGAATAACCGACGAAGGAACTTTCGGCGCAATAGAAATTAAGAACGGCGTTCCGTTTTCAACAACCAATAAACTCTACAATGATGCAGGTACATTAAAATTTAACGGTTCTACTCTCGGCGGCGGAAGCGGAGCAACAACTTATTCTGTCGGGGATCTTGCACAAGGTGGGTATGTTATTGAAGTTACTCCCGATGGAAAACATGGTTTAGTTTCCGCATTACAAGACCAAAGTACGGGTATTTCTTGGTATGAAGCAAAGGATATTTTAAGTAATGAAATCAACCACGAAACAAGTGGTAAAAACTATAAAGATTGGCGTTTACCGACAAAAAGAGAATTGAATCTTATGTACAATCAAAAAGCAAGTATTGGTGGTTTTGTTGAAACCGGTAGACAATATTGGTGTTCTCTAGAGTCCGATAACTCTAACGCTTGGACTCAAAGATTTTCGGACGGTTTACAGGGTGCCGTGCCTAAGGGGGGTTATATTTACCTAGTACGTGCAATAAGAGCTTTTTAATGCTTAATAATAAAAAAGCAATTTGATAGTAAAAAGACTGATATGCATTGAATGCTAATTAACAATTTTAAAATAAAAAAGTCCTCAATTACAAATTTTGTTTTTCTTTGGATGGGTGAGCACGGGGAATTTTTCAAATTAATACATAGGAAATAAAAAATGAAAACCACAATAATATTTTTAACGGCATTCTTATTATTTTGTGCGTCTCTTGTTTTCCCGCAAGACGGTTCTTTAGATACATCGTTCGATACCGACGGAAAAGTTACAACCGATTTTTCTCAAGGGAATAATTCAAGCGACGATAATGGAAATAGCATTGCAATTCAGCCGGATGGTAAAATAATTGTTGCGGGTACAATGTTTAACGGCTCGGACAATGATTTTGCTTTAACAAGATATAATAGCGATGGTTCACTTGACAATACGTTTAATGGAAACGGTAAACTAAATACCGATATTATTGTTGATACGTTCGGCGGTAACGAAGACGAAGTATATGATGTGGCAATACAAAGTGACGGTAAAATAGTTGTGGTCGGTTACACTTCCACTACCGCTTCCGGAATTGATTATTTTGCTGTTGTACGTTATAATCCCGATGGTTCATTGGATAGTTTATTTAGTAATGATGGTATGACCACCGTTTCTTTTGGAACAGATTACCAACAAGCTTCTGGCGTAGTTATTCAACCGGATGGTAAAATTGTTGTAGTTGGGAACGTAGAAAATTTTGATACCGGTGCTATTGATTTTGCCGTTGCTCGTTATAATACTGATGGCAGCTTGGATAATACATTCGATGGTGACGGAACACTAACAACTGATTTTAATAATGGCGGTAATGACTTAGCTAGAGATGTTGCAATTCAATCCGATGGTAAGATTGTTGTTGTCGGGTATACAGATGATTTTATTGATGGGGATATTGCCTTAGCTAGGTATAATACCGACGGGTCGCTGGATACATCATTTGATACTGACGGTAAACTTACCACAGACTTTGGAGTTGGTTATGATTATGGATATGCCGTTACTATTCAAAGTGATGGTAAAATTCTTGTCGCCGGTCAAGTATCCGATGCTAGTTTAGACAATTTTGGACTTGTCCGTTATAATACCGATGGTTCTTTTGATACTTCATTTGATCTTGATGGAAAAGTTTTAACGAATTTCACCAGTTATAGTTATGGTTATGATATGGCACTTCAATCCGATGGTAAAATTCTTGTCGGAGGAACAACCTACAACCCTACTCTTACCAAAAATGTTTTTGCTATAGCAAAGTATAACAGTGATGGTTCCTTGGATACTTCCTTTAATTCCACGGGAAAAGTAACTACAAGTTTCTCATCCGGCGATGCTGATGGTAGAGGAATAGCGCTCCAATCCGATGGTAAAATTCTACTTGCCGGAACATCTTATAATGGAAGCAATGACGATTTTGCTATTGTGAGATACAATAATTCCATCTCCACGTCAATTTCCGTTGATATAAAAGTGTTCCTCGAAGGACCTTATAATAGTCCAAACATGAATGCAAGCCTAACAGTTCCTACAACTTCGCCATACTCGGAAGACCCGGAAACAGTGGGTTCAATACCAAATATCCCCGGTAATGAAGTTGTTGATTGGGTTTTGGTCCAGTTAAGAGATCAGAATGATGCAAGTAACATATTGGAATCTCAATCTGCATTTATATTACAAGACGGTACTATTGTCGATGTTGACGGGAGCAGCCCGGTCCAATTCTCGCAACCCGGAAATAGCTCTTATTACATTGCCGTAAAACATAGAAATCATTTAGCGGTTATGAGCAATATGCCGGTAGCATTTTAATTCCAAAAATTTAGAGAAATCCTACATACTGCCCTGCGCTTTTTGTCTGATTTTGGTGCGGGGTTTGTTTTTTGAGTAACGTTGATATTCCACTTGAATAAAAGCAGCCCCAAATTTTAAAAACCGTTATCCCGTCCGCCGAAGGCGGATTGTTTCGGGATCTAAAATGAACTCGTAATCTAAATTCCCCCGGTGGAAAGGAATGGTCCTTTCCACCAGGGAAAAACGATCCGTATGCATTAGACAGAATGGCAGTTTGAAACAACTCTAATAGTATTTTTCACCAAGTAAATTTTTATAACAACTAATTTGTAGACAGATTATTCCAAACCGAATTTAGGTTTATTTGTCATCCATTTGCCTCGGGTAAAATCCGGGAAAAATTGCGGGGCACCGTTACTCGCAACAGAAGCTTCCGACAATGGTGATATGGCACTCCACGCTGCTGCATCATAAACATCCAAAGGCGGTTCTTTTTCTTCTCGTACTCCTTCAAGAAAGGTCTTAATCGTAAAGAAATCTATTCCGCCATGCCCGGATCCTTTTGCTTTTTCTTCTTCTTCCTTCCACATTTTATGATCATACTCTTTCATATATTTATCATAATCGGCTCCCGTTTCCCAAGTATGCTTCGGTGATTTTCCTTCTATATAAATTCTGCGTCCTTCGTATTTACCTTCCCAAACACCTTCATTTCCGTGCAAAGTAAATCCCCAAGAATATGGCCGTGGTAAATTGGTATCGTGACTTACAACTATTGTTTCGCCATTCGCTGTTTTTATTGTTGAAGTTACTATATCTCCTAGTTTCCATTTTAATTTTGCATTCGGATGATTTATTCCACCTTGAGGGTGTTTTACAATATAGTGATGTAAACTTGTGGATTTGGTTGCTACCGATGTTATCGATTCAAACTTATTGCCTCTGTTAATATTAAACCACGTGGCTACCGGTCCAACTCCATGTGTAGGATATAAGTCTCCGTTCCTTTTTAACGAATGCTCTGTTCGCCATCTTGCTTCCCCTTTGGCACCTTTGCCGAACTCTACTCCCGGATTAAATTTTACTTCTCTTAAATCATGCTGATATCCGCAAGTAGCGTGTACAACTTCACCGAATAATCCTTTTCTAACCATTTTTAATACCGCTAAGGCTTCCCGGGCAAAACATACGTTCTCAAGTATCATCAAGGGTGTTCCCGTTTCCTCATAAGTGTTTACCAAATCCCAACATTCGGCTATTGTGTTGGCTGCACTTACTTCTACTCCCGTATATTTTCCGGCTCGCATTGCTGCAACAGACATTGGGGTGTGCCAACGCCATGGAGTGGAAATAATTACACCGTCAACATCATCTCGTTCAAGTAATTTCATAAATGCATATTCATCTCCCGTATAAACCGTTGCTTCTTTTCTTGAATGTTCTCTTAATATTTGTTGACTTTTTGCAATGGCTTCCGGATCAATATCACAAATTGCCGTTATCTCCACATCCTTATAATTTGCAACATTATTTAAGTGCCAACTTCCTCTATGACCAACTCCTATAAAGGCAATATTGATTTTACCATTCGGTTTATTTCTCTTAAATCTGAATTTCCCTGCATTTAAAATTCTCGGAGCAATAGTCAAACCTGCTCCGGCTATTGTTGCCGATTTTAGAAAATCCCTTCTGCTTAGTTTACTCATTTGAAACCTCGTTTTAATATTTATTTAGTAAAATAGTAGACTTACAATTTTAATAATTCTCTTCTTTTTTATAATATACTAAGCAATTAGATATAATCATTTACAATTTTCACCAATATTTAATCTCTCGGAAATATATTTAAGACCTTCTCCTATGTGTGTTCTCCAATAGTACCAATTATGTCTTCCGTCCATAACTCTGTACTCATGCGGAATACCTCTATCTCTGAATATTTTTCGCAAAACAGAATTACCATAGTAAAGCCAGTCATCATCTCCGCAGGTAATATACCAATTAACGCTTTTTAATTTTTCTACCGATATGGTTTTTGCCAAATATATCGGATTATTATTATTCCAGTGCTCCGATAAACGAGCTTTTCCTTTTACATTTTTTCCATAGACGTGAGCATATAAATAATCAAAGTGTTTTTGAGATGTCTTTAATACTTCGTCATCCGGCCGAATAGCGGCACTATAAGCCACACAAGTAGCAAAAATATCCGGATGTCTCATAGCATAACCCAAAGCAGCATATCCTCCCATTGATAACCCGCTTATTGCTCTATGTTTTTTATCCGCTTTTATTCTATAAGTTTGTTCTATGTAAGGAATGAATTCTTTTATAAACATATCTTCATAATTAAAATCCCCGTTCGGTTGATTTACAAACCACTTCAGACCGCCATTAGGCATAACTATAATCATCTCATCAATTTCTTTGGAAAGAATTTTTTGATCGGCAACCTGATTTACGAAAGCATTATCAAGCCAAGTATTTTCATTATCCGTATATCCGTGTAATAAATAAAGTACCGGATATTTCTTAGTCGATTCTTCGTAACTTGGAGGTAAATATATTGAATAATTGACTATTGTATCTAAAATTTGACTATAAAATTTAATACTTTTTATTACCTTGCCATTTACTCCCGCAAAATATATTTTAGTATTAAATAGATTAAAGAGTAGTAGAAAGACAAATGATATTTTTTTCATTTTTTATCCTATTTTTATTTTTTCCTAATATCTATAAATTTATTTAACCTATTTTAACAACATCATTTTTTTTACGGATACAAAACTACCCGCTTTAAGCTTGTAGTAATAAATTCCGCTTGGCAAACCGGATGCATCGAATGTTACTTTATAGTTACCGGGATTTTGATTTTTATTTACTAAAGTTGCAACTTCCTTACCGAGTACATCAAAAACTTTTAATTTTACTAATACACTCCCGCCCAAAACGTGAGGGGTAAACTTTCCGCTCCGCTCCTTCTCCTCTCGGGAGGGGATTAAGAGTTGTGTAATTTTTGGAATGCTATAACTTATTGTAGTTATCGGATTAAACGGATTCGGATAATTCTGTTTAAGTGAGAAGTTCTCATCATTCTTTTTTTTTTCATTAATAGATGTTAAATTAAGAATTTCCAGCACCAAATATCCGTTATTATCTTTATCAATATGTACAGTAAATTCTCCATCGGAATTTATTTCAGCTAATTTTTCTTTTGTAAAATAATCCATTACTACCGTGCCTGTAATTCCCGAAAGTTTAACACTTACATCTTGTTTTGCATCTGCAAAGTTAGCAAGTATAAGAAAGTTACGACCTTCGCTTAACTTGGAGCGTGTACCGATTGCAACTGTGGGACATTTATTTTCGTCCAGTAACTGACTAACTATTGTAGCTTCCCAATCGGTTTTTAATGGCTGTATAATTATATCATTGAGCATTGAATCAATTCGTGCAAAAGCTCCATTTTCTCCTTTTATTCCGTCTGCCCAGATATTTTGCCTAAAATCTTTTTTAGAATCATTATGTGTTGTTCCGCCTCTCCAGAACTGCAAGCCTTTAGCTCCTTGTATAATTCCTTTAAAAAGAGAAGGTATAAATGTTTTATGGTAATATGATTGTATTTGCATAATATTTGATGGAACAACCAAACCGTCACACTTATCCATGAGTTCAATAGTATTAATTGGGTTATAACGCTGTTCCGTTGCTTCTCCGTTCCAAGTAATATAACAACCGGTAACATCCATAAGATTATTATCTCCGTTTCTATCGGCTCGCCCAATATATTTATGTACCCCATTTAGTTCAAAAACGGGAATACTGCGTAAGCCCGTTACCGGATCAACAACATTACTGTCCAGCCAATTACTTAAAGGTTTTTTTTCCGTTATATATTGTGTCAGATGTTTAGCTTCATTATCGTAAGTGAACATTATGAATGAATAACTTGGAATTTCGCCCGTATTTAATGCGTTGAAAATCTCTTTAATTTTATCTTTGTATTCTTCTTTAAAGTTATTTATTTGAAACGAATTAAATTTACAACCTTTACCGATTACTTTTTTAAGCTCCGATAAACTTTTTACATTTACAATCCCGTTAAATCCATATTCGGAATAATACTTGGCATCTTCCTCCAAAGAAAAATAATACGAACGATAAGCCAGACGTGGGAAAATATATTTCCATTTCCCGTTTTCTTTAACGGAATAATTACCTAATGAATCTATTTTAACATAACTGCTTTCAAATTCTACTTTCGGCGTTCGTACTTTGTTACTAATAATTTTACCATTATTTGTTTCTACAATGCTAAAATCATCAATATAAACTGTCGGGCAAGTTGCTAAATTTTTACTACTGTAAACATACTCTCCATCCGTACTTATTAAATATTTATATTTAGAAACTTGAAAATAGTAATCTCCGGGATACTTAGCATAAAAAGGTAAAATTACTTCTTGCCATTTACCAATCTCCGATACATTAAACTGCATTTCCTCAAATTTACTTGAATAATTGCTGACAATCTTTGCCAATAAATTTTGACCGTGTATCGGTCCGACCATTTTCACATAAAAACGCAGGAGATATTCTTTTCCTTGTTCTAAAGTAAATCGTTTCGATGTAATTTTATTTGATAAAAACGTACTTGTATCACTCGGGAACATTAAAGAACCACTTCCGTCATCCGTATGTGATACTGAATCTACATAGGTAGTGGGAGAATGTAAGGTATATTTATCTGGTCCAAATACGTGAGGATTTAAATCCGATATAATATTTGTTTGTGCATTAATAGAAAAAGAAATCATACCCCAAAACAGTATTAGTAATTTTGTAAAATAAGCTTTCATTAAATATCCCTTCATTTAGTTTATAATAATTTTATTTATTATAATTTATTTTTCAACTTTACGATAACACACCTATTGAATAATACCTTTAACAACAACCCTTTCAAATAGAATTTTATGTCCTGCATCATTCAAGTGAATACCATCGCCACTATCATATTTCGGATTTATTTTTCCTTTTTCTGTTGCTAAAGTTGTCCAAAAGTCTATTGTATGATTTCCGCAAAGGGAATATGTTGAATCTCTCATAGTGATTAATTCTTTTGTCATTGTACTATCGCTATTGTTATTACGCGGTTGTGTTGTAGTAATCCATACCGGCACATTTTGTTCTTTTGCCTTTTTCAAAATAACTTTGTAATTGGCAATTTGTTCATCTACAGAATATTTGAAGAACGCATCATTGGAGGGAAGATTTATTATTATTGATGTCGGATTTAATTCCAGTGCTTTTGTAATATTATGTCCTTTTGATGGTAACGGTCTATTTTTTTTTGTAGGCACGAAACCATCGGGCATAATGTGATATGTTGTATATCCGCTTACAGCAAGGTTTATAACTTTATTAAGAAGATTTACTTTTTCAGCATATCTTCTGAATCTATTTACCCAAGAACTATCAATTGACGAAGGACCTTTACCGGCTGCTGTTGATGAGCCCAAGATAACTATTCTTTCTATCTTCCCTTTCTTTGAAAATGAAATTTTATCAATTTGTTCTAACGGAATTTTTACTACGTTACTATCTTTTAAATAAACAGTAATTGAACCGTTTTGCGCGTTTATACTTGTTAGAATAAAAAAAGTAAGTACAATTATTATTTTTCTTTTAGTCATAATGTTTTTCTTTAATGTCCTTTTTGATTTAATTTTGGAAATATTTTTTGTGATTATACAAACATCATTAGATTATTTTTTCATCAGCTTGGTAATTTCTCCATCAAGTTTATCAAACATTAACATATGCCCTTTTGCATTTGGATGTAGATAATCGGGCATAATTTCTTTAATAATTTTACCGTCTTTATCTAGAAAAATATTTCCAATGTCCATATAATGAATATGTTTATCTCTGCTTGGGAAACCGGATATTAACTTATTTGTCTTTAAAATCAGCGTATTTCTAAAGTTCGGTATATTTCTTCCGAAAGGAAAAATACCCAATAATAAAATTTCCGTATTAGGGAGTTTCTCTTCAATTATTTTGCAAATTTTCCAAATTGCTTCTTCCAATTCATCGGGATAGTTAATGGTTGGGAAATTATTTCCATCCGTATTATTAGTACCTATAAGCAGTAAAGCAACTTTCGGATTTATGTTTGCAAGCTCTCCGTTTTGAAGTCGCCAAATTACATTTTCAGTTCTGTCTCCGCTAAATCCCATATTGATTGTATTATATTTATCGAGATATTTAGCTCTTACGGAATCTCTATCACTGTGATCCAAAAGATGTAAAATTGAATCTCCTATTAAAATTAATTGTGGATTCGCATTAACCTTGTTAATAATTGCTTCGTGTCTTTGTTTCCACCATTTAAGCTGTAAGCGATTAGTTGGAACGATTGCGCTATTTGTTTTAAGTGATGTGCATCCGATAAATGAAATCATAATAAAGAATAACACATAGATTTTTCTTTTAGAAATTTTCTGCTTATGAATAATTATTATTAAATCCACCTTTAATATATTTCCTATTAGATATATATAATACTCAAAAGTTTTCACGAACTTTGGCAAAAATCTTTCCCAATTAATTTATGAGTCCGCTCTAAAAAGATATTTACTGTCCCGCCAAAAAAGTCGGGTAAATTATTGCAATGAACGAAATAACAGCTTGCCCCGTTCTTTCTACGGAACAATAATAGAATACTTTTCTAGAATTAAATTATTTATCATGCTAAAACAAATTGTGTTTAATACAGTCTAAATGCTCCGGCAAAAACTCACCTATTGCATAAATTCTATTTTTGAAAATAAATCGATAACCTCTTCGTCGTCATCCAATTCAAATTGGATATATTTCCTATCACCAACGGGAATGACTGTTTCATCTGTTGAATATTCTAAGGAAATTTCTTCTCCGATATTTTTAAACAAATGCATTTTATTTGAGCCAATTGGTAATTTTATTTTACCATTTCCGCTAATATGCCAATAGACAACCCATGGTTTATTTTTTCTGTTAAAGATAAAGGCACGTATTATTGAATTTTCTTCCGTTATTTGTTTGTAGGGCAATAATTCAAATTCACCTTTTCCGTTTATCAATAAAATATGTTCTTGAGATTCATTCTTTAACATCTCTTTCTGTTTTTGGGAAAGATAATTTGTTTCTCTTACCAATTCCCATCTGCGAATCACTTCAAAATTATCTTTTGTTCTGGGATGTTTTTTGAATACATCAATAGTACCAACAAGACATATTGGAGAATTCCACGCTGCAGCACGGCTTGTAATATATTCCAACATATCAGGTTGAAGACCTATTGTGGTTTCATTTTCAATAATAGGTGTACTCCATTTCATTTTCGGTGATTTGTAATTCACATCACTTCTTTTTGTTTTTATTCCCGGAACGACATAATTATTCCAACCGAAATTAATGGAGCTAAAATCATTCGAAATAAGTTTAATTTCTTTTATAGGATACATCCGGGTTGCTTTTTTAATGTCTTCCGGTTCAAAAGTATCAAACGCATTGCCCCTTGTAAGGATATGCCACCCGAAATGTGTTTTAATAGCACCTTCGGAAAAGATTGGTTTGTTCTTTATTGCATTGTATAAAGTTAACTGTGCTTTTGTAATATTATACCAATACGGACGATTCACATCCTCAGCACCATCAAAATAAATAAATCTAAATCCGCACTCATCCACTAATTTGGCTATACGTTTAGCAACTTCTTCTTGAATATCAGTATCTTGGTTAAACCGTACAAATACCGGCCAGGTATCAACATCTAATAACCCGAATTGTGTTGTTCTTTTGTATTCGCAAACTTTTGTGTTTTTTATTCCTCTTTTACAATTTAAAAATTGATACGGAGGTTCTGTTGTATATTTCTCATAAGAAATAAGTTCTGTTCCGATTTTTAATATCCTGCGTCCGTCTTGTAATGTACAACCATACGGATTTTCTTCTACTGTAATTGTTGTTGAGTTTTTAGTAACTTCGTTTCGTAACGTAAATGTTCTTCTAATATTTAATCTACCATCAGGAGCAGGTGTTACATAGGAATCTGTAAATGTTGCTTTGTTATAGTGTATATGAAGCCCCGGCAATAAACCTGCATCAACAATCTTTCCGGTAATAATTTTTAAATCATCAATACCATTCGGATATTCAGGTCTCCAATTAAAATGCCCCGTTGTAGTTGCAAAACTAGGATAGTATATTAATATTTGTTTTAGTCCGGACTTTTTTGCAACAGCAATATATTCATCAATATTTTTTGTTGTAATAATTCCCCTTGGTGATAATGTGGAATTTTTATATACTTTATTTTTTCTGCTTTGAACTCCAAGTGGAAGATTATAATCATGTTCAACTTTATCAATACAATCTAAAATTTTATTTCTATCGGTTACTATTAAAGCTGCACCAACATTTGTCAATCTTACTTTGTTTTCACCTCCTGCTTGTAATATCTTATATCCTTTCCGTTTTTGTGCATCTATTCTGCAGTAAATATCTGTGGCTAATAGATTAACAGCTACTTTATTATCCCAAATAACATTTAACCATTCCCCAAAATGTTTTCTATCTTTAATTGGTAATTGTAAAAAAGTAAATCTATCTATCGGGGTTTTACGTTTAATTCCTATTTTTTTAACTTTATATCTAAATTCCTTCAGTTTAAAACCAATATAAAAATCGGTTATCTTCAGCTTTATTACGGCTTGATAACTTGTGTGCCCAAAAGAAACAATTAATTTATTACCATCTCTATACAATGAGTCCGAATAAAAAGTTATGGGTTTTGCCGGATAAGTAAGTTTATTTTCATTATCATACGGCATATCTTGTGTAATAGAAAAAGCAGGCAAATTAGCACCGGTTTTTAGACATTCCCGACCGCTTTTTTTATGGATAAGGCTTTTTGAAATTCCATTTTGGGTAAAAACCAATTTAAATTGTGAATTCTCTATAATAATATCACTACCGTTCCCCGAATTTGCATATATAAAATAAACAAATACTATTATCAAAAATATAAAGGAACTTATAAAATAAAATTTGAATTTCAGCATTATATTATTTTATTGATAACTTTTCACTCTAATAAAGTTCTTTATTTTTTATTAGAAAATAGAGTTATATGAACCGATCCTTTTTAGTTTACAACAAATCAAAATAATAAATAAAATTTAGTAAGAACGCTCTTATAATGAATATTATAATCACGTTCTCACTAAATCACTAACTAACCAACCACTATTTCATCAACATAAGTTTTTTAGTTTCAACAAGGTTTCCACTTTGTAATTTGTAGAAATATATACCTGATGTTAAATTACTTGCATCAAACTTGTAAGTATGTGTACCGGCTGATAATTTTTTATTGAATAATGTTGCAACTTTTTGTCCTAATATATTATAAATACTTAGACTTGTTTTAGCTGCTTTCGGAATACTAAAACGAATATTCGTAGTCGGATTAAAAGGATTAGGATAGTTTTGTTCTAATGAAAAACTATGAACTATTTGATTTTCCTTTTCTACACCGGTAACTTGATCTTCCAACTTATAAATAACAGCACCGTAAGCAGGTATTGTTACTTCAAATGAATTATTAGCTATAGATGCGGAATCAACAACTACTTCTTTTGTAAAGTAATCGGTAACTTGCACTATAGAATATCCTAATCCATCTATAGTGATATTAGTTGTAACATCATTTGAGTCGAGATTAGCAAGAATAATATATCCGTTGTCTCCTAATTGACGCGTACCGGATTCAAGAATGGTTTTTTCATTATTATCGAAAACAATTTTCCAATCGGTATAATGCGGAGCTTGAATAAAACCATCTGCCAATAACGTATCAATTTCGGTTTTAAGTGTAGGAAGTTGAGACCACCAAGAATAATTTTCAATCGGGTTATCAGGAGCTTTATCTTTAGAGAAGGAAAATCCCTTTGCTCCTTGAGCAATTGCCGCATATACGGTTGCTCTAAATCCGTCACCGACACCATCATAAATACTTGCCATATTTCCTGGGACTGTTACATCCATTTGGTTATTAAGAATTTTTAACCTTTTAGTTCCATCATACAAAGCACCTTCTCCGTTACCAACGCATGCTCCAACCATATCGATAAGATTAGATGAATCCACTTGGTTTGCATATCTTCTAACTTCAAGTGTATTGATCCATGTATTCATATAAATAGGATGGGCACTGTTATCATTTTCGTGTATTGCTTCCGTAACAGCTTTTACCATTTTATAATTATTTGTTGTTTTATTATCCAAATACCAGTAAACACATTTATCAAGAATATTGGCACCCTTAAGCTCTTGAATAATTGAAGCTATTTCGGAAACATCAATAACTTGGTTTGCCGAATCAAGAACCGGAATAAATTGTGTAAAGTCAAAAGCATATCTCATACCTGCCGAAACAGCCATTTGTGCACGCGAAACGGTAGATACTGCTAATGTATTAAAACCTTGAGCAGCATAAATTGATTTATATTCATTTATATATCTATCGTCCGCACCAAAAACCATCATTGGGAAAAATGGTTCCCATTTGTCTCCGTTTTTTATTTGAATATTACCGAGTTCATCAACTTTTGTTTGTGTACCGTTGAAAGCCGTTTTTTCGGAAGGTGGTTCTCTAAATCCTATAGGTTGCATACCAGCATAAAAATCGTCTACCCAAACAAAACCTAAGTTGCTCCAATCTATAACCCCATCTAAAGGATTTGCATATGTAAATAGTACATAAACTGCAATATAGCCTATATTAGGGTCTTCAATGGAAACACTACCGCTAAATTCTTCCCATTTATCTTTATCGGTAAAAGTGCCCCAAGTCCCTTTCATTTTCCATCTTTGTGGATAAGGCATTTTCCAATAAGAACCCATATCGGTGTCATATGCATTAAATTTAAATATAACCGATGGTGCAGGCCATTGTGAAGCTTTTGCATAAACGGAAAAAGTATATTCTACACCTTGTTGTACTTCTATAAAATCAACAACAACGCGTCCACCGAACGGATATTTTGCTCCGATACCAGGTGTCATTCTCCAAGAGCCGGAACCATCATTGGTGTGGCTAACCGATTGATCCCAGAAACCGGTTGTAGTTGTTTGCGAACTATCCCAAAAAGCTATGGTAGTATCTGTTGATCCAAACCCCCATAAGAAATCATCTATCCTTCCATCAAATGTTAATACGCTATCACCATTCATATCCTTAATGGTAGGATTACGAACCAGATTAGGTGCTGTTAATTCCAGCCATTGAGCATTTAATTGTATTGCAAAAAGCATAACAATTAAACTAATTAGTATTTTTTTCATTTTTACTCCTTTTGGTTTGTTATACATACAATTTTTATAGTAATTTACCGTTAAATTATTTCAATAAAAGCATTTTACGAACTTCACTAAGATTTCCGGCTCTAAGTTGATAAAAGTAAACACCGGAAGGAACTGAATTATTATAACTATCCTTTCCGTCCCAAGTAACCGAATAATTTCCAGTTTTTTGTTTTTTTGATACAAGAGTTACAACTTTTTGACCAAGTACATCATAAACGGAAATATTTACATCGGAATATTTTGGTATTGAATATTCTATAGTTGTTGTAGGATTAAACGGATTGGGATAGTTTTGTGCAAGATGATAACCGGTAATTGTTTTATGTTTATTATTTTTAACACTGGTTAATAACCAAGCATTTTTAACGCTATCGGGAAACCAATTTAAATCGCCGACAGGAAATCCGTCATCACCCATTGTCCATAGGTCTTTGTTTAACGGTTTTAGGTCTAACGGATAAGGCCAAACTTTGTAATCCCAATCAATATCGGGCGTGTCGTCGGTATACCAGTGCCATTTAGGTCTGATTTTGTTATTCTTAAATTTCTCGATAATTCTTTGTTTTGCAAGCTCCCATGAATTATCAGTAAATGGTATTCCTTGAGCAATTTGCGGATCTGTTGTAAACTCTAAATTATTTTCGGCAGAAGCCTTTGGTAAGGCATCAATCATAGCTCTACTTCGATCATTAAAGACGACATACACTGCAATATCATCTTGCGGTAATGTTTTATAAAAATCATCAACTTCCGGAGAACGCCAAAAAACATTGTTGTTGATACTAAAACTTCTATTCGTATCAATTGTTGTTCCGACAGTATCAATATCAAATATAGAAGGAGGTATTGCATCCGGATCCAACATACCATATATGTCACCATACTTTTTTGAATAAGGCGAAAAAGCAACATCAACAAAAAGACTGTTTTTCCATTGAACATTTTCCATAAATTGTCCACCGCCCACAACACCTTCGAGGATACGATAAAAAGTACAGTGATCTACAGTAAAGTTATGCGGTGCGGCAAGTTTTTTAGAATATAAACATAAACCGTCACTATTAACAAAGGAGCAATTTCTGAAAGTATATGAACCTTCGGAATTATCATAACGTTGATATAAACTTAATCCCTCTTCATCTATAATATTTATGAACATACAATCTTCAGCTAAAAAGTTAATATTTTCAGCTATGCTATTGATATAATTACCAAATTCAAACCAAACCTTTTTAAGAACAACACTTGCACGATCTTTATTTATTGTAATTACTCCTCTGTACTGTTCGTACTTATCTAAAGAACGGCCAATTAGTATCACATTTTCCAAATATAGACTGTCCCCATAAACTTCGATCGTATGAAACCAAAGGTCGTTTTGTGTGTTTATAATACGCGGTGGCGGGTCTATACCTTTTTTACCGATAATGATAAGATCATCGCCACTATTTGAAACTATTGATTCGTTAACAACATAAACTCCTTCGCCGTTTTCTCCTGTTCCTCCGGTTAACCGAAGTACTTTACCGGGATTTGCTTTTACAGCATCCACTAATGTATTATCCCCGTAGGGAACATCTACGGTATCTCTTTGTGCGTATATGTTATTACCGAAAAGGAACAATACACACATAGAGCCAAGTAGAATTAAAATTTTTGAGTTTTTTTTCATTAAAACCTCCTATTACTAATATTAAATGATGTAATTTCTTCTAATTTTTCTTACATATTTTTTTACCTCCTTTTTTAAGAAATTCACTGACCTCTTATTTATAATTTAAAATATTTCTTATATTACATTTGATATCTGATTCCTAAGAAACCTTGCCATCCATATTGTAAACTTCGTCTCGTATAACCGGTATATTCCATAATCGTTTTATCAGGCCAACTTGTTATATTGTTAAAATCTAGTGTAAATTTTAAATTTTGAAATATTTCTAAGGTAGCTTTTATATCCCAACGAAAGAGTTTCTCAGTGATAGTATTTTTAACAACATAACTTTCACTTCCATAAATCGGACCTTGATAAAGTGCTGTTACTCTAATTGAAAATTTGTTAATATCATACCCAATAGACATATTTCCCAGGTGATCGATTTGTCCGGGTATTTTTCGTTTCTTTTCAATATACTTGTTAGTGTATTTTGGAGGAAATGTGCCGGGGACTTTGGCTTTTTCAAACATTGCCAAAATAGTTTGCGATTGCATATAAGTATAATTGATATTTAAAACCAATCCGTTAAATGGGAATGGTAAATACCAAAATCTTGTTTGCCAGTCAATTTCCAAACCTGAAACCCATGTGTTATAACCCGGGACATTTTCATATGTTGTAATCTCAGGAAACTTAGGTAAATAAGGTGAATACTTTAACCTTTCTTCATCCGTATAAGCCGTAAAATGTTTTTTGTATATTAAATTATTTATAGATTTGTAGAATCCTCCGACTGTAAGTAATCCTATGTAATTACCAAAGAATGCAGCTTGTAAATCGTAGTTTATTGCCTCTTGAACTTTTAGTTTGGGATTACCGAAAGTTGCTTCTTTTGTAAGATTATTAATAACAACTTGTGGTGAAAAATGAACATAATAGGGTCTTTTTAGTGTTTTGGTTACGGCAAATCTTAAGTTCATCCAATTAAACGGATCATATTTAATATGAAACATAGGCAACCAATTTCGTCTGACTTCGAAAGAAGAACGTTTTTCTATTCCTCCTTGCTCTTCAATTGGAACTATCGGAGAAGGCTCTTTATCGGCTTGAATAAAAAAGGCATCATATTTATGCTCGGTTTGCTCAAATCTAACACCCGGAATAATTTTTAAATGTTTGGTTATATTTATTTCACTCATAATATAACCGGCATAATATTGTTCTATATTGGTATAATTATTTTTTCTCCCGCGTAAGTCCTCAACGGCATATTTTTGTATATCTTTCATAAATTTCTTCGAAAGATCAATATTAAGCGGGAAGTATAACTTAAAATTCCCGTCTAAAAATCCCGTATCATCAAAATCGGGATCAACAAAACCTGTCATTGAAATTAAATTGGCACCGGATGAAGTAGTCCAAGTTAAATAAGGAAAATCTCTTTTTAAATTTTCTTCCCTTTTGGAACCCGATCTTAAATGAACAATCTTTTTAGTATCAAATCTTGAACGATCATTCATGCTATATTTTACGCCGAATTTTAAGTTGGCACTTACTGTATTACTAATTGTAAAGGGAATTTTCATATTAATTTTGGTAGCAATCTCATTAGCCGTGGTTTTTTCTGTATAATGCCTTGTGTATCTAAGCGTAAGCCTATCTGTATCCAAATTTTCGAGAAATCCGGGAATTGTCTCAGGAGGCTTTAATCGATTTTCACCAAGTAAAACATCGTGTGAAAGATTTGAACCTATAATTTCAGGGCTAAATTTCCACATATTCGGTTTATTGGAAAACCTATACGAATGACTTATAGCCCAATCCAGCATTCCCCCCCAAATATTATGTTCACCGCTTAACGTGGATGTAACAGCATCTTCCGTTTGATCTTGGCTTCCATAAGCATTAGGTAACATTGCTTTGCTTGGTATATTGTAGTCATTTTTCATATAAATACTTTCGGATTTCATTTTGCTGCTAAAACTTTTGAAAAATAGTTTTCCATTCGGCAATTCGTAATCGGCAACAAAACTGAAACCGTATCTATCTCGTAACTCAAAATTTTTTCCTAACGAAACACCCGTAACAAGCATATCGGGATAAGGATTTTCTTCCGTAGGCTCACTTCTAGGTTGGTAAACAGCACTAAAGTTATCAGTACCTCGGTTTGCACGGAAAAATGATACTTGTGCAAAAATACCCACTTTACCATCAAAGAAACGATTACTAAAGTTGAAACTTAATTTCGGCATTCCTATCGAACCGTCATAACCGCTATATCCATCTTGCAGAAGTGCCCCGATACGTAAACCTTTGTCAGCAGCTCGTTTAAGCTTAAAGTTTATTGCTCCGGCAGTAGCATCACCGTCCATATCAGGAGTTATGGCTTTTGTCAGTTCAATACCATCTAACATTTCCGGTGTTATATTAGCAATACCTGTTCCTCTGCTTTCATCTGTTGAAGTCATTTTTATACCGTCAATTGAAACGGTAGCAAAGCCCTTGTTTAACCCTCTGATAATTACTTCTTTTGCTTCACCACCGCTACGAATTATAGATACACCTGGAAGTCTGCCAACCGATTCGGCTGCATTAGCGTCGGGAATTTCGTTTAATCTATCTGAGGACACGACATTTTTTATTGTATTGGAAGATATTTGTTTATTTATAGCTTCCATCTGTCCTTTTGCTTGGGCGGTTACTTTTACTACTTCACCCTCTAAGACTTTAAGTTTTAATTGTATGTTGAGTTCAATAGTTGAAGAACTCAAATGCACGGTTTTTTCTTTCTTTTCATATCCGACATAGGAAAAAACAACTGTGTAAGTACCTTTGTCTAATGGGGGAAGTATGTAACGGCCCCTCATATCGGTAGCCGTACCTATTGAAGTTCCTTTGATAAAAACATTTGCACCGGGTAAAGGTTGACCGTTAGCTTTATCTGTAACAACTCCTTTAATTCTACCTTTTTTAACTGGCACTTCATAGTCCGAAGAAGAAATTTTAGAAATGTATCCGGTTTCTCTAAAAACTGCCATTGAAAAAATATCGTCAAAATTATTTGCTGAGATTGATGTCCGTAATAATAGAAACAATATTATTATTAAGAATAATAAATACTTAAACATTGCTAAACCTCAAATAATTATTTAAATAATTATATTAAATTTAAAGTAATTTAATTTTGCATTACTATTGGAATATTATCACCTAAAGATAATTTTGCAAACCTTGCCTTAACGGTTTTTACCTCACCCGGGAATAAAGTAAAAAAGTTATCGCTCCAAAAAGTGGGCAATACTTCCTCATTAGTACCTTTTTTAACAATTGCAAAATGCTTGAAAAAGGCAATTTTATTTGTGGGATTTTTTACTCTAACAATCATCTCATATTCATCATCAACGGATTTTAGTGTAGTGGAATAATCCAACTTTACTTTTTCAAGTTTTGCCAGATCGAAAAACTTTTCTTTTTCTTTTTTGGAAAACCAATAAAAATTATCAGAAACTATTTTTCCTTTGTTGTTTTTCAATTGAAGTTTAACAAAATAAGTAGGAGTGATATTTTTAATTTCAGGTAACTTTAATAACTCTTTATATCTGTTTTCTTCAATTGTAAATTCTTTTTCAACTTTCCATTTCACATTTTGATTAAAGTCAATAATTTTTACAGAAGCTTTTAAATTTTTATGTATTTTATACTGTGTATTAATTACCGAAACAGTAAAATTATTTTCATTTAGTTGGATATGCAACGGTTCCAAAGCTTTCTTTGTAAAGTAATAGGCCGATGTCGGATTAAGGAACCAATCGTATAATTGCCAAAGAACGGTTGGCCAAGTAGAATTTAATTTCCAGATCATAACACCTTGAGTAATATCCCACATTCTATGATTTGCAGCTTCGAACATTGCACGATAACTACCGGCATTTACAAATTGAGCTTTTCTAATATAGTCCTCTACAGAAGTCGGTTCTCCGTATCTTTCCCGCAAAGCAACATCATAATTTTTGTAAGCATATTTACCACTGCCCCAAGCACCGTGATGTGCCCAATTTTTATCTAACGGATAGATATTGTTTTTTTCTCCTTTGCCTAAATCAAAAATAAATTTTTTCATACTGCTCAATGTAGGAACCGAGGGAACACCCATTTCATTTCTAAACATTTGCTGTTTTATTTCAAGTACTTTATTATAATAGAATGGATGCGGGTACCAAGTATAGTCGGGTTCACCATTATCGGTTGTTCCAAGTGGTAAATCATCTTTTATATAAGGAGTAAGTTCAACATCCCAGCTTAAATTTGAAGTTGGTAAGAACACTCTTGTTGTATCCAAAGTTCTTATATACTCACGTAACGGTTTATAAATTTCTTCGCGCACCGTTACTTCATTTGCAACCAACCAAACAATTAAGCTTGGGTGACTTCTGTATCGCTTAATTATATCATAAGAATTTTTTAATGCCAATTTCGCGTCAAGGGGATTTTTAAATATTTCCATACCTGGATACATTCTCCAACATTGATAAAATGTTTCCCAAGTAAGCAATCCGTATTTATCACAAGCATCCATTATATAGTCGGGCGGAGATGGCATATCTTCGCTTGCAATCATATTAATATTTGCATTTGCCAGCATTCTAACTTCGTTGTAAATTCTGGCTTTGTTCATATCCATCATCATATCAGGCTGTACCCACCCTCCGCGTGAAAATATTTTTTTCCCGTTTACAAAAAATATTCTTCCGTATTCCCCATTTATTTCTTTTAATGCTGTTGTAATTTTTCTTATTCCGAATGTGGTATTTTCAACGTCTGAAATTTCTCCGTTTATCTCGAAAGAAAGTTTCAGGTTATGGAGGTATTGTTTACCGTAGCCGTTCGGCCACCATAGATATGGATTATCAATTACTAATTGAGGAAATTCATCTGCATTTATATTTATATTAACTGTTTTATTAGCCGGTATTTCTACTTGTTTTTCAAAATGAACGGTTTCAAATTTTCCGGGCATAATTTTTTTATATGTATAAAAATCGACTTCTTTAATTAAATCGATGCTCCCTTTTAAAATTCCTTTTTGTGGTTTTGAATCCGAATTTTTTAATTCCGCTTGAATTGATATTGTTGCTTTTGTTGTATCGGGCAACGGAAGTTCAGTAACTACATAAGGATCGATAATATCAATGGCATTAGTAAAAGTTAAATAAACATCTTGGTACAGTCCCATATTTCTATCTCTTACAACCGGTGCACAATCCCAACCGCCGGATAGTTTAAGCGTTACATCTTTAAAAATCCCCGGAGCACTGCCACGCGAAGGGCCAAACACCGTCCATTGTTTTTCACGTTTAGATTTTCCGGGATGGTCAACCTGATAGATTTTTACCGCAAGAATATTTGTTTTATTTCTATTTACATATTCCGTAATATCATATTTAAATCTTCTAAACATTCCAACCATTGAACCGGAATCGGCTATTTGTTTTCCGTTTACCCAAACATCCGCACGATAATTAATTCCGTCAAAATTCAGCCATATTCTTTTATTTTTATTTGTAGAAGGAATTATGAATTTTGTTCTGAACCAGTACGGTTTTTTAAATGGATTCGGATAATTTTTCAGATGACTGAATTTCCCAAGTCCTAAACTTTCATTCAATGAATCGCATGCATCGGGAATTTTAAAATTGTTTAAATCAAAATGAGGGTCGGGATATATTTTTGCTTTTACTAAAGCATGCAATACCGTTGTCGGAACTTGGACTTTAATCCAATTATCATCATTAAATTTATCAGATGAAATAATATTGTCGTCAACATCAACTTGGGTACTTGATTTTAACGTCCATTCTTTTAAAAAATATTTTTTAAAAGGCTCATTTTTTTGTTCATGCCTACTGCATGACAAAATATTTAGCCCGATTAACAATATTAAACCAATTCTAATTATCAACATACCTTACTCAATTAATTTGTTCCTTCCTTTTCTTCAAGAACAATACAGGCAGCTCCGATAAAACCCGCATAATCGTCTAACTTCGCAAAAACTATTTCGGTTTTTTCTCCTGCCTCGGCACAAACTTGCGTTTTTAATTTTTCTCTTGTAGTATCAATAAAATATTTACCGGCTTTAGCAATGGAGCCTCCGAGAATTACAATTTCAGGATTAACCAGATTCACACTCCAAGCAATTGCAACGGCTAAATGTTCTCCGAATTCTTTCCAAGTTTGTAACGCATTTACATCATTTTTTTCTGCCAATTGAAATATTTCCAACGAGGTTTTCGTTTCACCGGTAATGGACTTGTAAATTTTTGAAACTCCGCTTCCTGATACGTAATCCTCTATTATCCCTTTACCATAAGGCGATATCCATATTTCACCGGCAGTTCCGGTGGAACCGTTCAATATTTTATTATTAATTATAATTGCACAACCGATACCTGTTCCAAGAGTGAATCCGACCACATTTTTTTTGCCGTCTCCAATTCCGAAAACCGTTTCACCGTATATCAAACAATTTGCATCGTTATTCATAACAACGGGAACGGAAAAATATTTTTGAATTGTATCTCGCAATGGGTAGTAATGCATTGTAGGAAGTTGGGGACATTCAAGTATAATTCCATTTTCAATATCAAGCGGACCTGTTACTCCAAGACCGATACCTACAATTTCATCAATTCTGTAATTTATTTGGATTAAGGTTTTTTCTATAGAAAGAATAATACGGTCAACTATATTTTGATGCGGCTCTTCACTTCCTGTTGGAAACTTAACAGGCGTACCAATAATCTTTCCTTCCCGGTTTATTGCACCGGTCATTATTTTGGTACCACCGACATCTACACCTATAAAAATTTTTTCTTTCAATTAAATTTTTTTATACAATATTTTTAGATATCTAATTTTCCTTTTCCCCATGCTGCCAAATAAAAAACATATCCGAAAGCCAAAACATTAATTAACATTGCCCATTGCATATTGGAAACTTCGCCGACTGCACCAACCAACCAACCTACAAAAGCACCACCCACAATTGCCGTCCCTAATATTCCCGAAATTGTTCCGTGGTTTTCTTTAAAACTGTTTATTGTTGCACTAAATAGCGCCGTAAAGGATGCACAAGTAAAATAGCCAACAAATACGAAAGCAATTAAGGAAATAGTTGGATTTCCGAAGATGACAAAAAGTAGTGCGATTACCGTTCCCAAACTGTGAGTAATAAATATTTTTTTTTCACCGATATATTTCATAAGTGGTGAAATAATTAATCTTCCGATTGCTTGAAATAGCCAAAAGGCTCCGACAACCAAAGCTGTTTTAGAGGGAAATGCCGAATATAATAAAGAACCTTTTTGCCAAAACGAATCTGTACTGCTGACACCGTGAACTTTATTCATATATGTTACTATGTACGAAGATACTCCTACTTCTCCGCCAACATATAAAAATATTCCTAGGCTATAAGTAATTATAATCGGATTTTTTAAGAGGGTTGTAATTGTGGAAAAATTTATTTTTTCTTCTTCTTTTAAGGTAACTTCCGGGAATTTTGCGAATAACAATAATAATAATATTATAGCATTTACAATACCGAATAAAAGATATATTGTATTCCACGAATAACCGTTAGCTTGAACCAACGGCACTAATAAAGGGCTAAAAGCATAACCCAGAGAACCAATGCCAATAATAATAGTTAAATTGGTTGTATATTTTGACGGTGAATCAAGTTCTCTTATAAAAGGATTTCCGGCTATTTGAATTGCCGTAACACCAACCCCGACCAAAAATATCATTAGAATAATAATTATGTAATTGCTACTTAAATAAAATAGAAACGAGCCGATAGACATTAGAAGCGTGCCAAAAAGTAAAATAGCCTTTGCACCGTATTTATCCATCCCTATACCGAATGGAATTGAAGTAAGACCGTAAGCTAGAAAGAACGCAAACGGCAATAATGCCGCGATTGATAGCGATACATCGTATTCAACTTGAAATTTATCAATTATTACACCAATAACAGATGTAAGCAACCCAAACGAAATGTACAACAAAATAGTAACAAATAATAAAAATGTATGTTTTTTTTGAGTCGTCATATTATTTTATTCTTTTAGTGTTACTTTTGCTCCACGTGAAAAACTACCGGCAACTAATCCTTTCGATTTCCCGAAACTATCCACAATTAACTGGATAGGAATTACGGAAAGAATTGAAAATAAATATTCATCTGTTTCATTAAGATTTAAAACTTTAATATTTGAATCTATGAATTGCTTATCGGAATTTGTTATTAATAAAACTTTCCCCCCAAATTCCAAAATATCTTCAGCCATCTTTAAACTTTGTTTGTTGGTTTTACCCTCCGGAGCAAATAATATAGACTTAAAACCTTCTTGTACCATTTCCATTGGTCCGTGCCTGAATTCACCCCCAAATATTCCTTCGGCAGGCGTTCTTGTAGCTTCTTTAAACATTAAAGCACTTTGCATTGCCGAAGAATAACTTGGTCCGCGAGCTATTACTTGCATAAAGGATATATCACCGAAAAACTGCAAAACTTCATTACTCCAAGATTCATAATCATAGAGTATTTTACTAACTTCTTTTATTAGATTTTTTATTGCAATTACTTTATTTGAATTCCAATTTCCAGTAAGCGACCAGCCTAAGATATAGGCAAGAAGTAAAATTGAAACATATGTTTTTGTTGAAGTCATTTCTTCTCTTCCGGCTTTACTAAGCAAAGCAATATCCGATTTTTTCGCTAAGGTACTTTCCGCTTCATTTGTAATACCAATGCAAAATACTCCAGGAGGAATAATTTTTAATAATTCCTTTATTTCAAAACTCTCCCCTGATTGTGAAAAACATATCAAAAGAGTTTTACTCGTTAAAACAGAAATATTATAGTGCAAAAGTTCGCTTGAGTTAAATGTGTATGATTCCAAATTATAATTATTAAATAAATTTGAAGCTGCAAATGATGTAAAATAAGAGCTCCCCATTCCGGTAAAAATAATCTTATTAAATTTCCTACTCTTAAATACTTTTGTAATTTTCATAAGAATATCCTTACCATTACCTTTGGAATAAAATTCCAAAGTATCTTTTAAGGCTTTAGGTTGCTCTAATATTTCTTCCAAAAAATTATTCATTACCTACCTCAATCATTCTTAATTCCCAAATTCCTTTACGAATATCCGTTTTATGAGAATAGAAAACGTAAAGTTTATTATTTAATACATATTGGAATGCACAAGCATCATGATTAGATAAAATAGGATTATTTATTACCCTTTTATATTCTCCGTCGATTTTATCTGACCACAAAGCTCTTGTAACCCATTTCCAATTTTTCCTATTATAATTTTCAAATTCTTCAACTAGCAAATAATATTTATTATTATAGAATGTAATTGATGGTGCTGCTATTACAACACTTGATGTAATAATCTTATTTGGACATGCGTACTTGAGTTTTGATATATCTTTACTTTTTTTAACCACAATACTCCAATACTTATCTTTCTTATGTTTTGCTCTTTCTGTACCACTATAATAAAACAAATAGTAAGTTGAATCATTTTCATTAAAGTAAATAAACGGATTTTGATTTTGGTGTCCTTTTGTATATGGAACAACAATTATTTTATTATTAAAATCTATACCATTTGTACTTTTTACCATTACGATTCTACTGTCATTTTCTTTGTTATATTCTGTATAGAACATATAGAACTCATTTTGGGAAAGAACAACGGTTGGCCATCTGCAATTTTTATTAATTATCGGATTATATTCATATTTAACCCAATTTTTTAAGTCGTTACTACGGGCAAGTCCGCATTTTCTCGAATGAAAATCTTTTCTATATTTATCCAAACCGTAATATGCCCAATATTTATATCCGTCTTTATTTGCCTGAACTACAGAAAAAGTATGTACAGAATTACTATCCCAGCCGAATTTATTTCCTTCTAATATTTTAATACTTTGGGAAATAGGCGGATATTCAACTTGTTGTGCTAATAATGAAAAATTTAATATCAATATTAAAAAACTAATTACCTTTATTATTTGATTTCTATACATATAAATATTTTAATCTTAATTTTCATTAATTATTTTTCAATATATTTCAAGCTGTAATAATTTCAACATCTAGGTCTTTAAACTTTTTTAATTCTTTTTTAGTTAGTTTTTTAGTTGTAACGATTTTGTCAACTTCATTTATTTCACTAATCACGGCTAAACTTTTTCTCCAAAACTTAGAAGAATCAGCAACAATAATAACCTCATTTACTCTGCTCATCATAACTTTACTTGTTTTTGCTTCTGTTATCGAAGGGGTTGTCAATCCAATTTCAAAATCAATTCCGTCAACTCCCTGAAATAATTTATCGGCGGAAATTTTTCGTAAGATTTCATCGGCAAAGGTTCCTATTAAAGTATAAGAATCCTTTTGAAAAGAGCCACCGGTTAATATTATTTCTATTTCGCTATTTGCTAATTCGGAAGCTATGTTTACGGCATTTGTTATAACGGTTATACTTTTCATGTTTTTTATTTCTTTTGCCAAAAGAGTTGTTGTTGAGCCCGAATCCAAAATAATTGTATCGCCTTCGAAAATCATACTTGCAGCTTTTTTAGCAATTCTTTTTTTTTCATTTAAATTTAATTTTTCTTTTTCATTTAATGCTAAACCTTGAAATAGTGACTTATTTTTAATTGCTCCACCGTGGGTTCTTTTCAACAAACCTCTTTTTTCTAAAAGAGCCAAATCTCTTCTTATTGTAACTTTGGTTGTATTGAATTTTTTACTTAAATCGTCTATTAGTACTCTACCGTTTGAAGCAATTAAGTCTAAAATTACTTCAAATCTTTCTTCTTGGAAAATGCCATTCTTTTTTAACATACCTGTCTTTTCTAAATAAATTTAAGAGTTTCGCTTGTGATTATTATGTTTTGTTTTTGTGTCTGTTTATGTTCGTTTATGATTGTTTTTATTAATGTAGTTATTTTTCATGATAATTACAAGTAAAATTTCTTTTGATGCAATTCGATGTAATGACTCGATAAAAATGTCAGTATAAAAACTCAATAGAAATGTCAGTAAAAATCAAGAATTTGCACCTTAAAAACGCGAGGTGCAAATGGGAAAAAACCTGACAATGAGTAAAAAAGAGATAAAAAGGATAAAAGTTATGGAAAAGCTGGAATCAGAAGAGTTAACAGTAAAGGAAGCAACAGAGATATTAAGCATAAGCGAAAGACAAGTATATCGGATAAAAAAGCGATATCATCGACAAGGAGCCGAAGGGCTAATACATCAACTACGGGGCAGGAAATCAAATCGAGGATATCCGGAGGAAATAAAGGAAAAAGTGATAAAACTCTATAGGAGCATATATAAAGATTTTGGTCCAACATTATTTACTGAAAAATTAGAAGAGTTGCATAAAATAAAAATTGATCATGAGACAATCAGACGTTGGCTCAGAGAAAATGGAGAAATAACATCGACAAGGCGAAGCAGGAGGCACAGGAAGAAGCGAGAAAGAAAAAGTACCATAGGCGCGAGATGCTACAATTTGACGGAAGTCCACACGATTGGTTTGAAGGCAGAGCAGAGGTCTGCAGTTTGTTACATGCAGTAGATGATGCAAGCGGAAGAGTTTTCTTGAGATTTGTCCCAAATGAGAATACCGAAGAAGTATTAAAAACCTTAAAAAAATATGTTGAAGAAAACGGTATACCTCATTCAATCTACACAGATAAGTTCAAAGTCTACTATGCAGAGGATAAACAAACCGATTTCCAGAAAGCAATGGACAAATTATCAATCAGAAGAATTTATGCTAACTCACCACAAGCTAAAGGACGAGTAGAAAGGGGCAACAGAACACTACAAGACTGCTTGGTCAAAGAAATGAGACTAAGGGGCATATCAGATATAGATTCAGCTAACAAGTTCCTTAGAGAAGAATTTATTGACTATTACAACAATAAATTCTCAATTAAAGATGATTTGCCGGATGTCCATACAAGTTCTGAAGGAATAGAATTGGAAAATGTTTTCTGTAGAGAGACAAAAATACAAGTAAGAAATGATTATACAGTAACGTTAAATGGTAAATATATTCAGTTGGAGAAATCCGAGGTAACTCTTCCGCTCCCAAAACAATATGTGACTTTAAGAAAATATTTGGATGGAAGTTTACATATTTTCCACAACGAAGATGAATTGAAATTTAAGATTCTAAATGGGAAACCTCGACGGAAGAGAGTAAAAGTTTCTTGGCGACCAGCTGAAAATCATCCGTGGAGAAATATAAATTTTGGAAAAAACAGAAGGAAATAGTCCATTGAAAAAGTGCCAACTTGGGGTAACTGCAGTCGCCCTACGGGCTCCTTCCGTTACCCCAAGTATTACTTTAAGTAATTATTTTTTTCATTATTTACTGACATTTTTAATAAGTTTTGGATACTGACATTTCTAATGAGTTACTACATAATCACTGAAATGTTTTTAATAGGATAGAATATCTTTTAAACTTAAGGTTCCAAATGCAGAATAATAATGGTCCTCTCTACAAGATATCCTGGGGAAAAATTTTTAGGGTAATCTCAATGTGTCACGTCTTCCGATGCTGGCGGATTATTTCAGCATACAAGTTTCCCCAAAACAATCCGCCGTCGGCGAACGGGATGACAAGTTCTTCTCGCTGACATGCTGTCCGTGGAGGCAAACAGTATGACGATTTTTAAGTTTTAAGATTTCCCTGGTGGAAAGGACCATTCCTTTCCACCGGTTACCCGCTGGCAAAATTTATATTTTGCCGGAAATAAGTTAGATATTTAATCATATTCTAATTATGCCGAGGTGTGGATTTCGGCATCAGTGGGATTAATTTTTCAAAAGTCCGATTTCAACAAGCCTGACTTTGTTTTATTTATAGTGAAAAATTCGGGCATTACAAATTCATTTTTTCGTAGGAAACACGGCTCGATTCATAAAATTCATTTTCGTTTTCCAGTTTGAATTTCTTCATTAAATCTTCTACCTGCAATACCATTGAATTTAATGTTTGAGCCACTTCGGCTATGTTTACAATACTTTGCCTGTTATTTTCCACAACGTGAAGAATATTTTCCACCTGTTCTTGAATATGAATACTTGTTTGAGCTTGTTCGGACGTAGCAATATCAAGTTCGGAAATTGTTTGCGATACATTGTTCATTTTCACAATGATATCTTCCAAATATTTGCCGGATGTATTAACCGACTCTTTACCGGCTTCGGATTTCTCCGAACCTTTCGAAGCGCTTTCGGCCGCAATTTTAATATCCTGTTGAATTTTTTGAATGGTATCTTCAATTTCGCCGGTTGCAACTTGAGTGCGATCGGCTAATTTTTTTACTTCGTCGGCTACAACTGCAAATCCCCTTCCGTGTTCGCCTGCCCGGGCAGCTTCTATTGCAGCATTTAACGCAAGTAAATTCGTTTGTTGTGCAATATCGTTTATTACTTTGATTATCGCATCAATTTGTTCACTGCTTTTATAAAGATTTTCAATCACAAACTTCGAATTGTTAACCGATTCGGCAATCTCGTTCATTCCCGCCGTCGTTTGTTTAAATATCTCACCAAGTTGATTTACATTTGTATTCACTTCCTGGGTAATTTCCAAAACATTACTTACCCTGTTACTGTTTTCTTCGATCAATTTATTAAACGACATTATATCGGAATTCACTTGGTAAATGTTATCGTTCTGAAGACTTAAATTTTTCGTGATTTTTTCGGTTCCTTCCAAAATTTCTTTACTTGCGGTTGTTGTGATATGAATCGAATCGATTTCCTCTTTGATGATTCTTTTCAAATTCGCAATAGTATCGCAGAGTATGGAAGCCAATTCTTTTCCGTATTTACCAAATGCGTTGCTGTCGGCATTAAGCGAAACAGTAAAGTTGTAATTCCCTATTTCTTTTAGAATACCCTTAAATGAAGTGATTACCTCTTCAAGTTTTTGGTATTCTTTGTTTGTTTCTTTCGACCTGATTAACTCTTCGTGTTCTTTTTGAAGTTTACGAAAAGTCTCGTTTATTTTTTCATTTGCTTCCCTTAACTCGGCTTCCGATTTGTTGACGAGCCGTATTTTTTCATGAACCTCGTCTTGTTTAATTCCCGCGAAATACGCCATTGCACCCAGAAATACCGGCGCCGATGCGATAATCCACATTAACGGATCATGTAAAATTATTTCTACGGTTTGTTCGTAACCGTACTCGAAAAATCTGAGTAAGAACGCAACAACAGGGAATACAAAACCGAACGCGATACCTGCCAAGAGGTATTTATTTTTATTATTCATATTATTACAATCTAAATTATCTTACTCTTTTATAATCGTAAATTTCGGGTAAATGTTAAAGGCGGGCACAATATTAAACCGGAGAACTCCAAATATTTATTTTTCCAATAGTTTAAACATTTCTTTAAGTTCCGCAAATCCCTTGTAAACAACTTTTAAGGATAAATATGCAAACGATAGAATTGAAAATAAAATTACGATACCCCAAAGATATTCCCAGAAATTCATTTAACAACCTCCTTATTAGTTAACGGTTGAAAATAATTTTGAATTACCGAACCGAGAAGCATTCCGACGAGCGAAACAACAAAACCTCCCCATCCGATTTCCGAAGCGTAATCTTTAACCTGTGCAGGCCAAATTAAATAGAGCATCGGTAAAATCGCACCGAATGTTATGGCTAAATATGCTCCCAAGGTTCTGGCTTTTTTCCAATAAATACCCAATGCCACACAAATTAAAACACCCGGAATAAAAAGCATCCCTGTCATGTTCAAATAAAAATAAAGGTAACCTTCCATTTCGTGAAACAACGACCACCAAATAATGAAAATCATTACCGCCGCCATTGTTATTCTGCTAACCAACAATTGCTTTTTGGAATCGAGTTCTTTTTTGGTAATGTATGTTACTATACTTCCGATTATATCTTGCGAAACAACCGAGCTCCACGAAAGAAGATAACTTGCGTAAGTTGACATTGATGCGGCAAGCAAAGCGGCAAAGATGATTCCCAAAAAACCGGCGGGAACAATTTTAACAAGCAATAACGGTAAAGCTTCGAGAGAATCTATTTTTGTGCCCACAACAGCAATTGCCATTATTCCCCAAAATATAGGCATAATCCCGCGGGATAAAAACAGCAATCCCGACCATGTATAAATTTTCTGCCCTGTTTTGGAATCTTTCGATGAAAATAATCTCATTGATATCGCTTGCCATCCAACCAGCAAAGCAATCCAGAGTAAAATTTGCCAAACGAGAAAACCGAATCCGAATTGTCCGCTTATAAAAGTAGGATAGAACGGGTCTAACCCTTTTTCACCGAATTGCTTAAACGCTCCGTCAACAATATCATTCCAACCGATATGATAAATTCCGTAAACGGTTATGAATATCATTCCGAAACTTAAAAGTATGTATTGAATATAATTTGTAATTATAACCGAAACCATTCCGCCAACAACTGTATAAACCAAAACCAGAGTCAACATAACAATCATTGTTGCAAGCAAATAATTTTTAGGAATTCCGGTAATTATATTTATAAAGTTTGCTTCAACACCGGGGAAAACCCCGAAATTAAGAATACCGCCAACCGCCATAATTATTCCGATATACAATCTTACACCTTTACTGAATTTCTTAGAGAAGAATTCCGGTATCGTGTTTATTTTCATATCGAGCAAAGGTTTAATAATAAAGCCCGTTTTACCAAGGAAGAAATATGCAATAACCGGAGGCACCGCAACTATCAGTGCGGCAAAGCCAGCTTTGAAACCTAATTCCGCATAATAAACATAAGTTATCATTCCTATTTCCGTGCACATCAAAGAAAGCAAACCGAGATGAAAACCCATTGATCTGCCGGCAACCAAAAAGTTATCTATTCCCTTTATGAATTTTTTCATTAAGGTTCCGGAAAAGAATATGATTATCAGATAAACCGAAATAATTAAAATATCTATTGCAGAAATATTCATACGTTGCTCCGCTTTTTAATTATTAATGATTCCACTTTTACCGAAAATTAATTTTCCGAAATACTGCGGCAGATGAAAATCCGGTTTGTCCGAAACAACCGGGGACCAAACGCCGTAATGTTTTTCTTTCGTTTCATCGCCGCATTTGTAAAAATTCGCATACATCTCTTTGCCGTTTTCGATTTCAAAATATTTGCTTAACAATTTGAAAGGAACGGCAAGCTTAATTTCCCAGAACAAATTTTCAATCTGCCCCGTGAAAGGTTCGCTTAACGCGGAATAAATTTTAATACGGGAAATTTCTTCAACGGATAAAACTTTTCTTTTCCCCTTCTTGCCGAATGCCGCATAAATTGTTCCGATTGCATTAATTTCGAAATTAAAATAATTTGCGTTTCGTTCAGGCTCCAAACTTAAAAATGCTTCCACACAACTGTCTTTATAAACCGGCGAATTAATTTCCGTGTAAGTTGCGGTAATTTCTTTTTCAAAAACCTTAAACCCGGTAAACAGATATTCCTTAGAATAAAGCAACCTTACTTCAGTGCGTGGTTTATAATCGTTTTCCATCCATAAATAGTTATCGATTACCAAAGGCTTAGCATCACAAAGATATGTGCTGAACACGTTCTCCGGAGTTGCCGAATCATTAACTTTTTGAATAAAATATGTTTTACGGTCAATCATTTCTTTGCTTTGAATATTTTTCAACTACGGCTTGCATTTGCATGTAATTTTTTTCGATGCTATCGAGCAAAGCCAATTGGTTAACTGCACGAACAAGATTATGTTTATCGTATTTTATTTTGTAATAGACGTCGCCATCAATAAAATCGGTAAGAAATCTGACAGCTTGTTCGTAAACAATAATTTTAGCGCCGGTAACCAGATTATTATTTTCGTCTTCCGTTAAAATATTTTTTACTTCCGAAAAATATCCGCGCGTCATTGCCTCGAAGATGTTCATCCTTACAAAAACTTTCTCCGTATTTTTTTCATCTTCGTCAGCCGGACTTGTAAACGTGCGCACCATATCACCGAAATCATTAAGAATGATGCCGGGCATTACGGTATCCAAATCAATAACGCACAATCCTTCCGATGTTTTTTCATCGAGCATTACATTATTAATTTTCGTATCGTTGTGTGTAATTCGCAACGGAATATTTTTATCCCGCAATTGCAAGTATTCTTCGGTGACATAACGGAACTTTTCGATTTTATTTATTTCATCCGGAATATTTTGAACTCTGTTCTTAACATCTTTGCCTACGGATTCATCGTATTTGGCAAGCCTTTTATCCAAATCGTGAAAGTTTTTTATTGTTTCGTGGCAGCGTGAAATATCAATATCTGTAAGATACTTTTGAAACTTCCCGAAAGCTTTTGCCGCCTGGTATGCTTGATTTTCCGTTTCAACTTTATCCACAGTGTAGGCATTGGGAATAAAAGAAAGCAAACACCAATAACCGCCGTTGGAATCAACAAAATAATATTGCCCGTTTTTTGTTTTATATAGAGTAAGAACCTTACGGTTTATATCTTTTTCGTTATTCTCAATCAGTTTTTTTCTGTAATGAGTAGTAACGCGCAAAGTGTTTTCAACTATTAACAGCGGTTCATGAAAAACATAATCGTTTATTCTTCGTAAAATATATTTTAAGTTTTTATTTTCGTAAACATATTCAACCAAAACGGTATCGTTTATATGCCCGCTGCCGTAAGGTTTTGCGGATATCAAGTTTCCGGGGATATCGAATTCCCTTAATATTTTTTCATAATCCGTTTGATTCATTTCCACAATTTTTCAGGATATTTTTTTTGAGCAATCAATTCTAAAATTTTTTTCCGCACAATTTTTTTATCTTCTTTGTATGTTAGTCCGAACCATTGTGACGGAGTGTTTAAAACTTTAACTTTCGCTTTACCGGATTTAATTAATTCATCCACGGCGGAAGGCAAGTAATATTCGGCTTTTACGTCGTTGTAATTTTCATTTAAAAACTTTTCGAATCCGTTTTTCATCAAAGGGAAAACGGCATGTGTAAAAACAAACATATTCATAGAAACAATTTCGTCGCCTTTAAGCTCTTCCCAATTGCCCGATTCGTCTTTAAAAAGAATTTTGTTCCCGCCGGTTTTTATTTCGGTTCTTTCCACAACGGAAGTCAAGTATCCATTCGTATCAACTTCACAAATACCGCGGGAAACCGTTCCGTATTCCGAGAGTGTATTTTTTAATCCGAATCCGACAAGTGCAAAACCGGTATCATCTCTTTTAATCGATTTAAGAAACCGGTAAGCAATTTTATAAGATTCTGCTCCGTAAAAATCATCTGCATTAATAACCACAAACGGTTCGTCAATTACTCCGGAAGCTGTTAACAAAGCATGCGCGGTCCCCCAAGGTTTTTTCCTATTGGGATTATACTTTATATTTTCCCCAATTGAATCAACTTCTTGAAAAACATAATCCGTTTCTATTTCCGGCGGCAGGCGGTTTAAAATTACTTCTTTAAATTCTTCTTCGAAACTTTTCCGTATAACATAAACGACTTTACCGAAGCCGGCACGCACTGCATCATAAACGGAATAATCAATAATCCTTTCGCCGTAAGGACCGATTTCGTCTATTTGTTTCAAACTGCCGTAACGCGTGGCTAAACCGGCTGCGAAAATTAAAAGAGTAGGTTTGAAACGGTTCATATTTATAATACTTTAACTTTAATTGATGAAAATATTTCCTTTGCGGATGTAATGGTGCTTAAGTCTTTAACTATTTTATCGGTTTTCCTTAATTGCATAGTTCTGCCGATTATTTCCGGATTATCAACGATACCATTTTTCAAATTCACCGTTCCGCTGTAAATTATTGATGGTTGCCCGTTTCCTTCCGTATCGGGAATTCCGTCTTTTGTGTAAGGCTGATAATATTCATTGTAATCCCCTGCAACGTTCACTTCAATAAAATACCGCCACACTTTGTACGGTTCAAGATATATGCTAACGTTAACCATATCGTTCTTGCTCGTAGCTTTTGTTATTCCGTCAATATCATTTTGTGTTTTTTCCGTTTTCTTCGAATAAAAATCCAGTCTGCTTTTCCAAAACGGCAAAGCAACTTCGCAATTGATTTTCCCATGCCAGTCATTCTTACCGCTGCGGTGTGTAACATAAATGTTTTTTATTTCCGTGCATGATGAATCTTCAAGCCAGATTGCTATTTGCGGGGATTCCCCATAAACGGAATTCAAATAATTTTCTCTGTTTATAACCAATTGAAAAGACAATTTGGTCGGTCTGACGGTTTCTACTTTTTCAGTTATTTGCTTAGCCGGATTGCATGCCCAAAGTATTAAATTCATAATGAGGAAAGTTAGGGAAATTCGCATGTTTAATTTCCGGGAATAATTAACGGCTCTCTTTCTTTCCAAAAACCCCTTGTAAAGTCGGGAAAGTCAACCGGTCTGCTTTTATTAGCTACGGAAATTTCACTTAATTCGGAAACAGCGCTAAGAGCCGCAGCATCATACACATCCATATCGGTAGGCGTTCCGGTAAGCAAAGCTTGAATCAACCGGTAGTCTTCAAGGAAATCCATTCCGCCGTGGTTAGCACTTTTAGCCAATTTCCCGATGTTTTTCCATAAGTCGTGTTGAAACTTATCTTTATACTTTTCCAGCGGTTCCCATTCGTGAGCCGGACTTAATCCTTCGATATGAATTCTATCGGGATAACCGATTGAGATGGCTTTTGTTCCTTGAATTAGATCAATTCTATTATAAGGTCTGGGCAAATTAGTATCGTGAAACAAAGTGATGGTCATACCCTTAACCGTTTTAATCATACTTATATTAACGTCTCCAAGTGCATATTTTACTTTGGAGTAATAATGATCGGGCCCAAGATGTTTAACGGCGTATTCGTGTAAACCCCTTGATACGCTGCTCATTGAAACAAGATAATCGAACCGGTCGCCGCGGTTAATATTCATCGCATTTGCAATGGGACCTAAACCGTGCGTTGGATATAAATTACCATTTCTTTCAATAGAATGTTTAATCCGCCAATCGTTTTCGTAAGCTCCGCCCAATTTATGATTTCTCAAATCGTGCATATAACCGCCAACTCCGTTTATAATTTCACCGAAAATTCCTTTCCGGATCATATTCAATACCATTAAAGCCCGTTCGCTGTAATTACAATTTTCCATCATAACACAATGCCTATTATGCTTTTCCGCGTTTTCAACCAATTGCCAAGCCTCGTCAATAGTTACTGCTGCGGGTACTTCTGTAGCGGCATGTTTCCCGTTTTTCATTGCAGTAACGCAAACCGGCACGTGCCATTCCCACGGCGTAGCCGTAAATACCAAATCCAAATCTTCCGTTTCACACATTCTAACGAAATCATATTCGCCCTTTGAATAGCCTGTTGGTTTTGGAAATCCGGCATCGGTAACCCACTTTTGGATTCTCTCTACTTTTTCCGGAATAATATCGCAAACCGCTTTAATTTCCACTCTGTCCATCTTCAAAAAATTTTTAACATGCCAAGAGCCTTGGGAACCAACGCCCACAAATCCGATTTTGACTTTTTCCAATGGGGGTAATTTTGGTAAATGCGGTTTAGTAGGCAGATTTCTCGTTTTTACCTTAATTTCCTGGGGTATATTAAAACCGGTGATAGCGGCACCGACAGTTGCGGTAGCGCTAAGTTTAATAAATTCTCTCCTTTTTAATGAACCTTTACTTTTTTTGTTTTTCATTATTAAAGCCTAATTGTCTTCAAATACTTTTAGTAACAAATAATCATTAAATTTTACGGGAACAAACTGCTTGGCTCCGGTTATTTTTTTTAACAATTTATCATTTACGTAATCAAAAATAAAATAATTTCTTCCTTTATCCAAACCTCTTAATTCCACTTCACCTTCAAAATTTTCCGAGTAAAAAGCATAAAACAAAGTATCGCCTTTTTTAATTACGTGCGTTTCGGGTTTATCAAATCCGATATCGTAAAGCTCACCCAAATATTCGCCTTCCGGAAGTTTATGCTCTTCGTAAATTTTAATCCATTTTTTCCATTCCTTTTCCCGCTCGGGCGTCAAACTGATATCTCCGCTTTCAGTATTGAGATGCGAGCCGGGCGGCCAGACAAATTTAGTTCCCACAACACCGCCGACACCGATTGTGGATGCAAAATCATCCCCGCCTGTGCTCAGTTCCACATGATCTCCGTAATACGGTGCGGAACTTCCCATTAAAGCTTTGAATGTTTTTCCTTTCAATCTTATTTGCCACGAAGATACCGGGTCGGAAGCAACAACTTGATTAAGATACGGAAGCATAAAAAAATTGTATCCCGTGCCACACGGACAAACCTCGACAACGCTTTCAGGTTTTAACTTTGTAACTTCCTCGTAAATTGTTTTGAAAAAAGATGGCATCGCTTCGGTGGATTCTTCCGGATATTTATGATGATGTTCATGATTATAACACGGCGGTGCGGCGTTTAGATGCTGCCCGTCTATTTTAAGTCCGTCGAATCCCCATTCTTCAATAAATTTATGCACCATTTTTTTTGTATATTCCAGAGTGGGTTTATATGCCGGACACAAATAATAAGCATCCCACCAGCTTATATCCTGGGGTTTTCCGTTTTTGTTAATCAGCAGCATATCTTTATGATTTTTTATCAAATCCGTTTCCGGATCAACAGCCAAAGGCACCCACCAAAGTTTTGCTTTAAAACCCATTTTGTGAATTTTGCTAACCAGGTCTTTCATACCGGCTTCACCATTGGGAAACTTCTCCGGATTAAGATACCAATCGCCCTCGGCAGTTTGCCAACCGTCGTCTATCACAACCCATTTAAGTCCTACATCTTTAACTTTCGGTAATGCCGTGAGAATTTCTTCAACCTTAAAGTTTCTTTCATATCCCCAAGCGCACCAAACCGGTTCGTAAGCTGTTTCCGGTGCTTTTTTAATTTTCAATCCTTTCCTTTGCATTATTTCGGAATACATTTTTAACGTATGGAAGTAATCTCCGCGGTGAACTGCAACGAAAGTTGAGAATGTCTGTAAAGTATCGCCAGGTTCAAGGATAAAATCTTTGTTATACTTTACTTTTATTTCCACTCCATTAACCGAGCGGGAAACGGGAAGCGATACAAGTTTGGGAACGGTTTCAAGATGCCCAACCGCAATACCGAAATTTTTTTTCCAAACATCCACTACGGGTGTTCCGCCACCGTAATCGGTTGCATTCATTCCCAAATAATTTTCTTGCTTAAAACCGTAAGGAACTTTTCTAACCCAATCCGGTCTTTCTTCGTATGATGCATCTTGAAACGACCAAAACACTTCTGCGGTATCGTTTTGCGGGATTACGTAATGATTATTTACCCAACCTGTAACTGAAACGGGAGTTTTGCTTTTATTAACATATTTTACGTTGGTAAAAATGAATTCCGGGTATTTGTTATCCGCCTTCGCCGTAAGGGTTTTTTCTATTTCAAATCCATCTAATTTACCCAAACCTGTAGCAACCAATTTCCTTCCGTTTTCATTATCACAATACCGGTAATTTTTTAATTTAAATTGATAAAGTTTCTTACTATTTATTAAAACATATTCCGATGGTATAAATTCTTCCTTGGTATGACAACTTGAATCATGTTTTATTATAATTCTTGAGTAAAGATTTGAGTCATATTCAACGGTAATAAGCGCGTTTTCTATTTTAACCGTTTGCGCATTTACAAAATTGCATTCGTGCGTTAATACTAACGGAATAAATAATAAAGCCTTTAAATACATTTGAATAATTTTATTTTTCAAATTTACTCCGGTGCTTTTGATTAAAGAACTACAAAAAACTTTCCGGTTATTGAGCCAATGTCTGACTGAATATGATAAAAATAGACTCCGGGTCCCACTAGTTGATTGAACTCATTATGCAAATCCCACGATTCTATACTCGGACTGATAGAACTCGAGCGATTATGATGTAAAGTTTTGATTAATTCTCCTGCCGAATTGTAAATACGTATTTCTGCCTTTTCGGGAAGCTGTGTAAACTGCACAATATGATTATTCGAACCTTGTTCCCAAATTTCGGCAAGATAATATGGATTCGGTACAACCTTAACATTCTCGAGACTCACCGTGGAAACGGGTGCATGGGGAACAATCTCCACGGTATTGTTTTTTTCCGAAGGGTTGTTACTGAAACCGTTTTCCAAAGGACCTATTATCGCGTTACCCGAATCGTATGCAGCCACATAATACTTATATTTGATTCCGTTGATAACGTTATTATCTACAAAAACATTGACGGTATCGCCCGGAGAAAAGTATTTATACGAATCGTTTTCCGTAACGACTTTCCTGATTTGAGACCAATCGTCGTCACCCAAATAATACCATGCATATTCCGGTAATGAATTATAAAATCCTTTTATGCTGTCTTCCAAATCGTATTGGGCAAGGGGGACATAATGTATTCCGCCTTCAAAATCTTTAAATGTTTGCGAGCCCCAAGTTAAACCACCGTCTTGCGACCTGTAAATTTTATAACCTTCGAACTCCGGGTCTTTTTCGCTTGCGGTACCCCAAGTCAAAACCACTTTTCTGTCGGAAGCCTGGGCTTCGAGCACCGGTGCCGGAGGTGCGTCTATTACTTTCCAATTATTATTGTATAATGCAATTGCCCTTTTAGCGTTAACTTTTATATTTTTTTCGTTTTTACCGAACACGGTTGCAAAAATTAGCGTATCCGCTTCACCAGGTTGCAAAGTAAAGGGTCCTGAACCAAGGGTTTGTAATCCGTCGGCTCCTTCCCCAACATAATAACCTTGCCCTCCTTCTTGTGCATCCGGCACACCATTATGATCGAAGTCGTCGTCAATTCCATCGCCGTCGCTGTCTTCGGGATCGTTAATATTCTCAACGTTCCATTGGAAATACCAGTCAGGTCTTGCACCGTTACCCGCGTTAGTCGTAGCCAGCATCCAAAAATGGAAAGCATCGTAAGTTTCAACTCTGTGCGAAGGTCCGGGCATTCTAAGTGCCACAACACCTCCGAAAGGAATTTGTTCCGGATCGAGAGTTCCTCCGAAAGGGCTTTCTTCGTATCCGTCGTCATCCGTTCCGTAAGCAAGTTGCAGAGAAGGATCGTAATAATGTCTGTCGGCATCATAGCCAATACCTGGGTAGAATTCGGGTATAAAACTAAAATCGGCGTGAATGGCGACCCGCATATCCCTAATGGGCGAGGTTCCTATATTTCTAATTATATAAACCCAAACTATAAAATCTTGATAAAGGGTTCCCTTCCAAGCCATTCCTCGGATAATCATTTGAGTTTTAAGAAAATTAGGATATACTTTTCCTGTTGCGGTAAGTTGATCGGTTCCGCCCCAGGCTTCCACAACCGAAAAACTTTCTTGGTCGGCTAATTGTTCACCGTTTGGACCGAAACCGGGCCAACCGGTTCGGGGATCGAATTTTATTTCATCATTTAGCACCGGATAGGTTTTGGGCCAATCGGAAGGCCACGTATCGGGATCGTCGCTCATCAACGCCTTATCGCCATTAACGAATTGGGGATACGGGTAAAAATGTTCTTCATCCCAAAAGGCAGCGGGACCTTCGTCCAGAGTGGCATCACAGAACGCAACATAATCGTCTGCCGGGTTAGGCCAACCACCAACGGCGCCGGAATCTTGATCTATCGGCGCACCCACAACAACACCAACACCGGTTCCCCAACTTAAACCACTGCCGGAAGGGTATTCGAATGCTGGCTGCCGGGCAAGCGACATATTTTGTTGATTCCCGTTGCATAACAAACCGGTGTTATTAAATTGAGTACTGATTTTATTAATATCGAAAGTATTCCACCGTTGGTATACCATAGGATTGTTTTGCGGGAAAGATATTTTCGCAGATAAAACAATTACTATAAACATCAGTATTTTTTTCGATTTCATTTTGCTTCCGAAAAATTATAAATCGATTCTTAATGTAAATTGATTGAAATTCCCGAACACTCCGTAATTCAAGAATAAGTAATCCAAAACCAATTTCGTATTTATGATATTTTCAAAATCTATTCCCAAGCCAAAGGTATACGTTACCTCATCGTAATTAAATTTATAGCCGCCTCTTAAGAAGAATGATTTGGCATAACCTAATTCTGCCCCAACGTTATGGCGGACGTCGTAGTCTCTACTATCCAAGATATCGTAAGATACAAGCAGTGACCAATCGTTATTATTAATGAAATAGTTGGAAATACCGAATCTAAAAAGCAACGGAATTTCCCAGTCCAGAGTAGTAAGTTCCGCCGGAATTTGTTTCCCGCTGGGGTTTCCGGGAACGGAATAAATAATAGACAAATCCCTTCCTCCGAATTTCATTTTGGATCCGAAATTCGATAGGGTTGCCGCCAACCGGAGATTGTTATTAAAGAAAGAAGTTAAAAATACAGCTCCAACGTCAATTCCAAATGCATCGGCACTGGCGTTGGCTATATTCTCGCGAATATACTTAATCTTTATTCCGAAGGAGAACCGGTCGGTTAATTGTCTTGCGTAACTTAAACCGAATGCAAAATCGCTAGCCGAGAAAAACCGGCCCGTTCCCTTTTGATTATAAACCGTTGTTTCTTCGATTCTTCCGTAATCCAAAAATTGTAAGTCTGCACCAATGCTGCCTATTCCTTCGAATTTAAATACCGATGCAATATAAGAGTTACGAGTGTCAACCAACCAATTCATAGTTGAAAAAGCGAAGGAAATATTTTTTTTAATTCTGGTTATGGCTGCAACGTTCCAGTACAATGCCGTGGGATCATCCACGGTGGAAATTGCGGCATCCCCCATTGCCATAGGTCGCGCACCAACGCCTATTTTAAGAAAGTTTGCGGCAGAGGTACCCGAATAATCGACTTCTTGCGCATTCGTATTAATATGTAAACCGCAAAGCAACCATAAAACACTACTTAAATAAATTGATTTAATTAAAATACCCTTATCGAAATGCATTTTATTAAACCACATAATTTTAGCTCCCTTTAGAGAATTACAAAAATTTTACCGGTTTTAGTACCGGCCGGCGATTCGATATAGTAGAAATACACACCCGAAGACGTTAATTGTTTGAATTCGTTTTTCAAATCCCACTTTTCTATGCTGGAATTGCTTTTGTGGTAAAGTGTTCTTATCAGTTCGCCACTACTATTAAAAATCTTAATTGTTGCTTCGGCAGGCAAACCCGTAAATTGAATTATATGTTCGTTCCTTCCGGTTTCCCAAATTTCCGAAACATAGTAAGGATTCGGCACAACTCTTACGTTTTCCAAATTGTTTTTCGCTTGCGGTATCTCGGGTTGCACGGCAACCGTATTATTAAATTCGCCGGGGTTAGAGCTGGCACTGTTTTCAAGAGGACCAATAACGCCGTTGCCCGAATCATAAGCGGCGATATAATACATATAGTTTACTCCGTTTATAACATCGTTATCGATAAATACATTAACAGAATCACCGTTTTTATAAAAACTTAATTTTTTCCCATTTAAATTAAACCCCTTAATCGAATCTTCTTCCACTTCAAACCTTAAAGGATTCCATGAGTCATTACCCAAATAAAACCAAGCGTATTGGGGTAGGGTTCTGTAGTTTCCTTTTACCCCGTCAACCAGATCGTATTGTTGGAGAGGAATATAATGGACTCCACCTTCGAAATCGTTAAAACTTTCACTTCCCCAAGTTTGCCCGTTATCTTGCGAACGGTAGATTTTATAACCTTCAAACTCGGGGTCTTTTTCGCTTTCTGTTCCCCAAACGAGTATTACTTTACGGTCGTCGATAAAAGCTTCCACTTTTGGGGCGGGTGGCGCTTTAACAACCTTCCAATTGTTTTGATAAAGGGATATAGCACGTTTGGCATTGGTTTTCAAATCTTTTTCGCTCGAGCCGAAAACGGTTGCAAAAATTAAAGTATCCGCCTGCCCCGGTTGCAGTGTAAATTTACCGGAGCCGAGCACTTGCAGTCCGTCTGCGCCGTCGGCTAAATAATATCCTTGTCCACCTTCTTGAGCATCGGGAACGCCGTTATGATCGAAATCATCGTCAATTCCGTCGCCGTCGCTGTCTTCGGGATCGTCTAAGTTCAACAAATTCCATTTGTAGTACATTTCGGGGTCGCCCCCGCTACCGGAAGCCGTAGTTTGCCCTTTCCAGAAATGTGTTGCATCGTATGATTTAACTTTTCCATCACCACCCGGCATTTGGAGAGCAACCACGCCGGCCCATGCAATTTTCTCAGGAGGTAAAGTTCCACCTCCAACGGGGTCTTCTTCGTAGCCGTCATCATCCCAAGCGTAAGCAAGTTGTAATTTGGGATCGTAATAATGCCTGTCGGCGTCATAACCTATTCCGGGAATAAAAGCCGGAAGAAAGCCGAAATCGGCATGAATTCCCATTTGTAAATCGACAATGGGTTTTGAAGTCGGATTACGAATTATATACACCCACACGATAAAATTTTCGTATAAAGTTCCTTTCCACGCAAGTCCCCGCATTATTAATTGAGTATGCAACCAGCGGGTTTTCGAATTACCTGCACCCAGTTGATCCGTTCCGCCCCAACCATACATTACACTAAAAGTTTCTTGATCGGCCACTTGTTTACCATCCGGACCGAAACCGGGCCAACCGGTTTCCGGGTCAACTTTAATTTCCACGACCGGTAAACCGTTATTTTCTATATTTGTACCGTTAATACCGTCTTCGGGATAGTAATTGGGTAAAGATGCGGGCCATTTATCCGGCCAAGAAGAAGGATCGTTGCTTACACTGGCAACATTAGGATTTACAAATTCGGGATAAGGAGCGAAATGTTCCTCGTTCCAAAAATCCGCGGGTCCTTCGTCCATCGTACCATCCAGATAAGGGAAATTATCGGGATTAGTTCCGCCTACGACTTCCGGGTCTTGATTTGCCGGTGCACCAACGACAACCGCTATGCAAGTACCCCAATCCAATCCGCTGCCTTGCGGATATTCGAATGAGGGCCGTCGTGCCAATGCATAACTTTGATTGTTACCATTGCATAACATACCGACGTTATCGAAGGTCGTAGCAACTTTATTAACATTCATCACATTCCAGCGTTTATACAACATCGGGTTATTTTGCCCCTTTACTTTATTGATATTTAAAATCAAAAACAATCCGGTAACAAATATGGTTAGCCGTTTCATCTTTAATTCCATATTCTTATTCCCAATTGAATTGTTCTTCCCGGTCCGTACATAGCAGGATTATCGGTGTAATCGTGCGATGTTGCGGGGTTTGCATCGTCTCCGGGAATTCCGGAATCGGAATAAACCCACCAAACGTTTCTGTCGTTCGTTACGTTTACTATTTGCATAAATATTTGTTGTTTTAGTCCTAAAATATTGAAGTTTTTAAATATGTTTATGTTAAATTCATGTATCCAAGGACTTCTTTCGCCGTTCGGATCAAATGCGGAACGGGTGTACGGGAATCCGGATGAATAACTTCCGTAAATAGAGAAACCGAATCCGCTGCTGTGTTTGTAATAGATATTTCCTCTAAACGAATGCGGTTGATCCCATGCGGCCGGGAAAGTCCTGGCTTCGTCGGTCTGCATTTCGAATAAGAGTGAAGTGCTGACCAGCGTTTTGGAATATGTATAATTGAAAAAGGCGGAAAAGTTATCCGAAAAATGCTTTTTAAGCGAAACCTCTATCCCTTTCACCGTTGCGTAATCGATATTTCCGAGTTTTGAAAATCTGTGTCCGTCTTTGGTTTCACTCGTTTGAGTACCTATCAAATTACTGCTTTTCCGGTAGAATGCCGTAAAATCGGCAGACAAAACCGGCGAGAGCATCGTTTGTAATCCGAATTCATAATTGGTGGTTTGCTCGGGTTTTATTTCCGTAGCGGCTATCGGCGTATTCTCCAACTGCGGATTAGGCCGGTAAACCCCTTTAGAAGCCAAATAATATGTACCTTGAAATACTTTGAAATAATTGGGAAATTGATAATACTGACCATATCCGAAACGTATTGCTGCTTTTTCGGCTACAGGAAAGCTGATCCCCAAGCGGGGTGTAACATATATTTCTTCTTTTGCCCTTTCCAACGGTGCTGAGAGATCCGTAAGATCGGCTAAATTTATCAATACATCCCGCTTAGTGTCACTGTAATCGAAGCGGACACCCAAATTGATTATCATTCCCATATCTTCAAATTCCATCTTTTCGTTTACATACCCGCTGATATGAATGGGGTGATAATCGTAATCTTCCAAAACCCCGAACCCGTCTGGATTTCTACGCGCCAATTTTGTTTCCAATAATTCATAACTTGCACCGGCGGAGAGATTATGAATTTTATTTATTTGCCATACATAATCCAGTTGCAGTGCTTTACGCGCAAATTTTGTATCGAAATAAACCCAATCTTCTCCCGTGATGGAAAACTCAGCCGTTCCCGTTTGCGGTAAAACATTATATAATTGCGGATCATCGTAAACCCTTGAACGGAAACTACGCTTATAATCTTCTAAAGTTAAAACTATAAAACTTGAAGGGTTAAAAATATAATTGATTTTAGCGTAAAGAAGTTGGTTATTCAATTTTACCCTTGGTGTCCCGTAAGGATTATACTTGAAATAATGATTATACACTCCCCTGTTGGATTTCGAATAAAAACCTCCTATGGAAATTTTCAACGGTGCAACCGGATGCCAAATTATTTTTGCGGTATTAAACTGGGTATCCAAATATTGCATGGGAACTTTTTCGGGTGTGCCGGATTTGTCCCTTCCTTCGCTATTAACGTAATTCGGATAAATATAACCGTAGATATACCCGTCCGACGTATAAGTACGGTTAGCAAACATAATACCGAGTTTATTATAAAAAGGCAGCGCGGTGGAAAAATAAACTTCCCCGCTGTATGTGTTGTGCGATTGGGATTTTATTATATTATCGGTAAACCCCTTGAAACCGAATTTAGGACTCAAATTAACTTGGTTTCCCAAAGAAACATTAACAACGCCGGACATTGCTTCGCCGTATTTGGGAAGAAACGTGCCTGTGTATGTTTCCATGGAATTGATAATTAATTCGGGTATCTCATCGATATAAAATCCGCCCCAAAGCTGGTCTACAATATTCACCCCGTCGTAAAGATACAACGTTTCGTTTTCCCTGCCGCCTCTAAAATGCAAACCATCCGATGGTATCGTGGCAAATTGCCCGAATGCGGCTAAAGATTCCACCGGGCGCGTTAAAATATTTTTAACAATACCCGCTTGTTGGGTAAGCAGATCTTGGACATTCAATTTAGGTATCCTCTCAATTTCGGCGGCAGTGCGCGTTTGGATTTTACCGGTTAAATCTTTTTGGATAGGCGGGGTTTTATAATCTACTACCGTTACTTCCCCCATTTGAACTGCTTCTTGGGATAATTCAAATTTTATTTTTGTAGTAAGATTGGAAATAACTTTCACACCTTTTATAACTTCGGTTTTGTAACCGACCATTTGTGCTTTAACATTATATACGCCGGGTGATAAGTTAAGAATTATAAAAGTCCCGTCGTCTTTAGTGGCGGCTCCCACCAACAAATTTTCAACTATGATATTACAACCCGGTAAAGGTTCGCCCGAATCTTTATCGGTTACTTTCCCGATGATTTTTCCGGTCTGTGCATAAGCAACCGTTGCGATACCGATAATTAACAGACATGTTAAGAGTAATCTTTTAATCATTTTGTTACCCTGTTTTTAATCAAATTTATTTTTTACTCCTAATCAATAATTATTTTTACTAACCGCAATATATTTCAAACTTCCGGAAAGTTTAGCCTCGGTTAAGGTTTTTAATGTTTTAGTTTCAATAATTTGAACCGTGGTATCATTGGGAACCACGGCATAAATCAGTTCATTAGCGGCGGTTAATCCCAACTTGTCGATATCTTTATCCCAAACTTTAATTTCCGATATCGAAAGATTCTGTACATCCACTTTCATTATTCCGCCAATGTTTTCTTTTCCTACTTTTTTAAAAAATGCTTGATAGTAAAAATTATCTCCCATTATACCGTCGGTAACATACGGATTGCCGGTCTCCAAAACTTGTGCTACCTTATCTGTTTCGGCATCCAGAATTACAATTTTATCGGTTCTGTTTTCGGGTAAGAATATATATTTACCATTATTCGAAATTTCGATATCGGCAGCTTTATTATCCGTCAATACCGAATCCAGCGTGTAATTATTATCAAAATCTTGTGCGTCAACCACTTTAACTTCTTTTTTGGAACTTGAATAAAAATAAAGCTTACCGGTTAAATTACTGTAAACAACATCCTTCGGTTTGAATCCGTCGGCGAAAGTATAAGTTTCGAGCGCAGTTAGCGAAGCCAAATCGATTACGGTAAATGATTTTTCGGAAGTATTGGTAACGTAAGCTTTATCACTGCTGAAACCAATGTTTGTGGGACCTAGTCCGACATCGATGGTTTTAATAATAGAGAAAGACTGCGGATCGATTACCGTAACCGTTCCGGGGATGGTTTTCAAATTTACCATAAACAAATATTTGCCCAACGGCGAAAATTCTATTGCAGCGGTTTGATAATCTTCCGTTGTTGCGTTAACGTATAAACTGTCTTTATAAACATTAAGGTCGCCAATCCTGTAAATAACTTGCTTATTTGCCTTATCCCTTACAAAAACATAGGGGAAACCGTTTTCGGAATATTTTCCTTCGGTAAAAAACCATGCGGTTACAGGAACGTCTTCTTCGTTCGGGGAAATCATTGACATACCGTTTATGTTTCTAACTGCTCCGCTAAGCGAAACCGTATAATATTCGGCTTGCATGTAATTGGTATTCGGAGTAAATACAACGACGGTATCGGATTCAGCAGCGTAAGAAAATTTTCCCGCTATTTTTCCACTAACACTTTCCACCTTAAAGTTATCCGGGAAAGTCGACAAATCCATAACCCAATTGAATTTCATTTCGATTGGTGCATCGACCGGGAAAACCAAATTATTTTTATCGATTGTTCCGAATGAAACAAACGAAGGACGCGTATTGGGAACCGGCTCCGGCGGTAATCTATCCGGAATACAACTGCTTAACCCAAATATCAACACCAATAAAATAAAATTCTTATTGATCATTCCAAGCATTGTAATACCTTTAAATAGTATTAAATTAGACTTTTACAATCTAAATTGGGGCGCAAATTATGCGTTTGCGCCCCTCCGAAATTATTTCAACAGCATCATTTTTTTGGACACAACAGTATTACCCGAAGTAATTTTGTAAATATACATTCCGGACGAAAGTTGATTTCCACTATCGTCGGTTCCGTTCCAACGTATATTTTTTACTCCCGCCGGCAATTCTTTTTTATTTATAAGAGTCTTAACCTTTCTACCCAAAACGTCGTAAATTGCAATTGTAACAATTTGTTTTTCCGGAAGCGTAAAATGGATATTAGTAGAAGGATTAAACGGATTAGGATAATTGCTTACCAATCCGAAACCTTTAACTCTACTCAAATCATTACCGCTTTCTTTTACCGAAGTGATAACAGCTTTATCGGCCATTTTATGAACCGAAGGACCGGAGATAAAATTGTAATTCAGGCAATAATAAATTCCCCCTTCCGTTCCGGGTGCGCCTTCCCAAATAGTATTGGGGAAGTATTCTTCGTTATCCCAATTTTCGTTGCCCACAACATAAACCCAAGGTCTTATATCCGTACCGGCATTAATAAACGAACGTGCCACGGACAATTCAACGGCATTATCCTCGTCGTTCTTGGCAAAAGTTACAAAAGCTCCCGGGACTTCCGCAAACTCTTCGAAAGCGCCTGCCCAATCGGCAACATATCTCCACAGCGGAACTTGGTTCGAGGTGCTATCGGGATTTAATGCGGCACTTAGATCGATCATATAATCTACCGGTAAGCGCCAAAAGCCGCTGTAACCCAAACCGGTTGTATCGCCCCAGTTTACATCGAACATAATTTGAAATGCGGATGCATTGGGATAATTAGTGTAAATACCGCTGAACGTTGCGGAAGGATCGATATCAATTCTCATATAAAAATTCGTTGAATCGCTAGTGACGTAAATATCCTTCAAATCGAATTCCGGACCTGTTGGTTGGTCGCCTAACTCTTCTGCAATTTCATCAACATCAGCGGCAGGAATTGATGCCCAATCCAAAAGATCGCCGTCAATTTGAATATCGGACATAATTTCGGTTCCGTGCGTTTGAATAACCGAACCGCCATACCAAAAATCATATTTCAGCATGTAATCGCCGCCTTCGGTAGGAAGTTGATCTGCGCCGTCCGTCCACTGAAAATCCGCAACCGAGTAAACCCAAGGTCTGAATTCCGTTCCAAAATTTACCTTGTCGCGGGGAATTGCAAATTCCACGGCATTCCTTTCGTCGTTAATTCCCAAAGCCAAAGTATCGAGCGGCACAAATTCACCTTCTGCATATGTAGGCATTCTTCCGCCTGTATACTTGTAAAGAATAGCAAACTGCATTTGCTTTGTTGTATCCGCCACTAAATTCACATAGTAATTGTAAGCATTATTCCACCAACCCCAATCGAATCCTGTTGTATCACCGATTTCGGTATCCATGTACATTTCGAATACGGGCGGATTTGTATAGTTGTAAAAATTGTCGAAGCTTGCCGCATCGTTCATATCAATACGAACGTATACGAACGACGTATCATGCGTTATGTAAAGATGTTTTAAATCAAAATCCGGATAAGCGGCAAGATCGCCTACGGTTTCTTCGATGGGAGCTTGATCCAATGGGGATATATCAGCCCAATCAAGCATGTTACCGTCAATCTCAATTTGTGCAAATGAGATCGAGAACATTGCGATAAGAAACAAAAAAGTTATAAGGTATTTCATGAGTTCACCTCCGTGGTTATTGAAAGTAATTTAATATTTATTTTTTTTACTTTAAAAGAACAATTTTTTTAATGAACTTACGCCTGCGTGTTTCTAATCTGAAAAAGTATATACCACTGCCGGCTTCTTCGTTAAACAAATTTCTCCCGTTCCAAATGATGCGGCTATTTCTAATTTCGTTTTGAGTAAACTCTTTAATCTTTTTACCGTTAATATCGTAAATGGCGGAACCGATAATTTCTTCGTCAAATTCCGGAATGATAATATTTACAAAACCATTGAAAGGATTCGGATATGCTTCTATTTGAAATTGCCCGGGTAATTTACCCTCTGCCGGTTCTTCCACCGACGTTATAACAATAGAATATTGATAACTTTCGGTTTGATAACTGTCCGGTGCATAATCATCGTCAACATTTTCGTCGTTGTCGTTAATATTGAATACCACACCTATTACCCGGCTGGTGTGTATGTTTAATTGTGAAAACGGAATAGCTAATTCCACACGCGAAGATTCTGATGTTCCTTGGGCGTAAACGGTTTCCCCGGCATAACTCCAATTCCATTCACCGTTGGTGCCTGCATATTTCCACAAACTGCTGTTCTCTACCATGTAATCAAAACCGCTGTAACTACCACCGCTGTGAAAGCCTGTTGCGGTATCGTTATCGGTATCGATAAAAACATGATAAAAATATTGCTGGGAAAAATTGCTTGCGGTTTTATAACTGAAATAAACTTCGTCGTTTGATGAAGTCATCCAAAGATCGAGAAGATCTACGTTTGAATTTAATGCGTCTCCGGCATTTTCTTCCAATGGTGGTTTATCAAGTTTATAGTTATCAGACCAATCACCGAAATCGCCATCGATAATAATTTGACCGTTTGAATCGGGGGGATTCACTCCACTTGCAAAAAGTTCAAAATAATTGTCCCCTGTGTAATTATCTCCTGAGGCGCCGGAGTTTATTATTACTTGATGTAGCAAATTGTTATAGCCTGTAGAGTCTTCCCAAACCGATTCATTCGCAAGCCGGATTGCATAATCTTTTCTATCGTGTAAATTTTTAATCGTATCGGGTAAAAATAACAATACGTCATAAACACCTTCCGGCATTGTTTGTTTTATTCCGCCTTCGATGTTAACAGCGGTTGTATCGCCAGAAAACCAAAATCTTGGGTCAACGCCGGTAACAAGTTTGTATTTCGCTTTTGTAGTTGTGTTACGCAAAATTATTTCAAGACCGCGCGGGTTATAAGGATTTGCAAAACCGGAGTTTTCAACATCGAACGAAAGGGAAAAAATTCCACCCGGTTTAACGCTATCTACAACGGTTGCTTTTACAAGCGAAAATCTGTATCCCAATCTCTTTTTAATTTCTTCCATGCAGCCTTCGTTTACCCAACCTTGTAAAACATCGGGATGATAATCTTTATTAAGAACCGACCAGTGCATTCTGTTTAAATCGATTAACGCGTTAGAGCACCCGGAATAACTGCTTGGATTGCATGTTTCGCCGCCCTGCGGAACAAACCTGTTATCTTGATTGAGATAATTCTTATCACCTTCGATATCATCGCTAAGGTACGTTCCGTAATCTGTTGCGCTCGCTAAAAAGCAATCGTTGTGTGCACCGGTTCTTGCTTTTTTTGTTCCGCTAAATGCTTCGGCTAGAGTTAACGGATTATTGTCTTGAAATATCTTTCTTTTGTAATCGGGTGTTCGGATAACCACCGGACGCTCAACCGGCAGGGCGTCCAACAATGCAAACAGCACGGTTCGCCTGTCGTTAGTATTATTAAGATGATGCGTAGAATAATACCATTCGCCCCATGCTCCTATAAAACCGGCTTCCATATATGCAATTACGTCGTAGTGCTTTTGTAAAACAGGCTTTAATTGATTTATGTGCATCAATATCGTATCCAAAGCTGCATCCTCACCATCAATGTCATGAGTGTAAGAAAATCTTATTACGAGCTTTACCCCTCCGTTCCGGGCGTTAACAAGATCATTTTCAACCGTGGTCAAAAGGCTATCTGAGAGAAGGGTGTTTCTGAGTTGAGGTATCGTATAAACACGGTGAATAACGCTTATATTTTGAGCTTTAACGCTGCTAATGAAACTTTGTGTAAGAGGAGAATAAGAATCGGCGGAAAATCCCCGCTCCGGATTCCTGAAATTTTCATTGCTCGGGTTGTAAATCAAGGTTGATTTTGGTTGAGCAATAGTTAAATGGGCAAAAATCAGAAATATTATTGTTAATATTTTTGTCATTTTATTTTAAGTATATAAGTTTTTTAGTTGTTTTATATGAGCCGATTGTCAAACTCAATAAATATATTCCGCTTGGGATTTGTTCGCCGGAATTTGTAATCCCGTTCCATTCGAATTTGTATTCTTGTTGCTCCACGGTTCCATTGAAAACAGTATCGATCAACCTTCCGCGCAAATCGTAAATATTCAGCGAAACGTTTCTGTGTAAAAATGCCGGGCTAACCTTAAACTTTAAAGTTACCGCCGGATTGAACGGATTTGGGAAAGGATTGAGCAACCGTATCGATTGCGGAATAGTTATCTTGCTTGTTTTAATGCCGGTGGGATTATTATATTCAACTGCACCAATATCCACGGTATCTCCAACAATTCTCGGATTACCGAAAAAGTCTTCGCTCCCAATGATATCCGGACTAAGCGTAATTCCAGAATTTACCGCCGGAGAATTTTCCAACAAAGCCGGATCGTTATTTTCAACATCTTCTAAAAGCGGATCGGCATAAAAAGAATTGGAATCGTTTTTACTGTTATTTTTATAAGCGTTAAAGTTTGAATATTCATTTCCTTCCCAAACCCATCGTTTTGTTCCGCTTGAATAATAATCGTTATAATATATATGGAAATCCTTTCCCGTGGTATTTGAATAACTAATCAAGGGAATATTGGATTTTGAATACACTATATTATTTTTAATGATATTATTCTCGCAGTAATACTGAATGTAAATTTCCCCGCCCCAATCAAAATCATCGGATCTGTTGTGGTAAAGGGTATTATTAACAATTGTGCAATTTAATGTTTTCCCCCTTTGAGCATCGTAACCTCCGATTGCAATACCGATAGCGTGATTATTTCTAATTAGGTTATTTCTTAATATCACACCGCTTGTGAAACCGTTGGAATGTTCGCTGGCAAGTTCCACGCCTATGTTACAATTGAACACAATATTTTTTTCGATTATAATATCTTTACCGCCGTCCACATAAATACCGTCTGCGCTACCGTCCCCGTCATACGAAGGATTGGATCTGCTATCAATATTATATGCAATATTCCCGGTTACCAATCCGTTTCTTGCTTGATCGAGCGTTACATCGGAGCATGTTCCTTCGAATCCGATAAAATCAAACGCAATATTATTATTATCGTGCACAATGTTATTCGATACTACAAAGTTTTCCACATTACCGTTTAATACAATCGATTCGCTCCATGCCAATTTGCAATGATGGACTTCGTTGCCGTCGATTAAAATATCGTGGATGGAAACCGTTGTGTTTGTTCCGTAAACCGCAATGCCGTGCGCGCCGCCATCCCGGTGGTTGTGTTCGATATGATGGATATTGTTGTTCTTTATTTCAATATGATGCGAATTTCCGCGCACCCAAATTCCGGCCGGGAATTTATCCGTATCGGAAGTAATCATGTTCCGCATTTCAAATCCTTCCAACCGGATATAGCTTTTGTTAATTATTTTAACAATCCCCACTATCCAATCCGTACCGGTTGACACACCCGTGGCATCCAACACAGGATGTTCTCCAGGATAGGCCATTAAAGTAATGTATCCATCATTCTCATTACCGCTTCTAATAAACCTAATCAATTCGAAATAAGGTTGCGATTTTTCGTGTACTAATATTGTATCGCCTGCATGAGCCGCATTTATTGCTTCTTTTATTGTTGTATAATCATAACCAGAGTCGCCCACGGAAATCGTGCTGCCGAATAATCCGAATGTGTTAATAAACATCAATATTACAAACAAAACGTTTTTCATGTTAATTCCTATTCTTTCAAAAGATTGAACTTCGACTTTGCCAACACAGATATTTCCTTTATGGCGTATGGGAAAATTCTTCTGAGGTCTATATCATCTGTTGAGTTAAGAATCTTCTTCAAAGATTTCATAAAAGTATTTTTAAATTCTGTTGCAACATTAATTTTATTTATTCCAAATACAATAGCTTTTATAATATCATCATCCGAAATACCCGACGAACCGTGTAAAACAAGCAGAGTATCCGGTACGGCTTTTCTTATTTCCTTTAATAGTTCAAAATCCAATCTGGGAGTTTCCTTATAAAAACCGTGTGCTGTTCCAATGGCAATCGCGAGAGCATCAACATTTGTCTTTTTAATAAACGCTTTTGCTTCTTGGGGCTGTGTGAACTTATCTACATTTTGTTTTTGTCCTAACTTTGCGACATATCCCAATTCAGCTTCTACTGGTACACCGTATTGTTTTGCCAACTCTACAACTCTAATGGTTAAAGAAACATTTTCTTCGAAAGACAGTTCGCTGCCGTCAATCATTACCGAATCGAAACCGGCGTCCAGACATTCGGCGACTAATTCGACGGAATTTCCGTGATCGAGATGCAACCAACCTTCAACACCATAATCTTCTGTCATCGACTTTGCCAAAGCTACGGTAGTTTTCATTCCTAAATAATCAATCGTGTTTTTAGATGCTTGTAAAATCAAACTCACACCAGCAGTTTTCGCAGCTTCCAACAATCCTTTTAATGTTTCAACGTTATAGAAATTCGCCGCAATAATAGCATCGTTATTAGTTACAAGTAGTCTATATTTTTCCTTAAGGTTCACTTACTTTTTCCTCATATCCGAATTTTTCTCGGGCTAATTCCATTATACTGTTGTAATCCGTAAATGCCGCCGTACCGCCCGGAGCAGTTGTATTTAAGGCTCCCATTAAATTGGCGAATCTTTGACATTCAACCAAATCTTTTCCTTTTACAAACTGAAAAATAAAACCGGCATCGAAACTGTCGCCAGCACCGATTGCATCAACGACATTATTATTTGTAAAAGCCGGTATATCTGATATTTCACCTTTATTCCAAACAACCGAACCTTTGTTACCCCTTTTGATAACAATTGTATTAGCATATTGCCGTAAAGATTCAACGGCATTATTGATATTATTTTCATTTGTTAATTTTTTAATTTCCGTTTCATTCGGAATGAAAACATCCACAAAAGGCAAAAGTTTTTCCAACTCTATATCCCATTTCTCGGCAGGGTCCCACTGCGGATCGAGTGAGGTAGTAAGTCCGTTATCTTTCGCAGTACGGAAAATTTCAATTATATCTTTCTTCACACCAGGTTGCAAAAAAACCGACGAAACGTGCAAATGTTTCGAGTTGCGTATTTCTGTCGTATCAATATCTGCAAATGATAAATGCTCCATCGCACCGGGATGAGTAACCATAGCTCTGTCTTCCCCGAAATTAAGAACAATGGTTGCACCGGTTTTCAGACTCGAATCTATTTTTATATAATCGATTAACACTTTTTTCTTTGCTAAACTCTTTAAGACAAGATTTCCAAACAGATCATCTCCTATTTTTCCTATGAAAGCAACTTTCGCACCGAGAGCGCTGAGGTTACTTGAAAATATTGCCGAAGAACTTCCAAGTACCAAATCCATTTTATCGGCCAATTTTTCTTTTCCCATTTCGGGGAAAGATTCGATTTCGTTTAATATTAAATCAACATTTAACTCGCCGATAACTAAAACATCAATATTTGAATTATTATTCATTAACGGTTTCCTCTAAAACTTCTTGTAGTTCTTCGTCTTCTTCTATTGCTAAAAGGAAGGTTGCGATTATTGCAAAAACAATTCCAATAATCGTAACGGAATGGGGGAAAACCTGATATAATACTAACGATATTATTACGGTAATTATCGGTGCAACGGCATTTACAAGCGGACTGACTACAATAGCTTTCCCGTAACGAAACGCAAAAACCAAAGTTAACGCCCCGATTGAGTTTAGTAATTGTATGGCAAAAGTTAAATAGGGACCGTTCCAACCCCAATTGATTTCTTGTGAAAAATCAGTCATTAATACGGCAAAAGGAATTAACAACAGTCCTGTAATCGTCATATAAAAAAATATGCTTTCGGCTTTCATCGTTTCGTTTGCAAACTTCATAACAAATGCTTGGAAACCCCAAGCGAGAAAAACGATTAGGGATAAAACAACCCACAATATTCCGCTTGAATTCGCATCGTTACCAGAAGAATAAGATAACAACGGAATAGCTACCAATGCCAAAACAATTCCAATCCAACTTCTTAAATCGGCTTTCTCTCTTAAAAAGATAAGTGAGAGTAAAATTGTTATTACCGGCGAAAGCGAAATAAACGGGAAAACCAAATATGCTGGACCTGTACGCAATGCCTGGAAAAGTATGACTTGACCGCCGGCTCCGGTAAACCCGATTATTAGACCTAATAATATCGATTTTTTATCTTTTTCTATTTTGAAATTTACTTTTTTAAGTACAACATAAGCGGGTACCAGCATAGTAACAGCCCACACGCAGTATCCCAGAGTTGCTGGGAATCCGGCTTTTTCGGGAATTTCTATTATGGCGCCCCACAATCCCCAAAAAAATGTTGTAACCAAAGCATAAATCAACCAATGTTTACTTTTCAATATCAACCTCCGGTTGCAGAACTATAAATTGTAAGTACTTCCGAAATTTTGCTCAAAATTAAATCCAACGGTTTTTTTTTAATTAATCCGTTCCTTAATTCATAGTATTGTTTCGGCAGGAATTGACTAATTAATGTATCGGGTATTTCAACGGAACTAAGATTATTTATTAAAGTATTAACGGATTGTTCTACGGTTGCATCCGTCCAATAATATCTTATTCTGTCGCTGTAACTGAAATTCATTGCCAATCTAATCTCTTCTTCGGTACCTTTGTAATGTTCTTTCCAATATTCCGGTTTCGATGTCATCGCATTTTCCAAAGTAGCAATTAAATTTGAAGGTGTCAAATCTTTCCGGTAATGCAATAATTCGTTTTCCATATAAGCTAACGCAAATAAAGCTTCTCTTAACGCGAAGGTTAACCAAGGACCCACTTTCAAAATAATAAAATGGTCCTCCACCATTTCTTTAAGATGAGCCGGTTTTTGATAATCGGTCGAATGGGCTTCGAAGTATAAATTTTCGTAGGACTCTATTTTATTAATCAAATTAATATTCCTTTCGCGTGAATACGGTAAAATTTTAGAATCCGAAAATTCAACACCTGGTTGAACTACAATCGCCACAACCCTTTCCCAAGCGTCTTCCAATCCTTTCCTGTAAAATTCTTTCTTTGTCATTTCCACCGTTTCTTCCAATCCCTCTGGCGTAGTTGTTTCAATTTCTTCTTCGTTTTCGATTGCACCGCCCGGTATCGGAACGTCCGTTCCAATAACATAAACGGGTTTGTCATTACTGCCGCCCGAAGGATTGTAGTTTTCTTCCACAACTTCACACAATTCCGCAGCCCGCTTTGTTATTATCTCGCCGGGCAATTTTCCTTCAACCGTTTTATCGCCTGACAATACAAAACTGGTATCCAAATGAAATTTTCCGTATCCCGCTTTAGCATAAGCTCTTATTTGTTCTTTGGCGTTATCCATAGCTAAGCGGGAATCCAAATTTTTCCAAACATTCGGTCCCAAATGGTCGCCGCCTAAAATAATATCGTTTTCCGGAAAACCATTTTTCTGCGCAACAGTAAAAACATAATCACGGAACATTTCCGGGGTCATTCCCGTGTATCCGCCGAATTGATCGACTTGATTGGACGTTGATTCAATCAATAATTTGTAGTTATGAATTTTTGCATGTTGCATGGCTGCGTTAATCACATATTTATTTGCAGAACAAATGGAAGTAATACCAACTTTTTGTCCTTCTTGTAATCTGTTTATTAATTCACCCAAAATCATTTATAACCGTTTGCCTCAACGCCGTTATATTCATAAAGTTTAACTCCTTGCACAACTCTTGTAATCATTCCGTCTTCCGAAGGATTATCGGGTTTCAAGCCGAGAGCAAGTGATTTGTAAAAACCCAAAATTTGTGCGGGAAGAACAGACACAACCGTTAAAAATTCCTCCGGAACACTTTCACCGTTACCCGATAGTATTATTTTTAAATCAACATCCACTTCATCTATATCGTGTTCCATTATTCCGATTTTGTATTTGGTTTTTCTTCCCGAATTTACCGACTTGACCAAATCAATCTCATATTTTTGGGAATACCGGTTATTCGAAAAAATATAAACCAGCAAAGTATTTCCGTTGATTACGGCTTTTGGTCCGTGTCTGAACCCCAAAAACGTGTCGTGTTTACAAATTATTTTGCCGTCCGATAATTCCTGTAACTTCAATTGAGACTCGCGCGCAACGCCTTCGAACAAACCAGAACCGAGAAAAACTACTCTTGTAAATTCTAAATTCGCAACCTCTTTCAACTTTCCGGAGTAACGGTCAATTATTCTTTTTCCGTAATAGTAAATTATTTCTTTTTGGGATGTCAATCCGTTAATATCCTCTAACCTGCTCATAAGCAAACCCGTCAATAACATTGCTGTAAAGCTGCCGGTCATTGCAAGACTTTTGTCATTCGCCTCGGAAGGAAGGACAAATACGAAATCATTAGAACCATTCCGGCTCTCAAGCGCCAGTTTTCCTTCTGCATTGCACGTAATAACAAAATTGTAAATCTCGTTACAATAATCCTTTGCCAGGGAAACGGCCTTAAAACTTTCGGGACTGTTACCGGATCTGGCAAAAGAAATCAATAACGTCGGGCTTTCTTTTAAAAAGTATAATTCGGGATGAGTTACCAAATTTGTTGTGGGCACAGCACGGACAGGTATTCCGCTGTTCTTCTGAAAAGGTCCTTCCAATACTTCGCCGATATAAGCGGATGTTCCGGCGCCGGTTAATATAATTTGAAGATTTGATTTCGATAAAACGGAATTTAAAAAAGCGGAAATCTCCGGACTCTCGTCAACAAGCTTATCCCACGTTTTCAGCCATAATTCAGGTTGACCCGCGATTTCGAATGCAGTAAAAAAACCCCCTTTTTTGCTTAACAAATCTTCTTCCAAACCCAAATAAGAATTCCTCATTTTTAACTCTTAATCAATTTTTCCTTTTTATTGCAAATTACGAAATTTGCGTTTCCTTGTCAAGAACTTTTGTTTTCTTTCTTTTTAATTGTTATTTCCTTTTTATTTTTAGATTTTTTATCCGATTTGCTGAAATTTCATCATAAATGTTTAATTTTTAGGTTTATTTTTCATTATTTTTGATAATCACAAAAATAAACTTATCTACAAGATGCAAATACGGGAAAACGGAGATATAACAACCGAAAGAAGGGCAAAAATTCTTGAACTCCTCGAAAAAGAAGGAAGAGTATTCGTTAAAAACTTAAGCGAATTATTCAAGGTAAGCGAAGTTACGATACGCAACGATTTGGATCTACTCGAAAAGCGCAATTTATTAATAAGAATGCACGGCGGGGCTTTGAAAGTCCAAAGGGTAGGGATAGATTATCAATTGAGTGTAAAAGCCAAAAGGCATGCCGCCGAAAAAAGAGCTATCGGGAAAAAAGCCGCAGAGTTAATTAACGACGGCGAAACCATTATTCTCGACTCAGGAACAACAACCGAAGAAGTTGCAAAAAACTTAGGCGGATTTAAAGATTTAACAGTTATTACCAACTCGTTAAATGTCGCCGGTCAACTTGTTGAATTACCCAACGTGCGCGTAATTATTCCGGGTGGTTATTTAAGGAGAAACTCACTTTCGCTTATCGGCTCTACAGCAGAAGAAAGTCTAAAAAAATATTACTGCGACAAAGTATTTATCGGCGTGGATGGAATTGATTCCCAATACGGTATTTCAACACCTAACGTGGAAGAAGCTCATCTTAATAATCTTATGATAAACATTTCGCGCGAAGTTATAGTTGTTACCGATTCGAGCAAATTCAAACAACGGAGCTTTGCAAAAATTGCACCGATAACAAAAGTAAATACGATAGTTACTGATAAAAATATTCCTCCGGACGAAAAGCAAAATCTGGAAAATTTAGGAATCAAAATTCTTTTGGTTTAATTTATTTTTTTCTTGACAAGAACCTCAAATTGCACTATATTTGTGAGTGAGCATTCACTAACTTTTGAAAAAAGAGAAACAAATGAATTTTACAGCAAGACAGGAACAAATAATTAATGTAGCAATCGAACTGATTGCAGAGAAAGGTATTCAAGATTTAACAATAAAAAATCTTTCCGGCAGAATTGGTATTGCCGAATCAGCAATATACAGGCATTTTAAAAGTAAGCAAGATATTTTACTCGGTATTCTCGCATTATTCGACAAAGATAAGAAAATGTTTATGGAAAAAATTAAAGAATCCGGTAAACCACCAATAGAGCAATTAAAACTGCTTTTCCAACTACGATTTAAATTTTTCAAGGAAAATCCCGCTATTGCTTCTGTAATTTTTTCCGAAGAAATATTTCGAAATGATCAAAGGCTTTCAAAAAAAATTTTTACAATTATGAATAAAAATCAAGAAATAGTTTTTGATATTATAAAAGCAGGACAAAAACAAAATTTAATAAGAAAAGATATTGACACACAAGAATTAGCGTTTATTATTATTGGTGCTTTAAGGTTAGTAGTTACAAAATGGCGGCTCTCAAATTTTGCCTTCGATTTGGAACAAGAAGGTAAAAAACTTTGGAATTCGGTAATGAAATTAATCAAATAATTTTTTATAAAATGGTGAGTGAGCATTCACAAACACAATTAACGGAGAAGTTAAATGGAAAAATTCTTAAATAAAATTCTCGGGAAACCGGTTTTAGTATTGATTACAATCTTATTAATATCAATAGCTTTCTTCTTTGTAATGAAACAAAATTCAAGGATGGAAACTGACCTCGATAAATATATGCCGCAAGAACATCCTGCATTTATTTACAGTAATCAAGCGGAAAAGTGGTTCAATATAAAGGACGGGATTATTATTGCCATAGAAAACGAAAACGGAATTTATAATCCCGGGACCTTAAAAAAAATAAAAGATCTTACTAAAAAACTTCAAAAGATGAAAGAAATCGAAAAGAACGATGTGACTTCCCTTTATACAGCCGACAATATTGTAGGAACGGATGACGGTCTGGATGTAAAAGCATTTTATAAACGTGTACCGAAATCCAAAGAAAAACTGGACGAACTCAGACAGAAAGTAAGAAGCAACGAAATGGTATTTGGCAGACTGGTTTCCGAAGACGAAACCGTTTCGGTAATAATTGCAAGAATTAACAACGATGTTTTTTCTCAAGATTTCTACAATAGAATAATCGAAGTGTCCAAGGAATTTGAGGTACCGGAAAAAATTCATGTTGCCGGTCGACCGATAGTTGAAGGAACAATGGCATTGTTGGGTCCTGCCGACATGAAAAGAATGGTTCCGATTGTAATTCTTGTAATCATAATCGTTCTATATTTGGTTATGCGAAGCATTAAAAGTACTTTCTTTACTTTGCTCGTTGTTCTATTCAGCACAATTTGGGCATTCGGACTAATGGCCGCATTGGGTATTCCGATTTATGCGGTTTCCACTATGATACCGGTCATGTTAATTGCAATCGGTGTTGCCGATGGTATTCATTTATACAGTCATCTTTTTCATTTTATGAAAGAAAACCCGGATGCCGACAAAAAAACCGCCGTTAAAAATATGCTGCACGAAATGTGGAAACCTGTTGTAATGACATCAGTAACTACTGCCGTAGGGTTTATTTCCCTCTTAACTTCCGAAGTTTATCCTATAAAATATTTCGGAATATTCACGGCATTCGGAGTAATGGCGGCAATGATGTTTTCTCTTGTATTGATACCGGCGGGGATCCTTTCATTCGGACTTCCAAGACCGAAGAAAAAAATTAAGGAAGAAGATGAAACCGATTCTGATAATTCACCTCATTTCGCATATAAATTTGCTGATAGCGTTATCAAACATAAAAATATGATTTATGTTGCCACTGTTCTGATTTCCGCGATATCGATTTACGGAATAACAAAAGTTTGGATAAACTCCAGCTTTTTAGAAAAATTTGAAAAAGACAGTGAAATTGTATTAACCGATAAATTTATTAACGAACATTTCGGCGGAACAAGTACACTAAATGTTATTCTCGAAGGAATTAACGAAGGTGAATTCAAAACTCCGGATGTGTTAAGAACGGTTGCACAAATGCAAGACGAAGTGGTCGGAGAACTGCCGGTTGTAGGCAATTCTTTCTCACTTGCCGACTACCTAAAAAGAATGAACAAGGTAATGCATGCAGACAGTGCAAAATATGAAACCATACCCGATTCAAGAGATTTGATAGCTCAGTATCTTCTTCTTTATGAAATGTCCGGCGACCCTGAAAACCTCTGGCAAGTTGTAACAGAAGATTATAAAAAAGCAAATATTACTTTTCAGTTGAAAAGTGATAACTCTAAAGCGCTTAACAGTGCAATAGACATTATTGAAAAATACAGACCCGAATTTAAAAAAGCCGGTATCGAATTAAACTATGCCGGTTCCGGGTATAAAGCTTTGGTGTTTACGGACTTAATTCTGGAAGGACAAATCAAAAGTTTGATTATGTCGTTGTTCATAATAATAATCTTACTTTCCTTAATGTTCAAAAAATTGAGTATCGGTTTAATCGGATCGGTACCGATTATCGTAACTGCATTAATCGGTTTCGGTATAATGGGTCTGTTGAATATTCCTCTAAGCACAACAACAGCATTAATTTCCAGCATTGCAATAGGGATCGGAATCGATTATGCCGTCCATTTTATTGAACGTTACAAAATATATGCAAACCAAACAAACGATAAAACAAAAACAACCCATTATACTATGAAACATACAGGACGTGCAATTATCTTCAATGCAATTATAGTAATTGCCGGATTTTTGGTTTTGTTATTCTCTGTTTTTCCCCCAAACAGAACACTAGGCGCAATGGTCTCACTAAATATGTTTACAAGTTTTTTGGGAACTATAACAATAATGTTGATAATTCTTTACAACGCAAATATTTACTTTAAAAATAAAAAAGGAGAACAAAAATGAAACGATTAAGCTTATTAGCCTTACTGTTATTGTTAACGGCAATAACAATTCCGGCACAAAACAATCTAACCGGATTACAAATAATGGAAAAGGTTTATAATCGACCTACGGGAAATGATATGGAAGCTAATCTGACAATGATTCTGATTAGCTCAAGCGGGAACGAAAGGGTACGCGAAATCAAGCAGTATATTAAAGATTTCGGGGATGTCGAAAAGAAAATAATGTTCTTTATTAAACCGGCCGACGTAAGAAATACATCCTTTATGAATTGGAGCTATGATGATCCGAATAAAGATGACGATCAATGGATTTATCTTCCCGCGCTTAAAAAAGTAAAACGAATTTCGAGCGACAGCAAAGGCGATTATTTTATGGGTTCCGATTTTACTTACGATGATTTAGGCGATAGAAAACCTAACGAAGATACACACAAAATTTTACGCGAAGAAAAACTAAACGGCGAAGATTGTTACGTAATCGAAAGTATACCGAAAGACGAAGATTATATGTATTCCAAAACAGTTACTTGGATAGTTAAAGATAAATGGATAGGTCTCAAAAAAGAATTCTATGACGAAGACGGCGAGTATTTAAAAACTTTGAATATTAAAGATTATAAAAATATCAAAGGTTACTGGATTATTACCGGAACGGAAATGGACAACGTACAGAAAAATCATAAAACCATTATGAAACTTAGTAATGTTAAAATCGATATTGGCATTCCCGCTAACAAATTCACCGAAAGAATGATGAAAAGAGGGCTAAAATGAAAACGTTAAAATTTCATAATCTTATTGTTTTAATAATCCTCGGATTATTTTCCACAACAAATTATGCCCAAGATTTATCGTTGACCGGTTATGCGCGTAATTATACCGGCTTGCTTATAAATGGCGATAACAATTTCTCAATAATCCAAAATACTTTTAACTTAAATATTGAGCAAAGAAAAGATATAGTTGCTTACAAGGTAAATCCGTACATGTACCAATATGCAAACAGAGAACTTGAGTTGGGATTGCGCGAAGTATATTTGGATATCTACTTAAATTCCATTGATATAAGAATTGGTAAGCAACAAATAATTTGGGGAAAAGCCGATGGGGTTTTCATTACCGATATAGTTTCTCCGAAAGATTTGCGCGAATTCTTATTGCCCGATTTCGACGAGATACGAATGGGAGTAAATGCCATTAAAGCTGATTATTACATCGGCGATAATACATTCGAGTTGGTTTGGATTCCTACTTTTACTCCTACTTTATATCCCGATGCTTCCTCAATTTGGCAACTCAAGCCGGATTTCCCGGTTAATCCCACTTTCGATTACTCGAAAGTAGATGTTGAACAATCTTTTAAAAACAGTGAAATTTTCGGAAAGTTTTCAATGCTTACATCCTTAATCGATTTGGAAATTATGGGAGCTTATGCATGGGATGACGATCCGACAATGCACGCATTCAAACAAATCGATCCCGCAACACATACTTTAACAGGTTTGAAAATCGTTCCGGAACATCATCGATTGACAATCGGGGGAGGAAGTTTCAGTACAACGGTCGGACCATTTGTTTTTAGAGGCGAAGGAGCCTATTACAACGGTAAAGGTTTTAACACGACAGATCCTAAAGTACAAGACGGCGTTGTGGAGAAAGATTATTTACACTACTTACTCGGTACAGATTTCACTGTTTGGGATATCAATACCAGCATCCAATTCATCCAACAAAGAATATTGGATTACAATGATTTTATTAATACCGACGAAGTACAAAACATGGCAACCTTTCTTGCCGCTACCGATTATCTGAATGAAACGTTGCATTTACGATTTTTTATGTATTACGATTTCGAAAACAGTGCTTCGTTAATACGTCCGACTATCACTTATGACGTTGCCGACGGTTTTACGGCTTTATTGGGGGCAAATATTTTTACCGGAACAGAAGGTATGTTCGGGCGGTTTAATAATAACGATATGATTTATACGAAAATTAAATACAGTTTTTAACCCTACTCCACATTCATAATCGATACCCACAAAGCCCGGTTTCATTAAGAAACCGGGTTTTTATTTTCATTTTTCTTTAGAAACGGTTCGAGTAAATCAATCGGAACCGGGAAAATTGTTGTTGAATTCTTCTCCGATGCAACTTCCGTCAATGTTTGCAAAAACCTCAGTTGAAGCGCAATAGGTTCGTCGGCTATAACTTTCGCTGCTTCGCTCAATTTCTGACTTGCTTGAAATTCACCTTCGGCATGAATAATTTTCGCTCTTCGTTCCCTTTCCGCTTCCGCTTGCTTTGCCATTGCGCGCTGCATTTCAACAGGCAAATCCACGTGCTTTATTTCAACGTTAGAAACTTTAATACCCCACGGTTCCGTTTGATGATCGATTATTTTCTGTAACTGTGCATTAAGTTTTTCCCGCTCGGCAAGTATTTCATCGAGCATAGATTGACCGAGAACGCTCCTTAGCGTTGTTTGCGAAAGTTGGGAAGTGGCGTCGAAATATCTTTCAACTTCAACTACCGCTTTATCGGCATATACAACCCGGAAATAAACAACGGCATTTACTTTTAGCGATACATTGTCTTTCGTTATTACGTCTTGCGTCGGAACATCTAAAACGACGGTGCGTAAACTTACGCGAACCATTCTATCAACAATCGGTATCAAGATTATTAATCCGGGACCTTTCGCGCCGATGAGTCGCCCCAACCGGAAAACAACGCCGCGCTCGTATTCCCTTAAAATCCTTATTGCATTTGCTAAAATCAGCACAACGAATAAAATTATCACTCCAATGTATGTTGGCAACGGTCCCATAATGCCTCCGATTTATTATTTAACTTTTTTAACTTTTAAAATTAAGTTCGAAACTTCCACAACAACCACTTTTTCGTTTTTACTTATCGGACCTTCCACGCTTTCGGCTTCCCAAATCTCTCCGTGTATTTTAACTTGTCCAGCTGGATTCAATTTTGTTAAAGCGGTTCCCTCTTCGTTTATCAATCCCTCTTTACCGGTGGAAGGCTTTAACCTTTGCGCTTTTATTCCCAACCCGATTGCAAAAAGGAAAAACAGAAGCGTTAAGCCTGTTATCAAAATAATTACTTCCCAAGAAATAGATACGGCTTCCAAAGCGGATTCCACATCGATTAACATTATCGATCCCAGAACAAGCGATATTGTTCCGCCGATACTTAACAAGCCGTGACTCACAATCTTAACTTCGAGAACAAACAAAATTATTCCGAAAATAATGAGCGCCAGTCCGGCATAATTGACCGGAAGAGTATTGAGCGAATAAAAAGCCAATATTAAACTTATAACGCCGATTACTCCGGGAAAAATTGCGCCCGGATTGTAAAGCTCGAATAACAATCCGTAAATCCCCAGCATAAAAAGAATATATGCAATGTTCGGATCGCTTATCACATTCAAAATTTTCTGCTTAAGCGTCATATCGAAGAAAACCGTTTTCGCATTTGCCGTTTCCAGCTTTACCTTTCCGCCGGGTAATTCAACTTCCTTTCCGTCCGCTTCTTGCAAGAGTTGTCTTACGTTTTCCGCAACCAAATCTATAATGTTTTTATCCAATGCTTCGGTTTCCGTAATCGACAAACTATGCCTTACGGCTTCTTCCGCCCATTTAACGTTTCTTTTACGTTTCTCGCTTATTGTTCTTATGAAAGCAGCGGCGTCGTTTGTTGCCTTTGTCATCATTATAGAATCTTGTTGACCCTGAAGTGTAACCGGATGCGCGGCTCCCATGTTTGTTCCCGGAGCCATTGCGGCAATATGCGCCGCTAACGTTATGAAAACTCCCGCCGATGCGGCACGCGAACCGGAAGGATAAACATAAACCACAACGGGTAACGGGGAATTCAATATATTTTTTACTATCTCACGAGTTGAATTTAAGAGTCCGCCCGGAGTGTTTAATTCGATTACTAAACATTCCGCATCCATCGACTGCGCTTTTTGAATTCCGGTTTTAATGTAATCGGCCGATGCCGGATTGATAGCGCCGTCGATTCCTATTACCAATACCTCCGATTCTTGTGCAGCCGGGAAAGTGGAAAATAACAAAAGGCATGCAAAGATTAATTTTATTCCTCGCATGACATTTCCGATATGTTTATCTTTTTATTTAAAATATGGAAAATTAAGATGATTAGCAACAGAGACGGAATTAATTATAATTTACTTTCGGACGGTTACGATAAAAGATACGATTATAATGATCATCCCGAAATTACGCTTGCAATCAACAATTTAATCCCTGCAAACAATTGCGTATCTGTTTTGGAAGCGGGAGCCGGCACTTGCCATTGGTTGAAAAATATACGGAATAAAAATGTAGAACGTTTCGGCATCGATATTTCTTTGCAAATGCTTCTTAAAGCGGATAAAAATTCACACAAATTGAATTTGGTAAACGGTGACGCACAATTACTGCCGTTCAAACGGGAATCTTTTGATATGATTTTTTGCGTGAACGCACTCCATTACTTCCGGAACAAATCAAAATTTTTTGCAGAAGCTTTCTCCGCTTTACGTGGAAACGGTTTACTGGCAATTTATACTTTCGATCCGAGAACAAAAGGCGACCATTGGTACATTTACGATTACTTCGAAGGAGTGTATGAATTCGATTTGCAACGTTTCTTGTCCGTCGATGAAATCGGGAAACAATTGACTGAAAACGGTTTCGAAAATATTCAAATCAATAAAACGGAATTTATATCCGACGATAAAACTCCAGACAATATTTTCAACGATCCGTTTTTAGAAAAAGGGGGTTCTTCCCAAACGGCAATGTTAAGCGGGAAAGAATACGAGCGCGGAATGGAAAAAATAAAAAATGAAATAAAAGAAGCGGCATCGAACGGAAAAGAATTAATATTTCCCGTCAGGCTCACTATGTTCGAAATTACCGGAAGGAAACCTAAGCATTAACATTGGTTTGGGCTTTAATTTCCTCTTTCCAAACGGGCAACGTAAAGATGAATTCGCTTCCTTTTCCGATTTCGGTTTCGACCCAAATCTTTCCGCCGTTTTTCTCGACGAACTCTTTCGATAAAATCAAACCGAGACCCGTGCCTTTTTCCTGATCCGTTCCTTTCGTTGTTACATGCTGATCGATTCTGAATAATTTATTTTTAATCTCTTCCTTCATTCCCACGCCGTTATCTTTCACGGAGATTTGCAGATAGTTTTCTTTCTCTTCAACTTTAACTCTCACTTCACCGCCGGATTTGGTAAACTTGATTGCGTTAGAGAGAAGATTTCTTATAACCGCATCAACCATAAACTTATCGGCAAACACTTTTATATCTTCCGTTACTTCGTTGATTAGTCTGACCTTTTTCTTGGTGGCATTTACTTGGAACAATGCAATTATGGTATCGATAAGCGAAGTTAAATTAAATTCCGAAGGCGTATACTGAATTTTACCCGATTGAATTCTCGACCACTGCAAAAGGTTTTCGAGAAGGGCAAAAATATTTTTAGCCGATTTATAAATGTTTGTGGAAAATTCTTTTATTTCTTCTTTGGGAAGGTCGTCAAAATCCTCTACAAGATATTCGGCAAAACCGAGTAATGAAGTAAACGGACTTTTCAAATCGTGAGAAATTATCGAAAAGAATTTATCTTTATTAGCGTTCAGCTCTTTAAGTTGTTCTTCCGATTCGATCAGTTTTTGATTTAACTCAATCATCTTTTGTGCGTTTTCTTCAATCAAATCCCGGTTGATCTGAAGCTCTTCAACAAACCGTTCTATTTCCGCTTCGTATTCTTTTCTCTCTTTAATATCGTGGAAAGCCGTTACGGTTCCCACTATTTCGCCGTTTCTGATTATCGGTGAAGTAACGAAAGATACGGGTAGAAGATCACCCGATTTTATTTTGAAATAATCTTCCCGGATTCTGTAAATCTCGCCCGTCTCCAGCGCGCGCGTTATCGGGCAATCGTGTATTTCTTCTTCGGATTCGTGCATGGAATGTATTAAGCTGTGCAGCTTATGGTTTTCAAGATCTTGTTCCGTCCATCCTAAAAGTCTTGTAAATTCCGGATTGATAAAATCCGCATACCCGTTTTTATCGAGCACAAAAATTCCTTCACCCAGAACCGAAGTTATTTCTTTAAGCTTCGTTTCGCTTTCCATTAATTGGTTTGCAATCATTTTCCGCTCGTTTATATCGAGCGTGGCTCCGATGAAACCGATAAATTCACCGTTCGATAAAAACCTTGGTATTGCTTGATCCAATACCCATTTGTAATTTCCGTCGCCGTCTTTCAACCGGTATTCAACGCTGAATCTGCTTTTTTGTTCGTATGCATCTTTAATTACCGAGTTATAATATTCGATATCGTCCAAATGTACTTTGTCTTCAGGAATTGTCTCGAGTTCGCTTTCCAAATTATTATTTCTGAACTCAAGCCATGCTTTGTTAAAATAAGTGTTATTGGACTCACGGTCTGTCATCCAAATCATAAACGGCAAATGATCGGCAAGATAAAAGAATCTTTCTTCCAATTCCTTCAACATTGTTTGGGTATTTTTTTTCAGACTGATATCCGTCACGGTTCCGATTACATACCGGGGTTTACCGTTTTCATGTTCGGCAACCCGTGCGGTAAACGAAACCCAAAGCCAGTTACCTGTTTTGGTGAGTAAACGGAATTCGCACTCGAACCTTTCGGCTTTTCCTTCGGCAATTCTACGGAATGTTTCGGTCACTCTTAGTTTATCTTCGGGGTGAACTTGTTTTTCCAATGATGAGTGCTCTGCCGGTAATTCGTTTTGTCCGTATTCTAAAATTTCATGAAAGCCTTTCGAAAGCACAAGTTTATCGTTTTGCACGTTCCATTCCCAGAAACCGATGCCGAATTCATCAATCATCATCTTGTGTTTTTTCTTTTCATTCTCAAGGCGTGCAAGTTCGGCTTGTAAATTTTTAATTAATTCTTTTTCCACACCTTCCTTGCTCTCGGATTCTTCTTCCCCGTTCTTTTTTAGTTTAATCGCTTCTTCAAGATGTTTTCTGTTCGTTACATCGTTAACCGTAATCGTGGCGCCGGTTACTTCATTGTTGTTTATCACCGGATTGAAAAAGAAATCGTAATAAAGTTTTTTGCCTTTAATTTCGTATTCAAAATTTTTCTTAAATTTTTCTCCGCTCAAAACTCTTGCGAAACATTCTTTCCAGATACTAAATTTTTGCTCTTCATCCGATTCCAGCAGTGATGACAAATCCCGGTTTTCATCGAATTCCGTATTAAAAAACAAACGATACAAATCTTTAAAAGCATGATTATACGCAATAATTCTATGGTTTTTATCAATCGCCCAAACAGGATAAGGCGAATTTTCCAGAAAGGATTTAAATGTAGATTCCAAGTCCGATGAATTTTGTAATACTAATGTCATAGCGCCCGTTTGTTTTAGTATTATCCAACTAACATTCTACTATCGAAAGAACGGATATTTTCTTTAATGTTCCTTTTGCGAAATAATTATATTTGTAAGGTCAATTAATTTCGGCTTGGAATTCTTTGGGGGGACAATCAAACAATACGGATACCAAATGAGATACTTACTCATTTTCTTTTTATTGACATTCCAAATCGTTTCCGGATTTTCAAACCCGCCTGAAAAAATATTACGAATAGGAAGAATAGATAACTCATACCGTTTGGACGGAAAACTTAACGAGCAGTTCTGGGAACTTACCGATTCGATTAATACACTTACGATGGTTGAACCCGACGAAAATTCGCCCGCTGCGTACCGCACGGTTGTAAGAATTGCAGCAGATAACGAAAAAATTATTATTGGTGTAAGATGTTACGACAACCCCGATAAAATAACTTCTTACTCCAAAGCCCGCGATGCCCGTATTTTTTCGGAAGATTATATTAAGTTCGTTCTCGATCCTTTTATGGACGGCAGATCGGGATACATTTTTGCAATCAACCCGAGCGGCGCAAGATACGATGCTTTGGTATCCGACCGCGGTGAAAGCGAAAATTCCAACTGGGACGGTATTTGGCTCGCAAGAACAAATATCGACGGGAAAGGCTGGACGGCGGAATTCGAAATTCCCGTGAAGACCTTAAGTTTCAATAATAATTTGCGTTTCTGGGGATTTAACATCGAAAGAAGAATTCAAAGACTTCTGGAAAAAGACAGATGGAGCGGGATAAACAGAAATTACCGTATAGGTCAAACCATACACGCAGGTAAAATAACAAATTTACCGCGCTTCGATTACGGTTACGGTACAACCATTTCGTTTTCAGCAATTAATAAAATCGGAAAAACATACGGAACGAAATTTAAAAACAAAATCGACGCCAGCGGCGAAATAATTCAAAAAATTTCATCGGACGTTAATGCGGTTTTAACAATCAATACAGATTTTGCCGAAACCGAAGTGGATACGAGAAAAACCAATCTTACAAGGTTTCCACTTTTCTTTCCCGAAAAAAGAGCATTCTTTTTGGAAGGCGCGGATATTTTCGATTTCGGTTTGGGATTAGGAAGAGACATAATACCGTTCTTCAGTAGAAAAATCGGTTTGTACAAAGGAACCGAAGTCCCGTTGCTACTTGGCGGAAAAATAAATGGTAAGTTGGGAAATACAAATTTCGGAGCTTTGGTAAGCCGCACGGACAAAGTCGATACGCTTGTTCCCGCGTCAAATATGGGAGCGGTAAGAATCCGTGAAAATATTTGGGGCGAATCCACGGTCGGAATGATCGGAACTTTCGGCGATCCGTTGGGCAGAGCCCATAGTTGGATGCTTGGTTTCGATTTTACTTATCAAAATTCTAATATTTTTAATGGGAATAATTTTCTTGTCGGCGTTTGGGGAATTTATAACAACCGCGAAGATTTAGCAGGCGACAAATCCGCATACGGATTCAAAATCGATTACCCGAACGATCTTTGGGACGTTATGCTTGCATACAAAAAAATCGGAAACGCGTTCGATCCTTCGTTGGGTTACGTTCCGAGAAAAGGAGTAAAAATTTACAGAGCGGGAGTCGATTACACTCCGCGCCCCGATATTAAATTTATCAGACAGTTTTTCTTCGAATCTTATTTCAGTCTTATTACAACCGAATCCGATTGGCAAAGTTACGGTTTGTTTTTTGCCCCGATACATTTTTTGCTTGAAAGCGGAGATAGATTCGAATTTAATATTCGTCCGCAAGGTGAAAATCTGGAAGAAGATTTCGAAATAAGCGATGGCGTGGTAATTCCCAAAGGCAAATATAATTGGGTTAAATATCGCTTGGAGTTCGAATCAGCAAGCAAACGGGTGGTAAGCGGACAAGCAACTTGGTGGTTCGGCGGATTTTACGAAGGGCATCTTCACCAATTGGAATTTGAACTTAATTGGAGACCGACCAACAACATTACCGTCGCTTTGAATTTCGAAGACGACATCGGCTCGCTTCCGCAAGGAAATTTCACCAAGCAAATCTTCGGAAGCAGATTGGCGTTTAATTTTTCATCCGATTTGCAATTGACAAACTACTTGCAATACGATAACGAAAGCAGAAAACTAGGTACAAATCTCAGGTTGCGGTGGACGTACGACAAACTCGGCGATTTATTTATAGTTTACAACCACAACGTTAACCATTTCGTAAACAACCGCTGGCAATTCGAATCGAACGAATTTATAGTGAAGTTAAGATACGGCATTTGGTTTTAGTATTTATTTTGACCTTACATCTTATTTTCAATTCCGTTATATTGTGCAATAATAAAAAGCAAAAAATATGTTTTATAATTATAAATTAATTTTTGCGGCGATGTTTCTGTTCGCCGGTTTAATAACATCGTGCCAAACAAAGAAAAATCAAGAAGAAAAAATGGACGGATATAAATACACAAACAAATTAATAAACGAGAAAAGTCCTTATTTACAACAACACGCCCACAATCCGGTAAATTGGTATCCTTGGGGTGAAGAAGCTTTCGAAAAAGCGAAGAAAGAAAACAAACCGATTTTCCTTTCAATCGGTTATTCCACTTGCCATTGGTGCCATGTGATGGAACACGAATCGTTTGAAGATACAACGGTTGCAAGATTAATGAACGAAGTTTTCGTATCAATTAAAGTTGACCGGGAAGAAAGACCGGATATCGATAATATTTATATGACCGTTTGCCAAATAATGACCGGAAGCGGCGGATGGCCCTTGACAATAATAATGACGCCCGATAAAAAACCGTTTTTCGCGGGCACGTATTTCCCCAAAGAAAGCAAATACGGCAGGCTCGGGATGATTGATTTGATTGATAGAATAAAAAAAACATGGGAAGAAAAACACTCCGATGTTTTTAAGTCGGCAGACCAAATAACAGCTTACCTTCAACAAGCGGCAAAAGAAACGTCCGGTTCAGAACTGACGGAAGATATTTTGGATGAAGCTTACGACAATTTCCGGCAACGTTACGATAAACGTTACGGCGGTTTCGGACACAGACCGAAATTTCCCACGCCGCACAATTTGATGTTTCTGCTCCGTTATTGGGATAAAACGGGAAACCCCCAAGCCCTTTCCATGGTTGAAAAAACTTTAACCGAAATGGCAAAAGGCGGAATTTACGATCATATAGGATTTGGTTTTCACCGATATTCCACGGACGAAAGATGGTTCCTTCCGCATTTCGAGAAAATGCTTTACGATCAAGCATTGCTTGCCATGGCTTATTCCGAAGCTTACCAAGCAACTAAAAATCCGCATTACAAAAAAATCGCTTCCGAAATTTTCGAATATGTTTTAAGGGATATGCAAGATGCTAACGGTGGATTTTATTCCGCCGAAGACGCCGACAGCGAAGGAGAAGAAGGCAAATTTTATGTTTGGTCGGCGAAAGAAATCGACGAACTCTTACCGCCGGAAAATGCTTTAATATTCAAAAATTATTACGGCATTTCGGAAGATGGCAATTACTACGAGGAAGCAACCGGCAGCGGAACAGGAAAAAATATTTTGCATGTTATTTCTTCACTGGACGAACTTAGCAAAGACACACAAACCGGAATCGAAGAACTGAAAACGAGTTTGGAAAGATCGAGGAAAACGCTGTTCGAGTATAGAAATAAAAGGGTTCATCCATTCATGGATAAAAAAATATTAACAGATTGGAACGGATTAATGATTGCCGCATTGGCAAAAGGCTCGGTAATATTAAACGAACCCGCCTTAGCCGGAGAAGCCGCAACCGCCGCAAATTTTATCTTAACCGCTTTACGGAAAGACGGAACTTTACTCCACCGTTTCAAAGACGGGGAAGCAGTAATTACCGGTAACCTTGACGATTACGCATTTATGACGTGGGGATTGCTGGAACTTTACGAAGCAACCTTTGAACCCGAATTTCTAAAACATGCACTGGAATTAACGGATAAACAAATAGAAAATTTTTGGGATGAAGAAAACGGCGGATTTTTCTTTACTTCCGAATCGGGTGAAGAACTGCTGGTAAGAACAAAAGAGTTATACGACGGTGCTGTGCCTTCGGGTAATTCGGTTGCTTTTATGAATCTTTTACGTTTATTGAAACTAACCGCAAACACGAAATTCGAAAATTTAGCCGCAAAATTGAGCAAAGCCTTTGCCGGTAAAGTGAAAGATGCGCCTGTGGCATATTCACAATTCTTATCCGCACAAACTTTTGCATTCGGTCCTTCTTACGAAATAGTAATTGCCGCCAAAAACCGGGACGATAAACTTCAAGCGGTTTTGGAACAATTGAACGGAATGTTTATTCCCAATAAAGTGGTTTTGGTTCTTACGGAAAAAAATAAAGATGCGGTAACGGAATTGGCTCCTTTTACCAAAGAATACACTGCAACGGGCGACTTGCCCGCAATTTACGTTTGTAAAAACTACGTATGCAGTTTACCCACAACAGACGTTAACGAAATGAAAAAACTTTTGGGAAAGTAAGTTAACGGTTTTCAAAATAGTTTATCAGGTAACGCGGAACCGAACGGATGCGTTTTTCTATTGCCGGATCCGTGCAGTTATCGTTTTCATCGAAATAATCTTCCACGGTGGGAATTGAAGCTTGTTTTGGCAAAACTATTCCCCCAATGTGTGCGCAAATGCTTCTTAAATGCTCCAAAGATTTAACTGCGCCGATATCGCCGGAAGCAAGTCCGACAAGGGAAACAGGCTTTCCGTTCACTTCCGAAGGATAACTGAGATTCTCGATCAATAATTTTAGTACGCTGCTTACGCTTCCGTTGTATTCCGGGGTGACCATAATTATTCCAGCGGCGCCGGCAACTTTATTTCTGAATTTTTCCACATCGGTTGTGTTTTGCGTTCTACCGGGTAACGCCAAATCATAATCATTTAATGTTAAAATTTCACATTTATAATTTCCGCTTATTTCGATTTCGTCCCGGATTATGTTACATACTTTCAATGTATAATTTTCTTTCCGGATACTTCCCGCAAAAACCGCAATATATTTTATTTTGTTCATTAAAACTTTCCCGCATGAATTAATTTTACAAACTGAAATATATTATTCTTTTCGGTAAAAAATTTTTGAAAATGGTTTCAATGGCGGGGAATATTATAACGATTGCCAAACGGTTTATTTAAGCGAACCCAAACCGATGAAAATTTTCTCCGCAAGTTTTTTATCGTTGAAGTAAGTGCCTGGATTTTGCGAAGACGTAATAACCGTACCGGTAGAATCCGCATAAGCGGAAACGGTAATATTTTTACTGCCTTCGGCTTCTATGGTAAGTTTGTACGTTGGTTTTTGTAATTTCTGCGGATCTACATTATCATCGAATTTGGAACTTGTAATGTGCGCAATTTTCCTGAGATATTGTTCGGTTTTTGCCGAATCGAGTATTTCAACTCCGGCTGTCCATCTGTTTTTAACTTTCGTCATTTGGAATGAACTGTCTGCGGGATAATCGAAAATTAAACGGTTCCATTTTTTGTAATCGCCTTTAATTACGGTATTGTTACGGAAATCGTTAACTCCGCGGTTGAACGACATTGCAAGGAATCCGTCGACTTCGTAAACATCGGAATCGTTGTAAAGCCGCACAAACGTAGAAACGCTTCTTGGTTGTTTGAAATTAAACCGCCCGATAACCAAATCGAGTTTTTTATCCCCGTCTTCCATTACAACAACACGGGTTGCGCTCGAATCGACTTCGTAAGCTGACCATTTTTCTTTTTCCCTTGCAACCAAGCGGTTCGGCTTTATTGAAAGAAGCTGAGTGTAAATACCTTTGATTTTATTTGCGGGCACGGGCGCTTTTTTTCCGTTATCGAGTAAAACTTTCCAACCGTCGTTTTCCTTTGTCAGCTTTACCTGTTTTCCCTTGTGCGATTTGGGATAAATTATTATTTCCGAAACTTTGGCTGTATCGATATTCACCAAATCTTTTCTGAATGTCCGTTCTTTTTTACCCGTATTAGTAACAAAAACGAGAACGGTTAAAATCAAAAGAATAACAAAAACAATTCCGAGAGTTTTATTCGATTTAAACATAGCGCGTATTCTTCAATTTTTCTCTGATTTTTTTCCTTCTGTTATAACGGTAAATTCCGTAAAAAATTACAAGAATAATCGGCAATAGGAAATTCAGATATTTCAATAAGGTTTTTGTACTTGCTTCCAACGCCGGATCGATCGGGCGGGCGGTTACGCCTTTTGTTCTGAGTTCAACCAGACCCGTATCATCCGAAAGCCAATCTATTGCGTTCACCATAAAGCTTATGTTATCCGGTTCCAATCTCTGTGCTTGTTGTCCTTCGCCGTTCACAACGAAATCACCGTCGCCGAACACAACCATTTTAATATTATTACCGTTCTTCTTACCTTCCACTGTGACAGCAACCGGAAGCGCTTCCAATCCGAAATCGCTTTTCTTCCATTGTCTTGTAACGTTAAAATAGACCGGCGGTTTTTCTATTCCGCTTTTTTCCGATGTCATCGCCAAAGGTAAAACGGAAAGGGACGTATCGGACGGATTAATTTTAATTGAACTTACAAACGGCATGAGAACCGCTTCAAGCCCTTTTGTAATAGGGTGAGCGGCAAATTTGGTAATTATTGGAATGTATGGGAACTTTACGGGAGTATTCATTATAAACATGCCTTGACGTTGCTGAACCATTACGTTTGTGCAATTCGCATCTATTACCAAATTATCTTCAACTTCAACACCGTAGTTTTTCAACCAATCGCCTAAACCCGTATAAATTTTTTCGGCCATTCCTTTGCTTAAATCGCCTTTTACTTTATTCAATGCAACAAGAATTTTTCCGCCTTTAGCTAAAAATTCGTCCAAATAATTCAAATACTTTTCCGGTATCGTATCGGTCGGAGCAATAATCAACAAAGTTTTATATTCCGAAGGGATTCCGGCCGTATCGGAAAACTCGAATGTTTTCACATCGTACATAACCGATAAAGACTTACGCAACTGCGGCATTGCACTGAGTTTGGGTTCGCCGTTGCCTTGTAATAAAGCAATTTTGGGTTTATCCGTAACAGCTAACTTTTTAATGTTTGTGGATAATTCATATTCCATTGCCGCGCCGGGCCGTATAAACGGAATAACTTCCTGACGGTTACCCATTTGAATAACGGCGCCCATATAAGCTTTTTGCTGTTTCAGTTGGTCTTTTTCCCTTACGTTTATCATTATCGGTGAAATACCGCTGCGTTGCGCTTTCATTTCAATTTCCGGGGATTCATTCGGGTTTACAAACTCGTAAACCACATTCCCGTTCGAACGTGTGGAATATTCAACGAGTAAATCCCTGAAGTCGTTTTTCACTTGTTCTATATCCGGCGGCAGATTCTCGGAAAAGTAAGCCGTTATTGTTACCGGCTCCGTTAAGTTTTCCAAAATATCGATTGTCGCTTTGCTTAAACTGTACCGCTGGTCAGCAGTAAAATCCCACCTGAAAAACAAACGCGTGGATAAAAGGTTAACGAGAATTAAAATTCCGAGAACCAACAGAATTGTTGTACGTACTTTTCTTTTAGTAAGCATATTTTACTCTACAATATTTCGTTTTGCTAATGCTGTTTCGGCCAATAACAAACCGAAAAATGTAATTGACAGAAAATAGATTAAATCCCTTGAATCTATAACTCCGCGCGATATTGAATCGTAATGCGTTGATAAACTTAAATAGTTAAATATCAAAGCGGTATCGCCTGTAAAGCTGCTTGCCAGAACGTTAAAAATTATAAGGAAAAACACTCCGATAAACAGAGACAAAAGAAATGCAACTATTTGATTGTTCGTGATACTGCTCGCAAACAACCCGATACTGATATACGTCATGCTCATCAAAAGCATACCGAAATAGCCGCTCCACACCGCGCCGTGATCTACATCGCCGATAAACGTTAACGTGATGTAATAAGGCAAAGTTAAAAGGAGCGCAACAACAATCAGCAGAAACGCCGCTAAAAATTTACCGGCAACTACCTGCCAATCGGTAATAGGTTTGGTTAAAAGCAATTCGATTGTTCCGCTACGTTTTTCTTCGGCAAGCATTTTCATTGTAAGAGCCGGAATAAAGAAGAAGAGCGTCCAATACGCAACTCCGAAAAAAGGCTGTAAAGTGGCTTGACCGATAAAGAAAATATCGGAACCGAAAAGCCACGTAAAGAAACCGCTTATGCCGAGAAAAACAACGAGCAAAATATAAGCTGCGAGTGAATCGAAAAACGTAACAAATTCTTTTTTAGCAATAACCCAAATAGCTTTCATAACTTTTACTTTGTAGTTAATTCCCTGAATATATCTTCCAATTTTGTTTCTATTGGGGTAAGTTCGGTTAACACCCAATTGTTTTTCACGCAGAGATTGAAAATTTCCTTGCGCGAAGATACGTTCTCTTTGCTGTTTACCATAAACGAAAAATCCGAACCGGAGACGGCATCTACCATATCGACCGTATCGAGATTCATCAAAGCGGAGAACACTTCGTCTTTGTCCGTAGCTTCCGCAATTTCGATTCGCAGTACTTCCGTTCCTTGCGCTTGTTTCCGTAACGTATCGGCTGTGCCGTCGGCGACTATCTTTCCGTTGTTAATTATTAATATTCTGTCCGATGTCGCTTCCACTTCGGGAAGAATGTGCGTACTTAAAATTACGGTTTTTTCGCGCCCGAGTTCGCGAATTAATTTTCTTATCTCCACAATTTGGTTCGGGTCGAGACCGGTGGTAGGTTCGTCCAAAATTAAAATTTCCGGATCGTGAATCATTGCTTGTGCGAGTCCTACCCTTTGCCGGTAACCTTTGGAAAGCTCTCCGATTGTTTTGTGTTTTTCCACATCGAGACCGCACACCCTTACCATTTCCTTTATTCTGTCCGGGATTTGGGAATCGGGTACGTTTTGCAATTTGGCAACGTATTCAAGGTAAGCCAGCACGGGCATATCGTAATAAAGCGGATTGCTTTCGGGCAGATACCCGATTTTCTTTTTTATTTCTTCGGGATTATCCAAAATAGAGATTCCGTTTACCTTAACGTCACCGTCATTAGGCGCCATGTAACAGGTAATAATTTTCATTGTGGTGGTTTTCCCGGCGCCGTTGGGTCCCAAAAATCCCAAGATTTCGCCGGTTTTTACTTCGAAGGAAATGTTATCGACTGCTTTTTGTGTGCCGTATTTTTTGGTAAGGTTATTAACAACAATGCTCATTTACGTAACCTTTTATTTGAAAGTGCAAAATTATCAAGTAAGAAAAAATTTTGCAAACCAGGAAATTTTAAAACAATATTTGTTTACAACTGCCAAAATGGTTTTGTTTCCGGTATTTTTAATTTTTTTGAAATTAATTTCGAAAAATTTTTGCTCGGTGCAATAATTATATTTTATTTTCTTTGCCGTTAAATCCAAACCAACCGGAATATGGAATTTTTACTTATATAGTTAAATATGACTTGATTTAATATGGGATTTAATTTAAGTTGTGAGATACAGGGATTTTATTTGCGGGTTATTTGCAGGTTGATGTAATTGTATATATCATGAAAATACTTGCATCGAAATGGTTTAACGTGTAAATTATTTTTAATAATACACATTTCATTAAAAAGGTAAAAATGAGAACAAATATTGAAATCTACAATAAGTTAATAAAACAGGCTCTTAAAGCAACAGGTCTTAAAACCAAAAAAGAAGTTGTGGAAGAGGGATTAAAAACATTAATAGTAATTAAGGAACAAGCTAAATTAAAAGCGCTTCGCGGAAAATTGCATTGGGATAGCAATATTGAAAAAATGAGAGTAAATTAATTATTTTTTTTAGACTCAATACTCGGTAAAGAAATTGTAGTGATTGGGGATTATGTTTTAACCGAAGTCTTGCAAGGATTCAGAAGTGATAAAGAATTCCGGAAAGCAAAAACCGTTCTTCTTTCATCTCCGTGTTTTGATATTGGAGGTAAAGAAATAGCTATTCAAAGCGCAAAGAATTATCGATTTTTAAAGAAAAAAGGTATTACCGTCAGAAAAACAATAGACACTATGATTGCAACCTTTTGCATCCAAAATAAATTTACATTATTGCATAATGATAGAGACTTTGATCCATTTAATAAATTTTTAAATCTAAAAGTATATAACAAGTAAAATCCGCATACAAACCGCAAATCAAAGCGACTATGATAACAAAACATTATTGCAGTTTAGTTATCGACTTATCTACAATACCGATACACACAAGTCTAAAATTTGCAATTGCCAATATATTTTTGAATTTTTGAAACATGAGAAATAAACTTGAAGATATTATCACCGTATTACAAAAAGAATTCCCCGAGATTAAGTCCCGGTATAATGTGAAAACCCTTGAAGTATTCGGATCATTTGTTCGACACGAAGAAAAGCCCGATAGCGATTTGGATATTTTGGTTTCATTTTCCAAAGCACCGTCTTTATTTAAATTTATTGAATTGGAAGATTATTTAAGCGAAATTCTTGGCGTAAAAGTAGATTTGGTGATGAAAAGTTCATTAAAGCCAAATATCGGAAAAAGAATATTATCCGAAGCTCAATCTGTATTATGAAAAAAAAAGATAGAATAATAATCGATTATTTGAATGATATACTTGATTCAATTGTTAATATAAAGAATTTTCTCAAAGATACGAATTATCCTTCCTTTCAAAAAGATACAAAAACACAATATGCCGTAATCAGGGCATTAGAGATTATCGGTGAAGCATCAAAGAAAATTCCCAAAGAAGTTAAAGAAAATTATTCATTGATTCCATGGCGCTACATGGCCGGGATGCGAGATAAACTAATTCATGATTATTTTGGTGTTGATACCGAAGTGGTTTGGAAAACCGCAACAGAAGATATTTTAAAATTGGAAGAAAACATAAAGAAAATTGTTGCGGATTATTCTCATTAATTTTAAAATAACAAAATATTGGTGCGTATCCCGCAAATAAATCCGTTCGTCTTAACCGGCGCAGTTTTGTGACAATTTAAAGTTAAGCAAATTTAATGTTTGTTCTTTGATAATACTGTAAATTAAGAACAGCAAAAAGTGAAATTTTTAAATAATCAACCGTGGCGGAAAAACATTGGCTTTTTTAACTCGAGATTTTTGTTTTCAGTGCCCCGATAAAAAGCAACACGGTTAGGCATATAAAATGATGAATACCTATCAAGATAAAATTGTGGATATACTTACCAATGCAGAGAAATATCATGATAAATTTTATAAGGTCGATAAATTTCGTGGTCCAAGTCTTTACTTTCATAGAAGAACACTTGAAATGATTAACTCTCCTAATTTTGAATTGTATTTGGAATTCATATATGCAACTTTGGCATCATGGGGAATGCATAGAATGGGGCAAGGTGGTTCCAAAATGCATAGTTTTGAAGTTTTTAAAGACAGTATAATGAGAATTAGAGAACATATCAGGGTAGCAAGAAAAATCGACTATCAGAATGTGAGTGAAACAGAGTGGCGTATTATTAAAGAGATATTTCAGAATATAAAAGTTATGGCAAGTGGAACAAGCCTTGTTGGGAATTCAAAAGTTATGGCTCATTTATTACCAAATATAATTTCACCGATTGACCGCGAATACACTCTAAGATATTTGAAAGGTAATACAAATATTAAAAATGGAATAGATGTTGAATGGGGTATGATGAGAGAAATTATAGAGAAGTTTTTTGTTCTTATAGCAAAAGACACTGTTTTTATCAACAAAGCAAATGACTGGATAGAAAATCAATCAGATTATCCATGGGATACATCCATTTTTAAGGTTATAGATAACTTAATAATAGGAGCTGGTTTGATTGCAAAAGAGAAAAAGAAGAAAAGAAAGAAAGCTTACTAAAACGCTCAAATCGTCGTTCATTGTTTGTATGCAAAACCAGTAAATTTAAGTTTAGTGTTTTTGGCAACATTCTTCTGAAGTGAAGTCGATTAAAAAGTTAGTCTCCTGTGTTTGCCGACGCAAATTAATACAGCTTCAAATAAATATATTCTTTGTCAATAAGTCATTACTGTTGGAAAAGTTCATTAAAGCCAAATATCGGAAAAAGAATATTATCCGAAGCTCGGTCTGTATTATGAAAAAAGATATAAAAACTCGTTATGCCGCAATGTAAATAAACCCGGTAAAACACCAATATTTTTATAAACCTTACAATTATTAAAAATTTATTTAACCAATCCGCACCCCGTGCTTCTAAACACCCTCATCTCACTCATACCTCTCAAGTTTGAATTTCTCGCCAAGGTATAATTTCCGTACGTCTTTGTCGTTTGCCAAATCTTCAGCCTGACCGCTCTTAAATATTTCGCCTTCGATTAAGATATAAGCTCTGTCAACTATACTTAACGTTTCGTGTACGTTGTGATCGGTAATCAAAATTCCGATTCCCTTGTTTTTCAAATTCTTCACGATGTTCATAATATCTTCAACCGCAATCGGGTCAATGCCTGCAAAGGGTTCATCGAGCAAAATGAATTTAGGACGGGTTGCCAAAGCCCTTGCAATTTCGGTTCTCCGTCTTTCGCCCCCGCTTAATTGATATCCCATGCTTTTGCGTATATTAGTTATGCCTAATTCTTCAAGTAAGCTTTCAAGGCGTTTTTTCTGTTCGTCTTTCGGTAGTTTCATCATTTGCAGAATTGCCAGAATATTATCTTCAACGCTTAAACGCCTGAATACAGAAGCCTCTTGCGGCAAATACCCGATTCCCATCCGGGCTCTTTTATACATCGGGAGCGTAGTTATTTCCGTGTTGTTTAAAAATACCTTACCGCCGTTAGGTTTTACCATTCCCACAATCATATAAAACGACGTGGTTTTACCGGCTCCGTTGGGTCCCAACAAACCGACAACTTCCCCTTGCTTTACGCTTATGGAAACTCTGTTTACTACCGCACGCCGTTTGTAGATTTTAACTAAACCTTCGCTTCGTAATTGCAATACTTCGTTCATTAAAATCCCGTTATTGATTAATCTTTTGTAAAAATTTATTTTTATCCGGTTTCGATTCGTATAAAACAAAGGATGGCAAAACGAATTCCCTTTCCTTCCCTTTAATTAATTTTTCGGGATGATACTCGCTTGCCGGACTGCCGTACAATTTAACATTTTTCACTTTATTATCTTCGAAAAATATTACCGCTTTTTGCGAACTTGATTTCAACAAACCGTTCGGTTCATCCTCTTCGAAAAGATAATAAATACTTAAAACGTTTCCCATCACTTCAGTACGAACCAAATTACCGTCGTCGAATCCGAGTTTCAAGGTGTCTCCCGAAATTTGATTATACCGGAAATCGTATCCTTTATTAAGCGAAACGATTAAAGCATTTCCGAATATATCGATTAACTTGATTTTATTATCCTTCAAATAAATTGCTATGGAATCGCCGGTAACTTGCGTGTCTTCGTACCAAAGCACAGGCTGGCTTTCTTCGTCGTCTTTTTTCGTTATCACAATTTTGTCTTCGTTTCTGAAATAAACCGTGCGGTTGTTCACCGATGAAAATTCACCGCGGAAAATTTTTACGGAATCCGTTGCCGCAAGTCTGCCCGTACTGTCGTCGTAAGCTTCTAAAAGTTCGGATTCTATGAAAAGCGTATCGAACCGTCCTTCTTCCGTGGAATCAATCTTCATTAGAATAGGTCCGCCCAATACTTTGGTATAATTTTGTTTACCGTAATACTCAAGTACTTTTCCCTTCAAATGAATATTGTTCCGTTTATCCCAAAGTCTAACTTTCCCGAAGGCAAAAGTGTTTTTCGGTTTCCGCCAATGAACTAAACTGTCGGCGTAAATTACGGTTGAAGTATCCTCCACTTCAACATTACCGATTGCAACCGCTTTACTTAATTTTTCGTAATAAATCAGACTGTCGGCTCTTAATACGGTTGATGTATCTTTTAAGAAAACGCTGTCTGCAAAATATGCTTCTTTCAAATCGACCAGATAAAAACCGTGCTTTGCGGATAAATTCATTTTTCCGTTGGTTAAAAAAATCGATGTATCGGACAAAGTTTTTTTCTCGTCCGCAAAGTAAAAGCCGTGCGGCGAACGGACGGTAAGCGTATCTTCAGTTACCACAACGTTTCCCGTTAATTCGATTATATTCCTTTCCAAATATTGAATTGCTTCTTCGCAGGTAATCGTAATGTTATCTTGTGTAATTTTCACATTGCCGATAACTTCCCTTACGGTTTCGCCGTTAATTACTTTTCCTTTCAAACTGTCGCCCATAACCACAAGCGGTTTTCCCGATTCTTGTGCATAGAAACGGGCACAGAAGAAAAAAAACAAAGCCACAACCAGAAATGCCGGATTCCTCATTCTTTCAGCGTAGTTATGTAAGTAATGTTGTAAATCGTATAGTTTTTCAAATTCTGATCCGATTCGAAACCGTATCCTTCTATTTTCTCGTCGCCGTCAATAATCGTAACGAATTTATCGGTCTTGATTTTCTTTTCTTTATTCCGCCACATTAGTTCGTCGGTTCTAAGCACTACTCCGCTGTCGCTTACGGCTACAACACTATCGATTGCATACATGTCGTTTGTCAAGTCGTTTATCCTTCCTTTCTTTGATGTTAACGTGGAGCTTACTTTACCTTCGTCGTCATAAAATTCTATTTTTACGCCTTCCAAAATTTTCACGTTTCTGTCTTCGTAAGCGCGGATATGATCGGCGTACAAAACCGCTTTGGTTTTTCCGTCTTCGGTGAAAACAACTTCCGTATCCCAACTTTCTTGCACGGGAATCTGCTCGGCATTTAACGAAACATCAATTTGCGGTTTGAATTTTTCCTCGCCGCAAAAAGTTAAAGCTAATCCAATCAACATTATGCCAAGCGTTTTTTTCATCTGCTTTGCAAACCGAGTTTTACCAAATCGTGAAGATGCACAATACCGACGGGCTTACCGGAATCGCTCACAGCAATCAATGAAGTGATGTTATAATTTTCCATTTGTTGCAGAGCAAAAGACGCAAGATAATCGGGATTAATCGTTTTCGGATTCGTCGTCATCACGTCTTTGGCAACTATGTTTTTGATTTCAAGAGTTTTGTTCAGCAATCTTCTCAAGTCGCCGTCGGTAATAATTCCTGTTAAATTATTCTGGTCGTCCACAACGCAGGTGGTGCCTAATCTTTTGGAACTGATTTCGATAATCACGTCGCGGAGACTTGTATTTTCTTTAACGACGGGCAAGTCTTCGCCGGTATACATTATCTCTGAAATTTTAAGCGAAAGCCTTTTCCCCAAACTCCCGCCGGGATGCAAAACCGCAAAATCTTCGGCAGTAAAGCCCCTCAGTTCCAATGTAGCAACGGCAAGCGCATCGCCCATTACCAAAGCGCTTGTAGTTGAAGCCGTGGGCGCCAAATCGTGCGGGCATGCCTCTTCTTTTACGCCTATATCCAAAACGATATCGCACGAGCGCGCCAATTGCGAGTTCATGTTTCCCAGCATTCCGATAAGCTTGGTGTTTAATCTTTTCAGCATTATTACAAGGTTTATCAACTCTTCGGTGTTTCCGCTTTTGGAAATAATTATTACGATGTCCTCGCTTCTTACCATTCCCAAATCGCCGTGCAGCGCATCAGTGGGATGCATGTAAATGGAAGGCGTGCCGGTGGAATTTAAAGTTGCTACAATTTTTCTTGCGATTAAACCCGACTTGCCCATTCCGGTTAAAACCACTCTGCCTTTGGTTTTGTATATTAATTTTACCGCCTCGGCGAAGCTTCCGTTGATTCTGTTCAGCAATTCCTTTACGGCTTTTGCCTCGATCGAAATTACTTCTTTCCCCTTGGAAATAATTTGTTCGTCGGACACTTTATCCTCGTTTGAATAATTTCAAAAATGATTTTTTTCTTTTTTTACGAACCTCATAATTCGCGGGCTCGAAATCGATTTTTTTCGCATACTTGTTATAGATTATAAACGTGCGTGCAATTAATTCATCGGAAAACTCATTCGCATGAACGAAAAACCGCGAAGCATTCAAAGCAACCGCCGGATCCCTTTCACCTTTTATTCTCATCAGCTCGTCGTAAAATTTTGTAACCGGAATAAAATGGTTAACCCCGCTCAAACCGTCGTAAACCCAAATTTTCTTATCGGAAACCGAAACGGCAACAACCAATTGGTTTTTAACGATACGAACTTCCCGGACTTTTTCTTTATTTGCGGGATTGCGCATACCCGGTTTCCAAACCGAATACGTCCAACCCGAAAGAATTTGAAAATCTTCGGCTTCTAAAAATTCAGTATCAGATAAATCTATTTCTATCTGGTTTTCAAATTCTTCGTGAATGACGATATATACTTCGCCCAAATTTGTTTTTACACTTCCTATTGCAAAAACCGGAGACGGCGGAATCGTAAGGTCCACATTGTCTTCCCGTTCTCCCATAATCAAATTACCGAACCTGCCGAATCCGATTGCATAATATTCCGAAAGTTTTTCACGATACGCTCCATAACCTTCCCTATTTTCTGGTAAAAGGGAAAACAACAATTCTTTTTCCTTTTCGTTCAGCTTGCGCGGAAATTCCACTTTATTCCCCTTCCGGATTTTCTTTGCCCTTAATCAGAAACGTGCATAATTCGTCCAGCATGGATTCTGCTTTTTCGGTTTCCGTTATGTAATCGACAATCCTTCTTACTTCGCGCCGTGCAGAAGGCGGTGCGGCGCTTACCGCGCAATTTTTCAAAAGCGGTATATCGAACAAATCGTCTCCGATATAAAAAACATTTTTGCACTCAAGGTTATATTCATCCAACAACTTTTTGGCAAGCGATACTTTATCAAGCGAAGACGTTAGAACACGGATATTTCCCGCGTCTTCGAGTTGGGAAGTAATTGCATCGTTTTCCCGAGCGGTAAGAATACCGACAATCATATCATACTTTGCGAGTCTTCTCCCGAAATCATGGAGAGCGCCGGTTATCTCTTTAATTCTTTCTTCGTCTTGTTCGTTATGAAGGAGCACTCCATCAAGATCGAATAATACAAGCTTAATATTTTTTAATCTATCCTTTAAATCACTCATATTTTTTCACTATCCGGTCAATTTCTTTCACGGTTACAAGCAGATTTTCCAAACCGTTAAGCGGAAGCTGGCTTGCGGCATCGCTCAACGCGTTCGGCGGATCGGGGTGAACTTCCATAAACAGCGCCGAAATACCGAGAGAAACGGCGGCTTTTGCCAAAGGTAAAATAAATTTAGGTTCGCCGCCGGTTACGTTTCCGCTGCTTGGCATTTGAACGGAATGCGTTGCATCCATAACAACGGGATAACCAAGCTCTTTCATTATTACAAGCGAACGCATATCCACAACCAAGTTATGATATCCGAAAACGGTTCCGCGTTCGGTTAACAGAATTTTATTGTTTCCCGTCGATTCTATTTTTTCGGCGACAAACTTCATATCTTCCGGCGCAAGAAACTGACCTTTCTTTACGTTAATTATTTTTCCGCTTTTACCCGCCGCAACCAGCAGGTCGGTTTGCCTGCAAAGAAATGCGGGTATCTGTAAAATATCGGCCACTTGAGCCGCGGCATCAATTTCCGGCTCGGTATGAACATCAGTGAGAACCGGAACGTTCAATTTTTCTTTCACGTCCGAAAGTATTTGCAGAGCTTTTTCCATCGGCAAGCCGGTAAAGGAATTGATACTTGTTCTGTTTGCTTTTTTGTAAGAAGACTTAAACACAAAAGGTATTTGCAACTTACCGGTTATCTCTTTTATTGCGGCGGCGGTTTCCATCGTCAAATCAGCCGATTCCACAACGCAAGGCCCGGCAATCAAAACAAAAGGGCGGTCATTATCGAAAACAATATCTTTAAGTTTTATCATTTTATAATTAATCGAATAGTGATTGTTCGTCCGGTTTGCTTTTTCGTCTTTTTTTATTGAATCTGATGTAAGCCAAATCGGTTGCTTCCCTTCCGCGCGGAGTGCGTTGGATAAAGCCTTGTTGAATTAAAAACGGTTCGTAAACTTCTTCAATTGTGCCGGGGTCTTCGTTCACGGCAACGGATAATGTGTTAAGTCCTACCGGTCCGCCTTTGAATTTTTCGATTATGGTAAGGATAATTTCCTTGTCCATTTCGTCCAGACCGAATTCATCGACTTCCAAAGCTTTCAGTGCTTTTTGTGCAATTTCCAAATCGATTACGTTTTTATCTTCAAAATCGGCGAAATCCCTTGTTCTTCTCAAAAGACGGTTAGCGATACGAGGCGTTCCGCGGGAACGTTTAGCCAATTCGCCGGCGGCATCGTCATCAATCTTGATGTTAAGAATTTTCGAAGATCTCAACACAATTTTTTTAATCAATTCGCTGTCGTAATAATCGAGACGCGATTTTATTCCGAACCTGTCGCGCAAAGGTGCCGTGAGCAATCCCGCACGGGTTGTTGCTCCGACCAGCGTATACGGAGGCAGTTTAATTTGAACCGTCCGCGCGCTCGGACCGGAATCAATCATTATATCCAACTTAAAATCTTCCATTGCGGAATAAAGATATTCTTCCACAACGGGACTAAGCCTGTGAATTTCATCTATAAACAGCACCGATTTTTCTTCCAGCGTGGTAAGGATACCCGCAAGGTCGCCCGGTTTTTCCAATACCGGACCGGAAGTAATTTTCAACTTCACGCCCATTTCATTCGCTATTATGTGCGCTAGCGTTGTTTTGCCCAATCCGGGCGGACCGGTCAACAGAACATGATCGAGACTTTCGTTTCTTTTGATTGCAGCTCCGATGAACACTTTGAGATTATCGGTAATCTTACGCTGACCTACGAAATCGCCGAATCTTTTGGGACGTAACGATTTTTCGAAATTTACGTCTTCTTCCCTTAAAACGGGCGTTGTGGTTTCGGATTTTCTCATATTAAAATGCCTTTTACAGCATACTTATTGTTTTGTTAATATCATATAAAGTTAAATAAATTTGAGGGATTTTAAAAACAAAAAGGAAACCCGCGACGTGAAGCTGATAGCCTACCGGTAACCCGGAGAATTAAAATTTTCCTTGACGATTTTGCGGTTATCCCGGTTCGGTTCTTCCGAACTTTTAACGAATTCTTCTTATAACTATTCTTCTGTTTTTCATTCTTCCGTATGCTGTAGCGTTACTTGCAACAGGAACGGAATCGCCCATACCCACTGCCTGGAATTGGGAAGCGGGAAGACCTTTGGAGATAAAGTAATTCAAGATTGCTTGTGCACGTTTGGAAGACAATTCTCTTATTTTATCCGGATTATCTTGTTTATCCATGTGCCCTTCGATTCTCCATTTTGTCGAAGGATACTTTTTGATTATGTTAACTATCCTATCCAATTCTTTATAAGCTTTCCTGCGAATCGTTGCGGTTCTTCCAAGGAAAGTAACTTCGCCGTGCAACAAAAATTGTTTGGGCGCATTTACCGCCGCATCATTCTTTTTCTTTTCCTTCACAATTTTTTTCTTGGAAGATTTCGGTTTTTTGGGTTTCGGTTTTTCTTTCGGCGGTTCAACTTTAGGTGCTTCGTCGGGACAGCCGTCAGTATCTTCAAAACCGTTATAAGTTTCCGGTTCGTTCGGACATTTATCAACGGTATCCAGAATTCCGTCTTTGTCGTTATCGAGATCGGGGCAACCGTCGGTATCATCGTATCCGTCCTTGTCTTCGGCATCGTCGGGACATAAATCTTTACTATCAGGAATTCCGTCTTTATCGTTATCCAAATCCGGGCAGCCGTCCGTGTCTTCAAATCCGTCGAAGTCTTCGGCTTTGTTGGGACAAGCATCATTAATATCGAGAATTCCGTCATGGTCGTTATCTTTATCGGGACAACCGTCGGCATCTTCGTATCCGTCGTAATCTTCAGGTTGATCGGGACAATTATCCCTGCTGTCATAAAGTCCGTCGCCGTCGCTGTCTTTTTCGGTAAATAAGGAAAGCGAAATTCCGACGAATCCGTTAACGTAAAAATCGTTATGCGATCCGTCAACAACGAGATAATCGGCGTTATCGGTTCCCATAAAGTGCATCGAGAGACCGGTAATTAAGCTAATATTATCACTAACCAAAAATCTAATCCCCAACTCGCTGTCGAAAGAAATTGCTTGTTTGTTTTTATCAATCAGAACCAATTCATTCCGGGGTGTTCTGTCGGCACCGAACACATCGGGATAGAAAAATTGATACGAAATACCGCCGTAAATAAAAGGGAAGAATCTGTTTTCTATCGCATAATTATACGTAAATCCGAATCCGGCGTAATACAAATCGCTTTTGTATTTTTCAGGCGCCAATACCAGATTAAATTTTCCTTCGATTTGACTGAAAGCGGCGCTTAATTTTAATCCGAAAATATGGCGGGAAGAAGTGCCGAAAATATATTCGGCGGCTCCGAATGCATGCACTCCGTATTGAGTATCGAGATAGTCGGTCTCTCCTTGCGAAAGTCCTCCGCCAACCGTTAAAACCAACGTATTATCGAAAGCACGTTGTTTGTTTGTCGAGTTCTGCGCAACCGTTAAGCTTGTCAACAATAAAATAAGAACCGCAGCAAAATAGTATTGCTTCATAAAAACTCCGCAAGGATTCTGGCAAAATTATAATCTTTGGCAGAAGACAAGATTCAAACTATGAAACTTTACCTAATTTATCAATAATTAATTACCCAAATAGTAATTTTTACCTGTTGCCCGGGGCTTTAATCCCGACATATTAATCAATCTTTTGTTAAGCGCTTGTCTTGTTATGCCCAACATTTTAGCCGCAATGCTTTGATTGTTACCCGCGCGTTTCATTGCTTCTTTTATTAATTCGTTTGTTAATTCTTTGATGGTCGGCAATTGTTCGGAAAAAGATACTTTGTGAATGTTTTTAATCTCGTTTTCCTCAAAATCTTCTTGCTTCCTCTCGAGGCTTTCGTAAAAAGATTTAAGCGGCAAAATACCGGATTTGTGCACGCTAACAGCGTTAAAGATAATCGCTTGCAATTCACGGATATTCCCCGGGAAATGATAAGTGGATAACAATTTTATCAACTCAGGCGGATATGTCGGTTTTTTCTTATTGAAAAGTTTTGCCGCTTGTTCCATAAAATGATCGACCAACACGGGTAAATCGTCCAATCTTTCCCTAAGCGGAATCAGACTGATATGATGCACGTTCAGCCGGTAATATAAATCTTTGCGGAACTGACCTTTTTCTTGAAGTTCATACAAATTTTTATTTGTTGCGGCAATTATTAATGCATCGGAATATTTCGGTTCGTCCGAGCCGAGCGGATAATATTCTTTTTCTTGAAGCAAGCGTAAAAGTTTTACTTGGGAAAGAAGGCTCAAATCGCCTATTTCGTCCAAAAACAAAGTTCCGCCCTTGGCTTTTTCTATTAAACCCGGTCTGTCTTGATTTGCATCGGTGAAAGCTCCTTTCTTGTGTCCGAAGAGCGTATCTGTAAACATTTGATCGTCCAAACCGGCAACGTTTGTGGTAACAAATTCTCCTTTTCTGCCGGTAAGTTTGTGCATTGCTTTGGCAATTAATTCTTTACCTACGCCTGTTTCACCCGTTATCAAAATCGGTTCGGATGTATTTGAAATTGCTTCCATGTATTGGAAAATGGAACGCATCTTTTCGTTTACCGTAATGATTTCTTCAAAAACTTCCGGATGCTGCAAATTATTGTTAATCAATTGATGTTTTAATTTTTCATTTTCGGAACGCAAGTCCCTTAATTCAATTGCCCTCTTTGCGCAACTTACAAGTTTACTTTCTTCAACGGGTTTCACCAAATAATCGAACGCACCCATTTTCATACATTTAACGGCGGTTTCCAGTTCGTTATCGCCGGTGATAATTACCACGGGAATTTGCGGATAGTTTTGTTTTATGGTATCGAGTAAATTCATTCCGCCGATGTGCGGCATCGAAAGGTCCAAGAAAACCGCAGTGATTTCTTGTTTCCGCAACAGCGGTTCCACATCCCGGCTATCGGAAAGAGTTATGGTGTTATCAATTCCGTTATCGTTTAATGTTAATTCGAATGACTGAAGCAAATATTCCTCGTCATCAACCAACAAAACCGGATTTTTAGGATAGCTTATTTCTTCAATCATTTTAATTCATTTCCTTTTTTTCCACAGCGGGCAGTTTTATTATTGCTTTGGTTCCTTTTCCGAATTCAGATTCAAAAGTCAATCTTCCTTTATGCGCCTCAATAATTCTATTCGATACGGCAAGACCCAAACCTGTTCCGCCTTTTTCCCTTTTAGTTGTGAAAAAAGGGTCTTTAATTTTTTTCAAAACGCCGGGCGCAATTCCTTCACCTTCGTCAACAATCATTATTTGAACCGAATTTTCTTCTTTCAAATATTTTGTAACCACATAAATTCTTTTCGAATTATCTTGAAGAGCTTGGCAGGCGTTTTCTATTAAATTTATAACAACCTGTTCAAGCCTTTGCCTGTTACCTCTCACCGTAGGTAAATCGGGCGCAAATTTTACGGAAAAATTTTCCGTTGATTTATTAATTAAGTTCTTCGTTAAATTTATCGCCGCTTCAATTACTTTATTAACGTCCACATTTTGATTTACATCGGAAGATTCTTTTCCGGAAAATTCTTTCAATTCATTAACAATATTTTTTATTCTCTTGGTTCCTTCGCTTATTCCGTTCAGAATTTTGGGCATCGATTCTTTGATTTTCGAATATTTCAGTCTGTTTCCTACATAAAAATCGCCGTTTTTTCTATAATAATCGTCAAGAATCGGTAAAATGTTATACCATGTTTTTTCGATGAGATTAATATTTAACATTACGAAATTGTTGGGATTGTTAATTTCGTGCGCAACTCCCGCAACTAAAGTTCCCAACGCAACCATTTTATCCGCTTGAATCAACCGGTCGAATTTAAGTTTGGCTTCTTTTTCGGCTTTACGGCGACTTGTGATATCCAGAATTACGCCTTGAAAATTTGTAATCACTCCGTGGGTTCCGTGTCTTACCGAAATATAATTTTCAACCCAACGGACTTTGTTCTGCGTATTTAATATTCTGAAGGTTTGCTTGAATTTTTCTTCGCCGATTAACGCTCTATGATAAAGTTCTTCTATAATTCTGTTCCTGTCTTTGGGGTGAATTATGTTCACGAAAGAAATTCTGCCGGAATAAAAATCATCCGGAGTATAACCGAACTGACGGACATTATCGGAAACGAATTCAACCGGCATTCCTTCGCCGGCTTTCCACAGAAATCCGATTGCCGGACTTTCATTGACGATATACGCCAATTCCTCGTATTTTATATAAGATTCATTTAAGGCTTCCTCTGTTTTCTTCCATGCGGAAATATCTTGCTTGATTCCAACAAATCTGGTGATTTCACCATTTTCCCCTATGATAGGCACAATGGTTTCTTCCACAAAATAATAATTACCGTTTTTATGTTTATTCAAAATTTCGCCTTGCCATGCGTTACCGCTTAAAATTGTCTGCCACATATTTTCGTAAAAAGTTTTACCGTGTTTGCCCGATTTCAAAATACTTCCCGGTTTTCCTATTACTTCTTCGCGCCCGTAACCTGTAATCCGCGTAAATGCGGAATTTACCCATAAAAATTTTCCGGTTTCGTCCGTTATTTCTATCCCTATTTTTGCTGCATTGAATATTTGGGATAAAAACCCCATCAATTCGTCTTTGCCGGAAATTTTTACCGCTCCGTCTAAAAAAGACAAGCCGGATACCATTTTAGAGCCAGTTGTGTTTATTTTTCTACTTCCTTACAAAAATTTTATTAATATTAAGATTTAGGTATATTAATATGTTCGAAAATTGCCGGTTCGCAATAAATATATGTTTTTTAAAATATCTTATTTATTGTCGATTATTTAGTGCGGTTTTTTACAGGAAATTAGAAACTTTAAGGAATTTCACCGGTTAAAAAGCGTTGCGTTACTAATATTTCCAGAAAAATTATTCTTAAAAAAGGAAATAAGTATGAGTGCAGTTTCGCCATATTACTATTCTTCACAGAAAAAGAAATTTCCCGTTTGGAGAATTTTGCTGAAAAGGAAATGGACAATTCTATTAATCTTTTTCGCTTTTCTTTTGCTTTCTGCGGCGGTGATGTTAATTGAGCAAAAACTTTACAGGGCGCAAATTGCAATCAACTTCAATTACGAAAGCGTTCAAAGATTTTTAATCCCCGGTCAAGGAAACCTTGCGAAGGAAGAAGAGATTTTACAATCGCAACAACTGTTAAGCAAGATTGCCGAGAAAATCGTAAATAAAAAATATCTTGATAAACAAAATTCCAAATTCATTCCGCTTTATCAAGAAGCCGAAAAATTTTCATTCGAAAAGAAAAATCAGATTTCGTTTATTACAGGAAAATTGAAGGACATGCTCGAGAAAAATACAGATAACGCTAACAATATTATTTACCTCAGCGTTGTTAGTCCCGACCCCGAAGAAAGCGCTTTTATCGCAAATATGATAGCCGACGAAATTAACCGGATTGCGATGGTAAACAACAAAAACATTATCTTCCCGGTTGAAAAATATTTAAAAGCCCAAAAGCAGGAAAAACTCGGCGAACTTCAAAAGAGCAAACTGGCACTTCAGAAAATTTCCGATGCTGAATCAGTTCAGCTTGCACCGCTGGAAAAAGTATTAATCGAAAAATTATCCGAATTGGAATCCGAGCTGGAATTTACGGATATGCGGATTAAGATGAACGATATGATTCTTGAGAAATATAGAAACGAAATTAAAAAATTCCTTCCCGAAAAAGGCTTGCTTTTGGTCGATATAGACGACGAAGATATTCTTGTAATTCAAGATAAATTGGCACAAGTTGCGGCGGAAAATAAAATTCGCGAAGTTATGAAAATCTTTCCCGATTTTGTTCCGACTTTAACCTGGCAAAACGAGGGCAACGCAAATACGGATTCTTTGAAAAAAGTTCTTAATTTTAAAATCACCGCTTTCGTTCAATCGATGGTGAAACCGACAAACATAAAATACGAGCCGGTGTTAAGTTTAACGCAAAAAATACAAGAGCTGAAATTAAAATCGATGGAATTCGATTTAATCCAATCGATAATTTACGATGCATTGACCGAACTGGAAACCCAATATTCGGCAATAAATTATTCCAAACTCCGTTTGGCGCGTGCAATGCGAGATTACAAATTTTATCAGAAACTCAATACCAAAATCGATAAATACTTAACCGAATTGCAGGACATCGAAAAAAATACGATAGCCAAAATCGAATTTATCTCCAAAGCCAAAGTTCCCGATATGTTTTATAAACCTGATATTTTCTTACACTTGCTCATTGGCGGAATTTTAGGTTTGATTATCGGAATGCTTGTAGCTTACCGGTTAAGTATTGTGGGAACACACATAAAAGATACCGAAGATTTGGAAATACTCGGTTACAAAATTATTGCCGCAATTCCCCATATCGAAAAGAACAGACCTTTGTTGTTCAATACCGCTTACCTCGATTTCGAATCTTCCGAAGACGAAATGGTAAAATCGTTCCAGAAAATTTATGCTTACATTAAATACGGATTTTTGGATAAAGAGATTAAAACTATCGGAGTTAGCAGTCCAACCCGCGACGAAGGCAAAAGTATAATTTCAGCGAACATAGCAATAGCTTTGGCAAACCACAAACACAAAACATTGTTGGTAGATGCGAATCTGAAATATCCGTCGCTTGCCAAATTATTCGGCGTAAACCCGAAACCCTCGCTTGCGCATTACTTGTTCAGGAAAACGGAATTGGAAAACGTTATTCGCCATACGGAAATTGACGGTTTGGATATTATTACCGGAATCGAGTTTCCGCAAGATCCTTCGGTGGTTCTTACCTCCGAAAGATTAAGGAAATTTATAGAAACGATCGGGAAGGATTACGATTATGTGATATTCGATTGCATGGATTTATTTTCCACCGATAAAGTAGCGTATATGCTCGGATTGTTGGACGAAATTATCATGGTCGCCAGAGCGGATCTTTCCACTTTTACGGATCTTAAAAAAGCAGAAATGATTTTTTCCGAATATGAGATTGTGCCCGGCGGCTACATTTTGAACGATTTTAACGTTAAAGGCAAAAAGCCGGCAAAAAAGAAGCCGCAAATGAGCAATCTGGCTAAATCAACGCCTATTAATAATACCAAACGCTACATAAAAAAACGCACGTAAGGGTGTAACTTTCTTTGAACTTTAATTATTTTTACCGAAAAAAAACGGCGAAGTTATGAAAGAAAATAATATCGATTCCCCAACTAAAAATAATAACGCATGACTTATCTTCTTGTATTTTTTGCAAGTTTGATAACTACCCTTTTTCTTACTCCGTATTTCATTACTCTGCTTAAAAGGGCAAGCATCGTCGATATTCCCGGCGGGAGAAAAATTCATACAAAAAAAATCCCCCGCATGGGCGGTCTTATTATTTTCCTTATTGTGCTGACAATTCTCAACCCTTTTATAGAAGATTTTACATCATTAAAATACATTTTAATTTCGGTAACCGTATTAATCTTCTCCGGCATTATCGACGATATCATCGGGCTGAACAGTTTCATCAAATTTATTTTCCAAAATGTTGCCGCGGTAATTTTAATATTTTATCTCGAAGAACTTTATTCGGTAATATCACTATTCGGAATGGAGTTTACCGGACCTTTGGGCGAACTTATCTTGCTTGTGTTTGTAGTCGGCGCAATCAATTCGATTAATCTTTTGGACGGATTGGACGGGCTTGCCAGCGGCTTTTCGCTTTTAATCTTTACCATAATTTTGGCTTTTTCTATCAGCTTGGGAAATAACTTTTTGATTCTTCTGTCGATCAGTTTCATCGGAAGTTTGGTCGGGTTTCTCCGATACAACGCCTTTCCCGCAAGCGTTTACTTGGGCGATACGGGTGCGTATATTTTGGGATTCTTCCTTGTATTCACCAGCACTCTTGTTTCGATCGAATATAATAAGGGAATTCTCGATTTAACTTTCCCGGTTATGCTTTTGGGAATTCCATTGATCGATACGGTAAAAGTATTTTTCATCCGTATTTTCCAAGGAAGAAATCCGTTTGCGGCAGATACCAGCCACCAGCATTATATTCTTTATAAAAGCAACGTAAAACACGAAATTTCGGTTTTCATAATAGAGATATTCACTTTGGTTTATATCCTTTTGGCGATTTTTTATTTGAAAGGGTTGAAAATTCCGGCAACGGTTTTGTTCGTGCTTTTTACGATTATTCTGTTAATGGTGGAACCGTTCCTCAGCACATTAAACGTTTCCGATAAAGTTAACAATTTCTTGAACCGCATTAAAGATTTGCCGATGCGACGATTAAAAACCATAGTGCGGATAATGATTTATATTTCATCATTATTAATTTTAATTATAAGTGTTTTATCGTTTTCGTTTAAGACGTCTCTTACGGTAAACGAATTGTATTTTCTGACGATCACAAGTATTTTACTTCTGATTTTAGCCGTTGTTCAATACAGGGCATCCAAATCGATTGCACATATTAATATTTTCTTGAATTTTACAATTTATTTCATAGTTTCCAAGCTTAGTTTGCCTTCTCTTATCTCAAGAAACCTTTATTTCTCCGAGTTGTTATCTTTGCACGATTTAAGTTTCTATGTTCTGGCTTTTCTCATTGTAACAATTCTTCTTGGTAGATGGAAAATTTTTATGGGAAGGAAAGTTTTATTTTCGGGGATAGATTTAACGATGATTGTTTTTATTCTCCTAACGTTTATCGTGAATAAAATTCTGGAATTTGATTTTAATTACTACTTGAGTACAAGCTTGCTGGAAGCTTTTATTTTTTATTCATGGTTTAAAATTGTTTCGGATATAAAACCGAAAAGGGAAATGATTCTTTCCGTTTTCTCTTTTCTGCTTCCTATTTCACTGCTTTTATCTTTGCTTATCGGGAAATATATTTCCTAAGTTATCTTTCAATCCAGCTTGTTCTTCCGGTCTTAAAATTAGGTGCAATCACATTATACGGATATTCTTTTTCCACAGCATTCATACGGTTTGAATTTCCTCCGGGTGTTACGAACCAATTTTCGTCGGTAAGAATTTTATCTTCACCGTTGTCCGTAACAATTTCGGCGTAAATATTAATTCCGGCTTCGCCGTTTTTATTATAATTCCGGACTTTTGCTTCAAGAATATTTTTGCCTTCAATCAAATAATCCGTTATATCAAAAGTTTTGATTCTTCTGTAATCAACCAAAAGTGAACCGGAACGGCGGGCGAAAACTTTTCCTACAAATTTTCCGTTAATATAAAGTTCGGCATAGGTATCGGCTAAAAGTTGTAGTTTAGCCGATTTTATTTTACCGTTTATTTCTATTTCTTTTTCAAAGACTGCAGCTTTTACCGGCAAAGAATCGATTTGGGGAGAATAAATCCATTTGCTTTGAATGTATGGGGATTCCAAATTTTTATTTTTTAATTGTCCGGAAATTTCATCGTAATACGAAATTAGCCGGTCGTATTTATCCATTATCAAATCCAGATTTGCTTCCTTGTCATATTTTTTCCAGAGCCGGGCGTGTTCTTCCTTGAGTTTCCTTAATTCCGAAATATTTTCATTAACATAATTCAATGCCCTTGAATACTCATCTGATTTCCCGTCGAGAATTAACTTCAGCAGATTGTTCGACCTCAGTTTTTTGGCAAACCATGAATTCATATTCAACACAAATTTCAAAACATCAAAATAATCTTTGTTTTTTTCAACAACGGGTTGAAGCGAATTGATCTCTTTGAGTAATTTACTTGTGTTCTTCTCCAACCATTCGGCTTGTACGGCTTTCGGATATTTCAAAGCCCACCACGGCAAATATTTCCTTTTTGAAAGCGGATGCATCCATATATCGTTCCAAAATACAATGCTCAACGGGTGTTTAAGAGTTTCGGAAATTCCGGCAAATTTACTCCGCTCAATTCCGAAAAATTGGTTCCAAAATATTCCGTCGAAAGTTTCCCCATCGCTTTTTTCCAAATTCCATGCGCATTGAGCCGACCACGCATAACCGTAAAGCAATAATTCCTTAAGCGTTTCCGCACCGAAATCGCCCCAGTTGGAGTTAATCATTCCTATAGAATTATTTTTTATTCCGGATTCCGTTAAATTTTTAATATTCGTGAAAGCAAAAGAATAATTCGGATAAGGATTTAAGAAATTCCATACACTCGGGGAAACAATATATTTTATTCCGGCTTTTTCAAATTCATTTACCGACGGATATTCGAATCTCGGATGGTATCTCCAGTTTACAACAATTATATCTTTTGGTAACATTTGTAGAATTTCGGGATGCTGTAAAATTATATCGCCGTACATCATCACTTTCTTACCGTATTTCTTACAAATGTTGTAAACCTTTTTATAGTGATCCGCATGTACGCGGGCAATTCCCAAACTATCCACCAATTTTTTACTGTTGCCCAAACCTACATCCCAGCTTTCGTCGGCTCCGATATGAAAATATTCCGACGGAAAAACTTCCGCCACTTCTTTTATTAATTTATCCAAAAACGAGTAAGTTTCTTCGTTGGAAACATCGAGCGAAGCGGCGCCGGGAAATTCAGCATATTCCAAAAATTCTTCCGTCGTTAAAATATTTTCGTAATGCCCTAAAGTCTGAAAAACCGGAATCACTTCCACAAAATATTTTTTCGCATATTCAACAATCTTTCTTACTTCCTTTTTGGTTAATGCGCCTCTGTTTTTCCCGATAGACGGAAAGGAATCGAACCGGATCATATCTTCCATGTATGGCATGTAAGTATTCATTTTATACCGTGAGATAAATTTTATCACGCGTTTGAAATTCTCAACGGTTTCTACTTGTCCCCGACTAATATCATCCGATATTCCGCGAATTGATAAATCGGGATAATCTATTATTTTCAATACCGGCAGACGTTTTCCGTATTGCGAAATCAATTGCTCGAGCGTTAACAAACCGTAATAAAGTCCTTTTGCACCCGCTGCAAAAATTTTAATCCGCTCCGGTTTAATTATTAAATTGTAAGCTTCACCGGCTTTGTCATTGGGAATTTTATTATCTTCTATAAAACTTTCACCGGTAATTAACTCAATGATACCGCGTGAATTATCTCCGGTTAAGTCTTCGGGTTCAGGATTAAATTTACTCCTAAGAAAATTCTTGAAATCTTCTAAGGGATAATCCAAAACGCTAAGAATTTCTTTATCGGCAGTAACTTCCGTTTTGTTTGTCATCATAAAATATCTTGAAGTGTCCACGTTGGACACATTCTTGACAGCCGGAATTATTTTAATTTCCATTGTTTTTCCGTTAACAGATTGAAAGAAAAAATTAATTAGAAATGAAATAAGAAAAAAATTATAAAGCGGTTTCGGTGAAAAGATTTTTATTTTCATTTTTAGCTACTTAGTTGAGAAAGATTGGTAAGCAACTTATAAAATTTGATGGATTATGCAAAATCGAATGCGGCAGAAAAAGTTTCAAAACATTTTTTTAAGATAATTTACCAAATGTTGTTGTTACGGGATAAGAAACCGGGTTTACATTCACCCGATCGAAAACATACGGCGGTTTTAAAACTTACAAATGATGTTCTATTCATTTTTTAGATTTTTTCGGTTTGTATCCGATTCTGTGAAACGGATTTACAACGCTCGACGCAACATTACGCAAATGTGAATTTATGCGCTTAAGTGCACGAAGGTAAAGCGCCATTGCAACCGCGGTTCCGCTGTCCAATGTTTTATCTTCGCCTTTCATTAAAGAAACCAAAATGGTATCGCAAGATTTACTCACCCATTTATATTTCAATACAATTTTCCGTCCCAATCCTTCATCGGATTCTTTGAAGCATTTAATAGTTAGATTAAAATTTTCCTCCACGGCGGATTCTATTTTTGCCAATTCATCTTCAAACTTTCCGCCTACCAGCTTTAACGGATGCGTTTGGGCGATTTCCACAATGTTTTTTGTTAAATCGCCTATGCGTTCCAAATCAATTACAATACTGACTAAAACCAAACCGGAACTCAATTCGGCTACCCCGGACATAACAAGATGATTGAACACGTCTTTACGAACTTCGCGCTGATATTTGTTTACTTTGTGGTCTTCGTCGTTTATATCGATATCCAATTCGTTCGTATCCGTCTTTCTGAGAACTTCTTTTGCTTTAAGAAACATTTCCTGAGTTATATCCAACATTTCGAAAGACCGCTGATAAGCGCGATCCATATAACTGTTGCTTTTAAAAACACTTAAAATTTCTTTAATCATTTCTTAACCCTATTGTGATAAATAAATAACTATTGCGGGAACAATGAAAAACAAAACTACCACATACGCAATCGGAATTAATTTGCTTCTAGTTGAATATTCGGCAAACTTTTCAGCCATTGTAACGGGAACTTTACCCAACGGATACCAAATAATTATACCGCTAATATTAAACAATAAATGCGAAAAAGCAACGGTTACGGCTGCAATGTTACCGGTCACCAATGCGGCAAGGATAGCCGTAATTGTTGTACCGATGTTTGCACCGAGCGTGTAAGGGAAAATTTGCCAAAGCGTAAGCAAACCGGCTCCGGCAAGCGGTACCACCAAAGATGTTGTAATCGAGCTGCTTTGAACTAAAACCGTAAGCAATATTCCAACCAAAAAAGCACGTGCTGAATTCTTAAATAAAACTTTATCGAACCAAGCTTTTGCTTTGGATACTACCATTGATTTTAATACATCGACAATAAACTTTAATGCGGAAAATAAAAATGCCACCGCAAGAATAAGCAAAACCCAACCTACTAAATGTTTATCGCCAAATAAATGTTCAAAGTTTTTTTCCATTAATTTTACTACAGGCTTGGTTATGGCTTTAACGGGACTCAAAAATTTCATCCCGCCAACATCGGCAAAAACATCTGACATTAAAGAAGCGGCTTTCCCGAGATAATTGGTATAAACTTGTAATGGAAAAAGAACCAATACCGATAAATAATTAAAAAAATCGTGAACCGTTGCGGCGGCAAACGCGCGCTTAAACTCGTTGCTCCGGTTAATTTGGGGTAAAGAAGCAATTGTGTTTGTTATTGATGTACCGATATTGGCACCCATAATTAGTGGTATTGCCAAGTGAATAGCAACATCCATGTCGTTCGAAAACGCCCCTCCGGCAACCATTGCAACAACCATCGAAGTTGTTGTGGACGAACTTTGGATTAACGAAGTTCCCAATATTCCAATAAACAATCCGATAAAAGGATTTGTGGTGGTTTGGATTAAAGATTTGGAAAAATCTTTTCCGAAAAGCTTAAGCGCAGCTCCCATCATCTCAAGACTTAAAAGGAAAAGATAAACGAGAATAATTAATTTTAAAATAGATACTAAGTTCGATTGCCAAAGGTTGGAAGATTTGTTTTCGGTCATGAAGAAAATAAATCCGTAAATTGTTAAACAAAATTATGAAAAGAAACGGATTATACCAAGAAGATAATTTTAGATATTTTATCTCTTTCCGGCGGAATCATTCTTTTTGAGAATCATTATGGAAATGTCATCGTGAATGGGCGCGTCTCCTTTAAAAACATTTAGATTATAAAGAATTTTCCCAACTTGATCGGAAGGAGTGAGCGGAGCATACGAGCTCAAGAACCTTTTTAATCTTTCTTCCCCGAATTGCGCATGATGTTCGTTCATCGTTTCGGTAACTCCGTCGCTGTAAACCACCAACTCCGAACCAACCTCTAAACTCACTTCCATGGCTTCGTATTTACTTATAGGTGAAAGTCCGATTGCAATTCCGCCTTTAGCAAGAGAATGAATTTCTTTGCCGTCTATAATTAGCGGTGGGATATGACCCGCATTCACAATTTTTAATTTATCTTCGCCTGCATTAATTTCCACGTAAACTAACGAAGCAAATTGATGCGGAAGACTATCACGGCAAAATATTTTATTTACAGCTTGAATCAACTCAGCCGGTTCGGTAAAATGGGAATACAGTGCTCTTATGGTCGATTGTAATTTCGACATCATTAACGCGGCGCCGAGACCTTTTCCTGAAATATCGCCCAGGATAACTGCGTAACGGAAATCGTCTATTTTAAAATAATCGATTAAATCCCCTCCGACGTCATTCGCCGGAATAGAATTCATGTAAACATCCCAACCTGGAATTTCGGGATTCGAATCGGGCATTAATGCTTTTTGAACCGCTTTACCTTCTTGTAATTCCGTTTTTGCTAAAAGTTTGTCTTTAAGTTCAAGCATTAAAACGTAAAGAAGAATGAGTCCGCCGAAAATATGACCGTTGTTACTAAAGAAAACCACATCATTTACAACAACGTTTCCGGAAGTGCCTATCATTACAACGCCGATTAACACTAATACCCTTCTGAGCGGTGTGAGTCTGAGAAAAAGTGTTTTAAGCAACCACCAAAAAAGATAGAAGTAGCGCTTAATCACACTCATTCTTTCAAGTTCGGCTTTGCGTTTATCGGTAAGAAAATATTGGGTTAGTTCGTTAAATTCCGAACGCAAAGTTTGGAAAAGATCTTTTCTGCGGAAATCTTCTTTGAACGTATCGCGCAGCCGCGGTTCTTCCGGATTTGAATTTTGCATAATATTTTTTCTTTTTTAGACGAATGATATGCAAAATAGTTAAAAAATATTTTTGATTTTGGGGAAAGGGATTGGAAAAATAGGACGGCGTTAAGCCGTCCTTTAATTTACGCTTTCCGGAATTTTACTTTATCACCGTCCATTGTGGTTTTCACCGTGTCGCCAGGTTCAAATTTACCCATTCACAATTTAGCTTTTAAGATATTTATCAAAATTAGCGTATATTAATAAAATTAAATATATTTTAAATACTTCTTATTACAATTTTTAAAGAGAAAATAGGTAAACGGATTTATAAATTTAACGACTTAACCGAAGGAAAAACAAAGATTATAGAACATAGTGTAAAATAAATTTCTAAGAAAATATTTTAACAAATGTAATGCACATTCTTTATGTTGATGAATCTGGAGATGCTGGAAAATTCGAAGAAGGAATTTCTCAAAATTCTAGACATTTTATTCTATCGGGTTTAATTGTTTCTCAAGATGATTGGTTGCAATGTTTAGAAGGATTAAAATCTTTTAGAAAATTTATAAAGCAAGAATATGGCTTAAATCTAAAAGAAGAAATTCATGCAAGTGAGTTAATTAGAGTAAATAAAATTGAAGCATATCGAAAAATTAAGAAAAGAAAAAGGATCGAAATATTTAAAAAATTTATTGAAGAATTACCAATTATTTTTAACAAAGGAAAAGTTATAAATATTTGTATCGATAAATCAAAATTTGATAGTACTCGTGACATACAGGAATTAGCTTGGGGAAGATTAATACAGAGATTTAATACTTTTTTAAGTAAATCGGTACGGGATAAAGGAATTATAATTTCAGATACTACAGATGAAGTTTTGGTTAGAGGGCTACTGAGAAAAATGAGAATTTATAATCCGGTTCCCTCTCATTATGGAGGCACTCGCAACATTCCAACGGACAATATTCTAGAAGATCCTTTTTTGAGAGATTCAAAACACTCCTATTTTATACAAGCTGTTGACACAATAGCACAAGCTTTATATAGAAAAGAGTATGTAAAGGGTAGTTTAAGGAAATATGGTGTTGATAAATATTTTAGTGTCCTTGAACCAATTTTACTCAAAGAAGCTTCTAATAATGACCCCTTAGGTGTGGTCAGAAAATAAAAACCCCGGTCGAAACCGGGGAAATTTTTCGTGGCTCGCATAATCCATTCGGACTATGCAAGTCACTTTAAAATAATACAAACAATTTTTTAAAATATCAAGTTCATGTATTTCCTTTTTAATTTTACATTTATTTTACTTTTTTGTTTCCAAATGACCCACATTAATTAACTTTCACAAATTTAACTTTATCGCCGTCCATTGTGGCTTTCACCGTGTCGCCAGGTTCAAATTTACCCATCAGCAATTCCGTTGCCAACGGATTAACAAGGTATCTTTGAATGGTTCGTTTCAACGGTCTTGCGCCGAACGTTACATCGTAACCGGTTTTAAGCAAGAATTCTTTCACGGAATCGTCCACTTCCAGTTTCAAATTCTTTTCTTTCAACATAAAATCCACGCGTTGCAATTGAATGTCGATAATTTGTTTCAATTCCGATTTCAACAACGGTTTGAAAAGAACAACTTCGTCAATACGGTTCAAAAATTCGGGTCTTATTGTTTTCCTTAACAAATCGTTCAATTTGTATCTTAACTCTTCAAGTATTTCTTGATAATTATTCTCATTAAACTGCTCAAGTTTTTCTTGAATTAAATGCGAACCGATATTTGACGTCATAATAATAATCGTATTTTTGAAATCCACCGTTCTACCTTGGTTATCGGTCAATCTTCCGTCGTCTAATACTTGCAACAGAATATTGAAAACATCGGGATGCGCTTTTTCTATTTCGTCCAAAAGCACAACCGAGTATGGTCTTCTTCTTACCGCTTCGGTCAATTGTCCGCCTTCTTCATATCCAACGTAACCCGGAGGCGCTCCAACCAAACGGGATACAGAATGTTTTTCCATGTATTCGGACATATCGATTCTAATCATCGCATGTTCATCGTTAAACAGGAAATCCGCCAAAGCTCTTGCCAATTCGGTTTTACCCACACCGGTCGTACCGATAAATATAAACGAACCGATAGGACGCGAAGAGTCTTGCAAGCCGGCACGGGATCTTCTAATTGCGTTTGCCACTGCCCGCACGGCTTCATCCTGACCAACAACACGTTTATGTAATTCCTCTTCCATACGTAACAGTTTGCTTCTTTCGCTTTCCAGCATTTTGCTTACGGGAATTCCTGTCCATTTTGCAACTATTTCAGCTATATCCTCAGCTTCAACTTCTTCCTTCAGCATTTTTTTATTCTTCTGAATCTCTGCCAGTTGTTTGGTTTCTTCTTCAAGCTTTTTCTGCAGTTCAACTATTTTACCGTAACGGATTTCGGCAACTTTACCCAAATCGCCTTCACGTTCATATTTATCGGCTTGGATTTTCAAATTTTCTATTTCGCTTTTCAAGTTGCGGATAGTTTTTATTTTTTCTTTTTCAAGTTGCCAATGAGCTCTGAGTTCGTTGCGTTCTTCTTCAAGATTGCTAAGTTCTTTTTCCAATTCTTCCAATCTCGATTTCGATTGTTCGTCTTTTTCGCGTTTCAGTGCTTCTTTTTCAATTTCAAGCTGTTTAATTTTCCTTTCGATTGCATCCAACTCTTCAGGCATCGAATCGATTTCTATCCTTAATTTAGATGCCGCTTCGTCAATCAAGTCGATAGCTTTATCCGGTAAGAATCTATCGGTAATATATCTGCTTGAAAGTTGAACAGCCGCAACAATTGCTCCGTCGGTAATTCTAACACCATGATGCACTTCGTACCGTTCTTTCAATCCTCGTAAAATGGAAATAGCGTCTTCTTCGCTGGGTTCTTGAATGATTACCGGTTGAAATCTACGTTCGAGAGCCGCATCTTTTTCTATATGCTTTTTGTATTCTTTAAGGGTTGTTGCACCGATTGCGTGTAATTCTCCGCGAGCCAATGCGGGTTTAAGAATATTCGCCGCATCCATCGCTCCGTCGGTTTTTCCCGCTCCAACCAACTGATGCATCTCGTCGATAAATAAAATGATTTCTCCGTTCGAATCTTGAACTTCTTTTACAACAGCTTTGACCCTTTCTTCGAACTGACCGCGGAATTGTGTTCCGGCTACCAAAGCGCCTAAATCCAAAGCAATTATTCTTTTGGATTTTAAGTTTTCCGGAACGTCGCCCGAAACTATACGCTGTGCAATTCCTTCGGCAATCGCGGTTTTACCAACGCCCGGTTCGCCAATTAAAACCGGATTGTTTTTCGTTCGTCTTGATAAAACTTGCAATACCCGCCGGATTTCTTCGTCGCGACCGATAACGGGATCGAGTTTACCCGACCTGGCAAGTTCGGTTAAATCCCTACCGAACTTTTTAAGCGATTGATAAGTATCTTCCGCATTTTGCGATGTTACCCGCTGGGAACCCCGGATATCTTTCAAAGCCGCTAAGACCACATCCCTCGAAATTCCGTTATCTCTCAACAGTTGTCCTACTTTCCCGTCGTCTTCCGTTAAAGCAAGCAGTAAGTGCTCGGTTGAAATAAATTCATCTTTAAGGTTGCGTGCTTCTTCGGCCGCTTTATCCAAAAGTTTTGCCGTTGCCATCGATAACTGTTGATTACCAACTCCGGCTCCGGTTACTTTCGGCAAAGCTTCCAAAAGTTCACCGATTTTTACTTTAAGCAAACTGACATTCGCGCCGGTTTTTTGAATCATCGATTCGGCAACGCCACCGGCATCTTGAAGCATTGCAGCAAACAAGTGTTCCGGTTCTACTATTTGATTGTTATAGTTTTGTGCAATCTCAACTGCATTTTGAACCGTTTCCTGTGCCTTAATCGTTAATTTGTCGAAATTAAATGCCATAATTCCACCTCTCTTTTCACATTTGTTTTTTAATATCGAATCCCGATATCAAAATTTCGCTAATGATACAATTCATTAATAAAAAAGTTTCCCGGATAATCTTTATCAACTAACAATTTTTTATTTAGCAAACTGCGAGGTGAGTTTAATAAGAATTCACTTCTCACTTTTAACGGCTAAAATCTTGATTACAAAGCCAATTGAATCGGGAACCACAAAACTTGTATCTTGCTGAACGTAGTTTTTTGAATATGCGGTCAATCCCCATTTTGTTCTGTCTATAAAAAATTTATCCGTCGTTGCTCTTAACGTATCTTTTTTAATGTTTACTTCTACTTTAAATTTAATATTTCTGATTTTGTCGAATATTTTCATATAGCCGGAAACTAAATATTTATCCGGTCCAATTTTCCTGAGGTTTTCTATTTTAAATGCCGATGTGGGATATTTCCGAGTGTTAAAAAATTCGGGGGATTTTAGAACTTTTTCCAACACGGTTTTCATTAATTTATAATCTATATCAACATCTTTTATGCTATCCATTGCAACGTAGAAGATACCGCCAGTAAGTTCGTTATTCAATACGCTTAAATAGCCTTCTTCAAACTTAACATAACCTTTATGACGGCTGATCGACCAATTTACAATGCTGCTATCGGTATTAACAATGTATTTTACGGAATTGGGCGGTTCATCTGTTGTGGTCTTAAAAGGATCGAATTTATTTGCGGTATCAGGTTTAACTTCCGCCGATTTAGCCGATCTTTCTTCTGTTAGCTTTTCGGTATCATCGTTATTTTTCGAAAAATAAAAAACAAATATCAATAAAACAGCACCAATACCTATAAGAGCCGCAATGCTTTTTCGCATTAAGTTCCTTTCTTAAACAATTTTTTTTAAGTTCAAAGGTATGAAATAATAATAAAAAAACCCGCAATTAAATTGCGGGTTTTTTAATAACCAAATTCTATTATTTGGCTTCGTACAAATCTCCTTCCGGAGCTTTCGGATTGGGCGGATTTGTACCGTGTAGTTTAACCAAAATATAACTGGCTACATTTCGTATATCCTGCGGACTTAATTGAGCTTCCCATGTAGGCATACCTTTTGCCGCCACGCCGTATTTTATCGTTTTGAATAAGTCTTTTATATCATTTCCGTGAATCCAATAATTATCGGTCAGATTAGGTCCAACCAAACCTTGACCTTGAGTACCATGGCAAGCAGCGCAGTTTTTGGTATAAACTTCCTCGCCGCTTTTCAAATCCCCTTCGTCATCGGTCACTGTAACGGAATTTTCGTCAATAAGAGCTCCGCTGGATTTAAGAGCTTCGCGTTGCATTGCGGCAACTCTCATTTCTACGGCATATTCTTCTTCTTGAACGTTTCCACTACCAACAACGTGGAAATAAATCATGTAAGCGGCAGCCCAAATAACCGTACCGTAAAGAATCGCATTAAACCATGGGGGAATCCGGTTATTCAGTTCGCGTATACCGTCGTATTCATGGTCGAGCAAAAGTTTTTCCTCTTCTTCAATGGAAGAAGGTTTGGATGTGCCGAATATTTTTTTGAATCCTTTGCCCTCCGAATCATTTTTCTCTGAATAAACCATTACCAACCAGAGGACAATAATTACAAAAAATACGACAATGGCAACCATTACTTGGATTACCGTCGATAAAGAATCATGAGAGCCGTTTTCTGCATACAACGAATTTGAAAAAAGAAGCAGAAAAATTCCCATGAGCAAAAATTTAAATATTTTGTGTTTTCTCATTTTTATTCTCATTGTTTGTTATAAATTCTTCATTATCATCTTCCAAAGGGATGTTTTTCATTTCATTCACGGTTTCTTTATCCATAAACACCAATCTTATTACAACCAAGACAAAAGCAAAAACAAAAAGTATCAAAGTTATTACGGGATAAACCGAAACATCCTCTATTGAACTTAAAAGATTTGAAAACATTTAATATCATTCCTTATTTTTCTGCGACTTCTTTCTTAATGTCAGTACCCAATCTTTGCAAATATGCAATCAAAGCGATTATGTCTTTATTCGGATCGGCATCAATCCCGCTTTGCATCAAATCGTTTGCAATTTCGTTAGCTTGTTTTTCCAAATCGGCAATTGCTTGATTTTCGTAACCTTCGGGATAAGGAACTCCCAACGTACGCATTGCTGAGATTTTTGCCGGAATCGATTCTTTATCCATATCCCATTCCAAAAGCCATGGATATCTGGGCATAAGAGAACCCGGGGACATTTGACGCGGATCTTGCATGTGCAGATAATGCCACATGTTCGAATACTTTTTACCGACTCTGTGCAAGTCCGGGCCGGTACGTTTCGAACCCCAGAGGAACGGATGATCGTAAACAAATTCGCCCGCTTTCGAATATTCCCCGTAACGTTCCACTTCGGAACGGAATGGTCTTACTAATTGAGAGTGACAGCTGTTACATGCTTCCCGTATATAAATATCTCTTCCTTGCAACTCGAGCGGAGTGTAAGGTTTAACCGAAGCGATTGTCGGGATATTCGATTTAACCAAATATGTCGGAATTACCTCAACCAGTCCGCCAACGATAATTGCGAGAAATACCAAAGCTGTAAAAAGTAAAGTTTTCGATTCGATATATCTGTGAATCATTCCGTATTTAAGCGGTTCGGGAGTTCTATCGTAAGGAACTGCTTCCGCTTCTTCTTCCGGAACAAAGCTTCCTTGTTTCATCGTTTTATACAAATTGTATACAAGGATTAATAAACCGGTAAAATAAAGTGTTCCGCCGATTGAACGGATGATATACATAGGTACAATTTGTAAAACCGTTTCCAAGAAGTTCGGATATTTCAACAAACCTAATTCGGTAAATTCTTTCCACATCAAAGACTGGGTTATACCCGACCACCACATGGGGATTACCCATGCCACAATACCCAACGTACCAATCCAAAAATGAACCGTAGCTAATTTTCTTGAATACAATTTTGTTTTCCACAGTTTAGGTACCATCCAATAAAGCATACCAAACGTCATAAAACCATTCCAACCCAAAGTACCAACATGCACATGAGCAGGAACCCAATCGGTAAAATGCGCAAGTGCATTCACGTTTTTAAGAGATAACATCGGTCCTTCGAAGGTGGACATACCGTATGCGGTAACACCGATTACAAAGAATTTCAAAACCGGATCGTCCCGGACTTTATCCCAAGCGCCTCTTAGGGTTAACAAACCGTTTAGCATACCACCCCACGAAGGCATCCAGAGCATAATGGAAAATACGGTACCGAGCGATTGAGCCCAGTTAGGTAAAGCGGAATATAATAAGTGGTGAGGTCCGGCCCAGATGTAAATAAAAATCAATGTCCAAAAGTGCAGAATCGAAAGTTTGTAAGAAAACACCGGTCTGTTAGCCGCTTTCGGCAGGTAGTAATACATCAAACCCAAAAACGGCGTGGTCAGGAAAAACGCAACCGCATTATGTCCGTACCACCATTGCACCAAAGCGTCTTGAACGCCGGCATATACCGAATAACTTTTCAAGAAAGTAACCGGCAATTCAATTGAGTTACCGATATGCAAAACCGCCACGGTAACAAAAGTCGCAATATAGAACCATGCGGCAACATAAATGTGTTTTTCCCTTCTTTTCATCAGGGTTCCAATCATGTTAATGCCGAAAACAACCCACACTACCGCAATTGCGATATCGATAGGCCATTCCAATTCGGCATATTCTTTGGAAGTGGTAATACCGGAAACCAAAGTTACCGCTGCGGCAACAATAATTAATTGCCATCCCCAAAAATGGATTTTACTTAACACATCACTAAACATTCTGGTCTTGGAGATGCGCTGCAACGAGTAATAAACGCCTGCAAAAATTGCGTTCCCTACAAACGCAAAAATTGCCGCATTAGTATGCAGCGGTCGTAATCGCCCAAATGTAGTATAAGGGATACCTAAATTCAAAGCGGGGACATATAGCTGAATAGCTATTGTAACCCCTACGAGCAATGCAACTACTCCCCAAAAAATTGTCGCTAGTGCAAACAGTTTCGGGTAGTAATTGTCATACTTGAACTTCTCCACATTCATAAAGATACTCCTGTTAGTTAATTGAGTTGTGATTTAATTTATTTGCGCTTTTTTCTGCATCTCCGTTCTTATCTTTTTCTCTGTCATCTTTTATTTCATCATCAAATAATATTCTTACCGACGGCGTATATTTATCGTCGTATTGCCCGCTTTTTACCGCCCATAAATAAAGAACTAAAAATAAAATTGCGACCGACAAACTAAAACCTATTAAAATTAAAATAACTGACATTACAACAATTTCTTGCTTTTTGCAAATGCATTTGTCGTGAAGGTTGTAAATACTACCACGGAAATCGAACTTAACGGCATTAATATTGCTGCAATTACCGGCGAGAGCGTTCCCTGTACCGCAAAATAAATTCCTACCAGATTATAAATAAACGAAATAATAAAACTGGCAATAATTATTCGTTTGCTGGTTTTTGCAAAATTGATAAATTCATCTAACTTTCCAAAAGATTTAGATTCCAGAATTCCGTCGCACGCCGGAGAAAAATTATTTGCGTTTTCGGAGATCGAAATTCCGACGTCACTTTGTTTTAATGCACCGGCATCGTTCAATCCGTCTCCAATCATTAAAACTTTTTTCCCATTTTGTTGTAAAGATTTAACAAAATCCAATTTTGCTTGCGGGGTTTGTCTGAACTTCATAATTGTATTTTCACCGAAAATTTTTTGAAGCTCAGGTTTTTCGCTGTCGTTATCTCCGGAAAGCAAGTATAAATTGTAATCCCGCTTTAATTTCTTAATTATCTCATCCAAATTTTCTCTGTAAGAATTTTTTATTGCGAAATAACCTCTGGTATTTCCGTCTATGGATAAAAACACACGCGTGCTGAGATCTATTTTATTTTCTTCTTGTACGTGATTTACAAACATGCGTGAACCGATTTTTACATGTTTCCCGTTAATAACCGCTTCGATTCCCTTTGCCGGAATTTCTTTAAAATCTTTCACATCTCCGGAAACATCGATATCGAATAATTCGTTAATTCCGTTGCTCAAAGGATGAGAAGAGTTGCGCACGAGGGTTTTTACCAGCACTTTTTCTTCATCGGTCAGAGGTTCACCTATAAATTTCACGGTAGATGAGCCAGTTTCCGTTAAAGTTCCGGTTTTATCGAAAACTATATCGGTAATTTCCGACATTGCTTCAACGACGTCCGTGTTTTTAAGATAAAATTTATTCTTTCCGTAAATCCTTAAACTATTTCCCAAAGTAAACGGTGTTGATAATGCCAAAGCACACGGACAAGCAATAATTAAAACCGCAGTGAAAGCATTGAATGCAATACTCGACTCGGGCCACCAGTAAATTCCCGCAACCGTAGCTATGGAAAGGATAACAAACGTAAAGTATTTACTAACAACATTAACCATTGAGTTAATGTTACTCTGGTATTTTTTACTGAACGCTTCGTTATTCCAAAGCTGGGTTAAATAACTTTGCGAAACTTCTTTTATAGTTTCAACTTCAATTGCACCGCCAACCTGCTTTCCGCCTGCGTAAATTAAATCGCCGTTCACTTTTTCCACAGGATTCGATTCTCCCGTAACAAAACTGTAATCGATAAATCCGCGCCCGTTTATCAAAACCGAATCGGCAGGTACCAATTCGTTATTTTTAATTATTATTCTGTCCCTAACTTTTAATTTTCCTACCGGCTTTGTGGTTTCTTTTCCGTTTTTTCTAATCGTAACGGCTATCGGGAAATACGATTTGTAATTCCTCTCGAAGTTCAGCGCATCGTACGTCTTGTTTTGGAATATTCTTCCAACGAGTAACAGAAAAACCAAAGCAGTCATTGAATCCAAATAACCAACGCCCGTATTCGTTAAAATCTCAATCAGACTTCGCGTAAACAATACAATAATACCGAGCGATACCGGTACATCGATATTTACAATTTTCTTTTTAAGACCTTTATATGCCGATACGAAATATTCGCTTGCACTGTAAAAAAACACGGGGAGGGCGAACAATATATTCAAGTAACCAAATGTTTCTTTCAATACGTCACGCGAAAAACTTTCTACGTGCAAATATTCGGGAAAACTGAACAACATAATGTTACCGAACGCAAAACCAGCAATGCCAATCTTGTAAGCTAATTTTTTATTATGCGAATTTGTTTTCTCTTTCTGTTTTCCTTCGAGGTTCAAATCTGGTTCGTAACCTATCGAATCGAGCAATCGTACAACTTCTTTCAGAGTAATTTCTTTTTCGGAATATTGAATTGTAACAATCTTTTTTAAAAAGTCCGCCCGCGAAAATTTTATGCCCGGATTCAATTTAAATAGGTTTTCCAAAATCCAAATGCACGAACTGCAATGCATTTGAGGAATACTAAATGTAACTTTGGTAGTATTTCCGTCGGTAAAATCAATTAATTCTTCTTTTAGTTGGGGATCATCCAGAAAATCATAGTTACGTTTAATTTCTTTCTTTTGTGAAATACCAGGATTTTCATCGAGTGTATAGTAAGTGCAGAGGTTATTTTGGTCTAATATTTCGTATACGGTTTTGCAGCCGTTACAACAAAACACTTTATCGTCTATACGGATATCATCCGTATCGCAGTCTTCCCCGCAATGATAGCATTTTAATTCAACCCCGGCGGGCATATATTTATCTGTTTCTATCATCAAAACAAGTTTTAATAATGTTCGGGAAGAATTCAGAATAAAAATTCTTATTTTCGGATTTATAATAACAAATAATTAATAAATAATAAAGAAAAAATCACACAAAATGTCCTAAAATAAGTTTTCTACATTTGAATTTAGCTTAATTTGAGGCATAACTTTAGACCATAAAACATTTTGCGAAATTTAATCCGGATTTTAACATCAATTTCACTCATGATTTACACCTTGACAGAGCATTTTTATTATTCCACTCATAAAATTTGAAGTTGATATTTTAAAAAAAGTTTTTATAATCCGTTAAAAATTCCAAGGGATTAACCATGGAAAAAGAAATAAAAAGAACAATAGTTTCAGTTGGACTTTTAATTGCATTTTTAGTTTTATTTCAGGCATGCCACGAAAAACAATTAGTCACTTCACCGCCCGAGATATCCGAAGTAACGGTTTTCACATCAAAGTTATCCGTTACATCGCCGGAACGATGGGAAACATGGTACATGGAAAGAACTTACGAAATCCGTTGGAAACCAACAAAAGAAGTAAGATTCGTGAAAATGGAATTGGTAAGAAAATTAAAACCGAAATTAACGATTATTCCCTCAATTCAAAACACAGGATATTTCAAATGGACAATACCGACTACGATATACCCTTCGCGCCACTATAGAATTAAAATTACTGATTTGGAAAATCCGGAAATCGTAAATTATAGTGACGAATTCACAATAAAAGAATTATAGAGCTCAGCAGAAGAATTAGAGTAGAACATATTAGTCATAACTGTAATATTAAGGTAAAATCCTCATCTGTTCACACCCCAAGCGGATTTTTATAATGTTTGCCTAATTCCACGTTTTTATTTTAGCCATAATTTGTTAATTTCCGTTAACATATTTCGATTATAAGAATGAATAGAAAATTCAATATAGCACTAATTGTAATAATTTTAATATTTTTTAACTTAAATATAAAGGGAACTGGTTTGTTTATTTCCGAAAATAAAAATCTCCGTCAAGAAAATAACATATCAAAAAAGTCAGACTTGTCGAATTTGGATTCACTCTACAGCACAAAAAAACTCGGCTCTTACATAAAGGAAAATAAAACATATTTCCGTTTGTTTGCACCGAATGCAAAAAAAGTTTTACTAGTAGTGTTCGACCATGTGGAAGATTCCACAGGCAAGACTTACGAAATGGCAAAAGATCCGGACGGGGTTTGGGAAAGCATAATAGATGAAAATCTTAAGGGGAAGTATTACGGTTATAAAGTTTTACATTCGGGAAACAGCGCACCCGAAGAACTTCCTCTTTGTGTCGATCCTTATGCGAAAGCCGTCGCCTCTTTCACAACTTATCTTAATCCTCGAAAATCAATAGTTTACGAAAACGAATACGATTGGGGAAACGATACATGGATACAAAGGAATTGGCGCGATTTGATTATTTATGAAATGCACGTGCGGGATATGACGGCACACAATTCTTCCGGTGCAAAACTACCCGGAACGTACGAAGCTCTTACGGAAGAGAATATTTCCGGCGGTCTTCCCTACCTAAAAAAATTGGGGATTAATACGGTAGAACTTCTGCCGGTTATGGAGTTCGGCAATATGGAAATTCCATACAAAGATTCACTTAACGGATTTTACAATACTTGGAATCCGTATGAACAAAATCATTGGGGATACATGACGTCCAATTTTTTCGCACCGGAAGCATATTACAGCGAAAGTTGGAAAAATTTGAAACGCAACGTCTGGATGGGAAAAGACGGTAAACAAGTAAATCAATTCAAAGATATGGTAAAAGCATTCCACAAAGCCGGTATAGGCGTAATCATGGATGTTGTTTTCAATCATTTATCCGAATACGAATTGGGAAACTTAAAGCAAATAGATCAAAAGTATTATTTCCGGTTGGACGAAAACGGTAATTTTATTTCGCAAAGCTATTGCGGAAACGATTTGAAAACCGAACGCCCGATGGTAAGAAGATTAATTATCGACAGCATTCTTTATTGGATGAAAGAATATCATATCGACGGATTCCGTTTCGATCTGGGCAAGTTAATCGATTGGATAACAATTGAAGATGTAATTTATGAAGCGCGGAAAATTAATCCGAATGTTGTTTTTGTCTGCGAACCTTGGGGCGGCGGATATGATCCGAAAGGATTTTCACTACGCGGTTGGGGAGCATGGAACGACCAAATACGTAACGGAATTAAGGGAGAAAACCCTTTTAACGGTCAAGGCTGGATTTTCGGGAAATGGTACGGTAATAATAACAAAGAAAGAATAAAAAGTTACGTTCGTGGAACTTTGGAAAAGGATTTCCTCGGGCTTTTCCAAAAACCTGAACATTCGGTTAATTATCTTGAATCGCACGACGGTTACACTCTAGGCGATTTTATTCGCATCGGCAGCGGAGAAGTTGATCCGGATAAAATAATCACCGATGTCGATTCCCACGTAAAACTAACGCCATTACAACTGAAATTAAATAAACTTGCGGCTCTGTTTTTATTTACATCGCAAGGCATCACAATGATTTCCGAAGGTCAGGAATTTGCCCGGAGCAAAGTTATTCCTTTCGATATTGATGTTGACGATAAACATAAGGGGAAAATGGATCACAACAGTTATGAAAAGGATAACGAAACAAATTACATAAATTACAAACACGCGGAAATTAACAAAGAATTGGTCGATTACTACAAAGGTTTAATTCAATTACGTAAACAATATCCCGCATTCCGCCGTGCGGATTATAACAATATAACATTTTACGAACTTCCCGGAAACGAATTTGCGTTAGCTTACAAATTAACTCACGCCGGCGATACTTTTTTCGTTGCATTCAATGCCAACCATACTCAAAACGCAAAATTCACTTTACCGGAAGGCAACTGGGAAGTGTTGGTCAGCGGTACGAAAGCGGGAACAACTCCTCTTGCGGAAATTTCGGATACGGTTGAAATTGCTCCGGTTACCGGAATAGTACTGAAATCAAAATGAAAATAATTAAAGTTATATTATTTATATTTTGTCTTTTTTCTTCCACTTACGCTCAAAGCGATACTTCAATCGTATGGCTCGGCGCAATCGACTCAACAATTGTTACCGATGTAAGATATGCAACGAAAAATAATTTTACCGGTAAAGTTTTATATCCGACCGGTAAAGTTTATTTAAGAAAAATAGTAGCGGAAAAACTTTCCGAAGCAAACAAATATTTAATGAAAAACTACAATTTGCGGATAAAAATTTTCGACGGTTACAGACCGCTATCGGTGCAAAAAATAATGTGGAAAATTATGCCCGACGAACGATACGTGGCAAATCCTTCCAAAGGTTCCAGGCATAACCGCGGCGCTGCCGTTGATGTAACTCTTATCGATTCACTCGGCAATCAACTGGATATGGGTACCGGTTACGATAATTTTACGGTTAAAGCGCATCCCGGCTATAAAAATTTACCTGAACATGTTTTAAAGAATCGAAAGCTTCTTAGGGAAGTAATGATGAAATTCGGATTTCAACCGATTAATTCCGAGTGGTGGCATTTTGATTATAAAGGATGGAAAAAGTTTTCGATTTTGGACGAACCTATGAAATAAGTACCGATTCCCTTAACGAATCTTCCAATGCTTTTTTGAAAGCGCTGAGATTTACCGGCTTTTTGAAAACATGTTGTATTCCCAGTTTGCCGTACATTTGTCTTAAATCTTCGTCAATATCTTCACTTAAAATAATCACCGGCGGTTTGAATTTTATCACCGAAGCGCTCAACTGACGAACAAATTCATAACCGTTCATTTCCGGCATGGAATGATCGGAAATAATCAACGAAGGCGAAATTTCTTTTTCAAGTTTTGCCAATGCATCTTTTCCGTTAACGGCTTCTATTATTTCATAACCGGGCAGCATGCTTTTAATTATTCTGGAATATAAAATTCTATCGGTTTGTGAATCGTCTACCAATAATATCGAATTTGCAGCCACCGGCAAAGTAAAAATCATCTCCGTTCCTTCGCCCTTTTTGCTTTTTACCGAAATTTCCCCTCCGTGACGTTTCACAATTTCGTGTACCAATTTCAATCCCAAACCGCTGCCCCGTTCACCATCGGTACCCAAAGTAGTAAATTTCTCATCTATTCTGAACAGTTTACTTGTTTCCTCTTCATCCATGCCAACGCCAGTATCGCGGACGGAGAACTCAACCATTTTTTTATCGATCAGATATCTTCCCTTAACTTTAATTGAGCCTCCCGACGGAGTAAATTTCAAAGCGTTGGAAATAAGATTGTTTAATATTATCATTAACAAATCGGGATCCGCGTAAACATAGAAATCATGATCTAACTCAGAAATTATGCTTACGCCTTTTTGCATTGCACGACCCGAAAGCATTTGAATTACTTTAGTGAGAATCTCTTTGGCATTAATTCCGGAAGGTTCAAATTTCATTTTGCCGGTTTGCAAACGTATCCAGTCCAATAACGAATTTACAAGAGAAAGCATATTTAATGCGGATTCCTTGATAAACCCGATATATTGATTTTTCTTTTCGTCATCCAAATCTTTCTCGGTTAAAAGCATATCGGTAAAACCGAGAATTGAGCTGAACGGAGTGCGCAAATCGTGCGATATAATAGAAATGAATCTGTCTTTCGTCTCGTTTAATTTTTTAAGATCGTCGGTATATTTTTTTAATTCTTCTTCCGATTTTTTCTTTTTGGTTATATCGGTTACAAGTCCGTATACCTTTTCAACTTTACCGTTTTCGTTTCTTTTTACGGTAATTTTATTATTCACCCAAATCGTCATTCCGTCTTTTCTAATCAACCTATATTCAAGTTCAAGCTTGTTCGATTTTATTTTATCATGATAAAACTCCCTTAATCCGCTTACTACCTTTTCCGTATCTTCAGGATGAATAATGTTTATCCACAATTTTTCATTTTCAATAAAGTCTTTGCTTTTGTATCCGGTAACTTCCAAAACATTATCGGAATAATAATTAACTTTCAGTTTTCCGTTATGTTCTTCGGCAGTCCATACAAAACCGTCCAAATTTTCAATTATGTTTTCAATTTCAAAAGATTTCCGTTCGGGAAGTTTATGAGAAACGGATTCTGATTCCTCTTTCACTACAACAAGAATTTTCTCGGTATCGGCAAGCGGGTAAAGAATGGAATTAAGCTTTACAGGTCTTCCGTTTTTAGTAAGCCATGAAATTTCAAGCGATTGATGATTTTTCTCCGGTTTTGCCGAGAACAAATCGGAAATACGTTCTTCGTTTTCGGGTACCAACAATTCGCTTACTTCTTTGCCTATAATTTCTTTCGGCTTTTCATACTTCAAAATATCTGCAAATTTTTCGTTTGCAAATACGGCTTTACCTTTAACCAGTTCTATTACTCCGTTATCGAGTGAATTCAAGACTTTGTAAAGTTTACGCAGCTCGTTTTTTGCGTGATGTTCGCCGGTTACATCCTTCAAAATTGCATTGAAATATTTTACTTCCCCTTTCGAATCTTTTATTGCGTTTATTGTAGCCTGACAAATTAAAACACGTCCGTCTTTCGTTTTTAGCGGTAAATCAATGGTTGTAACATTCTGCTTGCTGATTTTCTCGAAGGAGAAGCCGTTAATATGTTCAGAATTTTTATCGATTAAATTCATAAAATTTAAGTTAATGGCTTCATCCACATGATATTTGAACTCTTGTGTAAAATGCGGATTTACAAAAATAATTTTTCCGTCAGGCCGGAAAGTAATAATAAACTCTTTGGTAATGTTAATTATTTTTCTGAAGTTTTCCGTTACTCTTTTAGCGGCATCGTCATCTTCGGTTTTTTCTTCCCCTTCTTTGCAGAGTAGCAGTAAATATTTTTCCCCGCCTAATTCCTCGTAGGTAATTTTTGCTTCAATACTTTGTTCTTTATCGGTTTTGAAAAACGGAAGTTTTCCAATCCATTTCTTCTTTTCCAGAATTTCTTTTTTCAATTCGGCAAATTTGGATTTATCGAACAAAGGGAACAACTTATTACAAAATTGGCCTAAAAGTTCTTCTTTTTTCTTACCGCAGATTTTAAGCGCTTGTTCGTTTATAAAATTAATGTTGCCTTCAAAATCAAGAATAATAACACTTTCGTCTATGTCATTTAAAATTTCAAAAACTTCTTCCGCTTTAAGTTGTTCCGTGTCTTTCTCAGATGTTTCTTTCCCCGCGGTAACTTTGGTTTCTTTAAGTGTAAGTAAAACAAGGACGAATTCTACTTCTCCGTTCTCTTGTTTGAAAGGGATAAATTTTGCTTTTACAATTTGTTTTTCTTCGGCCGGAAAAAATCCCAATTCCGATTCGAAAGGTTGACCGGAAGAGACCACCACCCTTAAAATTTCCCCGACGGAATGTTTTAATACCGGGAAAAATATTTCCGTCAGTTTTCTGCCAATACTTTTCTGAAGGACATCGAATATTTTTTTATCGGATGAATTAACCGCTTGAACAATATTACCGGCCGTGTCAGTTATTAAATAAAAATCGCTTAAATTTGAAAATAAATTTACAACCAAATCAGAACTAAAAAGCCGATCACGTTTAGCGTCGGCTGAAATTTTTAAATCTTCCGCAATTAAAATTCCGCCTTTAAATTTTTCGCCTTCAAAGAGCGGAACACCTTTTAGTATAATTGTAATTTCGGAACCGTCTATCGTATTTAGACTTTTAATTTCCCTTTCAAAAGTTTTATTAGAATGCAGGGAATTTATTAGCGGGAAAATTTCCGGGGATTCGAAAACATTCACGTTCAAAATACTTTTCCCCGCAAGCTCATATCTGAAAGGCGTTTTAACTATGCCTAACTTAAGGAAGTTGGAATTAACTTTGGTTACTTTCCAATTCTCATCGAATATTAAAATACCTATCGGAGCTTTTTCGAACAGTTCCAGTTCGCTATTGCTTGAAATTTCACCCTTCTCTTTTTTGAATCTCAAATGCATTCCGTTTCTGCGCTAATTATAAATATTTATATCAGAATTAAAAGCAACGAAGACTGTTCAATTGTGATATAGAACACGACGCATTGTATTCTTTACCAAACACAATACGAAAACCGGTATGTAAAATGTTCCGGAAAATGATTTTATTTACAATATAATTATAAAAAACTAGGAAACATACAGCAAATATTTTTACATTATTTTATATCACTAAATTGTTTTTATAAATCTTTTTCGGGATATTAATTAAACGATTTATTAAATTTACGATATAAGAATCCTAATTTAACTAAATATTTAAGTTTAATTATTTACCAAGGAGAATAGTTATGGGAAACGTAAACCTGGAAGAATACGGTTTAACCGACGTAAAAGAAATTTATTATAATTTATCTTATGACGAACTGTTTAAGCATGAAACCGATCCGAGTTTGGAAGGATATGAAAAAGGATTTGTTACCGAATTCGGCGCCGTAGCCGTTGATACGGGAATTTATACCGGCAGGTCGCCGAAAGACAAATACATAGTTGAAGAAGATGAACACAAAGATAATATCTGGTGGGCAGGCCCCGGAAGAAAAGGCTCCGATAATAAGCCGATCAGCGAAGAGGTTTGGAAAGATTTGTACGATAATTCGATTAAACAATTAAGCGGAAAAAAATTATACGTAATGGATGCTTTTGCCGGAGCAAATGAAAACACACGACTTAAAGTAAGAGTTATAACGGAAGTTGCCTGGCAAGCCCATTTTGTGAAAAACATGTTTATCCGACCTACGGAAGAAGAACTTGAAAATTTTGAACCGGATTTTGTTTTATTCAATGCTTGTAAAACAACCGATCCGAAGTGGAAAGAACACGGTTTGAACAGCGAAGTTTATGTTGCATTTCACCTAAAAGAGAAAAAAGCCGTTATCGGCGGTACGTGGTACGGAGGCGAAATTAAAAAGGGAATATTTTCCATAATGAATTATTATTTACCGTTAAAAGGTATTGCCGCGATGCACTGCTCGGCAAACGTCGGGAAAGAAAAAGGGGATACGGCAATATTTTTCGGTCTTTCCGGTACAGGCAAAACCACTCTTTCCACCGATCCCAACAGACTTTTAATAGGCGATGACGAACACGGCTGGGACGACGAAGGTGTATTTAATTTCGAAGGCGGCTGTTATGCAAAAGTTATTAATCTGGATCCCGAAAAGGAACCGGATATTTACAATGCAATCAAAAGAGACGCTCTTCTCGAAAATGTAGTCTACGATCCGGAAACCGGAAAGGTTGATTTCAGCGACAGCTCTAAAACCGAGAATACACGCGTTTCATATCCGATTTATCATATAAAAAATATAGTCAAGCCTGTTTCGAAAGGCGGTCCTGCACAAAACGTAATTTTCTTAACAGCCGATGCGTTCGGCGTTTTGCCGCCGGTTGCAAAACTTTCCATGGATCAAGCAATGTATTATTTCCTTAGCGGATACACCGCAAAGGTTGCCGGAACCGAGCGGGGCGTGAAGGAACCGAAACCGACTTTTTCCGCAGCTTTCGGCGCGGCATTTTTACTTTTGCATCCGACAAAATATGCCGAAGAATTACAGAAGAAAATGAAACAGTACGGCTCAAAAGCTTGGTTGGTTAATACCGGTTGGATCGGCGGACCTTATGGAGTAGGCAAGCGAATCGACCTTCCTTCAACGCGTGCCATAATCAACGCTATTTTGGACGGTTCATTAGAAAAAGCAGAATATGAAACATTGCCGTTGTTCAATCTTCAAATTCCGAAAGCTGTAAATAATGTGGATTCTAACTTACTGAATCCGAGAAATCTCTGGGAAGATAAAGAAGCATACGATAAACAAGCAAGAATGTTGGCAGAACAATTTATAGAGAATTTCAAAAATTACATGGATAACGACGAAGGTAAAAGATTGGCGGCATTTGGTCCGGAACTTTAAAAAGGTTTATTCTAGATTTTTATTTAGGGAATTGTCTCAAAACTTAAAAATCGTTATTCCATCCGGCACGGCGGATTGTTTCGGATTTTATCAAGAAATAATCACATACCGAACCAATTCGCCTGTGGCGAATGGCATGTCATATTCCATAACAGTGCAAAGAACTTGTCATTCCGAACTGGTTTCGGAATCTAAAAAGAACTTGTAGTTTAAATCAGATGCTGAAATAATCCGCTTGCAGCGGACAGCATGACAGCTAGAAAGTTTCGTCATCGTGTCTATTACAGTGGATTGCATTTTACCATGTCATTCCGAACTTGTTTCGGAATCTAAAAAGAACTCTCTATTTCATCCCGCAAACGCCGTTAGGCGTGAAACATTTATAGAACAATCATTCTAACATAAAACCCAAACTCCATCGGCGTGAAACGGAATGTTCATTTCTTTTGTCTTGATACAAAAGAAACGAACCAAAGAAAAAATCAAGGCTGAAAACAATTTGCTAAAATTCTTAGCTACGTAGCTAAAAATAATGAACTCGTCCCGCTATATCTGTCGATATACCGTGACTCAAACAGCATTATTTTTTTAACGCTACTCCACACGAATTTTTTAACGCAAATTGTTTTAGGCCGTATGTAGTTCTAATACCTTCGAACTGATTCGCTTTATTGGAATTTGGGATTTGTTATTTGAAATTTCTTTTTTGTCATCCCGTCCGCCTCCGGCGGATCGTTTAGTAATCTAAAAAGAAAGCGTAAATTTGAATAAGATGCTGAAACAAGTTCAGCATGACAAGGAGAAAAATTATTATTCGGAATCTAAAATGAACTCGCTATTTCATTTAGTAAACGCCGTAGGCGTGAAATATTTATAGAACAAGCATTCTAATCATAAAACCCAAACTCCGTAGGAGTGGCACAGATTAAGTATAACATAAATTTAAGGTGTCACCCCGCTGGGGTTTTAACCTTAAAGGAAATTATGTTTTTATAAATATTTTACCCCGATGGGGTTCGCTAGGTTTTTGACGTTTGTGAATTGCCGCTAATTCGCTAATAAAATAATTTCGGGGACGAAGATTTTCGTCCCCTACGTTTTACGTCATATGTCTTTTATGTTTTACGTTTGTAATTGGTCATTTATCATTTGGTGAGTTGTTTGTGTTGAGTTTTGTCACCGTTTGGACACCAACAATGAACCCGTAGTTACAATAAGATGCTAATCCCAAAGTATCCGGAACAGCATAACATTTATGAGACAGCCCCTTATATTTTTATATTAATTTATTTAAAATTAATTTAACAGTAAATTTAATTTATCCGATAAACGCCTCGAATCGCTTAACGATTCTTTCCGTTGCACCGATATTGCTTCGAACAAATTCTCTCGATATTTCGCCCATTCCTTTTCTGATTCCGTAATCGGAAAAAACCTTGCGCAAAAATTTGTAGGCTTGTTTTTTATTCTCAACAATTACCGCTCCCCCTTTTTTCACAAGCAATTGAGCTTCGTAACTGTTTTCTACTTTGGGACCAAAAAAAATCGGATTGCCGTAAACGGCAGGTTCAAGTATGTTATGAATACCTTGTTTGAAACTTCCGCCGACAAATACAACATCCGCAAAATTGTAAAGCGAAAGCAAAATTCCGATCGAATCGACCAATATTACCCTTTCGCCCCGGTAATTATTCAAATGTGAGAATCTTATGGTTTTTAATTTTCCCGAAAAATAGTGCTCGAGTTTTTCCAAACGTAAAACGGTTGGTTCGTGCGGGGCTAAAATCAACAAAACATCCGGTTCTTTTTCAAACAATTTCAAAACGGCAGGAAGCACTACTTCTTCATCAGCTTCCCAAGAACTTCCGAGAATTAATACTTTTTTATTCTTTGTGATTTCACTTTTTAAAATTTGCTTTTCCTTTGCTTCAATACTTTTTTTGTAAACGCGGTCGTAACGCGTATCGCCTACGGTTTCCAAAGCATGTTTCTTAATTCCCAGCTTTTTAAAATTATCAAGGTCTTCATCGGATACAGTAAGAATTTTTGTAAACTCAGAAAAAACCGCTTTGCTGAAACTTTTGATAACAGGCAAAAGTCTTTTAGAACCAGAACGCAGAGTTGCATCGATAAGAAACAAAGGAATTTTTCTTTTTCCCAATTCCCAAATCATATTAGGCCAAACATCGTAACGCATTAACACAACCGCATCGGGTTTAACAAGGTTTATAAACCTTTCCATATCGGCTTTACGGTCGATGGGTAAATACGATACGATTTCCGCAAAAGGATAACGCAATGAATTAAGATAACCGGATGGCGAGAAAAATGTAACCAAAATATTTACGTCGAATTTTTTCTTAAGTTCCTCGATAACAGGTTTTGCCTGTTCAAACTCACCAAGCGAGGAAGAATGAATCCAAATTAATTTTTTTGTCCTGTCGAGCCCGGCCAAATCAATTATCAAATTTTCGAATAATTTTTTTCTGCCTTTTTTTCCTTCTTTAATTTTTTTGTTGAAAACGCTTCCCAGCTGCAACGTTACATAAAACAAAGGGACAAAAATCACATTATAAATTAAAACCCAAACTTTTTTCATTCCGCTAAAAACCTTTGAACATTTTCGAAAACCAAACCGGGCGTAACTTCCTTCATACACTTAAAATGTTTTTTAGGACACGAGTTACGACCAATATGACTACACGGTCTGCAATTTAGTAAATTATTTTCGAGAATTAAACTTTTAGCTTTGTATGGAAAAAATCCGAACTCTTTTACCGTTGATCCGAAAATCGCTACCAGCGGAACTTGAACGGCAGAAGCCGTGTGCATTAAACCGGAATCGTTACACACCACAAGGTTACACATTTTCATATCGGCGGCAATCTGAAATAAGTTATTATCATTACTCAAATTAATCGAACCTTTTATGTTTGCTGAAATATCCGCGCAAATTTCTTTATCATCTTTTCCGCCCAACAAAACAACCGTAAAACCTTTATCCGCAAACATATTTCCTAATTCAACGAAATTTTCCGCAGGCCACATTTTAGTAAAATGCTTCGAACCCGGACAAAATCCGATGTAATTTTTTACCGTGGGTAATTGCGATTTGATATCTTCCGGCAGAAATAAATCCAAACCTTTGTCATCCAGTTCAAAATTATCGAGTGCCCGAGCATAATATTCCGGAATCGAAACAATATCTTTAAATCTATTTATTTTAAACTTAACTAAAAGAAATTTATTCAGTGTCGGTTTGTGGAAAACCCGCCGGACAGTATTCAACGGTTTGATAAGTTTTCTGCTCCGGAAGTTATTTTGCAAATCCAAAATTAAATCGTAATTATTTTCTGCCAACTTACGTATAAAGTTTTTATCATCTTTGTAAAACATTAAAGCATTTACATAAGGATTGTATTCGTAAACCTGTTTGTATTCTTCTTTCACCAGAAAATCAATATTCAAATGGGGATATTTGTTTTTTAATGAACGGATAACCGGAGTGGTCAATAAAACATCGCCGAGCGAGGATAAGCGTACAACCAGTACACGTTTTATTTTATTGTAATCAATCATCAAAACGGCAGTTCAAAATTATTTTCAAAAACGAAAACAAATATAGCGGTAATTTGACAAATTTGAACCCGGAAGAAATATTTTATTTAAGACTGAATATTTTCATTTAAATTTTTATTTTTAACCACCGTAAACATAATAGTCACAATCACGGAAGGATTATGCAAAATACAATCATAAATATTATGGGGGCAGTATTTTTACTTGTCGGAATCATAACATCCGCAATATTTCTCCTTAAAATAATGAAAGCATTCGCAAGTGCAAATTGGCCAAGGGTTAAGGGGGAATTATTATCCACAGCTTTAAGAACCGTTGTTTTCAAAGGGCGGGAGGCAGATGGCACTCCCGATTATGCTTCGGCTGCCGTAGCCGATTTTAAGTATGAATACGAAGTTGACGGAGTAAAATATTCGGGTTCGAAAGTAACGTTTTCGGATAATGTCAGCAAACCTCTTTCCTCATTAAAGAAATTACAAAAATTATACAAAGGGCAAAACAATATTTGGGGTTATTACAATCCACAAAAACCCGGCGAGAGCGTACTGATTCCCGGAGTTAACATTTTCAACTTCACTCCGTTGATTACAAGCTTTTTATTTTTAGCCGCCGGAATTTATTTAATGAATATGGAATTGTAGCATCCGCAGCAGAATTATCATAATCTATTTTACAATGTGTTAAATTAAAAACCCCGATCTTAAAAAAGACCGGGGTTTTTTGTTTCCTGTACAAACAATAAATTATCGGAGGAGGATCATTTTTTTCGTATCAACATAGCTACCGGTTTTAAGTTGATAGAAATATATTCCACTTGACAGTTTGGATGCATTGTAATTAACTTGGTAGACTCCCGCCTGTTGCTGTTTATTAATTAGCGTCGCTACTTCATTACCTAGAATATCATAAACCTTTAACGTAACAAATCCATTTTGCGGAATTTGATATTTTATAATAGTACTCGGATTAAACGGGTTAGGGTAATTCTGTTTTAATTCAAACGACAATGGAATATTTTCTTTGTCTCCGATTGAAGTCACGGAAACTTCATTACCGGTCTTGTAATCGGCTAAAAATTTATATTCTTCGTTTTCCGTGTTGGCTATTTTTGCCAATCTTCCATCGCGGTATGGAATACCACCGCCGGTAGAATCATTCTTATTATAAAATGAATATCTCAAACCCCAATAAAATTTTCCTGGTTGCGGAATAACATCCGAGAAGAAAGTATGGGATAGATCTCCAAGGCTTAAAGAGACTTCGAATCCGATACTATCGGGCAAATGCCTGTGTCTTAAAGCGCGTCCTATTCTTCTTTCGACCCGGGCAATAAATGAATCGGGCATTGCTGCAGCTTTCACCGAATCACTTAGCGCTCTGAAATCCCTAAGCCAGTTAAAGAAATCCATATCCAATTGTTCTACGTCATGACCAAACGGTGAAATATATACTCTGAAAGCTTGAAACATTGTAAGATTTAAGAAATAGAATTCCCACTCGGTAGCTCCGGCTAAAGAATCCACATTCCATCCTTGAACGAAATACAGTACCAAATTCGGTGGAAGTGTGTTTTTAATGCTATCGAGCATAGCACGCGCTTTGGCAAACTTAACAGGATCGATTTTTCGTAGAACAAAATCGACTCCCGCAAGGTCTGAACCGTTAACTTCAATTGAATCGTGCTCACCAATCAAATCACCTTCGCTTGGATCGATTTCGCCATTTTCGTTAACGTCTTTTACGGCTACGGGATAATAAACTCCGTCCGGTAAATAACTTGCCGTATAATTTCCGTTTACGTCGGCAAGAGCGGCATGAAGAATAAATGGCGCTTCATTACCAAGCGGAGCCCCTAAAAATGCAACTATTGAATTTGCCGGTGAAACATTTTCGTCTTCAATTGATACACTTCCGCTTACACTGTATCCCGAAAATACACTGTCGGTAGTAAATTGAATTAGCACCGGACTTGCCATTTTCTCTCCCGAAGCGGATTTTACTCCGTGGAATAAAAAGAAATATTTCTTAGCAGAATCGAGATTAGCTGCAAAATAGACTGTTGATAAATCTTGACTAAACCACTTTTGAAACGGTGGCAATACATTTGTAAAATACTGATCACCGTATTTAAAACTGCTCATAGTATCGATTGGAGCACTAAACGTAAAACTTAAAGTGTCATTAAGTCCAACATTTACCGATCCGTCTGCCGGATTCGATGAAACAAAGCTGAATTGAGCTTTAATTGTAAATGAAACGAATAGGAAAAGAAGTAATGCTTTTTTCATTTTTTACCCTCTGTTGGTTTTGTTTGAAATTTTCGATATAGTATCATCGATATTTTTAATAAATATTTTAATAATGTGATCTACATCAAACTTTGTACCAAGAAAGGGTAGAATTAGAGAATGAAATTTTCGACTAAAACAGATTTGTAAGTTCTTTTGTGCCCATAATTCCAATTTTGGACATATTGGTAAGAATGATTAACGTCCTTTGTTTCCCGAGCTGTTTTATGTAATAACTTCTAAAACCTTTCCACCAACCAGTATGATATACAATTTTATTAGTTGAATCGGCAGCATTAATTCTCCATCCGAATCCGTAATTATCGTAAATCCTAAGTTCTTTATGGTAGGGAGTAAATGATTTTTTCATCAATTCTTTATCGAGTAAAAGACCATTATTCAAAGCCGCATCCCAAGCAAATAAATCTTCCACACTCGAATAAATTCCTTTATCACCTACAACGCCGTTCAGATAGGTGTTCCCGGCTTTTCTCCTTCGTGTAATGTACCCTACTACTTTATTGTTTACATTTTCCCCGTTATAAACGTAAGTGTTTTTCATTCCCAACGATTTGAATATTTTTTCATTCATAAAATCGGAGAAACTTTTACCGCTTACTTTCTCGATAATTGAAGCAATTAGAGCGTAGTTTGTGTTGCTGTAATTATATCTTACGTTGGGTTTATAATAACGCAATGGTTTATAAGTTCTCATTAAATCGATTACATCGTCGTTGTGTATGAATACATGTTTGTCATTCCAATATTTATCGGCAAAGTACATATATTCAGGTAAACCGGAACGATGAGCAAGTAACTGTTCAATTTTTATATTGTGATATGGTAAATCGGGGATAAATTTTCCTAATGAATCTTCTAGTGATAATTTTCCTTCCTCAATTAACATAAGTAAGGCAACGGCTGTAATCGGTTTACTTACCGAAGCAAGTTGAAAAGAAGAATTAGTATGCAGTGTATCTTTCTTTCTGAAATTTGCAAAGCCATAAGCTTTTTTGAAAACTATTAATCCTTTTTCCGCAAATAAAACCGTGCCGTTAAAAACACCCAGTTTAAATCGCCTGTCGAAATAGTGCTCGATGTTTTTTGCGGTTTTATAAGTCGCCGGACTTAGCTTAATATTTTTCGGGGGGATAAATGCCGTAAGTCTACTTGGCATTTCCGTTTGATAACAAGATAAAAGAACTAAGAAAGGTAAAACATAAAAGAGAATCTTGAATCTATTCATTTCAATAATTTCATTTTTAAAAGAAACCGGAGAGAATTTTCCCTCCGGTAGTTTTTGTGTTTTTTACTCTTCAATTTTCGGGGTATCAAGATCTTTTAATGCTGCATGTAATTCTTCTTCCGTTAATTCATGTTCGATCAATTTACCGTCAAAGTAATCTTGATAAGCGCTCATATCAAAATAACCGTGTCCACTCAAATTAAACAAAATAGTTTTCGATACTCCTTCTTCTTTAGCTTTAAGTGCTTCACGTACTACCGCAGCAATACCGTGTGTAGATTCCGGAGCAGGAATAATACCTTCTGTTTTTGCGAATTGAACCCCGGCTTCGAAGCATTCAATTTGATGAAGAGCTACAGCTTCAACAAGTTTATCTTTGAGTAACTGACTAACCAACACACTTGCTCCGTGGTATCTTAATCCACCAGCGTGAATCGGTTCGGGTACAAATGTATGTCCCAATGTGTACATAGGTAACAACGGGGTTAAACCTACCGTATCACCAAAGTCATAACGGAATTCACCTTTTGTAAGTTTCGGACAAGAAGCGGGTTCAACCGCAATGCATCTTATATCTTTCCCTTCAGTGAGTTTATATTGCAAGAACGGAAAAGCAATTCCGGCAAAATTGGAACCGCCGCCAAGCGGAGCAATAACTATATCGGGAAAATCTCCGGCTTTTTCCATTTGTTTAATTGCTTCCAATCCTATAATTGATTGATGCATCAAAACATGATTTAAAACACTTCCTAATGAATATTTGGTTGTTTCATCACTAACCGCTCGTTCTATAGCTTCCGAAATTGCAATTCCCAAACTTCCTGGGGAATTGGGGTCTTCACTAAGAATTTTTCTTCCTGACTCCGTTAAATCGGTAGGCGAAGCATAAACATCGGCGCCCCAAGTATTCATCAATAATTTACGATAAGGTTTTTGATTGTAGCTAACTTTCACCATAAACACTTCCAAACCTATACCGAACAACTGAGTAGCGAAACTTAATGCGCTTCCCCACTGTCCTGCACCTGTTTCGGTAGTGATTTTTTTCACTCCTTCCATTTTATTATAATAAGCTTGTGCAACGGCAGTGTTAGGTTTATGCGAACCCGCCGGACTAACTCCTTCGTGCTTGTAATAAATTTTTGCCGGAGTATCCAATGCTTTTTCCAAATTATATGCTCTGAACATCGGCGTTGGCCGCCACATTTTATAAATTTCTCTAACTTCTTCGGGTATTTCAATCCATCTTTCTTGTGAAACCTCTTGCTTGATTAATTCCATTGGAAACAACGGTGCCAAATCTTCCGGTCCTATTGGTTCTTTTGTCGCAGGATGCAAAGGCGGTAACGGTTTATTAGGCATATCGGGTTGGATATTGTACCATTTTTCCGGTATTTCTTTCTCACTTAAAGTGATCTTTCTTATTTTACTCATTTTGTATCCTTAATTTGTTGCTATAGATTTATTTCAAATTGAATGTTAACTTAATTGAATAATAGAAAAGTTGCAACAGTACTTTGAGTCCTTATTAATTTTTTTGCTATAAAACAATTTTATATTTCTTATATATGAAACAGCCCGTCAGTCCTAAAATAGCTAGCCGTTTTATAAATCACCTGTCACTTGGGAACAACCATGGTTGTTCCCTACTTCATCAAAATCATTTTACGTGTTTGAATGAAATTTCCTGCGACGAGTTTGTAAAAGTAAACTCCGCTACTTAGATTATTTGCGTTAAATGTTACTTCGTAATTCCCGGGTGTTTGCTTTTTGTTTACCAAAGTTTTTACTTCTCTGCCAAGAATATCATAAACTTTCAGAGTCACGAACCCCCCTGTTTTCCCCCCTTTAATAAAGGGGGGATTAAGGGGGGTTTGAGGAATTGAATATTTTATTGTTGTGGTTGGATTAAACGGATTCGGGTAATTTTGGTAAAGTTCGAATGCAAGCGGAATATCCGAATTGTGAATGCCGACCAAATCGGGATTGTAAATTTTAATTTCATCGAACCAGAATTCTTTTCCGGTTAAGTCTTTGTATTCCGCTACGATTTCAAACTTGTCAATTGCCGTCCAATCGAACTTACCGACAGGTTCGAACCAACCGTTATCCCATGCGCCCTGTTCCCAAAAATCTTTAAGCGGAATTTCAATTTTATGCCACTCGCCGTCAAATTTCATAACCGTACTATCAATTTTGTAAACCATTCTCCAAGGATGATCGTCGGGATCATTGATTTCTTTTGTATCCAGGAATCTTACATTAAATTCCGCATCGTCCGAAAAACTTTTTAACCAGAAACTGAGTACAAAATCATTTTCCACCAGAAAACTGAAATCCCTCACGGGAACAAACCCGAAGCTTACGTATTCATATTGTTTGTCGCCCGACCAATACAAACAAAAATCACCCACTTGAGGATCATCAGTAGAATAAAAACGTAATTTTTCAGCCGGAGCGTAGCTGGAATCATAAATATTTTTTCCCAATAAATCCGTATAAATCAATATTTGAGAAGAATCGGGCTTTCTCTCAAAGATTTTTTGCGGCACGGTATTCATTCCCAGAGCTTCGATGAGCGGAATATTAAGATCATATTCGAACAATTCGTTCGAGCCTTTTTTGAACAAACCGAAACCGCTTTTATAATCCCAGGTTGTCCACGGTATGTTATTTTGTTCGAGATACTTTCTTACATGGTCGTACCACAAAACCCTATCATGGTTATTGCTGTTTGGCATATAAACGCCGAACTCCCCGCAGTATAATTCCACGTTTCTGGAATTTTTAAATTGAACGGCAATGTTCAGCAAACTGTCGATATTTTGGAACGTACCTTCGTAATAATAATAATTGTAAACTTCTTCAATCCATGTTCCGGCATAGATAGGGTCAAGCGGTGGCATTTCCGCTGCGGAATAAGGGAACGGAATATCAGCCACGTATTCCATGGAAGGCAAAGTCCAATCGGCACCTTGATGGGTAAAAAGCGTCGGCTCGTAATAATGAAACGTGTAAATAAGATTAGTGTCGGCAAATTCGGGTAAATATTTTAAATTGCGGAATCCGTTCCAATCCGCATCGCCAACAATAATCGTGTGCACCGAATCGATTTTTCTTATTTCGTTAATAACATTTTGCTGAATTTCATTCCATCTTGATTGGGAAATACCGTGCGGTTCGTTAAGAATTTCGTAATAAATTAAATTGGATCTATCTTTATAATGCTCAACCATTTGTTTCCAAACGGGAATTAAAATCGTATCTATTCTGAAATCCGTATTGATTGCCGGATCAAAAGAATGATTGTCCAATATCAAATTTATATTTAACTCTTCTGCCCAATCCACAACTTTATCGAGAAAACGGAAAAGCAATTCGTCTAATTCCGTAGAGCCCGCACCTTTGGTCATTGCATGGAGATTAATCGGCAATCTTATAACGTCGCATCCGAGTTGTTTTACGTTTTCCAAATCCTCTTTGGAATATTTGGAGAACGGTAACCGTTGAACATTATCGGGTTGAAACCATTCGGTGAAATTCACTCCTTTTGTAAAATGCTGAGCGTTAACTCTTGAAATTAAGAGTATAATAATTATTAATATTTTATATTTTACTTTTTCCATTGTCTTTCGCTTCCAATCTCTTTACCAACAGGCTCAATACTTCTCCGGTTATTTCATGTCCGCCATCAAATTGAATCAGTTCATAATTAAGTTTCATTGAATTTAATCTGCGTCTTTCCGCCTCAATACTTTTTTCGTCTATAAACTCATCGCGTGAACCGATAAGTATAAATATACTCGATTCGTTCAAAAGGGCAACTTCATTTTCTCCGATTTGTTCGTTAGGGAAAGAACCGCTCCATAAAATCAAGTTATCCGGTTCTATTTTGCCTTTGAGTAACCATCTTACAGCAGTGTGAGCTCCTTGCGAAAATCCGAGTAAGTTTATTTTTATACTGTTAAGATTTATATTATTCAGCAAAGTAGTATAAACAGAATCGAGGAAATTTACATAATCTTTAATTTCCGATTCCCTTTCTTCCTTAGTCATCCAAGTAGCGCCTATTCTTCCCGAGAATCCCTTCAAATAAAATTTATTTAAAGCTTCCGGCGAAACTATAAAATTGTTACCGTCGTTCAAAATTTTAAACTTTCCGATAAAATACTTAGCCAATTGCCCGTAACCGTGAAGAACAAACCAAATGTTCTTTGTTTTTCCGGTAAGTTCGCCATAAGTAAAATACCGCGCGGTTTTAATAACTTCAACCAAATGTTTTTCCGTTTTACTTTTATTCATTCATTAAATTCCAATATTTCGATTTTATCGCCGGTGGAAATTACTCCGGTATTTTCCGTAAGCATGTTCTGACCGAATAAAATTTTATTACCAACCTTTCGGTACAACGATAACGTAGCCAAAGGTTCTTTCCCTTTTCTGCCATTATTTTGATTTACGGTTGTAATCACACAACGCGCACACGGTTTTACAACTTCGAAATTTATTTCTCCAATTTTGATTTTTTTCCATTTATCTTCGTCGTGCGCTTCGCCGCCGGAGAATACAAAATTCGAACGGAATCTGTTAACGGATATTTTTTGGGGAAGTTTAGAATTGAGCAAATCCATAGAGGGTTGCCCAATGATCAAAAACGGGAAACCGTCAGCAAAGCTAACTGTTTCATTTTGTTTTGCATACTTCGGATTAATAAGTCGAATGTCGGAACCGGACATAAAAACCAGTCTGCATTTAACACCGAGCGTTTCCGTTAACCATTTATCCGCATCATCGGAAACAAAATGAGCGGGAACGTTATTGTTAAAAATTTGAACTAAAGTCTGTTTATCAGAATATAAACCGGTGGTCAAATACAAAGATGAAATGTTTTTTGACTTGTGTGTAAGTTTTATCCGGTTACCGGTTATTTCCGTGCGAATAAGTGCCATCGACGGAATTCTTCTTTGAGTAAGAAAAATGTTGTTTTCATCAACAATCATCCATCGGCGGTCGAACTTCAAACCTCTCAATTGAACTTCGGCGGAATTTAATTTTATTCCGCCTAAAGATTTTACCGGATAAACATATATTTCCGATAATTTATACATTCTGATATTTAATTATATTTCACCATCGTACCGCAACCATTCCTGGGTTCTGTGAAAGAAAAGAACATAACCGCGAACTTGCAATTTCCCGTTTTCGACCCATAGTTTACAATCGTAAACTTTACCTTTTTTAGGATCGAGAATTTCACCGTCTTCCCATTCGTTATCGTCTTCGTCGTATTCCATATCGGTAATAATCGTCATACCAAGAACTTTTTGATCTTTTCTCGGATCGTCTTCATCGCATTTATCGCAAACGGGATCGGGATCTTCTCCGGGTTTTCTAAAAAGTTTAACTATTTTACCATAAAGTTTATTATCCTTAATAAAAATTTCAACTACCGATTTAGGTTCGCCGGTCTCGTCATCTATCGTTTTCCACAAACCGGTTATTTCATCGTGTTGAGCAAAGGAAATATTTGCTAAAAAAGTAAATGATATTAAAATCCCCAAGAAAAATGCGGCTTTTTTCATTTGTACTCTCCGTTTTTTATTTAGTTAGAAGCGAATAAATTTGTTTGCGGTGATGTTTAAAATGCGAATCGAAAAAATCGATTGCTCCTTCAATGTTCATTTTCCCGACGGTCGGATGTTTGAAAATATCTTTATCGAGCATATCATCGGGTAAATCGATAATAATGGACACAAAAGACTTTCGGACTTTATCCCAATTTTGTTTTATGTTTTCGAAAGAATCATAATCGGGAAGATTTGAAACGTTTTCCGGTGCTTTAAGTTTCAAGGGCAGAAGTAATCCATAACGCAAAACAAACGCATTAATCTTTGATTTTAGTGTTGCTTTTCCCAATCCGTTTTTACCACTGAGTTTTCTTTTAATGTAAATCACGGATAATTTTTCCGAGATAATCAAATGATTGATGATTTGCAAAACAGACCATTTACCGGAAGCGGGTTTACTGTTCAATTTATCTTCATCATACTCCGCTAACTTATTTAGCAAACCGATTCTGTCATTTTCAATTTGTTCAATTTTCTCAAGAATTGCCGTTTTCATTCCTTACCGTAAAATAAAAACTAATATACCAAAAACCGATAAATAAATTATTGATAAAAAGGAGGGAAACATTCGGATTTTATGGTACAGTTGTTATTTTGTTCCGGTTATTCCAAGTAATATTTCTATCGGCTGCATCGACCACTCCGTCGCAAGTAACATCAGCGGCATAATAACCGGTAAGATTCCGTTTATTCCAAGTCTCGTTTCTGTCAGCTGCATCGACCGACCCATTGCTTATGGCATCGCCTGAAATCATTCCGTAAATTCCAGTCCCTGTTAAATCTTTCATCGGATTAGTTCCGTATGCCATGCTTTGTGAAACGGTAAAATCGTATAATGTGGTATTTCCGGAAAGAGTTATTTTGGAAGAACTCATTACAGATAAGTGATTCCGGTGTTTTACAACTATAAAATAATTCCCATTGGGGGCAGGAATTGGAATAGCAACATCGCCGTCGTCGTTTATAATTCTGCCGTCGTTTCTTAAAAACGCACTGCGGGAAGCAACAGCCTGTCCGGTTTCGCTCTCCCTTAATTGTACCAAAACCCAATCGACCGCATCAGTCGGTATTTTTTTTACGGTTCTCGGATCTTCCGGATAAGGAGAGGTAAGCGGGATATAGTTATTCGAATTGAGGGTTGTTTTCATCAAGCCTGAGCTAGAATTGTAAGGTCCTTCCAAAAAAATTTTTATTTCGGCCAATACACCTTGAACCCAAAGGGAATATGATCGTGGCGGTAATTCAATTAATATTTCGTTGTTAGCATTAATTTTGGAATACGTTGAAAAGTTGTTATCGATCATATTCACAAATACTTCCCCGTTGGCAATATTAGTTGTGTTAATTTCTTGCAGAACTTTCAGGGTATCCGTTCCGCCGGCATAGTTAATTCCAACTATAACATCTTGTCCAGTTGGAATGTTCATCAATTGATAAATAAGAGTGGTTGTGTTAAAGCCCGATGTAAATGTTTGGTTGTAAGGCGTTCCTATTCTGCTTAAATAATCCCGGGAAGAAGCTCCGTAAATATATTTTTTGTGTAAGGATATCAACCCGTCGATTTGCTTTTTCAAACCTCCGCGCGGGAAACCGTTTATTTGGTAGTAATCGGGATAAAAAACCGTTGGCAAGCCAAGTTGATTATTTGTTAAGATGTATGCATAAGCCAAAACCGGATCGTTTTGAATATCATTCCCTTCTTTAGCCAAGTCGTGATTGTTCACAAACGTAACAACGTTGAAACCGCTCATACCTTCGGCATCTACTAAACTTGAATTAAAAACATTCCGCGCGTCATAACCGTAAGTATCCGATGCATCTTTTAGGGCGTAAAATAAAGAAAAATCGAACACACGCGGGGTAATAGCGGATTTTGTATCCGCATCCATAAACGAATAAACTTGATCGACCCAGTTTTTCAATGTTGCTGAATTGCCGTCGAAATATTCGCCTACGTTCAGTTGGGGTACAATACCTTGATCATAAAGATAATCGAATAAATCACCGACAAACTCGGGAGGGAAATGTTTAACCGCATCCATTCTGAATCCGCGGATTCCCACGTTATTCCAGAGCCAGTCCGACCAATTAAACAACGTATCTTTGGTAGCCTGAAAATATTGATCGTAATCGTAAAAGAACCATGGCCAATCCCAATCGCCGCATAAAGTCGTAGAGGTAATATCGTTGGGTTTGAAGTTTTGCCAATTCATTCCGCCCCTTCCGCTTGGTAACGAAGTAAAATCGGTATAAGTTTGGTAAACAATATCCGGTTGAATATTCACGGTCGGATTCACACCATCGTTATACCATAATTCGTAAATGTAATGGTCGGAATATCCGGCATCGTTTGCCAGAACGCAGAACAAAGTATCGCCGGAGGAATAAAAATCAGATGATGTTAAGGTAAGTTGGAATTCGTCTATTTTACATCCAGAAGCATCGATTGTTGCCCAATAATTAACACCGAGAGATACCGTGTTGTTCGGTTCGCCGCAACCACCGCCGCCGTTAGGTTCCGATTCGTTTTGATCGGGTAATCCTTGCCATCCCACTCTAGTCGTCCAAACGTAGAATTTATACGACTTACCGTAAAAATCCGGGTGCTCGGTTTTCGATTTTATTTTGAAATAATACGTTCCTTCTCCTCTACCTGTAGTTCCGCCTATAGGCAAAATAAATCTCACTCTATCCGAAGGATAAGGACAATTTCCGGGATAAGTAAAATTTTCGATCCAATTTTCCACAACGGTATTGTCTTCAGCTTTACCGCCGTCTCGATGATTATAAATAACATCCGCTACTGCATTAATCCCTTGAGAAGTAAATTCACTAATCAAATTATCAATATCCGCACGGGAACCGAAACCCGTCGGGCCTAAGCCAAACTCTCCCAAATCAAATAAATCCTTCGGATCGTAACCGTTGCTATTGCTTCCCGAACTTGCCCTGTAAAACGGCGGGAGCCATACATAAGTGAAGCCTGCGGAAGAAAGCTCTTCGGCTTTTAAACGAAGCGTATCCGCCCAATTTGCACCATCGGCTGTTTTCGGGTAATCCCAATACCAGCCTTGAAAAAGAAAATCTTGTGCAGAAATATTAATGGAAAACAGTAAAACATTTATAAAAATTATAAGTGTTTTCATATTCCTTTAGCGTAATTTATGTTTTTACGAATATACAAAAAAGAGAAGAAATTGTAAGGTTCCAAATCACAATTGAAATGAAACTTACAATATTTATCGGAAGCCCGCTTTCAAACGAATTATTGAATATTTTTCATTTTATTAATAACATACGTTTTGTTAATAGTGTTTTTTGCGTTTTTAGTGTGAAAAAATAAACTCCACTAGAAAGCCCTTTACTGTTAAAAGCAACTTTATACTTACCGCGTTTTTGAACTTTATTAACTAACTCCCTAACTTTCCGTCCCAATACATCATAAACTTCCAGTATTACTTTCTGCTCGGTAGGTATAGAATAAGAGATTATTGTACTAGGATTAAATGGATTTGGATAGTTATTAAATAATTTTACACTCGATGGAATTTTTCTATCATTTTCAGGAAACACTGATACTAATGTACCATACTGTTTTCCATCGATTATTGCACCAGTAAGAAAACTCTCAGGAGATTCCCACATAAATTTTATGGTACCGTATTTTTCAGCAATTTCTTCTATCCAAAATATTTCCAAATATTCAACTGTTCTAAATAAAACCGTATCCCCGAATATTTCTACCCATGCAGAATCTTTCAAGAGAGCTGTTCTTTGTCCCGGAATAGGTTCAGAAGCAGTTTTGAAAGAATACTTGTAACTTAAATAACGGTAATTATTAGGCAGATCAAGACTATCTAATGGTAGTTCATCAGTTGAATCACCGTCTTCATCAAGGTCTTGATAATCAAGAATAAAAGAATTATTATTACTATCACATCGTTCCCAAGAAATAAATGAATCATCCATCCAATTAACTTTCTTAAAATACCTTTTGTTGTTGACTAATGTATCTTTTGTAATCTTTACAACTCTTATTTCTTTAGTAGTTCCAGGATAATCAATGAATGTATATTCCCAGATATCGCCTACATGCAAAGGACAAAAGTTCAGATGATTTTTAAAATATTTTGTCTTAAATTCTTTAGGAACATTTTCTAATTTTTTAATATTTTGCGCGTTTATGATAATAGTGAACAAACAAATAATTACCACTAATCTTTTCATTAGCTTAGCTCCTTTTTTTTAAGTTTATTTATAAATGAATTAACTTAAGTAAATCCACTGATATAAATTCTTAAAAGTTTAATTAAAGAATCATTTTGTTTATATAAACATACCTTAAATTTATTGCAATAGTAAAAATAATGATTGATAAGGATGGCATTTTGATTCAGCGATTGAAGGCGAGGAAGTTTGTTAATTGAGAAAAAGAAATATTCATCGTGTAAAAGTTCGGCTTCGTATAAAGCACTTCTCCAGAACGAGAGAGAGAGTAAAAATCGTGCCAAAAATATATTACCATTAAGACACCATTTTCTTTTTTATAAAAATAAGGCTAATGTTTTTAAATGTTAATACCTTAACTAACTTTATTTTTATAATATATTTATCAATTATACGATAAGGTTGAATATAAATATCAATGATCATAACACAATTTTATTAAACAGAAGAATATTATTAGAAAAGATTTTTCAACTGATTTTACATTAACACTAATTTGAGCTGTTAGATTATTATTTTTATCAGTAATTTCATCCTGCAAAATTCCTTTTGTCATGTAACATTTATAAAACCGGTACTCTAATACAAAACCCAAATCCAACGGAGTAACACATTTTGTAACTGGTAATTTGGAATTTGTTATTTGATATTTGGGATTTTTTGTCTGTCATACTGTCCGCGTTCGGTGGGTCATTTCGGGATCTGAAATAAACATGTCATTTCGTCCGCCACCGGCGGATCGTTTCGGAATCTAAAAGGAACTCTTTATTCAAACCAGCAAACGCCGTATGGCGTGGCATATTTATAGAACAAGCATTCTAACATAAAACCAAAACTCCATCGGAGTGGCACAGATTAAGCATAACTTAAATTTAAGGTGTCACCCCGCTGGGGTTTTAACGTTGTTGTGGTTTACGATTATTATAAATATTCCACCCCTCCGGGGTTCGGTCGTTCTTTGATGTTTGAGAACTGCCGCTAATTCGCTAATTAAATCTAATTATTGGGACGCAAAATTTGCGTCCCTTACAATTTTTGACTTGGGATTTGTTGTTTGGAATTTGTTGTTTATATTCGCATCCTTTAACGGCACCGGTTAAACTTCAAAACCAAACAATCACACATTCTCGGTGAGTTTTCTCAACTCGATCGATTTTGTGTAGAATTCATCCAACGTTAATTCTTTCAAATAAACAATTCCGTGTGCGGCTCTTACGCGCGGACTTTCATGACAAAGGAAAAAATTATTTCCCAAACACAACCGGATAGTTTCGTATTGATCGACTTGAATTTTTTGCGCTAATCTGCAAAACGGACCGTCATATTCCCAGCTTGGGAAACTAGCGTTTTTTTGCGATCCGTAACTTTTCAAAAACGAATTTTCCATAATCGCAAACGAATTCAAACTTACGGGCACGTAAATATTCGCTTCCGAAGGATGAAAACGGTACCAAACATTTCTGTAACCCCAAATTCTCAGATTGGAAACATCAGCTTCTTTTTCGTATAATCTTAACGCTTCGGTAATTGCCATTAATACTTTATAATGTGTATCAGGTCCGCTGCCTTCGGGATCCAAAGCTACAGTAACAATTGTGGGTTTGATTTTTCTGAGTAAATTCAAAATCGGTACAACATCTCTGTTAAGCTCGGGATTCTCCGTGAAAATTTCACCTTGATAAAATCCGAGTCGCAAATGGGAAACACTATCGGAATTAAATCCGAAATACGCCCATAAAATTTCTTCCTCCCATTCCCGTAACATCCCTTTGAATTTTTGCATCTCCGGAATGTCCTTTTGTCCGGGATACCGGGATTCGAAATATTCTATTAATTCCCCTGTTTTCTTAACTAGAAATTTATAATCGTATTTACCGAAAAGCTCTACCAGGTTTCTCAGCATTCTCCTTGAAGTCGCTTCGTTCTTCAAAGTTCTGCTGTGAAACGCAATGCCGTCAAGGTAAAGATTTACATCGCGGTTTCTGCCTTCGGTAAAGCTTGGTTTAAAATATCCCGATTTGAATCTTTTTTTGAATTCATCCTTTGCTAAATATTTTTTCAGCAATTCCAAAAGTTCCAACATATACGAATTCGTTACCGCCGTAAACCCGCTTGTTAAAGTTGTAAAATGATGTTTGTTTTTAGGGGTTCTGACCAGATGAACAATGTAAGGTAAATACCCGAGCATAATGTCATCGTGATGCGGTGCGGTATGGAGAATTATTTCATTCTCCAAAACTTTCAATCCTTTATTAAACCTGTTTTCAACTTCGCTTCTAATCAATTCATTCAACTGTTTTGGTGTTTTGCCCGTTCTTTTCAACACCAACGAAGTAAACTTATTCGATTCGTAATCTCTTTTATTCAAATCCTTAACCTGCTTATGCTTTTCTTTAGCCAAATTGATAATAGCCCTTTCAATGGAAGCTTGCGTTAACGGTTTTTCGGCTTTCATATCGACAAACCTGCGTTCCGTTAATCTGAGTGAAGCGCCGTTGGTCAAGTAAAATCTGGCGTTTTTCAATTTCTGCAAAACGGTAGCGGGGTATTCATTTGATTGGGAATTTTCAATCGAGTCCCGGACAATATTAGCTTTCGCTTCGCCGGCAGCGATAATAATTGCCGTGGCATCTTTGTTATAAGTAATTGTATTCAAACCGATTGTTATCACCAGTCTGTTTCTGGCAACTTCTATCCCGCCCAAATCCGTTGCGGAAGCGGCTTGAGTTTCGTAATTTGTTTCGGTTAATCTTGTTGTGGAGTAATGATCGCTACCTTTTACGTTAAAACCGATGTGCCCGTCGGGTCCTATTCCGCCCAAGAAGAATCCTATTCCTCCCATTTCCCGTATTTTGCTTTCGTATTCCGTACAGAATTCGTCAACAATTTCTATAGTTTTTTTCTGTAAACGTTCTAATCTGTTTGCTGCGAATCTTGTTCTAAGCGAAAGGTCAACTTTCTGACCGGGAAATATTTCGGTTAAAGGCAAATTCTCCGCAGTCCCGATTTTATTGACGTTTATCAACATTGCTTTCTTGGGATCGAGATGCAGACCTTTCATATAATATTTGTTTATGTAATAATAAAAACTGTTGTGCTGTCTCGAATCGATCGGATAAAATTCATCTATCTGAACGAAGAATAAACTTTTCATATCGGGTTTCTTTGAAGTATTAATTCCTACTTTACCCAATTCTCGCTGGGCTTTTTTGGAATTCCAATTATTTACAAAATAAGAAACCCATTTAATAAAATGTTCGGGGGTCTTCCCCGTAGGCAAAGAAACCACTCCGCCTTTGTTATTTTGAACCCATTCGATAAATCTCAATGCGGTTAATTTCCCCAGCTCGGGAAAATTAGGAACTTGAATAATGGGAATTTTTTCTGTCGGGGAATAAATTAATTTTTTACCCGAGAGTTCGAGATAATATTTTTCGACGTTGGATAAGTTTTTAGTTGTATACCGTACGGTTTTTGATTTAGTCATAACATTTTAGGGATTTGTTGAAAATTTGAAGCCAAAAGTTACGATTATTTCCCGACTTAGAAAAATCGTATAATAAATTTGTGCGGAGAATTATGAACGCAAAAATAGTATTCCGCCCAATTTTATTGGCGTCTCACCGGTTTAGAAAAAACAAAAAAGAATATGCCTAAAAAATACTGCTGCAAAAAAATACCGAACAGTCACTGTAATACGATTAAATTATGTTGGCATTTTACCAGGCACAACCCGGTACCGGAACATCCAACATTGTTTTCAAACCGGGAGTAACTTTTAAAATATTTCCGAGCGAGTTCAGCGTAATAGCCGCAGTTGCAATATCGCCGTTAACTCCTCCTTGAATAACGGACTTAATATTCGGAACGCCTTTGATCTCTACGGAATCCAACGGTTCTTTTTCGTCTATCGATGCACGGAAATGCAAGCGTATTGCTTCTTTTTCACCGATGAGTCCTTTGCCAATTTGTTCGACTCCGCAAACCATTCCTTTTTCGACATCGGTAAATCCGTTTGTTAACTTCTGCTTTGCAATTACCGGTTTTATCGTTTCTTTTACATCGCTTAATTTCCAACTCATACATGCTGCAATCATATCGATTGATTCGGGTAAGCCTACATGTCTTATCAATCCCGCTTTAACCCTTTCGTTAAATTCTTTCCTTGTTAAACCAACGCCGATTTTCTTTTGAAAAGGAATTCTTCTGTATGAAGCGTTTTGAAATCTAAGAACTTTAACTTTTTCAACTTTAAAGTTAACGGAAGTTAAGGCACACGGCAAATAATCCATTAAAAAGCCGGGATTAACCCCGGTGGCAAGACATGCAACATTGTATTTCTTACAAATTTGATCGATTTTCTTTGCAACAGCTTTATGCCGATTCCACGGGAATGATAATTCTTCGCACGTTGTTACAATATTAATTCCAAGTTTTGCTATCTCTTCAATTTGCCATGCAATCATTTTAGCGCTGGAAACGGTTGTTAAAATCGCAACGTCTATTTTCTTTTTACCTACAGCTTGTTTTAAATCGTTGCGGATTTTTACTCCAAGTTTTCCCGCTTCCGAAATTTCTCCAAGGTCTTTCCCGTCAAGATTTTTATCCAAATCAACTGCACCTATGAATTTTAAATTGGTTCTACGGGATGCTAACTTAACAATTTTTCTTCCAAGGGGACCAACACCGATTTGTAAAACTTTAATCATTTTCCCATCCTTTTTTATGAGTAAAAATAATTTCAATAAGTAAATATACTTTTGCAGGATGGAAAATGTATTAAATTTTCAGATGGACTAAAACGAACCGGTCTTAAACCACACACCCAGAAATACAAACAAAACTGAAATTATTGTAACAGCAATAATATGAACTTTTACTGTTTTTAGTTTATTGTTTGTTATTTTTGGCTGAACTTTTAATTTAAAACGAAGAATCATCCCGGCCGTAATAACCAAAAGCAATAACTTGGTAACCACCAAATGCGAAACCGGAGCTTTGAATGAAAACCATTCCGCAACATTAGGAAGATGATGATAGGCTAAATATAAACCGGTTAAGAATTGTAAGACAAGAGCGGGTATCCCGATTTTATCGAATCTTTCTCCGAATTGCTTGATTATATCGATGCTTTTATTTTTTAATGCCGCGGGCAAAACGGTAATAGACAAAATAAGATGCCCGCCCGTCCACACGGTTGCAGATAGTATGTGAATGAATACAATATATTTATACATAAAGATTGTCTCCTGAATAACATTGTGGATGATAAAGTTGAATTGAGAATTTGTTATAATTTAGTTATACGGCAGGTATTAAACAAACGTTTCCGGAAGTAATAATTATAATGATTATAATGTACCCCAAAAACTGGACAAGAAATTAAGGTGGAAAAATCGTAAATTAACAAAAAACAAAGGAGAGAAGAAATGTCCAGTAAGAGGAAAAATTTTTCTAACCAATATAAGGCAAAAGTTG
>JALVFE010000036.1 GCA_027030245.1 Melioribacteraceae bacterium
GAGCGGATTCATCAATCATTAAATTATAAAACACCAGCAGAGGTGTACTTTAAATGAATAATGAACTTAGTATATTATTACACCTTAAATTATTTATAAATCTGTTCAATACATGGGGTACAGATAATTCTTCATCTCCTTTTACCAAATAAAAATCAATTTCTCTTTCAAAGCTTAAATCATTATCAGTATTTTTGCTTTTGATTCTGTAATTGCTTCTATCTACTCCGAACAGTAAACAAAGAGTTTCCATTAATGGCTTTTCCACTCTTTTGCCCGCTGTACTCCATAAACCACCTCTTAAAGCTGCTCTCTTTACCGCAAGAGTATTAATAACAATAAGACTTTCACTTATATTTAAATCAACACTTACTCCTTTTAATTTTATGGTAAGAGTTATATTTAAGTCACTATCATCCTCAATTAATTTTTGAATTGAATTATATAAGGTTTCGTAATGTTCAAAGGCTGCTTCAATAACAATTTCTTTTCTCGCCGAATTGTACATATTGGCAATTGTCTTTTTGTTAAGTCCGGAGTTGATGGCGATTTCATCGGAAGGTAAATTTTCATTCAAAAACTCTTTTTTATACCAATCTGCTGTAATGTTTTCATTTTTTAATTTTGCATCTACGATTTTTTTAAAGAATTCTACTGCGTATTGTAAAAATTCAGCATTGATAAGGGTGACCACTTCAATACGATAGTCTTCACCTCTTAATAATTTTCTAATAATGTTTTTTGTAACTTCTGATGATAATGTAAGGCTCATATTTATTGTTCTAATTTTTTAGAATTATTAAAAACACTATATCTTACATCTATAACACCAAGTTTTTCTTTAATTCTTTCGAAATATTTTGGGTCTATTTCTGTTAAGAAAAAATGTCTACCTAGAATTTGAGCAGCTTTCCCTAGAGTTCCACTTCCAGCAAAAGGATCAAAAACTAAATCTCCTTTGAAAGAATAAAATTCTATCACTCTTTTACAAAGTTCCAATGGAAAAACCGCACTATGTGTTTTGTCAAAAACAGGATCGATTTCCCATACATTTGAAGTTTCGTATTCTCCAATTACCTTGCTTTCTTCAACCGTCTTTCGGTCGTATTGTTTTATATTCCAATCTATTAACTTATTTGTTTTTTTTCTGTATACCATGACCATCTCTGTTCTTGCATTAGGTTTATAGGCAAGTGGTTTTCGATGTTGTAAAAATCCAGCATTGCGATTTTTTACACTTGCTTCCGGTTTTACCCAAACAATGTCATCTATAAACTCCCACCCCATCTTTACAAGTAATGGATGAATATCATAAGGAATAGGATACCGCCTACTAGAATGTTGTCTGCTAACACGAGGTATGATAATAGGCGAAGTATTTAAAATAAAGAAACGACCTTCTTTTGTAATTCTATGAATTTCCTTAAAAACTCTTTCCAAAAATTTCAAGTATTGTTCATAGCTTTGATAAATTGAATAATCTCTTGCATTATAGTAAGGCGGTGATGTAAAGGTAAGATGAACTGACTCGTCTGGGACGTACTTAATTATTTCTTGCACATTTCCAAGAACTACCTTGTTTCTAAGAAAGTCAGGAAATTCTGTATGTTTAAAGGAATTCTTTTCGGGGGCTTTTTGGAAAAATTCCTTTTTAATAACATCTTGAATTATTTCGTTGGGATGATCTTTTAGTTTCTTTAATTCTTTTTCGACTAGCTGGTCGTTCTTAAAAACAAAGAGCCCCCTAATTGCTTGCATGACTACCTCGGGATCGGGATCTTTTAATAATTCAATAAGGAAAGGAATAGCTTTTGAGTTACGTAATCGACCTATAGCAGAAGTCGCTTCTCTTCTTACATCTGCACTTGGATCATTAGCAATAACTTTTTTAAATACAGGAAATAACGAAAATTTCCCCAGTTTAGCCAAATTTTTAATAGCTAAATATCTAATCTTTGCATCTTTATGATCTATTAAATACAAAAGTGGAGCGTCGTCGAAATCATTTGGTAATTTACCTAATTTATTTAATACAAAAAACAATCTGCCATTATTCTCTGTCTTCACGAATGAATTTAATTGTTTCGTGTCAGATTTTAATTTTTCAACAAGCTCTTTCTTTAATTTTATATTATTCATATTTATTTCTATTAGTTTTCTAATTGGTATACTTTATTATATTTCTCTTTTACTCAAAGATTTAAATACCTCTTGTCTCTGCTATTGTTAAAGTTACATATGGAATAAAGGATTTACGAGCTCAAAGTACTCTTAAAAAATATAACCCATATTGGTTTTAACTTCTTTATCTGAGTTCATAATTCATTAAACTTATTTATTTTACTTATTTTTAATCATAAAATTGTTAATATTTTCATTTTTCATTGTTATGCCATCAAATATAGTGAAAGCAAATAAATTTTTACTCGCCAAAGATAAAAAAAATCTGCTTTAGACTCATTCATACTTTGCTGTAAAACTAAATTATATAGGTGTAGCAGATATCATTGATTGGTGGGTCCTATTTAATTATATTAAAATACTCTATGGCGGAGAGGGCGGGAACTGAACCTATGCTTTTTTTAGTTTTTTTATCCTTCACAAAAAATTTAAAACCGCAACATTAAAAACACCTAACGCATTGAAAAATAAGCAGTTATGTAATCTAAGGCGCTTCCCTAAGAAAAAGCATAATAGTATAACTTTCTACATTATTGTGTAAAAAATGTGTGTAGAAAATGTGTAGCGGTATTGCATATTACTTTTTTTATTTTTAATTTTGTATTGAAGTTTTAATTACAAGGCGTATCGATGACGATTAATTTTTATTTCCCGCGTTATAAAACCAAAAAGAAAGAGAAAACGATTTTCTGTTATGTAAGGGAAAAGGGAAAAGAGATATGTTTAAATACCGGATGCAAAAGCAATCCCGAACATTGGGATAAGGAGCGCCAAAGATTAAGTATTAGAAAAGCAAAAAGCAGTGTTGAAAAGAGCCGGTACTGGAATATCAATAAGATATTAGATGCTTACGAAAATAAAATTTACGATATTACTTATAAAATACGATCAAACAATCCAACGGCAAAATTTGAAACCATAGCAAACGCGATTAAAAATCACTTCAATAAAAAAGACGATAGCTTCTTCGGAATTTATGATGAGTTTCTTAAAATTAAAAGCGCGAAAATTTCTACTGCAGCCATTCAAAAATATAAAAGACTTAAATCATTACTTAAAGAGTATGAAAAAGAGAACAGGATAAAATTAGATTTTGACAAAATCACAAATTTATTCTTTGAAAAATTCTTTCTATTCCTAATTACTAAAAAGAGAATGCTTAATAATTCAGCACACAAAACGATTCAGTTTCTTAAAACTTTTATGATCTGGGCAAACGATAATGGATATACAGATAATAAAAGCTACAAAACTTTCAAATCAAAAGCGGAGCAAAACGAAGTTATTTATTTAACTGAAGATGAATTAATGAAATTATACAACATGGAAATTGAAGATGAGAGATTATCGAGAGTAAGAGACTTGTTTGCATTCCAGTGTTTTACCGGAGTGCGTTATTCCGATATTAAAAATATTGCGCATGAGGATATTCGGGGTGCTACGTGGTACCTTAGAACACAAAAGACGCACCAAATATTAGAAATCCCTTTAAGTAGTTATGCGCTTTCGATATTGGCAAAATATAAAGATTATCCTCAGCCTTTACCGGCAATATCAAATCAAAAAATGAATTTATACGTAAAAGAACTTTGCAAGCTTGCCGGAATTGACACACCGGTTAAGATTGTAAAATTCAGAGGAAAAGAACGGATTGAAAAAGTTTATAAAAAATATGAAGTTATCGGCACACACACAGCACGCCGAACATTTATAAGTCTATCGCTTGAAAAAGGAATGAAAGCCGAAGTAATAATGGCAATTACCGGCCATACCACTTATAGAATGATGCAAAAATATTTGAAAATTGCCGATGAACAAAAACGCACTGAAGTTGATATGGCTTGGGGAAGCCCATTAAGACAAATTAAATAATTTAACAAAATACAACATAAATGAAATTTATTGCATGCAATTCCCACTATCTCCCTAAAGAGACAATTTTTAGAATAAAAAAGGAGGCTAAAAATGCAAGCGCTAAAATTAAATGAGAACCAAATCAAACAGGTAAAAACATGTTTTTACGTTAACCTCAAAGATGAAACCGGCAAAAAAAATAACGTTGTTTTGTATGATGACGAATTCGAAATTGTACCGACTGGTAAATACCTTGAACAATCTAAGCCGGCTCCGGCATTAGCCGGAAAAGTTAAGGTAGAATCGATTAATAAAATTTCCGAAGGAAACGGAAAACTCATTGCACGAAATCTTAACATGATCGAATCTTTAATCAATATACTTTCGGTAAAGCTTGAGTTAAGCACTTTTGTTAAATTAGGCGAAATGGATATTGGCGAATTATACGAAGCGGAAAATTTGTTCCAATTAATAATTAATCTTGCGGAAACATGTAAGGAAGAAATTAACAATCAAGTAGATTTTAGGGATTACATAATTGAACAGCCAAACAGATATGAAGGCGATAAAATTTAATTCACATTAGCAGCTTATTGGTTAATTTTGAGAGTTCTTAAGAAAAAGGTGATAATGCAAGTTTAATAATTAAAAGTTCCTTAGAAACGATTTATGAAAGAATAAGAAAAAAAATAAACTATCGAATAAATTCCTAAAATGAGTAAATTAATTTTAAATCCATTTGAACCGTACCGGTACTACCGGAGGCCGTTGGGAATCGGCTCGATAGCGGTTTGAATGGATTTTTTTTGAGTGATTAAGATGTCAGAAAAAAAAGAAATAAAAAAATCATTGAAATACATAAAAAAAGAAGCAAAACATGCAGAAAAACAAATGCAAGAATGTGATTCTATCTTATCATTATGCCGTGATGCAATATTATTAAACGAGGAACAATTAAAAATAATTAATTCTAATGATCCTTACGATATATTGATTAGAAAGTTTAAAGTAGATGATGATAAAAATGTTATTTTAGCTCAAAGTATAGCGATAATAGAAAATCCGGAGGAACTCGAAATAATAAAAAACATGATTTTGAAGGCAATAGAACATTTGGAAATAATGAAAAATCATTACACGGTTTTTAGAGAGAAGTATCATTATCGATATTTATTGCTTATAAAGAAAATATATGAGCTTGAAGAAAAATATGAAGAAATTGAACCTATTGGTAATAAAATTGCATCAAGTAAAAATTTATTAAGAAAGAGGAAATACGAACTTATTGAGGCAGAATTAGAGCAAACTGTTGAGGAATTAAAAAAATTAGGTCATTATGATGAGGCAGACAAAACATTATTAGAGAAAAAAGTTTCTATTTCTAATGATTTTAATAAGCTTAACGAACATACTGGTGCTGACAAAAATAGTTCTATTTCTTTGTTAAAAAGTAAGCAAATAGTGATGCTATATTTAAAGGATAAAGGAATAACTAAAGCAAAATTAAGAAACATCAATAACAGCGAACTTTCACGGGAGATTGCAAAGCACTATCGACAATATAAAAGTGAAACATATAGACGAGAAATAATTAAAATTAAAAATGAGTAATGTTTTTATGATCAATATTCCCACAGAAAACCACAAATTACCACAACGATTTCTCTAAGTTATTATAATTAAATAAATTATAGACGCCAATTTACATATAATTTTGTCATTGCCCACATACCATCATCATCCTTATATTCCCTCGTAATTATTTTTTGTTTCATTAAACATTACGAGGTTCAAACATGGCCGAGAAAGAATTGAAAAGCGTAATTATTCAGTTTCGCGCGGCGCCTACTGAACGCGATCAGTTAAGAAAATTAGCAAAAGAACAAAATTTTTTGAGTCTTACAGAGCTGATCCGATACGTTTTGCGTCGGGAACTTGAGAAGCATCAAACGAGCGGAAGCTATGCACAATAATCCGGATTCAATAATTTTTCTTTCGTCGGCGGAGTTGGAAAAAATTGTTCGGGATGCCGTTAAGTCGGCGCTTGCCGAAGTTAGAGCGAAAGAAAAAGAAAAAGAATTAATGAACTTTCGCGAAGCAAAAGAATTTTTAGGAATTTCGGCCAGCACACTAAATAAATGGAAAGCTGAGAATAAAATTCCATACCGGAGACTTGGCAAACGGATTTTTTTCAAGAAAGACGAAATAATAAAAGCACTAGAAAATTCAGATTACTATAAATTAAAACAATTAAAATTATAAGGAGAATTCAAAATGTTAACTTTAGAGAAAATGAAAGCGGAATTGGAAAAACTGCGTAAGGAGTATGATGACACGATGAGAAACAACGAATTTTTTACTCCGGCCCAATCCGCGAACATGACAGAATTAGTTGGGCGAATCAAACAGCTTGAAGATGATATTAAAAAGGTAGAGCTGTGGCCGTTGACTTTGCAAGTTGAGAAACTCGATCGTTTGGCTACGGAAGAAGAGATCGCGGATGCAAAAGTCGCAATTCGCGAATTTGAAAAGAATGTTCTTCCGAAATTTCTAGAAGCTTTTTACCCAAATCTTTTAGAAAATCCGGTAGCTTATGAGATGCAAAGACAAGAAGCTCTGAAGTTGCTTTCGAGATTGGATACTGAAGGGCTGACTGCTGTTACAGATATTATTAATTCAATGCGCTCAGAAATAACATTAGGAGAGCGAACGGATTTTGTTTCTTTGCTCCTTTTTGGCGTGGAAGGATATTTTAAAGAGCAAAACATTCATACCGGCAATGTTTTTTGGGAGTTTGATCGAGTAAAATTTGATTATTTGGGCCGGTATGATCGAGAATCTTTATTGCAACAATTTAGAGACTACAAAAAAGCACGCAAAATTTTTATTAATTTTTTGTATGAAAGGAAGGAGCAAGCCGGAGCATGATTTTTAGCGAGAAAAACGGGGTTCAATTCTTGGCACCTCTATTAAAGGGTTTATGAAAGGCTTGAAAATTGCAGAAATTTGAAGTTTTAATTGTTGTTTGATAGTTATGTTGCAAAAAAACTACATAATATTAAGGATTTAATTGCGGGAGCACGCTTAAAGGAGCACGTTTTTATGGATGGTTTAACAATGTATATCTCTAATATTCAGGGCAAAAAATGAAAGATCCGGCAGCATTATTATACATTGATGTTTGGTATAAAGCTACTACCGAAATGAGCGCAGAAGCGCGGGCCTATTATATGGATTTGATTTTACACCAATTCGATAAAAAAAGCCTACCTAACGACATCGAGGAACTGGCAAATATATGCAGAGTAAGAATAAGTGAGTTTCCAAAATTTAAGCAAGTGTTTGAGCAAGTGCTTAAGCAAAAGTTTAAGCTAACTCCAGAGGGACGCTTAGTAAATCCGTTTGCCAGCGAAATAATTCGCAAAAGAGAAGCTTATAAAGAAAAGCGGACTGTTTCGGGGCGCATTGGTTACATAGTTAAGTTCGCAAAACGTGAATTACAGCTCAAAAAGAAAGAAATTGAACAATTAAAAAGGAATTTAGACACCGAAGAATTAATGAATTTGGATTTAAAAGATGAGCAAAATTTAAGCAAATGGTTAAGCAAGTGCTTAAGCAAAAATGGAAGCAACGCTAATAGCATACTAAATGGAAATGGAGATATATATACCCATAATATTAGTATTACTAATAGTAAAGAAGAAATAGAATATAATAATTATCAAGAATTATTAAATGTTTGGAATTCTTTTGCTGAGAAGCATGGGTTGACTAAGGTTAATTTGCTAACTAAAGAAAGGAAAAGACATATTAAGGCGCGGTTAAAAGAGGAAAGTTTTAACTTGATAAATATTCTGAAAGCTGCAGAGTTGCAAGAATTCTTATTGGGGAACAATGATAGAGGTTGGACAATCGATTTCGATTGGATTGTTAGTTCAACTACAAATTACGTTAAAGTTTTAGAAGGGAAATATAGGAGTAAAAACAATGGTCAAAGAAAAGGAATTAGCAGAGAAGAACTTTACGAAATTGCAAAAGACATTGCAAACGATCCCGATCTCGCAGACTGATACCAAGATTTCGATATATCGTGATAAATTGACAAAATCGGGGATTGCAAAGCAAATTGCGAAAATCCATTCTGCTTTTCCGGAAATGAATAAAAACCAAATAAATATTTTGAAGGAACGGATTAAGGCGAATAATTTCACTGATAAACGATTTGAAGACGCGGTTAATTTTGTAATTGATAATTTCAAATACGGTAATATTCCGCACATAGCGGATTTTATCCGGTATGATCAAACTATAGACCTTTTCAGTTATAATGATCTTCTTGAAATGCACCAAAACAACAAAGACGTTTTCAAGATGGTTATTGCTATAGACGTTGGGCTTTCCGTACCAAAGTATGTTTGGAAATGGGACTATGAAAAATATCCGTTTTTTAAGAAATGGGAGATAAAAAAGGCCAAATCTTCGATTAAAACATATTCCGATAACGGAAAAACCGGAACCAAAATCTTTAGTATAGACGAAGAATAGAAAAAAGTAAAAGCAAATGAAGATCGATGACAATATAGAACTTAAAGATTTACTCGATTCATTTGAAAAAGAGTTAGTCAGAAACTATAAAGAGGTTTTGTTGAAGCTAAAAATTGAAATTGGAAAAATGTTTGAAAAATACGGTGATGATGTTGATTACACTAAAATGGTAATGTACCACCGGCTAAGCAACTTGGAATCTCAGATTTTTGAAAAAATCAAAAAGTTAACTAACGAAAACAAGAAAAATGTTGAAAATGCAATTCATAGTTCTTTTAGGCAATCTTATGAAGGCGCCATAACAAAAATAAATGAATCGGTTCCGCAAATAAATATCGCATTCGGTTTATTAGATGAGGAAACAATCAAAGCTGCTTTATTAAATCCCTTGGAGAAAATAAAATGGCCGGAAAGGATAAATAAAAGCTCTCAAAAATATGCTTATGATCTAAAACAAACTTTAACGCAAGGTTTAATGCAGGGTCATGGTTACGGGAAAATGGCTAAAGAATTTACAAGAATATCGGAAATGGATGCATCCAGGGTATTAAGAATAATGCGTACTGAGGGGCATAGAGCACAAACAATTGGTAAACTTAAGGCTTTAGACCGGTTGGATGAAGCCGCAGCCCAATTAGGATTAAGAACAAAAAGAATTTGGGTATCTGCTAATGATGATCGTACGAGGGATTCACATAAAGAAATGAACGGCAAAGCAGCTGATGAAAACGGGTACTTTACACTACCTTCCGGAGTTACGACAGCCGGCCCGGGATTAAGCGGTGTAGCGGAAGAAGATATTAATTGCCGTTGTAGAGTAATTTCCGAAATAGAAGGAATTAACGAATTAAACAACAAATAAAAAGTGCAAAAAAATGCAAAATAAAAATGAACTTTATTCGCCTATGCTCTTAAATGCAAACACAAACGAATTGGAAAATCAATATAAAGAATTCAAAGAATTAGTAGAAACAGCAAAAGTTTTAAGTAATGATAAGGCTATGAATTCATTACTAAGCAACATTGAATTAAGTATGGCACGGATGCATTTTACTTACGTTGATGTTTTGGCAAAATTCATTAAAGAAATTTTAATAGCACATTCAAATAATAATTAGGAGGTTTAGAGAAATGCCTGGAAAGGACAAACTTGCTGACATATATGTTGAGATAGATGCGCGGACAGAAAAACTTGATCGGGAAATTAACCGGCTGAAAAATAAGATCGATAAAGACGCTCAAAAAATGGGAAAAACTTTTAGCCAAGGATTCGGAAAAGCAATTGCATTTGCCGGCGGAGCAATCTTAATTAACAAATTTATTAACTTCACAAAAAAATCAATTGAATTATATTTTAAGCAAGAAGCTGCAGAAAAACGTCTAACAATTGCATATCGTAAAAATGCACAGGCTTTAATTGATTACGCAGCTGCTTTACAGCAAAAAACCGCTTATGGAGATGAGGACATAATTGAAGCCGAAGCGTTAATAGCTGCGTTTATTAGAGAGGAAGATTCAATTAAGAAGCTAACAAAAGCTACACTTGATTTAGCCGCTGCAAAGGGTATGGATTTAAAAACTGCTGCAGATTTACTGACTAAATCTGTTGCAAGTGGAACCAATGCTTTGTCGCGTTATGGTCTTGAGATTAAGGGTGCCGCGGGCTCGGCCGAAAGATTAGAAAGCGCAGTCAAAGCAGTTAACGATGCGTTCGGCGGGCAGGCAGCTGCGCAATTAGATACGTATGCCGGAAAAGTCCAAGCAATTTCAAATGCTTGGGGTGATTTACGGGAGAAATTTGGACGTTTTTCAACAAAAACAATTTTTGCTGCATTGCAAACACTATTCTCCGGCAGAGAGGGGACGCTTGCTTTTGCTTCTCAGCTTACTTCTAATGAAATTGCCGAAAGAGCAAAAAAAATTGCCGATCAAGTTAAGCAAGAATACGGCGTTAGTATGCCCAATGCTCTTAAAAAAACTATTGTTTCGGTAAAAACTTTAGAAGATGAAATAAAAAAATTAGAAGAACGCTTAAAAAATATAAGCATTTATGATACTGCAACGCGCGATAAATTGTTGGCTCTTATTGGTTCCAAACAACAAATAATTCAAAGTTTCCTTCATCCTAAACAACCGGTGCCATATACAAATTTTGATGACGTTGGCAATAAACCGGTTGAGCCGAAATTCCCAAACATTGTACCCAAAAAACTTCCATTTGTTACACCTAATTATTATCAACCGGTCGACATAGCAACTTTGCTGGTTTTGCAATGGATAAGAGAATCTGACATCAAGCAACAAACACTGTTTAACAAAATGATTAATAATGCTAGCAGACTTGGCAATGCTCTCGAAGATGCCTTTTCCGGACACGGACAAACATTGGTAAGTTATATGAATCAGGCTTTACAAATTGCGTTGAATATTGCAGATGCTATACACAAAAGCACAGGTTCGATCGGCGATATTTTGGGTATTATTGCTTCTGTCATCCCTGGCTTTGGTTTAATTAATAAAATTGCGGGTGGTGGTCGTGCAATCGGGGGTGCGGTTTATACGGATAAGGTTTACACGGTTGGTGAGCGCGGGCCGGAGTTATTTATCCCAAATACACCTGGTATTGTAGTGCCGAATTCGGCAATTACTACCGGAGCTTCCGGCGGGGATATAAATCGCTCACTTCAAAGAGTAATTAAAAGCATTCAAGCGATGAACTTAAATATGGATGAAAAATTACACGCATTGGTAAATGCAACAGTGAGTAGGGAATTGAAAACAAAACTTCAAGGATCAGATATAGTCATCAGCGAAAAAAGGGCTTCAAGAATTATGCGAAGGTATCAATAATTAAACATAAAATATAAATTTGATGATATAAAAGGCGATTTTTTCAAGCTATTTTCTTGTAACTATCGATAGTCTATTAAGTTATCGCAATCTATATGAAAACGAAAGACACATTAAAAGAAAAACCTAAAAGGGTTAGTAATATTCGCGCGGCAAGGCGATTAATGGCAAGGTTGATTTATGATTTGCAACGGGAAAATATAACCAGTGAAAAAGCAAAAACATTAGCTTATCTTTTGATTAAATATTCTGAATTATTCAAAGTCGAAAAATTGGAAGAACTTGAAAACCGGTTAAAAAGAATTGAGGAAAAAATTGATGAAAAATCTTAATAATAGAATTTCAAAAATTGAAGAAAAGTTATCCATTTCTAATTTTACTTATTCTGATGAGATGTTGAAAAAATTAATGAAACTATTAACGGAAAATGAGCTTAATGATATTAAGAACGCTAGGACGACAAAGGAGCAAAAACTTTTAATTTCGCTTTTTGTTAAAAAATATGAACATGAGCTAATACAAGTTCGCTTATCAAAAAGGGATGTTAAGGAAATAAAGTTGTTAAATTCATACTCTAATGAAGAACTCAAACAAATGGTAGCCGGTACCAATTTGGGTGAGACTTTGTGGGACGATTTTTTTAATAAAATTGAAATGGCGATCCAATGAGAAATTTATTCAATAGAGTAGAAAAAATAGAATCAAAATTGCGTGTTAATGCTCAACTGCCGGAAATAATTTTTTTTGAAGTGATTGAAAATTCATCAGCGGAAATTAAGACCGGTTATAAAGCAATCGCTACCGGAAACGGTGATTATGATCTTTTTGAAAACGGCGAAAAATTAAATCCTAAAGATTTAAGGAAGTCTGTGATTTTTATTGAGGATATAACGGAGTAATTTATTTCAGTTTTTTTTTGTTATAAATTATATGCTGCACAGTTTTTTCCGCTATGTAAAATTCTTCGGCCACTTTCTCTCTTGCAGTTTTAGGTTTCATCCCTTTTATTACGTATTCATGGTAGGTTAATTCTACTTCGAAATATCTCAACGAATCTTTATTAATCAAATTATTTTTTATGCATGCATCGAGCAAACTTTTTGTGAGTTGGATTAATCTTAATGAAAATTTAATACTGTTTTGAAACATAAAAAACTTATTAAAGTTATTCGAAATGTAATAAAAAAATAGCTTTCAGAAGTAAGTGTTGTGTAGATTTAATGAAGAAGATTTGTAAGTTATTGTTTTATAATACATTTGGCGGAGAGGGCGGGATTCGAACCCGCGGTACCGTAATTGGTACGGCAGTTTAGCAAACTGCTGGTTTAAGCCACTCACCCACCTCTCCGAAAAAATAATTGTGGGAATTTTATTAGCTTATCTGCTCTTGTGCTATTTTGTTCAGAAAGTTTCCCGGGAACTTAACGGCACGAGCATTCAACAATTACAGAACAACAAAATTTGAATCCAAAATATATGAATATATCTTATAACTTCAAACAGTTTTACAACTTTCAGGTGCAAATGTTCGCTTTTCAAGGTTGAAAAACCGGATGTAAAAATTCCCGGAGTTTTTCCGTTATACTGAAACTGTTCACTCAATTATAAATTGTAATTTTGTTTATCTTTACAGCCGGAATCATAAAATCACACAATGTTAAAAAGTTATTTTTACATAAAAAGAAGTCTTGCCGAACTCCGCCCCAAGCTTTTATCCGGAAAAATTTTTGAAATTTTTACTCAAGAAAAAGATACGGTGTTTTTTCACGTGCCTGACGATTCATACGGTTTTGCGCATTTGATAATATCGGTTAATCCGCAATTGTCTTTTTTGCAATATAAAAAGGAATTTCACAAAGCGAAAAAAAACGTAACGTCGTTTCTCAACGAACTTCTCCCGCTGAAAATTGATGATATTCTGATTGCCGAAAAAGACAGAATCGCATTGATTCTAACAGAAGAAATAGAAATCTACGTTTTATTCCACGGTTCGAAATCGAATGTAATTTTCATGAATAAAAACGGCAGCATGGTTTTATCTTTTAAAAAGATTAAAAATCCGGAAACCGTAACGAAAGAAATCCGGGAAAATGTTTTTATCAATCCGGAAGAACATTACGATAATCTCGCGGATTTGAAAATAGATTCGGTTGAAGAATTAAAAAAAGTGAGAGACGAATTTCCAAACATCTCAAAAGAAATTCTGGAAGAAGTTTCTTACCGGTACGAAGGCTCGGGTAAACAAATAAACTATTTATTGGACGAAATTTTACGGGAAATTGAAACCGGAAAAATTGTAACGGGCTACTCGGAAAAAGAAGCCAAAATAAAAATGCTGCCCGCAAACTTTCGCAAAGCTTCCGAACTAACCGCAGTGCAAACCGCAAACAGTTTCAATGATGCTTTGCATAATTATTTATCTTTGCACTACAAATTTTTAAGAACTTTAACGCTGAAAAAAGAAATCGGGAAATATCTCGATAGGGAACTTGACCGGTTGGCAAATAAATTGAATAAGCTGAAAGGTAGAATTGAATTAGGCTCCCGGGAAAATGAGTATAATAAATTCGGAACCTTACTGCTTAACAACCGGCATCTGTTTAAAAAAGGAATGAAAGAAATTGAACTGGAAGATTATGAAAGCGGGAGTAAATTATTAATCAAATTGGACGAAAAGCTTTCGCCGCAAGCCAATATTGAAAAATATTTCGAAAAGTCCCGGGACGAAAAAATTAATTTCGCCAAATCAATTGAATTGTTCGATACAACGGAAAAACGTTTTACGGAGCTTAAAGAGATAAAGAAGAAGTTAGAAGATACGGATGATCCGGAAGAACTGAGCGCTCTTAAAGAAAAATTAAAAATTAATGGAAAAGAAAAGGTGAATAAATCGGAAAATAAATTTAAATTTCGTAGGTTTTTAATTGAGAATAAATATCAAGTTTTCGTTGGCAAGGATAGTAAGTCGAATGATTATCTTTCGATCAAATTTGCTAAGCAAAACGACTACTGGTTTCACGCACGCGGATTAGCCGGTTCGCACGTTGTGTTGCGGGTCGATAATCCGAAAGAAGGTGTTCCTAAAAGTATTTTAAAAAAAGCCGCTTCCATCGCCGCATATTTCAGTAAAGGTAAAACAGCCGGCGTTACTCCGGTATCATACACGTTGGCAAAGTACGTTTATAAAAAGAAAGGAATGGAACCGGGCAAAGTAATGATTTCCAAGGAGAAAGTGTTGCTTGTTAAACCGGAAATTCCAGGAGATTGTGAGCAGATAAATGAATAATCAAAATATTAACAAGACGAAAGTCCTTTTTGCACAAGGCGAAAATGAATTGGCAAGAGCGAAAAGTTTTGCTGCCGGGAACGACGACGGTAAAGCAAGAACAAGCGCAAGACGCGCCGCCGGTTTTTATTTGGAAGGCTTGTTGCTCTTAAATCAAAAAGATTTTTACGGGAAAAGTTTTATGAGCTTTTTGCGCGGACTTACAGTTGATAACGACGTCCCCGTACAAGTTAAAAACTCCGCCGGAATTTTGGTAAATAAACCTAATGGACTTAACGGCGAAGCGGCAATATCGCATGCGGAAATAATTATTGAGTATTGTAAATCGGAATTTAATAAGTTAGCCGGAAATTGATTTTATGTTTTATCTCCGAATCCTAATTATCATCTTGGTTTCTGTTGCAATGGGAATCATATACAATTTAATTTCCCTTAACAGCATCCCGTTTTTCCCCGATGAATCGGCACAATTGGCTAACGAAATAAAACATAAAGCGGAAAATCTTCCGGATTCGGTTCGTTGGAAATATGATCCTACCGCTCTCAAATGGTATCCGATTCGCGCAGACCAAGCTTATTTTGTGTTTGATAAAAAGATGGCAAAATTTATAGACCCTAGAGACGAATGGGATTTTAAAGAGATTCATATTAAAGGGGCAATTAATATTCCCGCGTATAAGTTCAGTCGCAGTATGGCAGATTTAAAAAAATTAAATAAAGACGATATGATTGTTGTTTACTGCGAAGACGAATATTGCGATAACGGGAAAAGCATTTGCGATTCGTTAATCGATTTGATGTATAAAAATGTTTTTCTTTACAAAGGCGGTATTGACGAATGGCAATTTGCACAATATCCTCTTGAAGGAACAAAAGTAAAACGGGATGCTGAATGAAAAAGGTTCTGTCTAACAAATACTTTCTGCTCGGTACCAGAGTTTTAATCGGATTGGTATTCATCATATCTGGAATTATTAAAATTTCCAATCCGCACGACTTTGTTGACGCAGTGACAAATTTTAAAATGCTGCCTCCGGAAACCGTAAACTTATTTGTAATAATAATTCCGTGGATTGAATTTTCGAGCGGATTGCTCTTTTTATTCAACATTTATTCAAAAGAAACCGGAACAATTCTGATAGGTTTGCTTATTATGTTTTCAATTGCCGTGGCGGTTGCGTTTTTAAGAAGTATTACTTTTACTTGCGGATGTTTCGGAGATATATTCCCGCAAGAAATAGGTTTACTTAAGATTGTGGAAAATCTGATATTAATCGGGTTGATTGCAAACATATTAATAAACACTCCGCAAAATACTTTAGAAAATAAATGAATATAACCCCCGCAGATAATATGGAAATCGGTAAAATTCTTATTATTAAATTACGCGGTATCGGGGATGTAATTCTTTCAACCGTTCTTTTGGATAATTTAAAAAATCAATTCCCCAATGCGCAAATAGATTTCCTAACCGAAAAACCAAGTGTTCCGGTTCTGGAAGAACTTCCGCATTTGAACAAAGTAATACAATTTAACAAGGGAAATACGTTTCAAAGAATAAAACAGATATTCGAAATTCGCTCCGCCGGATATGATATGGTGATTGATTTATTCTCAAATCCGGCAACCGCTCTTATCTCTTTCTTTAGTGGGGCGAGTTACAGAATCGGATTTCCTTACCGTGGAAGAAAATACGCTTATAATATTCACGGACCGGCGGATAGGAATAAATATCATGCGGCTGATCTTCATTTGGAATTGATAAAAGCCGCCGGAATAAAAGTGCGGTCAAAAGTTCTTTATACCGGACTTACAAACAACGACTTTTCATTTGCGGATGATTTTTTTAAGAAAGCCGATTTGCAAAGTTACTTTACGGTTGGAATTATTCCGGGCGGCGGTTGGCCTTCCAAAAAATGCGACCCGGAAAAATTTGCGGAAATCGCGGATAAACTTGTAGAAGAATTTTCGGCTAGAATATTAATTCTTTGGGGACCCGGGGATTTGGAAGATGCCAAATCGATTCAGAGCCAAATGGGGAGTAAATCCGTATTGGCGACGGAAACAACTTTCAGACAAATGGGGGCTTTAATTGCCAATTGTGATTTGGTAATTGCAAACGACAGCGGACCTATGCATTTATCAACCGCAATAGGTACGCCGGTGTTGGGATTGTTCGGACCGACAGATCCGCAACTGCAAGGTCCGTACGGCGAAAAACACGAATGGATAAGGTTGGAAGAATTGGATTGCATCGGTTGTAATTTGTTGGAATGCCCGCGTAATCACGAATGCTTTACCGATTTACCTGTTGGAAAGGTTTTGGAGAAAGTGAAATTACTTCTGCATAAAAACAATATTATAATTTGATGAAAGAAATCGAAATAAAAGTCAGACGGTTATTACTAAAAATATTTTTGTCTTTTTTCAAAGCCGAGCGTTCAAGCGTTGAAATTCCGGGAGAGCCAAAGGTGTTAATTATCAGATTAAATAAAATCGGCGACGCATTGGTAACAACCCCGTTAATCACACTTTTGAAGACTAAAAAACAAGCGGATATTACCGTTCTTGCGGATAAGAAAAATCACTTTGTTTTCCGGCGGAACCCTTATGTTGCGGAAACAAAAATATTTGAAAAAGGATTTACGGGCTTCAGAAAAACTTTGGCGTGGATTAATTCCGGAAAATTTGACGTTATCGTAGATGCACATGATGACGTTTCGACAACCGTATCGTTTATTGTAGCATTGGCAAAAGCACCAAATAAGTATGCATTGGAAAAGGGAAACGCGAATATTTTTACTCGCACTATTTCAAAGACCGACCCGCGTAAAACGCACATTGTGGAAAGAGTTGCGGAGATTGCAAAATTATTCGATGTGAATTTTGGCGTAAACGATTTACAAATATTTTATCAGCCGTCGGAAGATTCAATCCGAAAAGCGGAAAGCTTTATTTCCGCAAATATCAAAAATAAAAAGTATCTTTTGGGAATAAATATTTCCGCTGGTAGCGATGCGCGGTTTTGGGGAGTGGAAAATTACCGCCGAATAATTAATTGGCTTGGCAATTTTGAAGATTTGGAAATAATAATTTTGCGTGCTCCCGCAGATAAAAAGAAAGCCGAAGAAATTTCGAATGGGAAAATACCGGTATTTAACGATGAAAGTTTCGACGAGTTTGCGGCAATTATTTCCAAACTCGATTTGCTTTTTACTCCAGATACTTCGGCGGTTCATTTGGCTTCCGCATTCGGTATTCCGGTATTCGGATTGTATGTTCATTATAACACCGAAGATATGATTTGGTCGCCCTATAAAAGCGAATTTGATTGCGTTATTACTAAAAGTGAAACATTAAGTGATATTGATTATCATCAAGTAATTAAACAACTTAAACCTTTTATAAGAAAAATATTCTATGGCGAAGAAAATTCCCGATTGTAAACGCTTTACAGGTTATAAACCATGTTTCCCGGATCATAATTGTTGGACTGACGGTTGCAAAGACCCTTTACCGTTCGGCACCAAAATTTTAATTATTAATCTCGATGCCATGGGCGACGTATTGATGACTACGGCTCAATTGCCTACGCTCAAACAAGAATATCCCGAATCTACAATTTATTGGGTGACGCTTAAAGTCGCTGCACCGCTTTTGGATAACAATCCGTATTTGGATAAAGTATTTGTATATAACGGGGAATCGATTTCAATCCTTAACGAAATGGAATTCGATATCGTGATGAACGTTGATAAATCAATGCGCTCGGGAGCATTGGCAATGAGCGTTAAGGCAAAGAAGAAATTGGGTTTTGGTATTAATGCCAACGGACAGATAATTCCGCTAAACAAAGGCGCAGAATATAATTATTTGCTCGGTATGGACGATCATCTTAAATTCAAAGTAAATCAAAGGGTTGGGCAAGATTATTTAGCCGAAACCTTCGAAATCCCGTATGTAAGAAACGATTATGTCTTTAATTTCACGGAAGATGAACTTAAGTTTATAGAAGATTACAAAAAGGAAATAGGTATTACGGACGAAGACGAAATTATCGGTTTCAACACCGGTTGCTCGAATCTCTATCCCAATAAAAAAATGACAATCGAACAACACGTTTATCTGATAGAAAAATTTCTTGAGTTCAACAGATTTAAAATTATGCTTTTGGGCGGACCGGAAGACACGGAACGTAATAAAATTATTGCCTCTCATTTCGGAGATAAAATTATTAATACTCCGACTACTCTCGGGGTACGGAAGGGAGCCTGTTTTGAAAATATTCCGCAGGTTGTAATAACCGGCGATTCGTTTGGGATGCACTTGGCAATTGCTTTGAAAAAATATGTTATCGCTTGGTTCGGATTGAGTTGCTGGCAGGAAATCGATTTATACGACAGGGGAGTTAAACTTTACCCCGAAAATTTGGAATGCGCACCTTGCTGGAAAAAAGTTTGTCCGTATAATCTCGAATGCATTCAGCAGATTGATTTGGAAAGAATTATAAGAGAAACAGTGAATTATTTTGATAAAATTCATAAAAAATAGCAATTCTGGTATTATAGCACTACATAAATATAGTATTATCTGAATAACCGTAATTTGTTGTAAATTAATAACTTAGCAAATTAAATTTCATGTATCTTCTAAATCCGGATAAAAAATGACGAATTTACTTCTGGACTATAAAAATAAATTAAACCGCCCGCTTATTTTGGACGGGGCAATCGGGAGTTTGCTTATTTCCGAAGGAATAGAAGAAGATAAATATCTGTGGAGTTCGCTTGCAAATCTTACTCAACCCGGAATAGTTAGAAAAATTCATACGGATTATGCAAAAGCCGGAGCGGATATAATTACAACAAACACTTTCCGTACAAATCCGGCAGCGGTAAAATTGAGCGGCTATGATATTGATTTGAATAAATTCGTAAAAAAAAGCGTTGAGTTGGCGGTTGAATTAAAAAAGGATTTTGATATTCTCGTCGCGGGCTCCAATGCCCCGGCGGAAGATTGTTATCAAAAGGAAAGAACATTATCTTTCAATGCATTGGAGTATAATCATAAAAAGCACATTGAACTGCTTTGGGAAAGCGGTTGCGATTTTATTTTAAATGAAACTCAAAGTCATTTGGACGAAATTGAGTTAATCTGTAAATTTTGTTCCGAAAATCAACTGCCGTATGTGTTAAGTCTTTATTTTTTGCCCAATCTTTCGTTGCTGAGCGGCGAACCGGTTAAAGAAGCCGTGGATTTAATTAGCGATTTCTCACCGGCGGCAATATCTTTTAATTGCGTTCCGCCGGAAGGTTTCGAAAAAATGATTAATTCGATTCAACCTGAAAATCAATGGGGGTTTTATCTTAATTGCGGGTTAAGTTCGCCCGAAGAAGGAACTATCTCTTGCGTTATTTCACCCGACGAATATTTAAAAGACATAAAAAAATGGTTGCCGCTCGATCCGGTTTTTGTGGGAGCATGCTGCGGTTCCAACCCGGAGCACATCAAAAAGATAAAGGAATTTCTCGATGAAACGGTTGATAGTTAAAGCTCCGGCTAAAATAAATTTGGGTCTTAATATAATTTCAAAACGGGAAGACGGATTTCACAACCTGGAAACAATCTTTTACCCGGTCGAAGGTTTATTTGATGTTCTGACCTTCGAAGAAGCCCCGCGTTACTCGTTAATTACCAAAAATCTTGAAATCCCGGACGTAAAAGAGAATTTAGTTACCAAAGCCAAAGAAATGATTGAAGAATTCACAGGCAAAGAGTTGAATGTTAAAATAACACTCAAAAAAAATATTCCCGTCGGCGGTGGTTTGGGCGGCGGCAGTTCCGATGCCGCTAAAACATTATTGGGGTTAAACGAATTTTTCGAGCTGAATATTCCGAAAAGGGAATTGTACAAAATGGCTCTGGAACTCGGCTCGGACGTACCGTTTTTTCTTCTTTCAAGACCCGCATTTGCAGAATCGCGCGGGGAAATTATGTTAACACTGAACTTTAAAATAAATTTTCCCGTTCTCCTTGTTAATCCCGGAATTCATATTTCTACAAAAGAAGCTTTCGGTTACATTGAACCGAAAGAAGAACATATAGATTATTTGAAAGTCTCTTCTTTATCCGATATGGAAATGGCAAAACTGAATTCACTGCTTAAAAACGATTTTGAAGACTTTGTGTTTTCAAAATATCCTGAAATAAAACAAATAAAGGATAAACTTACGGAATCCGGAGCCTTTTTTGCGATGATGACGGGAACCGGTTCAACCGTTTACGGAATATTTGAGAGTTTGGCGGAAGCCGAAACAGCCCGGAAAAAATTCAAAGATAAATATTTTACTTTTTTGGAATTTGAGACGGAATGAACCGTTGAATTAATCGTATATGATTTTTGTGATTAACTTTTTCTCAATTATTTCGAAATAATAATTCTCAATTCTCAGCTTGGGATGTTTAAAATTCCAAATTTCTTCTTTCGATTCTTCTTTGGGATGAAACTTATCGGAATTTTTCAATTTCGATTTATCCGCAAGTACGTAAAACGGCGTTTTATAATATTTACATGCAATTGCCAAAAGTTTGGTGCCGGTTTTATTTACTATGTTTCCGTTTTTCAGAACCGTATCGGCGCCTGTTAAAGCTAAGTCGGCTGCTTCAGCGAATTGCGGTATCATCGCTTCCGTAATAAAATTTACTTTTATGCCGGTATCAAGCAGCGATTCGGCAAGTATTCTTCCTTCGTTTTGCGGTCTCGATTCGCAAACCGTTACTGTTATTCGTTTGTTATCTCGATAGATTCTCTCCAGTATTTCCAGTACGGTCCGGCTGTTCGAAATGGTAATTATGTTCTTAATTTTTTTAACCGATTTTTTGAAATTTTTATAAATTCTGTCATAAACATTCCGTTCGGTAGAAAAGAAATTCCGAATGAAATTATAAACTTCATCTTTCCCTTGAGTTAAGTAAATTTCTTCCAATTCCGAAAGATATTCAATAATAGCGTGAAACATATAAAATTGCTTTTTTAGCCGGAGCAGAAGGGAAGGGAAATCTTCAATGGAATTAAAATTTTCATAGAAAAACGTATTGATTTTAATTAGTATATCCCTGCTTCCCGAAAGTCTGTCGTTCAGAATTTCGTTTAGTTTGTTTTCGGTGATTTCGTTCATAACGTACTAACTTTTTTGGGAGCCCGAAAATTTAAATCCTTTTAATGGTTCTCTTAAAGTTAAAACGGGACATGGAGCTTTTCGCACAACTTTTTCCGCAGTGCTTCCGAATAGCAAATGTTCAACGCCCGTATGTCCGTGAGTTGCTATTATAATTAAATCGGCATCAATTTCTGAAGCTGTTTCGTTTATTTCCGCGAAAGGTTTACCCGTTTTAACAATTATCTCATACTCGAGCGAATCACCGATTTCAGCCTTTGCAAGATTTGACAGTTCATCGCGGGCTCTCTCGTTCAAATCCAATTCCGCCGACGGAAATGTAACTTGCCCCATGCTGAAATCCGCCGGATAAATTATCGGTTCAACCACATAAATTAAGTATAACTTTGCGTTGAATTGTTTGGCAAAATCGATAGCATAACGAAGCGCCGATTTGGAGTAATCCGAAAAATCGATTGGGACCAAAATCTTTTTAATTGTAATCATTTTTCCCTCCCCGTTTATTTACAATTGGATAATAATTCGATGTATTCTTCATTGAATCTTCTTAAGCGGGTGGAAATAATTTTTGCAAGTCCGCGTAAAATATGTATCCCTTCTTTGGGAAATTTTTCAATGAATTCATCAAGATCCGGTTTGAAAATAACGCCAACCTTGGTTTCCGTAAGCGCCATTGCGGAAGCCGAACGCGGCATTTCGTCGACGGCAGACAACTCCCCGAAAAAATCTCCTTCGGAAAGTTCGGCTAGCGTTTCTTCTACGTTATTTTTTATTTCTTTGGTTATTCTCACTTTACCGCTTTCTATAAAATAAATACCGAGCCCGGGATCGCCTTCCACAAAAATGTATTCATTTGGTTGATATGAACGTTGGTGTACAAGCTTCATCAACATCGCAACGTGTTTACCTTTTAACCGTTCAAAAGGCGGAAGGGAACAGATTATCGATTGTAAGTCCTGTTTATTTGCAGTGGTTTTAAATAAATTCGACCAAAAACTGTTGGTTTTGGAAAAGTTTGTTGAGTCCATTATAACTCCGATTTATAAAATTGACGATTCCGCCACCCGCCAAATTTTTTGGCAGGGGAATTTATTTTCGTAAAGAGCTCTGCCGACAATTACCGAATCAAGTCCGTATTCTAGCGCTTCTTGTATGTCCAATAAATCTCTGAAATTTCTCACGCCGCCCGAAACCGTAACCTTAGCTCCGGTGGCTTTTGCAATCTCTATTGAAAGTTCGATATTCGGACCCATCAACATTCCGTTTTTTTTGATGTCCGTTACCACAAATCTTTTTACCCCGATTTCGGCAAGTTGTTTCCCGTAATCTTGGGGTCTTATTCCGGTTTTTATTTTTCTTCCGCGAATTACCACTTCATCGTCAATAACGTCTATGGCTGCGGCTAGTTTTTGGGGTCCGTATTTTTCAAATATTTTCAGAAATTCTTTTCTGTTTTCGAATGCGAGTGTACCGACAACAATTCTGAACACGCCCAAACCGAAAAGGGTTTCGGCTTCTTCCAACGAACTGATTCCGCCGCCCATTTCAACTGGAATTATAACGGAGTTACAAATTTCTTCTATAATGTCGTAATTTTTATGCGAATGTTCGTGCGAAGAATCGAAGTCTACAATATGTATAAGCTTGGCATTTTCCGACCGCCAAAGCATTGCCATTTCAACCGGATCGTCTCCGTAGCGGGGGCAATTAAGTTCCGGAATACCTTGAACAACCCGCACGGTTTTTCTGTTTTTGATATCGATTGACGGTATGACCAAAATTCTATTCATTTAGTATTTCCAAACACCTTTGTTTTTCAATGTTTTTCTACTAATGATTAATTTTTGGATTTCACTTGTACCTTCGAAAATTCTTAATATTCGCGCATCCCTGTAAAAACGTTCGATCGGCAATTCCCGTGAAAATCCCATACCGCCGTGAATTTGCAAGGCTTTATCGGCAACTTCGGATACACCTTCGGAGCAGAATAGTTTTACCATTGCCGCTTCTTCCGAGATATCTTTTCCCTCGTCATATTTTTCGGCAACCCGGTAAAGCATACTTTCCATTGCGTAAATTTTAGTGGACATTTCAGCCAGCATGAATTGAATTGCCTGAAAGCTTGAAATAGGTTTACCGAATTGCTTGCGCTGGGTTGCATAATTGACCGAGAGTTGTAAAATTTCTTTGGCTCCGCCAACGCTGCAAGCTCCAATTCCTATTCTTCCCGAATCCAGCGTTTTCATGGCGGTTATAAAGCCTCTTCCGTTTTCGCCAATCATGTTTTCTTCCGGAATTTCAACATTATCGAAATAAACGGCGTTGGTCCTGCTTCCTCTTATTCCCAATTTTTTCTCGTCCGGTCCGATATTAACACCGGGAAAATTTCTTTCGACCACAAACCCCGTAATCCCTTTATCTGTCCTTGCAAACACGGAAAATACATCGGCAATTGCTCCGTTTGTAATCCATATTTTTTCTCCGTTTAATATCCATTTCCCGTTTTTATATTCCGCTTTGGTTTGCAAGTTGAAAGCATCGGAGCCGGCTTCGGCTTCAGTTAATGCGAAAGCCGCAATTTTTTCTCCGGAAGTTAAAAGCGGCAAATATTTCATTTTCAATTCTTCGGAACCTCCGATGTAAATTGCGTTAGCGCCGATTGACTGGTGCGCTCCGATTAATGCAGCAGTTGATCCGCAAGCTTTGGTTACTTCTTCCTGCGCAACGCAAAAACCGACTTCACCAAAACCTCCGCCGCCGTATTTTTCGGGGAAGGCTGTGCCGAGAAGACCGACTTCGCCAAGTTTTTTTATTAATTTTTCCGGAATATTTTCTTCTCTGTCAATTTGAACTGCTAAAGGTCTTATTTCCTTATCCGCAAATTCTTTCGCCAAATTTCTCAATAATTGAATTTCTTCGGAATGTAAGATTTTCATAAGTAAAAAGATTTAATTGTTATTTAGTTTATTAATAATATACAAAATGAAATTAACAATGCGCAACAATTGTGAAAGGAATTAATCAAGAAAATTGTAAATACATGATATTTAAGTTTGAATAACACCTACGTTAAATTTAGGCATATCCGGATTATTGTTCGCCACTTCTATTGCCTTGGAGATATATTCCCGGGTTTGTGCCGGATCTATAATTTCGTCTATCCATAATCTTGCCGCTGCATAAAGGGCGCTGCTTTTTTCTTCGTAAGATTTTGTAATTTCCTCGAGCAATTGTTTCTGTTGCTCTTCAGTGAATTCCTTACCGCTTTTCTTCATTTGCTTCAGTTTTATATCAAGCAATACGTTGCTGGCTTGAGCTCCGCCCATAACGGAAATTTTCATGTTGGGGTAACCGTAAATAAATCTGGGATCGTAGGCTTTCCCGCACATCGCATAGTTTCCCGCTCCGAAGCTGTTACCGACTATAATAGTTATTTTAGGAACAACGGAATTTGCAACGGCATTTACCATTTTGGCTCCGTCTTTAATAATACCGCCGTGCTCGGCTTTTGTGCCAACCATAAAACCTGTTACATCTTGAAGAAAAACGAGCGGAATTTTTCTCTGGTTGCAATTCATAATAAATCTTGCGGCTTTATCGGCACTGTCCGAATATATTACGCCGCCGATTTGCATTTCGCCGTTTTCGGTTTTAACAATCTTTCTTTGGTTTGCTACAATTCCAACCGCCCATCCGTCTATCCGCGCATAGGCTGTAATTACAGTTTTGCCGTAACCGGCTTTGTATTCGTCTATTTCCGAATTATCTACGATGCGGGCTAACAATTCGTATGTATCGTATTGCCCCAAAGTATCTTCGGGAAGAAGTCCGTATATTTCTTTCGGATCGTAAAACGGCGGTTTGCTTTCAATTCTGTTAAATCCGGCTTTCGGTCTTTCACCGAATTTTTCGGTAAGGCTTCTGATTGTAGAAAGGCATTGGTCGTCATCTTTCATAATGTAATCGGTAACGCCGGAAATATTGGTTTGAACACGAGCTCCGCCCAAACTTTCGTTGTCTGTTTCTTCGCCGATAGCAGCTTTAACAAGATGAGCTCCGGCAAGGAACACCGAACCTTCTCCTTCAACAATCAGAGCTTCGTCGCTCATTATCGGCAAATATGCACCTCCCGCAACGCATGGTCCCATTATTGCCGCTATTTGTGGAATTCCCATGGCGGACATTTTCGCGTTATTCCGGAATATTCTTCCAAAGTGTTCTTTATCGGGGAATATCTCATCTTGCAATGGTAGAAAAACACCGGCGCTATCCACCAAATAAATTATGGGAAGTTTATTTTCCATTGCTATTTCTTGTGCACGCAAATTCTTTTTTCCGGTAATGGGGAACCAAGCTCCGGCTTTGACCGTTGCATCGTTTGCAACAATAACAAAATCCTTTCCGTGTATTTTACCAATTCCGTAAACGGTTCCGCCGCCGGGAGCGCCGCCGTATTCTTTGTACATGTCGTGTGCGCAAAATGTATTCAGCTCAACGAACTTCGAGTTTTCGTCTATTAACTTTGCAATTCTTTCTCGGGCGGTGAGTTTTCCTTTTTTATGCTGGCGCTCAATAGCTTTTTCACCGCCGCCCAATTCGGTTTTCGCACGTATTGCATTCAGTTTGCGAACGAGATTTTTATAGTAATCTTCTCTTTGTAAAAAGGTTTTATTTTCCCGTATGTTCGAACCAATTTTTTTCATCGTTAATTACCAACCTGCATTTATTGATTTTTATAATCCGCAACTATTTCTTCCGCTAATTTGTAAGGGGAAATTTCCCCTTTAACGATATTTGACAATTTATTTTGTAATTGATTAATTCGTTCTTCCGACCAAACATCATCCCGCAAAGCTTTTTCTACAATTTCCTTTACTCTTATTGCCGAATTCTTTTTCCTGTTCTCAAGGAATTTTCCGGATTCTTGCAAGAACCGTTTATGTTTTTCAATTTGTTCCGCGATTTTATCTATAGCCTTGTTTTCGGAAGCGACGGCTTGAATAATAGGCGGCATCCAAGTTTCCGCATCATGGTCTCGCAGCATTAAAATTGTTTCCAAAGCAAGCTTGGCAGAATCGGCGCCGGGTCTGTCGCTTTTGTTTAGTACGAAAAAATCTGCAATTTCCATTAATCCTGCTTTCATGGCTTGAATGGAATCGCCGGACTCCGGAACTAAAACAACCATTGTGGTATCGGCGGCTTGTGCAATATCCAATTCCGATTGACCGACACCAACGGTTTCAAAAATTATGTAATCGTAACCCGCGGCATCCAAAACGTCCGCCGCATCAATCGATTTTTTACTTAGTCCGCCAAGGCTTCCTCTTGTTGCCATACTTCTTATGAACACGCCGGGGTCATTACCGATTTCGCTCATTCTTACTCGGTCGCCCAACAGAGCGCCGCCTGTAAACGGACTTGTTGGGTCAACCGCAATAATGCCAACGGTTTTACCTTGCCTCCGGTATAATTTTGTTAATTGATTTGTAAGTGTTGATTTACCCGCTCCCGGTGGTCCCGTTATTCCTATCCGGTAAGCATTTCCGGTTTTTTCAAACAGTGCTTTTAAAATCTCAACCGATTCCGAATTTCCTTCTTCAACTTTTGAAATTAACCGGGAAATAATTCTTTTGTTTTTTGTGCTTAGCTTGTCAATAACATCGGTAATTATCATATCAATATTTATACAAATTATTTTCGAATATATAATTTTTTACTTTTTCCGGTACCAAATAGTTAATGGGTAAATTTTTTCTTACCTTCTCCCGTATATCGGAAGCCGAAATTTCAATTGTCGGGGAATCAACGAAAATAGCGCGACCGAAATATTCGTTATACGAAGTTACTTTTTGTTCGAAGTATCTTTTCAATACTATTAACTTTGCAAACTTTAAGATGCCTTCGGGATTTTTCCAAAGGTTAAAATTTAAAAGATTATCGAAACCGATTATCAATTCCATCTCATCATATTTTTTACTGAACTCAACCAGTGTGTCGTAGGTGTAGGAAATATCTTTTTTATTAATTTCGAAATCGGACACTTCGAAATAAGGAATATCCTGAACGGCTAACTTCACCATATTTAATCTGTGCTCAGGCGATGTATAAGAAGTTGCGGTTTTATGCGGTGAAATAAAACACGGGACTAAAATAATTTTTTCCAGATTACGTTTTATGTAAACATCTTGTGCGGTTATTAAATGACCGTGGTGAATAGGATCGAACGATCCGCCGAAAATACCTATGGCAGCCAATGATTCTCCGTTTCAAATTTCATATTTCACATGCCTTTTAATTTTTCACGGTATAAGGCAACGTCGCCCAAATATTTCATCTTGTCGGTCGATTCGCTATACCGTGCTTGATGTTTTCTGAAAGCAAGAATTATCGCATCCTTAACAAATTGCGACTCGAACAATTTTGTTTTGGCTTTTTTCCTGATTTTATTGTTCACGTAATTAACAAACGTTTCCGATAAATAATTTTGCTCAACCTCTTCGTTCAGTTCGGTCAAAATAATTCTTCTTTCATTAGATAGCGAAAATATAAAAATTAAAGCGAAAATAGTAATTGCAAAAATCATAAAAAGCGCCGAGAAGAAAATGCTTGCCCTAAGCGTTACGCTGATATTCCAGAAAGCATGTATGGAAACCGCAAAAACGTATCCTAAAAAGACGAACATTAATTTCCTTTTTTTGTAACTGAATTTTGCAATAGCTATAAAAACTCCGAAAGTAGCCGTAGCAATGCAATGAACCAAGCCGGTAAAAACGGTACGCAAAGCAATTAGTGTGAATAATTGCTCCATTGTATGCCCGTAAGAAATAAAATACATGAAGTTCTCGGTCATTCCAAACCCCAAACCGATGGCGCCGCCGTAAACGAGTCCGTCCGTTATGTTGTCGTACGACCGGGTAAGTGCAGTAACGAACAGAAAAATTCCTTTGGTAAATTCTTCGATAAGTGGTGCGATTAATACGGTTTGAAATTCCATAACTCCTGAAGTTTGACCTTTTATCAAATAAAGCGGCACAGAGAGTATCATAGTTCCCAGAATTGCGAAAAATACGGCTCCCAACGCTCCCCACATAAAATGAGCCAGTACAAGCCCGAATGATTCCCGTTCGTATTTATCCAACCACCAAAGAATCAATAAATAAATAAACATCGGGATTATTGCCGAAAGTAGTGAAATTAAAATCAACATGTATTATATTATAACTTGGTTTTTATTCAATATCTCTAATATTCTTCCGAAACTTCAATAAAGTTTACACAATATAGTGTTTTTCTTGTAATTAGGGTTTCTTGATTAAGAAAAAATCAATATTTATATTTACCGACTAAATTTTATTTACTGTTACGATGTTTATTAAATATACAAATTATAGTGATGGTATTCACGATATTCGCTTAATAAAAAAATCAAGCGAAATCGGTTTGGAAAAACCATTCTGGGGCAACGTAATAGTAGAATGTAAAATGGATAAATCCGCTAGTCAGATTATACTTGACTGCGAATTGGCTGTTCAAGGAAAATTTATATGCGACCGATGTAACGAGTTGTTCGATAGGGAATTGACAGCACATTTTCAGTTGACTTATTTATTTACAAAGTCACATAAAGTTTCGGATGAAGATAATGTTTTTTATTTGAGTCCCGATGTTGATAAATTGGTTATTACAAAAGATGTAAGGGATTACAGTTTGTTATCGATACCGATGAAAAACTTATGTTCGCCGGACTGTAAAGGTTTGTGCCCGCATTGCGGGACAAATTTAAATTATTCCCAATGTACGTGCGAGATTGAAAGTGTAAATCCGGTTTGGGAACCGTTATTGAAAATTAAAAATAAATTAAACTAACTTATTTAGGAAGTAAAAATGGCACATCCGAAAAGAAAAATATCGAAAAGTAGAAGAGATAAAAGAAGAACTCACTACAAAGCTACTTTGCCAAGCCTGAGCCACTGTTCCAATTGCGGTGAATTGAAACTAAATCACCGTGCTTGCCCAAATTGCGGTTATTACGCAGGCAGATCGATGTTTGTCCCCGAAAGCTAAGTTCAATGAAATGAACAAAGTCAATAATAACAATTGTATAATAGCAATCGATGCAATGGGGGGTGATTTCGCACCCCTCAATGCAATTGTAGGCGCTATAGATGCATTAAGGGAAAATAACGACTTCGAATTGCTTCTCGTCGGTAAGAAAGACGAAATAATGAAAGTATTGGATAAAGAAAAATTGGATTTTCCGGAAGAGAATATAGTGCACGCAAGCGAAGTAATTGGAATGAAAGATACACCGACAACCGCATTGAAGCAAAAACGGGATTCTTCGATTGTTGTCGGAGCCAATTTGGTTAAGGAGAAAAAAGCGCATGCATTTGTAAGCGCAGGTAATACCGGAGCAATGATGGCGGCATCGACATTAATTATGGGAAGGATTCCGGGAGTCGGTCGTCCAACAATAGGTGCGACATTACCCACGGCTAAAGGAAATTTTTGCACGGTTTACGATGTTGGAGCCAGTGTTGATTCCAAACCTCAGCATTTGTTCGAATACGGAATTATGGGAAGTATCTATGCAAAGGAAATTTTTGGAATTCCGAACCCTACAATCGGTTTGCTGAACGTGGGAGAAGAAGAATCCAAAGGAAACAAAGTAGCTCAAGCCGCGATGGAATTATTTAAAAACAGCGATTTGAATTTTATCGGTAATGTTGAAGGAAGGGATATTCTTGCCGGAACCGCAGATATTGTTGTTTGTGATGGTTTCGTGGGAAATATCATTCTTAAATTTGCAGAAAGTATTATCGGATTGCTTAAAGCCAAATTCAAAAATTATGCGGAAAGTTCTTTTGCAAATAAATTGAAGGTAGGCATGGCAAAAGGGACACTTAAAGCCGTTTTGGAAGACATGGACTACCAAAAATACGGCGGCGTTCCGCTTTTAGGTGTTAATGGAATAAGCATAATCGGACACGGTTCAAGTTCAACGTTGGCAATTAAAAACATGGTATTGCGGGCAAAAGAAATGTTCGATAAAAATTTAATCAAAAAAATTGAGGACTCGGTAAAGCATTATGAAAACAAAACATAAGAGATTGTTAAATGCCGTTATTACCGGCACGGGAATGTATGTTCCGGAAAAAGTATTGGACAACAAATATTTTGAAACTATTGTCGATACAACGGACGAATGGATTAAAACTAGAACCGGAATTGAAGAAAGAAGAATTTTGGAAAACGGCGCTACCAGCGATATGGCTACCAAAGCTGTGGAAGATTTACTTCAAAATACCGGAACAAACCCAGAAGATATAGACGCCATTATTGTTGCAACGGTTACACCCGATATGTTTTTTCCAGCAACGGCTTGTCTTGTTCAAGACAATATTGGAGCAAAAAAAGCTTGGGGTTTCGATCTTTCCGCTGCTTGCTCCGGTTTTCTTTATGCCTTACAAACCGGCGCGGGTTTAATCGAAGGAGGACAATTCAAAAAAGTTGTAGTTGTCGGTGCAGATAAAATGAGTTCAATTGTTGATTACACCGACCGGAAAACTTGTATTCTTTTTGGCGACGGCGCTGCTGCGGTTTTAATAGAACCCACAGAAGATTTGAATTATGGTATTCACGATTCGATTCTTGTTTGCGACGGCTCCGGAAGAGATAAATTATACATGGAAGGCGGCGGAAGTTTGAATCCTCCCACTCACGAAACAGTTGATAAAAAAATGCACTACCTATTCCAAGACGGTAAAGCGGTTTTCAAAGTTGCCGTGCAACAAATGGCCGACGTATCGGCGGAAATATTGGAGAAAAACGGATTAACCGGAGACGATATTGCTTACCTCGTTCCGCATCAGGCAAATTTGAGAATTATCGACGCAACCGCAAGAAGAATGGGGATTTCATCCGATAAAGTGATGATTAATATCCAAAAATACGGAAATACAACCGCGGCAACAATTCCTCTGTGTTTAGCTGAATATCACAAAGATGGAAAACTTAAAAAAGGGGATAAGCTTGTTTTAGCTGCTTTCGGCGGAGGTTATACGTTTGGATCTATGCTTCTTACATGGGGAATTGATTAATGGGTAAACGCGCGGTTCTTTTTCCCGGACAAGGTTCCCAATACGTAGGAATGGCTTCCGATTTCCGGCAGAATTCCAATGTCGCAAAAGAAATTTTGGAACAGTCTGAAGACATTCTCGGATTTAAGATTTCCGACATAATGTTTAACGGACCGAAAGAGGAATTACAACAGACCCAAATTACACAACCTGCAATTTTTATCCACAGCAGTATAATTTGGAAGATATTAAATAATTTAAATTTAGCGGAAGGATTTGCCGGACATTCCCTTGGGGAATATACTGCCGTTATGGCTGCGAATTCGCTTTCATTTGAAGAAGCATTAATGCTCGTTAAAAATCGAGGCGAAGCAATGGCCGGAGCCGGAAAAATTCAACCCGGAACAATGGCGGCGGTAATCGGATTGCAAAAGGAGACGGTGGAAGAAATTTGTAATCAAGCTTCTTCCGAAGGAATTGTTACCCCGGCAAATTTTAATTCACCCGGACAAATTGTAATTTCCGGAAGTTTGGAAGGTGTGCGTAAAGCAGTTGAGCTGAGTAAAGAAGCAGGCGCTAAGTTAGCCCGCTTACTGCCGGTTAGCGGTGCGTTTCATTCACCATTGATGGAAAGTGCACAAGAAAAATTGCTTGAAGCACTTAACTCGGTTAACTTTAAAGATGCGGAAGTTCCTATATTTGCTAATGTTTCCGCTTCTCCTGTAAAATCAGGTGAAGAAATAAAAAATCTTTTAATCAAACAATTATACTCACCGGTTTTGTGGGAAGAAACAATAAAAAATATGATTGCAGACGGGTTTACCGATTTTGTGGAAATCGGTCCCGGAAAAGTTTTACAAGGTTTGGTTAAACGGATTGACAGAACGGTTAATATAACGGGCATCGATAAATTTGAGGATCTCGAAGCATTTCTGCATGTAAATTCTTGAAAATCAAAATTTATATGATAGTGGAATTATAATACATTTAATAGTATATTTTTCGTCAAAATTGATATTAAGTTTAATAAAGGTTTGAAAATTGACAAATAACACAAAAGTTGCTTTGGTTACCGGGGGAACGAGAGGGATCGGAAGGGCAATTGTAAAGGAACTTGCCGCAAACAAATCGTTGGTTGGCGAATGCACGGTTGCATTCACTTATCGCAGTTGCGACGAGTGCGCTGAGACTCTTGTTAAAGAAATTGAAGATAGCGGGGGCAAAGCGGTAGCATTTAAAACCGATGCCGCTTCCTTCGAACAGTCAAAAGAAGTAATCGATAAAATTATATCAGAATTCGGAAGATTGGATTTTTTAATTAATAATGCGGGAATTACGAAAGATAATCTTTTGCTTAGAATGTCGGAACAGGATTTTGACGATGTTATCAATACGAATTTGAAAAGCGTTTTCAACTATACGAAAAATTCCGCGAGACAATTTATAAAACAAAAATACGGAAGAGTTATAAATATCACTTCCGTTGTTGGAATTATCGGCAATGCGGGTCAGGCAAATTATGCTGCTTCCAAATCCGGAATTATCGGATTTACAAAATCGATTGCCAAAGAACTTGCATCCCGTAACATTAACGTAAATGCTATTGCACCGGGATTCATACAAACCGAAATGACGGATAAATTAACCGAAGATCAAACAAAATCACTTTTAGAAAATATACCGTTAAAGAGAATGGGAAAACCCGAAGATATTGCTGGAGTTGTTTCCTTTCTTTGCAGTCCGTTAGCCGATTACATTACAGGGCAAGTAATTTCGGTAGACGGCGGAATGGTAATGTAGAATTAGTTAATCTTTTTCCATAAACAAAATACGGAGACATAAAATGGATGTTGAAGCTAAAGTTAAAGAAATAATAATGGATAAGTTGGGAGTAGAAGAATCACAAATTACTCCCGAAGCATCTTTTACAAACGACTTAGGCGCAGATTCTCTCGATATCGTTGAATTGGTAATGGGCTTCGAATCGGAATTCGACATCTCGATCCCGGACGAAGATGCCGAAAAAATTTCGACGGTAGGAGATGCAATCAAATATTTGCAAGAAAAAACCGCCAGTTAATATTTCTAGCCTCGATTAAGAGGGTTACTCCGTTTCCGTAAACTTAAAATTGGAAGGAACCCTCTTAATAGATTTTTTATTACAAACATTTCTCGGAGATAGAATGAGAAGACGAGTTGTTGTAACCGGAATGGGCGCCGTGACGCCTATTGGAAATACACTCGATGAATTTTGGAAAGGATTAATTGAAGGAAGAAACGGAGCAAATCTGATTACCCGCTTCGATACGAGCGAATTTAAAACAAAATTCGCATGTGAAGTTAAAGATTTCGATGCCTCAAAATACATTGATAAAAAAGCACTAAAAAGAATGGACCCGTTTACTCATTTTGCGCTTTCCACGACAATAATGGCAATGGAAGATTCCGGTATTGATTTGGATAAAGTCGATAAAGAACGGTTCGGCGTGGTTTACGGCAGTGGCATAGGCGGTATGGACACTTTCGAAACGCAAATGAGAAATCTTTACGAGGGCGGACCAAGAAAAATTAGTCCGTTTTTTATTCCGATGATGATTTCGGATATAGCTGCAGGACATATTTCTATTTATTACGGATTAAAAGGACCTAATTATGCAACAACCTCCGCTTGTGCTACTTCATCTCATGCAATTGGCGATGCTTTCTTCTTAATTCAACGGGGTTCTGCCGATCTTATGGTTTGCGGCGGTGCGGAAGCTTCCATTACACCAATGTCCATCGGGGGTTTTAATGCGGCAAGGGCAATTTCCACATGGAACGACAGATATAAAGAAGCGTCAAGACCGTTCGATAAAGACCGTAACGGTTTTGTAATGGGTGAAGGCTCTGGAACTCTTATTCTTGAAGAGTACGAACATGCAAAAAAACGGGGCGCAAAAATTTATGCCGAAATGGTCGGAGTAGGTTTTACCGGAGATGCTTATCACATCACCGCGCCGGCGCCGGAAGGTGAAGGGGCGGCACGCTCGATGAAAGAGGCGCTCCGGGATGCGGGTGTTCAACCGGAAGAGGTCGGCTATATCAATGCTCACGGAACTTCTACCGAACTTAACGATAAAAACGAAACAACCGCAATTAAAACGGTTTTCGGCAGTCATGCATACGAAATGGTTGTCAGTTCCACCAAATCGATGACGGGACACCTATTAGGTGCCGCCGGGGCAATAGAATCGATTGCTACCGTATTGGCAGTTAAAAACGGAATTATTCCGCCAACAATTAATTTGGATGAACCGAGTCCCGAATGCGACTTAAACTATGTCCCGAAAAAGGCTATTGAACGCGAAGTTAAATATGCTATAAGTAATACATTCGGTTTTGGTGGACATAATGCATCGTTGTTATTTAAAAAATACGAAGAGGAATAGTTGTCGTTTTCTTTAATCGATAAGCTAAAAAATATTTTTTCGTTAAAAGAAACTTCCCCCCGGAAAAGACCGAATCACAAAAAGATTATTGAGGGTATCCAACAACTTCTTGGATACCCTGTTAAAAATAAAGAATTGTTTCTGCAAGCGTTGGCACACCGTTCATACACCGAAACTTTTTCGGATATCTCACAATCGAATGAACGCCTTGAATTTCTGGGCGATTCGATTTTAGGCTTCATTGTCGGCAAATTCCTTTATGAAAATTTCCCGGAAGAAAACGAGGGCTTTCTTACGAAATACCGCTCTTACTTTGTTAATAAAAATGCTTTGGCACGCGCGGCGAGAGATATGAATTTGGAAAAATTAGTTTTATATAATAAAAGATTTATCAAACCGGATTCGGAAGGACTTAACACAGTGTTAGCCGATTGCCTGGAAGCACTTACCGCCGCGGTTTACTTCGAAGGCGGAATGGAAAAAGCCGAACAATTTGTAGAACGGTGGATTATTAAGCCGCATTTTGACCGGACTAAAAATTTTGAGGATACGAATTATAAAGGTCAACTGTTGGAATATTCACATGCCCATAAAATTAGTCCGCCGATTTATAAAGTATTGAAAGAAGAAGGTCCTGCTCACAAAAAGAAATATGTTGTTCAAGTTACCGTCGGGGATAATATTATCGGAATAGGAGAGGGGAACAATAAAAAAACGGCTGAACAATATGCCGCTAAAAACGCATTTAAAAAAATAAAATCTCAAGACCAAACCGAAAGTAATTAACTACACTAATCTTTCCGAAAGTTTATTTTACTTTTATGTAAATTTGATGTAATGAATTTAAAATTTTTCCGTATTCCATTAGGTATAAAATGAAAAAGTTTGATTTTACCGACAGATTCATCGACCGCCATATTGGTCCGGACGATAATGAAATCGCACTGATGTTAAAAGAAATCGGTGTTGAAAGCTTGGATGAATTAATTGATAAAACAATTCCGGCCGGAATTCGCAGTAGTAAACAACCTGAATTGCCGGAACCCCTTTCCGAATATGAAATATTGAATGAACTAAAAGAGATTGCTGAGAAAAATAAAATTTATAAATCGTATATCGGAATGGGTTATTACGAAACCGTAACACCCGCTGTTATACAAAGAAACATTTTGGAAAATCCCGGATGGTATACGCAATACACTCCTTATCAAGCCGAGATATCACAAGGCAGAATGGAAGCGCTGTTAAATTTTCAAACGATGGTTTGTGACCTGACCGCTTTACCTTTGGCAAACGCATCCCTTTTGGATGAAGCTACAGCTGCGGCGGAAGCCATGATAATGTTTTTCAATGCAAGAAAAGGCGATAAGAAAAATGCGGATGTTTTTATAGTTTCGGAAGATATTTATCCCCAAACGCTCGATGTTTTAATAGGAAGGGCGGAACCGCGGGAAATTAAAATCAAAACACAAAGAAACGATTCGTTCGAATTGACGGATGATGTTTTCGGCATACTTGTTCAATATCCCGACGGCAACGGCGAAATTGTTAATTATGAAAAAATGTTTGCCGAAGCGGATGAGAAAAAAATTTTCAAAGCGGTTGCAACGGATTTAATGAGTTTAACTTTACTTAAACCACCCGGAGAATTCGGAGCCGACGTTGCCCTTGGTTCAACTCAACGTTTCGGATTACCAATGGCATACGGCGGTCCTCATGCGGCATTTTTCGCCACCACGGAAAAATTCAAGCGTTTAATTCCCGGCAGAATAATTGGAGTTTCCGTTGATAAAAGACAGCGGTATGCTTACCGTATGGCTCTTCAAACGAGGGAACAGCATATTAAGAGGGAAAGGGCAACAAGTAATATTTGTACGGCTCAAGCATTGCTTGCTATCATGTCCGGTATGTATGCGGTCTACCACGGAGCAGACGGATTAAAGAAAATTGCCCGTAGAATCGGCATGCTTACAAATTTGCTTGATAAAAGTTTGAAAATATTAAATTATAATCATAAAAATTCTAATTATTTCGATACGTTAAAGATTGAGCTGAACGATGAAAATGAAAAAGCAAAGTTAAAGGATTTAGCATTAAAGAAAAAAGTAAACTTCCGTTATTTCGATGATAATCATGTAGGGATATCGTTAAACGAAACAACATCGGAAAAAGATGTTGACGAAATAATCGAAATTTTTGCCGATTTGCGAAACTTGAAAATTGATAACGGGGATATTGAGAAAATTAAAAACGAAGTTTCACTTGAACTTCCAGCCGGGTTAATAAGGGAATCCAAATTTTTAACCCATCCGGTTTTCAACAAATACCGCACCGAGACCGAGATGATGAGATATATTAAAAATTTGGAACGCAAAGATTTATCGTTAACAACTTCGATGATTCCGCTCGGTTCTTGTACAATGAAATTAAATGCTGCTGTGGAACTCCTACCGCTATCGTGGCGGGAATTCGGAGCTATACATCCCTTTGCACCGGTTGAGCAAGCTGAAGGTTTTCAAATAATCATAAAAGAATTGGAAAAATATCTTGCTGAAATCACGGGCTTCAAAGCAGTTACGCTTCAACCTAATTCAGGCGCTCAAGGTGAATTTACCGGTTTGATGATAATCAGAAAATATCATATTAAAAACGGGCAATCTCAGCGTAATGTTATTCTTATCCCTTCTTCCGCACACGGTACAAATCCCGCAAGCGCAGTGATGGCGGGAAACAAGGTTGTAATCGTTAAATGTGACGACAACGGTAATATTGATTTGGAAGATTTGAGAATCAAAGCAGAAGAATATAAAGATTCACTGGCCGGTTTTATGGTAACTTATCCGTCTACTCACGGAATATTTGAAGAAGATATTAAAACAATGACACAGATTGTACACGAGAACGGCGGTCTTGTTTATATGGACGGTGCAAATATGAATGCCCAGCTTGGTTTAACTACACCGCATGATATAGGCGCCGATGTGTGTCATTTGAATTTGCATAAAACATTCGCAATACCCCACGGCGGTGGGGGTCCCGGTGTCGGACCTGTTGCTGTTTCCGAAAAGCTGGTTGAATTTTTGCCCGGTCATCCGGTTGTGGATATTAATAAACCCGAATCTATACATGCCGTTGCGGCTGCGCCATGGGGAAGCGCACAAATACTTTTGATTTCTTATGCGTTTATTAAAATGACCGGCGCGGAAGGATTGAAAAAAGTAGCCCAAGTATCTATACTTAATGCAAATTACATTAAAGCAAAACTGGAAAAATATTTTAAAGTTTTATACAAAGGAAAAAACGGTTTCGTAGGTCATGAGCTGATTTTCGATACGCGGGAATTCAAACATACGGCAAAGGTGGATGTGATTGATATTGCAAAAAGAATGATGGATTACGGTTTCCATGCGCCTACTGTTTCGTTTCCGGTTCCGGGAACTTTAATGGTTGAACCTACGGAGAGCGAATCGAAATACGAGTTGGATAGATTTTGTAAAATGATGATATCCATTTGGGAAGAAATTCAGGACGTTATTAACGATGCGGAAAAGGAAAAAGACAATCCGTTAATCAATTCACCCCATACCGCGAATGATATCGTTGAAGATTGGCAACATACATACTCGCGCGAAAAAGCGGTATTTCCGGCCGACTGGTGCAGGGAAAATAAATTTTGGCCGCCGGTTAACAGAATAGACGATGCATACGGTGACAGACATTTGGTTTGTTCCTGTGTGCCCGTTGAAGAATATGAAACGGAGAGTTTATAAGAATGGTAGACGATTGTGAAATATTGAAAAATTCAAAAACTATTGCCGTTGTTGGTCTTTCCCGTAAACCGTATAAAACCAGTCACTCGATTGCGCTCTTTTTACGCGACGTTGGATACAAAGTTTTCGGAGTAAATCCTTATATGGAAAATGATATTGACGGAATTAAGGTTTATAAAAGTTTGAGAGATATCGAAGAAAAGATAGACATTGTAAATGTTTTCCGACGCTCGGAGGATATACCGGAAATAATAGACGATGTTCTGTATGTTAATCCGAAAGTATTGTGGTTGCAGCTTGGTATTCGAAACGACGAAGCGGTAAAACCCGTTCAGGAAAAGGGAATAATTACAATCCAGAACAAATGCATTATGGTAACTTACAACTCGTGTTAAAATCTTTAGCTAAAATACAAGAATCTGCGGGAAAAATAATTTTTATTATTCTGTTTTTAGATTTTTTCTTCCGTGGTATAACTGCGCAAACCGTACCGGAAGACACTCTTCGTAACGGTACGGACAAAATCAGAATCGATTCGATTGAAATTGTTGGGAACGAGACTACGGAGAACTTTATAATCTTACGCGAACTCACTTTCAAAGAAGGTGATTTAATTACGCAGAAAGAATTGGATTACAACAGGGAACGTGTTTACAGTCTGGGATTGTTCAACAAAGTCAATTTCTATTTCTTCGAAAATACTTTAACCATAATGGTTGAGGAGAGCTGGTATATTTATCCCATTCCGTTTTTCTATTGGAGGGAAAATACACTTGCAAAATCCACTTACGGAATATCTCTGCTCTATAAGAATTTCAGAGGGAGAAACGAAACGATAAACGCTCTTGCGGCTTTCGGATACGATCCGAATTATATGTTGTCTTATTACAACCCGGTAATTTCCGAAAAATTAAATCTGTCCTTTAGCTTTGGAATATATTACAGTAACTTCGTTAACAAAAGCAGGCAAGCGGAATTAAGTTATGGTAAATCATTCAGCTATAAAAGCTACGGCGGATTTGTCGGGTTTGGAAAAAGATTTAATCAATTTAACGATGTCTTTTTATTAGCCGGTTTTAGTTATGTTGAAGCGCCGGCGCTAATCAAAGGTTTTAACGCGGCAAAAGGAAGAATTGACCGTTCGCCCAGTTTGACAGTTCAGTATTTATTTGATAATCGGGATTTAAAGCAATTTTCGAAAGAAGGGCTTTATACCAAAGTCGAATATACTCATAAAGGTTTCTACGTTAATAATATTGATTACAATATTCTGAGCATAGATTTTAGGGAATACAGAAATCTGTTAAACACTTTTACGGTACGTTGGCGATTAGCTTCACGTTTTACTTTCGGTAAAAAAATCCCAATCTACGATTATTCTTTTCTTGGCATTGGCGAATACATTCGCGGCTATTTAACGAAAGACCGCGAAGGTCATAATATGATGTTGGGATCTTTGGAGTTGGCATATCCTATTTTAGACGAGTGGCATTTGAAGTTGGATTTACCACTTCTTCCCGAAAGCTTAACTTCAACACGAATTGGTATAAACATTAATTTATTTGTTGATACCGGAACAACATTTAATAACAGAGAAAAATTGGGTTATAAAAATTTCGATACCGGTTTCGGTGTTGGACTTACAATTTTATTTTTACCGTTTAACGCCGTAAGATTTGAATACGCGTTTAACGAAAGTTTGATAGGTGAATTTATTGTGGGGACGGGTTTTGCTTTCTGATATTGAACTGTTTTATACGGAGCCTTCCAATATAAGCGATAATGATTTGCAGCTGGTTGCGGATGAATTTCATCATGCGGTAAATGTAATGCGTAAAAGGGCAGGTGAGGAATTGTTTGTTACCGATGGCGTAGGCAACATTTATGCAACGGAGATAAAAGAGATAAACAAAAACGAAATACTCTCCATTGTCAACCGCAAATATTCTTATACTAATCCTTTGGAAAATTTTACAATCTGGATTCCGAGACTGAAAAATGCAAACAGACTTGAATTTGCATTGGAAAAAAGCGTTGAACTAGGATTCACCAAATTTATTATTTTCGAAAGCGAAAGAACAATAGGCAAAGGAGAAAAACTGAATCGATGGAATAAAATTCTTTTATCCGCAATGAAACAATCGCTTAGGAGTTATTTGCCTTCCGTTCGATATGTAAAAAATATTAATAGTATAAGTTTCGATAATCAAAGTATAGTGTTTGAACAGCATGCCACAGAAACCTTCTCCGCATATTTGGAAAATATTGATAAAAATAAAAGTACTTCATTGATTTTCGGTCCCGAAGGCGGATTTTCAGAAAACGAATTGAGAAATTTTGATGGAGCCGCGTTTGTAGCTCTCGGCAAGAATCGCTTGCGTTCGGAAACCGCGATAATTACCGCCGCTTCTTTGTTAAGCTCGGCAATAACGGGTTAGATTAACTTTATTATATTTTTAACGAGACTCTCGAACTTTAATTTTGCTTCGTTTGCAGTATCAATTACTTCTTGGTGGGAAAGTTTTGTAGGAGACAGTCCGGCTGCAAGGTTGGTAATTAAGGATATTCCAGCCACATCCATTCCCAGAAACTTTGCGTAAACAGCTTCGTGCGCGGTTGACATTCCAACCGCATCGATTCCGAATTTGAGCATCATTTGAATTTCCGCCGGCGTTTCATAACTCGGACCTTTCCCGAACCAATAACTTCCGTGTTGCAGAAAAATTCCGGTTTTGACAGAAGCTTCTTTTATTAATTCACTCAACCATTTAGACGGAAAATCGAGAAAAGAATTTTTTTGTTCCGGACTTACTTTTCCGAGAAAGGCGGACAATTCTTTTTTGATATTAAAAGTATAAAACGAATCAATCAACATAAGGTCGCCCGGGGAAAATGAAGGATTCACGCCCCCGGCAGCGTTAGTTAGAATAACTTTTGAACAACCGGTTTTGTGAATTAAAAATACGGGTAGCAAACATTTTGAAATATCATAACCTTCGTAAAAATGAATTCTACCTTGAAATAATAAGATTTTCTTGTTTTCATATTCCGCAAAGTGAATGAAACCCTTATGTCCGTGAACCGTTGATTCTGGATAATCCGGAATTTCAATTGTGGGAATGCTCTTGTGAACTTTAACGCTTTCCGCAAAATCTCCGAGTCCGCTTCCAAGTATTATTGCAAGCTCCGGTTGGAAAGGTGTTAATTTTAACAAATATTCTGAAGCCCGTCTGTATGTTGAGTTCATGTTAAACATTAAAATAAAATTCCGGCTAATGTTGCTGTTAACAAAGTAGATAACGAACCGCCAAGCACTGCTCTTAATCCGAGTCTGGAAAGATTGGTTTGTTGATTTGGAGCAATCGGAGTAATTCCGCCCAACTGAATGGCGATAGAGCTAAAGTTTGCAAAACCGCAAAGCGCGTAAGTCGCCATGAATATTGCTTTTTCGTTTGTTAGTTCTTTCATTTTCATTAAGGTGCTCATATCCAAATAAGCAACAAATTCGTTTAGAACTATTTTAGTGCCGAATAGACTTCCGAAATCCATTGCGCTTTCCCACGGAACCCCGATTCCGTAAGCAAGATATTGAAGAACCATGCCGAATAACAATTGTAAATTAAGGGGTTTACCATAGTGTTGCATCATAACGGAGTTAAGACCCGTCAATGAGCCTATGGATTCAAGTAGGAAATTAACGAGCGCTATTAATGCAATAAAAGCGATGAGCATTGCGCCGACATTAAGCGCAAGTTTTAATCCGTCCGAAGCTCCTACTGCTGCAGCTTCAACAACGTTGTGTGCCGGTTTTTCCACGGCAACTTTAACTGTTCCCCTTGTTTCCGGTTCTTTTGTTTCCGGGAAAATTATTTTAGAAATTAAAAGAGCTGCCGGCGCCGCCATAACGCTTGCGCCGAGAAGGTGAGTGGCAAAAAGCAATTGCGCTTCTTTGATTTCGAGTCCCATTGTTTCGGCAAAGGCAGTGCTCAAAATTTGAATGTACGCTGCCATTACTCCGCCGGCGATTGTTGCCATTCCGCCGGTCATCACGGTAAGCAATTCACTGTTTGTTAATCCTTTCAGATAAGGTTTAATCATTAACGGTGCTTCGGTCTGACCCACAAAAATATTTGCGGTTACCGAAAGGGATTCGGCACCGCTTGTTCCCATGATTTTAGACATTATCCAAGCCATTGCTTGCACAACTTTTTGCATGATTCCCAGATAATAAAGTACCGCCATTAAACTTGCAAAGAAAATTATTGTCGGCAGAACTTGAAAAGCGAAGAATACACCGAGCGAGCCATCGGTACCCGGACCTTTAGCAAGATCGCCGAAAACAAAGACCGCTCCTTCGGTTGTGAAATTTAAAACCAAAACAAAAAAACTGCTGACCCATCTGAAGAATTCTTTAGGCCAGCCGAGTGGGGAAAACCAACTTCCGAGTTGATCGCCTTTGATGATAAAGATTGCAAAAATTATTTGCAGCAGTAGCCCGCTGCCGACCAATCGCCAATCTATTTGTTTTTTATTGTTGGAAAACAGAAAGGCAATTCCCAAAATTAAAAGGACGCCAAAAATTCCGCGAATTAAAGCAATAAAATCCATCTGTGATCCTTATTTTATGGGATATAATGACATTTACGGCACCGCGCTTCGTAACTATCGGTTGCGCCGACCAAAACACGGTCTTCCGATTTGATGGTTCTCTGTGTTCTGTCCGCCGGATTCCCGCATACAACACAAATCGCCAAAGTTTTTGTAATGTACTCGGCAATTGCAAGGAGTTGCGGAATCGGCTCAAAAGGTTTACCGGCATAATCTTGATCCAATCCGGCAATAATTACGCGTTTGCCTTCATCTGCAAGTTTATTAACAACATCAACCAAATCGTTCGAAAAGAATTGGGCTTCATCAATTCCTATAACTTGCGCATCCTTGGCTAATTCTAAAATTTCGTTGGCTTCTTTAACTATTACCGACGGTAAAGATTGCTCGCTGTGTGAAACAATTTCGTCTTTGGAATAACGGTTATCGATTACCGGTTTGAATACTTTTACCTTTTGTTTCGCGATTTTGGCGCGGCGTAATCTTCTTATTAATTCTTCCGTTTTACCGCTGAACATACAACCGGCAATAACTTCAATCCAGCCGGTGTCTTTGGGTGTTGAGTGGGGTACGAATTGCATCATTTGCTTAAGTTCTCCTTTGAAAAAGAAAAGGGAATTAGTTCCTTCAATTTAAAAGTTTTAGTGTTCATTTGCGGGTCGACTAAAACAACATCCAAATCTTCGCCGCATAGTTCCAGCAAAACTTGTCTGCACGCTCCGCAAGGCGGCGTAAACGATTCCGAATCGCCTGCAACGGCAATAGCTTTGAATTCTTTTTCGCCTTGAAGAACAGCATTGAAAACAGCCGTTCTTTCAGCGCAGATTGTAAGACTGTAGGATGAATTTTCAATATTAGCGCCTTCGTAAACTTTACCGTCTTTGGTAAGCAACGCGGCGCCAACGTGAAAATCGGAGTAATTTGCATACGCTTTGGATTTTGCTTTAACCGCAATTTCCGCTAATTCCGAATATTGCATTAAATATCCTATCTAGTTAAAACATTGGTTCAAAAATACAAGCTACTATTCAGATTTCCAATTTTGTCCGTGAAAAAAACTGTTTATGAAATTAACCATTATTAATAAATCATAGATTACTTGCAAATATAATAATTCAAATAAAGAAAATTTATAATTTAGAATACGCATTTTATTATATGTCAAAATATAATCGGCTGATAACTTTATTAAAAAACCGTAGAGGAACAGCGGATTGAAATTAATAAAAAAGATTCCGAACAATAGAACAATGTTTATAACATGCCACAACAAAAGCAGAAGCTTGTGTATAAATAGGTAATGATGCGATGTTGAAGTATGCCTAGCCTTTTGGTGTAAATATTGTTTGAAGTTTTTTGGAGTAGATGAATAAACCGCAGCTTCGTTATCGGTCACACATCCAATTTTAAATTTATTTTTCACAGCTTCACGCAAAAGTAAATCGTCGTCACCGCTTAATGTATCGGTTGTATTTGCATAACCGCCGATTTTTTCAAAAGCAATTTTTTTGAATCCTAAATTTCTTGCGGCGGCAGAGTAGGGAAATCCCATACGGGCGAAAGAAAAAGTTAAAATGTGTGTCCAAAGATTTTCAAATCGTGCAAGCTTGTTCGTAAAATTATTTTCCGGGGAAAAAGGCGCTAGACCGAAAACAAAATCGAATCCTTCGTTGAATTTTACGTTTAGTTTTTCTATCCAATTTTTACTGGGGATACAATCGGCATCGGTAATCAAAATATAAGGATTGGTTGAGTTTTCAATTCCGGTTTGCAAAGCTCCGCGTTTACCCATGTATTTTTCATTGTTTGCACGAATCACACGAAAATTTGGATATCCGGTAGAAAGTTTCTTTGCTAATTCATAAGTATCGTCGCTTGAGTTATCATCAATCAGAATTACTTCAAAATAATTTTCCGGGTATGATTGATTGCTTAATGCTTCAATTAAGTTTCCGATATTGTTGCTTTCGTTCTTTGCGGCTACAACAATGCTTATTTTGTTTAATAATTTACCGGATTGAATTTTTTCTGGGATGAAGTAAACGGAAAACAAAATTATGAACAGTAAAAACAAAAAAATTAATACGGAGTACAAAATTATCATGCTACAAATCGGAATTGTTTTAGTTTATTCTTCTTCGATTATCCACTCTTCCGCAATTTCTTCGTCGATGTTAGCAATGAATCTGGAAGGTTTGGAGAGAGTGGTTCCGCTGTATCTGTCGAAAATATTCATCGGATAAGAAATAAATAAATTTTGTTTTGCCCTTGTAGATGCAACGTACATCAATCTTCGTTCTTCTTCAAGCGCGTCCAAACTTTGTGCGGATTGGCTCGAAGGGAAAAATCCTTCGATAGCGTGAATGATAAACACCGTATGCCATTCCAATCCTTTAGCGGAATGAATTGTTGACAAGGTTAAATATTCTTTTTCCGCATCTTCGGCTTCAATGTCTATAACGCTGTCTTGCGGCGGTTCAAGCGCCATATCGGTAAGAAGAACTTCGAGACTTTTATAATTATTTGCGATGTTTAAGAATATTTCCAAATCCTTTTTACGTTTGTTGAAATCGTCGTACTTGTTTCTGAATAACGGTTCGTAATATTTTAATACTTCATCGGCTTTTTCAACCGGTAAAGATTTTTCCGTATGAATTTTATTAAGCAACGAAAACAAATTGTAAATATTGTCTTTGTATTTATCGTTCAGTACGTAATCTGGATTTAATTTAATTCCGATTTTGGAAGATTCGATTTCATCTATAATATTTTGGGCGCGTTTGGGACCAATACCTTCGTGTAACAGTAATACTCTGAACCAACTTACAATATCGTTTGGATTGACCGCAATCCGTAGAAATGCAAGAACGTCTTTGATGTGTGCGGCTTCAATAAATTTCATGCCGCCAAATTTTTGGTACGGTATATTTGCTTTGTTCAATTCAATCTCAAGGTCGAAAGAAAAAAATGAAGACCGGAACAGTACTGCAATATCGTTTAGCGATACCCCTTCTTCGCGGAGTTCAAGAATTTTCTCAACGATAAATCTGCTTTGCATATTTTCGTTTTGTGCAGATACAATAGCCGGAAGTTCACCGCCTAATTTTTGTGTAAACAAATGTTTGGGGTATTTTTCCAGAGCGTCTTCAATTATTTTATTGGTAAAATCCAATATTGATTGAGTGCTTCTGTAATTTTCTTCAAGCTTAATTATTCGCACATCCGGAAACAGTTTGGGAAATTCCATTATGTTCTTAAAATTAGCGCCACGGAAAGAATAAATGGATTGGGAATCATCTCCTACAACCATAATATTGTTGTTATGTTGAACGAGACCTTGCACAATACCGGCTTGAAGTTTATTTGTGTCCTGGTATTCGTCTACCATAACAAAATTAATTGAGTTGAGAAGCGAACGGACAGACGGATGCCCTGAGAAAAGAAATTCTTTCAAGTAAATAAGTAAGTCGTCGTAATCCAGAAGACTGTTTTTGCGTTTGTATTCTTTATAAACTTTTTGAATATCAAGAAATTTATCGACGTACTGAAAGAAATGCGGATAATCTTCTTTAATTATATCTTCTATTGATTTACCCGTGTTTACGCTCAGACTTAAAACTTTAAATATCGTCTGTTTGTTCGGGAACCGTTGTTTCAATTTGGAAAGATTAAGTTGGGCACGGATAAGATTAATTATATCTTCACTGTCGCCTTGGTCTAAAATAGTAAAAGCGGAGTTTAATCCTACTGCTTTGGAATATTTTCTGAGAATCATATTTGCGTAAGAGTGAAAAGTACCGCCGGTAATTTTTGAACATCTGTTATCAAGTAGAACCGCGGCACGGTTCATCATTTCTCTGGCGGCTTTTCTGGTAAAAGTCAAAAGGACGATCGAGCGCGGTTCATAACCGAGTTCGATTAACCTAGCAACCCTGTAAACCAAAGTGCGGGTTTTACCAGTACCGGCTCCGGCTATTACCAAATATGCGCCATCAACCGAGCATACCGCTTCGTATTGAGCGGGATTAAGATGATTTTCGTAATTGATGGAGAAATCAACTTTCTCCGTAACGGTTTGTGTTTCGGGTAAACGGTTTACTCTTTTTAATTTAAACTTTTTAGCCATTTATCGTCGTAAAGCTTTTGGTTTACCGAATATCTCGGAAAATAAAATTATTTCCCGTAATGTTTCGGGATTTTTCATTTTTGAGATAAGTTTTTCTCTGTAATGTTCGGTCTTTTCATCGGCAAATTGCATATAAGCCGAACTGCTAAAATCCTTCTCTGCTTTATGTTCCAGTTCCTTTTCAAAAATTTCGGGATTAACGAATTCCGTTGTTTCTGTTACTTGAACTTTGTTTGATTCTTTTTCTTTAAAATCGTTTTCCGGGTTCCAAGTTTGCTCTTTATTCTCATCAACAGGCGGTGTATAAGTTTGTTTAGGCGTTTCGGTTTTATATCCTAAAATTTCTTCAAGAATATCTTTCGCCTTTTCTCTTCTTGCCGGCTTATCTTTCGCTTTATGAGTTTTTTTTGCATTCCTTTTTTTCTTATTCTCAAAATAGGAAGAGAGACCGCTTAAAATAAAAATTAAAATGAAAAATAATATTTCGCCAATGTTATCCATTCTTATCTTCCGAATCTTCTTTACCCGGTTTTGCTATTGATTGTCTCATATCCGTATCTGCCTGAATGTTTTTGATATTATAATAATCCATAACGCCCAAATTGCCGGAACGGAAAGCGTCGGCTATTGCTCTCGGAATTTCCGCTTCGGCTTCTACAACTCGTGCTCTCATTTTAGCAACTTCCGCTTTCATTTCTTGTTCCAGAGCAACCGCGGCTGCTCTTCTTTCTTCCGCTTTTGCCCGCGCAACTTTCAAATCGGCTTCCGCTTGGTCGGTTTGCAAAATAGCTCCGATGTTTGTTCCTACATCTACATCGGCAATATCTATCGATAATATTTCAAAAGCGGTACCGGAATCCAAGCCTTTTGAAAGAACAACTTTCGAGATTAAATCGGGATTTTCCAAAACATCTTTATGTGTTGCGCTTGAACCTATAGTTGAAACAATACCTTCGCCAACTCTGGCAAGAATTGTGGCTTCACCCGCTCCGCCTACAAGTCTTTCTATATTTGCTCTAACGGTAATACGGGCAACGGCTTTAAGCTGAATACCGTCTTTTGCTACTGCGGCTACCATTGGAGTTTGAATTACTTTGGGAATAACCGACATTTTAACAGCTTCAAGAACGTCGCGCCCCGCCAAATCTATTGCCGCCGCTTTTTCGAAAGTTAAATTAAGCTTTGCTTTACTTGCGGAGATTAAAGCATTTACAACTTTTACAACATTTCCCCCAGCCAAATAATGAGCTTCCAAAAGGGAAGTATCTAAATCCAATCCCGCTTTGGTTGCCGAAATTAAACTTCTTACTATAACAACCGGCGAGACTTTTCTGAGCCGCATACCGATTAAATCTTTGAAAATTCTAAGTTTAACTCCCGAAAAATAAGCCGTGATATATAAACCGATGGGAACGTAATAGAACAAAACGAACAATAGAACTACTACGGCAATTATGACAAATAACGAAAGTCCTGTGAAAGCTTCCATGATTACTCCTGATTTTTACAATTCTATTTTAATTATAAATTATGAATTAATTATTATAAAACAAAATTAACATTTCATTTGCCTAACAGATAAGTGGTTATCATTTTTTTTATATTTTGTACCGGAAATTAAATTAAATGATATTGAGAGGCGAAATTGGACAAATTTATTATTAACGGCAGAAAAGAACTTTCGGGAAAAGTTAAAATAAGCGGAGCTAAAAATTCTTGTTTGGCTTTAATGCCCGCAACTTTGCTTACCGAAGGGAAAAACATAATCAAAAACGCACCGGAAGTTAACGATACGTACACAATGATTAAGCTGATGCGAGAATTGGGAGCGGAAATTTCTTTTGAAAATTTTGTCCTGGATATTGATACTTCGCATATTCAAAGTCAAGTTGCACCGTACGAGCATGTGAAGAAAATGCGAGCTTCGGTTTACGTGTTGGGTCCGCTCTTGGCAAAATACGGATATGCTAAAGTTTCGATGCCCGGCGGTTGTGCTTGGGGACCGAGACCCATAAATTTGCATCTCGAAGCAATGGAAAAGCTCGGCGCCGAGATAGAGATTGAGGGCGGTTACATAATTGCGCGCGCTCCCAAATTGCACGGGGCAAATATCAATTTCGATATTTCATCGGTTGGAGCAACGGGAAACGCTTTAATGGCAGCCGTTTTGGCAAAAGGAACAACGAAAATTACGAATGCCGCTATTGAGCCGGAAATTGTTCATCTCGAAAACTATCTTGTTGAGATGGGCGCCAAGATAGACGGCATCGGAACGAATACGTTAATAATCGAAGGCGTGGATGAATTACAACCTGCTGAAATAGAAAATATTCCCGACAGAATTGAAGCCGGAACTTTGCTGATAGCCGGAGCAATTACGAAAAGCAAAATAAGCATCGAATATCCGTTCAGTAATCATATTGAAGCGGTAATCAGAAAACTTGAAAGCAGCGGAGTAAATTTGGACAAATCGAACGGGGAGATTACTATCGATGCAAGAAGTACGGAGATAGAAGCTACGGATGTTACTACATCGGTTTATCCGGGATTTCCAACCGATATGCAAGCTCAATGGACGGCTTATATGACGCTTGCAAACGGAACTTCCACAATTACCGATAACATTTATATCGACCGGTTTAAACACGTGCCGGAGCTTAACAGATTGGGAGCTGATATCGAAGTGAGAAATAACAGTGCAATAGTGAGAGGCGTTAAAAAACTTACCGGAGCTAAGGTTATGTCAACCGATTTGCGGGCAAGCGCAAGTTTGGTCTTGGCGGGATTGGCAGCGGAAGGTACAACGGAAATTTTGAGGATTTATCATCTCGATCGAGGCTACCAAAGAATCGAAGAAAAATTGCAAAGTTTGGGCGCAGATATTCAACGGGTACCGACTGAGGAATTTTAATGAAAAATTTCGCTTTCAGATTCGAAATTTTCACAACGGTTGTTTTTATTTTGCTCACTGCGTTAAGCGTATTTTTTGCTTTCTTCGTTCCGCTTACAAACGTACTTCATTATGAATTCTCAACCGTTTCGGCAATATTCGGTTCGTTTCTGGGTGGAATTCTTTTTATCCGCTTGGCTAAACTCTCTGCGCGGGGAAATTTCAGAGATATAATACGGCAAAATATAATTTTACTTTCTCTTTTTATTTTGATTCCATTCCTTATTTCGTTGATGTCTGTGTTCGTGTTGAGAATTTGTCCGCTTTCCGGGGGAATATATTTTTATCCCGTCATTACTTTAGTTTCAATTATTTATGGAATCGCTCTTGCATATTTTGCTTTTGCTCTGAGTGATAAATATTCATATTTGTTGTTTATTCTTTTCTATTTGATGGCGCTTTCCGGGTGGTTTGTGGAAATTTATTCCCGTCCACAGATTTATTTCTATAATTCGATTATCGGTTTTTATCCGGGAACAATGTACGATGAAGATATTACCGTAACGGTGCAATTGGTAAAATACAGAATTTGGATTTTACTGTTTTCCGGTTTATTGATTGGCATTGCCGAATTTTCGATTAAAAGAAACGTTTGGGCAAAGTTATCTTTAAGTTTTACTGTTTTGATTGTGGTAATTGGTTTTTACTTTGCAAAACCGTATCTCGGTTTCGGAACAAATTATGACGTAATGGGAAATGAACTCAACGTAACTGCCGAGACGCCGAATTTTATCATTCATTTTCCAGAAACACTGGATAGAAACGATATAAAACGAATTTCTTTTATGCACGAATTTTATTTTGCCGAATTAAAAAAAGAAATAATTCCGGTAAACAACTATAAAATCGAATCATTTGTTTTTGATAGCCCGGAGCAAAAGAGGAAGTTATTCGGAGCAAGCAATGCGGACGTGGCAAAACCGTGGAATAAGCAAATTTTCATAAATTATACGGACGTAAATAACGTATTAAAACACGAACTTGCGCATGTTTTCTCGGCGGAATACGGATTTTCACCGTTAAAACTTTCCGGTAAATTCAATCCCGCAATGCTCGAAGGTTTTGCATCGGCGTTCGAAAACGATTACGACGGTTATGAAATTCATACTTTGGCTGCTCTGGCATTCAAAAACGGATACAAAATTGAAATAAGTTCGTTATTTAACGGCTTTAAGTTTTATCTCCAAACTTCTTCTATCTCATATATTTATGCCGGTTCATTTATAAAATACTTGAAGGATATATTTGGCGTTGAGAAAATCAAGGAATTATACGGCACAACGGACTTTGAAAAAGTGTTCAATAGACCGTTGGAAGAGCTTGAAAAAAATTATTTTGAGTTTTTGAAAACAATCGAAGTACCGGACAACAAAAACATTGCGAATTATTATTTCGGGAGAAAATCATTATTTAAGAAACATTGTGTTAGATTTACCGCTAATAAATTGAAAAATGCGTGGCATTTGTATAAAACCGGAGCATATTTTAAAGCGGAGCAAGAGTTCGAAGATGTATTCAAGAAATCATTGAGCGCATCTGCATTGATTGGTTGGGCAAACAGTTTAATGAAACGGGGCGAATATAATTTGTCTGTGAATGTTTTAGCTGAAAATATGAAAAATTTTGTCAACAGCGCATCTTATTTTGCTCTGGAGTTGAAATTAGCTGATTCTTACGTACTTTCTGGAAAGGTAATGCAATCCGATTCACTTTACAAGGTTTTATACGAACAAAATCCGAAATTGAATTATAAAGCTCTCGCCGACATGAGAAAACGTTTGCTTAAGTTAGATGTTAGAAAATTAAAAACATATCTTAATGCATCCGAAGCTGACAAATACGATATTCTGACTTCGATTTACGCAAAGAAAAGATTTAATTCTTTTATCCCGACCATGATTTCGCTGGCGGAAATTCTGAATAAAAATTATAATATGTTTATCTCGAATATTAAAAGATTAAAAATGAATGCTAAATTTGGTGACCTTTTCCCGTATGCAATGTTAAAATTGGGTGAATATGCTTTTAACAACAACGATTTTGATTATGCATTAATAGAATTGCGGAACGCTAAAAATAGTAACGGACTGAAATTTTTCAGAAATTCAATAAGCGAAAAGATTAAAGCAATAAAATGGATTAAACAGAACCGCGACTTTTTGGAAAACGGGATTAAAATCAAATACCGGTGAAAATATGAATTTTGAAAAACAGATAAACGAAAAAGAATATTTTAAAACGATTGCCCAAACTGCTTCCGAGTTAAACGTAAAAGCTTACATCGTTGGTGGTTATGTTAGGGATTTAATCTTGCAAAGGGAAAACTCGGAAATCGACTTTATGGTTCTGGGAGACGTAATGAAATTCGTAACCGAAATTGCCAAAAGGTTGAACGTAAAAAATGTGGCGGTTTTTAAAAGATTTGGTACGGCGCACTTCAAATATCGCAATTTGGATTTCGAATTCGTAAGAGCACGGAAAGAATCGTACAGCAAAGACAGCAGAAATCCCGATGTTATTCCCGGTACTTTCGAAGATGATATCAAAAGGCGTGATTTTACGATTAACACTCTCGCAATTTCCCTAAACACGGAAGATTACGGCGAAGTAATCGATATATTCAACGGTTTGGAGGATATTAAGAATAAACTAATCCGCACTCCGCTCGATCCATTCAAAACATTCGACGACGATCCGCTGAGAATAATGCGTGCATTCAGATTTGCTTCCCAACTTGAATTTTCCGTCCATCCGGAAATAATGAAAGCCGCAGAAAAAATGAGGGAAAGATTAAAAATTGTATCTCAAGAAAGAATTACGGATGAATTTCTTAAAATCCTTAAATCACCCAAACCTTCAATCGGATTAAAATTACTTTATGAAAGTAAAGTAATGGAAATTGTTTTCCCGGAAATTGCCAACTTGGGTGGTGTTGAGCAAAAAAAAGAATATCACCACAAAGATGTATTTTTGCACACAGTTCAGGTTGTTGATAATATTGCCAAAGTTTCGGATGATGTTTGGCTGCGTTTTGCGGCTTTGGTACACGACATTGCCAAACCGGCAACCAAGAAATTTATTGAGGGAACGGGCTGGACTTTTCACGGGCACGAAGAATTGGGCGCAAGGATGATGAAAAAAATCTTTTACAGAATGAAATTACCGCTTTCGAAATTAAGTTACGTGGAAAAACTTGTCAGACTTCATTTACGACCGATTGCATTGGTATCGGACGAAGTGACCGATTCGGCAATCAGAAGATTAATTGTTGCCGCGGGTGATGATTTGGATGATTTGATTACCCTTTGCCGGGCTGATATTACAAGTAAAAATCCCGAAAAAGTTAATCGCTATTTGGCGAATTACGATAAAGTAATGCAAAAAGTAAAAGAGGTGGAAGAAAAAGACCGTCTGCGCGCTTTTCAATCACCGGTGAAAGGTGATGTGATTATGAAAGTCTGCAATTTGAAACCTTCTAAAAAAGTTGGTGAAATAAAAAAAGCGATAGAAGAAGCGATTTTGGAAGGAAAAATCGGAAACAATTACGAAGAAGCGTATCAATATTTATTAGAAATTAAAGATAAATTCCTCAAGAGCGAAGAGGGAAAATAATCTATAGTCAATATCCGGGAACTTCAATTTTTGCTTAAGAAAAAAGCCGCTCCGTAATAAAACAGAGCGGCTGTAATATCTAAATTCATTCCTCCCGGTGCCGTTTTACTTCAGCAATGTAGACGGATCGAGATGAGGAGCTTCAATATCCTTGAAATATTGCACCGTACCGACTTTCAGTTCGTATGTAGAATCGTCGTCGCAAACAATAATACCTTTCGGATGAAGCTGCAATGCGCTGACCGTCCACATGTGGTTTACTCCTTCTTCAACAACTTTTTGAAGAGCGCGGGCTTTGGAATGACCCGAAATAATTATCATTACTTCGTCGGCATCCATTACGGTTTTTACTCCTACGGTCAAAGCGGTTTTAGGCACTTTGTTAATGTCGCCGTCGAAAAATCTCGAGTTTGCGATTATCGTATCCATTGTTAAAGTTTTAACTCTTGTGCGTGAACCGAGAGAAGAACCGGGTTCGTTGAAAGCAATGTGACCGTCCGGTCCTATTCCGCCGACGAATAAATTTATTCCGCCGTATTTGGCTATTTTCTTTTCATAGTTTTCGCATTCTTTGTGCAAATCTTTTGCGTTTCCGTTTAATATGTTAACGTTCTTTTTTTGTATATCGATATGATTAAAAAAGTTATGCCACATGAAATAATGATAACTTTGCGGATGATCTTCGGGAATGCCAACATATTCATCCATGTTGAAAGTTACCACGTTCTTAAAAGATACGACTTTTTGTTTGTTTAATTTAATCAGTTCTTTATACATACCGAGCGGGGAAGAGCCTGTCGGCAATCCCAATACAAAAGGTTTTTTTGCCGTGGGTTTAAATTGACGTATGCGTTTGGCCACATGGTTTGCAGCCCATTTTGAAACCAGATCGTAATTCGGTTGGATGATTAATCTCATTGTTACCTCCTAAAGTTTATACTTCTTCCGGAAATTTGCGAATAGCCCGTTCGTCTTTTGTTAATTCGAAAACGGTCTTGAATATTTTTTCGTCCGCTTCCGTAAATTCAACATCGCGGCGGGCCATAACGCGTTTAGCTACTTCCATACATTTATCAAGTTTGTAAGTTGTCATCGATTCGCTTCCGCCCCAAGAGAAAGAGGGAATGTATTTGGGAGGGAAGTCCGCTCCGTAAACATTGCAACCTACTCCCACAACGGTACCGGTATTAAACATCGTGTTGATGCCGGATTTGGAATGATCGCCCATTGTTAAACCGACAAACATACTGCCGCTGTCCACGGGTTTATCGTTGATGAATACTTTTACGTTTCCGTAATTGTTTTTCAAATCGCTGTTGTTTGTATCGGCGCCAAGATTAACCCAACTGCCGAGGTAAGCATGACCCAAAAATCCGTCATGTTGTTTGTTGGAGTATGAATGTATTATCGATTCTTCAACTTCGCCGCCTACTTTACAAACAGGACCGATACTCGTGTTCTCGTAAATTTTGGCTCCCACTTTTATTTTCGAGCCGTCTCCGATATAGCAAGGTCCTTCAATCACGGAATTGGGAAATACGGTTACGTTTTTACCTATGAATATCGGACCGCCTTCGGCATCCAAAACAACGCCGGGTTTTATTTTGCTTCCTTCGCCGATGTAAATATTGTCTTTCTCTACGATATTAACCCCGTCGTAGATTTTACCTTGGATTTTGTTATCGATGTTTGACGTAAGTAAATTATAATCTTTAACAATTTCGGAACCGTTCGCATGAACCAAGTGCCAAGGGTATTCAACAACGTTGACATCGAGTTCTTTTTTTGTAACGTTAAGAGAATTGAAAAATTCTTCCAAGTCCGTCAAATGATTTTTTGCGTTTTCCAAGTTGGAAGAATTCAATTTAATAGCAACAAGTTCACCACCGGAATAATAAGCAGTTTCCGTTTCGTCGAAAACCAAGTTATTGCTTAAACCGGAATCGGCAATTGTTCTTCCGTTAATGAATATCATTTCTTCAACATTATCCGGAATCCGGTTTACTTCGTTATCGGGGAAATTTTGTTTTACGCTGTCAATTAAATAATCCCGTGTGTGTAAAATGATATTTCTGCCTGGAAAATATTTTTCGATTTTTTCTTTTAAAGTCAGAATCCCGCAACGCAAATCGTAAACGGGCCGGGTGTAAGTCAATGGGTGAAGGTTTTGGACTTTCTTGTCTTCGAAAATGAAAATTGGTGTGGACATTTTTTACTCCGTAATTAGATTGGTAAAGAAGTAAATAATATTCGTAAATATAAGAAAAATCGGAGATAACTTTAATTTTGCTTTGTTTTATGATAATTTAAATTGGAATTGAACATTAACTAATCCGTAACCGGCAAACAGTAAGACAGACTGATATTTTGGTTTGTTATTTGGAATTGGTCAATCGTCATTGGTCATTTGTCACTTGTTACTGGTCATTTGTCATTTGGAATTTTTTTGTCTGTCATCCCGAACTTGTTTCGGGATCTAAAAAGAACCCGTTGCCACAATTAGATGCTGAAATAAATTCAGCATGACAGTTAATAAAACCTGTCATTCCGAACTTGATTCGGAATCTAAAAGGAAACTCTCCATTTCAACCCGCAAACGCTGTTATTCAAGTCTTCCCAAAAGATAAATTTAACTATTGATTAAGTAGATGCTGAAACAATTCGCCTGCGGCGAACAGCATGACAAAGAGAAAAATTATTATTCGGAATCTAAAAGGAACTCTATATTCAAACCAACAAACGCCATTAGGCGTGAAACATTTATAGAACAATGATTCTAACACAAAACCAAAACTCCATCGGAGTGAAACGGTTTGTTCATTTCTTTTGTCTTGATACAAAAGAAACGAACCAAAGAAAAAATCAAGGCTGAAAACAATTTGCTAAAATTCTTAGCTTCGTAGCTAAAAATAATGAACTCGTCCCGCTATATCTGTCGATATACCGTGACTCAAACAGCATTATTTTTTTAACGCTACTCCGCACGAATTTTTTAACGCAAATTGTTTTAGGCCGTTATTGGTTCTAAAACTCGCACAATTGAGTCGATTTATTGGAATGTGGGATTTGTTATTTGGGATTTTTAGTCTGTCATCCCGTCCACACAAGAACTTGTCATCCCGAACTGGTTTCGGGATCTAAAAGGAACTCTCTATTCAAACCAACAAACGCCGTTAGGCGTGAAACATTTATAGAACAATCATTCTAACACAAAACCCAAACTCCGTAGGAGTGGCACAAAATCATAACACAAATTTAAGATGTCACCCCTACGGGGTTTTTATGTTAAGGGGTTCATGATTATTATAAATATTTCACCCCGATGGGGTTCGGTCGGGTTTTTAATGATGGAAAATTGCCACGAATTCACGAATGAAAAATAATTTTCGGGATGCAAGGTTTGCGTCCCCTACGTCTCACGTCTTACGTCTCACGCTTCACGTTTGGTCATTGTTATGTTAAAAATCGAGTAACGCGCAAGCAGAGTTGTCTGGCTGCAATATTTGAGTTAGTTCACCACAAAAAATACTCCCATTGCAATTATATAAGTTCTTTCAAATAAAATTATTTCATACTGTTATAAACAGTCTTCCTC
>JALVFE010000037.1 GCA_027030245.1 Melioribacteraceae bacterium
GGATTCATCAATCATTAAATTATAAAACACCAGCAGAGGTGTACTTTAAATGAATAATGAACTTAGTATATTATTACACCTTAAATTATTTATAAATCTGTTCAATACATGGGGTACAGATAAGTTATTTGATGTTTATTTTTACCATTCCTTTTCATTATCCATAACCGTCCACTAATAGCGCGTGAATCCGTATATATTATCCATTCACCGTCCGGCGACCAATCACATCCATATCCTTGAGTTTCCGTTAGTTGTTTTTGGTTAGTTCCATCTGAATTCATTACCCAAATTTGCGGCGCTCCTCCGTTAGATTGAGAGGTATAGGCAATACTATTACCATCAGGTGAATATTTAGGATACTTATTTTCAGAAGCATAAATATTATTTTCATTCAAATGTGAGATTTTTATAGTATCAGAAGGGTGATCAGAATTAACTTTAAATAATTCACTGTGGTAGCCTATGAATAAAATCCATTTTGAATCTAAAAACCAAGATGGCATCCTTCCGCCTATAATTTTACTTTTATCTTTGCCATCAGCATTCATTTTCCAAATATTATAGCCACCATCTTTTGTATCTCTATTAGAATCATATGCAATCCATTTACCGTCGGGACTCCATGACGGGAAATAGTTCCTCCCTTCAGAAGTTAGCTGTATCAAGCTATCACCATTAGATTTGATTTTATATATTTGTGCTTTGTCGCTAAAAACCAGCCATTCACCGTCCGGTGACCATGAAGGACTATGTGCTCCGTTACTTATATATAATATCCGATTATTAGCGCCATTTGTATCAATAAGGTAAATTCCTGTTTTACTTGAGACTGAATCGCCATGTATATATGCTATTGTTTTTCCATCCGGCGACCATGCGGCTTCATAATCAGTTAATCTAAAATCAAAACACTCAAAACACGGGGGTTTAGTTTCATTTCCCAAAGGATTGTCTTCACATGAAATTAGAAATAATGATAAAGTAATTGCTGTAAAAATTAGGGATATTTTTTTTATCCGTATTTTCATTTCCCTTTCCATTTTTCCAAAATCTTAATTATATGTTGGTTTAGGATTAAACGTTAGTTGCTTTTTATTTCCTGTATCAATATCTATTATCCAAAGGACCCCATTGTCGTAAGACCATTTGTTATAATTATGTTGTGAATAAACTATTCTTTTCCCATCAGGAACCCAACTAAATATCCCACTAATACCACTAGAAGTGAGTATTTTGATAGCATTTTTAGACAAGTCAAAAAGCACAAGTTTCGGTAGTCCCCCTTTACCCTGTGAAGAGAATGCTATCTTTGTCCCATCAGGTGAATATTTAGGGTATCTATTATCATATGCATAAATATTATTTTCATTCAAATGTGTTATTTTTATAGTATCAGCAGGGTTATCAACATTAACTTTAAATAATTCACTATGGTAGCCTATGAATAAAATCCATTTTGGATCCAAAAACCAAGATGGCATTCTTCCGCCTATAATTTTACTTTTGGCTTTGCCATCAGCATTCATTTTCCAAATATTATAGCCACCATCTTTTGTATCTCTATTAGAATCATAAGCAATCCATTTACCGTCAGGGCTCCACGCAGGGAAAAAGTTTCTTCCTTCGAAAGTTAGTTGAATTATTTGTGTTGTATCAAATACCATTTTATTTTCATCAAAAGGCATTTTATAAATATTTGCATTTTTCACAAAGACTATCCATTTCCCGTCAGGTGACCAACCAGGTGTATCTAATGTATATGGTAATACTCTTCTCATATTTGCACCATCTATATTTATCAGCCAAAAACCAAGTGAGTCTGTATCAAATACTTGCTCGTAAAGTCCGTGTTTAATTGTATCTATTCTCAGCATTGGTATATGATTAAATCCAACGATTTTACCATTCGGATGTACTACAGGTGTATCATAAGGGGCGGTAAATAACAGCAAAGGATCAATTCCACCTCCTCCGTCAAGAGGGTTACCATCGTTACAACTTGTAATAATAAAAACCAATACTGTGAGAATAAAAAGTATGTATTTATCAGAAAACATTTTATAATTACTCAGTTTAATCATTTCATCTCCATTTCATTTTAAGTTTTATTAAGTTAATGATATTTATACTTTCAGTTAGCATAGTATATCCTTTTTATCTAAATAAGTAAGTTCCGGATTTAATACAAGAGAAAAGAATATAATCAAATCCTCGAAACATAGGTAGGTTAACTGACTGCTTTCGATGAAATTTTTGCAGATGTAAACTGAGAGATATAAAGATTGCTGTGAAAAACGGAAACTTCCAGAGAGAGAGAGAGAGAGAGTAAAAATCGTGCCAAAGTATTTACTCCTTAAAGTAAGATAGTAATATCTTATATTTCAATATCGTAAATTTTTATTTAAATGTCAAGGTTGTTTTTTATGCCTATTAAACTATTATTACTTTATTATTATATAAGCTGATTATATTACTACCCCCGTGCGGACGGTGGAAGTAATGATAAGTGCTGATGGTCGTGGCAATTAAATCGTTTTTAATTAAATTTACACCCGTAAATAAATTCTAAGGGAAATATGAACATTCAAATTTTCGGAACAAAGAAATGTAACGATACCAAAAAAGCCGAGCGGTTTTTCAAAGAGCGTGGTATAAAATATCATTTCAGAAATCTTGCGGAAAAAGGTATAAGCAAAGGCGAATTGAACAACATCAAAAATGTGATTCCGCTTGAAGAATTATTGGACAAAGAAGGCAAGGAATATAAAAAACGGAATTTGGAATATATGGTTTACGATTTGGAAGAAGAGCTTCTCGAAAATCCTTTATTATTGAAAACCCCGATAGTAAGAAACGGCAGGAAAGTTACGACCGGTTACAAACCGGAAGTTTGGAAAGAATGGATTAACGAAGATAAAAATAATTAAATTTTTACCGATTAAGTCCGTCGGGAATAATTCCCCTTTCCGAAAAAGCTTTTCTCAGAGTTTGGTTATCCGTGAATTGAATTGCATCCCAGCCGAGTTTTTTTGCGGTTTCGGCGTATTCGTAAATATCGTCTATAAAAATATGTTCGTGCGGTTGCTTGCGGGTAAATTCTTCTACGGCTTTGTATATTCCGGCTTCGGGCTTTACCGCTCCCACTTCATGCGACAAAATTAACTTATCAAAGTAATTTAAAAATTCGTATTTTTTCCAGCCGTATTCCATGTGAATTTCATTGGTATTCGAAAGCAAAACGAGAAGGTAATTTTTCTTCAACGCCGGCAACAGATTTACAAGTTCTTCGTTCACCGTAAAAATGTTAGAAAAATAGTAGCAGAATTCTTCTTCGGTAAGTTGGAAGTTCGTCCATTCCATCATGATTTCGAGGAATTCTTGCTTACTCATTTTACCTTTTTCGAAGTTCCGGTGAATTTCGTAATTCTGTTTATACTTCAGGGCAAATTCATCTCCCAAGCCTTTTTCCCTTCCTTCCAATTCATCCAAAAAACCACGGTAATCAAACGGGATAAGGACATTACCGAGATCAAACACGATAACAGAAATATTATTTTTCATTTCTCCGCCGTAAATTTATTCGTTTATCTTGAATAAACCGTCTTCCAAACCGGAATTAATTTTTATTCTTTCAACACGGAAATTTATTTTCAACATTCCGTAAGATTGAGTAATTTCAAACGGAAATTTAACGTTATTAACTTTCCTGTAATCGGAAAATCCGGTTATTTCCTTAAAACTTCCCTTTGCGGTTTTAACCGTAATTTCTTCTTTTACTTTTAACCAGGTGTCTGCATCAAAGTATTGATACCAATTTTCCAAACCGTTACCGGTTAATTTAATTTTATAAACTTTGCGTCCGTTGACAAATTCAACGCCGACAAATTCAGGTTTTATTCCGGAGTTCTTATAATCAACGGGGAAATGAATGCCGGATTTTGCTTTGATAATTTTTAATCCGTAACCCGAAAGTTTTTCCATTCTGCCCATAAAATAAATTGCCGCTTCGTTTCCGTCGTAAACAATTTTTTGTTCAACTGTTCCCATGTTTAATATCCGTAGAAACTTACCGGGAGCTTTTTGAAAAACGGATAAAGAAACAGTTATTCCGTTGGCATCCCCGGTTAACATCACGGTTTTATCTTTTATTTTCAAAAGGTTTTCTTTGCCGCCTATTGCATTTACGTAATTAAGTAAAATTTCCGTGGGTTCAATTTGCAAGGAATCGCTTAAAATCATCCTGCGGTTTTGATTTGCGGTTTTGTTTAGATTACGATTGTTATTTACTTCCGTTCCGTTTGCCGCAACAAAACAAAGCACGGCACAAAACACAAAAAGAAAAACAACCGAAGGGTTCCAGCGGTTCATAACATTCTAATAAAATATTAAGATTACAATCAATATAAAAAAAAGCCCGAAAAAACGGGCTTTGCGCAAACATTAAAACGAGTTATAATTATTTTAATTTTAATATCAAATAATCTAACAAACCGAGAATTGCAATTCTCTCTTGTTCCATCGAATCGCGTTCCCGAACCGTTACCGTATTGTCTTCGAGCGTTTGCGAATCGACGGTAATGCAAAAAGGCGTTCCGGCTTCGTCTTGCCTTCTGTATCTTCTTCCTATCGCTCCTTTATCGTCGTAAAATACCTTTAAGTGCGGTCTCAACTCGGTTTCAATTTTTTTAGCAATTTCCGGCATTCCGTCTTTATTGACCAATGGCAAAATAGCCGCCTTTATCGGCGCCAGTTTGGGATGGAACTTCAAGACAACCCGCTTTTCGCCTTTTACTTCTTCTTCGTGATAAGCATCTACCAAAAACGCCATGAAAGAACGGCTGGCGCCTGCCGAAGTTTCAATTATGTAAGGAATGTATTTTTCTTTCAGTTCTTCGTCATAATATTTTTGCGATTTACCGGAATATTCTTCGTGCCGGCTCAAATCGAAATCCGTTCTATTGTGAATTCCTTCGATCTCTCCCCAACCGAAAGGGAATTGATATTCGATGTCCGTAGCTTCTTTGGCATAGTGGGCAAGTTTATCAGCGGGATGATCGTGGTATCTCAGTTTACCGGGATTCATTCCAAGCGATTTATACCATTCCATTCTGATTTCTTTCCAATAGTCGTAATATTTTTTATCATCACTCGGTTTAACAAAATACTGCATTTCCATTTGCTCGAATTCGCGTGTGCGGAACAAAAAGTTTTTCGTATTTATTTCGTTGCGAAATGCTTTCCCGATTTGCGCAATTCCGAACGGCAGTTTTTGCCTGCTCGCATTTTGAACATTTAAAAAATTAACGAAAATACCCTGTGCTGTTTCGGGTCGTAAATAAATAACATTTCCTTCTTTTTCAACGGGACCTAAAAACGTTTTGAACATTAAATTAAAACTTCGCGGTTTGGTAAAAGTATTTTTACTTCCGCACTGCGGGCAACTGACCAGCGAGAGCAGGGATTCGCTTAATTTTTCTTTTTCCAAAACAGCTGTAAATTTTTCGTTAAGGTCCGAATCCGATGCAACAATTTCCTTTACTTCGGGTAAGAATTCCGAATTAATTTCTTCCAGGTTTTGCACTAATTGTTTTAAGGCTTTTTCTTTTCTTTTGTCGGAGAGAAACTCTGCCAAAGTATCCAAACGGAAACGCGCTTTACATTGCTTACAATCAATCATCGGATCGGTAAAGTTTTCAACATGACCGGAAGCTTCCCAAACTTTCGGATGCATAAGAATTGCAGCATCCAATCCTTCCACGTCGTCTCGGTAAGTCATTGCCTTCCACCATTCGGATTTAATATTGTTCAACAGTTCAACTCCAAGCGGACCGTAATCCCAACATCCGTTTAATCCGCCGTAAATTTCGCTCGATTGAAACACAAATCCGCGTCTTTTGGAAAGCGATACGATTTTCTCAATTACACTGTTTTGTTGGCTTTTCTGTGCGATGGTTCACCTCAATTGTTGATAATAAATGTGCAAATATAACAGAATTTTGGAAAATTAAGAATATTACTAAAGCGGAGTGAAATTTTTGGAAAAGCAATTACTTTGAGTTTTCTTCTTCAATCCAATCGACACTTAAGAATCTGAGCAACTTATCGATTTCCAATGCTTTTTGCATCATTTCGATTTCCTGGGCTTTACCGAACTGTTCGGTTCTGTATGCCCTTGCCCATTCAGGCAATTTATTTCTTATTTTTTTCAACTCTTTAACGAGTCTGTAAACCAATTCGAGTTCGGGAGACATAAACAGATAAAATTGTAATTGGATTTTCATATCAATTATCGGAAGGAAAAATAATTTTGTTAGCGGCGGACAACCGGTTTCAAGCTAAAAATTAATGCTCTGTGATTTCCCCCACATATTTAACAGTAACATTTACCCCTTCAAGTTGTTCGGGAAGTTTTTCCAATAATTCCTTATCGTCTTTGCTTACCAAAATTCTTATGTTGTATTCGTTATTTTCCAATCCGATACCAACACCAACGACTCCGGGAATTTTCAACAATTCGTTCTGATATTTTTCTTTAATCTTAACCGCCTTTTCCACTTGCGCCCCCGTTGTAAAAAATTAAAAAGCGGCTGCCACGGAAAAATTCCATGGCAACCGGGAAACCTACTGTTTAGTTCCCACAGATTGTAACGCCGAAACGATTCAAAACAAAATCGATTGGCGAACCGATTGTAGTTGTGCTTGAACCGGCATACAACAGAGCTACCGGTGAATTATTCGCATCGTCGGTAACAATCAGCGAACCCGAATCTCCGCCGCTTGACATATTAGTAAATTCTATCTGATCCTCAAATCTTGCGTAGCCGCCGTCCGGTGTATAATTAACAACAACCGTTACGTTAACGCCGGTAACGGTTCCGTAAGTTACTCCTGTAGTTCTTCCCGTTTTTTTCACTTTCATGCCAAGTGTAGCTTGAACCGTAGTACTACTGGGTGTATAACCGCTAACCATCGCACAATCGGTTTGTACGCCCGGTTCAACTTTGGCAATTGCCGCATCAATCGTGTTACTGTTTTTAAGAGGCTGCCATTTAATTACCTCGTAATCATAAAGCTTTGCCACGATATCGGCAGTATTCTGGGAACAAACCGGATCGGTATCAATCAAACCGGGTTGTACAATGGGTTCGCCTATTTCGGCGCGGTTTTTTCGGGCAAAAACGTGATTATTACTCAAGAAAAATTTCTCACCGTTTTTTTCCACTACGCAACCGATCGTGCCCCCCACACAAGCTCCGCCGCCGGCACCTGGGAAATACCGGAAATCGTTATAGTTTCCACCCGAAACTCCACCGGGGATCGGACGGTAACGACCGGTGTAAACATCCTGGGCATAAATTTCACCAACATTTTTAACAACAACAGGAACTCCTTCTATCGTTTTCGGCAATTTATTCGCCAATCCGCTGCGGTTCGTTAAAATTTCGATTGCATAACTGCCGTTTGGTAATTTTGTGGTTGCCGTACCGATAACACCGTTCTTTCTAAGAAGTTTATCGGTATGCCGGTCTTGAATTTCAAATACTTTGTGTATGTCGGTAATCTTCGCAAGAGGTTGTGAAGCGCTATCGGGAGTAATAACTTCCGGTGATTGTTGCTGGCAAGAAAAGAGAAAAGATATTAAAATAGTGATGAGAATTAATCTAAAAGCATTTTTTAGATTCATAAGTCCTCCTGATATTATTTATTTGAAAGAACAACGAACTTTCGTATTGGGGAGAAAAGGAAATTATTTAAACTTAAAGGGAGTAAAGAGAAAAAATTCAGAATATCGTTTTAATCAATTATTTATCAATTTAATTTTTTATTTATTTATAAGCAAGAAATTTTCGATAAACGGCGTTTACTTCTAAAAATTTAATATCGATTAATGTTTGTTTCGGTGCATTGAGTTGGTTAAATTTGCGTAGTTAAAAACAAAGTTGAGAGAGAAGATGACTACCTTACCCCCTGCCGGAGTTAAAAAATTTCCGGAAGATTCACTGGAAAATAAGGTTTACTCAATAGTAGAATCATTCAAAGACAATATTCCGGTTATGAACGACCGTTACCGCCTCGGTTATAATTTGTACAAATTGGTAACCGGCGAGGGCGATCCCCCGGAAGTTATTGTAAAGAATTCCAAACTCCATTTGGAAAACATTACCGAAGCGGAGCTTGCTAAAAAACTATCGGAAAAACTGAAAGACTTAACCGATAAGAATTAATTCTTTTATTCGGTTTCCGCCATTTCGTTTTCCGCAAGGAATTTACTTACCATATCAACATCATCCGCACTTCCGATATAAATCGGTACGCGTTGATGCAATTTCTCCGGTTGAATTTCCAAAATTCTGTTTTTACCGTCTATCGCTTTTCCGCCGGCTGCTTCAACAATGAAAGCCATCGGATTGCATTCGTACATCAAACGTAATTTACCGTTAGGATTTCTTTTATCTGCAGGATAAATAAATATTCCGCCGTAAAGCAAATTCCTGTGAATATCCGCAACCATGGAGCCGATATATCTTGCCGAATATGGCTTACCGTCGTAATCCACGGCATCTTGCAAATGTTTGATATACTTTTTCAGACCCGGTCGCCAATACTTGTAATTACCTTCGTTAATACTGTAAATTCTACCTTTTTTAGGAATTTTAATATTGTCGTGCGAAAGCAAAAATTCACCGAATGCGGGATCGAGCGTAAAACCGTAAACACCTTCGCCGGTAGTATAAACCAGCATTGTGCTGGAGCCGTAAATCACATAACCGGCAGCGACTTGGTTAACACCTTTCTGCAAAATATCTTCGAGTGTTCCGGGAGAACCGTCATCGGGAGTTACTCTTTTGTAAATGGAAAAGATCGTTCCGATACTTACGTTTGCATCGATATTGGAAGAACCGTCCAGCGGATCGAAAAGCAATACGTATTTTCCCCTTTTGAAATGTGGCGGAATGTGAATAATATCTTCTTCTTCTTCGGAAGCCATAACGCATAAATGACCGCCGTGATCCATCGCACGGTAAAGCATATCATGTGCATAAACATCTAACTTCTTTACTTGCTCGCCGTGAACATTATTATCTCCGGTAAATCCCAAAATATCTACTAATCCTGCTTTGTTCACTTCGAGGGAGATTACTTTTGCCGCAAGTGCCAAATCGTGCAGAAGCGCCGAAAGTTCTCCGGTTGCTTCGGGGTGTTTTTTTTCACCTTCCAAAATGTGGCGGGTTAACGTCATAAAATTAATCATCAAATACCTCCTTTGTTAGGCAGTTTTTGTAATTTCCTGATCCTTATATTGCAACTGATAAAGTTTAAAATAAATTCCGCGTTTTGCAAGTAATTCCTGATGGGTTCCCATTTCCTTTATTTCACCTTTGTGCATAACAATAATTTTATCGGAATTCTGAATTGTGGAAAGCCTGTGGGCTATTACAATCGATGTTCTTCCCGAAAGTAATTTTTTAATGGCTTGCTGAATTAATATTTCGGTCTCCGTGTCAACGCTTGCCGTTGCTTCATCGAGAATTAATATTTTGGGATCGTAAGCCAATGCCCTTGCAAAAGAAATTAATTGTTTTTGTCCAACACTTAAAGTAGCGCCTTTTTCTTGAACTTTTTCGTCATACTTTTGGGGAAGATTGTTAATAAAATTATGTGCTCCTACCATTGCGGCGGCTTTTTTAATTTCGGACTCACCGATGGCGGAATTATTCAAATTGATATTTCCTTTTATCGTTCCGGAAAACAAAAGCACATCTTGCAAAACAACACAAATTAATTTACGCAAATCTTCTTTGCGCATGTTTTTTATGTTTACGCCGTCAATCAGAATTTCCCCTTGTTCTATTTCGTAAAATCTGGAAAGAAGGTTAACAATCGATGTTTTCCCGGCACCTGTTGCACCAACAATCGCAACGGTCTGTCCCGGCTCTATTGTAAAAGAAACATTTTTTAATACAGTTTCGCCTTCGTTGTATGCAAATGTTACATTTTTAAATTCTATTTTGCCCCTGAACTCACTTAATTTTACCGGTTTTTCCGGATCGGGAATAATTGTTTTATCGTCTAAAAGCTTAAAAATTCTTTCCGATGAAGCCATTGCCGTTTGCATTATGTTATATTTCTCCGATAAATCGCGAATCGGTCTGAAAAACATTTCCGTATATTGAACAAAAGCAAATAAAATGCCAAGCGTCATTGTCGATTCGAAAACTTTGCCGCCGCCGTACCAAATAATCAACGCAACGGCAAGCGAACTTAATATTTCTACAGTAGGGTAAAAAATAGCATAATAAAAAACCGATTTAATATTCGCATCGCGGTAATCTTTGTTAATGCCTTTAAATTTTTTCAATTCGCGTTTTTGTTTGTTGAAGAGTTGAACAATACTGATTCCGCCGACTCTTTCTTGCATATAGGAATTTAACCGTGCAAGATGGAAACGGACATCGCGGTAAGATTCCCTTACTTTTCTTCTGAACAGAAACGTTGCATAAAACAGCGCGGGCAATACCGATAAAGTAATCAGCGAAAGATCGAACGAAAGCGAAAACATGAAAACGAAAATCCACATGATTATAAAAAGATCGCTGAATACCATAACTATTCCCGAAGAAAAAAGCTCGTTCAATGACTCAACGTCGTTGGTAACGCGGGTTACGATTCTGCCGACAGGCGTTTTATCGAAAAATTTTAACGCAAGTTTTTGAACGTGTGAAAAAATTTGAACCCGCAAATCATAAATTATTTTCTGACCCATCAATTGAGTGAAATAAGTCAACCCGTATTGCATTATAGCTTGAAATAAAAGAGAGATGAACAACAAAGCCGTAATTAAGGTAAGGCTTTCATAATCTTTATTTGCTATACTCGTGTCTATTGCAATTTTTGTTAAATACGGTCGCAATGGCGCCAATCCCGCAACAAATACGTTCAAAAAAATCGCAAGCACCACATACTTTTTATACGGTTTCACATACGTCAAAAGACGTTTCATCAATTTAGAATCGTATGCTTTACCGAGTATTTCGTCGCTTAATTGTTCCCGCATTTAATTCATCTCTTTCAATTCTTCTTCCAAAAGTTGTTTGTAATGCAGATCGGCATAAATTCCGCCCAGACGTATCAGTTCGCTATGCGTACCTTCTTCTTTAATCATTCCGTTTTCCAAAACGATAATTTTATCGGCATCTTTAACAGTAGAAATTCTGTGACTTATAATGATATTGGTTCTTCCTTTCATAAAGTTTTTCAATCTTTTCAATATTTCTTCTTCGGTATTGGTATCGACCGCAGAGAACGAATCATCCAGAATAAGAATTTTCGGATGTATAGCCAATGCGCGTGCTAAAGCAGTTCTTTGTTTTTGACCGCCGGAAAGGGTAATTCCCCGTTCCCCCAAAACCGTTTCGAACTTTCCGGGGAAAGTTTCAACATCTTTTTTTAATTGTGCAATCTCGGTTACTTCGTCAAGGATTTCATCGGCTTTTCCGTTTCCGTTCAATCCGTATAGAATATTGTTTTTCAACGTATCGGAGAAAAGGAAAGTCTCTTGAGGAGCCATACCGATTTTACTCCGGAGAACTTCTACCGGTATTTTCCGGATATCGTTGCCGTCGATTAATATTTCACCTTCCGTTACATCGTATAAGCGCGGGATAAGATTAACCAAGGTAGTTTTACCCGAGCCGGTGTTTCCTACTATTGCAAGTGTAGTTCCGGACGGAATATTTAAATTTATATTTTTTAATACTAACGGTAAATTTTTGCCATAACCGAAACTCACGTTACGGAATTCGATTTTGCCGGTAATATCACTGATAGAGTAATCGGTAATTTTTGAGTTTGTTATTTCTTCTTTTTCCGACCAAATGCTAAGCAATCTTTTCATACTTGCCGAAGCTTGTTGGGCTATATTTATTATCCATCCGAAAGCTATAATCGGCCAGATCAACATTCCGAGATAAGCCACAAAAGCCATAATTTCGCCCAGCGTTATTTTGTCTTCGATTATCATACTTCCGCCGATCCAAATAACGACGATTATCGAAATTCCCGTAATCATAAACAGCATAGGCATAAAGAAAGCTTGGATACGGATTTTATCCATATTTTTTTCGAGATAATCACTGCTTAATTTTTTGAACTGTTCAATCTCGCTTTGTTCGCGTACATAAGCTTTGATTACTCTGATCCCCGCAAAATTTTCTTGGGCTTTTGTCGTGAGTTCGGAAAACTTTTCTTGAATTTTGGTGAACTTCTTATGAATCTTTTTGCTCAACTTATAAACGGAAAAAGATAAAAACGGCAAAGGCAAAAGAGCGTAAAGCGTAAGCAGCGGTGCCAAGGAAATCATTATGGAAATGATAAGTATGAATTTTACTATGGTATCGACCGAATACATTACAACCGGACCGATATACATTCTAACGGCGTTAATATCGTTTGTAGTGTGCGCCATTATGTTTCCGGTTGAATTTGTTTGAAAAAACCTTAACGGTAATTTTAGAAGGTGAGCCCAAAAATCGTTTCGCAAATCGTATTCAATTTTTCTCGAAGTTACGATTATCGTTTCCCTTATCAGAAAACGGAAAACGCCGCTTATAATTGCCGCGCCAAGGATTAAACCGGCGTATTGCAACAATAAAGTGTAATCGGGAGTTTGTTTAAGCGCATTAATGCTGTTTTTCAAAAAAATCGGAATTGTAACTTGGGCAATATCGGAAATGAAAATAAATACAAAACCGCTTATTAATGCTTTTTTATATTTGAAAAAATATTTATTAAGTTTTAATAAACTCTTCATTAATTTCCATTGAGATTATACGTTGCAAAATACAAAGAAATGGAATTAATTTCTCAACGGAAAATCCGCAGTGATAAAGGATGGTGGAACGGGTTAGTGATTTTTATCCGATAATATTGAAACCCGTATAAGGTTGCAATACTTTCGGAACAATAACTTTTCCTTCCGGGGTTTGATAATTTTCCAATATGGAAACCATCAATCTGCTGGTTGCCAATCCCGAACCGTTTAACGTATGAAGGAATTCCGGTTTTTTGCTGTCTTTTCTTCTGAAACGGATATTCGCCCTTCTTGCTTGAAAGCTCTCGAAATTACTGCAAGAAGAAGCTTCCAACCATTTTTCTTCGGCAGGCGACCATGTTTCCAAATCGTAGCACTTTGCCGCGGCAAAGCTTAAATCGCCCGAAGCCAATAGCAGCACACGGTGAGGTATTTTCAATTCTTTCAAAATATCTTCGGCATCTTTCACCAAAGCTTCAAGCGCATTGTAGGAATCTTCGGGTTTAACAAATTTTACCATTTCCACTTTATTGAATTGATGAACCCGCAAGAATCCTTTGGATTCTTTTCCGTAAGACCCCGCTTCCCTTCTGAAGCATGCGGAAAATCCAACATATTTCAAAGGCAAATCATCTTCGGTCAATATTTCGTCTCGGTGAAGATTGGTAATCGGCACTTCCGCTGTCGGAATAGGATACAAGTTATCTTTCTCGCAGAAATACATATCGTCTTGCATTTTCGGTAATTGTCCGGTTCCCTTCATTGAATCGGCGTTAACCAAAAACGGCGTTAGCACTTCCTTGTATGCGTGTTTTTGAATGTGATAATTTAACATAAAGTTAATAAGCGCCCGTTCAAGTATGGCGCCTTTGCCCAAATAAACCGGGAAGCCCGAACCGCTTATTTTAGCTCCCCTTTCGAAATCGAGGATACCCAGTTTTTTACCAAGTTCAACATGATCCAAATAATCGAATTCTTTTTCGAAAGAAAAATCTTCCGGTGCCCAACGCCTGACTTCCACGTTGTCTTCTTCTTGTCCTACCGGCACGGATTCATGCGGTAAATTCGGCACCCACATCAGCAATTCGTTAAGCTTTTCGTTCAGTTTGCGGAGTTCGTCATCATGCATTTTAATTTCGTCGGATACTTTTTTCATCTCCGCAATAATTTCATCCGCGTTTTCACCGGCTTTTTTCAAACGCCCGATTTCTTGGGAAACTTTGTTTCTCTTTGCTTTTAATTCTTCGGTAATTCTTATTATTTCCCTTCGTTTTTTATCTACTTCGAGAATTTGATCGACCGTATCTTTTTCGTTTTTGTTTTTAATTCCCTGTTTAACCAATTCGGGATTTTCGCGGATGAATTTTAAGTCTAACATCTTACCCCTTAATCAAAAATCATTTTAACTTTAATTATTTATTTTACAACAATATTGTAGATTTTATTTTTCACATAGATTTCTTTTATAATATTTTTTCCGTCGGTATGCGCCTTTACGTTTTCTTCTTTCCAAACGGCTTCTTTTACAGTTGCTTCGTCGCTATCGACGGGTAATTTCACTTTTGCCCTTACTTTGCCGTTAACTTGAACGACCACCGTAACTTCGTCAGCGGTAAGAGCATTTTTATCGGCATCAAACCAAACAGGATTTTCGAAAAGCGATTTTTCGTTTCCGAGTAAATTCCAGCATTCTTCTCCCAGATGAGGCGCAACAACCGAAAGCATAACGGCGAATCTTTCAAGAGCATAGGTCTTTAAGCCGTCTTCCACCTTATCGATATTTTTTGTCATTTCGTTCAACAGTTCCATCAAAAGAGCTACGGCAGTATTGAAGCGGAAGTTATCGAGTTCCTTATCGAACTTTTCAACCGTTTGATTCACTTTTCTGTACAAAGCTTTTTCAATTTCATTTAGCTGACCTAAATCATATTTTTCCGCCGAGGGGGTTTGGTTTTTAGTTCCTTTATGATTCAAAAACAGATTATAGACCCTTTGCACAAATCTGTCAATTCCCACAATCCCCTTATCGCTCCAATCGCCGCCGAGTTCGTAAGGTCCCATAAACATCAAATACATTCTGAAAACATCGGAGCCGTAGCTGTTAACAAAATCATCGGGATTGACAACATTACCTTTTGACTTGGACATCTTTGCGCCCATGTTGGTAATTGTTCCTTGATGAATCAATTTTTGAAACGGTTCGTCGCTTTTTACCAATCCCAAATCTTTAAGAAATTTATGAACAAATCTGGCATAGAGCAGATGCATTGTAGCGTGTTCGGCACCGCCAACATACATATCGACCGGAACCCATTTATCCGCCAACTCTTCGTCGAACATTCCTTTTTCGTAATGCGGATCGAGATAACGCAAATAATACCACGACGAATCGACGAACGTATCCATTGTATCAACTTCGCGTTTGGCTTTTCCACCGCAGTGCGGACAAGTTGTATTTACGAAATCTTCGTTGCTTGCAAGGGGCGAACCGCCGTCGTGTTTGAAATCGACTTCGTAAGGAAGTTCAACAGGTAAATCTTCTTCCGGCACAGCAACTTCGCCGCACTTTTCGCAGTAAACAATCGGGATAGGCGTTCCCCAATATCGCTGGCGCGAAATGAGCCAATCGCGCAATCTGTAATTAACGGTTCTCTTGCCCAATCTGTGGCTTTCCAAATATTCGGTAATTTTCTGAATTGCTTCTTCGGAACGCATACCGGTAAATTCACCGGAATTAATCATTATACCGGGTTCCACGTATGCTTCTTTCAGTTCATCGTCGGGATTTGTGCCGGGTTCCAGTATAACTTTTTTTATCGGGAGTCCGAATTTCTTGGCAAATTCAAAATCCCTTTCGTCGTGGGCCGGAACCGCCATAACGCTTCCCGTTCCGTAAGTGGCAAGAACATAATCGGCAATCCAAATCGGTACTTTTTCACCGTTCATCGGATTAACGGCATAAGCGCCAATCGGAACCCCGGTTTTTTCTTTTGTTGTGGATGTCCTTTCAATTTCGGATAACCGTTTAACCGACTCGATATATTCCGCAACTTTTTCTTTGTTTTCGGGAGTGGTAAGTTTTTCAACCAATTCATGTTCAGGCGCCAAAACCATATAAGTTACACCGAAAAGCGTATCGGGTCGGGTTGTAAAGACGGTAATTGTATCGCCAGTGCCGTCAACTTTAAACTTAACTTCCGTTCCGTAACTCTTACCAATCCAGTTCGTCTGCATTATTTTTGTTTTTTCAGGCCAATCTATTTTTTCCAAACCTTCAAGCAAAGCATCGGCATATTTTGTAATTCTGAAAAACCATTGTGTCAAATCCTTGCGCGTAACGGGCGTTCCGCATCTTTCGCAAGTTCCGTCGGATTGAACTTGTTCGTTTGCCAATACGGTTTTACACGAAGGGCACCAATTAACCGGAGCATTTTTTCTGTATGCCAAACCGTTTTTATACAATTGCAAAAACAACCATTGATTCCATTTGTAATATTCCGGAACGCACGTCATTAATTCGGCTTTCCAGTCATACATACAACCCATTGCTTTTAATTGCGCTCTAATGTCTTCAATGTTTTTAAGAGTGCTGTCTTGCGGGTGCACACCGGTTTTTATTGCATAATTTTCCGCAGGCAGACCGAATGCATCGTAACCCATCGGTTCGAAAACGTTGAAACCTTTTAACTTCTTAAACCTTGCCCAAGAGTCGGTTGGAGCATAATTATACCAATGCCCGATATGTAATTTTGCGCCCGAAGGATAAATGAACATTACGAGCGTGTAAAGTTTTTTTTCAATGTCGTTAAGGTCGGTTTCGTATACCTTTTTCTCTTCCCAATATTTTTGCCATTTTTTTTCAACTTCTTGAAACGGATATTTCATTTTCCCCTTCGGTAATAGTGAATAATAATGAGATATCAAACTTATCAAATTACAAAAGGTTTATCAAGAAATAGATTTTCATTAGGCGGAAACAAACAAATTTGGAACAAATTGATTCGTAATTTCATATAAAGTTTGATAATTAGCGGGTAACAAATGGGAAAGCTGATTACATATCTTACGCTTGTGATTTTATTGGCAATTCCTTTGGCAATTTTTCCCCAGCAAACAAAAGCACAGACCGATTCCCTGAAAGAAAAACACGAAAAAATTCCGTTACTTTTTTTAAAATCTTCACTTGAACTGCAACTGGAGAAGTTGCAAGCAGGTCAATTCGATTTATCCGCTTTGAATTATTCCGGTTATCTTGCCGGAGAACTTAACGCTGCACAAAGAAAAACATTAAGAGACAAATTGTACATTCGCTATCTTTTCCGCAATTCAAAAAACAACTTGGGTTTTTGGGGTGATGTTTTGAAATATGCGAATCTTACAGGAGCTGTTTTTCTCGCAGCGCAACACATCTCGAAATACGGTTTTTTATCCACACCGCCGGAGAAAAAATAACTACGCCGAAGATTTATAAGTGAATATTTTATATTTTTGCACTTCGTTAATTATGCGGAGAAATCATGCAGTTTTTCGATTCCGAGTATTTCACTTATAAAAATAACAGACTTTATTGCGAAGGAACCGATATCTCCGAAATCACCGGAACAGTCGGGACTCCGGTATTTATTTACAGCAAAAAGTTTTTCACCGACCACTATCGTAAATTTGCCGGGGCATTCTCCGCAATCGACCATACGATTTTTTACGCCGTTAAATCCAATTACAATCTGAACGTAATAAAAACATTTTACGATTTGGGAAGCGGAATAGACGTAAATTCTGCCGGCGAATTTTACAGAGCGGTTAAAGCCGGAGTGGATCCGAAAAGAATGATTTTAACCGGTGTGGGCAAAACCCGGAACGAAATAAAACTCGGCATAGAAAACGAAGTTCAGTTTATTAAAGCGGAATCGGAGCAGGAAATTTATTTAATTGATAAAATTGCCGGTGAGCTCGGGAAAGTTGCGCCGGTTGCAATAAGGGTTAATCCCGATGTGGATCCGGAAACTCATCCGTATATTTCAACGGGTTTGGCGGAAAACAAATTCGGTATCGATTCAAAATCAGCTTACGGACTTTTCTTGAAAGCTTCAAATCTTAAAAATATAAAGTTAACGGGAATCGATATGCATATCGGTTCGCAAATTACTAGCGTAGAACCTTACAAAGAAGCGGTTGAAAAATTAGCCGGGATGTTCCGCTCGTTAAGGGATGAGGGGGTGGAGCTTACGCATTTCGATATTGGCGGAGGAATGGGTGTAAAATATAAAAATGAAAAACCTTTTACTCCCCGTGAGCTTGCGGAAGCAATTTTACCGGTTTTAAGTGATTTAGACTGTAAAATAAGTTTTGAGCCTGGAAGATATTTAACCGCAAACGGCGGTATTCTGGTTACCGAAGTGCTTTACACAAAAACAAACCAAAAGAAAAATTTTATAGTCGTTGATGCGGCAATGACCGATTTGCTCCGTCCGAGTATTTACGGTGCGTATCATCATATTCAACCGGTAACATTAAGCGACGGCGGGAATGACATTGTTGCCGATGTTGTCGGTCCGGTTTGCGAAAGCGGAGACTTTCTGGCAAAAGGAAGAACGATTTCCGAATGCAAACCCCAAGATCAACTTGCGGTTTTTTCAGCAGGCGCTTACGCAATGGTTATGTCATCGAATTACAACGGCAGAAGACGCCCGCCGGAAATTATGGTAGACGGAGACAAATTCTACACAATAAGGAGCCGCGAAACCTACGAACATTTATTGTTTGACGAAAAAATAAACAAAGAATTATTCGAGAATTAAATTCCACCCGTAAATTAATTTTTCTTTTTTCCATTTGGTATTTGTGATTTGGAATTTGATATTTCTTTACTTTGTGTTCTTTGTGGTTAAAAAAGAAACCACAGATTCCCACAGATTAAACACGGATTGTTAACAGAATAATTGGATTTAGTCATTTGGAATTTGGAATTCATGTCTTGTTATCCCGTCCGCCTACGGCGGATTGTTCATAAACTGTCATTCCGAACTTGTTTCGGAATCTAGATAAACCCGCATTCTAACACAAAGCCTAACTCTGCGAAGTAACACAAAAAATTTATGCCTTAACAGACTATTTGTTCATTTCTTTTGTCCCCGATAAATCGGGACAAGCTTCAATACAAAAGAAACGAATCAAAGAAAAAATCAACGCCCTGATTTTATCGGGGTAAACTGAAAATAGTTTGCTAATTTTTATAATTAGTGCCCCGTAGGAGCACAATATTTATAGTTTATTAAAGAAAAAAACAAATAAACTCCAGCGGAGTGAAACGTTTTTTGTGATTTGTATTTTCTCCCATGTCATCCTGACAAAGGTCAGAATAAAAAGAAGGATTTTTTAGATGCTGAACCAATTCGCCTGCGGCGAACAGCATGACACATAATTTAAATGTTTCGGGACTGCATGACAGTCTGATTTTTGGAATTTGTAATTTGTTATTTGGAATTTCTTGTCTGTCATTCCGTCCGCCAATGAAACTGTCATCCCGAACTGGTTTCGGGATCTAAAAAGAACTCGCTTTTTCATCGGGCAAACACCGTATGGCGTGACATATTTTTAGGACTTGTAATCTGACGTAGAATCAAAACTCCAGCGGAGTGAAACAATTTTGTCATTTGTTATTGGGAAATGGTCATTGGTTATTTGTAATTTGGAATTTTGAAGTTGTTGTTTTTTTCCGCCTGTTTATTCAAAATCCCTTTGTAAATTTGTATTTTGTGAAACAAATTTCTTTCAAAAAATGTAAACAGAAGTCATGAAAAAATTCATCGCACTCGTTTTCATATTAATATCCGTTACTCTTTTAGCTCAAACAAAACCGTTAACGGTTGACGATCTCTGGGCAATGAAACGGATTGGCAGTTTCGATATATCGCCTGACGGTAAATCGATTTTATTTTCCGTTACAATTTATAGCATTGAAGAAAACAAAGGTAACACCGATATTTATTTTGTTAAGTCGGACGGAACGGACTTACACCCGGTATTGAATTCTGATGAAAACGAATCCGACCCGAAATTCCTTCCCGACGGAAAACATTTTTCTTACAATTACAAAGGGAACATTTGGATTAGTGATTTAGCGGGAGAAAATCGTAAGCAATTAATCGATTTACCTACCGGCTCGTACGGCGCTGTTTGGTCGAATGACGGCAAAAAGTTATTATTCACTTCAAAGGTTTATCCGGAATGCACGTCCCCCGAATGCAATACGGAAAAAGATAAAAAGAAAGAGAAAAGCAAAGTTAAAGCTAAAATTATTACGGAATTAATGTTCAGGCATTGGGACAGTTGGCGCGGCGAGAAAAGAAGTCACCTTTTCCTTTACGATACCCAAACAAAAGAAATAACCGATTTACTTTATAAAAGCAAATTCGACGTTCCACCAATTGCACTCGGCGGGGGTTATACGTTTTCCCCCGGCAGAGATGAAATAGCTTTTTGCATGAACGAATCCGGCTTCCTTGCAACAAGCACAAACAACGATATTTTTACAATTAAACTTTCCGGTATAAATAAAAAAGGCAAAAAACCTTATACGAAAATATCCGTGAGCAAAGGAAACGACACTTCACCAGTTTATTCGCCCGACGGGAAATATCTTGCTTTTCTTTCCATGGAACGCGAAGGATTCGAATCCGATAAACTCAGGATAATTTTACTCGACAGAAAATCCGGCGAACTAATAAACTTAAGCGACAACTTCGATTTTTCAGCGCAAAATATTGTTTGGTCGCCAGACTCAAAATACATTTACTTTACTGCGGCAAATAAAATTTACAATTCAATTTTCAAAGTTAATGTTGAAACCAAAAAATTTTCAACGGTTTTGGAAACACGGGTCAACACAGGCTTAACCCTTTCGCACGACGGGAAAAAATTATTTTTTAAGCAACAGCGGTCAACCCAACCTTACGAAATATTTTCCATTTCGGCGAACGGTAAAAACCTAAAGCAAATTACTTCGGTAAATGCCGCTCTGCTCGGTGAAATCGAGATGAACGAAATAGAAACGTTTTGGTCGAAAGGTGCGAACGGTACGCCGGTTCAATCGATTCTCATTAAACCGCCGTTTTTCGATCCGCAAAAAAAATATCCGATGATATTTTTAATTCACGGCGGACCCCAAGGGCATTGGACCGATGATTTCCATTACCGCTGGAATATCCAATTGTTCGCTTCGAAAGGATATGTGGTTGTTGCACCGAATCCGCGCGGCAGTGTGGGTTACGGACAAAAATTTACCGATGAAATTTCGCGCGACTGGGGCGGAAAAGTTTACACCGATTTGATGAATGCTTATGATTACGCCCTGGCAAACTTCGAGTTTATCGATAAAGATAATACTTTTGCGGCAGGCGCTTCTTACGGCGGTTACATGATAAACTGGATTGAAGGTCATACCGACCGTTTTAACGCTTTGGTCTGCCACGACGGAGTTTTTGATTTGGAAAGCATGTACGGAACAACCGAAGAACTCTGGTTTCCCGAATGGGAGTTCGGCGGTCCGCCATGGGAAAGCCGGGAACTTTACCGGAAATGGTCGCCGCACATGTATGTAAAAAATTTCAAAACCCCGATGCTGGTAATTCACGGCGCAAACGACTTCCGCGTTACGGAAGGTCAAGCTTTCGAATTATTCACTTCGCTTCAGCGTATGGGCGTTGAAAGTAAATTTTTATATTTCCCGGACGAAACACACTTCGTAACAAAACCTCAAAATTCTAAATTGTGGTGGAATACAATTTTCAAATGGTTTTCCGATCATAAAAAGGAGAAATGAAAATGCAAGACAACTTAAACGGCGATTACAACGATATCGAAGAAATTTACGAACATCAAAAATCGGATGATTTAAACTTTTACGAAAACGAAACGGAAGAATCGTTCAACCGTAAAAAAAGATACGTTGATGAAAACCTTTGGGAAAAAGTCGAGCGCTTGGGCAAGAAAATATCTTTTGCAAAAGATATTGCCGCGCTCTACCGCTATTTAACCGATCCGAGAGTTTCGTGGCACAGAAAAACAATTGTGGTCGGCGCGCTCATTTATTTTATCGTTCCAATCGATACAATTCCCGATTTAGCGCCGCTGGTCGGCTATTTGGACGATTTGGGTGTGATTACCGCAGTGTTAAAATTTTTGGGACATGAATTAATTCCATATTACGAAAATTAACGGAAGCGGATAAATGAAACCGATGAATTTTAAAGTCATTAAAAGCGAAATTCTTTTCCGGGGGAAAGTTTTCGATTTGAAAGTGGATGAAATTGAATACGACAGCGGGAATAAAGGAATACGCGAAGTTGCGGTACATAACGGCGGCGCTGTTGTTGTTCCGGTTAAAGATGACGGAAAAATAATTCTTGTAAAACAATTCCGTTATCCGTTCCAGGATTTTCTGCTTGAGCTACCCGCCGGAAAGCTTGAGCCGGAAGAAGACCCGCAAGAATGCGCCACCCGTGAACTTACCGAAGAAACAGGCTATTCCTCCGATTCGATATCTAAACTCGGGAAAATATACACAACGCCTGGATTTTGTACCGAAGTTCTTCACATTTATCTGGCGGAAAACTTAAAAAGCGGAAACCACAACCGCGAAGAAGGCGAATACGGAATGGAAGTTTACGAATTTACTTTGGAAGAAATTAACGAAAAGATAATGAGTGGTGAAATTGTCGATGCAAAAACAATAAGCGGAATCCATTTTTATAAATTGCGGAAAGGCTTAAATTAACTTCACCAATTCGTCAACGTCAATTTTTTTAATTTCACCGACCGGATTGCCTAAAAACCTTCCGGCAATTTCCTCGAATTTCGAAGACAAGTCGCTCACGTAAAAATCGATTTTCCCTTTGCCCGCTTGATTGTTAAGAAGATTCTGATCTTCCAAATATTTTTGTACAACGAGAGCGGCGGCAACACCCGAATCGATTAATTCCACATTTTCACCGACCGACTCACCAATTACCCCGGCGAGAATTGGATAATGGGTACAGCCCAAAATTAAAGTATCTATTTGCTTTTCTTTAAGTTCGTGTAAATATTCGTCGGCAATAAGTTTTGTTGCTTCATGGTCAATCCATCCTTCTTCTGCAAGCGGAACGAAAAGCGGGCAAGCTTTTTCGTAAACTTCCAAACTCCCGTTATGCTTTAACAACTCAGCCGAATATGCTTTGTTGTTTATTGTTGCGTTAGTTCCGATTACACCGATTTTACCGGATCGCGATGTTTCAATTGCCAACTTTGCTCCTGGATCTATCATTCCGATTACGGGCACATCGAATCTTTCTTTCAAAACCGGGAGCGCAACCGAAGAAGCGGTGTTGCACGCAACTATAATCATTTTTACATTGTGGGTTAACAGATACGCGGCATCTTGCAAAGCGTATTCTATAACGGTATCGTTTGATTTTGTTCCGTAAGGAACTCTGGCGGTATCGCCGAAATAAACGATATTTTCGGAAGGTAAAATGGAAGAAATTTTTTTTACCACCGTCAGTCCCCCGATGCCGCTGTCGAAAATTCCTATCGGATTTGAATTGCTCATAAATTACAACAAACACTAATTATTAAATCATAAAAGTTTTTCTATTGCTTGGGTCAGTTCTATTTTTATCAACTCGTAATCGTTTTCAGAGATTTTCTTGCCCATACGGTCGAGTGTATAAAACGAATCGACTACATCGTCGCCCTTGGTTGAAATTTTGGCGAAATATATAGTTAAACCGAGCTCATGCAATTTTTTTGTTATTTGGTAAAGCAGTCCCAATCTATCGGGAGAAGAAACATCGATAATCGTAAATTTTTCATGCTCTTCAAAGTTAATTTTGATTTTACCCTTTCTACTGAAAAGTTTCTGTTCAAGCCTCCACCATTTGGACTTAACGCGGTTAAATTCTTTTGTAATCTGCAGCTCGCCTTTAACAATTTGGGAAAGTGTGTCTTTAATTTTTTCGTATCTTTCCGGTTCAACTTTTTCATGCGTTCTGAAATCCGTTACGTTAAAACTATCGATTACGATTCCGTCTTTTCTCGTGAAAATCCGGGCATCGTGAATATTCAAATCGTTAATGGACAAAGCTCCGGTAAGTTTTGCCAGCAGCGATTCGGAATCCCTTGTAACAATGCTGATATTCGTATAACTTCCCTCTTCCTTAAAAAATACGGCAATATCGGAACCCTTTTCGATTTCTTCAACGTGTTCGTTAATTTCTTCTTGCGAATAATGCGCCAGATAACCCATATCATCCATAAGTTCGATATGTTCTTTCATGCTTTCGTTACCCTGCGCCTTCGAGTTACTAATCACTTCAAGCGATTCCTGGTAAAGCAAATCCTCGCCGGTAAGCTGTTTTTCCAACATCTCTTTTGCTTTGGAGTAAAGCTCATATAATAAATCGCTTTTCCATTGAGTCCAAATCGCCGGACTGACAGCGGAAAGATCAGCATAAGTCAATAAATAAAGCATATCCAATGCAAGCATGGAAGGAAAGATGGAGATAAAATTATCAAGCGTAGCCGGATCGTTTAGATTACGGCGGAAAGCAACTTGCTCCATCAGCAAATGATTTCTTACCAAAAATTGAACGAGCGATATTTCGTCGTTTTCGTAACCGAGCCTTTCCATTATTGAATTGGCAATTTCCGCGCCTATTATTTCGTGACCTGAAATACTAATCGGTTTACCGATATCGTGAAATAAAATTGAAAGGAACAAAATATCTTTTTCTTTCAAACGGGAATATATTTTTCCCAATTGTGTTGATTTGCCTTCAAGCAATTCAAGGTTTTTGATAGCAATAATCGTATGTTCGTCAGCGGTGTAACAATGATAAACGCCCGGTTGAAAAAATCCTACCATCTCTTTGAATTCGGGAAGAAAAGCCGCAAGCACTCCGAACTCATTCATGGAAGAAAGAACATTGCCCACGTTTTTAGGCAGTTTCAGTATTTCCCTGAAGAACACCGAAGAATTATATTCTATTTCGGGATATTCGGCATAATCCAATACGCTTTCGATAATTAATGCACGTAAAGCCTGATCGAAAATTGCATCGTGTTTACCGCGATAGTAAAATACCCGCATAATTTCGGAAAACGTTAATCTTTTATCTTTCTTAGTGTATATTATTCCATTCTTAAGAGTAAAGTCTTCATCCAGTTCAATAGTCAAATAATCGGAAACTGGATTGATTATTTCCTGCTTGAAACGTTTCATCATTGTTTTTGAGAAGCGGAATATCGTAGTTGCGGCGTCGAAGTATTCGTGCATTAATTTGTAATTTCCGTGTTCGCCGTAACCGAGTTGTTCGGCAAGTTTTTCTTGAGCACCAAATTCCAATCTGTCGTCTTTTCTTTTTGTAAGCAAATGTAAATTGTTACGAAGTGTTAATAATAAATTGTAGCTTTTCACAAGCCTGTTTTTACTACGGACATTTATCAATCCTTGTTGGTAAAGCAATTCGATAAAATCTTCGGATTGTGCAACTTCGTTTTGTTTTGTAAGCATCTGCTTGTTTTTTATGGAATACAACCATTCGAGTGCGTGCAAATCCCTTAAACCGCCTGCAGTAAATTTGATATTCGGTTCCAAAACCTTGGGCGAATCGCCGTACTTTTTGTGTCGCGCGGCAATATCGGTAAGAAAATCGTTCAGAAGTTTTTCTTTATCGATTTTCTCTATTTCCGAAAGGAGTTTTTTATTCCATTCTTTGTAAATGTTTTCGTCGCCTATAATAAAACGTGTTTCGAAAAATTGCGTAAAAGTGTGAAGGTCGGTGGAAATAAATTCACCGATATCGGCTAATTCCCTTACGGTATGCGAAACTTCAATTCCGGCATCCCAAAGCAAACGTACGCATTCCGATAAAGAATCTTCCTTGCCTTTCAGTTTGGGAAAGATAAACATTATATCGATATCGGAATAAGGCGCAAGCTCGCGCCGGCTAAAACTTCCGGCGGAACACAGAACACATTGGAAATTTTTATCCCTTAGAATTTTAACAATATACTCTTCAACCAAAAGACTGTACGCAACGCTGAATTTGAATCCGTCTTTGCGCAGTTCTTCGTCGGCAAACAAATCCTCTTTTGCCGCAGCAAATTGTTCTTTTAATTTTTGTAAGTCTGCCATAAAATAAAATTAAATCGGACAAGAGTAACTCTCATCCGATTTTTTAATAATTCGGTTTTCAATTTATATAAAATTAAAGTTTTTTGAACCGCGCTTGGAAAAATCTGAGATATTTCGGTTCGTAAACCATTTTAAGTCCTTTGATTTTCTTTCTTCTGTCGTAAACCTCCACAATCGACTCGAACGTAACGTCGATATGAGCTTGAGTGTATACCCTTCGCGGAAAGGTCAATCTTACCAACTCGAGATTCGGATAAATATGTTTACCTGTTTTCTTATCGCGCCCAGCTGAAACTATTCCGCGTTCCATGCTTCTTACGCCCGAATCGACGTAAATTTCCGCCGCCAATGTTTGAGCGGGAAATTGGTCTTGTTTAATATGCGGTAAAAATTTCTTTGCGTCAAGGAAAATCGCATGACCGCCAATCGGTCTAACGATTGGAATATCGTATTCCATCAACCGGTTTCCAAAATATTCTATTTGTCCTACACGCGCATGAATATTATCGTAATTCACCATTTCTTCTATTCCGCGTGCCATGGCTTCCATATCCCTTCCCGCCAAACCTCCGTATGTGTGCAAGCCTTCGTAAATTACAACCATGTTCCTTGCTTCGTTAAACACACGTTTGTTGTTTGTTGCCAGGAATCCGCCGATATTAACCATCAAATCTTTTTTTGCGCTGACCCAAATCCCTTCGAAATGGGAACAAATCTCCTTAATGATAGCCGCAATGCTTTTTGTTTTGTAACCTCTCTCCCTCGTTTTAATGAAGTATGCGTTTTCCGTAATCCGCGTTGCGTCCAGCCACATTTTAATTCCGTATTTATCCGCAAGCTTTCTTACGGCTTTCAAATTTTTCATAGAAAAGGGTTGACCGCCCGCCATGTTTACGGGTCCGGCTAAACTGATATACGGAATTTTTTTCGGTCCGACTTTTTTGATAAGGTCTTCGAGTTTCTGCAAGTCCACATTACCTTTGAACGGATGTTCGTTTTGCGGTTGATGCGCTTCGTCGATAATTACATCAACAAAAGTTCCGCCTGCCAATTCCTGATGAAGTTTTGTTGTTGTGAAATACATGTTGCCGGGAATGTAATCCCCGGGTTTAATTAAAATTTTGGAAATCATATGTTCGGCGGCGCGCCCTTGATGCGTAGGCACGAAATACTTGAATCCGTAGTATTTTTTTACGTTATCCCACAAGTAATAAAAGTTTTTGCTTCCCGCATAAGCTTCGTCGCCCAGCATCATGCCCGACCATTGGTAATCGCTCATCGCGTTGGTGCCGCTGTCGGTTAATAAATCGATATATACATCTTCGGATTTCAGAAGAAAAGTATTGTAACCCGCCGATTTTATTGCCTTTTCCCTTTGTGCGCGGGTCGTCATCTTTATCGGTTCGACCATCTTAATTTTGTAAGGTTCCGCCCAACTTCTTTTTACTAACTTTTTCTTAGCCATTTTTCCTCCGGACATTAACTGAATTGAACAAAATTAATTAATTTCGGGTTTCTTAAATCCTTCTTTTACGTATTCGGCTTCTATAACCGAACTGATACCTCCGCGAACATTAAATTTTGCAGTCAATTTCATGTAGCGCGGGTGTAAAACATCTACCAAATCTTCAAGAATTTTATTCGTAACGCTTTCGAAATAGATGCCGTCGTTGCGGTACGAATTCAAGTAAAATTTATAAGACTTCAACTCAACGCATAATTTATCGGGAATGTATTCGAGAATCATCGTTGCAAAATCGGGCTGACCCGTTACGGGACAGAGCGAAGTAAATTCCGGCGCAATATGTCTGATTAAATAATCCCTTGCCGGGTAAGGGTTTTCAAAAGTATCAAGAATTTTCTTTTTATCTTCCAATTTATTTCTCCCTAAACTTTTTTAAAAATACTTGGGTCTTATTTTGTACGGAATCGGGTCTTCGATACCAAGTTGTTGGAATCCGCGCAAACGCAAAGCGCAACTATCACACACGCCGCAAGCTTCGTCTTCGTTTTGGTAACACGACCACGTTAAATTCAACGGGGCGTTAAGTTCCAAACCCTTGCTTATAATTTCCGATTTTCTCAAATGAATAATGGGCGTTACAATTTCGATATTCGTGCCGGGTTTGGTGCCCAGATTTACCGCATGCTCAAAAGCTTTAAAAAAATCGGGTCTGCAATCGGGATAACCCGAAGAATCTTCGAACACAGCTCCGATAAAGATTTTGGTCGCACCCAGAATTTCCGCCCAGCTTGCACAAACGGAAAGTATGTTTCCATTTCTGAACGGAACATAGGACGTTGGGATTTCCTTACTAGTCAAATCCGCTTTGGTCACTTCCATGCTTTCGTCTGTTAAAGACGAGCCGCCGATTTTTTTGAAATAGGTAAAATCGATTACCATTCTTTTTTTTACGTTATAATGGTCTGCAATATCGTTGAATGCGCGTAATTCCCTCTTCTCGGTTCTCTGACCGTAATTTGCATGGAGAAAAGCCAAATCGTACGACTGCGCGGCAATTGCCGCCGTTACGCAACTATCCATGCCCCCGCTTACCGCAACAACAGCAAGTTCTTTTTTCATAACAAAAATCACAAAAAATGAGAGAATTAAGATACTAAAATCTTAAAAAATAGTGAAAAGGTTTGCTTCTTGTGGCATTTGTCTAAGAGCGAAAATTTGTTATTGAACGGATTTATAATTTGTTTTACAATTTTTACTAACGGGGGGATCATTTAGCTGCGGAATTGAACACGGATTGCTTTCAATCTGAGTTTGAAATTATGTTTTTTAATCCAAAGGACTTCTAACGCCAAAGCCGCCTTTGTTAATTACGTGAGTGTAAATCATTGTGGTTCTAACAGATTTATGTCCCAAAAGTTCTTGTACGGTACGGATATCGTAGCCGTCTTGTAAGAGGTGCGTTGCAAAAGAGTGGCGAAAAACCTGAGGGGAAATATGTTTATTTATTCCGCTTTTTTTAGAAGCCGTTTTAACCTTTCTTTGAATTGTGGAGGAATAAATATGATGACGGTAAAGCTGGCCGGTTTTTTCATCCTTTGCAAATATTTTTGACGGAAAGACATATTGCCAAGCAAACTCTTTATTAGCATTGGGATATTTTTCAGCAAGTGCATAAGGAAGAGTGGTTTTGCCGAATCCCTTTGAAAGGTCTTGCTTGTGCAAGTTTTTAACTTTTTTAATTTGATTTTTGATTAACGGGATTATTTTTTCGGGCAGAACGGTAAATCTGTCTTTTGCGCCTTTTCCGTCTCGCACCAGGATTTGTTTATACTCAAAATCGATATCCTTTACGCGTAGTCTCAGAGCTTCAGAAAGTCGAAGTCCGGAGCCGTAAAGCAAAGAGCACACAATATATTCCACGCCTGTAATATGGTTAAGAACGGTCTTTACTTCGTGTTTGGAAAGAACGACGGGAGCGGATTTTTTATATTTGGCGCGTTCAATTTGATCGATTTTCCCAATATCCTTGCGTAGAATTTCTTTGTAGAGAAAAATTAACGCATTTAGAGCTTGATTTTGAGTGGATGGAGCAACATGTTTTTTTACGGCAAGAAAGTTAAGAAAATTGCGTATTTCTTTTACTCCCAAATCATTCGGATGTTTTTTATTGTAAAAATAAATATAACGAAGTATCCAGTTTACGTAAAGTTTTTCTGTATTAGGGCTATAATGTTTTACCCGCAATTTATTTCTAACCGATTGAATAAGTTTTGATTTAGCCAAAATAATATACTGCCGGATATTTGATAAAAAATATGTTTAATATACTGCAAATATTATGAAAATACAAAATGGGATATTTAGATACAAATAATTTGATTTTTAAAAAGACGTCATATCATACTAAAATTGATGGAATTTCAACTAAAATGAATTGACTTTGATCATTGAAATTCTTATTATGAAGCAAAAATTAGAATATATTAATAAAAAACAGCGGAAAAAACTGCAAGTTATTATATAGTTATGCAACTAATAAGTTTAATACAAAATAGGAGTAAAAATGAATATCAAGAAAGCATTTATTATTATTATATTTTTGCCATTTGCTCTTTATGCAATTGGTACTGGTGGTTTATTGATTCACGTACCATATGCAAAAATATATTTTGATAATGTTGAGCAAAAGGATTTTAAGGCTTATGTCCATCCTATGGAGGGAGCTTGGCTAGTCTTGATGCCTAATGAAAATTATGGTATTGCGTTTGATAAAGTTAAAAAACAAATAATAAAAATTGATTTACAATACATAAAACAAACGGAATGGCAAAATGTTGTTAATGTGCCGCACGGTGCCCCTTTTACTGTTATGCCTGGTCGTCCCTCTTTTGGTAAAACATATTGTGAAGGTATATTTAATAATATACATATAAAAATTATAGTTGAAAGATAGGAGTAGATATGTTCCCCTTAGATAAAAATACTATACAACAGATTACAACAATACTAGTCTTTCTTTCAATCTCTTATTACTTATTCATATCTTTCAGACACTCCATAACAATGAGTGTTTCAAAAAACATAAGTAAATTTCTTAGATTCAAAGAAGACGGTGAAATTGAAGAGAACGGCATTAATGCTAATGACCTTAAAAGGACATTTATGGCGAGTGCTTTTTCTTTAGCAAGCGCAATCTATGTCTATGTTGAATGGGCATCTTATGATGGACTGTTCGCGCTTTGGTCTCCTATAACTTGGGCATTAGGTATATATATACTATATAAACTTACTACTAAAATTTATGAAGTCGGTCGATCATCTTGGACACTTCATTCTTTTTTAGGTGATTACTTTGATAATGAAAAAACAACAAAAATATCATCACTTGTTACAAGCAGTGTTTTTTTATTGCAAGTTGCGGCTGAGGTTGTTGTAGGTATAGCCGTACTAAAAGCTTTTATTGGACCTGAAATATCAATTACATATTTAAGCATAGTTGTAGGAACTATTTTTATAATTTATTCTCTCATTGGTGGTCTACCATCAGTACTTGTTACAGATAACCTTCAGTATCGTCTTGTATTATTGTCATTATTTGCCATATTTCTTATTGCAATTAATGAAGGTGGAGCAACCGGTTATAATCATTTGTTAGAATCTCTACCTACTTTTTTACCTTCTGGAACAAATTGGATTATAGTACTAAGTTTACTAGCTCTTAATTTCCCTCTACTGTTTACTGATATGTCCGTTTGGCAAAGAATATCTGCTTCAAAATCTGTTAAAGAAGCAAAGGAAGGATCAAAAAAATTTTTTTGGTCACTATTATTTTGGATGTCTGCAATTGTAATTTTCGGTACAGCTTTCAGCTCCTCCTTTACAGATGTTGACACCGTAAGACCAGCAATTAGGATGATTTCTTTTTTTTCAGATTCAATTGCTTACCCATTCTTAATAACTGGTTTTATTGCTGCACTTCTTAGTACAGCAGACACATTTTTAATTTCTTCAGTTCAGACTATAATTGCTGATTGGAAATATCGAGAAGCACTAAAATCAGTAAATTATAATTCATCGAATCTAGATGAAAATACCCATAAAAGAATGATTAAAGATTCTAGAATTGGAACCCTTGTATTTGGTATAGTTTCAGTAGCTATTGGTATTTTGACTTGGTTTTATTTAGGTAAATTGTTAGAGCTACTATTTGTTATTTTTGGCATACAGACCTCATTGGCACCAGCAGTTTTATATTCTTTGTTCAAAAAGGAAGCACATATTGCTAAACAAGCTTCTTTTTATAGTATACTTGTTGGTGCTTTATTTGCAATTATAGGGCTGATATTGTCTTTCTATAATCTTACTATTATGGGAATTGCAGTTTCACTATGGACTCCATTAATATCCCTTCTGTTATCAAGTGTAACATTCTTATTATTTATTAGGAGGACTAATGGATAACCTAATAAATTATACTTCTTATTTAATAGCTATTGGCTGCATTTTATTTTTTGTTATAGACTCTCTTGAAAAACTGGAAAAAGCTATTTCTAAAATAGATACTTCCCAAATTCCAGTTGATAATGTATCTATAACAGATAATGGAGAAGGATATAAATCTTTGGTAATACCATTCAATTCCCTTTATAAATTTTTTAGGTTATGGCGGGACAAAAGATTTTTGGGACAAGGTAAATACTTCTCTAAAATTATTATTGCGTTAATACTCATATTGTTTAGCTTACAAATTTTATCTGACCTTTTTTCAAACATTATTTCTTTATTTGCTCAACTAAGTTTATTACTTAAATTCTTCATACACTTAATTGCTGCAATCTTTCTTATTATATGGAGTTTTCTATATCGATTATCAAAAAAATATTTAGCAAACAGTGTGGTTGCATAACCCGCCAATCAAGCTGAATTTGCCACGCCGGCGATGAATCGGCAAAGGGAAGTTTGTTTAAGGCGTGGCAAATCAGCTTATCGGCAGCCCGTTATATGTTTTAGAAAAATTGTTATTATTTGAGAGTAGATATGGATTTAGAAAAACTTAAAATTGATATTGAATTGCTTGCCGAAGATATAGAAAAAGCTTATAATAGTAATCAGGGTATTGATTCCCAAAACCAAGAAAATATACGTATGTGGAAGATTTATAATGAAATTAGGGAAAAAGTTATCGAATTATCTTCTGAAAAATTTTCTTCTCTCCGTCAAATTGAATTACCTCCACCGAACAATACCAACCAATATTTACGAAATAGATATTATAAACAAGAACTTTTACCACTTTTAAATGAAGTTAAAAAATTAAGTAAGTATTATAATTCTTACTTAAACGGGACAAAATCAAGTTCAATTAATACAAATGTGTAATTTTAGAATTATTGAGTAATCGTTTTCACCGTGTTGTTAGACAATTAAGAAATAGATATGGAGATCGACCTCCTTTAACTATTGAAGACGAATATGATTTTCAATATTTACTTCACGCTCTTCTAAATCTATATTTTGATGACATCCGCCCTGAAGAATGGACACCAAGTTATGCTGGTGGCCATTCAAGGATTGATTTTCTCCTTAAAAATGAGAAAACATTAATTGAGTTAAAAAGAACAAGAGAATCATTGACAGGAAAACATATTGCTGATCAATTGATTATAGATATTGATAGATATAAGGTTCATCCAGATTGTGAATCTTTATTTTGTTTTATTTATGATCCAGAAGCACGAATTTCTAACCCAAGTGGTTTAGAAAATGATTTGTCAAAAAGCGAGAATGGCTTCGAAGTAATAGTCCGAGTAAGACCAAACATATAACCCGCAAATCAACTTGACCGCCGTACTCGTGCGGGTTTTCTGCTAAGTTTAAGTTTGGTTTGTTAATTCTGTTTGCTGTTAGATTGGGAACTGTGCAGTGTAAATTTGGTCGCCGTGCTTGTTGAGAGATCCCCGCATTCGCGAGGACAGGCTTAAGCACGGCTTATAAAAATAAATATTCGTTGTTAGCTTGTCATTGCACTTTGGGGCGGACAAGTTATGCCAAAGGCATCCCAAAGAAGTAATTTTTAGATATTGGGGATTTGCAACGCCGTTAGGTTACAGTTATTCCTTTTGATATTTAAATAAATTTTCGATATATTGTTGTACAATTGTACATAATCGGGAACACATTATGAGTTTAGTTGTCGACACTTCGGTTATTATTTCTGTTATTACTAATGAAGCACATAAAGCAAAACTAATAAGAGCAACAAAAGGAGAAGAATTAATAGCTCCTGTCTCACTTCACTGGGAAATTGCCAATGCATTTTCCGCTATGTTTAAAAAGAATAGAATTTCATTAGAACAAGCGAAGGAAGCTATTAAATATTATTCCCAGATAAAAATAAGATTTGTTGATATTGACTTGATTAAAGCACTGGATATCGCTTATAAATATAAAATTTATGCTTATGATGCTTACTTTATTGTTTCCGCAAAACAATATAAAAGTAAACTTATTAGTTTGGATAAAGGTCTTATCAACATTGCCAAACAAAATAAAATTATCACTATAGAGGTTTGAGATGAATATATATACATATAGCGAAGCACGACAAAAATTATCCAAGTTATTAAACGAAGCAAAAAAAGAAGGTAAAGTAATTATCAAAAGAAAAGATGGAACAACCTTTGAAATTAAACCGGTTACTGAAAATAAATCTCCTTTGGATGTTAAAGGTATAAAGCTAAATTTAAAAACAGATGAAATAATCAACTTTATTAAAGATAGCAGAAGTTCCAAAAACTTTGGTAACATAAACCGCAAATCCAAGTAATACAACTGCGGAGCAGGCAACTTGTGCGTTATACCGCTGGATGAGCTGTGTTTGATTCAGATTGAGAGTTTTAAGTTCGTGATGAGTGCTTGCGCGGTCATGTTATGCCAAAGGTATCCCTGAAAACAAACTTTAGAAATTGGAAATTTCCAAAACTGTTATACGCATTAATTAATTAAGAAAGGAAAATAATATGAAAACCATGACTTGCAGGCAACTGGGCGGGGCGTGTGAAAAGGAGTTTCATGCTAACACATTTGAAGAAATGGCTGAATTGAGCAAGCAGCACGCAATGGAAATGATACAAAAGCAAGATGCGGCGCATCTGGAGGCAATGAAAAAAATGCAAGAGCTTATGAAAAACCCGGATGAGATGAACAAGTGGTTTGAATCAAAACGTAAGGAGTTTGAATCTTTGCCCGACAGTTAATGTTCAGTAAATAAACAAAAAAATTAGTCCAATATCCGCTGCGCTACTTTGTTACAGTTGAGCATGATACTAAAACACCCCAATACACGAATAAATCCGTTAATGCAAAGATCAATTTTAACCTTTTGTCTTAAAAAAAATTTATAGGTAAATTTTTTAAGAAATTAAATTAAAATAGTTTTCATAAAGATTATTGAATAAAATGAGAGGGAATGAACATTGAATATTTTGCGCACTCTTTCGTTTTATGTGTATATACTTACGGTTTTTACCGCTTCCCTTTCCGCAAAGCCGGATGGCTATGTCCATAACTGGCAGAGAACAAACCCGGGTGGTGGGGGTGCTTTTAGCACTATCGGCGCCAGCGCAAGCGGTATTATAATAGCCGGAAGCGATTTGAGCGGAGTTTATAGAAGTCTGGACGGCGGTAAAACTTGGGACGTTGCCGGAATTTACCGGGGTATTCAGGAAACACACATCGCCGGTATTGGATTTGATCCATACAACGGCAACATTATTTTCATTGGTTCGGAGAACGGAATTTATCGCAGCATTGACGGTGGCGAATCGTATTCGAAAGTGTTCGATTCCGGTTATATTACGGATATTGAAATTGCCCGGAATGATACTTCGATTGGATACGCCGCTTACAGAAACGCTTATAATACTTCCACGTGTAAAATTTTACGAACTTCAGATAACGGTAGGAATTGGACGATAATTTCGCAGGACTTCCCTGCCGGCGAACCGATCTTGAAAATTGTCTGCGACCCGCACAACGCCGATATTGTTTATGCGCTTACCGGAAAAAGTCGATTTGTATGCGGTCCGGCCCGTCTTTATCAAAGTGTTAACGGCGGGAAAAATTGGACCCGTTTGGCTGACCAGGCCGGATCTATTATGGATATTGCTGTTGACCCTAACGACGGCAATGTTTTATACCTATCCACTTACAGCGCTACTTGTACTGCCAACGAATGGGGTTGGACGGATATGAACGGCACCTTATACCGCAGTCTGGATAAAGGAGCAACCTGGAAAAAGATGGCGGACAGAACAGGCATAATTTTCATGGACCCGGATACATCCGGCTTGATTCGATTACTCGATCCCCGTGAGATCAATTCATGGAGAGAAGATGCCGGTACATGGACATCGGTCGATAGCGGACATACTTTCACCCATACCGGATTTATTGATAATTGGGATTGCGGTTTCAACGGTATATACGATCCAGAGTATTCCACCCACGAAACCTACGGCACAAGTTTTAACGGACTTTGCCAAACCCTTGGAACGGATTTATCTAACCCCGATGTGATTTTATGGACAAATTCGCAATTTAGTTTTCGCTCGGTGGACAACGGAACAACATTCAAAAATACTTTTACGCGAGAGATAAAACCGGGCTGGTGGCAATCAACCGGTTTTGATAATATCGATATGATTGATATTGCCATTCATCCCGCAAATAATAACATAATATTTATCGGTTTATTTGATATCGGCTTATGGCGCAGTTTGGATCACGGTAAAAGCTGGCAATCTTGTAATAATAAAAACTTTACCGGATCATGGAAAGAATACGGCGGTAATACCGCAACAGTTGCCGTAGACCCCGTGCGTACAAATGTTGTTTGGGCAACCATGTCCGAATATCAAGAAGGAGAATACCCGACGTACCTTGTGCGAAGCGATGAAACGGGAGCGCAAGACAGCTGGGTTATATCTAACGGAGGCTTACCGGAAACCGAAGTTATGGGACTTTCCGTCGATCCGAACAGCCCGGTAGAAAACCGGACATTATTCGTAACTGCCGAGGGCGATGTGTACCGTAGTGTGGATGACGGGTACAATTGGAACAAGGTATTGGAAAACAACGGAATACGTTTTACGGCAGTGGATTGGTTCGACGGCAACTTGGTTTATGCCGGTGGCGGTGCGGGATTTTGGCGTTCAACGGACGGTGGTAACACTTGGGAAGAAACCGGCGTTCCGGATATGCGGGGGAATAAAGATTTTTGGGACTCCGAGGGGCAAGGCGTATTTGATATACATCCCGATCCACATAAAACGGGCGTGGTTTACGTAACCGCATTCGGAACGCAGAAAGGGTTATGGCGCAGCAACGATGCGGGTGTCAGTTGGGAAAAATTATTAACCGATAATTACATGCGCCGGGTTGCAGTTTCACCGTTAAATCCCAACATTATATATGCCACTTCTTCTTCTGCGTTTAGCTACGGGGGTTATCAACCGGAATCAAACGGTGTTCTCTTTTCAAACGACGGGGGAAGCACATGGACAAAAGCAAACGAGGGTATGGCTTGGCCCTTTGCCGTCTGCGTTGAATTGGATTCGCTTGGTTATGTTTTTGTCGGTTCATCCGGAACAGGTTTTCAAATGGCAAAGATACCGGGAACAAGTACTTCAATCGAAAACGGAAAACACCAAATAACCGATTTTAAATTAATGCAAAACTACCCAAATCCGTTTAATCCTACTACAACAATTAAATATGCTATTCCCAAAACCCCCCTTAATCCCCCCTTTGCTAAAGGGGGGAAAACAGGGGGGGTCGTAATGCTCAAAGTTTATGATGTTCTAGGACGGGAAATTACAACGCTTGTTAAAGAAAAACAACCTGCCGGAAAATACAAAGTAACATTTGATGCAAATAATTTGCCAAGCGGAATTTATTTATACAAACTTCAAGCGGGAAGTTTTGTTCAAACAAGGAAAATGATTTTGCTGAAATAGTTTCTTACAACCGCTCCAACACTTTACCGACATAAACGATATGATTTTGTAAATACATTGGGGAAAAGCGGTTCGGCAATATATTAAAACAGAACACGTATTCTAGGAAATAATGAGTAACAATGTTTGCAAAATGTTACTGTTGGTAAATCCACCATTCATTATAAAATTAATGACTATTTACGGTTTCAGTGCAAGCAACAACACTCTACATTACCTTAATATTAAAAGATTTGATTTGTAATATTTTGTACTGTGCGGATACGGATGGTTTTATCTCTAAACAACAAAACAACCGTACGTTTTACTTATTAACTTCGCTTTTTAATTTGAAAATCAAAACGCCAACAACAAAACTTACTGCCGAAGAAAGTAAAAACGGCACCGAACTTCCGAAAGCATCCCACAAAATACCGGCAACAACGGAACCCGTCATCATAGCGAAACCGGAAAACATTGTTAAAAGTCCGATTGCAGAACCGAGGTAATCGCCCGGAATTAAATCCGAGACCCAAGCTTTTATTACTCCTTCGTTGGAAGCCGAATAGATTCCGTAAAGGGCAAACAGTAACCAGATAATAATCATACTCGAGTTAAAAGCAAACCCTAAATAAACAAGCGAGAAAACAAACAATCCGGAAATAAAAACATTTTTCTTTCCGAATTTATCGCTCATCAATCCGATTGGATATGAAACGATTGCGTAAACAATATTATAAAAAACGTAACCGCCAATTGCCAAAGTATCGGAAGCGGAAATGTTTTTTGATTTCAGAATTAAAAAAACATCGCTGCTGTTAACGAAAGAGAAAAGAATAAACAAAACGAAAAGTTGTTTATAACGTTTAGGGGCAATCTGCCAAAATTCTTTGTACGTATATTTTTTTACTGAATTTTCCCCGGCTTTTTTCGATTTAACATCTTTGATGGTTAAAGTAAATAAAATTGTTAATATGGCGAGAACTATTGCCGCGATATAAACAAATTGATAATCGACTTTATAAAAATGCAAAAGCGCAATTGCCACCAAAGGTCCAACAACCGCTCCCAAAGTATCCATTCCGCGATGAAATCCAAATACGGCGCCGGTATTTCCCGAAGCATTGGCGGCTAAAATTGCATCGCGGGGTGCGGTTCTTATTCCCTTCCCCACTCTGTCCAAAGTTCTTGAAAAAATAACTGTGGAAACTTTGGGTATGAAACCGGGTAAAGGTTTTACAATAGAAGACAAACCGTATCCCAAAACCACGAAAACCGAGCGTTTCCCCAATTTATCGGATAAATTACCGAAATATCCTTTCAGTAAACCGGCGGTAACCTCGGCAATACCTTCTATTAAACCGACGAGCGACATTGAAGCGCCGAGCGTAACGGTTAAGAATAACGGCGTTACCGGATAAAGCATTTCGCTCGCAAAATCGGTGAAGAAACTTACCAGACCTAACAAAAAAACTTGCTTGGGAATCTTTTTAAATAAACGCACAGCGGCTCCGGGTTTATACGGTGAAATTATGCGAATAAAATTCAAATGAAGGTAAAGTTATAAAATTGGAGAGTTAATTGTGGAATATTCGTAAAAAAAATTCAATTTGGGTTGATAATTTGATTACAACTTTTATCTTTGTAATTTAATGTTAGAAAGATATTGAAAGAGCCTTCCAAAATTAATAATCGAGGTTTGATATGGAATTTTACGAATTGCATCCGGAAAACCCGCAAATCCGGTTCATCAAAAAAGCAGCGGACGTATTAAGTAACGGCGGAGTAATAATTTATCCTACCGATACCGTGTACGGTTTGGGTTGCGATATTTTTGAAAAAGACGCACTGGAAAGAATATTTTTAATAAAAAACGAGGCTCACACCAAATTATTAAGTTTTATCATACCGGATTTCAAAAACATTTCGCAATATGCCAAAGTTTCGGATATGGCTTTTAAATTGATGAAAAAACTTACACCCGGACCTTATACGTTTGTTCTGCCCGCCGCACGCGAAGTTCCTAAAAAATTATGGACGAAAAGAAAAACCGTGGGAATCCGTATTCCCGATTGTAAAGTTACACGTATGCTCGTAGAAGAATTGGGGCATCCCATTATCAGCACAAGCGTAACAAACAGAAAGGGTGAAATATATTTCGACCCGGAAGAAATAAAAAGGTTTTTTAACCCTCACGTCGATTTAATGCTTTCTATAGGTGCGCTTAGCGGCAAGCCGTCAACCATAATCGACTTGAGCGGTGAAGAACCAGAAATTATACGTGAAGGAGCGGGCGAAATTAACTTTTTGGCCGTTTAACCTTTTAATTTTTTAACTTTGTTCGCGATACGTCATAAACACGTTTGCCTGAACCGCAGGCATTACAATCATTTCATTAATGTTTGCATGCGGAGGACGGGTTGCACAAAATACGACTGCATCGGCAACGTCTTCACCGGTTAACGGTTTTATCCCCTCGTAAACTTTTTTGGCTTTCTCCTCATCGCCGTAAAACCTTACGATGCTGAATTCCGTTTCTACCATGCCGGGATCGACGGTGGATACGCGAACGCCTTTTCCCAATAAATCCATGCGCAACGATTTCGTAATTGCCGCTACGGCGTGTTTGGTAGCGCAATAAACTCCGCCGCCTTTGTATGCTTCGTGACCCGCGATAGAACCGATATTAATAACATGACCTTTTCCCCTTTCAACCATACCGGGAACTACAAATCGCGTAACGTAAAGAAGTCCTTTTATATTAGTATCTATCATTTCCTCCCAACCTTCAATATCGTCTTCGAACAGCGGATTCAATCCCCTGCCCAAACCGGCGTTATTTACAAGAATATCTATTTTACGCCATTTTTCAGGCAGACCGGAAACAAAGCTCTCCACTTCACGTCTGTTTCTTACGTCTAATTTATGCGCCAACACTTTTACATTATAATTATCCGTAATTAATCGGAGAAGTTCATCCAATCTTTCTTTTCTTCTCCCCGTAATAATCAAGTTGCTCCCTTCCTTAGCAAAAGCAATTGCACATGCCTTTCCTATTCCGGACGTAGCACCGGTTATAAAAACAATTTTATCTTTTATTGAAAAGTTCATTTTACCTCCTAAAATATTATGATAAAAGTTAGAAAAATTTTTTATTTTTTATTACCTTATTATGAAATTAAATGATTAATTCGGATAAAAAATTCTTGTTTGCTGCGGCTAATTTTTTTATATTAAAATACCTTAAAATCTTTTTTAGCCATGTATCCTAAATCTACAAAAATCGACATATCAAATTTTCATCGAACGAAGTTAATAAATCACTTAATTTACCAACTAATTTAACGAGGGAGGTATGTTAAAAAAATCTCATGCTACAATGTTCGGCATAGTATTTTTCTTACTGTTTACTATGCTCGGACAATTGTCAGCTCAACAGACTCTTGAGGATGTAAAGAAGGCACGCGGCCTAGACGATAACGACGTTTTGGCTGCAGTGAAAACCTTTATGCCGCGAGGGGGTCGCGACGAATACTTCGCTTTCGTCGGAACCGGTAATTCCGGAACAATGATTGTTTACGGAATTCCATCGATGCGTATCTACAAATACGTTGGTGTATTTTCACCCGAGCCGTGGCAAGGATACGGTTATGACGACGAAAGTATGCTTATGTTAAAGAAGGGTTCCTTCGATGATCGCATTTACAGCTATGGCGATATGAGATATCCCGCACTTTCCGAAACTAACGGCGAATATAACGGAAAATATCTCTTTTATTCGGACGGAGCTAATTCCCGTATCGCAATGTTAGGATTGGACGATTTTGAAACCAAACAAGTTCTTCCCCATCCTTTATTCGTTAATTGCTTCCCAGGCGTTGCGGTTACCGAAAATACGGAATGGGTTATTCAAACAAGTCAATATCCCGCTCCTTGGGAAAACAAAACTGCCGATATTGAAAAAGAATTCGATTCTAAATTCAAATCCGGAGTAACCTTCTGGAAATTTGTGGATCCGAAAGAAGCTACAAGATCCGGTCATCATATCGGCCGTATGATTAAAGAAGAATCTTTTACCGTGGAATTGCCTCCTTTTACTCTCGACTATTTTGATACCGGTCGTAAAGGAAGCAAAAACATGGTTGTAGGTTTAGCTTCAAAAGACGGCAAAAATTATATCTATATTATTGATTATTCTAAACTGAAAGACAAAGTATCGTCACGATTTAACGAAACAAACATTGTTTCGACCAAAGACGCCGTAAGCGAGAAAGGGCTTGCAATGATAGAACTGCCCGAAGCGGCAAGAAAAGTTAAAGTTACACCCGACGGTAAATACTTTATTACCGCAAGCGACAATGCAATGGTATTCGACTTCGATAAAGTTGCATCCGCATTGGCCAACGGTACTTTCAACGGTAAAACCGCGGGAGATATTCCGTTAATCGATGCCGCATCGGTAATGAAAGGAAAAATCAATATTGGTAAAGATGCCATGGATTTGGCTTTCGATTACAGAGACGGCGTTGTTTATTCTTCGGCATATTCCGATAAGAAAATTGTCCGTTGGAACTACAACGACATGAAAAAAGAAGGCGAATTAGCCTTAACTTTCAAACCGGGTCAATTGATGACACCGCAAGGCATGTCTGCCGCACCCCATTCAAATTATCTTGTTGCGGTTGATAAAGAAGGTTTATACGACCATTTCCCGAATGTGGGACCTGTAAGACCAAGTTTTCAACATTTAATTGATATCTCGTCTGACAACATGAGAGATATTTACACAATGAGTTTGCCTCAAGCTAACATCTACGGTTCGGTTGCCGTTCTGAGAACTACAATCAAACCGATTATCAGATACGCTTTAGGTACAAACACAAGAACCGGTGAAATTTCCGATTTCAAAACCGTTGCAGGTCAAGAAAAAGTTGAACGCCAAGGTAACAGGGTTCACGTATTCGGTACTTTGATCCGTTCGCACATCACACCGGAAATCGTGGAAGTTAACCAAGGTGATGTTGTAACATTCCACTTAACAAACCTTGAGAGAGCGGAAGACGAAACCCACGGTTTTACTATCAACACTTATGGTAAACACGGAAGTTTTGAGCCGGGTAAAACCGCTTCGCTTACATTCGTGGCAGACCGTGCGGGAGCCTTCCCATACTACTGTACCGAATTCTGTTCGGCTCTTCACTTGGAAATGGAAGGTATTCTTCTTGTTAAACCTAAAAACTGGAAAGGTAAAGTTGAAAAAGAAGTTGCTTTAACAAAAGAAGAATTGGCTCAATACAAAAAACAATATGAGAAGAAAGTTGAAGTAATCAAACAAACCGGCGACGTAATTAACGGCGTGGTTAAATTCTTAAAAGAAAACGATTACGCTAAATATCCTTACGTTAAAGCACTTGTAGAGGATGCCGTAGATCAATTGGAAAAAGGAAAATTTGCTAAAGAGAACTATGAAAAATATGCAAAAGAAGGCAAATGGAAAGATGCTTTCTTATGGGCAGAACAGTATTGGCAATACCAAGTTAAAGCCGCCGATGTTGGACTGCGTGCTAAGACACTATTAGAAGAGAAATTACAAGGAGGCAAATAATGAAAAAGGTAAATAAATTAATACGGAAATCATTATTGGTTACTGCCATCTTTGCTTTCTCTGCCTTGTTATTGGTTAATTGTGGAGGAGAAAAGAAATCCGGCGCGGCCGGTTTAAACGGTGCACCGTTCGGAGACGAATCTTTCGGCGACGTGGTTAAAAGAAGAGGTCTGAATGCTCAAGACGTATTAGCCGCAGTTAAAACATATACACCTGATAAAATCGAAGACGAATATGTTTCACTTAACTCCGGCGGTCAGGCAGGTAACATGCCTATGTATACCGTGCCTTCGATGAGAATGATTAAATACGTTCCCACCGCAGCCAGACAACCATACAATGGTTATGGCTATAGCGTGGAAACCAAAAAATTAATGGAAAAAGGATTCATCGACGGTGAAGAAATCCTTTGGGGTGATACTCACCATCCGGGATTCTCCGAAACCGACGGTTTGTATAACGGTAAATGGGCTGCTATTAATGACAAAGCCAATCCCAGAATTTATATTGTTAGCTTAAAAGACTGGGAATTAAAACAAATCGTTCAGAATCCAATTTTCCGTTGCGACCACGGCGGTTGTTTCTTTACCCCGAATTCAGAATACATCATGGAAGCCGCTCAATATCCGGCTCCTTATGATAGAAAATACCATCCGCTTACGGAAGCAACATTCGAAAAATATTGGAGAGGCGGTCTGACTTATTGGAAATTCAATAACGAAACCGGTAAAGTCGACGAAAAGAATTCGTTTACTTTCGAATTTCCACCTTATACACAAGACTTAAGCGATGCCGGTAAAAACGCAAGCTACGGTTGGGGTTTCACAAACTCATTCTGTTCCGAAATGTATTTCGGAGGAATCGAAAGAGGACGCCCGCCGTTTGAAGCAGGTTGTTCTTCCAAAGATACCGACTATTTGCACGTAACCAATTGGAAGAAAGCAGCGGCATTAATCAAAGCCGGTAAAATTAAAATCAAAAAGGTTCGTGATCACATTGTTATTCCGATTGAAAGTGCAGTTAAACACGGATTGCTTTATTTAATCCCCGAACCTAAATCTCCTCACGGCGTGGATGTTGATCCTACGGGAGATTACATCATCGTTGCAGGTAAATTGGATTCCCATGCGTGGGTATATTCGTTCAAGAAAATTATGGACGCCATCAAAAACAAAAAATTTGAAGGCACCGACAAATTCGGTATTCCGATTATTGCATTGGAAGATGCATTGCACGGAAGCGTGGAAGTCGGTTTAGGTCCTCTGCACAATCAATACGATGATGAAAAAGGTATCGTATACACATCCATTTACGTTGATTCCCGTGTAACCAAATGGGATTATTTGAATCTGAAAGTGTTGGATTATGTAAGTTCACATTATAATATCGGACACTTGGTTTCCGCTCACGGCGATACTAAAAAACCGCATGGAAAATATTTGATTTCGTTGGATAAACTTTCAATCGACAGATTTAATCCCGTCGGACCTTTGCATCCGCAAAACCATCAATTAATTGATATCGACGCACCAAAAATGAGAATCATATATGATTTGCCATTACCGATGGGCGAACCGCATTACACTGCTTTAATCAGCATAAAAGATTACAAATCCGTCGATAAATATCCGGTCGGTACCGATATTACAACCGGTAAAAAATCCAAATACTTTACTGCTCTTGGCAAAGAAAGAGTTGTAAACAGAGGTAAAACGGTTGAAGTTTTCGGTACAATAAATAATGGCAAAGTTACTCCCGGTAACATTAACGTTAACCAGGGACAAAAAGTTATTATTCATCTAACAAACCACGGACAAACAAAACTCGATCACTACGTTTACGAAGTTGCGGCTAACGATGCAATGTACAGATGGAGACCGGGTGAAACCGCAACTATCGAGTTCGTTGCAGAAAAAGCCGGTATGTTCCCGTTGTTGTTGGATGAAATTCACAGCCCGGAAAACCGTCAACTTCAAGGGTATCTGGCTGTTAAGTTCAATCAAGAAGCCGAAAATGCACGCTTGTTAGCTTACTCTAAACGGGTTCAAGCAGATATGCAGATGCAAGCATTCAAACCTTCTGCAATTGAAATTAAGAACTTGTTACCTGGAGAAATGGAATTCCTGAACTATGGATGTAACGCATGCCATAAATTCGGTACCGAATTTAACGGACCCGATTTGCTGATGGTTGACAAGCGCAGAGACGACAAATGGCTGAAATCGTGGATACTTAATCCCGAAAAACATTACAGCGAACCGGATATAGAAGCAATGCGACAGAAATATAAACTCGCAATGCCTAATCAAAATGTTTCGGAAAAGGATGTTGGCAAAATTATTCAATACTTGAAAGCTAAATCCGAAGCTGTAATGAAAGAGATGACAAATAAAAAATAATTGTCAATCAGTTTAACCAAAAGAGACTGGATTTAATAAATCCGGTCTCTTTTTTTTTGGTCTTAGAATCGTTAAATTTTAGGACTAAATTTTTTCAAATAATAAACGGAAGTAGGTCTTATGAAAAAAATACTCACCAGCATTGTAGTTGTTTTTATCTCTATCACTTTTATTGTTAACTGCGGCGGAGAGAAAAAAGCTCCGACTAAAGAAGCTCCCGCCAAAAAGGAAGTTAAAAAAGTAGCCGATTTGGCAAACGGAGAGAAAGTTTTTAATAAAGTCTGTGTCGCTTGCCATCTTACCGGTGTTGCCGGCGCTCCTGCGGTAACCGATAAGGCAAGATGGGAAGAAAATGCGGCAAAAGGTTTCGACGTTTTATATAAAAGCGTTTTGAACGGTGTGCCGAAAGGTAAATACGGCGTTATGCCTCCACGCGGAACTTGTACCGATTGTTCCGACAAAGACCTTTACGATGCGGTACATTTTATTTTGAAAAAAGCAGGAGTAACAGCCAAAGAATAGATTTTTAATAACAAAATCGGATGGCAGCACAATGGGAAATGCAAAGAATAGGATTTACCAGGTTTTAGCGATTTTGGGTATTATACTTTTATTCGTAACATTTTATTCCCCTATTTGGTCTGTTGCGTTACAAAGTATTCAGTATCCCAAAACAATGTATCCCGAAGGTATTAAAATTTATTTTACCTACGACGGTGTTTACAACGGCTGTAAAGGTGTAAAAGAAAGAGAAGAATTAGCCGAGGATGTGGGCGCTGATTGTTTGATTGAAATGAATAAAATCAATCACTTTATCGGAATGTACCCCATAGTTCAAGGCGTTAACGATGTGAATGAAATCGGTGAACACGTTCCATATCCGGTTTACGCAGCGGAAAAAATTCCACCCGAAGAAATTCCGCAAGCTCTCAAGATTCTCGATTTTATTCTCAGACATTCTTTCTACCTTTTCGTGATTTTTGCAATTATGGTAATGATTTTTGCTTTTACAACCAAGAAAACACTTTCTTGGGCAGCTATTATTCCGTCTTTAATTCCTTTTTACTTTCTGGCTGTTTACACTTATTATTTGTATTGGTACGGTCATAATTTGGGATTACACGGAGGCGGAGCATTCGGCGGAATTAAACCGTTTATGCCTACTGTTTTCGGTGAAGGTAAAGTAGCACAGTTTACAACCGAATCTTATCCGTCTTACGGATTCTTTTTGGCTGTACTTACATTTTTAGTATTAATATTTGCGGTTTTACTTAAACGCAAATCACTGAAGGAAAGTGAAAGTAAAGCGTAATTTTTTTCTGGCAGTCCTAAGTTTGCTTAGGACTGCTTTTAACGAAAGGCACGAACTAAGTTGAAAAAGTCTATAGACAAGATTCCAAGTAACCGTTTCTATTCATTAAAAAAAATTTTAATAGAATTCCTTTTCCTTACTCTGTTTTTTTCACCCATTTTATCCTTACATTCGCAAAACAATGAACCCGGCACACTTTATTCCTTCGATAACATAACCGTTGATACGGCAAATGCTATTCCCCTTCAACCGATTATTGACAAAGCTTTGCCCGGTGATACGGTTTTGCTTAAACCGGGATTTTATACCGGTCCGGTTACAATTACCAAAAACAATATTACCATAGACGGACAAGGTAAGTCCGTTATTTCCGGTTTAAATAAAAGATCGGTTATTTATATAAAAAGCGACAGCAATAATATTTTAAACTTAAAGATAATTCAATCCGGCCGTTCACACGACCAGATAGATTGCGGAATTTCCATTCGCGGAAATTTTAATACAGTAAAAAATTGCAGAATAGAAGATTGTCTTTTCGGCTTGGATATTCAAAATGCACACCTTAATAAAATTTTACACTGTGAAATTTCTTCAAAGCTCGATAGAAATCTTGCATTTAAAGGTGATGCAATAAGATTATGGTATTCTAAAAACAATCTAGTTAAGCATAACTATTGGCATCACGTAAGAGATATGGTTGTTTGGTACTCAGCTGAAAACATTTTTGAAGAAAACAAAGGAATAGGAAACCGTTACAGCATACATTTTATGTATTCGCACAATAACAAAATTTTGAACAACGAGTTTTACAAAAATTCCGTCGGTATCTTTTTAATGTACAGCGAAAAAACTTTGATGGTTGGTAATACGATTATGCAATCAAACGGTACGAGCGGTATGTGCTTGGGAATGAAAGAAACTTCTTCTAACCAGATTTTGAACAATAGATTTATTTATTCTGCAATTGGAATTTATGTTGACGTTTCTCCCTTCGTTCCTTCGAAAATGAACACGATAGAAAACAACGAAATCGCTTTTTGTGGAATGGGTGTAAAGTTTCTTTCCAACCAAGAAGGAAATCTTTTTAAACATAACTATTTTCATGATAATCTTGCCCAAGTTACCGTTGAAGCTAAAACGGCAAACCGTAACAAATGGATTAACAATTATTTTGATGATTATCAAGGATTTGATAGAGACGGGGATAACCTCGGAGATACTCCATACCGCTTATTTTCCTATGTTGAACATTTATGGGATTTTAACGAGAACGTTAGATTTTTCTACGGTGCTCCTATTCTTGTTATTTTGGATTTTCTTGAAAGATTAGCACCGTTTTCTTCACCTAAGTTTATTCTTGAAGATAAAAAGCCGCTGTTTCATTGGGTCGGTGAATTATAGTTTTTGCTGAATTAGTTCTTTGTAACAATTATTAAAAAATTCAATTGGTTTTTTAAGGGATATTTTACAATTTTAGTATACATTCTACTTCTTCTGATAATTTTAAAGACATTAAAATGAGTTCGCTATGGCAAAAGAAAACAAAACAAACATTAACAGGCGACAGTTCTTAAAATCCACCGCGGTAGCAACCGCAAGTATGGTTGCAATAGGTGCGGGAGTTTCTTTTATTCAAAAATACAAGCACGACGAAAACGACGGCAAACAACTATTACGCCCGCCGGGTGCAATAGAAGAAGATGCTTTCCTTTATGCTTGTATTAAATGTGGTCTGTGCGTGCAAATATGCCCTATTCATGCCATAAAATTAGCCGGAATAAACGAGAACCTTTCGTACGGAACTCCGTATATCAATGCCCGCGAGCAAGCATGCGATTTTTCGTGCGACTCTATTCAGTGTGCCGAAACATGTCCTACAGCCGCCTTGTATTTTGTCCAATTTAAGGAAGCCGGATTAAAAGCAATTGAAGAAGTGCAAAAACAAGGACCCGAAGCGTTAAAAAATATAAATCCGTTTAAGGTGCAAGTTGTTGCCATGAAAAAGGTAACCAGAATCGGTGTGGCAAAATTAAACGAAAAAACTTGCCTTTCGGTAAAAGGTAAAGGATTTTCTGGAACACCACGGGGAAAAGATTTCAAAGGGGTTTTAAGACCTCAATCAAAAGAATCGAGAAAAGCGTATCCGCTTAGAGAACAAAATTATGAAAGAGAGATTTGCGACTTATGCGTAACAGAGTGCCCTATAGGCGAAGAAGCAATAAAACTTGAAAAGAACGTTAATGCCGATGGAACTGTCAGTTATAAACCCAAAGTATTGGAAGGTTGCACCGGCTGCGGTGTATGCGAAATGATTTGTCCTACAGAACCGGCAAGCATTGTTATTGAAGCCGGAAAGAAGTATGAGGAGGTTTACTCATGAAACTATTCGGCAAAAAATCAGAACCGCTTCCTCCTAAAAAAAACGAGGATATGCCTCACAGTAAATTGGGGATGCCGTATAAAGATTGGATGGGCTTAAACGAAAACAGACACAAATGGAGAAACAGAAGATGGGCTTTTTTAATTTTTATTAATCTCCTTTTCGTTGTGTCTTTTGCTCTCGACCTTTCCCTACTTGAGGGTTCCCTCAGCGGTTCAAGATTATTGGGCTTTTACTTACTCGACCCTTATAACTCATTTCAGCTCTTGGCTATTTCCGTTAGGACCGAATATTTGCCTTACCTTACAATGAATTTTGTTATCGGATTTTTCACTATTGTTATTTTTTATGCGATAATGGGCGGAAGGTCTTTCTGTTCCTGGGTATGCCCGTATCATTTCTTAGCGGAATGGGCGGAAAAGCTCCACGATTACTTGGTTAAAAAGAAAAAAATAAAAGAGCATTCGTTCCAGCGCGGTTTACGTTATGTGTTTTGGGCAGGATTTATTATCTTGGCATTTGCAACGGAAAGATTAGTTTTCGAAACACTTAATCCTGTCGGAATTCTTTCGCGGGCAATGATTTACGGTCCCGGTCTAATTTTACTTTGGGTTTTGGTAATTATTGCTTTCGAAATCGTGTACAGTAAAAGATTTTGGTGCCGCTATGTTTGTCCAATAGGTGCAACATGGAGTATCATCGGCAATATTTCTCCCGTTGCAGTAAAATTTGAATTGGATAAATGCGGCCATTGCAGAAAATGCCAAGATGTTTGCCTTGTACCGCACGAATTGTGGTTTGTTACACGCGGGAAAGCAACGCAGGAAAAACATTATGTCGGCTCCGATTGTACGCGCTGCGGGTATTGCGTTGATGTTTGCCCCGGTGACGCTTTGAATTTCACAGTAAAAGGATTAGATAAAATTTTATGACGGAAAATAAATTACATAACGGCGTTTTAATAGATATTAAGCATCTTTCAAAATCGTTTAAGAAAATTAAAGTAATCGACGATTTAACAATTTCGTTTTCCCAAAACGAAAGAGTTGCCCTTATTGGTCAGAACGGAGCGGGGAAAACTACTCTGATAAGATGCATTTTGGGTCAATATGTCTACGACGGTGAGCTTAGTGTGTTCGGAATGAATCCGCGAACCGACAGGGAAGAAATACTTAAAAGCGTCGGATTCGTGCCTCAACTTCCTCCGCCTCTTAAAATGACGGTTAAAGAAATTCTCGACTTCTTTTCCGGTTTAACCGGAACCGATAAAAAAGAATTTATACAAATCAGTGAAGATTTGGGATTATCTATCGAAAACAATCTGTCGAAACCTTTTCTCAAACTTTCGGGAGGGATGAAACAAAAACTTTTGGTTTCCCTGGCTCTGGGAAGAAAACCGAAAGTAATTTTGATGGACGAGCCGTCCGCAAATTTGGACCCGCAAGCAAGAGAAATATTTTTTCAATATTTGAATAATGTAAGTAAAGATACTTTAATGATCCTAAGCAGTCACCGGATGAATGAAATATCCACACTCGTTACAAGAATTGTGGAAATGGATTTGGGCAAAGTTACGTTAGACGAACATCTTGTTATTTCGGCAAGTCCGGAAAACAAATTTTCTTACAAAATTGTTTTCAAAGAAATTAACGACGATCTAAGAAATATTCTGAACGATTGGAAATTCACCGCAGTAAACGGCAATTTTACATGGGAATCAGAAATTAATGAAAGCGATAATGCGAAATTCTTAAATATAATCTCACATTTTTCCGCCGTTATAAAAGATATGAAAGTAGAGAAACTGGAGGCCGGACAATGAAAAGAAAATTAATTCCTTTATTTTTAGTCTTTTTGTTTGCATGTTCATCCGGACCGGATTATTCACCGAGAAAAATCAATTTCGATCGTGATGTTTGTGCAATGTGCAAAATGGGATTGACGGATCAAAAATATTCCGTTCAAGCAATTAACAACTACGGTGAAGTCTTATGGTTCGACGATATCGGATGCTTGGTTGAAATGATGAAAACAGACAAATGGAAAAACTTTGCCAAAGATTCGGTTAAAATATGGATTGGCGATGCCGAAACCGGCAAATGGATTGACGCCACCAAAGCTTATTACCGTTTCGGAGATAGAACTCCGATGGGCTACGGTTACGGTGCTTTGGAAAATAAAACAGCAGATTCTCTGTTTACTTTCGATGAAACCGTTAAACGCATTGAAGAAGGTGAAACCATGCGCGAAGAATTTTTGAAAGAACATAAAATGATGAAACACGGAGACAAAGGGAAACAGTAAAATATGAAAAACGGATTAACTCAAATAGCTGTTTTGGATATTAAACAAAATTTACGCTCCAAATGGTTTTGGAGCTACAGTCTTCTGTTCGGCGGATTTGTTGCCGTAATGTTTGCCCTCGGAATAACCGAATCCCAAATTATCGGATTCGTTGGGCTAAGCAGACTTATGGTAACGTTTATGCAAATAAGCATGGCAATACTGCCGATATTCGTGTTAATATCAACCGTACGTTCGGTTGTCGGAGACCGTGAATCAAACGTTATGGAATACATGCTGTCATTACCCGTTTCCCTTTCCGGTTACTTTTGGGGAAAACTTCTCGGGCGTTTCGTAGTTATTTTCGTACCGGTATTTTTAGCTTTGTTCGGTGCTACAATTTGGGCAAGCATAACAAAAATTGATGTTCCGTGGAATATGTTCGCCGTTTACAGTTTTCAACTTGCCGCAATGGTAATTTGTTTTTTGGGAATGAGCATGTTTATTTCGACCATTGCACGATCCCAAGAAATTGCCATCAGCGTGGCTTTTATCATTTGGCTCCTTTCCGTTGCATTTCTTGATTTAATTCTGATGGGCGTAATGTTGAAAGCGAGAATGAATCCCGATTTAATAATCGGAGTGGGAATGATAAATCCCTTGCAGGTTTTCCGTACCGGTGCGTTGGCTTTATTCGATCCCGAACTAACCGTAATGGGTCCCGCTTCTTATTATATTCTGGATACCGTATCGCGTCCCGTATTCATTATCTTCTCGATTTTATATCCGGTTTTGCTTGGCGGACTTTTAGCATATTGGGGAAACAAGTATTTTAATAACAACGATATTTTATAATGAAATTCAAATTTTATTTTAATCAAATAATTTCTTACATAGAAAAAACTAAATTTCTTCTTCCCGTTTTTATTATTGTGGCTGGTTGCAACGGAATTGATACACCTGAAACGCTACCCCATTTTCCCAATCCACCGGATACTTTACATATATTAAAACTTGCAAATTTCCTCTCCAAAACAGACGAAGACAGTATTATAAATATTGAAACCACAACGAAATCCGGGCAAAAAAGATTTAAAGGAATAAGGGCGGTTCCTCAAGATTATGACGATTTCCGCAGAATGGAATTGGATAACGTTTATTGGCGTGGTGCAAGCGTTATCGAAGGTGACTTCAGAGGAGCTGTTTTCCGTTCTGCCAATTGCAGCGACGGGAACTTCGAATCAAGCGATTTCAGAGTTGCGGATATCCGTTGGTCGGTTTTCGACAATTCAAATTTGAGGAATTGTAATTTTAGTCAAGCTCACATGTTTCACGTAAAAGTTAACAATGCCGATCTATCGAACTCTGATTTTAGAGGAGCAAATATGTTCGGAATGGAAGGTCACAATGCAAGTTTAGTTAATTGCGATTTTACCGGAGCTTTGATGAAAGACTCGGAATTTCTCCATTCCGATTTCACAGGAAGCAAAGGCATTAAAGCAAAATTATTTCGTGCCGTTCTAAAAAATTCCAAAATCGATAGCTGTGATTTCAGCTATTGTGATTTTACCGGTGCGGGACTTGAAGGAGCTTCATTCCGACATTCAAGATTAAGATTTACTAATTTCCAAGGAGCTCATTTACAAGGAGTCGATTTCACTGGTGCCGACTTATTGGGTTGTAAACTTAAAGGTGCCAATTTTGAAAACACAATATTTACAAATGCAATAAATCTACCTGAAAGCTTAGAAGCAATTCTGGTTGACAGTATAGCTTCTCCAACAACAGTAAATGAAAAAAATATCAGCTCCTTAGAATATTAACGGAGGAATAAATGTTTGGGAAACTCAAACAACTATTAAGCGATAAGAAATTAATCGCTTCGAAAGAAAAGTGGCAAACCAAGCAAAAGAAAGTTGAAACCGTTTCTGAATATGTAAATGCTCTCATTAACCATTTGAACGAAGTAGCTTCAATTATTGCGGCAAAAAAAGGCGAAAAACTTAAAGGTAAAATATTCAGGATAGGAATTACACATCTTGTCGACAACAAACTTGTTCCTCTTCCGTTAGTCCGAGCGAAAGAACTCGAAAAAGTTTTCCTAGACGAATTTCTTGTTATGCCGGTTGAAGCCACTTCGTTAGGTAAATTGCTTGAAACCCGAAAAGGCGATACGATACGCGATATGGAAGCGCATCTTGCGAAAAGAGTAAAATCAATATCCTCCCAAATTGCATTGAAATGGGGCGTGAAATCCAATATGCGCATGCCTTACAAAACTCTTAAAAATTCAGGAATAATTTTCTTTAGTGCGGACGTAACAAATTTCTTTAATGAAGAGCTGTTCGATTACATAGAATCCCTCATTCCCGATATTGAAGCTTATCTGAACATCGCAAACGATTTTGACAAATTGGTTGAAATGCAAGAGGAACTGGTAAACAAAGAAGGAGATTCTTTACACAGTAAAAAGCTTTTACATCACTTGCAAATAATTCTGGAAAAAGAACAAAACCCATTCCCCGAAAAATTAAATTACGAACAGAAAGTAATATTAAAAGGTAACGAAGTCTCCGGCAATTTGATAAATCTGTGGAAAATTGATGAAAATAGAGCGGCGATTTTGCTACTTGAATCGGATGTAAACATTGTCGATTCCGCAAGAATGTCTCTCTACTTACGCGGAATGTTTCTCAAAGAAACGCAAAAAACCCAAAAAGTTGTGGAAATAGTAAAAGCTTTGGAAAAATATTATTGGGAATTCCTTGACAGCGATCCCTATCTTACTTCCACGGAAGAAATGGTCTCGGTTTTTCTGGGAATAATTAACCTCAGCAAACATGAGCTTACGTATTCAAACATCGGATTTATTCACCCTATTATTTGTCATAAAGACGAAGGAACCGTTGATATTTTGGAAAATACGGGTCTGTATTTCGGGAGTATGGATCAAAGCTTTACCGAAGAAACCGTTCCGTTGAAAAAAGGCGAACGGCTATTTTTAGCTACCAGTTCGCTTTTGGAGATTATGAAACGCGATCATAAGGTTTTAGGAACGGAATCTCTTCATAGAGTGATTAAAGAAACGCATACAAAACAATTAACCGAAGTATGCCACGTAATTTATCAAACAGCCGAAGACTTATATAAATCATCGGAAGAAAATTATGATGCAATTTTCGCCGCGATAGAAATTTTGGAATAGTAATATAAAACTTTAAATATTTTTATGGAAAGAATAATGAAATTTTTAAGAATCGTTTCAATATTTGCTTTGTTAACCTTATTGGCTTGTTCGGCTTCAGACAAAAACATCGAAAAAAAATTCAAAACTGTTGATGATATTACCGATGATATGATATGCGAAAGTTGCGGTAAAAATTTGATTAAAAATGTGTCCACTATTCACATTGTGGAAATGAATAACGGGGACGTACATAAATATTGTTCTTTAAATTGTTTGGCAAAAGATTGGAATAAACTTTCCGAAGATGTAAAAACAGTTTTGGTAATGGATGCCAAATTCAAAATATTCTTCCCGGCAAAAGATGCACATTATGTTATACGCGATACTTTCGGAAGAAGCAAGAAAGAAACAACCGCTTACGCATATCAAAATCCCGAATACGCGCGGAGGTTTATGAAAGATTTTTGGGGAAGAGAAATAGTTTATTTCCACGATGCTTTGGAAATTGTCTCTGGCAAAAAACTCTAAGATTCAATTAGTAAGTGCGACAAAATAATGGTTAATTATCTGGAGGTTAACCCCCAGATAATTAAAAAAAATATTTTTGTCGTATGGAAAATAAAAAATACAAACACGTAAGCAAAGAACAAAGATATTAAATATCGGTTCTCTTAAAAACTGCGCACAAAGTTAGTTTTATATCAGAACAATTAAATTTGCATCGATCAACTGTTTATAGGAAGATAAAAAGGAACTCAAAACAGCGAGGCAACTACGATGCTAATTATGCAAACCCGTGTGCAGAAATAAGAAAAGAAAGATTTGCCAAAAACAGAAAATTAAATCAAGCAATAATTAGTTTTATTAGAGATAAATTAGAAAACGAACAATGGTCTCCCGAACAGATTACGGGTTATTCTAAG
>JALVFE010000038.1 GCA_027030245.1 Melioribacteraceae bacterium
AATGCACATTGATAAGATGTTAACGCAAATTGTTCGCCTTCGCTCTTTATACTTATTTCGAATTCGAATGTTGTTGAATTGATCTGAACGCCGTTCTTTGCCGACATAGTATAAGTTGTTTGGGCATAAAATATATTTGAGGAAATTAAAACGATTAAAAATAGATTGAAAATTTTTCTGTACAACATACGCGCACCGTAAATGAATATTGGGAATTTTTATTCCCTTTAATTCATCTTTGGTGCCACAAAATTGTATTTTGTGCTGTACATCACAAATTTTGCTTTTTTGAAACGTATTGCTACAATTTATTCTTTAATGTTTAACTAATATAATTTTAAGTTAACAATCGGAAGGGTGAAATTTTTTTTGACAAGTATTTTTTGCGGGTAAATAAATTATTATAAAACAAAGATTTAGGCGGCGCCGAAAAAATTTAACATTGCAATTTTTTTTGCACCCGTTTTCAGCAGGAATCTTGCTTTTTATTTAGCCGGTAAGGAAAGAATGTAATCGGCAATTTTGCCTAAAGCTTTTGTATCAACTTCTTCGTAAGAAGGCATAAACTCCTTGTACTGCTTTTTATATTCTTCGAACCTTGCATCAGATGCGTAAGAAGTGGGGTTTCTGAGATAATTTATTAAAGCGTCTCGCGACCAATATTTCCGGATACCGACAAGAGAAGGACCTTTTTCCGTTCCCGTTAATTTACTTCCGTGGCATTGAAAACATTTCTGGTTTTGCATTAAGGTAACTGCGTTTTCTTCGTAAGCGGAATAATTCATATTACCGCCTGATTCTTCTTTCCTCGTAATCTTCAAAAGTACGAAAAGCAGAATAAACACGACCAAGAACAATGCAACCCATTTTTGAGCATTTGTCATTTTAACTCCGGAAAAATTGTTTAACAAAGATAAACAATTAACCCAACTCTTTTTTAACGGATTTTTCGTAATATTTTTTATATTTCAAAACAGCTTCGAAAATCGCTTCGGCTATTTTTTGTTGCCCCTTTTTGCTAGCCAAATATTTTTCATCTTTTCTGTTCGATAAAAATCCCGTTTCAATTAAAACTCCGGGCATCGACGCACCGACCAGCACGTAAAATCCCGCTTGCTTTATTCCGCGGGAAGGTATGTCAACTTTATCCGTCCATTCATTGTTAAGATAATCCGAAAACGTTTCGGAAAATCTCATAAACGACGAACGCGCCATACTGATTAAAATAAAATTTTCGTCGGTCAATTTTTTATATCTATCTAGATTATCTTCAAATTTTATAACGCTGTTTTCAAACTCAGCGATTTCTATTGCTTCTTTGGTTCTTCCCGGGCGCAGCAAATAAACCTCAAACCCTCTGGTCTTACTCGGCTTTTTACGCAATGAATTCGCGTGAATGGAGATGAATAATTTTCCGTTATTTTCATTTGCAATCTTTCCCCGTTTGTATAATTCAACGAAGCGGTCGGTTTTACGAGTATATACAACTTTTACGTCTTTCATATTCCGTTTAATTAATTCGCCTAACTTCAAAGCAATGGCAAGATTGATATCCTTTTCCCTTTTGCCAGTAACACCGATGGAGCCCGGATCTTTTCCGCCGTGACCCGGATCTATTACAACCACATCGAACTTCCACTTTTTCGCTACGGTGTTTTCAAAATCCGGATTTCTCAATATTTTATTGTGAATGGAAACGAGAACATCGTTGTTATCCACATCCGTTGAAACATCGAAAGAAGAGTATCCTTTGCGAAGCGATATAACTAACTGCGGATTTCCTTTTACACTTTTGAAACTTATCGATTTGATCAAATCGGATTTGAAATTTTTAAAGTCTATACCAGGATTAACCGAATACTTCGCAAAAAACAAATAGAGTTTACCGTTATCCAACGAGCCGCGCGGGAGTAAAATTTTTCTGCTTGTTTTCAATCTTAACAAAGTGCCGTTAACTTTATCTTCAACTTCAAATCCGTATATATCGTAATTGTAATTTATTTCCCCGGTATTCCCGTTTCCGCGCAAAACGGCGTAAGTATTCACGGGGTTGTCCGTAAAAATTATCGATTTGTTCAATCTGTCGAAAATTATTTTTCTTTCCGCCGCAAGGGATAAATACTCCGCAGCATAATCAATTGGAATGAAAATTTTTCCGCCGACAAACAAGGTGGAAACCGGAAGTTGATAAACCAAAGTTTTACCGTCCGCTTTGGAAAATAAAATCACAAAATTATTCTTTGCGGTAAACTTTAAATTGAAATTTTTAAACTTTATTTCAGTCTTTTGCGTCTTTGTGTTGCGGAAATAATTAATAGACGTGCTTTTACAAAAATCGTCTGCGGAAATGTACGTTAACCCTTTTCTTTTAATCGAAGGAACATAAGATGTTTTTCCGTCTTTTGTTACGGAAACCTTCAATAAACGCTGCCCTTCAACGGGACGGAAAACTAACAGCAGCAATAAAAATATTATTAATTTGCGAATTGTCATATCTATCCGATAAACGGAATCATAAACCCGGTTTTCTTTTTATAATTTTTAAATTCTTCTCCGAAATGCTTTTCCAACAATTTATCTTCGTAAACCGCACGTAAAATAAACAGCGGTATTTCCACAAGAAGAATTACTGGAACCGCTACATACGCAAGCAAAGCAACGGCCGCTCCGAGATCGCTTAAAATTTGACTTAAATACTGCGGATGTCTGATTACTTTATACAATCCGTTTTTATGTAATTCGTGCTTTTTAAAAATTACGATATCTTGCGAATAACTTTCACCAAGCGATTTAAATGCATAAACTTGAAGCCAAGAAAAAACTAAAAAAACAACTAATCCTATTACCCGCAGATTAAAATATTGTTCCTCGTATTCTGCCGGTAAAGTGAAAATTTTAAAAACTCCGAGAATAAGGAGTATTAAAACCACCGCCGCAATGTTCGGCGGTAATTTTTGCAAATATGTAACCGGTCTTTCTTTCGCACCGGTTAATTTTGTTTTAAGTCCCTTTTTAGCTGCGGTCAAATTCGCACTCATGGAAACAAATAAATTCAACCCGACCAAAAGATTAATAGGATCCATTTCACTCCCCGTTGAAAAATAATTTGCCAAATATAATAACTTTAAAAATACTTTTGATTATTTTTATCACGTTACGCAAAACAATTAACCTCAGCAAAATGAAAAAACTCTATATTGCCGGACATACGGGAATGGTTGGTTCCGCAACGTTAAAAAAATTCCGACAAAGCGATGAGTTTAATTTAATTTTGCGAACCAGGAAAGAACTCGACTTACTAAACCAAGCTGATGTTAATAATTTTTTTGAGAAGGAAAAACCCGATTACGTAATTCTTGCAGCGGCAAAAGTAGGCGGGATTCTTGCCAATAATACTTTTCGCGCCGATTTTATTTACGAAAATCTGACTATCGAGACAAACGTTATTCATTCTGCATTCAAAGCCGGGGCGGAAAAACTAATATTTCTGGGCAGTTCGTGTATTTACCCGAAACATGCCAAACAACCGATAAAAGAAGAATATCTGCTCGACGGTGAACTGGAAAAAACCAACGAACCCTACGCAATCGCCAAAATTGCGGGAATGAAATTATGCGAAAATTATTATCTCCAATACGGATGCAATTTTTATTCTTTAATGCCTACAAACCTATACGGACCAAACGATAATTTCGATTTGAAAACATCGCATGTTTTGCCTGCACTTATTAGAAAATTTCACGAAGCTAAAATATCGAACAATGATTACGTTGAAATTTGGGGTACGGGAAATCCGCGAAGGGAATTTTTATACGTGGAAGATTTAGCTGACGCTATTTATTTTTTTACAAAAAATATAAACGCAAAAGATATTTACGACCTCGGGATAACTCACATTAACATTGGAACAGGGCAAGATATATCGATTAAAGAATTAGCAATGCTCGTAAAAGAAATCGTTGATTACAAAGGAGAAATGAAATTCGACACAACAAAACCGGATGGCACTCCGAGAAAACTATTGGATGTATCGAGATTACACAATTTCGGATGGAAACATAAAACCGGCTTGAGGGAAGGTATTGAAAAAACTTACCGTTGGTTTTTGGAAAATGTTAATTTAAAAGATTAATTATTAAACAAATATTATGTCAAAATCTAAAAAAGCTTTAATCACCGGAATAACGGGACAGGACGGCAGTTATTTAACAGAATTACTTCTGGAAAAAGGTTACGAAGTTCACGGAATAATTAGAAAAAGCAGTTCGTTTAACACCGGAAGGATTGATCATTTATACAACAATCCGGAAATTTTAAATAAAAAGCTATTTTTGCACTACGGCGATTTGGTGGATGCCAGTAACTTGAACCGGTTACTTGAAAAAATACAACCCGATGAAATTTATAATTTAGCCGCGCAAAGTCATGTGAAAGTTTCGTTTGAACTTCCGGATTACACGGCGCAAGTGGATGCCTTGGGAACTTTACGGCTATTGGACGCAATAAGGGAAACCGGAGTTAAAACAAAGTATTACCAAGCATCTACAAGCGAATTATTCGGTGCCGCAAAAGAATCTCCGCAAAACGAAAACACGCCTTTCTACCCGCGATCGCCTTATGGTGTGGCAAAACTATACGCTTATTGGATTACGGTGAATTACCGCGAAGCTTACGGATTGTTTGCAAGCAACGGAATATTGTTTAATCACGAGTCGCCCCGCAGAAGCGAAACGTTTGTAACAAAAAAAATTACCAGCGCAGCCGTTAGAATTGTATTAGGCAAACAAGATAAACTGTTGCTTGGTAATTTGGACGCAAAAAGGGATTGGGGTTATGCCAAAGAATATGCCGAAGGGATGTGGAGAATTTTGCAGCATTCCGAACCGGATGACTTTGTTCTTTCAACCGGAGAATCCCACTCTGTCCGGGAATTTACCGAACAGGCATTTACAGAACTGGGAATTAAAATAGGGTGGCGAAATCCGGGAAAGGACGAATACGGATTTGTAGAAGAAATCGATTTTAATAACGAATATTTACAAAAATTAGGTAAATCCCGGTTGGGTGTTTCTGAAGGACAAAAATTGATTGAAATCTCACCCAGATATTACCGACCGACGGAAGTTTATAATTTACTAGGCGATTCATCCAAAGCAAAAATATTACTTAATTGGGAAGCCGGAACGAAATTCAATGATTTGGTCAAGCTTATGGTTAAATCCGATTTTAAAAAATTTTCCAAGTTTTGATTGAACACCTTGTGTTTTTTGTCAAAATTTAAGCACAAAACTGCTTCAAAATAATACACTTTTTATACGGTTTTTACACTTTTACATGCAAATTTTACATTATTAAATCCATTCTATCTAAAGAAAACACTAAAAATAACGATTATTGTAATGGCATTATAATTGTTTTTAAAATAATAAAAACTTCAAAATGAGAAAGCAATATGAATACAAGCCAAATGTTAATAACACTTGGAGCGCTAATACTCCTCAGTTTGGTTATTTTAAGGGTAAACCGGAGTTTCCTAACAACCGATTCCGTATTATTGGACAGCAAAATAGACGTTTTAGCTGTTTCAGCAGCAACTTCAGTATTGGAAGAAGCAAACGGTAAAGCCTTTGACGAAAATACCGATACGACGAGTATCAGCAATGTAAATTTACTTAGCAGCACACTCGGACCGGAACCCGGTGAAACTTATCCCAACTTTGATGATTTTGACGACTTTGACGGTCTGACAAAAATTGATTCGACAAACCCGATTGCAAAATTTATAATTACGTGCAAAGTCAATTACGTTCAGCCCCCAAATTTGGATGTAAATGTAACAACCAAAACTTGGCATAAAAAATTAACAGTGTATGTTACAAGTCCCTCTATGCTAGGACATGACGACAAACAAGACACTCTAAAAATGTCCACAGTTTTCAGTTATTGGTATTTCAGATAAGGAGAATACAAAATGGGATTTAGTACGATAATAGACATACTTGGCTCTACATTAATAGGCGGTATGCTCCTTTTAATTTTGCTCCGGTTAAACGATGCCGGGGTACAAAACACTTATACCTACGGTGGAGAATTGATAGTACAACAAAATTTGGTTGACTTGGTAACATTATTGGAACATGATTTTAGAAAGATAGGTTTTTGCGCCGATTGGAAAAAACTTCCTGAACCAACTGAATTTATTGTTGCTGCCGATGAATCCAGCATTACATTTTATACGGACGTTGATGCCGATGGAAACGTTGATACGCTTCAATATTATGCGGGCCCTACAAACGAATTAGTAAATACACCTAACCCGAGAGATCGATTACTGTACCGTGTCGTTAACTCACAAACTCCAAGGGGTTCAAATCTTGGCGTAACTGAATTTAAATTAGTTTATTACGATGAGTTGGGTAATAAATTAGCTACTCCTGTATTAAATACTTCAAAAATTAGAGTCATGGAAATTAACATAAAAGTCGAAGATGTTTACGGTTACGATACATCAAATCCAGATAAAGACACAACGGACATGTATGCCTCGGCATTTTGGAAACAAATAAGATTGGTAGCAAGAAATTTGCAAAACAGATAGGAGAAATACATTATGGGTGGAAAGGCTGCAATGTTGCTTGTGCTTGGTTTCAGTTTGATTTTTCTAGTATTCGGAAATAATTTTAACAGTTTAACAACGCGAGCAGTAGATAATAATTCAAGATATTACACCGAAACCATGGCACATAATATAGCTGTTGCGGGAGCTAATTTAGCTTCGAATGCCGTATTTATGAATAGAAGTTGGGATAGCGGCTATAAAGATTTGCATTATCAAGGGGGGATTTTAAATGTTTATATTACTAATCCTTCAGGATATAGCGGCTCTAAAGTAAAAGTTTGTCATAAACCCGGGACAAAGGCAGAACATACTATTAGTATAGCCTCGTCGGCTGTTCCTGCTCATCTTGCCCATGGGGATTACTTGGGTGAATGCGGGGGTTCTTCTTCTGGCGACTCTTTGGTTACAATATACTCAGAAGGAATTTTCCCTGATCCGGCTAACTGTCCACCTAACATTACACCGGATACATTTTCCGTTTACGTGGAATTGCAACCTAGCAATTTTGCTAAATATGGTAACTATTACGAATCAATGTCTGCTATCCCGGCAACCGGCGATACTTTTAGCGGGCCGTTTCATGTAAATTCAACACTTAAAACATGGGGTAGTCCCGTATTTTTAGGAAAAGTAACAAGTAAAGGCGGGTGGGAAAAAGTTATGTGGGGCCATCCGGTAGGCGATCCTGAATTCCAAGGCGGCTATCAATCCGGTGTTAAAGTAGAAAGGCCATGGGATACAACCCATTTTAGAACCAGAGCCATGATGGGTGGACATATAATAAGGGATACCACTGGTAGCGGTAAGCGAGTGGATGTGGAGCTTGAATTTCTAAGTAACGGGAAAATAAAATACCGATATAAAATTTTCGACGGTTCCGCTACTTGGACTCCTTATGAAGTAAAAAATTTAACTACATTTGCACCAAATGGACTTATCTATATTGAAAAAGGTAATTTATATGTAAAAGGCACTTTAAAAGGAAAAGCCACCATTGTAGTTACGCAAAACGGAGTTAGTAATTGCGGAAACATATTTCAAACCGATGATTTAAAATATAAAAACGACCCTCGAGATGATCCCAATTCGGAAGATATGCTTGGATTAGTAGCTGAAAAAAATATTAGGCTCCAATATAATAACGATACTAAACATGAGGACATAATTACTCAAGCATCAATGTACTCAAAAGATGGGAATGTTGGTCCAGATGATGCTTTAGTTAATAACGACGGATACTTAGCATCTTGGAAAATTTTAGGAGGAATTATAGCAAAAAAAACCAGAGTAACCGCTCGCTACCATTCCACGGGTCCTTATAAAGGGTATAGATTTGTTCATGAATTTGATGAGAGATTTTATACTAAGGTACCACCTTATTTTCCACATGCAAAAAAGTACGAAGTGGTCTCTTGGTTTGAATAAAATAAATCTCCCTTTATTAAAAGCATTGCGGAGTTTTCCGTAATGCTTTTTTATTTTAACAAATCGTATAAAGCATTCTCTACTTTCTCAAACCTAAACTTAAATCCGGCAGCTTGGGTCTTAACCGGTAAAACTTTGGAACCGTTTGTCAGATACTCAGCTCCTTCGCCCAAAACCATTTTTAATAAAAAAGACGGGAAACGAAACAGAGCGGGTCTGCGCAACACTTTTCCCAAAGCCCCGGCAAATTCTTTCATCCGCACGGGATTGGGCGCCGTTGCATTAAATGAACCTCTAACATTTTCATTATCCAATGCAAACAAAAACAAATTGACCAAATCATCGATATGTATCCAAGAAAACCATTGTTCACCGGTTCCTAGCGGTCCGCCTGCAAATAATTTAAATGGGATGAGCATTCTAGCCAACGCACCACCTTCCTTGGCAAGCACAATTCCTATTCTCAAGCTCACTCTTCTAATCCCCAAATATTCGGCATCGATTGCTTCCCTTTCCCATTTTTGTGTAAGGATTGCAAGGAAATCTTTTCCCGGCCCGGATTCTTCCGTAACAGTTGCATCGCCGGTAAACCCGTAATAACCTATTGCCGAAGCGGAAATAAACACAGACGGTCTTTCATTTACATGATGCATTGCATTAACCAATGCGCGCGTCGTAATCAATCTGCTTTGAACTATTTGCTTTTTATGATTTTCATCCCATCTCTTCTTCATTATGTTTTCTCCGGCAAGATTAATAATCGCATCTTTACCGTTGATATGCCCGATCCACGAAGAAATGTTCATCGGATTCCATTCAACAAACTCCGTTGCGGTTACTTTTCTTTTAGCCGATTCCGCATTTCTCGTAAAAACGGTTACGTCTTCTCCCCTTTCAAGCAACCGTAAAACAAGTTTGCTTCCGATTAATCCCGTTCCGCCGGTCACTATTATTTTCATTTTTATCCAAAGTTTATTTTGATATTTTTAATAAGTCTTAAATAATTTATTAATTTTTTAACAAAATCATTTCCGTATAATGAACTTAAGATTTTTGCTTTTCTTTTTTCTTTCCCTGCAACTTTCCGCACAACAATATTTTGTAAAGGGATTTGTATCCAATACACAAACAAAAGAAGAATTAAGTTTCGCAAATATACGGGTGCTCGGCACAACGAAAGGCACTGCCGCAAATATTAACGGCGAATACGAATTAAAGCTAGAGAAAGGAGAATACACATTAATAGCTTCATACATCGGTTTCAAATCCGATACGGTAAAAGTAAATTTGGTAAGTAACAAAACCGTAAACTTTTATCTTTTGCCGGCAAGTTTGGAACTGCCGGAAGTAACCGTTGTTCCGAAAGAAAATCCCGCTTTAAGAATTATCAAAAAAGCAATAGAAGCAAAGAATAAACGGAATGAGTATCTGAATTCGTATATCTTCCGTGCATACACAAAAGGTTTGGCGAGAACAGACAAAGACTTTTCAGCTTCGGGAAATTCTGTAAGTGTATCCGCCGGAGAGAAGGATTCCACAAAAGAATTCCGTATCATGGGAATAATCGAAAACGAGAGTATCGGATATTTCAAAAAACCGGATTTCTACAAAGATATAATAATTGCGCGCAAGCAGAGCAGTAACATGCCTTCAACAATTAACGTTATTACCGGCGGAAGATTAATACAAAATTTCTATAACGACGAATTAAGATACTTCAACAGACCAATCCCGGGTCCCGTATCCCAAAACGCTATTGAGTATTATTATTACTATTTGGAAGACAGTCTTGCACAAGATGACAATAAAGTTTATAAAATATACTTTGCTCCCTCCGACGCTTCCGATCCGGGGTTTTACGGAAAGATATACATTGCCGACAGTTCGTATGCATTGTTGAAAGTGGACGTAGCGCTGAACGAAGCGGCAAATCCCGGAAAAGTTTTTTCGAAGATTCACATATTCCAACAGTTTCTGCCTTTTGCGGAAAACATCTACATGCCGGTTGATTACAGAATGTTTGTTGCGGGAAATTATCTCGGTCTGATTAAATTCGGTTTCGAGCTTAATTCCATTATGTATGATTATAAAATCAATCCGGAAATTAACAACGACTTTTTCGATATGGCGGTGGTTACCGTTTTACCCGATGCCGACGATAAAGATTCGACTTATTGGAACGGTATTCAAAAAATTCCGAACACACTCGAAGAAATTGAAGCTTACAGAAGAATCGACAGCTTGGAATCGGTTGAAAAATCATTTTGGGACAGATTTTCTTTCTTCTCACAAAAAATTCATTGGAGCGAACATTTCAGCACGAGCGGAACCCGGGATATTTATTCTTTCAACAAAATTGAAGGACATAAACTTAAATTCGGAGTTTCCGGAACCGATTTTTTCCGCAGCCGTTTTAACTTTAACGCGAAAGCAGGTTACGGTTTTGCCGATAAAAGATTTAAATATCTTTTTGATGCCGAACTTAAGCTGGGGAAATACCGGACCACAAAAATCAACGCATCGGCGTTTAATAATTTGCATAGACTTTTCGCTGAATCAGACCAATACCGGACTTTTACCTCAACTTTATTAAGCCTTTTAACCCATTACGATTTCAGAGATTATTATTATTCGAAAGGATTTAAAATTGAAATTTCATCGGAAGTTTTACCGTTCCTCGGTTTGAATGCCGGATTCAACAAACGAACCGACGAAAGCGCCGTAAATAACACAGAGTTTTCGTTTTTTTGGAAAGACAGAAAATACAGAACCAACCGGCAAATTTTCGATACCGATATCAACGAAATAAACTTCGGGTTTAAACTTGATTTCAGAAAATATATCGAAAACGGTTTAACGCGAAGCCGTTTGAAAAGCAATTCATACATAATTTTCGAAGGGAATGCGAGAAAAGAATTATCGGATTTGAAATACCAAATTTTCAATTTCGATTTTTACGGTTCGATAAGAACATTTAAATCCGCCAATTTGGATTTTTTCGCCGACACCTATTATTCCGACGGTCCCGTTCCCTTTCAAATGCAAATTGCCCTGCCCGGTAACATAAACGGAATTGGTAAAAATTATTCTTTCAGAACCCTCGGCATCGGAGAAGTTTTCGGCGATCGAATAACGGCGGTTTACCTCACACACAACTTTAACGATGAAATATTTAAGTTGTTGAAAATTCCGTATGTAAAAGATTGGCAATTATCACTGAGTGTTTTCTTAAATGCCGCTTTCTCTTCGATTTCGGATAGGAGCAAAAGTATTTTGTTCGAACCGTTCCGGGAATTCAAAAAACCGTTCGTCGAGTTGGGATTCGGAATTGGTCATGTTTTATTCCCTCTTAAATTGGAATTTACGTGGAAATTGACACACCGGGGAAAAAATAATTTTGTCTTCGGGATAAACGCATTTATGTTTTAGGAAGTCTAATTTATTTTACGAATTTCTGTTCCAATTCTCTAAGGCATTTCGGATCGCCCAAAACCGTAATTCTGTCATTTTCTTTAAGAACCGTTTCCCCTTTCGGTATAATCAATTTGTTGTTACGGTTAATCATTGCAATTAAACAACCTTCCGGAATTACAATTTCTTTTAACGGGCGGTTTATCATCTCCTTCGATTTTTCGTTTGCTTTCAGGGTAATTGATAGAAACCTGTCGTCGTGCAATAAAGCTTCTTTTAATTCTTGTTCATTCCCTGCCGATTTCCAGAGCTGCATAAAATCGTCGTCTTCCACTCTTCCGGCAATTTGCGCTAAAATTCTTAAATGCTGGGACGGATTGTCTTCCGGACTAACCAAAAAGAAAAGCGCATGCACAATTTGTTCTTCTTCCTCTTCGTGTGTAAGGGGATCGATTAATGTAATTCTTACTCCGGGTAACGATCTTACCAATACCAAATCGGTTTGCGAAACTTTGTCCAACCTGAAGTGTGGCAATGCAATTCCCCGCATAACCGGCGTGGCGCCTACGCGCGTTCCTTCCAGGAATTGTCCTTTAATTTCCCCGGGACTAAGCGGAATTAGAGTAGAAAGCCATTCGGAAACAGGATTAAGCACTTCGTCAAAATCCATTTCGGTTTGTAAATCGAAGACTTTTGCCCGGGTTACAATTTGATCGAAAGGATCGTCTTTTCTTAATCCTTTTTCTTTTAAAATTCCCCTTAGTTCCGAATCGAGCCCTTCGTATCTTTGTCTTCCCAACCTCTCGAAAACGTGATAAATCGCTCCTGTTCTTATCACCCGCTTTCTTGCGTAATACCAATACCAAATTACACTCACAACAATCAATCCAACGGAAAAAATTATCGGAAGAAAACCCATTTCTATAATCAAATAAAAAGCCGAAATTATACCGAACAGATGAAGCCACGGATAAAACGGCGATTTGTATCCGGGATCGTAAGAATCGAGCTTGCTTTCCCTCATAATAATTACCGCAAGGCAAACCAAAGCAAACATAAATAATTGGAAAGCGCTCGCCAATTTTGCTATTCCAGTAGGATCCAACAAAAGCAAAATTAAAACTATAGTTAAAACCGTTACGAGAATTGCATAAACGGGCGTTCCTTTTTTATTTAATTTTCTGAAAAAGTCCTGAATTATATGATCCCTGCTCATTGCCAGCGGGTAACGGGATGCGCTTAACGTTCCGGCATTTGCTACTGAGATAAAAGCAAAAAGCGCCGCAATTGATAACAATATTTCTCCCCACTTACCGAAAATTTTAAGCGCCGCTGTTGCAACGGGAGTTAAATCCCCTTTCAAAACGTTTAACGGAACCACACCGACTATAACATACATTCCAAGTCCGTAAATTACTATTGCCGTTCCGAGTGCAAGGAAAATTCCGAGTGGTAAATTTTTTTCCGGATCTTTTACTTCTTCTGCGAGACTTGCAATTTTGGTTACCCCGACATAACTGATATAAACCATTCCGGCGGTAGAAACAATTCCACCGAAACCGGAAGCCCAGAAATTCTTAAAATGTGACGGTTCGATAGAATTAAACCCGCCGAAAATAAACATACCGAGCAAAGTTAAGAGTCCAACAACCAACAATATTTGCAGATTTCCGCTTTTCTTTGTACCGGAAAAATTAAGCAATCCCAATAAAACCGCAATAACAATAGCCGTTGGAACAATCGGCACCGAAGGAAAAAATATCTCGATGTAAGCGCCCATTCCAATTAAAGCGAAAGTAACCTTTAACACTAGAGCGAGCCAAGTTCCAATTCCGCCGATTGTGCCGAAAAACGGTCCGAGCGAACGGTCCAAGAAATAATAAACACCTCCCGCCCTTGGCATTGCGGTTGCAAGTTCAACTATACTGAACATTGCGGGAATTAACGGAACCGCTGCGAGCAAATACGAGATTATTATTGCCGGACCTGCTTCCACGGCGGCTAAGCCGGGTAGCAAAAAAAATCCGGCGCTCAAAGTTGTTCCCGTTGCAATTGCGTAAACGTCTATTAAGCCTAATTCTTTCTTTAATCTTTTGGTTTTCTTTAAGTGCATATCTCCCAAATTCAATTTAAGGCAAATAATTCCCGGAAGGAAAAAATTTAGATTCTTACTTATTGCTTATAAATATAACAATTCCCTATTACAATTGATGCTGGAATAAATATAAAGAAAAATCTTTTTACTGCTACCGGCGGACTAAACGACAAACAAGAAATTCCAAATAACAAATCCCAAATGCCAAACGTGAAACGTGAAACGCAAGACGTAAAACGTGAGACGTGAGAAGCATACATTTTGTGTCCCGAGAATTATTTTTTATTTGCGAATTAGCGGCAATTCGATTGTTCTTTATAGATCCCGAAACAAGTTCGGGATGACAAGTTCTATTCTGTGTCATGCTGCCCCGAAACATTTAAATTACGTGTCATGCTGAATTTATTTCAGCATCTAATTCAACTTCACTGCTACCACCGTCTAAACGGTTGTAGTATTAAATTATTTTTTATTCGTGAATTCGTGGCTATTTTTCAAACATCAAAGAACAACCGAACCCCGTAGGGGTTCAATATTTATAATAACAATCATAATCCCATTTAACGTTAAAACCCCAGCGGGGTGACACCTTAAATTTGTGTTGTATTTTTGTGCCACTCCGATGAAGTTTTGATTTTATGATTAGAATGATTGTTCTGTAAATGTTTCACGCCTACGGCGTTTGCGGTAAGAAATGGAGAGTCCCTTTTAGATCCCGAAACAATCCGCCGTGGCGGACGGGATGACAAGTTCTATTCTGTGAAAATCTGTGTTTAATCTGTGGGAATCCGTGGTTTATCTTTTAACCACAAAGCACACAAAGTAAAAATCACAAAGAACTCAAAGGAAAGAATAAGCTTGATACGAAAGACGTAAAACGGGAGACGTAGGGGACGCAAACCTTGTGGCTCCAAAATAATTTTTCATTCGTGAATTCGTGACTATTTTAATTGTTCATTTTAGATTCCGAAACAAGTTCGGAATGACATAGTAATAAGCAATCCGCCATTGGCGGATGGAGTGACGAGATTTTCTAGTTGTCATGCTGTTCGCTGCAAGCGGATTGGTTAGGCATCTGATTGTTCATTTTAGATCCCGAAACGATTCGTTTTAATCTTGGTAATGTTTTATGAAGAAAGCAATCTTACCAATTTCCTTTTCGCCACGGGTAAAATCGTTTCGATAAACGGGAATTCCAAATCGGTTTCTATGCTGTAAACCGACGGTGTGGGCAATTCGGGGAATCTTTCGATTAACTCCAATTTAATGTCTTCTAAAGATTTTCTCTCCAATTCTTCTTTATTGATAACATCTATAAGCGTGGTTTTCAATGTTCTCAAAGGAGAAGACGAAGTAGAGAAAAGCGTCATATCAAAATGATACACGTGCACAACGTTCGAAATGTTATCGGGAATGAAAAAATAACCTTCGTTTCTGTAAAGCGGAATTACGCCTACTTCTTTTATCTTTATGTTTTCGGTCACGAAATCGTAAATTGCAATTCCTTCGTCTATTGCTTCGTCTATTGCGGGCATTGCCCAATTTATAAATCTGAAAACAACGTCTAAATCGTTACGGTTAAACAACTCCTTACCGAACTCTATGGTGTTTAAATTTTCGTCGAAATCCTCTACATTCATTATGTAATTTTCATCGAAGAATGAAAGCTGATCTAACAAGAAATGAAGCTCGTTTCCCAATTCGATTAAATCGGCAAATGCGGGATAAAGCTTGTTTTTATGAAGCTCATCCGTATATTTTTTTAGAAAAGCTAAAACTCGGTATTGACTTAATTCCGGATCGTCTGCCGCACGTATAAAAGTATCGATATTTAAGCCGTCCATAGAAAATTCCACTTATTTTATTGGTATTATCGAACAAATATCAGACCAATTTATACCTCCGCACTTATTTTTAACGATAAATGTGATTTTACGGGAAAATTAAGATTGAAAGTGTCTTAATTTGGAATCGTTTGTCCAGAATGTTATATTTTTATTCAATCAAATGATAAAAATTGCGGAGTTGTTATGAATCTATCGGAATTTCGGGTTACATCGGGTAAAAATTTCAAGCTTTCAAAGTATAAAACGGATTACACCGGTGATTTCGACAAAGAAAGCGCGAAAAAACAGCTGAAGAAAAACAAAAAGAAAATGTTTGAGCTTCAAAATTTATTGTATGCACACGATCGTTACAGCGTTCTGATTATTTTTCAAGCAATGGATGCGGCAGGGAAAGACAGCGCAATTAAACACGTGATGAGCGGATTAAATCCTCAGGGAACGCAAGTTTTCAGTTTCAAGCAGCCTTCCAAAGAAGAACTTGACCACGATTATCTATGGAGAACCAACAAAGCATTGCCCGAACGGGGAAGAATCGGGATTTTCAACCGTTCTTATTATGAAGAAGTTTTGGTCGTTAAACTTCATAACTTGATTAAATATCAAAAAATTCCCGAAGAATTTATAACCGAAGATATTTGGGAAAGAAGATATAAACACATCCGGGATTTTGAAAAATACGCTTACGAAAACGGAATTGTGATAATCAAATTTTTCCTTCACCTTTCTAAAGAAACACAGAAAAAAAGATTTCTGGAAAGATTGAACAATCCGGCAAAAAATTGGAAGTTTTCCTCGGCGGATTTGAAAGAACGTGAATATTGGGATGATTACCAAAAATGTTACGAAGATGCAATTGCGAAAACAAGCGCCAAACATGCGCCGTGGTATGTTGTTCCTGCCGATAAAAAATGGTTTACGCGGCTCGTAATTTCCGAAGTGATTGTGGATACGTTGAAAAAATTGAAAATGGAATATCCCAAACTAAGCGACGAAGAACTCGAGAAAATAGACATCTACAAAAAGAAATTGGAAAACGATTAACGGAAATAATAACCGGATTTTTATTACAATAAAATTTTTAAGCCTAACCGTCGAATTTCGGGATTTTGGCTCTCCCATAACTTTTCGCAAAAATAATTGAAATAAATACTTAAATTAGACCAAAGTGTGATTTGATAATTGGCAGAATGGAATTTTGAATTCTCTTATAAGCAAAATTAAAAGTTCGTTCAGGTTAACCAAGCTCGGCACATTCGGCGGAGTTTTCGTTCCGGACGTTCTTACGATCCTCGGCGTAATAATGTATTTGCGTCTCGGCTGGGTCGTTGGCAATGCGGGACTGTTAGGCGCAATTCTAATTATTTCACTCGCTAAAATAATAACGCTGAGCACCGGACTTTCAATGGCGTCGATTACCACAAACATTAAAATCGGCGCGGGCGGCGCTTATTCCATTATTTCAAAATCGTTAGGACTCGAAGCAGGCGGCAGCGTAGGTTTACCGTTTTACATTTCCCAAACCCTTTCGGCGTCTTTATACATCATCGGTTTTACTGAAGGATGGATAAGGATTTTTCCTCATCATCCTTACACTATTGTAGCCGTTACGGCTTGGGCTGTTTTGTTGATTATTTCTTATTTGAGCACTGTCTTTGCCATTCGCGTGCAATATATCATTCTCGCAATTATAGGTTTGTCGATTATATCATTTCTTTTAACCCCGAACGAACCGCGGCAAGATATAATTATGTTCGGCAATTTTGAAGACGCTTCGTTTTGGGGTGTGTTTGCAGTTTTCTTCCCCGCCGTAACGGGAATAATGGCCGGAGCGAATCTTTCGGGCGATTTGAAAGATCCGAGAAAATCCATTCCCGTGGGCACCTTAAGCGCAATCGGGGTCACTTATGTTATTTATATCGGCTTGGCAATTGCCGCGGCTTATTACATTTCACCAGAAGAATTAAGATCGAACGAGATGGCGCTGGTAGATAATGCTTTATTCGGCTCTGTTGTTTTGGCAGGAATACTTGCCGCAACATTTTCTTCGGCTCTCGGCACAATGATAGGCGCGCCGCGAATTTTACAAGCGTTGGCGGAACAAAGAACAATTCCGCTTCATAAATTCTTTGCGAAGAAAACCATACACAACGAACCCCGGAACGCAATAATCATCACCGGCGCAATAATCATTACCGCTTTGCTTTTGGGAAACCTAAACGCCCTGGCTTCGTTAATCACAATGTTTTTCTTGATCACCTACGGAATGCTGAATCTTGTCGTTTTCATTCAACAAAGCATGAAAATAATCAGCTTCCGTCCGACATTTAAAATTCCCCGCATTGTTCCTTTCACGGGCGCTTTCGGCAGCTTTGCCATAATGTTTTTAATCGATCCTATATTTAGTTTTGTTTCAATAATTGTTGTTATTGCCATATATGTTTGGCTTACAAAAAAGGGACTTTCTGCGGAATGGGGGGATTTGCGCGGCGGCATGTTTCTGCTGCTCGCCGAACAAGCATCGCGTATAGCGGCAAAATTTCCGCGCCATAACGTTGCATGGAAACCCGACCTCTTAATTCCAATCGAAAACCCAAAGCTCTGGGCGGGCTCGCTTTTGTTCATCCGGGATATCACTTATCCGGCGGGAAGTATTTATGCTTTTACGGTAAAAGACCACGATGTGAATTCAACCAAAAAGGAATTGGAAGAAGTTATTCAACCTCTTAAGGAAGAAAAGCTTTTGGTAAACAGCACGGTAATTGAAGACAGCAATTTTATTCACGGCGCCAAACTTGTAATACAAACTCTTCAAGGCATGGTTTTCCGGCCGAACGCATTGTTTTTAACTTTGGGAAATAACTCGGAAAAAGACAAAATCATACAAGAACTTGTGAACAATGCCCAAGCACATAATTTGGGAGTTTTAATTTTAAAACATCATCCGAGAATGGCTTTCGGTCTGCAGAAAGATATCAATCTTTGGTTGAGAGACAAGAGTCCCAACTGGCACCTTGCAATTCTGATTACCTTACAGCTCCAACTTAATTGGGAAGGCAAAATCAATTTGGTTACCGTGGCGGAAGACCAAAAATCGGTAAAAAAAATGTTCGGGTTTTTACAAAACCTAAGCGAGCAAACGCGTTTGCCGTCTTTAACCGAATTCAACGTGATTACGGGAAATTTCCACGATGCAATTTCAAAAGCGCCGAGAGCCGATATTAATATTTTCGGATTGGGTGAACAACTCCCGTTCGATTTTATGCGTAAATCGATTGAGATGACAAAATCAACCTGCCTCTTTGTGCGCGATTCGGGATTGGAAAGCGCAATAGTTTAAAATCTGTAATACGAATCGATTAAATCCTTCCAAAAAGACGGATCCAAATTATGACGGAAATTGATTGGATTATAATACTCGCTTTTCGATTTGAACAAGAGCGAATAAAAATAACTTTCGAACTGAGCGGAATGTATTACTTCCGAATGAAGCAGTTTGGTCGAAAAAACCTGCAGCGGGTTTGTATTTGCAGCATGTCCGTTATTCTGTATCATGTTTTCTTCCTTAGGTAAAACGCCGTTAATTTCTTTTTTGCTCATTTTCATTTCCCGATTGTTTTATATTAAATTTACTGGAACGTTTTAAGTTTATTGTGACGCACGTCATCACGCAAACAAAAAAAGGAGAACAAGTCATCAAATTATTAATGATTTACGCGGACGTTTTCGGATATAAAACAAGCAAAAAGGGATTGGAAACCGCTGAAGATATAAACGAAGAGAAAACTTATGAAAATATTTTGGTCGGTTTCATTCAAGTGGAAGAAAAAGACGAAGAAAACGCCGCATACGTTGAAACCAAATTGGTGAAAAATTTGAAATGGGCTGCAAGGAAAAACGAAACAGATAAAATTTTGCTCCATTCTTTTAATCATCTATCGGAAAGCAAAGCGGAACCCGGATTTTCGAAAGGGTTGTTCGACAGAGCCGAAGAGCGATTGAAAAACGCGGGTTACGAAACAGCTCAAACTCCGTTCGGTTATTTTTTGGATTTAAACTTAAAAGCTCCTGGTTATCCGTTGGCAAGACTTTTCAAGGATATTTGATGAAACCGGAAATACAAAAAGCGGCCGAGTTAATTAAAGCATCGGATAAAGTAGTGGCATTTACCGGAGCCGGAATTTCGGTGGAGAGCGGAATACCGCCGTTCCGCGGGGAAAACGGATTGTGGAGTAAATACGATCCCATGGTTTTGGATATTAATTATTTTCATTCGCACCCGCTTGAATCATGGAAAGTAATTAAAGAAATTTTCTACGATTTCTTCGGAAAAGCAAAACCGAACATTGCGCATTTGGTTTTAAGCAAAATGGAAGCAAACAATTTATTACAAGCTATCATCACGCAGAACATAGATAACTTACACTTCGAAGCCGGAAATAAAACGGTCTATGAATTTCACGGAAACTCCCGCGATTTGGTTTGCACCGGATGCGGCAAAAAATTTGAAGCAACAAAAGTAAGTTTGGAAAATTTACCGCCGGTATGCGACAATTGCGGTAAAGTTTTAAAACCCGATTTTATTTTCTTCGGAGAAGCGATACCCGAACCGGCAAGAACACTTTCTTTTCAAGCGGCGGAATCGGCAGACACATTAATCGTTATAGGAACTACCGGCGAAATAATGCCCGCCTCATTGATACCTCTGCAAGCAAAAGAAAGCGGCGCGAAAATAATAGAAATAAATCCCGGCAAATCTTCTTACACGGATAAAATTACGGACGTTTATATAAATGCGGCTGCAACGCAAGCGCTTTCCGCTTTGGGAAAAGAGCTCGGTCTGGAATTTTAATCACGCTGAAAAATTATACAAATAAATATCAAATGATTTTAATAAATTATTGTTTGCATTCAAAAAATTCTCGGCAAACTTAATGAAAAATTTTTACCGTAAATTTTATCCTTTGTTGTTTATTATTGCGGTTATCATTTTCCGCCCGGCCTATAACGGTTTTGCCCAGAATAATTTCCGGTTCGATCATCTCACGATAGACGACGGGCTTTCCCATGCAGTTATTCTCGATATTTTTCAAGATAAAAACGGTTTCCTTTGGTTCGGAACGCAAGACGGTCTTAATAAATACGACGGATACAAATTTTACGTTTATAAAAACGATCCTCACGATTCCACCTCGATTAAAGACAATTGGATTCAAGTCATCGAAGAAGACAGCTCGGGAAACTTATGGATCGGAACTTCGAGAAACGGAGTTTTCATTTTCGACCCCGATGCGGAAGTTTTTACAAACCTAAAAAACGAACCTAAAAATCCGAACTCGCTTTTAAGCAACAGAATATGGTCAATTTTTATCGAAGATACCGCTACGGTATGGATCGGAACTTCGAAGGGACTTGATAAATACGATATTACCAAAAAAGAATTTACTCATTACGTTAACGTGGAAAACGATTCACTTACCATTTCCAAAGGCGGTGTGAACGAAATTTGTAAAGACCTAAAAGGTAATTTGTGGATCGGGGTTTGGCACGGCGGACTGAATAAATTCGACAAAATAACCAAAGAGTTTACAAGATATTATATCTCAACGGGGAATTCCTCCGACATAAGAAAAAACAAAGTTAAATCAGTTAAAAATTTAAGTGATAACTATTTGCTGGTTGGAACCAACCAAGGTTTACTGAAATTCAATAAAGAAAAAGAAATCTTCGAACCGTTTACCGACTCGAGCATGCAAGTTCTGAACACCGTTTCCGTTCAATCCATTTTGTTGGAAGATAACGGGAAAGTTTGGGTAGGCACACATCATAATGGTTTGTTTTACATTAATCTTCTCGAGAATACACTTACGCAAATGTTGTATAGTCCGACGAACCCCGACGGGATATCGGATAATTGGATTCACTCTATCGTTAAAGACCGCACAGGAAACATCTGGATCGGTTCGGGAAAAGGCATAAATAAATTCTCGCCTTTCAAACAAAACTTTATAAACATAAAGCATAATCCGTATAATCCTTCCGGAAGTTTAGCCGAAGGCGAAGTACTTTCCGTGATTGAAGACACTAATAATGTTTTGTGGATAGGAACATGGAACGGGGGTTTGGATAAATACGATAGAAAAACCGGAACGTTTACTCATTACATTCATAATCCGGACGACGAAAAATCGCTTCCCAACAATATCGTTTGGACTATCTTTATCGACAGCAACAAAGACCTTTGGGTTGGCACATACGACGGACTTGCAAAGTTCGACAGGGAAAAAGAATCTTTCGAAGTTTTCAAACACGATTACAACGATCCTTCCACAATCAGTTACAACAATATTTCATGTATTTACGAAGACAGTAGAAATAACCTGTGGATAGGCACTTGGGGCGGCGGTTTGAATTTACTCAACAGAGACAGTTTGAAATTCAAACGTTTTTTGCACAGTCCGGAACATCCCAACACCATTAGCGAAAACGTCATTTCCGTTATTTACGAAGACAGCAGAAAAAATTTATGGATCGGAACCAACAGCGGCGGGCTGAATTTATACAATTACAATAAAAATGACTTCACCCATTTTCTACATGACGAAAAAAATAAATTTTCACTTAGCAACAATGCCATCAAATCGATTCTCGAAGACAAATTCGGAAATTTGTGGATAGGAACGATCGGCGGCGGGCTGAACAAATTCGTTTACGATAATAACAATTTTTATTCGTTTACGGAAACCGAAGGTCTCGCAAACAATTCCGTTCAAAAAATTATAGACGACAACTACAATCATTTGTGGATAAGCACGAACAAAGGACTTAGCCGGCTTGAATTAAACACTTTGGAATTTAACAATTATTACGAAAGCGACGGATTAGTCACCAGTCAACTAAGTTCCGCCGGACAAAGATTAAAAGACGGATCAATTGTTATCGGCGGACTTGACGGTCTTACGTTTTTTGATCCGGAAAAAATAACAATTAACAAACTAATTCCGCTGGTAGCTATTACTTCCATCAGAAAGTTTAACGAAGAAGTTAAGTTCAAAGAAGAAATTAAAAAATTCGGAAAGGTAAAATTAAATTATAACGAAAATACTTTTGCAATTGAATTTGCCGCTTTGGATTATTCCAATCCGCAAAAGAACCAATACGCATACAGGCTTGAAGGATTTAACGATTCGTGGATTTATAACGGGAACAAGCGGGTAGCGTATTACACAAACATCGATCCGGGTATTTATACTTTCCACGTTAAAGCATCGAATAACGACGGCGTGTGGAATGAAGCCGGTGCTTCGGTTGTTATAGAAATAGTTCCGCCGTTCTGGCTTACCTTGTGGTTCAGGGCTCTCGTTATCCTTTTGGTTACCGGATTGATTTTTTGGGTATTCAGAATAAGAATTAAATCTGTAGAACGGCAAAACATAAAGCTCGAAAAACTTGTAAAACGCAGAACGCTGGAATTGGAAAACGAAATAAACGCACGTAAAAAAACGGAAGCCGCTTTAAGAAAATCGGAAAAAGAATTAAGGATTTCAAATAAAAACAAAGATAAATTTTTCTCGATTATAGCTCACGATTTGAAGAGCCCGTTTTCTTCGTTGCTCGGTTATTCCGAATGGTTGCAAAACGAACTTAAAAATCTTTCGAAAGAAGAAATTCAAAATGCTTTTGAAAACATGAACCGTTCGATCCGGAAAGTTTACGAGCTGATTCAAAATTTACTTGAGTGGGCGCGAATCCAAAACGGGAAAATCGAGTTTAATCCTTCAAGTTTCGATATTAAAAAATTAATTGATAATACAATCGGATTCATCGAATTTAAAGCGATGAACAAAGACATAAAAATTGAAAACCGCGTAAGGGAAAATCTTTTTGTTTATGCCGATCAGAACATGCTTACTTCCGTTTTGCAAAATCTGTTAACCAACGCGCTTAAGTTTAACTATCCCGGCGGGAAAGTAACCATATCCGCACGAATTTCAAACGGGTTTGTGGAAGTAAGCATTCACGACACCGGAGTGGGAATAAGCCAGGAAAACCTTGACAAGCTTTTCAGAATTGATGTTCATCATACTACCGTGGGAACAAGCGAAGAACGGGGAACGGGATTGGGATTAATCTTGTGTAAAGAACTGATTGAACGAAATCACGGTAAAATTTGGTGCGAAAGCAAAAAAGGCGAAGGTTCTACTTTCACTTTTACGGTTCCTTTAACTTCCGCCATTTATAAAATTAAAAAGAATAATTAATTTCTTCCGGTTGAAATATGAACGTTTTTGATTCTAACAGCGCGCTGTTGGTTGATCTGTACGAATTAACCATGTCTGCAGGATACTTCCGCCACAAATATAATCCAACGGTTACATTTGAATTGTTTGCGAGATATTTGCCTGAAAACCGGAATTACTTAATTGCCGCCGGTATCGAAGATGCTATCAATTATGTAATCAATCTGCGGTTTAACGACGAAGAAATCGCCTACCTTAAATCGTTGAAACAATTCAAAAACGTTGACGGAGAGTTTTTCGAATATTTGCGGAAGTTTAAATTTTCCGGCAACATTTACGCTGTAAAAGAAGGTGAAATAGTTTTTTCAAACGAACCGATATTACAAATAGAAGCGCCTTTGATGGAAGCCCAAATTTTAGAAACTTATCTTCTAACAGCCGTAAACTTTCAAACATCCGTGGCTTCCAAAGCTTCCCGGATTGTTCAAGCCGCTTGCGGCGATGGAAAATTCAGGGGAATAATGGAATTCGGAAGCCGGCGGGCACACGGACCTCAAGCGGGAGTTTTAGCCGCGCGCGCTTCTTACATTGCAGGATGCATTGGTACATCTAACGTTTACGCTGGTTACAAATATGGTATTCCCGTTTACGGAACCGCCGCTCATTCGTGGACGCTTGCCTTCGAGACGGAACTCGAAGCATTCAAAAAATATTCCGAAGTTTTTCCAACCGGCTCGATTTATTTAATTGATACATACAATACAATTGAAGGTGCTAAAAACGCAACACGCACGGGATATAAATTTGCGGGCGTCCGGATTGACAGCGGAGACCTTCTACAGAACAGTAAAAAAGTCCGGGAGATTTTAGACGGCAACGGATTTGAATCGGCAAAAATAATTGCAAGCGGAGACCTGAACGAATACAAAATCGAAAATCTCGTGAAAAACAAAGCGCCTATCGATTCGTTCGGCGTAGGGACGCAGCTTTCCACTTCCGCGGATGCCCCGAGTATTACGGTTGTTTATAAGCTCGTCGAAGTTTCGGAAAACAATCATAAAATCTTCAAAGCAAAGTTCAGTCCGGAAAAACAAACATATCCCGGCAGAAAACAAATTTACCGAATTGAAGAGAACGGATTTTTCAAAAAAGATTTTATCGATTTGGCAAACGGGGAAAGCAAAACGGACGGAAACAAACTTTTAATTCAATGGGTAAAAAACGGTGAACAGGTTGCCGGTTTTCCGGATTTGGAGAAAACAAAAATTTATGCCCGAGAAAATCTGAAAAAACTACCCGGAAAATATTTCGATCTTTACAAAAAAGTAAACTACCCTGTAGAGTTTTCGGAAAACCTTAAGCAAATATTGGAGAAAGTAAAAGCCAAATATTTCAACGTAAACAAAAGGGGGGAAAAAAAATGAAAAAGAACGATTTACTTTTTTTCGATATCGATACACAATACGATTTTATTATGCCCGGCGGAAAACTTTATGTTAAAGGCGCTGAAGAGATTATTCCGAATTTGGAACGGCTTACAAATTTTGCGATAGAAAACAACATTCCGGTATTTGCCTCAGCCGATTCGCATCCCGAAGACGATCTGGAATTCAAACAATTTCCACCGCATTGCTTAACGGGTTCCGCGGGAAACAGAAAAATTAAAGAAACATACTTACCGAACGCCGTTGTGTTGAGATATTTCGAGGAGAAAACCGGTTTCGATCCCGATGAACTAAACGGTGTAATCTTTACAAAGAACACTTTCGACGTTTTTTCAAATCCGCACGTGGAAGAATTACTGAAGGAAATTAACCCGAGAAAAATAATTTTATACGGAGTTGCAACGGATTACTGCGTAAAAGCCGCTGCGGAAAGCTTGCTGGAAAGGGGTTATAATGTTTCGATAGTGGAAGATGCGATTAAAGCGGTTGACGAGGAACAAGGTAAAACAGTCCTGGAAAATTTACAAAAAGCTGGTGCTTCTATCATTAAAACTCAGGATGTTCTGCAAATAAAAACCGAGCGCGCGGAGGTTTAGCTTAAAAATTATATACCAAACCAAGCCAAGGTATAAGCGGAAAACCGGAATGCGAATACGACTCTGAACCAACCGGGTAATAAAATCCGAACTCACCGGAAAGACTCTTACCGAACGCCCTTACTCCGAAAGACATAATACCGGAGTCGGCGGATGTAAGATAAATCAATTCCGAAATAAATTTTGTATGCCTGGAAGCCCTGTATTCTCCACCAATCATTATTATTGCGAGATTCAAGTATTCGTCTTCAATAATCGGGCTGCCTATTCCAAAAGTTAACGACGCCCGCTTATAATCGAATGTGCCGGAACCGTAAACGAACGTTCCAAACGATTCGGATGGAACTCCCAAAAACAAAACTCCCGCCGACCCGCTAAATCCGCCTAATCTGGCGAACGTGAGTTTAGGTGAAAAGAATACGAGTTGAGACTTTCCGCCGGGTATTAACGAAACCCCTCCGGAAACTGAGAACCAATCGTTTATACCGAAGCCGACAAAAGGAAAAAACAATTCATAAACCGCAATATATACTTGTTTGGCTTTAAGATTTTTTCCAGTCGGTGAAATAAACAAACGGTGACCGTTTAAGTCTTCGTTCCATAAGTTTTCAATTGCCTTTTCGGGATAATCCGCGCGCTCGGCAATTTTTTCTTTCGGCACATTAATCTCCAAACCTTCTTCCGTAACTATTCTAATCGATTTTTCCGTTTCTTCCGAAACCGCGCCGTTTACAACCGTGCCGTCTTCTAATTTGAGTCTGATTGTATGCGTGCGGGTTGAATCGCTGTGGGCATATGCTTGATGATAAAAGATAAGCGAAAAAAATATTGATACCAGCAAGATATTAAACGGCCGTTGCATAGACATCCAGGAATTTTATTAACAAAAATACAAATAATTAACAAAGGGACAAGGAATTCTTTGTCATCGAGTGTGTTTATTCAATACTATTCACTGTTGCCAGGATCGATACTTCAGCATTATGAATAGACGGTAATAGTTCACTATCGATTTCTTTAAACCCACCCCTTCCCTCCCTTTGCAAAAGGGAGGGGGTTAGCTCCTCCCCTTTGAGAAAGGGGAGGTCGGGAGGGGTTTGAAATTCTTTAGTGAATTAAAATTATTTCATTGTTGCCGGGGTTCTTACAAAGGGATTGTCTGAACATGATTAAATCTTTAACTTTTTCTTATTGAAGATTGAACCCCGCGACTTCAGTCGCGGGCTAAGAAATGCAAACCGAAGAGCAAGAAACCGTTTCATCGGTTTCCACAGCCAAAACCATGTTTTAGTTAAAGAATGCGAGATTTCTTTTTGTGATATAAAAACCGTTGAAACGGTTGGGGTTTATCTTTTTATGCTTATTCACTGGCTCACGGGGTTATCGCTTTTCCCACGGATAAATCCGTGGGGTTAGCGTGTGTTGAGAAGTAAGAAATGTAGGGACAAGGCATGCCTTGTCCCTACAAATTTGGTCATTCGATACTATTTCATCAAAATCATTTTCTTCGTTTGGGAAAATCCCCCGGCGGTAAGTTTGTAGAAATATAAACCGCTCGGGAGATTAACGGCATTAAAGTTAACGGAATAATAGCCCGGCGATTTTGCTTCGTTCACAAGTGTTGCAACTTCCCTTCCAAGAACATCGTAAATTTTAAGAGTCACGAACCCCTCCTCGGTCCTCCCCTTTGCCAAAGGGGAGGAAGTTGGGATTGAATATTTAATTGTTGTTGTGGGATTAAACGGGTTCGGGTAATTCTGACTCAATTCAAATTTATCCGGTGCGCCTACAAATACTTCCACAACCGGGGAATATTCGAACGAGCCGTCAACATCGACTTGTTTCAACCTGTAAAAATAATTTCCGTTATTTGCCGTATTATCAACAAAGGTGTAATTTTGAGGTGAGTTGCTGTTTCCGTGCCCTTTTACAAATCCCAACGTTTGCCAGTGGGTATTTTGCGATTTGTTAATTCTTTCTACGTAAAAACCGTAGTTGTTTACTTCCGTTGCAGTTTGCCATTTTAATTTCACGGTATTATTAAAAATTGTAGCCGAAAATGATATAAGTTCAACAGGAAGTCCAGCATCTATATTTATTGTGGCAACATAATTTTGACTGTTGTTGCTATCATAAACTCGATCATTATTATCAGTATCATCTACATAAAACCATACATGCAAATAATATGTTTGGCCCGCTTGAAGAACATTGGGATCAATTACTTCAACCAAATTGTTCATTTCCTGCCATTTATCATTATTGCCGACAAGTTCTAAAAATGGCAGATTAATTGTTCCTGAGGAATATACTGTTCCCGTAGATGCATCAGTTGTATTTTTAATTGCCCATTCTAAAGTTGCCTCATCACCGCTGTGATCGTAAGATTGCAGCTCCCCGCCTAATTTCAAACTGGTTACGTTGTTGAATACATGACCATTAAAATCGTTAGATTGAGCCGTTGCGCTACCGTTATACCAAGTTACTCCAGAATTATTTTGATTAACGACAATATATGAATCACCGCACCAACTCAGTTGTGCAATTGAAATGTTAGCAGTAATAAGCAAAAGTAAAAAAGTAAAAATTTTTCTCATATTGACTCCCGGTTTGTTATAGATTTTCAATCGGCTGAATAAATTAATATTTAGTAGTAGAGAAAATCAATAAGACTTTTTAAAATTTCGATTAGCGATTGGATAAAATGATAACTGTAACTTCCGGAGTTGAATTATAACGCAAAGGTGCGATGGACATACCGAGTCCGCGCGTAACAATCATCAACATTTTGCCGAACTTAAAATTTCCCCGCATGTACGGGGTTTCAACTTGGGTTGGAGAAATATTCCCGGTTGGAAATAGAAATGTCATTTGTCCGCCGTGGGTATGACCGCATAAATACAAATCGTATCCGTGTTCCTTTGCCGCATCAATTAAATATTGGCGCGGTTGGTGCGTGAGAAATATTTTTAAATCGTGTTTGGAAGAATCCGCAACCAATTTTGATAAAATCTCCGGCATAATTCTTTGTACGTACGTGTTTGTAACAAAGGTTATTCCGATTTTCGCAGTATCAACGTTTAACGTTAGCCGGTCGTTATCCAGCATTAAAACGTTATGCTTTGCCAGTGCGGTTTCAACTTCGTGCAGACTCCGTTCGTTGTCGAATCTGTAAGCCCAATTGTCGTGGTCGCCCACGCAACTGTAAATTCCGTATTTGGAATGCACTTTCCCGAGATGTTCCGCACTTGTTTTTATAAAATCCGGAGTGTTGGTTATCATATCGCCGGCAATTAAAACCAAATCGGGATTAGTTGCGTTTACGGAATCGATGAATTTATTTAACCGTTTATCGTCAGTGTATCTGTCGGCTTGAATATCCGAAATGAAGGTAATTTTAAATCCATTTAAAACTTCCGGCAAATCCGGTTTAACATATTTGATTGTTCTTACTTCAACCGTATTGTAATCGTAAATTACACGCGCAGGCACGTAAATCAAAAATATCAACAAAAGCGAAATAAATGTAATGGATTCCGTTTTATCAATCTTATCACTGTTTTTACCGGAACGGCGAATCACAAAAAATATAATCTTAAATAAAATAAATATTAAGGTTGTTTGAACAACAACGAGCATCCCGATCCAGAACGGATATTGAACCAGATAATCGTAAAGAACATTTGCGGGAAGTAAAAACTCGCGCGAGCCTTTAAGAACGGCATATAAAATAAGAATCAGAGCCGATACCGGAAAAGCGTTTAGTATAACAAGAATTATTCTTTTCCCGGTTCGCAAAAGTTTTTCGTCGGTTCCGGGAAATAATTGTTTTATTGATTTTACGGTTTTCTTTACGAAATAATATTCGGCAAATCCCGCAAGTAAAAGAACAAGAAAAACTTTTATGGCGAATGATACAGACATTAAAATTCCTTGGAAATTAAAAGTTACAATATTAGACAAACGAAGGTAAGAAAAGTTCGGATAAATGACGAATTTTATCCGGTGTGCAAGTAAGGGTTTAATATTTTAAACATTTTATCGTAATGGGTTCCTTTCCAATAAATTTTATTGCATTGTTTACAAATTGAAAACTCGTTTTGTCTTTCTTTTACTTTCGGCGGTATACGGTTGATAATTTTTTCTTTCTCAATTTTTTCGAGCGTTGAATTGCAAATTAAACATCTGGTAAAAGGTTTAATGCTTTTTTCAAGATGAAAACGTTCGATTACTTCTTCCAATTGTTTTTCCGCTTTAATGTTTCTTACGAAATAACCATGCGTAATTTCCTTTCTTTTCAATAATCCGGTGTCTCTTGTTAATATCGTTCTTTTTTCGGTTATCGAAATTCTGGTTATGCTTTCGTCGTCGTATTTGTTATTGTAACTTGTATCGAAACCCGCAATTCTCATTAACTTTGCCAGTTTGCCGAGATGAATATCCAGCACGAATTTCGGTTGGCGCAGCGGTTCCGGACGAAGATGCTGAATTCCGGAAATATCCATCGATTCGAAAACGGGGTAAACACTGATCCGGTCTTCGTCCTGAACGATATAATTGAAATCAACCGAAACGCCGTTGGCTAAAATCAAATCTATTTCCGTATGCGGCACTCCGAGCGATTCAATCATGTCTTTAACCGAAGCGCGATCCGTGAACGTATGCGTAAATGTTGTCTTTCTTTTTTTCCGGGGCAGAAAATCGTTCAGTTCTTCGTAAAATCTGAAGTATGCTTTTTTCATGTTAAGTCTGTGATAAATCGTTTGGCCAATTGTTTGACACAACAAAACCGCGTGAAGTTTCGAACGGAATGTTTTCTTTTGTGTTCACTTCGGAAATAAGAACAGGATAATAATTCGATTTGAAGTAATGTTTTAATTTACCGTACAAAGTCCCGGAATCCATTATTTCATGCGGGTTAGGATTGTAAACGCGCGATACCCAATTTTTCCTTTCCACAACAATCCATTTAGAATTCCGGGATTCTAAAAATTTTTCGATGCCGGAAAAACGAACCCACCATCCGGTTAAATGGTTAACGTGCGAATTTTTAACGGGCACAAAATTACCGGCAAAATAATTTCCGGCGAGATAAAAGAAATATCCTTTCAGCAAAATTATTTTTTCCAATTTTCCGTTTATGCCCAACCCATTAAGAATTTCTACGGATTCAGGTTTTTCTGAAAGTAACATTTGTTCTTCCAGCAGTTTTCTCAATTTCACGTCAAGATTATCGATTCCGTTCGGTCCGAATAAATCAATCCATTCTCCCGAATTGTGTAACGCCAAATAAAATTTACCGGCAACTTCCAGGTGAATGAATTTCCCGTTTGTTTTATCCTGTAAAATAAAATCGAACTCACCGCGGGTTTTACCGCCGGAATTTATTTGAAGGTTGGAAACAATTAATTTGTAAGGGTGAATTCCGTTTTGTAACCAAAATTTCACTAAGTTTTCGAAATATTTACCGATCAGTCTTGAGTTTTCTTCGGAAATAAATTTGGTTAGAACGGTTGGGTTGTCGTCCAGATTTTTCAGATAAATGCCGGTATCATTTTTTGTGCGTAATAGAAATGAACCGTTGTCAAAATGTATATTGTTTCGTGAAGGTATGTTCATCAAAACCGGGGAATGAATTACCCAAGCCAAATCCCGCACAATCTGATTACGGAATTTATAGAGACCTTCGGGATTCATTATTATTTTTTCTTTTTATTTTTGAAATCTTCCAGAAATTTTCTGGTAAAATCGGAAAGCACGAGCCGCCCGCTGTTTTCGGCGCGTTGTTCCAAAAGTTCGTCCCAATGTTCCGTGTTTTCCCAAAAGATTTTCTTTAATGATTCAAGGGCTTCGGGACTTCTTCCGGCAAGGTTGGCGGCTAGATCATTCACAGCTTTGTCCAATTCTTCTTCGGTTGAAAATACATCGTGATAGAATCCGCTTTCTTTTGCCCATTCGGCAGATCTCCATTCGCAATCGAGCGCCATGGTTTCGAATTTCTCCACACCTATTTTTCTTTCGATGGGCGGACCGACAACAAACGGACCGAGTCCCAAAGCAAGTTCGCTGAGCCGTAAAGACGCTTTTGTTGTAGCAAGGGCATAATCGGTGGAAGCAACCAGCCCTACGCCGCCGCCTACCACTTTATTGTGAATTCTTCCGATAATAATTTTTTTACACTTGCGCATTGAATTTATTAAACGCGCAAAACCCATAAAAAATTCTTTCCCTTGTTCGAAATTTTCGATACGCAAAAGTTCGTCGAAAGAAGCCCCGGCGCAAAAAGCTTTATCGCCCGAGCTTTTCAAAACAATTACGTTTACATCCGGATTTCCGGAAAACTTGTTGAATGCTTCGGTCATTTCTTTTAACATGTAAGACGGCAGCGAATTGCTTTTCGGGTGATAAAATTCAATTGTGGCAATTTTGTTTTGCACTGTAATTTCTATTTTTCCCAAATCGCTCATTTTAATTCCGTTGTAATTGTTGTAAAATTTCTTTCAGTTCGGGAAGTTTGTCGATTATAAAATCAGGCTCTTCCGCTTTTATTTGTTCCGGTGTTCTGTAACCGAAAGTAACTCCGCAGGTTAAAGCTCCGACGTTTTTCCCGCATTGTATGTCCAACTCGGAATCACCTACCATCAAAGTGTTTTCCGGATTTACCGATAACTCATTACAAATAAAATTGTAAGGTTCCGGCGAAGGTTTAATGGCAATTCCCGGGCGTCTTCCCAAAATCATATCGAAATAATCCGTGTATCGAAAATGTTCCAGAATCTTTTCCGCTTGATCTTGACCTTTCGTAGTAAGAAGTGCGGTTTTTATTCCGCTGCTTTTGAGAAAGTTTAAAACTTCTTCAACGCCTTCGTACGGTTTCGAGTAATTAATAAAATCAAAGTATAAATTTTTGAATATGTAAATAAATTCTTCGATGTCGTTCACTTCGATGTTTAGCGATTCGAACATATCTTTGAAATGATGACCGAGCAGCGCATAAAATTTTTGTTCGGGAATTACAACGTTACGCCCGAGTTTTTTAAATGTTTTGATAACCGCATAATAAATATTGGCATGCGAGCTTATTAACGTTCCGTCCAAATCGAATATTACGGCATCTATTTTTTTCAATTTTGTTTCCCGGAATTAGTTTTGTTCAAACAATCGTGTAAAGATAAATAAATTTTACTCTTTTTGATTTTTTCTAAATGAGTAATTGGTTATTTTAACTTATGAATTTTTGAAATTCTTTCACCAAAAAGAGGTTAAACGATGATTGACAAAATTAGAGAATATCTCGGCAGTGACGCAGATGATCTGCTTACTTACAAAGCAAAATTTCCGAAAGAGCAGCTTGTACTTCCGGGTCCGGATTTTGTTGACCGGGTATTTGCGCAAACCGACAGAAACATCAACGTATTAAAAAATTTACAATGGATATTTAATACCGGTCGCCTTGCCGGAACGGGTTATTTATCTATTCTTCCGGTTGATCAAGGGATTGAGCATACAGCCGGCGCTTCTTTTGCTCCCAATCCGGCTTATTTCGATCCGGAAAATATTGTTAAGCTAGCAATAGAAGGCGGATGCAATGCGGTTGCTTCCACGCTGGGCGTTCTAGGAATGACTGCAAGAAAGTATGCGCACAAAATTCCTTTCCTTGTAAAATTAAACCATAACGAACTGCTGACTTATCCGAATAAATACGATCAGATAATGTTTGCCGGGGTCGAACAAGCTTTCGATATGGGCGCCGCGGCTGTCGGAGCTACGATTTATTTCGGTTCGAAAGAAAGCAACAGACAAATCGTTGAAGTAAGCGAAGCATTTCAATATGCGCACGAGCTCGGCATGGCTACGGTTTTATGGTGTTACTTAAGAAACTCCGATTTTAAAGCCGATAAAGATTATCATGTTGCCGCCGATTTAACTGGTCAAGCCAATCATCTTGGCGTTACAATTGAAGCCGACATTGTAAAACAAAAACTTCCGCAAAACAACGGCGGATTTAAAGCTTTGAAATTCGGCAAAACCCATCCGAAAATGTACGAAGATTTGGTAACCGATCATCCGATTGATTTAACGAGATATCAAGTAATTAACGATTACATGGGAAGAGCGGGATTGATAAACAGCGGAGGTCCTTCGGGCGAAAACGATTTTGCCGATGCCACCAGAACAGCCGTAATTAACAAACGTGCCGGCGGTATGGGATTGATTTCGGGCAGAAAAGCATTCCAGAGACCGATGGAAGAAGGAATCAAATTACTGAATACGATTCAAGATGTTTATTTGTGCGATGAAGTAACTGTCGCTTAATCGGAATAATGGAATAATTTAAGGCTGTCTCTAAATTTTCGGAATAAATTTTTAAGAGACAGCCTTTTTTATTAATAAAAATTAAGCGAAATTCTGGTGATTAACCCGAAGTTTCTTTTTCCCGGGGAAGTCGCCTTTCGAAATTCTAAAATCGCTGGAACGGTATAACCTTCGAAATCTATTGTCCAATTGAGCGAAGCCACATTTCCGTTTATGGTGTATTCACCTTTCTGCTCTGTTCCGTCGTCGAATTTCAAAGTTAGGGTATTGTTTGAGGCGCTCCATTTGCCTTTATCGACTTCGGTTCCGGAGGAATCAATCGTTGTCGCTTCGAACGAACCGTCGGCACGGAATACCATCGTAATTTGAACATTTGCTTCCTGTGCAGAAAGGGTGGTGTCGAGTAGAGGAACCGTAATTGTTGTGAGTTCCCAAGTTCCTACGAGCGCGTTATCAATTGTCGGTTTGGGTTCGGTTGGTCCTTCTTCTGTTTTTTTGCAACCAAAGGAAATCAACAAAATTAAAACGAGTGCAAACGGAAGTTTTTTAAAAATGTTTCGGGGTGTCATTTTTATCTCCAATTAATTTTGGAATGCTCAATTCAAAATAAATCACTTCGGAGTATTTGTCAAGTTTAACCAATAAAATTACCGTCTTTTAATTTCTCGGATTGACCGGTAAATAATTTCCCCTTGATTCCCAAAAGTTAATTATTTAATTTTAATCGGAAATTTTAATCTGATTATGACTGTAATTTTTTCAAAAAAATGCGAAATCGGACTCCAATCCGTTCTTTTTCTTTCCACGTTAGAAGAAAATGAAACGGTCAACGCTCAAATCATTTCGAAAAGAGTAAAACAACCGAAAGAATTTGTTTCGAAAGTCTTACAGATTCTTACCAAAAGCGGAATCGTTGGTTCGCAAAAAGGGAAAAACGGCGGTTTCTTCCTTGCTAAATCTCCCGACAAAATAAGGTTAATTGAAATTGTGCTTGCAATAGACGGAAATGAAATTTTCAACAGTTGTGTTCTCGGTTTCCCGGGATGCTCCGACGATCATCCGTGTCCGGTGCATAACACTTGGGGGAAATTGCGCGACAGCGCTTATCAAATGTTGAGTTCACAAACTTTAAGCGAATTAAAAGACGCTACAAAAGAAAAATTAACATCTCTTTAATTTTCCTAATTATCTTCGTTCGATAGTTTTTTGATTTTACGCGGTAAAAAGATATTTTTAATTAGAGAAAAATGTCTTGTTTTATGGTATAAATTATATGCCTGGAAAGATAATTAAAAATAAAGAAAAACCGGTTCAAAGCCACAGATTTGCCGTACAAATATTGTTCGTAATTTTTACGGTATGGATCGGAATACAATTTCATTTTTTTGTGAAGTGGTTTGAATCGGGCGGAACAGCAGGATTTGTGGAAAGACCCCCGGGAGTGGAAGCTTTTCTGCCAATCAGTTCGCTAATGAGTTTATATTATTTTATTCAAACCGGGGAAATTCACCATGTGCATCCCGCGGGCTTGTTCATATTTGTCGCTATTATTTCCGTTTCCTTTATTTTCGGTAAATCTTTTTGCAGTTGGATATGCCCGGTAGGGTTTATTTCGGAATATATCGGAGAATTCGGAGAGAAAATCCAAAAAAAATTTCTCGGTAAAAAATTAACAATCCCGAAACTTTTAGATTATCCGTTGCGAAGTTTGAAATACTTGATTCTGGGATTTTTTGCCTATTCTATTTTTACAATGACGGCTGCGGAACTTAACCGCTTTTTGAACAGCTCATACAATATTGTAGCGGATATAAAATTGTATTACTTTTTTGCACACATCACAAAATTTTCATTGACGGTTATACTCGTCTTATTTGTTTTGTCGATTCTAATCAGAAATTTTTGGTGCAGATATCTTTGTCCCTACGGGGCATTACTGGGAATTTTTTCTTTAATAAGTCCGTTCAAAATCAAAAGGAAAGAAGAAACATGTATAGATTGCGGACTTTGCGCCGAAGCGTGTCCTTCGGGCATTAAGGTCGATAAAGTTAAAACCGTAATTTCCGATGAATGTACTTCATGCATGCAATGCGTGGATGTTTGTCCCGTTGCCGATACTCTGGTTATCGAGCCGTTAATTCCAAAGAAGAAAAAGTTCGACAAAAAACTGGTAACTTATTTAATTCTCGGAATTTATTTTTTCATCACTTCGGTGGCATATTTGTCGGGCTATTGGCAAAATGATATTTCTCCCGATATATACCTGCAGCTAAGTAAAAAATTGGATTCCATAGAGCACTCCACTGAATAATTTCAAAACATACTAATTATAATTTCCAATCATACGCCCTTCCGGAGCGGCATTTCAAAAAATTGGCAAAAAAACGAAGGAACCAAAATTAATTTTGGTGGTAATAAAAACCGCAAATAGCGGTAACCTGTTGAAAAGAAAGGAATTAAGGCGGAAATACAATTTAATCGTGAAAAAGGGGGAATTTTTTATTATATTTATCTCAGTTTGAGAAAATGTAATTATACAATAAAAAAATGGAAGATGTATTAATGACTCAAGTTGGGCAATTGCTACTCAAGGGGATTAAACTTGAGTAGAGGAAAGTCCGAACACCGCAGAACAGGGTGCCGGGTAACGCCCGGGGGTTGGCAACGCAAGTTGTCAACTACGGAAAGTGCCACAGAAAATATACCGCCCCGATTTTGTCGGGGTAAGGGTGAAAAGGCAGGGTAAGAGCCTACCGCTCCGGTAGTAATACCGGAGGTCCCTTTTGGGAGTCCCGGGTTTCCCGGGATCACGGCAAACCCCACCCGGTGCAAGGTCAAGCAGAAGAGGTTCCGGTTTTTACCGGAAGAAAGTTGTTCGCTTTCAATCTCTTCGGGTAGACCGCTAAATTCCGACAGTAATGTCGGAATAAGATAAATAATTGCCGTCCCGGTCTTTTCCGGGATTACAGAATTCGGCTTACAGACTTGAGTCATTAATCGGTCTTCCGGCGTGGAAGATAATGATACAAAAACGTTGGACTCTTCAAGAACCTGCTGAGCAAAAATCCGTTTTGGCTCTGGCAGACAGCCTCAATATTTCAAACGTTTTAGCGGATCTGCTAATTAAACGCGGCGTTACAAACTTTTTCGAAGCTAAAAAATATTTCCGCCCTTCCTTGGAATCTTTACACGATCCGTTTTTGATGAATGACATGGAAAAAGCCTCCACACGGGTTATTCAAGCTGTTACCAATAACGAGAAAATCTGCGTTTACGGCGATTACGATGTCGACGGTACCTGTTCGGCGGCTTTGATGTATATGTTCCTCAAAGAATTGAATGCCCAAGTGGAAATTTACATCCCTAACAGAATCGAAGAAGGATACGGAATTTCCAAGGAAAGTGTCAGGAAATTAAAAGAAAAAAATACCGACTTGATTATTTCCGTCGATTGCGGAATCACCGCAGTTGAAGAAGTGGAATTAGCTAACGAGCTTGGGATGGAAACGATTATTTGCGACCATCATCAGCCGAAGGAAACACTGCCTCCGGCTTTTGCAATACTAGATCCGCTTAAACCGGGCGATGATTATCCATTTAAGTATTTATCCGGAGCCGGAATTGCATTCAAATTAGCCCGGGCAATAGCCGATCGAATTGGAAAAAAAGATATGGTTTTAGATTATTTGGATTTGGTCGCTTTAGCCGGAGCCGCCGATATCGTTCCGCTTGTAGACGAAAACCGTGTTTTGGTTAAAGCAGGCATAGAGAAAATTAATACCAATCCGCGTCCGGGAATATTGGCTTTAATTAAAAGTGCCCGTATGGAACCCGGGAATCTTTCGGCAGGACAAATAGTTTTTACCATAGCTCCGCGGATTAATGCGGTCGGAAGATTGGGAGACGCAAATAGGGCCGTTGAACTCTTTATCACCGATGATTATGATAAAGCCGTCGAGTTGGCTAAGGTGCTCGAAGGAGAAAATTTTGAACGGCGGAAAATCGATGAAGTTACTTTTGCGCACGCCGTACAACTTGCAAGCGAAGAGCTCGAGGAAAATTTGGGAATTGTTTTACACGACGATAATTGGCATCCCGGTGTAATCGGAATTGTTGCTTCCCGTCTGGTAGAAAAATATTACAGACCTTCGATTATGTTAACCACAATAGACGGAGTTGCCAAAGGTTCTGCGAGGAGTATTGCGGGATTTAATATTTACGAGGCTTTGCAAGAATGCCAGGATTTACTGATTCAATTCGGCGGACATAAAGCGGCAGCCGGTTTGGAGCTGAAAAAAGAGAATATTATACCTTTCAAAAACAGATTCAACGAAATTTTAAAACGTTCGCTGACACATGAAAAAATTCAACCCGAAATCATAATCGATGCGAAAATTTCTTTAAATGAGATAACGCCTAAATTTGTTAGAATTCTGGACCAGTTCGCTCCTTTTGGCCCGGGAAATATGCGACCTATTTTCCTTGCCGAAAATGTACTGATAAAAAGCGCTCCGCGGATAGTGGGAACAAACCATTTGATAACTACGTTCAGTCAGAACGGCACAGACAGGATATACGATGCAATCGGGTTTAATTTGGCGGGTTACGCAAAAGAAATTAACAACAGCAACATGGTAGCGGATATTGTTTTTACAATCGAAAAAATTACACGGAACGACAGAACTTTTCCGCAACTTAGATTGAAAGATTTACGAATAAAACATTAAATTTCAGAAAAAGATTTTAGGAGTTTAATTATGTCGGGTCATTCAAAATGGTCAACCATAAAAAGAAAGAAAGCCGCTCAAGATGCAAAGCGCGGGAAAATATTTACTAAATTGATTAAAGAAATAACAATAGCTACGCGTCAAGGCGGTGCGGATCCCGCTGCTAATCCCCGTTTACGCTTGGCAATAGATAATGCGAAATCGGCTAATATGCCGATGGATAACATTAAAAGGGCAATTAAAAAAGCAAGCGGAGAATCCGGCGGCGATAATTATATGGAAATTACTTACGAAGGTTACGGACCCGGCGGAATTGCGATTTTAATTGAAAGCGTTACCGATAATAAAAACAGAACGGTTGCGGAAGTTAGACATTTGCTGAACAAACACGGGGGAAGTCTGGGCGAGTCCGGTTCCGTGGCATGGATGTTCGACAGAAAAGGAATAATTACAATTTCCAAACAAGATAAAACCGAAGACGAAGTTTTGGAAGTTGTTCTGGATGCCGGAGCCGAAGATTTACAAACGGAAGAAGATTTTTTTGAAGTGACAACAGCCGTTGAAGATTTCGAAAATGTTCGTAGAGCCGTTCAAGATGCAAACCTCGAAATCGAAAATGCTTCTTTGCAATGGATTGCTAAAAATTCCGTTTCCGTAAGCGGGGAAACTGCGGAAAAAGCAATGAAATTAATTGATGCGTTGGAAGATAACGACGACGTCCAAAACGTTTATACTAACGCCGACTTCGTTGACGAAGAATAAATTTATTAAACTTATCCTAAACTTATGACTATTTTAGGAATTGATCCCGGTACCAGATTAACCGGCTATGGAATAGTAGCTTATGATAATAACGAGCTTACATATATCGATTCCGGTATAATTCAACCTCCACCAACGGCATCACTTGCCGAAAAACTTGAAAAAATTTACGACGAAATAGAAAAATTAATTAAAAAATATCATCCCACGGAATTTTCTCTGGAAACCGCATTTTACGGTAAGAATGTTCAATCCGTAATGAAAATAGGATACGTAAGGGGAATTTCGCTGCTGGTTTCTGCACATAACGGTCTGGATCCGGCGCAATATTCGCCCCGGGAAATTAAAAAAGCTGTTGTGGGAACCGGAGCCGCTACAAAAGAACAAGTCCAATTTATGATAAAAAAACTTCTCGGTTTGAAAAAAGGGAAAATGAAAACCGATGAGTCGGATGCGCTTGCCACTGCAATTTGTCATGCTTTTAAAAAAGGTATGCCTGTTAAAAAATCAAGCACATGGGCAAATTTCGTTAAAGACAATCCGGATATGGTAATAGAATAATATTTATGATAGCAAAACTTAGCGGAAAAATAATCGAGAAAAAACCTACCGAAATTATTATTGACGTAAACGGTGTGGGTTATCAAGTATTTATTTCATTTAACACTTTCGAAGATATTCCGGAACTCAACGAAAACACGGAAATTTTCACTTATCTAAGCGTAAGGGAAAATTCGCTTACTTTGTTCGGGTTTTCCACAATTTCCGAAAAAAATCTTTTTGAAAGATTGATTTCCGTTAGCGGTGTGGGACCTAAACTTGCCCAAAGCATTCTATCGGGAATACAAACAAATGAATTGATTGATGCTATTGCATCCGGCGATAAATCGAGATTAGTGGCAATTCCCGGTGTTGGAAGAAAAACAGCCGAGCGTTTGGTGATAGAACTTAAAGATAAAATGGATTCGGTGGAAACAGAGACGGAACATGTACACGAAGGTGCGGCTTTAATTAAAAACGATGCGGTAAATGCCTTAATTGCTCTCGGGTATAATAAAAAAACCGCCGAACTAACCGTGAGAAAAATTCTTGATTTACAACCTGATATTTCACTTGAAGAGCTTATTAAAACTTCGTTGGGGAATTTAACCAAATAAATTCCGTTTTAGAGGTAATCGAAAGTAAAACTTTCCCTTTTTGGGTTATTTCAGAAAACAATAATAGGACAAAATGTTGTAAATAATTCATAAAAAAACTATATTATATAGTTCAAAAATATGAAATTATTAAACTTTTACACGAACGATAAGAAAATACCAGAATATTCCGAAAAAAAGGGAATTTATATCAAAATGCACTCCTAACAAAAGGGTGCATTTTTTTTATGACTGCGAGAGAAATTATTACATATTTGGAAAATTGGGCTCCGCCGGGAGCCGCATGGGAAAGGGACAACGTCGGACTTCAAGTCGGTTCGGCGGATAGAAAGGTAAATAAAATTTTTCTGTGTCTCGAACTTACCGAAAATGCACTAAACTCGGCAATTGCAAATAAGTGCAATTTTATTTTCACACACCACCCGTTAATTTTTCATCCCGTTTACAAATTCGATACAGATAAAAATCCTAAAGCAAAACTTATTCAACAGATTTTGAAAAACGATATAACCGTTTACTCGGCGCATACAAATTTGGATTTTACAAAGAACGGTGTGAGTTTCGAGCTTGCAAAATCTTTGAGCTTAAAAAATATCCGGTTTCTCAAAAATTTAGACAATACACTAAGCAAATTAACCGTTTTTGTTCCCGAAGAAGCGCTCGAAAAAGTATCCGGTGCAATTTTTTCTTCGGGCGGCGGGGTAATCGGAGAATATAAGAAATGCAGTTATCTTGTAAACGGAACGGGAACTTTCGAGGGTTCCGATGAAACGAATCCCGCTGTAGGTACCAAAGGACAATTCGAAAAGGTTCCGGAAATAAGACTGGAGGTTTTAATAAGTAATTGGAATTTACCGGCTGCAATTCGTTCAATGATAAAAGCCCATCCATACGAAGAGCCGGCATTTGATATTTATCCGTTAAAAAACACAAATCCGAATTTTGGAATGGGCGCCGTTGGAGAGTTGGAAAAACCGTTGACAGAAGACGAATTCTTAAATCATGTTTGTAACTCTCTCAAAATTAATAACCTGCGTTATACCTCAGGAAAAAGGAAAAAGATTAAAACCGTTGCGGTTTGCGGCGGAAGTTGCAGCGATTTATTGAACGAAGCAATTGGCAGTGGTGCCGATGCGTTTGTTACCGCAGATATTAAATACCATACTTTTCAAGATGCGGAAAACCGTATTCTTTTCATAGATGCGGGACATTATGAAACCGAAATTCTTTCGCTTAATGCGGTTAAACATAAACTCGAAAAATTTATTAGCGAAAAGAAGGAAAACATTAAAATATTGAAATATAAAGGGTCTACGAACCCTGTAAAATTTTATAATAAAAAAGGAGAAAACCAAATTGCATAATCGATTATCAATCTTATACGAATTGCAGTTAATTGACGACCAACTCGATGAACTTGAGGAGTTGCGTGGCGATCTTCCTTTGGCGGTAAACGAATTAAAAAGCCGTATTTCGTCAATCCAATCCAATATTAAAGAAAAGGAAGACTTAAAAGAAGAACTCCTCGAAAAACGTAAAAACAACGATGAAGAAATCGAAAGGTTGAACGAAAATTTGAAGAAATTCAAATCGCAGTTATATCAAGTGAGAAACAATAAAGAATACGATGCGCTCACAAAAGAAATCGATCACACCGAAGAAAAAATCGTTCAGCTGGAAGATGAGAATAAAGAAGCCGAAAATATGATCGATAAATTAAAGTTGGAAATAGAAGAGCTTTTGCCTCAAGTAGAAGAACTGGAAGCTGAGATTAAGGTAAAAGAGGAAGAATTAAGCAAAATTATAAAAGCCAACGAACGTGAAGAAATAAAATTGCATAAAGAGCGGGAAAAAGTTGCATCGCAAATAAGAAAATCCGATTACAATACGTATATGCGTGTCAGAAAAGCTTTAAGAGGCAAAGCAATTGCCACTATTTCCCGCGGGGCATGCACAGGCTGCCATAATGTAGTGCCGCCTCAAAGACAAATAGAAATTAAAGCGAACAAAAGACTCTATACTTGCGAATCTTGCGGGAGACTTTTGGTATCGCCGGAAATTGCCGAAGAGGTTGAAAAGAAATTACAGCTATAATCATCTAAATTAATCTGGTGTTTAAGGAACGGCAGAGCTTTTGTTTCTGTTGTTCCATGTATTGTTGCGGTCGCCTGCATCAACTACTCCGCTCAGGTTAACATCGCTCGTTTCGTAACCGGATTTATTTCTATTGTTCCAAGTGGAATTTCTGTCGGCAGCATCGACAACGCCGGAACCGTCGGCATCGCCGCTCCACATTCCCCAAATTCCGTTTTCCAGTTGTACGGATCCGCCGCTACCGTAAAATTGGGACTCGCTTGTGGTAAAATCACAAAGGGTTGAAGTTGTACCGTTCAGTGCAATAGCGGTTGCGCTCATGACCGCAAGATGATTGCGGTGTTTTATAACTATAAAATAATTTTCTTCGTCGGCATTCATTATAATTTCTTCCGTTGTTCCGTCATCGTCAACTATCTTCCCGTCGTTTCTTAAAAATGCGCTTTTGGAAACAATATTTGCACCATTGGCTGCAGTTCTCAGACTTACCAAAACCCAATCGACAATGGTAGAAGGAATTTGGCTTACGGTTCTCGGGTCTTCGGAATAAGGCGAAGTATTCGGAATGAGGGAATTGATTTGTGTAGTCATCATATCCGTATTGGAATCGTAAGGTCCTTCCAAATAAATTTTAACCGAAACTTTTACGGTGGACGTTGTTTCATATCCGCCCAAATCCACTCTGCCGTTTTGAATTCGGGGGTTGCCGTCCAAATCGTAATTTCCTATATCCGCCAAATTATTCCCGATGTCTATTGCAGGCGAATTGTTTTGGAGATGGAAATCAGAATTGTTTTCGTCGGCGAAAAGGGGATTGTTGAAAATTGAGTTCGGATCGTTTCCCGTCCCGTTGCGGTAAGCGGAAAAGCCGGTATAACTAACTGTTTTCCATTGCCACTCGCTGTTGTTTTCACCGAGTGGAGAAAAATAGAGATTATAATCGATTGTAATATTACTGCCTTTTGTGAAAGGATATGATATTAGTAAACCTTGATTATTCGCATCGAATATATTGTTTTCGATTATGGTGTTGTTAACGTCATAACGTATCCAAAGCTCGCCGTTGCCGTCGAATTGAACATCGTTTTGATACAATGTGTTGTTTAATATTTTGCAATTATCCGTACTTCCGCGCTGTGTATCGTATCCGCCAATCGCAATTCCCGCAATGTTGTTGTTATACAAAAGATTATTTCTCAAAATTATTCCGCTTGTCGATTTTCCGTTGTTTTCGCTTGCAAGCTCAACTCCTATGTCTGAATTATGAACTATATTTCTTTCGATTGTAATATCCTTTCCGCCGTCCGCATAAATTCCCCCGGCGGCATATTCGTTTCCGTAGGCGGGATTTCCGTACGACGAAATATTGTAAACAACGTTTCCCGAAACCGTTCCGTTCCGGGCTTGATCGAAAGTTTCGTCCGGGCAAGTTCGTTCGAAGCCGATAAAATCGATACCGATGTTATCCGCATCGTGAACGGTATTGTTTGTTACTTGAAAATTGCTAACGTTGCCGTTTAGTACTAAGGCTTCGCTTGAACCAAGTGTAAGGTTGTATAATTCATTGTCATCGATAATTACACTGTTTATCGAATCGATCGGATTTGTTCCGTAAACTGCAATTCCGTGAGCGTCTCTTCCGGGCGGATTTGCAGTATGCGAAATATCGTGAATTTTATTTCCCCTTATTTCCAAATGATTTGACGAGCCGGTGATAAAAATTCCGGAAGGAACTATGAATTGTGTTGACGAAGTGAAGTTCCTAATTTCGAAACCGATAATTTTAATATAATTTTTGTCTTCAATCCTAAAAAGCCCCGTATCTTCCGACAAAGACAATCCTGTTCCGTCTACAACAGGGGATTCTCCGGGATAATTTATAAATGTAATGTACCCGCCGGCTTGTGAACCGGAAACATTGAGGGTTACAGTTTCATTGTAAGTGCCGTTTCTTACAAAAACCGTATCTCCTGCCGATACAGTATTTGCCGCATGTTGCAGTGTGCGCCATGGTTGACTAAGTGTTCCCGGGTTCGAGTCGTTTCCCGAAGGTGAAACGTAATAATTTGTTTGTGCCGGAACATCAACGAATAACGAAGTGAAAAACAAAAATGAAATTATTCTGAACATGTCGTTATTTATTAACTTGATTGTATTTCAAAAATTTTTTCTATTGCGGAAGAGATATTTTCTACGGGGATTAAGTTGATGGAAAATTTTCCGTTAGTCAAGTTTAAATTGCTTTTCGGCAATACAATATTTTTGAATCCCAATTTTTCCGCTTCCTGAATTCTCTTTTCGACATTGCTTACGCTTCTTATTTCCCCGCCCAGACCTACTTCGCCGATAACCACAAGACTTTCGCGCGCCGGAGTGTTAGAAATACTTGAAGTTATTGCCGCGCAAACGGCTAAATCCACAGCGGGTTCGAAAATTCTTATTCCACCGGCCATATTCAAAAATACATTGTGTGAAGAAAGTCTGAATCCGGCTCTTTTTTCCAATACGGCAAGCAGAATTGAAAGTCTTCTGTAATCGAAGCCGGTTGCTACTCTTTGCGGATTTCCGAAGTTCGAGGGAGTAACAAGCGCTTGAACTTCGAAAAGAACGGGGCGTGTTCCTTCCATGCTCGATGTTACAATTGAACCGGTAGTTTTCACATGTCTTTCACTAAGAAACAATTCGCTGGGATTATTTACTTCGCTCAGACCATCGTCGTGCATCTCGAAAATTCCTATCTCGTTTGTGTTGCCGTAGCGGTTTTTCAGCGCCCTTAAAATCCGGTATGTGTTGTTTTTGTCCCCTTCGAATTGAATCACCGCATCCACGATATGTTCGAGAACCTTGGGTCCGGCAATAAATCCTTCCTTGGTTACATGCCCGACCAACACTATTGCGAAATTTTTTTCTTTTGCCAAATTCATTAAAGACAAAGTACACTCGCGTATTTGCGTAACCGTGCCGGGACCGTTATCGAATTCGGGATTGAATATCGTTTGAATCGAATCGATTATTACAACGTCCGGAGCGGTATTTTCGATTGCGTTTTTTATTCCTTCAAGATTTGTTTCGGCGAGGATAAGCAGAGAATCGTTGTTTACTTTTAATCTTTCCGCGCGCACTTTAATTTGCTTTGTTGATTCTTCGCCAGTTACGTAAAGCGTTTTGCCTTTAATGTTTGCCGCCGCTTGCATTACCAAAGTAGATTTACCGATTCCGGGATCGCCTGCAATCAATATTGCCGAACCGTAAATTAATCCGCCGCCCAAAACCCTGTCAAATTCGCCTATACCGGTTTTTATTCTTATTTCTTTTTCGATTGTCAAATCGTTAAGCGAAAACACTTCGCTTTTAATTTCCGGTTTCTTTTTGGCGCTTTTCTTTGTTTCTCTTATTTCTTCGGAAAATGTATTCCACGAATCGCATGAGGGACATTTCCCTAACCATTTAACGGATTCGTATCCACAGTTGGTGCAGACATAAACGGTTCTTGTTTTACTCATTAAAATCCCGTTCGTTTAATAAATTCGTTAATAACTTTATCATCGGAGTTCAATATTTCTTCGGGCGTACCCACAAAATAAATTTTGCCTTCGTGCAGCATTGCTATTCGGTCGGAAACATTTTTCACACTGAACATATCGTGTGTTACAACAATTGACGTAACGTTTAGTTTATCCGCAAGGTTTTTAATTAATTCATCAATGGAATCCGACATTATCGGATCGAGACCGGTTGTAGGCTCGTCGTATAAAATATAACGTGGTTCCGTAACCAAAGCTCTTGCGAGTCCCACCCGCTTTTTCATTCCACCGGAAAGCTCAGCCGGTTTCATGTTTTCCGTTCCGGGCAATCCTACAAGTTCCAGTTTTTCTCGTATTCTTTTATTTATTTCGTTTTCGGAAAGATTGTAATCGTTCTCTACCAAGGGCAGCGCAATGTTTTCGCCGACCGTCATGGAATCGAATAAAGCGGCGCTTTGAAATAAATAACCGAATTTACGACGAATTTTATAAAGTTTGTTTTTGTCAGCCGGATCGATTTTTTCGTTTTCGACAACTACGTAGCCTTCGTCGGGAAACAAAAGTCCTACTATATGTTTCAGCAAAACGCTTTTGCCGCTTCCGCTTTTGCCAATAATTGCAAGGGTTTCTCCTTCGTTTATCAAGAGATTAACGCCGTTCAGCACTTTATTGGAGTTGAAGGCTTTATGTAAATTTACAATTTCAATCATTTTTCCTGAGTTTTGCGATTATGTTAAACTTAAATATATAAAAGTCTGTTGTCAGTCGCTGTATATAACGTGATTATTGTGATTCCAAACAAAAAGAAAATTTCCTTTTTTATTTTTTTTAGTAGTTAATACTTTTCACTAAATTACACAGTTGATTTTTTCAACGGCGGATTTATACTAAAAAGGTTTTAGTTTATTACCGTGTTTTCAAGTTTTAAGGAGATTAAAATGAAAAAAGTGAGGGATAAGTTATTTTTTCTAACGTTATCTTTTTTTGCCATAATACAAGTTGTCGCGGCACAAAACAAAAGTGAAATTTACATACCCAAAAATGTCAAGGCATCATATGAAGCCGGCATAAGAGGATACGACGGTTCGCCGGGTGCCAAGTATTGGCAAAATCATTCCGATTATAAAATAAATGTAGAAGTATTTCCGGACAGCAGTAAAGTTGGCGGTGACGAAGTGATTATTTATCATAACGACAGTCCCGACTCCCTTTCCAGAATTGTAATACGGCTATACCAAGATATAATGACGAGAGACGCTTTAAGGGATTTTCCCATAAATTTCGGAATGTTCACTGATGGTGTTAAAATAGATTATCTGATAATTAATTCCGATACTTTAGATATTTCCCCGAAAAGCAAAACGGTAAGACGCAATTCCACAAATATGATTGTTAGATTACCCGAAAAATTAGCGCCCGGGCAATCGCTCGAGGTGCGAACAAAATGGAGTTTCAAAATTCCGGAAAACGGCGGAATAAGAATGGGTAACTACGGCGACGGCGATTTTTTCATTGCTTATTGGTATCCGCAAATTGCTGTTTTCGACGATATCGACGGTTGGGATATGGTTAGATATCAGGGAATGGTTGAATTTTATAATGATTTCTCAAATTTTGATGTTAACATTACAGTTCCCGGAAAATACACCGTATGGGCAACGGGCGAACTTCAGAATGCACGGGAAGTTTATAAGCCTGCAATTGTTGAAAGATACCGCCAAGCTCAAAATTCTGATTCAACAGTTCATATTATAACGGCGGCGGACAGAAAAAATAACAACGTTACTGCCGATAATGAAAAAAACGTTTGGCATTTCACCGCTAAAAACGTAACCGATTTTTCGTTTGCAATCAGTAAACATTATTCGTGGGATGCCGCAAGTATTGAAGTGGATAAAAGTACTGGTCGGCGGGTTTTAACCGAAGCCGTTGGAAGCGAAGATTATAAATTTTTCAAAGATGCTGCGCAGATTGCCCGCAAAACAATTGAATACATGTCGTTTGAATTGCCGGGCTATCCGTATCCGTATTCGCATACTACAACATTCTTTAACAAAAAAAGAGGCGGGGGAATGGAAACGCCTATGATGGCTAACGACGGTCAACCTACAATCCGCCCGAGATTTATCGGATTGGTTTTCCACGAAATTGCGCATACTTATTTCCCGTTTTTTATGGGAATAAACGAGCGGAAATATGCATGGATGGACGAAGGTTGGGCAAGTTTCTTTCCCCAAGAAACGGTCGATGAATTGGTACCCGAATACGATTATCTTGCCGGCAACGTTCGAAGTTATGAATATGCCGCCGGTATGGAAACGGAATTGCCCCCGATTGTAGTTTCTTATTCGAATAAAACAAGATATATGAGAATAGCATTTTATAACAGACCGGCAAATGCGTATCGCGAATTAATGCATTTGTTGGGGCGGGATTTATTTAGAAAAGCTCTTAGAGAGTACATTACGCGCTGGAACGGCAAACATCCGCTTCCGTACGATTTCTTTTTCACTTTCAACGATGTAGCGGGTGAAGATTTAAGCTGGTTCTGGAAACCGTGGTTTATGGAATTCGGGTATCCCGATTTGGGAATAAAAAATGTGGAAATTAACGGAAATACAATCGAAGCGGCGATAGAAAAAATAGGCAATGTGCCCACACGTGTTGAAGTTACGTTTGAATTTACGGACGGGACGAAAGACGTTACACAACTTTCCGCACGAACTTGGAAAAACAGCTCGGGCGTTGTTAGAATAAAATATCAAACAAAAAAGAAACTGAAAAAAATAATTTTGGGAAACAAACATATTCCCGATGCCAACAGAAGCAATAATGTTTACATAGTAAAATAATTCACCGGATTTTGAAAAATGTAAAATCCTGAATTAACAAAGGGCCGGCAGATTGGAATTATGAATTTCCGTACGACTGAAATATGAACAAGCAAAAATTTCAAACCGGAAAGGTAATTACCGTAGCGCTTGCCCATTCGCTTCATGATGTTTACTCTTCTTTTCTTGCGCCAATTTTACCGTTACTAATTGATAAACTTGGCATTTCTCTTTCTACTGCTGGCTTTCTTTCGATGATCGGAAGAATTCCCGCATTGTTGAACCCATTGGTAGGTTTGGCTGCCGATAAATTACGCGTCCGTTATCTTTTGATTTTAGCTCCTTCCGTTACTGCAACAAGTATGAGTTTACTTGGCGTTGCTCCATCGGTTACGGTTATAATTATTTTGCTTTTTGTTATGGGAATCGGCGCATCGATGTTCCACGTTCCCGCACCCGTAATTATGAAGCAGGTTTCCGGGAACAGAGTGGGGAAAGGAATGAGCTTTTTCATGCTCGGCGGCGAAATTGCAAGAGGATTAAGTCCATTGGTAATTCTCGGCGCGGTTTCGTTGTGGGGATTGGAAGGCACTTATAAGTTAATACCGTTCGGATTGTTTGCATCCGCAATTCTCTACTTTAAACTTAAAGATATTGAAATTAAACAAAATGATAAGGATTCCGGAAAGCAAGAGGGCGTAAAACAAACACTAAAAGAAATAACTCCGTTATTTATATCGATTATCGGAGCCACGTTTTTTATTGCGCTTCTGCGAGGTTCGCTGACTGCTTTTTTACCGACATATATCACGATGAAAGGCAAATCGCTTTGGTCGGGCGGTATTGCACTCTCTGCGTTACAAATTTCGGGCGCTTTGGGTACTTACTTATCGGGAACTTTATCGGATAAATTCGGAAGAAGAAAAACATTACTGATAGTGGGCATTGTTTCATCTTTACTAATGTGGTTGTTTATTATAAGCGATGATTTTTGGTCAATCCCCATTCTGATTTTACTCGGTTTGTTCGTTTTCGGAACAACGCCCGTGATGCTTGCAATAGTAAACGATAATACTTCAAGCCGGCCGTCTTTCATTAACGGTATTTACATCACAATTAATTTTGTAATCGGCGGCGGTTCCGTTCTGCTTGTGGGATTGCTCGGTGATTTATACGGATTGGAAACAACTTATAAAATAACGGCCACGCTTGCTCTTTTGTCCGTTCCTTTTATTTTGAAAATTGAAAAGTAAATTCTTTACTGTTAAGTGTTTGGGATTTTGTAATTTTGTAAAAAATACGGGAATGATTATGAAAACATTTTATACACTGATGTTAATTTTTACCGCTACTGTTTTTTCTTTCGCTCAAAATAATAATAGATTCGATGAGTATTTCCTTAACCGTACAATGCGGATAGATTATTTTCACACCGGGGATTCCAAAACAGACATTGTGACGATTGATAAAATTTACGTTTACGGTATTTGGGCGGGAAGTACGGTGAACTTAATCGATAAATTTAATAACGGAAAATACTATGCTAAAATTTACGATGCGCAAAATGATGAATTAATCTTTTCTAAAGGATTCGACAGTTATTTCTTTGAATATCAAACGAGCGGAAAAGCAAAAAAGGGAATTAAGAAAACTTTTGCCGAATCGGTTTTAATCCCGTTGCCGAAACGTAAAATTAAATTCGTGTTGCTTAAACGCGACGAGAAAAATAAACTCAATAAAATTTTCGGGGCAATAATAAATCCGGAAAGTGTGGATATTATTAGGGAAAAGCCGGATAGCTCACTTAAAATTATTGAAGCGGAAATAAACGGCAACCCACACAATAAAGTTGATGTTGTAATTCTGAGCGAAGGATATTCCCAAAACGAATATTCAAAATTTGAAAAAGATATTAAAAAGTTCACTGAGATATTTTTTTCCCAAGAGCCGTATAAATCTTTACGTGATAAATTCAATATTCGCGGGGTTTTCAAAACTTCGCAAGAAAGCGGAACGGATGAACCGCGAGCGGGAATTTATAAAAACACCAATTTGAATTGTACCTTTAATTCATTGGGTTCGGCAAGATATCTTTTAACCGAAGACAATAAAGCGATGCGCGATATGGCTTCTGCGGTTCCCTACGATGCTGTTTACATTATGGTTAATCACGAAAGATACGGCGGGGGCGGAATCTATAATCAGTTTTGTACTTTCACCAGTGATAATAAATGGAGCGGATATGTTTTTCTGCACGAGTTCGGACATTCCTTTGCCGGTTTAGCCGATGAATATTATACTTCGTCCGTTGCGTACAGCGATTTTTATCCAGAAGATGTGGAACCGGTCGAGCCGAACATTACGGCATTATTAAATCCCCCGCATGTTAAATGGGATAGTTTGGTTTCTCCGGGAATAGAAATTCCAACGCCGTGGCGCAAAAGCGAATTCGATTCGTTGGATACGGCATGGCAAAAGGAAAGGAGAAAAATAAATTCGGAAATAGCAAAATTGAAACGGGAAGGTGCGGAAAAAGAAAAAATAGATTCTTTAATACAAAAAGCCGAAACGATAAAGGAACGGCACACAAAAAGGGTTGAAGAGTTTTTACGTAATAGTAAATACTGGGGAAAAGTTGGGGCTTTTGAAGGAGCGGGTTATGCTTCAAAAGGATTATACAGACCAATGTTGGATTGTATCATGTTTTCAATCGGCAAGAAACCGTTTTGTAAAGTTTGCGAAAAGGCAATAGAATCGGTAATAAAATATTATACCGACTAAAAATAATTTTTTCAATCGGTTCATTTTCAGTAAATTTCAAATTCAGCTCGACTATTTTTATTAATTCGGAATCAGTTTGGAGATTATTTCGTTAAATAAAGCTTTCAAAGACCTTTCCCGCAAAACGGCGGACCTGCTGGAAAGAGCAAAGCTCACCGAACATACTTTTATGATAATCGTTGCGATTATCATTGGCATTCTGGCCGGATTTTCTGCAATCGGTATCAGGGCAATGATAGAATTTTTCTCCGACTTATCATTTCCCGGCGAAGGTAACTTGCTCGAAAACATAATGAATTCGCCATGGTATGTTATTATTCTTGCGCCGATTATCGGCGGATTAATAGTCGGACCGCTAATTTACTTTTTCGCTCCCGAAGCCAAAGGGCATGGTGTTCCCGAAGTAATGCAGGCAATTTTACTGAAAGGTGGAAATATTCGCCCGCGCGTTGCAATTATCAAAGCTTTGGCAAGCGCAATATCTATCGGTACCGGAGGGTCTGTAGGCCGCGAAGGTCCGATAATTCAAATCGGTTCGAGTTTGGGTTCTACTGTCGGGCAGTTTTTCCGCGTACCGTCTAAACGCCTGAAAACTTTGGTAGGATGCGGAGCGGCAGCGGGAATTGCCGCGGCTTTCAATGCGCCGATAGCCGGAGCGTTATTCGCCGTGGAAATAATTTTAATGGATTTTGCCGTTGCTCAATTTTCGCCTATTGTAATTTCTTCGGTAATGGCGACCGTAATTTCACATCACTTCGAGGGTGATTTTGCCGCCTTTCAAGTTCCGCCTTATGAAATGGGAAGCACAATTGAAATAGGATTTTATTTTTTGCTCGGAGCGGTAACGGGTTTGGCTTCGTATCTCTTTATAAAAATTCTTTACTATTCGGAAGATTTTTTTGAAAACAGAATTAATTTTCCGGAATATTTCAAACCTGTTATAGGCGGATTGGTTATCGGAATAATAGGTTTGTTTTATCCGCACGTAATGGGCGTCGGTTACGATACTATTAATATTGCACTTCACGGCAATATGCTTTGGAAGCTTGCAATCCTGTTGCTCTTCGTTAAAATTTTTGCTACTTCGGTCACTTTGGGAAGCGGCGGCTCGGGCGGTATTTTTGCTCCTTCGCTTTTTATGGGCGCAATGGTTGGAGCGTTTTTCGGAACCATTGTTCATAATCTTTTTCCGGATATTACAGCCGGACCCGGCGCATACGCTTTGGTTGCTATGGGCGGATTGGTTGCCGGTACAACAAGAGCTCCGATTACCGCGATTATTATTGTTTTCGAATTGACCAACGATTACCATATTATTCTTCCGTTAATGATTACTTGCATTATCAGCATGATCCTTTCGTCAAAACTTTCGCGCGAGTCTATTTACACTTTGAAATTAGTGATGAGAGGCATTCAGATTAAGGAAGGAACGGAAATAAATATAATGGAATCGATTTTTGTAAAAGACGTTTATTCCGAAAAGTTCGATTATATAAACATTTCTGATAATTTTAGTCAGGTCGTAAACAAAATTATTCAAGGAAGAGGAAGACATTTTCCCGTTTTGGATTCTGCCGGTAACATTAGAGGAATAATCTTGGTCGATACAATTAAAGATTATTTGTTTGAAAAAGACTCTTTGCAAAATTTATTAATTGCCGAAGATATAATGTCCACTAATTTTGATACGGTTAGTTTGGAGGATAATTGTCAGACCGCACTCGATAAAATGAGTAAGTTTAATTTCGATAATCTGCCGGTTGTTGCATCTCCCGACTCGAAAAAAATTATCGGGGTAATTTGGCGGAACGATATTCAAGATGCATATAACGAAGAAGTGGAAAGGCGCGAAATTTCTTCAACACTTGCAAGCAGTATCAGTATGAAAGAACCCGAGACGAACGTAACTTTTCTGGAAGGTTATTCCATATCGGAAATAAAAGCTCCGAAATCTTTTGTAAATAAATCTATTCGGGAACTTAATATCCGCGCAAAATTCGGTGTGGATGTTTTATCGATAAAAACAAAAGAAAAACGGGGAGAAAGAATTAAAGCTATTCCAAGTCCCGATTACGTAATCAAAGAAACCGACAGATTGGTAATTGCAGGCGAAGTGAAAAACATCAACCTTCTGAAAAACCTTGACTAAAATTTTCCTATGAATATTATTTTACTTTCCAGAAAAGATAAAACTGCGGAAAACGTTTATTCCGTAAGCGACGAAAGGGCAATACACATCATTAAAGTATTAAAAGCCGGAAAAGGAGATACGGTGGAAATAGGCTTTTACAACGGCGTTTTGGGTAAAGCCGAAATTGCCGGTATAAGCGGAAAGCAAGTGACTTTAAAAGTTATAAACACTTTTCCCGCCGTAACCAATAAACCTTCCGTTCATCTTATTTGTGCTTTACCGAGACCACAAACATTGAAGAAGATATTGTTTCATACTGCATCGATGGGTGTAGGGCGTATTGATTTTATTAAGTCGCAACGGGTTGAAAAAAGTTATTATCAATCGCATTTGTTGAAAGAGGAATATTTTGAAAAGATTATAAAGTTGGGAATGAGCCAAGGTAAACAAACCATGGCGCCTCAAATTCATTTCCATAAAAAATTCAAGGCATATTTCGAAGATTTGTTCCCACAAATTGAAAGGGGAAACAGTCTGAAACTTCTCGCCGAAAGCTCTGCAGGGCAAACATTATTTGATATTTACAAAAAGCCTGTTGATTATGTTACGGTTGCAATCGGTCCCGAAGGCGGTTGGATTCCCTACGAGATTGATTTTATGAAAAAACTGGGATTCGTTCCTTTTACGATAAGCAAATGGACTTTAAGAGTGGAAGCGGCCGTTATTTCAAGTCTTTCGCAAATTGAACTTTTAAGTAACAGAATCTTAAAATAACAACCGCTTACCGTTTTGATTAATAAACGTATCGGACTTTAAACGTCAATTTTGTTTTGTCGTTTTCTTTAACCGGTACTTGGAATACTATGCGGCTTACGTCTTTCTTTTCGTAAGGGAGGGATGATTTTAATATTTCCCAATTATATCCTAACCATCGTTCAACTTCTACGGTCACGTCTTCCTTCTTTCTATTGGTAATTGTAATTTCGTAGCTTTCCTCGAAAACTTTATCGGTTATTTTTTTGTGCTCCGTTTGTTTTTCTTCGGCAAGAATATCGAAAGCGTCGCCGAGTTTTAACTTTACTTGTTCGTTGCGCGGCGTATGATCGATAAGGTCTTCTCCGATAAATTCGAGCGTTTCACCGTCGGATTTAAACATTCTTATTTTTCCTTTCGGCATAGGAACGCCCAATCCGTTGGATTTTTTATTCTTGAATTCAACTATTACGGCAACTTTCCCTTTTTTATTCCCGCCGTATCCGTAATATCCTCCGCTGCGGTAAAAATATTTTTTGACTGCGCTTATTCCGGTACCTTCGAAAAGGGATATTTGTTTCGTCTCGTTGTTTGCCAAAGTTGTGGGGCGTTGCAAATTGTAAATATGATATTCGAAAAATTCTTTTTCTTGGAATTGAGGCTGGGCTGTTTTTGCCCGTACGCTCATAAATTGTTCTGCGTCCCTGTACCGGTCGCGTGCTTTAACTAAATTAACATCACCTGCAACAAGTTTAAGTTTTGCGTTTTTGTATGTGGTACCGGAATTGTTTTCAACGCTAACCCAAGCATTCAGGTCAAGTTTAGTATCATCTTCGTTCAAAACGGCAACATATTCCGCATGCCAATTCATTCCTTTTGTTTGATAGGATATTTCAACATCTTGCTTTCCGGAAGAGTTGGAATTTACGAGCCAGACCAAAGTAGGTTTTGTTATTAAACCTTCGGGTAGCGAATTAACGTTAAAACGGAACTTTGAAACGTTCGGCAGCATAATCAATCCGCCGTCTTTTTTTCTAAGAACAACTTGCCCGCCGTAGTTTGACAGGAGCGTTCCTTCGATAAATTCGTCTTTCTCCCCGATAAGTTGGATTTCCTTATCAATGTATTTTTTCAAAATCTTATCGAGGGAAACCAAATCGTATTGATAATTTTGTTCGATCACTTCACCGTCCAGATTTATGTGAACGCTTGTCGGATCAATTTGTTGCGCAACATCCGTAATTGAAATTTGAGATTTTCCTTCCGGTATTGAAATGCTTCTGACGTCTTTTATTACACCCAAATTAGCGTTATAGACCGTCACCGCAATTGATTTTTGTTCGTAGTTTTGCGAAGTGATGACTCCCGCTCCCAGACCCATCAAAAACAAGGTGAGTAATAAATTGCTTTGCATAATATTTCTCCGGTAATGTTAATTGATAAAAAATCGAAAAACAGTAAGGGATGAATTTTTCGAATTGGAAGGTTTTTTACTTCCATGCTTTTTATATCCGAAAATTTAATCAAAAGTTCCATTAATCAGAAATATGTTGAGCGTATTAAAATAAAGTTAAAATATTGTTATATTTGTATTAAGTTAAAAACGGGAGAAAGATGGGCGATTCATTCAAAGTATCGGTAACTTTACCGGCAACACCTAAAGAAATTTACAATGCGTGGTTAGACAGTACAAAGCATTCGGAATTTACGGAAAGCAAAGCCGAAATTGAAAAGAAAGTAGGCAGCGAATTTACCGCAGGCGACGGTTATATAAAAGGTAAAAATTTATTGCTTCACATGAACAAACGCATTCACCAATCGTGGCGCACGACCGATTTTCCCGAAGACGCACCGGATTCCAAAATCGAAATTTCTCTCGAACCGGTTGATAAAGGAACAAAGCTTACCATAGTTCACTCGAACCTGCCGGAAGGTGATGGGAAAAAATATAAAAAGGGCTGGAAAGACCATTACTTCGCTCCTATGAAAAAATACTTCGGCAATAATGAAGCCGAAAAAGAATCTTAATCCCGAACCTCAGTAAACTTCCGGTACGAAAGTTTGATCTGTTATAGGCGGGCGAATATAACCCTTGTTTTTTTGCCTCGGCGGTAATTTAATTGGCGGAGGGGTTAAATCTTCGTACGGAATTAAACTTAGCAAGTGATGTATTGTATTCAACCGTGCCCTTTTTTTATCGTCGGCGTTAACAACGTACCACGGAGCTTGTTTTATATCGGTGTGAGCAAACATTTCGTCTTTGGCTTTCGAATATTCCACCCAACGTTTTCTTGATTCCAAATCCATGGGACTTAATTTCCACCGTTTTGTTCTATCGTGTATTCTCGCTTGAAAACGTCTTTCTTGTTCTTCGTCGCTTACCGAAAAATAATATTTAATCAATATGATACCGGATCTCACAAGCATTCGTTCAAATTCCGGGCAAGAACGAAGAAATTCTTTGTACTCTTCTTCCGTGCAAAAACCCATAACCCTTTCCACGCCTGCGCGGTTGTACCAACTTCTGTCGAACAAAACCATTTCGCCTGCTGCGGGTAAATGCTGGACGTATCTCTGAAAGTACCATTGGGTTTTCTCCTTTTCGGTGGGAGTGCCCAACGCTACTACTCTGCAAATTCTGGGATTGAGGGTTTGCGTGATTCTTTTAATCACTCCTCCTTTTCCTGCTGCATCCCGTCCTTCGAAAATTACAACCACTTTCAGACCTTTATGTTTTATCCATTCTTGCAGTTTTACCAGTTCTACTTGGAGTTTCCGTAACTCTTTCTCGTAAAATTTCCGTTTTAATTTTTTTTGATTTTTTTGACTTTTCTTTTCCGGATCGGTTTTGGATTCGTTTTTTTTCTTGCCCACTTTTTGCCTCCGGCAATTTATTCGGTTAACTATTGAAATAATCGATACAAAGTGGATAAAAGTAAAATTTGTTAAATAATTTAACGATTCTTCCGATAATAATCGAATGTTCTGTGATTTTGATGTAAATCACATTTTATAAAATTAATTAACGAAAACCGGAATCTTTAATAAAATCAAGGCATCAAATAAATTTATAAAAGCGGAATTTAATTTCGGGAACTATTTTGTATTAATATTGTACATAAAAAACAAAAAAAGTTATAGAAAAGTATTGATTTTCACAAAATAGTTCATTATCTTATGTAGATTGCAAAATTTAGCACTTTGTTTTTTTAACATATTAAACCGGTTATCTTACCAATAACATTCAAATAAGGAGCCATCAGCTTTGAAAATCACCAAACAAATAACAAATCGCGAGAGTCAATCTCTCGACAAATATTTCCAGGAAATCGGGAAGGTTGATTTAATTACCCCCGAAGAGGAAATAGAATTAGCTAAAAGAATAAGAAAGGGCGACAAAGCAGCCCTTGACAAATTAACTAAGGCAAATTTAAGATTTGTCGTGAGTGTTGCAAAGCAATACCAACACCAAGGTTTGCCGTTGAGCGACCTTATAAACGAAGGAAATTTAGGCTTAATTAAAGCCGCGAAAAAATTCGATGAAACCCGTGGTTTCAAATTTATTTCCTATGCTGTTTGGTGGATTAGGCAATCAATTATGCAAGCGATTGCCGATCAATCGAGAATGGTTAGATTACCGTTAAACCGTGTTGGCGAACTTTCCAAAATATCCAAGGTTGCCAGCAGTTTGGAACAAGAGCTCGAAAGAAAACCGAGCGTTGAAGAGATTGCCAACGAATTGGATATGAGCGAAGAGGAAGTAGCTTATACTTTAAGGCATTCGGGCAGACAAGTTTCCGTGGATGCTCCGTTTTCGCAAAGCGAAGACAGCAAGAGCAGCCTTTTGGATGTTATGCCGAATACCGAACAACCTTCGCCCGATACCAATTTGATGAACGAATCTCTTCGAAAGGAAATCGAGAGAGTTCTTTCCACACTATCGGAAAAGGAAGCTACGGTAATCAAACTTTACTTTGGTTTTAATACGGAGTACACTGCTACACTGGAAGAAATCGGCGAAATTCTTAACCTGACTCGGGAAAGAGTAAGACAAATAAAAGAACAAGCATTAAGAAAATTACGCCATGCTTCCAGAAGTAAAAGGTTGAAAGTATATTTGGGTTAAATTGTAATTAACCTGTAATTTTATAAAATGCGACTCCAAAATTCCGGGGTCGCATTTTTATTTTTAAATCGAATCGCCCGCCGATTCCATACTGTCTTTTTTAGCTTTAAGTTTTTTTATTTCTTCTTTTAATTTCTCAAGCTCTTTTTGTTTTTCGGTTTTCTTTTTTTGCAGTTCCAAGAACTCTTTGCTTTGGGGTTGCTCGCTCTCTTTGTTTTGGTTGCAAGAAAAAAGTAAAATTATTGCAATTGCGGAAAATATCTTTAAAAACTTCATTTGGTTGTTCCTTTAAGTAAAATAAAAATTCACCGTACCGGCGCTCCGTTTTTGTTTGAACAAACGTATTCCGATTTAAATTGTATTTGGTACATTTGATTTAACAAATATATTTATTAAATTTTATATTGAGTAGTAAATCTTTATTCGAAATTGTATTTCTACAATCTTCCGCAGTTTCCAATCTTGATTAATACTCACTTAAGTAACAATTTTTATTAGTAGTTAATGGTATTTTCAATGGCAGAACGTGAAACAGGAACCGTAAAATGGTTCAACGGCACGAAAGGCTACGGCTTTATTGAAAGAGAAGGCGGTGCCGACGTATTTGTTCACTATTCATCAATTCTTTCCGATGGTTATAAAACCTTGGAAGAAGGTCAAAAAGTTCAATTTATTGTTGAACAAGGTCCGAAGGGTGAACAAGCACAAGAAGTTCAAGTTATAGAAAACTAAACTTTTTAAATGGAGCGGCTTATTTGCCGCTCCGGTTCTCTAATAAATCTTCTTTCTTTTTCCGGTGTAATTTTTTAAGCCGTCCCCAAATTACAACCTTTGCTGAATGGTAAGGCTTGTTTTAATTTTTACCGAGTAAATTAATACATTTCTTTTTTTATTTCAGTAAGAGTTTTTTGAATTAATTCCCAAGTATCCAGCATGTCTTTTTCGTTTGTATGAATTCCCGAAACGGCTAATCTTAAAACGTAGTTTCCGTTAAGTTTGGTATGAGAAAGATATGCTTTTCCGGTTTTGTTGACTTTCTTCATCAGCTTTTCATTTAGTTTGTTTATTTTTCCCGTTTCGGTAATGCCGTTTATTTTTGCCCGGAAGCAAACCAAGCTGAAAGGATTCGGCGCCATTTTTTCAAAATCGGGATGCGCTTCAATAAAACCGGCAAACTTTCTGCTTATTCTGATGTGTTCTCTCAAAATTTTGATAATTCCTTCTTTTCCGAAATAACGGATTACAAACCATAGTTTTAATGCGCGGAATCTTCTTCCCAATTGAATTCCGTAATCCATTAAGTTTACAACTTCGCTGTCTTTTTCCGTCTTAAGATATTCGTGAACCAAACTGAAAGTTTTTTTCAACAAGCGGGGTTCGGTTATGTAAAATGCGCTTAAATCTATTGGGGTAAACATCCATTTATGTGGATTGACTACGAAAGAATCAGCCGATTCACAGCCTTCCAAAACATTTCTCATTTCGGGAACAATAGCTGCGGTTCCGCCGTATGCGGCATCCACGTGAAGCCAAAGGTTTTTGTCTTTGCATATTTTTACAATTTCTTTTACGGGATCAATGCTTGTGGTGGAAGTTGTACCAACGGTTGCAATCACGCAAAAAGGAATGAGTCCTTCCGAAATATCGTTTTCGATGGCTTCGTTTAATTTTTGTGGAATCATCTTGAAATTTTCATCAACCGGGATTTTGCGGATATTTTTAATCTCTATAAACCTTATGGCTTTTTCCACGGATGAATGGGCATGTTCGGAGAAGTAAATGCTGAGGCGGGAAAGATCGAACTTGTCCTTCAATTTTTCTTCGGTTAATGTTTTTGCCGCCGCAATTGCATGTAGCGTACTGATTGAAGCGGTATCGTAAATTATACCCCAAAATTTTTCAGGAAGATTTAACATTTGTCTCAGCCAATCAAGCACGACTTGTTCCAATTCGGTTGCTGCGGGTGAAGTTTGCCAAATCATTCCGTTGACGTTAAGCGCAGCGGAAAGCAATTCACCTAAAATTCCGGGTCCGCTTGAAGTGGAATTGAAATACGCCATAAATTTAGGGTGGTTCCAATGCGTAATCCCCGGTAAAATGATTTTTTCTATGTCGCCGAAAATATCATCAAAACTTTCACCTTGCGCCGGCGGAGACTGCGGTAGTTGTTTTTTTATTTCGCCGGGTTCAATTTGTGATAGAACGGGATAATTTTCTACGTTCTCCATGTAATTAGCTATCCAGTCGATTAACTTGTGACCGAATTGCTTGAATTCGTCCGGACTCATATCGAAACGGGTGGGATTGTTTTCTTTTGACATTTGTTTTCCTGAATAAAAATTATCGGGCAAATAAAATGTAAAAACCTTCGATGATGTGCAAGCGGAAAATTCTGCGTAAAGTTTACAACAAAATGCCGTAAGGGAATGAATTATTTAATATTGTTAACCAAATTTCTTATTTTTGCAACTTACGAAAATTAAAATTTGGATTAAGATGAGATTTAGTAAAGCATTTATCCCTACATTGAAAGAAGACCCTGCCGATTCGGTAATTCCGAGTCACAAATTAATGGTGCGCAGCGGAATGATACGTATGCTTTCGGCGGGAATTTACTCGTTTTTACCGCTCGGTTACAAAGTATTGAAAAAAATTATTGAAATTATACGCGAAGAGATGGACGCTATTGGCGGACAAGAATTTCATCTGCCGGCGTTAAACCCCAAGGAAATTTGGGAAAAAACCGGTAGAGTGGAAGCTTTCGGCGATACGATGTTTCATGTAAAAAACAGAGATTATGTTTTAGCTCCGACACACGAAGAAATAATGACTTTCCACGCGCGCGGAGTTCTCAAATCGTATAAAGAAATGCCGCAAATTTGGTATCAAATACAAACTAAATTCAGAAACGAACCGAGACCGAGAAGCGGAGTTATTCGCGGAAGACAATTTTTAATGAAAGACGCTTACTCTTTCGATTCTTCGTGGGAAGGTTTGGATAAATCTTACGAATTACACGATAAAGCTTACCGGAAAATATTCGACAGATGCGGAATAAAATATTTTGTCGTCGGCGCTTCAAGCGGAGCAATGGGCGGAAGCCAGTCGGAAGAATTTATGGTGAAATCCGATGCCGGCGAAGATACCGTTGCTTACTGCGAAAGCTGCGGATATGCCGCAAACGTTGAAGTTGCTCAATCTAAAATTCCAGCCGTAAAACGTCACGAAGTTTCAAAAAAGGTTTACGAAATTCACACACCGAACGTAAAATCCATCGACGAGCTTTGCGAATTTTTGGGAATTGACGAACGCGAAACCGCGAAATCGAGAATTTATATTTTTAACGACGAACCGGTGCTGGTTTTGATGTCGGGTAACGATGAAGTCAACGAAACAAAATTGGAATCCGCGCTCGGCGGCGCTGTCCGTCCCGCTCATCCGGATGAGTTGAAAGAAATTACAGGAGCAGATGCGGGTTCGATTGGTCCGATTGGAATTAAATTTAGAATTATAGCCGATCTCAGATTGAAAGACGGAAACAATCTTTACAGCGGAGCCAATAAAAACGATTACCACATCGGCGGAATTGATTTGAAACGGGACGTACCGAACATTGAGTATTTCGATTTGAGAACAGTACAAACCGGCGAAGAGTGTATTAAATGCGGAAGTAAATTGGAAGTATTCAAAGCCATTGAGCTCGGACATATTTTCAAACTCGGCACAAAATATTCCGAAGCGCTCGGTGCAATGTTTCTGGATGAAAACGGCAAAGAAAATCCGATAATTATGGGAAGTTACGGAATCGGAGTGGAAAGGGTTTTAGCTTGTTACATCGAACAGAATTATGACGACCGTGGAATCATTTGGGATAAAACCCTTGCGCCTTATCAAATTAGTTTGCTCGGTTTGAATATGAAAAAAGAACCGGTTGTTTCCGCTTGCGAAAAAATTTACGGTGAACTTACGCAAAAAGGATTTGAAGTTTTATACGACGACCGGAAGGACGTTCAAGCCGGCGTAAAATTCGCCGACGCCGATCTGATTGGATTACCGTTGCAAATAATCGTTGGTGAAAGGGGTTTGAAGGAAGACTTGATTGAAATAAAAATCCGCCGCACCGGTGAAAGATTAAAAGTAAAAACCGCGGAAATAATCGACAAAGTACAAGCTTTGATTTAACGGGCTTGATTTTCCCGGAACCGCTGGGAAGCGATAAAAATGAAAAGCTCGCTTTATATAACTCCAACGCCCATTGGCAATTTCGAAGATATTACACTTCGTGCTCTGCGGATTTTAAAAGAAGTCGATTTTATTATTTGCGAAGAACTTAAACCCGCAAGGAGACTCCTTTCTCATTTCGGAATCGATAAAGAAACAGTTCTTCTTAACGAACATAACGAAAAAGAAATAACCCCCGAAATTGTTGAGGAATTGAGCAAAGGGAAATCCGCCGCATTAATCTCGGATGCCGGAACCCCTTTGTTTTCCGATCCCGGACATTTTCTGGTAGAGCAATGCCTTGCGAAAAAAATAAATATAATTCCGCTGCCGGGCGCGAATTCGTTGATTCCTTCTTTAATTGCTTCAGGATTAAATATTGAAAAATTTTATTATTACGGTTGGCTCTCGCCGAAAAAAGAAATCCGCAAGCAAGAATTAAATAAACTTAAATCCGTTAAAGAACTGATTGTTTTGATGGAAACGCCATACAGATTAAAGCGGATTTTGGAAGATGTTAAAAAAACTTTCGGTAAAAACGTTTATATTGTTTTGGCATATAAATTAACTATGCCCGGAGAAAAGATTTTACGGGGGAAAGTGGGAACAATTTTGGAAACGGTAGAAAAAGAAAAATTAAAAGGGGAATTTGTTCTTCTAATAAACAACAGAAATTGAGGCGGAAAGATGAGCGAAGGTAAAAAAGTTGTTTTCGAAACCGAGGTTTATACTTACCAAATCGATTATGTCGGTCACGTTAGCAATATTGTTTATATTCAATGGATGGAAATCGGAAGATTGAAACTTCTCGATGCAATCGGTTTGCCTATTAAAAAATTGGAAGAATCCGGAATTGCGCCGGTATTGGTTGAAACAAACATCAAATATAAAAAATCGCTTTATGTGGAAGATAAAGTAACGATTGAAGTTTGGATTTCTGAATTGCAAAATGTGTCGGCAATAATCCAATTCAGATTTTATAACGGTAAAGGCGAGTTGGTTTCAACGGGTTGGCAAAAAGGATTATTCGTCAATAGGGAAAAAATGAAAATTCACCGTTTGAGTAAAGAAGAAAGGGAAGCATTTACCAAAGTTCTTATTCAAGGGAATTAATTCCGGGCGCAACTCCGGTGCCTTGATAAGTTGCAAAAATTTTTTTATGATTGTAAACAAAGTAAAAATAACGGAAAGGATACAAGATGTTAATCGTACAAGATGTTGATTTAACCCCAAATCCACATGCTTTGAAATTTATTTTGAACGAGCGGATATTAAAAAGGGAAACAAGAAGTTTCGAAAGCAAAGAAGAAGCCGAAAGCGATCCTTTGGCAAAAGGAATCTTTGAGATTGAAGGCGTGGAATCCGTTTTCTACATGGATAAATTTATAACCATCGTTAAAAATCCCGACGTAGGTTGGGAAAAAATACAGATGCCGTTTTTATTGTTCATTCAAAAATTCGATAAAAATTTAATTCCCGAAGAAAAAGTTACGGAAGAACTTCCTGAAGAAGTGGACAAAAAATTAAAGAAAATCAATTCCATTTTGGATAAACGCGTGCGACCTGCTCTTGCGGGTGACGGCGGCGGTTTGGAAATTTTGGGTCTTGAAGGAAACAATTTGTTAATCCGTTACCAAGGCGCATGCGATAATTGTCCGAGCGCAATTCACGGAACCCTTGTGGCGATTGAAAATTTACTTAACCGCGAGTTAAACGAAGATATTAACGTGGTTTTGGGTTAAAGTTTTTAAATTCCCGGTTGAAATAAACTTTTCGGTTTACCTGCAGGAAAAAGCTGCTTGTAAAATAAAAAAAGCTGTCTCAAATGTGGCATGCTTTCCCGAAACACTAACATTACGTGTCATGCTGAACTTGGTTCAGCATCTTATTAAATTACAACTTCTTTCAGATCCCGAAACAAGTTCGGGATGACAGTTTACAATTAATCCGCCAATGGCGGAAGGAGTTACATATTCTTTCTCTGTCATGCTGAATTTATTTCAGCATCTGATTATAGTTACGGGTTCATTTTAGAGCCCGAAACAATCCGCCGTGGAGGACGGGATGACAGATAAAAATTCCAAATAACAAATTCCAATTTCAATAAAACGAAGCAATTGAGAAAGTATGAGAACCAAAAACGGCCTAAAACAATTTGCGTTAAAAAATTCGTGCGGAGTAGCGTTAAAAAAATAATGCTGTTTGAGTCCCGTTATATCGGTAGATATAGCGGGACAAGTTCATTATTTTTAGCTACGAAGCTAAGAATTTTAGCAAATTGTTTTCAGTTTACCCCTAACGAAGTGGGGCCTTGATTTTTTCTTTGGTTCGTTTCTTTTGTATCAAAGCTTGTCCCGATTTATCGGGAACAAAAGAAATGAACATTCGTTTGATAAAGTTGTATTATAATCTTTTATATTTTACTCCGGTGGTGCTTAGTTTTGTAATAGACGGAGAGTTCTTTTTAGACCCCGAAACAAGTTCGGGATGACACGTCTTTTTAACTTTCATACTATTTTAAAAACTTGTCATGCTGAACTTGGTTCAGCATCTTATTAAATTACAAGTTCTTCTTAGATTCCGAAACAAGTTCGGAATGACATGGTAATAAGCAATCCACCGAAGCGGAGAGAAAACGAAACTTTCTAGCTGTCATGTTGTCTACTGCAGGCGTACAGAATGACAGAAGAAAAATCCCTAATCCCAAATTCCAAATGACTAGAGACCAATGACCATTTATAAGTTTTTAGACAGTCCCGCAAATGCTTAAAATATGATTTTATCCCGCCCTGTGAACGGCTTCGGGTGTAATTCTCTCCGATTTGTAACCGAGCATTTTTTCCAGTTCGTCTTCGTAGAAGAATTTATCAGCGCCGAAAGCTGGCGTTAAATCGTCGAGCCATTTTGCCGTTTCATCGAAAGCTGCGAAGAAAGGTTTTTTAACCCAAGCGGGGTTCCGTGCTTGAATAAAATTCAACACGAAAACTTTTTCGCCGTAAATTTCGGCAATACCTTCAATCGCTACTTTTCCGGGAGTAGCCGACATTGACGGTCCGCGAACCGTTCTCATTAATCCCGATACCTGTTTGTAAGCATTTCTGTAAATGTTGAATGCTTTGAATAACGGAACGGCAAAGTAATGTTTTGCGCCGGTATCCCTTTCAATAAAGAAGTAATACGGGATTATTCCCAATTTAACTTGTTCTTTCCACATTCTTGCCCAAACTTCGCTGTCGTCGTTTATAAATCTGATCAACGGTGATTGCGAACGGATTTCGGCGCCGGTATTTCTTATTCTTCTAATCGCTTCCTTTGCCACATCGGTTGAGAGTTCAATCCAATGGTTGAAGTGTGCCATTATCGCCAAATGTTTTCCGCTGTTAACAATCTTTTCGAAAAAGCGAAGCAGGTCGTCCGCTTCTTTATCCGTCACATATTTATATGGCCAATATGAAATTGATTTTGTCCCGATGCGTATGTTTTTTATATGTTCGAATTCCGGCGAAAGAAGTGGTTCGATATATGCTTTTAATTTTTTAAGACCCATTACCATCGGATCGCCGCCGGTAAACAAAACATCTGTTATCTCTTTGTGGGCGAGTAAATATTTTTGGAATTTTTTCGATTCGTCGGTAGCGAATTTAAGATCGTTTACTCCTACAAACTGAGCCCACCTGAAACAAAAAGTGCAATAAGCGTGACAAGTTTGACCGCTGGATGGGAAAATCAGTGCTGTTTCACGGTATTTATGTTGAATTCCCGGAACGCACTCTCCATCTAAAACCGGAACGTTAGCCGTTAGTTGCCCCGCAGGATGCGGATTCAACTCAAATCTGATTTCGTTTGCGATTTCCGTAAGTTTATCTTTAGGCAGACCTGCTTTAATTGCCCGGTACATTTTGTCGAAGTGTTCGGGCAAAAGCATATCTTTGTTAACAAAAGTGAGTTTGAAAATCGGATCGTCTGGAACGTTATCCCAATTAATTAATTCTTCTATAACGTAATTGTTAGTTCTGAACGGAAGAACGTGAGCGGCAACTTTAATGGAAAATAATTCTTCGTCTCCTAACTTTTTCAGTTGCTCAATCTTATCCAAATCACGCATTCCGTAAAACCGTAACTTTTTCGAATCGATCATATCATACTCCTTTCGTGAAAATTTCCGTAAAACTTCGATTTATATAAAATAACAAACAAGCTGAGCCAATGTTCCCGTTTGGTAAACCGAAGAAAACGATCCCTACAAAACAAACGTATGTTAAGTACTTTATTATACGGTAAAAGAATTTTCCCGCAATGAAAAATCGGGTTAATACCCGGTGTGATTGGTTATTTTAAAGTAGTAACTTGATTAATATCTTCCAGTTTGACAAGTTTTTCCTGGAATTTATAGCTACCTCTTTCGGATTTAACGGTTTTTACAAATTTCACCATTACATGTGAAGCTTTTTTCTTTCCTTTGGCTTTTGCCGCGAATGTTTGAGTTTTTGCCATAATGTTCTCCTTTTTTTCTGGTCGAAATATACCAAAAATTGATTTTAAATGAAACCGAGAGAGCTAAAATGGAAAACTAAAAATTGTTTATTTTGCATAAAATCTTTAACTTTGTATTCTTTTTTTAGAAAAAACGGAAAGTAATAGATGAAAAGAACATATCAGCCTAGTAACAGAAAAAGAAAAAACAAGCACGGTTTTCGTGAAAGAATGTCCACCAAAAACGGTAGAAAAGTTTTAGCAAGAAGAAGAGCCAAGGGAAGAAAAAGATTAACCGTAAGTGACGAATTTTAATCTTGAAACGCTTTGGTCTTTCAAAAAAAGAAAGGATCAAACTTAAACGTCACTTTAATTTAGTTTATACTAAAGGTAAAGTAATATATTCACCGGCACGGAAAGTTAAGGCGACTTACTACCAAGAAGACAATCACGAACAAACGGGCGTAAAAGTTGCTTTTGCGGTTCACAAAAAAGCGGGGAATTCTGTTTGGAGAAACAGGGTTAAGCGGTTATTAAGAGAATCATACAGATTAAATAAATCCGGATTAGTTGAAACCGCAATACAAAATAACAAATTGCTTTTGATTGTTTTTTCGCCTTACGGGATCAATCAAAAAAATAATAAAAAGATTTACTTGAAGGATATTATGCCGGAAGTTATCGATTTGATGATGAAAATTAGAGAAGATATTTAGTTATGCGCAATGTTTTTATTTACTTAATAAGGATTTACCAAAAAGTCATTTCTCCGTTATTCCCGCCTTCCTGCCGTTTTTATCCAACATGTTCAGAATATTCTGTTCAAGCTATTAGTAAATACGGCATTTTCAAAGGCGGTTTAAAGTCGATATGGAGAATTTTAAGATGTAACCCTTTCAATAAGGGCGGTTACGATCCGGTGGAATAGAATTTTATAAAGTTTTAATTCGGAAAGAATTTAATGGATAAACAACAAACTATAGCATTTGTATTAATCGGACTTATTCTGGTGGTTTGGCTTTATATTAACGCGCCCGAACCGCAAGTTCAGAAAAATAAACCCCAAAACGATACGACCAAAGTTGAACAACCCGTTACGGAAACCCCAAAAGAAGTACCGGAAGAGAAACCGGTTCAAACGGATACGGTGAAAACCGAGCCTGCATTGGCTTTGCAAAGCAGCACCGAGAAAAGCGAACAGATTATAACTATCGAAACAGATTTGGCTTTGTATGAAATGACAAGTAAAGGTGCGCGTTTCCGGAAATGCTATTTGAAAAAATACGAAGTTTGGTATCACGACGATTTACCCGATACTGCATCGTTTTATGAAAGACATGTTCAATTGATTAATGATAAAGACGGCGGTGATTTTAATCTGATATTTGTAACCAAAAACGGTCAGCTTGTTAACACAAAAGATCTCTTCTTTGAAAGTAGCGCTAAGGATTATTACTACAAAATTACAAACGGCGATTCGCTTGTTCTTACATACACTTTCGATACGGGGAATAATAACAAAATAATTAAGCGGTTTGTAATTCATTCGGACGACTATGCCGTCAAGGCTGATATCGAATTCCAAAATATGAACGATGTAATTACCGGTTACCGGTATGATGTTGAATGGCAAAACGGAATAAACTTTTTGGAAAAAAATTCGGTTGAAGAAGCAACCTATGCAAATGCAAGTGCGTATTCCGGCGACGAACAGGTGATAGTTGATGCATCTAAAGGAGAAAAAGTTTCCAAAACAATCAACGGTGTTGTTGATTGGGTTGCCGTAAGAAATAAATATTTTGCAACAATTATTGCTCCGGATAATCCGCAAACGGTAGACGGCGCGGATTTGAAAGGCGAACACATCCTTACAAGAATGGGAGAACGCGAGTATTACAGCGTTAGTCTGAAAGCATTATTCGACGAAAGGAAAACAACGCAGAAAAATTCGTACGAAGTTTATTTGGGTCCGTTGGATTATTACATCTTAAAAGACCACAATAAACATTTCGAAGCTATTTATGATTTCGGCAGTTTCTTCGGACTTAAATTCATAACCCGTCCGATATCCGAATACATACTTCTTCCTTTATTTACGTTCCTGCATAAATTTATTCCCAATTACGGTTGGGTGATAATAATTTTCTCCTTAATAATTAAAATAGTTCTTTATCCACTTACTCGGCAGAGCTACAAATCGATGAAAAAGATGCAGCTCTTACAGCCGAAAATCAAAGAAATTAAGGAGAAATATAAAGACGATCAGCAGCGGGTACAAAAAGAAACGATGAAACTTTACTCTACTTACGGTGTAAATCCCGCCGGCGGTTGTTTACCTACGCTTTTGCAAATGCCTATTCTGTTTGCTCTTTTTACGTTTTTCAGAACCGTTATTGAATTACGGCATCAACCGTTTATCGGTTGGATAACCAACTTGGCGGCTCCGGACGTAATTTATACTTTACCTTTTAAGATCCCCTTGTTCGGAATAAATCAAATTTCCGGTCTCGCTATACTGCTTGGCGTTACAATGTTCTTCCAGCAAAAAATGAGCGTTAAAGACCCAAGCCAGAAAGCTTTGGTTTATATAATGCCGGTAATGTTAACGTTTTTATTTATGACGTTCCCATCGGGATTGAATTTGTATTATTTCATGTTTAACCTGTTCTCGATTGGTCAACAATATCTTATCAACAAGCAAAAAGACGGTAGCGAACTTGTTCCGGTAAAAAATCCAAAGAAGAAAACCGGATTTATGCAAAGAATGATGGAAGCGGCCGAACAGCAACAAAAAGCTCAACAGCAGAAAAAAAGAAAAAGATAAACTTACTTTTTTATAAGTTTGTTCACGTCTTACAAATTTAAAAGAGCAAATGATAAAAATTGCCAAAACGGTCGCCCTGTTTTTCCTTGTTACATTTTTATCCGCAAACGCTCAACATACATATAAATTCACCGTAGACGTTCACCCCAAAAAGTTGCCGTTCGGGCTGACTGTTGACGAACCGGTAAAATCCCCGAAAGTTTCGCTTGTTTTAAGCGGCGGCGGCGCAAGAGCCGTCAGCCAGCTCGGTGTTATAAAAGCGTTGCAAGAAAATAATGTGGATTTCGATTTGATAATCGGAACAAGTATGGGCAGTATAATCGGCGGATTATATTCTGCCGGATATTGTTTGAACGATTTGGATACGTTGATAAAAAAAACGCCGTGGACCGATTTTTTTACATTCCGGAAAAACGACAGAAGAAGTTTATTTGTCGAACAAAAAATCACCGAAGACAGGGCAATTCTTGCAATAAGAATGGACGGATTGCATCCCGTAATTCCGCCTTCTATTAATACGGGTCAAGAAGTTTCTAACTTTTTAACAACTGCAGTAATAAATTCTCCGATAAGAACCGATTCGAGTTTTACCGGGTTGCTGTACGAGTTTGGAGCGGTTGCCACTAATTTGGAAACCGGCGAACCCGTAGTGTTGAACGACGGACTTTTAAGTCTGGCATTACGCGCCAGCTCAAGCGTTTCGTTTTTATTACCGCCTGTTCCGCGCGATTCGGTTTTATTAGTTGACGGCGGACTTGTCGCAAACATACCTACAAAAATAGCCAAGGAAGAAGGAAGCGATTTTATAATTGCCGTCGACTGCACAAGCCCGTTAAAATCGAAAGAAGAGCTTAAGTATCCTTGGGATATTGCCGATCAAATTGTAAGCATACCTATTCAAATTATCAGCAGGCAGCAGAAAAAATTAGCCGATGTTTTGATTACACCCGATCTCGGATACAAAAAAAATACCGATTTTACCGGTTTGGAAATGTTAATAGAAAAAGGTTATTCGGCTACGTTGAGTAAAATCGACGGAATAAAAAAATCGATAGAAATACTTACGCGGAAAAATCTGCGCAGTAACAATTCCAAGGTATTTTACGATTTGAAGTTGGGAAAAAATCCGACGGATCTGGAGAAATTTGTGTATTCCAACTTAACCGCAAAAGATTCGGTAACGGACGTTGATATTTTGTACGAAGTTTACAAAATAAGAAAACGCAGGGAAGTTAAATCGATTTCGGCTTTTATAGAAGAAAACAATGGAAATAACATTTTAAGGATAGATTGCGAATTTAATCCAGAAGTAAAAGAAGTGAGGCTAAATTTACCCGGAAACTTGATCGATAGCAATTATGTCCGGGCAGTTGTCTCCAATCTTCCCGGGAAACCTTATAATCCCAAAACTATTTTAATAGATATAATTAAAATATTAAGATTATACCGGCAAAAAGGTTATTCACTTGCCACAGTTAAAAATATTGCCTTTGAGGAGAAAACCGGCAAGCTGAAAATTGAAATAGATGAAGGAGTTATTTCGAAAATAAAAGTAAAAGGTAATAAAAAAACTTCTCCTACCGTTATCACACGCGAGTTTCCTGTTTCGGAAGGGGAAATTTTCCAAATAGATAAAATAGCCGAAGGTTTGAAGAATCTAACCAACACAAATTTGTTCAACAATATCGAATTGTTTGTGACAAAAACATCTGACGGTAACGTTGTTACCATTTCCGTTGAAGAAAAAATACCGACGGTAGTAAGATTCGGAATAAGAGCCGATAACGAAAACTTTTTCCAAACTTCAATCGATATAAGAAACGAAAATCTTTTCGGGACGGGAACCGAACTTGGTTTGGTTTCTTCGGGCGGACTGAGAAACAGAATATTTATTTTGGAACACCTTGCGCACCGCGTGTTCAATTCATATTTTACATACAAATTAAAAGGCTTCTATAAGTTTAACGACGTTAATGTTTACAGTACCGTTCCTGGTTCCGACGACCGGCATTTCCGGAGGGAAAAAATTTCGGAATACCGGCAAATTTTTTACGGCGCTTCTTTGGGTATCGGCAGGCAAGTGGAAAAATTTGGTAACCTGATATTTGAAGCAAAATATCAAACCGACCAAATAAAAAATCTTTTCAATTTCCCGGAATCAGAATCATATAAAATTAATTTAGTAACACTTAAAGCAATAATGTCTATCGATTCGCAAAATAAATATCCTTTTCCAACCGAAGGAATTTTACTCAATGCGTATTATGAAACCGCTCAAACCGCATTGGGTAGCGATCTCGGATACACCAAAGCAATGTTCGATTATAAATCTTATTTTTCATTTTCGCCGAATTCAACAATGAGCTTGGCATTTGCAATCGGTTTTGCGGATAAAACTTTGCCTTTAACCGAACAATTTTCAATCGGGGGGCAAAGCAGCTTTTTCGGTTACCGCGAATATGAATTCAGAGGAAGGCAAATATTAAAGGTCAGTTTGGCTTACCGCCATTTAATGCCATTCAAAATTTTCTTTGATACTTATCTGAGTTTGAGATACGATCTCGGTTCGGTTTGGGCGGAACAAGAACAAATAAGATTTAAAGATTTGCGGCATGGAATCGGCGCTTCGTTATCATTCGATACGCCGATCGGTCCCGCCGATTTTTCTATTGGAAGAAGTTTTTATTTTAAAAATGTTTTAGCGAAAAATACAATTAGCCGGGGACCTTTTTATTTCTATTTTACAATCGGATATTATTATTGATTTTCGCGAAGAGCGCATCTTTCGGCTAGACTAAAATATTTCCTTTGCTGTTCCACGTTTCCAAGTTTTTTATATAGACCGGCTAATGCGTAGTAAACTTTACTTTTGCGTCTTACGCCATCCAGCTTTTTATGAACAATTTCCAAAATATATTGATTGGACGGAACTTCGAAATCTGTGTTGTAAAGTTCTATTAAATTGAGAAACGGTTTATGATTTTGCGGGTTTTTGTCGATTGCTTTTTCGTAATATTTAATGGCATTGTTCAAACAGTCGTAATCTTCGCAATTATTTTCGAAAATTCCGGCTGTCCAAAGACAAATTTCGTAAGCGTCTTCGTTTAATTCTTTGCATAATTTTTCGGTATACATAATCAATTCGTCTTTGGAAAGAGCAGGGTTTGCCAATAAAATTTTATACAAATCGGGATCTTTAATATTATTTCTCATCGCATCTATAAATGCGTCGAACAATTCGTTCGTATCGTTGGACGTTCGGAAAGTATTTTCGATTTGTAAAATTTTGTCTTCCGGCATTTAATTTTATTGTTTATGGAGAAGGAAATTCAGAATTTCGGCTTTGTCGAATTCGGGTAAATTATTTTCGAACTCTACGGTTAGATTTTTATCCCACTGCTTATCCTTTGAAACAAAATAATTATGCTTTCCCAAAAATGCAAACCTTTTTTGGCGTAAAATATTTTTTTCATCGAAAAGAAAAAACGCGATAAACACCGGAATTTTAAATTCCGAGTTCCACTTTTCGTATGCTTTAACCGCGCGGTTGTTAACCAACCAACCTGCTTTGTGTTTCCCTTTCCAATCTATGAAAGCGCTTTTCCCTTTGTATTCGATTATTCCGTCGGGTTTGTCTTCCCCCTTTTCCCAGACTTTTTCGAAGCGGTTATCTTTTCCGAATTCTGAATATTCAATTCCCCATTGTGCCAAAAGGTTTTTGCCGTGCCACTCTGCAAGATCGTGCAGCTTGTAGTTTTTGTGGAATTCTTTTTTCGATTTCGAGGGTTCAAAGTCTAAATCTTTCATGATTAAAAAATAAATATTTGGAAAATTTGTCACAAATTTTGCGTATGGTTAATTTGCATTTCCGCTTCCGCATTTTATAAAAACATTTATTATTTTGATTTATTCATTTAACGGATTGTTAACAAAACAAACAGGTTATGACCGAAGGAATTTTAAACGAAAAGTTTTCTGAATACCGGTTTAAGGTAGACGAATTTTTAAAAGAATTGCATACGTTCACCATAGAAGTAAATAACGAAGAATTCCAGAAAATAATCGGTGATTTGCGTTCCAACATCAACGAACCGTTTTTATTTGTGGTTGTAGGTGAAGTTAAATCGGGAAAAAGCAGTTTTATTAACGCATTGTTGAAAGACGATGTTTGTAAAGTTGATGCCGCACCGTGCACCGATACCGTGCAACAAATAGTTTATTCCGATAATCATTTCGAGACAATGTTGAACGATCACCTTAAAAGAATCGGGGTGAATTCGGAAATTTTAAAATCGATAGCAATTGTGGATACGCCGGGAACAAATACCGTAATTAAGCACCATCAGGAAATAACGCAAAAATTTATTCCCAACAGCGATTTGATTTTGTTTGTGTTCCCCGCAAAAAATCCGCATCAACTTTCGGCTTGGGAATTGCTAGATTATATAAACGATGAGTGGAAAAAGAAAGTGGTTTTTATTTTACAGCAAAAAGATTTGGCCCGCCCCGAAGAACTCGAAGTGAATCTTGAAAAAGTTAAGGAATACGCAATCAAAAGAAATATCGATTCACCTGTAATTTTTGCAACGTCCGCAATTGAAGAAGTAAACGGAAACGGGGAAAGCGGATTTGAGGAAGTCCGTAAATTTATTAGGGAAACCGTTACGGGCGGAAAACATTTTAAGGTTAAACATATATCAACACTGGAAACCGCGGGTAGAATTATATCAAAAATCGAAGATGGGGTAAGCGAACACAAGCGAAATTTGGAAAAAGATAAAGAATTGATGAACAAAATAAAGTCAAGATTATCGAGCGGGGAACAGCAGTCGGCTTACGAAATCAAATCGCTTGTTGACAGGCTTGTGGCAAACTACGATAGAATTGCCGCGGGTGTTAAAGAAGAATTTGTCGAAGGTCTTTCCGTGTTTTCGCTGTTCAAAAAAAGTATAGGCTCAATCTTTAATAAAGACAAGTCCGTGAAAGCGTGGATAAAAGATTTACAAAAAAGATTTGAAGAATGTTTGCAGACCGGTTTCGAGGAAATAGCAAACGACGGCGCTAAACATTTTCTTGACGGAATAAAACATTTGCTTCACGGTTTGTTGGAAGACCTAGGTAAAAGCAGAAATACTAAAACGGAAACCGAAGAAATTTATTTGAAGCTCGGGGAACAACGTTCGAAAGTGATTGCAGATGTGAGGGCGAAAGTTAGCGATTTGCTTTCGAACGAATCGTTTTCAAAATTTATGGAATCGAACCCTAACAGTTTGGCTCCTTCGGCTTTGGGCGGCGGACTTCTTGCGGTTATTGGAGCGGTGATAGCAACAACTACGAAAGTTGCGTTCCTTGATGTTACCGGAGGAATATTAACCGTGGTTGGCGCGGGAATTACCGTTACGGTGCTTGTGCTTAAGAAAAATAAAATAATCCGTCAGTTCAAAGAAGGAATTGATTCCGGTAAAGAAAAGTTCGAAACCGAATTGACAGTAAAATTGAACGATAAACTTAAATTAATTTACGAAGATATTGACAGAAGCTTTTTACCGTTTTACGAATATGTGGAAAACGAAGAAAAAAAAATTGCTCCGTTAACCGACAAAATTAATCGTATAAAAGAAAAATTTGTAAATCTCAAAAACTCGATTGAAAGTGATTTTTAATCCGGTGCCTTGTCAATAACCCGACAAATTACAAAACAAAAATTATTAAAATTTACGAATGAATTCTTAACAAAACCAAAAAGGGAAATTAATGAGTACATATCTTGAAACTACAAAGAATATTTATAGAGAAGCGGCGGTTAATCCGCAGCAAGGTTTGTGTTGCACAACCACGCCGGTTTGGCAACTGCCGGATTTGGAAATACCGAAAAAAATGTTGGAGATGAATTACGGATGCGGAAGCACGGTTAATCCGCGCGATTTGGTAAATAATCCTTCCGTTCTTTACGTCGGTGTTGGCGGAGGAATGGAATTGTTACAATTTGCTTATTTTACAAGGCGGAAAGGCGGGGTTATCGGAATTGATCCCGTCGAGGAAATGTTGGAAGCTTCAAGATCGAATTTCGTGGAAGCGGAAAAATTAAATTCTTGGTTCAAAAGCGACTTTGTAGATTTGCGGAACGGCGACGCTCTCAATTTGCCGGTGGAAGACGAATCGGTTGATGTTGCGGCACAAAATTGCCTTTTTAATATCTTCCACAGCGAAGACTTAAAACGCGCTTTGGAAGAAATGTACAGGGTTTTAAAACCCCGCGGCAGACTCGTTCTTTCCGATCCGGTTTGCGAACAACAAATGCCGGAAAAATTAAAAACGGACGAACGATTGCGCGCTCTATGCTTAAGCGGTGCAATACCATTGCAAGAATATCTTGATTTAATCGCATCGATCGGATTCGGAACGCTGGAAGTAAGAGCAAAGAGACCTTACAGAATATTGGACCCGAAACATTATGATACCGATGAGTTGATATTTATCGAAAGCGTTGAAGTTTGCGCGATAAAAGACCCCATGCCTGCCGATGGTCCTTGTATCTTTACAGGAAAAACCGCAATTTATTTCGGGGATAAAGAGTATTTCGACGATCATGAGGGACACGTGTTAATGCCCAATCAACCCTTGGCAGTTTGCGATAAGACGGCATCGAAATTGAAAAAATTGAACAGGGACGATATTTTTATTTCGGAATCTACTTATTTTTACGACGGCGGCGGGTGTTGTTAATTATATGATATAAATTTAAGTTATGATTGTTTTAATAGTATGTTTATTCTTTGCCGGACTGAATCAGTCGTCTGCTCAAGAGTTAATTCTATCCGGTGAAGCAAAACCAGGTAATTTAATGTTGGGATATGCTCCCAATTCTGAGTCGGTTTATTTGGATACAATAAAATTGGGAGTTGATAAAGGTGTATTTCTTTTCGGATTCGATCGTGACGAGACGGGAACACATTACATAAAAGTAAAGTTGAAGAACGGCAAATCAATATTAAAAAAAATAGACCTCAGGGAAAGAAAGTATAAAATCCAACGTATTAATAAAATAAAAAAGAAATTTGTCACTCCCCCGGAATCCGCATTAAAGAGAATCGAACAAGAAAGAAAGGTTTTAAAATCCGCCAGGGAAAAAATAGGAAAAACGGATACCGCTTATTATTTGGAAGGATTTATCCGGCCGGTTAAAGGAGGCAGAGTTACAAGTGTATTCGGTAGTCAGAGGATTTTAAACGGGGTTCCCAAAAACCCGCATAACGGATTGGATATTGCTCTACCCAAAGGCACGCCGGTTTATGCAACAACGGGTGGAATCGTCCGGCTCGCCGGGAAAAATTTTTATTACAACGGAAATTTTGTATTGATTGATCACGGGCAAGGTTTAAGTTCAATTTATTTGCATTTAAGCAAAATTTTAGTGAAAGAAGGAGACCGTGTTAAAAAAGGCGGGAAGATTGGTGAAATAGGCACAACGGGCAGGTCTACCGGTCCACATCTTCATTGGGGTGTTCAATGGTTTGGTAAAAGAATAGACCCGGTTTCTTTATTGAATTTGAAATTCGCTCCGGTTTTAAAAAATATTAACCGTTTATCACAAACAAATTAGAGGAGGTAATTATGGCTGCAAAAAAAATTCTAATGTTTGTCGGCGATTTCGTGGAAGATTACGAAGCGATGGTTCCGTTTCAGATTTTAACCATGGTGGGTCATACCGTGCATGCTGTTTGTCCGGATAAAAAGCCCGGCGATACCGTAAGAACCGCAGTACACGATTTTGTTGGTGATCAAACTTATGTGGAATATCAAGGGCACAATTTTCATATTAATTACGATTTTGATGAAGTTAATCCTGCCGATTATGATGCGCTTGTAATTCCGGGCGGAAGGGCGCCGGAGTATTTGAGATTGAACGAAAAAATTTTGGAAATGACGAGACATTTTGCGGAAAACAACAAACCTATTGCGGCGATTTGCCACGGACCGCAAATACTTGCAGCGGCCGGAGTTTTAAACGGTAAACACATGATTTCTTATCCTGCGGTCGGTCCCGAATGTAAAATTGCCGGCGCCAAATACGGTGAGGTTAGTCCGAATGCCGATAATGCGGTAACAGACGGAAACCTTGTAACCGCGCCTGCTTGGCCGGCGCATCCCGAATGGATGAGACAATTTTTGAAAGTTCTCGGTTCAACCATAGAACCGTAGTTTAATTGAAGGGGCGGTTATTTTCGCCCCTTCTTTGTGTTTTTTCTTTGTGGTCTCTGTGGTTAAAAGACAAACCACGGATTCCCACAGATTAAACACAGATTTTCTCAGAATAGAACCTGTCATCCCGTTCGCCACGGCGGATTGAATAGAATCTGTCATCCCGAATTTATTTCGGGATCTAAAATAAACTCATAATTTGAATCAGATGCTGAAATAATTCACCTGCGGTAAACAGCATGACATATTCCATAACTGTGTAAAAAACGTGTCATCCAGTTTGCCATTGCCGGATCGTTTCGGGATTTAAGATGAACAATCGAATTGCCGCTAATTAATAATTTTGGGGACGCAAGGTTTGCGCCCCCTTCATTAAATAATAGATTGGAATTTTAAGATAATAACTTTAGAACGTTAACTTAAATCCACCGTAAAAACTTCTTCCCAACGTTCCGTAATAAAGTACTTCTTCATAATCCGTGTCGAGCAGATTATCGATTTTACCGAATACGGTTAAATAATCGAGCGCTTTATATGAAACGGAAAAATTAGCCAATGTATATGACTTCAATTCCACTCTCTTCGCCGGCCAAGAGGAAAAATCATTGTCGTATCTTTTGCCGTTCATGTTCACGGAAAGATTTAAATTTATTTTCCCTTCGTAATTATAATTTGCCACAAAAACCAATTTGTGCATTGGTCTTCTTATTAACTGGTCATCTTTATTTGGATTCGTATCGCTAACATCGTTTACTTTGTTGTAAGTGTATGTTGTATTAAACGAAAAACCATTTAAGTTTCTTAACGTTATTCCCGCTTCAATTCCCGATGATTCCGCTTTGTTAATATTCACTGGTTTATATGCCGCATCGAAACCAAGCATATCGGTCATTTTGAAGTTAAAATAAGTAATTCCGAACGATAAATTTTCCTTCAACAAAAATTGCTCGAATCCTATTTCCCAACCCGCGCTTTTTTCGGGTAGCAGATCCGGGTTTCCGTAAAGCGGATCGAACAAATTCATTATAGACGGGGCTTTGAATCCTGTTCCGTATGATGCTTTTAATTTCGTTCCGCTTTGACGGATGAAATAAGCCGGTGCAATTCTATACGTAAAAACGGAACCGAATTTATTGTTTTTATCATAGCGGGCACCTACGGCGGCGAAGAAATTTCCGGATAAATTAATTTGATCTTGTAAATAAACGCCAAATGTTCCGATACTTTCTTCGGGGAATTCGCTATTGTATGAACCGAAAGCATTTTCGGAAGAATATGACGAGGAAGCTTTATCGCTTCTGTAATCGATTCCCAAAGTTACGATATTCGATTTTCCGATAACCAAATTATTCTGGAAATCAAGTGATAATCTGTTGCCGTCAAAATTACTTTCCGATTTAACTCCCGGATGAGCCGCATCTTCTTCGTCCTTGTTATTTCCCGAGAAAGTGAAATACGAAGCTCTAAGAGAGCTTTGTAATTTGCCGTCCATGAAACTTCCATTGAATTTTCCGTTTACAAGTCTGGTTTGCGAATCGAATGTGTAATTCGGATCGTCGCCGTCTTTTTGCGGTTGATCGATGTCGCCGTTTGCGTTTATTTGTTTGTAAGTTAAATTGAAATCAAAATTTTGTGATAACTCATAACCGATTTTCGCAAAAACGGAATTGTTTGCGTAACCGTCTTTCTCGAAGTTTTCACCTTTTATTGCGGAAATACCTTCGGTTTGGATTCGCGAAAAATTAACGGCATAGTTGAATTTCTCTAAACTTCCCGCACTTGAAATCGATCCTTTATAAAAACTGTGGGAACCGCCTTCGCCCGTAAGCGTAAATGAAGGTTTTCCTTTTCCTTTTTTAGTGATGATATTGATTACGCCTGCAATCGCTTCCGAACCGTATAGGGTACTTTGCGGACCGCGAACAATTTCTATCCGTTCAACATCCGAAGTTTGCAGATTGGAAAAATCGAATCCGTTGTTCGGCGATGCCGGATTGTTTATTTCAACTCCGTCTATCAATACCAAAACGAAATTTGAGTTAGCGCCGCGCATAAATACACTTGTTAATTTTCCCGGACCTCCTTGCTCAACAACCGCAAGTCCCGGTACTTCTCGTAAAACTTCCACAACGCTTGTAGCATGGCTGCGTTCAATTTCTTTTGCGGTAATGACCGTAACCGAACTTGCAATTTGGTAAACCGGTGTTTGGTATTTATTGGCTGTTACAACAATTTCGTCCAACTTGTGTGAAATTTGCTTTTGTTGTGCCAATAGTATTGTGGAAAAAAACAATATTATCGTAAATAACTTTTTCATAGAAGTTACTCCTTTTTTAGTTGTTAGTGAAAAGTCGTAACTCCGTGGGTGAAAATGTGATGAAGGATTGAATGGATGAAAGTCCGATCAATCTTACCTCACCCGCGAAGGTAGATTATTAACCGTTTACGGTAGGTCTCCTGGCTTCGGACACCTTTCAACGCCTTCCCATCCCGAACGGACAGTGGCATAATGTTGAAAGGTTTTGTCCTTCACAGTTGCGGGGCAGCGCCGGAATCTAACCGGCTTCCCTTGCACCGTAAACTTTTCTTTCGAAATTTAGAAAAGAAATGGTTAGTAAACAAATATTGTTACACAAACAAATATTTTAATATTTAAAAATTAAGATTCATCTTTAATTATTGGAGCTAATCCTTTCAAAAAAAAACAGCGGTATCGTTAAATAATAGTTTTAGCCACATTAAAATCACCTATTATGTTACAAGATTTTTGGGACGGGGTTCTTATTTTTTACTTAAAAATTTTCCGCTGTTGTCTTTCGTTATAATTAGTTCGGAACCGTAATTATAAAATGAATCCTACAAGAATAAAGTTGTTAGGTATAATCGGAATTTTGATTATTCTACTTTGCTGCTCGGTTTTTAAAATCCCTCAAATAGAAGCCGATTTGTCGGCTAAAACCTTTGCTGCACTGAAAAATAACGGGATTAAAATTCCTGGAATCAAGATGAGCGGAAGGGATGTGGTTTTGGAAGGAATTGTTGAATCGGACAGAATAAGGAAAAAAGCGGAAGAAATTGCACGGAATGTTTACGGCGTAAACAGTGTTGTTAATAATTTGAAAGTTATTCACGCTCCAGCTAAAGTTAACAGAGAAAAACCGGAAACAATTAAAAAAATAGAGAAAACTCTTACGGACTTATCGAGTGAAAATATCGAATTTAAAACCGCAAGTTCCGAAATATTAAAGAAAAGTTACCCGGTATTAAATAAACTGGTTTCAACGCTCAAACAATATCCCGATGTGAAAATTGATATCGAGGGGCATACCGATTCGAAGGGAAATCCTGAATTTAATTTGAAACTAAGTCAACGCAGAGCCGATGCGGTAAAAAAATATTTAATTGATCACGGAATTAACTCTAACAGATTATTTGCTAAGGGATTCGGAAGCTCTATGCCCATTGCGGATAACAACACTGCGGAAGGAAGAAAGAAAAACCGGCGTGTAGAATTTAAAATTCATGAGGAGAAATAAGTATGGGTTACTTGTTATTGCAAATATTACTATGCTTAATACTGGCCGGAATACTCGGCTTTTTAATCGGTTGGTTGTTAAAAATTTGGCCTAACAAAGATAAGTTAGAGACTTTTGACGGAAAAATAAGTTTTTTGGAAAAATCTGTCTCGGAGAGAAATCTAAAAATTGATGAGGAAATTAACGAAATAAGAAAGAATCTTGACAAAACAAGCAGTTCGGTTTCTTCTTTTGAGGAAAAAATAGCATTGCTTGACGAATTAAACGGTAAATACGATTTATTAAATAAAAATTACGATTCAAAATTCGACGAGGTATTTAAAAAATTAAATTCCTTGGAAAATCAATTTGCCGAATTGAACGCCAAAGACATGGAAGGAATGATCGGCGGTCTCGGTTCGCAATTAGATGAATTAAAAAATCGATTCGCGGGTTTTAAAGAAAAAGATTTCGAAGGAATGCTTAGTGAACTTAGTAATAAAATTAATTCACTGGAAAATAAAATCCAGTCTTTGGTTTCAACCGATTATGTTGAAGGGAAATTCGGTGAAACAAATGAAAAATTAAATTCGCTCGAATCCAAGTTTAACGGAATTTATGGCAAAGAAGAAGTCGATTCTAAATTCGGTGAATTAGTTGCCGTTATAGCCGGCGTTAAAGACGAGCTTGAAAACAGTAAAGCTTCCGTTGAGAAGTTGAGCGGGCAACTAAATGAATTTTACAGCAAACCCGAATCCGACGCTAAAAACGATTTGTTAAATGTTAAATTGAAAGAAGTAGTTGATGCTATTGATTTTGAAAAATCCAAAATAGCGTCGTTGGAAGAAAAATTAAATGTTTATTACGAAAAACCTGAAGTAGATTCAAAGTTGGAAAATTATTTTGCTAAATGTAACGAGTTGGAAAACAAATTCAACAGGGAAATAGAAAAACGGGATAAGCTAATTTCCGAATTGGAAACAAAGATTGAGGAGTTAAGCAAAAAAGAACCTGCAAAACCACGTATCGACGATCTGACCAAAATCTCGGGTATCGGAAAGGTGCTTGAAAAAATGCTGCACGAGCAAGGAATTTATTCATACGAACAAATTGCCAAACTTACCGAAGAAGAAGTTGACAGACTTGACGAATTCCTTAAATTCCATGACAGGATTAGAAGGGAAAAATGGCGCGAACAAGCAAGGCAACTTCATTTGGAAAAATACGGTGAAGGGGTTTGAAGTGGGTATCTATCTCCCTAGTACCTAATAGTGGTGTCGCTCCGGTGCGCAAACGGAGCGGCACTTTATTATTAAAATTTTAATCCTCGATTTTTTCTTTTTCTAATGCTTCGTAATATTTTCTGATTAATTCTTCGTAATCTTTAGCGTAACCTTCGTTGATAGCTTTAATTAATTCTTCGCGCAATAAATTCTTTTTTTCGTTCCCGTTAAAAATCAATTCGGGCGGAGATTTTAATTTGAATGATTTTCCGGCGCGGGAAATACGCTTTTTCTCAAAATCCCTTTCATTTATTGAGCGTTGGGCATCCAACATTTTGGAAAGAATGTGTTTCTGTTTGTTAATTAATTCGTCATCTATTTTTTGAGTTTCCATGTTTGTAACAACTTCTTTCATCTCTTCAAGAATTTTTTCCAGGTTTGCAGTTAAGTTTTTTGATTTCCCGGATTGTTCCGCTTCTTTGTTTAATTCTTCAAGGGATTTTTCAATCATCGCCTGCTGCCGGGCAAGTCTTTTTAGTTGAGCTTGCTGTTCCATCGTGAGGTTTCCGTTTTTAAGCATTTGGGTCATTTGATTGATTTGCATTTGCTGTTGTGAAAGCTGTTGCATTTGTTGCATTAACGACATCATTCCGCCGCCGCTGCCCCCGCTCATCATTTGTTGAATTGCGCCGTTCATTAAAGTTGCAGCTTTGTTGAGTTCTTGCATTGCGTTTTTCTGGTGGATGGAAGCAATTGTTCCGTTTCTGCTTTGCAATGCCGAAATTGCTTTTTGCATATTTGCTTTTGCGGAACCGAGCGCTCTTCCCATTTCGGGCGTAATTGCGAATGTTTTTTCGGAAAGCGCCGCCATTTGTTTTAACAATTTGTTTACGTCGTTTTGCAATTCGAATTGTTTTTCGGCAAATTTATCCAACGAAGGCGAAGTTGTTTGAGTTTGTTGCGTTTTGTTTTTTAATTTTTCTTCGTCTTTCGAGAGCGAAATTAAATCTCCGGTAATTCTCATCATTTCCGCAAGCGTTTGCATTTGGCTTTTCCTTTGAAGATTGGATTTCATACGCTGCATTTCTACCGCCATGGCTTTCATATTTTGCGAAATCTTTTCTTGTTTTTGCATTGCATTCATCATTTCTTGCTGTTCCAAATCGGATTTTGCTCCTTCCGAAAGTTCTTGATTTTTTTGTTGTTGAAATTCCTTCATCATTTTTTCCATATCTTCGTTGGGCATATCATTAAATTCTTTCATCTTATCGCGGAGCTTTTGCATTTCTTTTTCAAATCGATTTAAATCTTTGGTTATGTCGTTTTGTTTTTTACTTAATTCGGGCGATTTGTTTTTCCCGTTTTTTTCGGTCTCTTGTTTCAGTTCGTTTTGTTTCTTGAGAATTTCTTCGGCGCGTTTCGTAAGTTCATCGACCTTTTGCTCAATTTGAATACGCTTGAGAAGCTTAAGGGTTCGCTCCAGACTTTTCTTAAACATTTCTTCGTTAAAAGAGAATTTCTCCAGAGATTTTTGCACATCGTTTCGCATCATTTTCTGAAGAGCTTCTTGCATTTTTGCGAGCGCTTTTCTCATCTCTTCGCTGTTCATTTCATCGAGTAACTTTTGTAATTCCATATATTTTTTCAGCGTTTCCTTGGAAAGCAAATTATTCTTGTTAAGCTCGTTTCCAGTGTTTTGTAATTTCTTTTTCAAATCGGAAATTTTGTTGTTCAACTTCTCGAATTTCTCAAGCGTTTTCTCAAGTTTGTTTTTTTCTTCCCAGTTAATTTGTTTTTCTTTTCGCTTAAGTTCGTTGTTTATTTGCCTAAGTTCTTCGTTCAGCTTTTCCGCTTCTTTTAAAGATTCAACGAGTTGTTTTTCGACATTCATCTGTGTTTCTTCTGCTTCGGTGAAAAGTTCGTCCAATGTGGGAACACGTACGGTGAAAATTTTTGATTTGGCGGATTTCGGACCGTTGATGTTATCGTTATCAAATATTTCGAAGTAATAAGAAACTATATCGTTTGCCGCCAAACGTAGAGGGAACAAATTCCACAGATAATAAACTTCGTCTTCCGGCAAAGTGTGGGAGACCGGAATTTCTATTTCGGAAAATTCCGCTTGAGGTTTTTTAACTTCGGAGCCGGAAAGTCTGTATTTCAAATATAATTTCGAAAATCCGTAATCGTCTTTTACTTTTACCGCCAAAGGGAGATTATCGTCTTCGGGAAGTTTTACGTTTTTTCCCGGGAGAATTACATTAATAATGGGAAATTCGTCCACAAGAGTTTTGATGGAATATTTAATCGGGTTTATGTTTTTGATTCCGTTCGTATCTGTAAGTGAAAAGAAGTATTCGTCGTTTTTCATCACATAAAATTTCCCGGCAGCGGAATGATGAGCTGTGGACAAATCGATTTTTTTACCGGATGAAAAAATTATTTCAGCCCGCTTGAGCGGTTGAGAAGCATTAAGCGAAACGTTAATTCTCGTTCCCGGCAAGGCGGTTATATTACCGTTATCTTTCACAATTTCTTTCGGTAGTTTGGAATAAGCCGGCGGAATGATTTCCAGATTCAATTCGCTCAACAAAGGTCTGTTTATTACTTTAACATTAAAAACTTTACTTTTAATGTTTTGGGCTTCGGCAAAATACTCAAATGAATTTTTTATGTTATTGATTTTAATTATGAATTTACCGTTGGAATCGGGTTTGATAATCTTTCCTGTAAATTCGGGCTCTTCAACCGTTCTTTTACGGAAGTAAATCATCTCGGGTGTTTTGCCTTTCGTTTCAATTACAATTTTAACGGATTCGTTTTTGGTAATAGAAGTATCGCCTGGCGTAACCACAAAAATAAATTCCGGCGGCGGGGTGAAATTTTTATCGTAATTTAAAATTCTATCGGCAGCGGATTTTAATCCGGGTACAAAGAAATAAATAAGAATGACCAATACCAATGAGGTTAAAGAAATTTTCAGATGGTTTTTCAAAGCGGAAAATTTGAAAAAGCTTTTAAAATCCGTATTACTCAGTTTTCCGTAAATCAATTCAACGGCGTTTTCTATTAATTCTTTGGAGAACAATTTGCTGTTTTCGTAATAAATTTGAAGTGTGTTCGAAAGTTCATCTTCCGGTTCAGGTAAAAATTTACCGAGTTCACGCGCAAAGCGGGGCAAGTTTTCACGGCGTAATGGTTTGAAAATTTTGAAGAAAGGTATCAGCGCGAAATAGATAAAGGAAATCAAAATGATTGATACGGAAAACCAGAAGAGAATTGTTCTTACTGCAGAGGGAAATTGTCCTGCGTATTCAAGTAAGCTAACAGAGATAACAACAACAGTGGAAACGGTAAAAAACTTAAGAAATCCTTCTGCGGTTTCAAGAAACTTACGCCGTTTGTAAGCGCCTTTTAATTTCTGTTCTAATTGTTTTATATGTGTTTCCGTTGGGTTCATTTTAATTAATTGGAAAGTGCGTATAAAATTAAATTTGTTCCGAACTCCAATGCTTTCTGCCGTTTTTCCGGGGGATCTTTATGAACTTCGGGATCTGCCCACCCGTCGCTCGGGTTGCTTTCGTAAGTATAATAAACGGCAAGCCTTTTTCCTATAAAAATTCCGAACCCTTGAGGTGGTTTACCGTCGTGTTCGTGAATTTTCGGAGGTCCTTGTTCGAAGTTATATAAAATATGGTAAAGTTCATGATTAAAAGGTAACTCGACTAACGGATTATCCGGAAAAACTTTTTTGAGCTCGCGCCGTATGGATTTATCCAGACCGTAATCATCGTCGATGTATAAAAATCCGCCGTTTTCCAAATAAGTTCTCAGTCTTTGCACTTCTTCATCGCTAAATACAACGTTTCCGTGTCCGGTTAAAAAGAGAAACGGATAAGAAAAAATATCGTTTGATGAAATATCTACAAAAGTGTATTCCGGAAAAGTTGCAACGGTCGTATTTTCCGCAACGAATTTCAGCATATTTATTTCGGCGGAGGGGTCGTTATACCAATCGCCGCCACCCGAATATTTTAGTCGTGCAATTTGGAAATTACCGTTAGTATTGGTTTGAGCTTTCAGCGGAATTAGAATAACGGTACATAAGATTATAACTTTTGATACAATTAATTTCATAATTTGGGAAATTGATTTTTTGTATTAAACATTTTGAAAACATAAACGTTTCATCGGAATTACTTCAAATTTACCCCGAAATTTTTTAATTGTTTTGCTAAACCGGAATTTTTTAACGGCAATCTAACAATATAATTTTTTAATTCTCTTCTCAGCGGATAATTTTTTCTTAATTCGTCGAATTTTCTTGCGAAATCTATTTCGTTTAAGCCGCAATATTGTTTAAGTTCGTTGCTGTCGCGATTGATATCATAAACTTTGAGAAAAATTTTATTAAGGGAATTCTCAAGTGTTGGTTCTCCGGTAATTTCAATTTCGTTACCGGGAACATCGGGCAGTTCGGGTTCCCACTCGGGTTTCATTCCCAAGAATTTACAAAAAGCGTCATAAATCATTTTTGTACCGTTTACCTTTCCTTCCAGGGAATAACCGGCAATGTGCGGCGTACCGATATTTACTTTTTTAAGAAGTTCGGGCATTATCCGGGGTTCGTTTTCCCACACATCCAAAACCGTAAAAATTTGTTTTTCGTCGATGCTTTTCAATAATGATTTGTTATCGATTACCGGACCCCGGGAAGAGTTGATAAGCATTGCTTTGTTTTTCAGCTTTTTTAATTCGTTGTTTCCTATCAAGTGAAATGTTTTATCAATTCCGGAAAACGTTAAAGGTACGTGCAGAGTTACAATATCCGCTTCCAGAGCTTCACTGAGTGAAACAAAATTCTTTCCCCCGGTTTTTCTTTGTAGTGGCGGATCGTTAATTAAAGTTTTCATTCCCGTTGCTCTGCTCATACGCTCAACTTTCGAACCGATATTTCCTTTCCCGATAATACCGATTGACAAATCTTTAAATCTTAAGTTTTGTGAAGTGATGTATTTTGTAATTGCCGAAAAAACATATTCGGCAACGCTTTGTGAATTACAGCCCGGTGCATATGCAAATGTAATTCCTTCTTTTTTCAAATAATCGATATCCACATGATCGGTTCCAATTGTTGCGGTTCCGACGAATTTTATATTTGTATTCTCAAGAAGTGTTCTGTTAATTTGTGTAACCGAACGGATAATTAGAGCGTCAAAATTTTTCAATTGAGAGTTTGTGAAATTTCTACCGTCGGCAAAAACGCATTCTCCAAACCGGGAAAAAGCTTGACGGGCATAAGCGATATTTTGATCGATTAAAATTTTCATTCAGTTAAACGTCTAAAAAATTACTTGAAATGGTCTTTGTAATATATTGAAAACAAAAGAGATACATTCATAAAAAATTTGTTATTAAAAAGAATATTTTATAATTTACAAACATTAATTTACGTGAAAAAAAGATTAAACACTCAATAGAATTTAATTTAGTTCGATTATAAATAAAATTTTTACTCACAAAAACAACGACCGCCATGAAAAAAACATTTATTTTTTTTATTGCAATGGTTTTCGGCTTCATTGTAAGCTGCCAAAAAAGCGAAGGGCCAACATCGAGTGAACTTACCGAAATTACTATTTCGGGGATGGTAATTGCAGGCGTAAGTGGAGATCCCCTTGGTGGAGTTACAATTAAAATTACCGACGGAGATACTTTAATTGGAGCTGTAACAAACAGTCAAGGAAGTTATTCGACGGTTTTCGGAATTGACAGAGACAAAGATTTAATAATTACGGCTTCGAAAACAGGATTTTTACCGGATACGGTAACGGTTTTTGCCACTAAAGATAATACTACTCTAGAAGTTCCGGTATTCCAATTATATGCCGATACGTCGGGAAACGGTGGAAAGCTGCCATCGGTTTCGGGTGATGCTGCTTATATTTATCTTTTTTCGCAATCTGAAGAGAGCATCGGTGTAAAGGAAAGCGGATCGCTTGAAAGTGCGGAAATAATTTTCGAAGTAAGAGATTCTAACGGTGTACCTATTGATCTTGATCATGCCGTAACTGTTAATTTTAAATTCGGTTCGCATCCGGAAGGCGGTGAATATCTTTATCCGACTTCGGTTAAAACAAATACTTTGGGAAGAGCAACAGTAGTATTAAACAGCGGTACCGTTGCAGGTGTTGTTCAAGTTGTTGCGGAAATTAATGCTCCTAAAGGAATAATCCGGTCGAAACCTGTACTGATAGCTATTCACGGCGGTTTGCCCGACACGAGTAGATTTAATGTAGCTGCAAAATATGTGAATTATCCTGCATTAGGTCATGTTGGTTTCGAAATAATTTATACGGCATATGTAGGTGATAAATATACTAATCCGGTCAGACCGGGCACGGCAGTATATTTTTCTACAAATTCCGGAGTTATTCAGGGTTCTGCATTAACTGATGAATTAGGTAGGGCAACGGTGAAATTATTTACCCAACCATCCCCTCATGATTCTATTTATGGCGCCGGATTTTTCACGGTAACGGCTTATACTGCCAACGAGAATTACGAAAGGATTAAAACGCAGACAACAACATTACTATCGGGTGAACCGGTAATTACCGTTGATCCCAGAACTCTGAATTTGCCTAACGGCGGTTCCCAAGTTTATCATTTCACAGTTTCCGATCCAAACGGTAATCCTTTATCGCCTGGTCAGTCTATAAATGTTAGTGTAGTAGGTGGAATTGACGTCGTAGGCGATGTTTCAATTAAAATACCCGATGTACTGAACGGTTATACCTCTTTTACGGTAACCGTGTTCGATAAAGACCCTAGTGACGATACCGAAAAACAGGCAAAAGTTAAGTTCAGTACTAGCGGGGCAAACGGGAGTAAATCAATAACAATATTCGGAACAGCACGATAAAGTTAGTTCTATAAATTTTATAAAGGTCGGTTATTTTTAACCGGCCTTTTAATTATCCCGCCATCGTATTTCATTTGTTGTATAAACTTTTGTAAATGATTATTTTAGCAGACTAAATTTTCATCGGAGATAAAATTATATGGATTTTAATACCAGAACCCATACTTGTGGGGAGTTAAGAGAAAAAAATATTGAAGAAAAAGTGGTTTTGAACGGTTGGGTCGATAACCGCAGGGATTTGGGTGGAGTTATTTTTATCGATTTGAGAGACAGGTACGGTATTACCCAAGTAGTTTTCGAACCGAATTATAATTCCGAAGCGCACGAAACCGCAAAAGACTTAAGAACGGAATACGTCATTTCAATTGAAGGAAGGGTTAGAAAACGCCCTGAAGGCACTGAAAATCCGTCTATTCCCACCGGATTTGTGGATGTAATGGTTGATAAATTAATAATTCTGAATAAAGCCAAAACACCGCCTTTCCAAATTAAAGATAATATTGATGTAAATGAAGAATTAAGATTGAAGTACCGCTACCTTGATTTACGCAGAAACGAAATGAAAGAAAACCTGTTGACAAGACACAAAATATATCAAGTAGTCAGAAATTATTTCGATTCGAATAATTTTGTTGAAATTGAAACCCCCGTTCTTATGAAAAGTACGCCTGAAGGCGCAAGGGACTTTTTGGTTCCAAGCAGATTACACAAAGGGAAATTTTATGCTTTACCACAATCGCCTCAAACTTATAAACAAATTTTAATGGTTTCGGGATTCGACCGTTATTATCAAATTGTAAAGTGTTTTAGAGATGAAGACTTGCGGGCGGATAGACAACCCGAGTTTACACAAATTGATGTTGAAATGTCTTTCGTGCACGAAGAAGATGTTTTTACGATAATGGAAGGTTTAATGAAAGAAATTTTTATAAAAATTAAAAACATCAATATCCAATTACCTTTGCCGAGATTAACCTTTGAAGAAGCAATGGAAAAATACGGTTCCGATAAACCCGATTTAAGGTTCGGTATGGAAATGAAAACATTAAACGAAGTGGTTAAGAATTCGGAATTTCGCGTTTTTAAAGATACAATTGAAAACGGGGGAATTGTTACATCCCTTTTGGCGAAGGGCTGTGGGGATTATACCCGTAACCAGTTGGATGTTTTAACTGATTTTGTTAAAAAACTGGGCGCCGGTGGCTTGATTTGGATGAGAGTTAAAAACAATACACTCGAAGCTCCGGTATCCAAATTTTTTTCCGATGAAGAAAAAAGCGGCATCATAAATGAATTGAATGCGGAAGAAGGTGATTTGGTTTTAATTATTTCGGGTAAAAAATTAAAAGCTCTTTCCATAATGGGAACTTTACGTTTGGAAATGGCAAGAAGAATGAACTTAATTAAAGAAAACGGGGTTCCGAATCTACTTTGGGTTACGGATTTTCCGTTATTTGAATGGGATGAAGAAACTCAGCGCTACTACGCAATGCATCATCCTTTTACTTCGCCTAAATTGGAAGATGTTGATAAATTGGAATCCGATCCAGCTAATGTTCACGCAAGGGCATACGATTTGGTTTTGAACGGAAATGAAATTGCCGGCGGAAGTATAAGAATTCACGATTCGGGTTTGCAATCCAGAATGTTCAAAGCCTTGGGTATTTCCGAAAGTGAAGCCGAAGAAAAATTCGGATTTTTGTTGGAGGCTTTTAAATACGGCGCTCCACCCCACGGCGGAATAGCTTTCGGCTTGGATAGAATGGTTATGTTGTTGACCGGCAACAATTCGATTAGGGATGTTATAGCTTTTCCGAAGACCACAAGCGGAATTTCTTTAATGGATGGCGCACCGTCGGCTGTCAGCAACGAACAATTGAGGGAATTACACATTAAGATAAGGGATTAAGCCCATAATTTATTAAATAGGCTAATTTTAGCCATAATATAAATATTCTTAATTCACATGTAAATATTTCCGGTCGGTAAAAATTACTTGTGGAATTTACTGATATCTGTCATGTTTATCTCATCTCAACACTATTTTCTTCCGGTTTTCTCATTTTGAAATAACACCTGCCTATCAAATATTTCAAAAAATGCTCGATAATACAAAAAGTATGCTTGGTTTAATTTTTGATATTCATCAAAGATTAAAAAGTGTACAAATAAACTAAGCGAGAGATAAATAGATGGGTCAACAACAATTATTATTGATATTGTTGGGTGTGATAGTAGTCGGAATGGCAATAGTAGCGGGAATTGATCTTTTTACCGCAAATGCAATTGAGAGCAAACGGGATTTATTGCTTCACGAATGCGTAGAGCTTTCCAGTATGGCGCAACAATATTACAGAAAACCCAAAGAAATGGGCGGTGGCGGAAGGTCTTTCGACGGATGGGACATACCTTCGAATCTTACGAGTACAGAAAACGGTCATTTTAAAGCTGCCGTAAATTCTTCGTCGGTAGTTATTACCGGAACGGGAAACGAGGTGGTAACGGGCAGTGATTCGGTAAAAGTGCAAGTTACGGTCTATCCCGATAAATATACAACAGTCATACTAAAGTAATTCAAAATTATTTCGATAATTACATGTAAAAGTTACAATAGGTAAAAATTACATGTGTTTCATTATGAAAAATTTTGATGCAATAGCTGATTTTGAATCATTTTTGAAGAATCTAATTTGATATGGATCACAAAAAAACGCAAAAACAAAATAAAATGAATTTTGGCACGGTTATTTCTGTTACAAAAGCGAACTTAGACAACAATTAACAACCATCAACAAATTAAAGGAGTAAAATAATGGGTCAACAACAATTATTATTAATCGTATTAGGCGTTATCATAGTTGGTATTGCTGTTGTAGTAGGTATTAACGTATTTACTGCAAGCAGTTCCAATGCTAATAGAGATGCGGTTATTGCAGACCTAACTACATTAGCCTCCATGGCACAACAATATTACAGAAAACCGATTGCAATGGGCGGCGGTAGCAACTCTTTCGATGCTTCTACCGGTTCCGGTGGTACAGCATGGGATGTTCCGGATCAATTGGATACTACTGCTAACGGTGTTTATACTGCAACCGTATCTGCGCAATCCGTTACACTTGTGGGTGTCGGAAACGAAAAAGGTAACGACGGTTCCAACCCTGTAAAAGTTACTATGGTAGTTGGTCCTAATCAGATTACGTCCACTACTATTAATAACTAAAGCAAAAACAATTTAGTTTAACGGTTCATTAATTAAGTGGCTAACAAGTAGTAAATATTTGTTAGCCTCTATATTTTTATTAGATAGGGTGGATTATGATAGAACTAAGATTTAATGCGATCAAACCGAACGGACAATCACTTGTCGGTACAATTACTTCGCCAACATTCCGCGAAGGAAAGAAAAAAATTTTAAAGCTTGCCGAAAAACATCAATTAAAAATTAAATCAATTGAGAAGAAGGTAACTTTCCTCTATAAAGTAAAAAAAGGAAACAGTAAACCGACCGTCGGCGAGCAAAAAGCCTTCAATAAAGAAGAAGTAATTAACGCATTAACCAAACTTGGGTATCAAGTAGTTTCGGTTAACAGAAAGCTTTTCGATTATAGTCCGAAACCACCACATCAAGATATTGTTTCTTTCGTAAAAATAAGCGCCGAGCTGTTAGATCAAAAACTTCCCTACGGGGAAATAATGACTTTGTTAATTAACGACTTGGAAAACAAAACTTTACGGGAAACATTAAAACAAATAAATAACGAGTTGAAAAAAGGTGCCGATAGCGAAGCTACTTATATGAAATATCAATCCGTATTCGGGAAATTTACAGCTTACATGCTTGGATTGGCTTCTAAGAGCGGTAATATGGCGGAAATATACAAAGCAACCGCAAAATTCTTAGAAAGACAACAAGAGTTCAGAAAAAGTTTGAGAAGTGCTTTAATTACACCCATGATAACCCTGTTTGTCTTATTCGTAGCTGTTTTGTTTTATGTGGGATATATTTTCCCAGCAACAGCAAAATTGTTTGTTAAATTCGATATTCCTTTGCCGCCAATGACTGCTGCTACGTTGCAGTTCAGTGATTTTCTTATGGCTCATCCGGTAATGATTACTCTTTCCATTCTGGTACCGCCGTTACTGCTGTGGCAATTTTCTAAAACCGAAAAGGGTAGATTATTTATAGATAAATATATTTTAAAAATCCCGCTAATGGGTTCGTTGATTCATAAAACACTAATTGAAGTTTTTTGCCGCGTATTCTACACTCTTTATAGCGGTTCGGCAGAAAGTATAGAACCGATAAGGATTGCAGCGGAAGCAACGGGTAACAAATATTTTGAAAACCAAATTAAGAATATTTCCATTCCTTTGATGATAAGTAAAGGGGTTGGATTAACAGACGCTCTTGAAGCAAGCGGGGTATTTACAGAAACGGCAATTTCAAGATTTCATTCCGGAGAAGAAACCGGAACTATTAAAAATACCGCTAAACAATTGGCTAATTATTACGAAAGTGAGACCGTATTCAGATTAAAAAATGTTATAGAATTGATTCAAGTCTTTATCGCTATGGTAATTATGGTTGTAATGATTGGCTTAACGCTTGTATCCGCCGAAACGGCGACCATTAGTCCTAAATCACCTGTAATGTAACTTTGGATAAGGATTAGAATGATTGACGCAAAATTGGAAATGACGGACAAAATTGGTTATCTCCTCCTAAAAAAGGGTATAATCGATTCGGAAATTTTGGAGAAAGCCCTCCAAGTTAAGCAAAACGACCGGAATAAACTCAAGAGAAATTTAGCGCAAATTCTCGTCCAAGATTTTAATTTCGATCACGATACGATATTTCGCGAAGTTGCGGTGCTTTATGCTTTCAAAGAACTTCACATCGATTTCGATTCTTTAGACGATAAAAGAATTGAAGAACTAAGACAAATGTTGGACAGCCAAGGCGACGAAGTCAAGAAAATGCTTTTGGACCACAGGGTAATACCATTTAAATATGATGAAAAAGTTAAAGATAAACTTATCCTTGCTGCGGTTGATCCAACGGACAGGGCTCTTACAAAGATAGCTTATGCATTAAATGCGAAAAAATACGAATTAAACTATATAAAAAAGAAAAATTACGATAAATTAATAAACATTCTTGTTCCCCCCGAAAACGAATTCCTTCAGATGATTGAAGACACCGATGAATTTCTTGAAGTGGATACCGAAGAAGATCTTAACGAAGAACAATTAGAATCCGAAATAAATAAAAGTGCTCTTGTAAACTTGGTTGAAGCTGCACTTGTGGAAGGAGTAAGAAGAGGGGTAAGTGATATTCACATTGTACCCAAAAGCGGAAACAAAACCGAAATTCATTTCAGACAGGACGGTAAACTGTCATTGTGGTACACTCAAGAAAATACTTTACCCGAAGCTGTAATGGCTGTTGTTAAAGACCGCTCCAAAGGTCTCGACAGATTCGAGAGAGAGGCGGCTCAAGACGGTTTTATCCAGCGTGAAATTGATAATCATATAATCAGGTTCAGGGTTTCCGTTTTGCCTATGGTAGGAACGGAGTTAAGAAACAAGTTTGAAAGTATTGTAATTCGTATCCTCGACGATAGGAAAGTAATTAAAGACTTGGATAAATTAGGTCTTGTTGGATATGCGAAAGATGCATTTGTTAAGGCAATCAGTCAACCGCAAGGAATGGTAATTCTTACCGGTCCAACGGGAAGTGGTAAAAGTACTACACTTATTGCCGCTTTGTATCAAGTTATTGATCCGACTAAAAACGTATTGACCGTTGAAGATCCGGTTGAGTACGTAATAGAAGGTGCCCGTCAGTTGAAGATTGGGCACAAAATGAATTTCGAACAAGCAATAAGAGCAATATTGCGTCATGATCCCGATATAGTTTTGGTAGGTGAGATGCGCGATAAAGAAACGGCGGAAACTGCTATCAAACTGGCGAATACGGGACACTTAACATTTTCGACACTTCACACCAACGACGCACCCAGCGCCGTTGCAAGATTATACAAAATGGGAATCGAACCTTTCTTAATTGCTTATGCGATCAATATTATCGTGGCACAAAGGTTAATCAGGCGTTTATGTAATGATTGTAAACGTAAAGTGGATAACCTCGATCCGAAGTTAATGGCATCGCTTGGTTTGGATATTGAAGAATGGAAACAATATGAAATTTACGAACCGGTTGGTTGCGAACAATGCCACAATACGGGATATAAAGGTCGTCTTGCAATTCACGAAGCTCTATATTTTACCAAGGAAATCCGGCAGATTATCGTACAATCCGGCTCCGATGTAGATGAAGAATCCATTCGGATACAAGCTAAAAAGGATGGATCGCAATCGCTGAGGGAAAGCGGATTGGAAAAAGTTAAACTCGGATTAACCTCGCTGGAAGAAGTTTTGTCTGCAACAACCGATGATTAAGCAAAACTTTAACATTTCGGCGTAATTATTATAAATATAAATATTTAGCTTTTTTTTTCATTTCTTATTAAATTTTTTTATATATTTTTCGATGATATAATAAATAAATAAGCAATTTATATGCTAAACGATGCCAAGGCTATCCTTGCGAAATTTACAAAGCGAATCCCACCATCTGTAATTGGTCCGGAACGGGTAAATTTTATTATCGATCACATTGACGAGTTAAGCAACGACGAGCGAATGGAGTTGCTTAAACTCATGAACTTTTTACTCGAGACCATGGTGGAAAGGGAAGCTTCGGATATCGAATTGGGCGGACACGGTACGGCAAATTATGTTTGGTTCAGAATACACGGTAAAAAAGAAAGAGTTCAAGACCTTCCGCAATTTACTACAGATGAAGCATCGGCGCTAATAGTTTCTTTGTTGAACGTCAACCAAAGACGTCATTTATTGGTTAGCAGAAATCTGGATTTCAGTTACTCGTTCCGCTACGTAAAAGAAAATGCCGATATACGTTTTCGTGCCGATAGTTATTTTGAACTTGATTCTCTTACTCTCAACATGAGAGCAATCTCTTCTAAATTACGACCGTTGGAATCGCTTGGTTTTCATCCACAGGCAATCAGGGTAATGAGCCATTCACATATTAAATTCGGTTTAACGTTAATTACCGGTATTACAGGTTCAGGTAAATCGACTACTCTCGACGCGATTATTGATTATCACAACCAATTCGATCCGGCTCATATTGTTATAATTGCTTCACCGGTCGAATATGTTCATAAATCGAAAGTATCGATTATAAAACACCGTGAAGTTGGGCGTGACGTCCTCTCTTTTCAAGAAGGGGTTGTTCAATCGTTAAGACAGGACCCCGATATTATTGTAATAGGCGAGATGAGGGATCCCGATACTATAATGGCAGCTTTGGAAGTAACTGATACAGGTCATAAAGTTTTCTCTACCCTGCATACTTCAAGCGCAGTTGAATCTATAGACAGAATTATAGCGGAAGTTAACCCGGCCGAACAAGAACGGGTTCGTATGCGCCTTGCAGATGTACTGATTTCGGTAGTCTCGCAAAAATTAATTCCCGGCTTAGACGGTAAGCTTGTATTGGCAAAAGAAGTTCTGGTGGTTACTCCCAGTGTTAAAGCCGCGATTAAAAACAACAATACAAGCGAAATATACATGATGATCAATCAATCGGCTCATCTCGGAATGATTACGATGGAACAAGACCTATTACGTTTGTATCAACAAAGAAAAATTTCCAAAGAAAGCGTAATTGCATACGCAAACAATAAAACAAGAATACGCCAATTATTAAAAGCGGTTTAATCAATGAAACCAATTGTATGTATTTCATGTGAAGGCAGCGACACTAAAGTTGTTGTACTCTCAAAAACAAAAGAAGGTGTTAAGCTGGAAAAAGCTTTTTCCGTAAGCAATACCCATTCAGAGTCGGTGGCTCCGCGATCGAACGAAGAAAGTTCGGGCTCGTTTAATATCGATGATATTTCCGATGATTTGGCTTTCGACGATATAGGTCAGATTGACGAACCGGAGGAAAATATTGATACCGGAGACGTTGCTTATATCGCTTCGGCTCTTAAAGATTTTGAACTGCATAAAAGTGAATTCATCCCTATTTTGACCGAACCGGTTGTTAATTATCACATTTACGAAGGTCAGAAAGAAAAGGACAGAAAAAAATTATTAAAAGCTATTATCGATGATATAAACCGTACCAGAAATATTACGGTACGCGAAGATTATATCGATTTTATCGAACTCGAAGAAGGTGTTTTCTTCGCGGTATTCATTCAAGGGGAAAACACTTGCGTTAATACGGTTAATTCGCTTGCCGCATATAATAATCGCCGTTATTACAAAATTCCCACAATCAAAAACGCCGAAACCTCTTTGGCACATTACGTGGCAAAAACGAATAAATTTTTCCCCGAAGATTACACGTTGATTTTATATACAGGAAAAGATTACAGCAAATTGATTTTCCTAAAGGGAAATCATTTGACGCATATCGGCTCAACGCTTGATGTCGGTACCCAAAACTTGCACACTTACGATGTTTACTTTTCGAAAATTTTGCTTGAAATGGAAAACGGGAATATTCCGCGTCTCGATAACGTAATTCTGTGCGGGGAAGATAATTCGGAAAATCTTATCCTTTCGTTTTATGGAACTTTCCCCGAAGCTAATGTAAACGAGTTGGTGTTCAAAAATATTGATACAAGCGATGTTGAGGCAAATATTCAAGATAATCTTTCCTCTTTTGCTATTCCGTTAACGGCCGGATTGGAATACTTCGAGGAAAAAACCGAAAAAGGATACAGAGGAATTAATATTCTCCCGCGCTACATCCACGAAAACCAAAAAGTATTGCAATTCGGTTGGCACAGCTATGTTATTTTACCCTTAATTTTCGCAGCCGCATTCTACTTTACATTTACCATATTGAGTAACTCAAGAACAATTGACGAAAAAGAAAAAGAACTTAAAAGGCTTACAAAAGTATGGAACGAAAACCAGGCAATCACGGAAGAAATAATGAAATATTCGACAAGAATTGCCGAATTTGATAAAACACAAGAAATTCTCGATTCCGCTATGGCAGGTACCGAAATTTGGAATAAATCTTTATTAAAAATTGCGGATTTTATGGAAAGAAGACGAAATTTTTGGATTACTAAAATGGAATCTGCAGGAAAAGACGAAGTAAAAGTGGAAGGCTATACTCTCTCCAAACCGGTACTGACCGAATTTGCGGAGTACAATAAGTCCACTTTGCTTCAAAGTATAAAGCATGACCAACTAAGAGAAAAAGATGCTTATGCTTACGTACTCCAAATTAAATTAAACAACGAAATGGTAAAGAAGAATGGACCGTAAATTAAGAAATACTTTACTGTTGTTGGTAATTTTACTCCTCATCGTAATAGGTGGCGGAATTTATGCTTTTTGGATCCAAAAAGATAAAATTGCCGAACTCGACAAAAAACTGGAAGACATTCGCGTTAAAGCCGTTAATTCGGATGAATTGAAACTTCAGCTTGCTTCGGTTAAGAAAAAAGCCGCGGAATTCGATTCCGTTTTGGCGCTTAGAAAGTTTAACGTACCGATGAATTTAAGTCAGATTGAGTTTTTTAATTTTATAAATAAAGTTACACGAAGCTTTTCCCCGTTATCAAAATTGAATATCGAATATGTTAAAAACGAGAAGACCAAAGACTTTTATGCATATATTTACAAATTGAACGGTACAGCGGAATTTAACGATTTGTACAAATTGATTTATGCAATCGAAGAAAGCAAACAACTGAAGAAAATCAAAAAAGTTAAAATGAAAAATTTTGTGGAAGTGGACGACGAAGAAGTACCGCATTACCTTGTCTCGTTCACAATGATTGTACATGTATATTTTTCCGACAACGATAGATTTGCTTCCTCAGAAATTAAAGAAAACAGATTGAGACCGAATCCTATTTACAACGTATTTTATCCGTTAATAAGAAACGAGATTCCGCCTAATACCCAGCATCTGTTGGATGTTCAAACCGCACGGTTGTTGGCATTAGTACCCGACGGCGCGTTCCTCTCCGATGCCGACGGAAACACTTATTTGCTTTGGGAAGGCGATGAAGTTTATCTTGGTTACCTTACAAAAATAGATTTCGATAAAAACGAAGTTCACTTCATCCTAAATAAAGGTGGTATAATAGAAAAAGTAACACTCACATTGGAAAACGAACAAAAACCGAAGAGTAAAAAATGAAATCATTAATAATTTTTCTCGCAGTAATTATTTTATCGACACCGGCATTCGCCCAAAAACAATTGGAAAAACAATTAAGCGGCTACGTAAATCCGGAAGAGATTGTTACTATTGCCGAATCTACGCCGTTTAATAAAGCCATTGAGGTTCTTAGTAAAGTCAGCGAAAAACTGACCGGTAAGAAAATAGTATCAACGGTTGAGTTGACTACGCCGATCGGCATTCAAATAGAAAAAATGCCATACATGAAAGCATTGACGGTAATTGTTCAATACAATGACCTTAAATTCGAAGAAAAGGAAGACGTTATAGTTATAAAGAAAAAATTTAACAAAACACAAAACCTTACGGCGGATGTTTACGCTCCCGTTACAACCCGCGAAGTTAACATACAAGCGGTATTCTTCGAAGCAAATGTAAAAGAAATGCGTGAACGCGGAATTAATTGGGAAGCGCTCTTTACACAAAACGGCATTTCAATAGGCGGCGGACTGATTTCATTTAATCAAGGTAAAGAAGATCAGGGAACGGGTAACGTAATTAAATCTCCCGAATTTACTTTGAAGAACGAAAGCGAATTTAATATAGGAGATTTCGACGGAACGGCAACCGGAATCTTTAAATTTTTTGAAACGGAAAACTTGGGCGAAATTATTGCAAAACCTAATGTAACAGTTCGAGACGGAATGCAAGGTAAGATTCAAATCGGTGCAGATATATCGGTAAAACAACGCGATTTTGCGGGAAATATAATAGATATTTTCTATCCTACTGGTACAATTATTGAAGTTACTCCACATGTATACACTGAAGAAGGAATCGATTTCGTTCTTTTAAAAGTTAAAGTGGAAAGAAGTTCGGCTATCCCCGATATATTAAGTACGGAAATCAAAAAGGCATCTGTGGAAACCGATGTATTAATGTTGGACGGAGAAGAAGTTGTTTTAGGTGGTCTGTTCGTTAACGAGGAAACAACAATAAGGCGCGGAATACCGTTTTTGAAAGATCTGCCTTGGTGGGTATTCGGAATAAGATATTTAACCGGTTACGACGAAAAACAAGTGAACAAAAAAGAAGTTATTATCTTGTTGAAAGCTAATATAGTACCTACTTTGAAGGAAAGACTCGCTAGAAAACGGGAAGATTTAATTAAGAAGCAAATTTTACAAGATCACAAAGATTTGGAATTCTATAAATCGAAAGCATTCGAAGAATTAAAGGAAAACAAATAATGGAAAAAATTCTAATTATTGACGACGATATTAATCTTTGTTCCGTGCTTTCCGAAGAATTAAGCGAAATCGGCTACGATACGCATTACGTTACAAATGCCGACAGGGCATTTGATTATTTGAAAGCAGGGAACAAAGTGGACTTAATTTTACTCGATTTGGTTATGCCCGATAAAGACGGGTTTTACGTTCTTAAAAAACTTAATGAAGAAAATTTCAATATCAAAGTAATTGTGCTTACCGCTTATGCCGACGTTAAAAGCGCAATAGAGGCGGCTAAATTGGGCGCTGCCGATTTTATAAATAAACCTTACGATCTCGATGAGCTGATTATAGCCATGAGAAAAGTTTTACAAAAAGAAGAATATGAAAATTAATGTTAGATTATTACTTATTATATTCTCGGCTGTTGTTTTAATTTCCGTTCCGTCAACTTTAATTTTTTATTCGTCGGCAAAAGAGCTTTTACAAAAACAACACTCGAAAGAGTTAATTAATTCCGCTAACGATTTCATTTTTGCCCTTCAAAATTCAATACAAAACCTCGACGAAGAATTCCGTAAAATTAAGAAAAACCACCGGAATTTTTCCGCCGTTAATCTCGATTCGACCAATCTGGATTTTATAATAATTGCTGACCGTAACGGAACGATTTTGCCCGAAAAATCGAGCGTTAAAAGAAAAAGCGGCATTAACTTAAAAACCGGAAATATAAAGGGATTTTCTTCCTTTAATCCCAGTGCGATATTTAGAATGGAAAACCGCGATTCCCTTAAAATCATTTATGGCATAAACGTAAACACGGAATATTTAAATGAAATTTCCAAACGCATAAGAGCCGAAGTAGCTTTAATCAATAACGGAATTCCCGTTGAATATTCAAATTCTTCCGAAAATAAAAACTTTTTGCTCAACATGGTAAATGCCGTAAAATTGCTGAATGGAAAAGAGAATTTTACGGTGATTGGAAACGAACTTGAAAATTCGGATTTTTGGGCTACGCATTACGTTCCCGCCAATTTCCCGGCAGAGAGCAATATTGAGTTTCTTATTTTTTCCGATTCAAAAGATATAGCCGAATTCCGCTCGACAATGGGATTGTTCGTACTTATAATTTTGGTGGCTGGTATTTTGCTTTCGATGATTTTGGTCTTCCTTTTCACCGGTAAAATCAGAAATCAAATTACCCTTATCGATCAAGCTGTCTCGAAAATCAGTTCCGGTTCCCTCGATAGCAAAGTGGAAATTATTACCAAAGACGAACTCGGCAGGCTTGGCAAAGCGTTTAACAATATGCTCGACCGTCTGAAACAAAAAGAAAAAGAAGAAAAAGATTATTCGGAGTTTTTGGCATTGATAAACAAAAATCCAACGCTATCCGAGATTTCGAACGCCGCATTGCAAAAAATTATCGAAACAACGGGAATGAATTTCGGCGCTTTGTATTTAGTGGAAAACGATAATTTCAAAATGCTCTCTTCGTACGGTTTGAGCGGTAAGCAGTTTGAAAATACCAAAAACATCGATTTGTATTTAACCGCAATAAAGGAAAAGAAAAGAGTTGAGTTTAAGTTCGAACAAAATTATCCCGTTATAAATACCGGCTTGGCAGAAATAAAAATAAAATATATTCTGATTCTGCCTGTAATTTATAATCAAGAAGTTATTGCCATTCTCGAACTTGCTTCGGAACGTGAACCTGAGCAGAACGTAAGCGCATATTTGGAAAATATTCAAGAGCAACTCTCCATAGGTATTACGAATGCGAAAGCATTAAATCAACTAAAAGAGTTGGTAAAGGAATTAAAACTTTTGAACGATGCGTATCATTTAAAGAATAAAAAGGTTACCGAGCAAAACGAGGAATTATTAAAACTTCACGAACAACTTAAAGCGAATGCCAAAGAGCTGGAAAAACAAACGCGGAAAGCTCTTGAATCAGCTAAAGTTAAAGCACAGTTTCTTGCAAATATGTCGCATGAACTTCGCACACCGCAAAATTCGATAATCGGGCTTACCGAACTGCTGATTAACGATTCCGCTACACCCGAACAAATTAAAAACAAACTTAAAATAGTACTCCGCAACAGCAGAAAACTTTTGAATTTAATAAATAACATACTTGAGTTTTCCAAAATCGAATCCGGAAACATAGAGATTAAAACCGCTAAATTTACACTTAACGAATTTACCGAAGAGGTTACGCAGTTAATCGAGCCGCTTGTACAAGAAAAAGATTTACTTTTCGAAATAAAGATTGATCCGCCTAAAAATTTTCTGTTAAAAACCGATAAAGTTAAACTGGAGCAAATTTTTTATAATCTTACCGGCAACGCTGTTAAATTTACCGATGCCGGATTCGTTAAAATTAACATCAAGATAAAAGACGGCAAAGATTTTATTTTGGAAGTTTCCGATAGCGGAATAGGAATCGACGAAAATCATTTAACCACCGTATTTGAAGAATTTAGACAAGCCGAAGAGGGAATGGACAGAAAATACGAAGGTACCGGACTCGGCTTAACGATTTGCAAAAAGTACGTCGAGCTTTTCGGCGGAAAAATAAGCGTAAAAAGCAAATTAGGCGAAGGTTCCACATTCCGGGTTGAAATTCCGGATATTGTTGAAACCGAGCTTGATAACGGGGCAATTACGCAAGTTACCGAAGTAAAGCAAAAGAATAAAAATATATTTATTCTAAGCAAATCCGAAAATTTGAAAAAGTTTATCGGCGATTATCTTAAATCGCATAATTTCGAAGTGGAAGCGGTTTCTTCGGAAACAGAATTTATCGGTCGTTTGAAAAAACACGACGTGGAAAAACTTATTTTGGATACCGGTTCGGTAAATAAAAATTATTGGAATTTCCTTTACGATTTGAAAACAACCTTTTCCGGATTTAATGCACCCGTTACATTAACGGAGATAAACGAAGAAGAAAACACCGGTTTTGCAATTTCATTCACCGAATATTTTACGGAGAATATTTCTTTCCGGGAAATGGTGAACGCTTACTTAACCAATCCGTATTGCGAAGCGAATTTAAAGCAGATTTTGATTGTCGGGGATGCGTATCTTAAATCTATTATCGATCAGAAAGCATATACCGAATACGAATTTTCTTTTTCCGAAGAAGTGCAATCGGCATTGGATATTACAAACTCAGTACAACCGCAGCTTTGCATAATTGATATTTTGAATCCGCAATTGAATACATTGGAGTTGATTTACGAACTTCAGCAAAAGAAGTTTCTTAATATGTTCGTGGTATTTAAACACAGACCAAATGAATTCGAAAGTAGCGTGTTGAATAAAAATTTAAGGCTATTGGCAGACGAGCACAAACTTCATCCGCTCGATGTGCTTAAAATAATCCGCGACAGCTTGCATATCGTTACGAAAACAGTTGAGAGCGAATATTTCATTACTTCCGAATCCGCAACGGATTTGTTACAAGGAACAGAATTGATAAATTCCGTTAGGGACTCTAAATCTATTTTAATTGTTGACGATGATGAGGATACGCTTTACACAATCGGGGAAATTATTAACAGTCTCGGATATAAAGCTATTTACGCAAAGGACGGCATTGAGTGTTTGGAAATAATTAAAAACGAAGTGCCCGATCTGATTTTGCTCGATATTATGATGCCGAAAATGGACGGGTTCGAAACGATAAAAAAAATACGGGGCAACCATAAATTTGCCGGATTACCGGTTTATGCGCTTACTGCTTACGCAATGTTATCGGATAAAGATATTTTGGAGAGAAACGGGTTCGACGATTTGATTACTAAACCGGTAAACATCGTACTGTTAAAATTCAAATTGGAAAAACTATTTAACCAAAAAGCGAGAATCAATGAGTCACAAAATACTGATAATTGACGATCAACCGGAAAACGTTTTTGTTTTGCAAGACAGGTTGGAACACGAAGGCTATAACGTAATTATAGCTTATGATGGTCAAAGCGGCATTAACAAAGCCGTTGACGAACAGCCTGATATTATCTTATTGGATATAATGATGCCCGGTATGTCCGGTTTTGAAGTTTGCGAAGTGCTTACTAAAAACGAAAAAACAAAAAAAATTCCTATAATCATGGTGACCGCTCTTACTGGTTCGGACGATATTAAAAAAGGATTGGAACTGGGCGCCTATGATTACATAAAGAAGCCTTTCAACCGCGTTGAACTGTTAGCCAGAATTAAATCGGCTTTGAGATTTAAAGAAACCCAAAATTTACTTTTGGAAGTGGAAAAAATAAACGTCTTTTCCGCTACGGTTCAGACGGCAAACCATAAAATAAAACAACCCCTTACTCTCATCAATTTATCCGTTGCCGCATTAAGAAGGGAATTGGGTAAAGAGAATATTTCCAAAGAACAGCTTTTGAAAAGAGTTGATTTTTTGGAAATTGCCGCAAAAGAAATTGTGGAAGTACTCGAACAATTAACTTCTATAAAGAAGCCGGTAATTAAAGAGTATGTTAACAATTTGAAAATGATTGATGTTAAGGAAAACGAAAACGATTCAGCCGATTAAGTCTTTTACAACAGTCAAAGCTTTTTCGAAATTATAAGGTTTTTGCAGATAACCGTTGGCGAATTTTTCCCCGAACGCTTTATCTTCATCGTCTATTGACCCGGTTGCCAAAACAACGGGGAAAGATAAATTTTTGTTCCGGATTTCTTTAATACAATCGATGCCGCTCATATCGGGTAATTCTTTATCTATTAACAAAAGATCTATGTGAAGTCCTTCTTCTAGTTTTTGCAGTGTTTCTTTACCCGAACTTGCGGTTATAACGTTGTAATTATACGACCCGAACAAATCCGAAAGTAAGCCTGCCAAAGCTTCTTCGTCTTCTGTTATTAACAACGTTTTATTTTTCCTTCCGCTTTCGATATCGTTATCCTTTGCCGCGGGTAGGTAGATGGAAAATTTTGTTCCCCTCCCGGGTTTGCTTTCCACCGTTATAAAACCGTTATGTCCTTTTACAATCTCCAAAACATTACTCAGACCTATTCCGCCTTCGTAATTTTTAATTTTAGTGGAAAACCCGATTTCGAATATTTTGTTTAGTTCCTCTTCCGGAATGCCTGCACCGTTATCTTCCACATTAATAACAACGTAATTGCCTTTTCTTACAATTCCGTTAACGGCATTAATCTCCGTGTCTATGTTTTCGTTTCTTGCCGCCAATACAATTTTTCCGTTATCCTCTATCGATTCTTTTGCATTTACGCAAAGGTTTAGAAGGGAAGAATATAAATTAGTGTAATTTCCGTAAACATCTTTCAGGTTGTTTTCCAACTTCAACTCAAGTTCGATTTTTTCGGGTAATGTAACAGCAAAAGCGCGGTGTAAATCTTTAAGCAACGTCTTTATACTTATTCTTCTTTTTTGAACGATCGGATCGTTATCCAAATTTAAAAGCGAGCTGATAATTTCTATTGCGCGGTTGGAATTATTGGAAATGTTTTCGAACAGTTCATAGTTTTCGTCTTCGCGGGAGATTCTTGATTTTATTACGTCTATACTGTTTAAGATATTGCTAAGGATATTGTTCAGATCGTGGGCAAATCCCCTCAGCTTTTGGTTGAGAAAATCTTTTTCCAAACGGGATGAATCTTTGGTATCGAGAATAACGATAAAATCGTACGAATCTTTATTTGAGACCGGTTGAACGAATACATTCGAATTTAATTTTTCGGAAAAAAAAGAAAAGGGATTTGTAATACCGGAAGAAGGAAATTCGGTGATTTCGTTTAAGTTAGCGGGTCTTTTTTGATTTTTAAAGAATCGAAGAAATTGCGAATTTGCCCATTCGATGTTACCGTTTTGTGCGGCAACGGCAACCGGTTGGGAAATGAAATTAAAAAATTTATACAGCGGCTCGATAACTGATATGTCGGGCTCTTCTTTCAAACCGTCCTATCTTAATTTGTATTTTTTAATTTTTGAATATAATGTTTTTTGACTAATTCCCAAAGCCCGTGCGGTATTTTCCCGGTTCCAATTATAAATTTTCAGTGCTCTTTTGATGTGAAGCCTTTCTATTTCCTCCAAAGGTAATACCTTATTCGAATCGGGTTTTTCGTATTCTGTCAAAGGATTATTAGCGGTGGGCAAGTTCAAATCGAGCGGAGTAATTAAATCGCCTTCGGAAAAAATAATGGCGCGCTCTATGATATGTTCCAATTCGCGCACATTGCCCGGAAAATCGTAGTTTAATAATTCCAGCTGCGCTTCTTTGGATAGTTTTTTAATTGCCCTGACGGAAGATTTTTTTTGCAGAAAGTAATTTGCCAATAATAGAACGTCTTCGCCTCTTTCCCTTAACGGCGGGATAACAAGCGTAATTACGTTAAGCCGGAAAAGTAAATCTTTTCTGAAATTTTTCTGCTCCGCTTCTTCCATTAGGTTTTTATTCGTCGCGCCGATTATTCTGACATCGGAGCTCATTTCCACAACGCCGCCTATTCTGCGGAATTTTCCGTTTTCCAAAAACCGGAGGAGTTTCGGTTGCAGTGTAAGACTAAGCTCGCCGATTTCGTCGAGGAATAACGTTCCGCCGTCGGCAAGTTCCACCAAGCCCGGTTTGGAAGATTTGGCATCGGTGAAAGCTCCTTTTTCGTAACCGAACAATTCGCTTTCGATTAGCTGATCGGGCAGAGAAGCGCAGTTTACCGCAACGAACGGTTTGTCTTTGCGTTTAGAATTTTGATGAATAAATTCGGCGAATAATTCTTTCCCCGTACCGGTTTCGCCTTGCAGCAACATATTTGAATCCGAAATTGCTGCTCTTTCCGCCAACCGTAAAATTTCCTGAATCGATTTGCTTTCTCCCACGATTCTACCGTGCGTATAACTTTCCACTTTGGTGGAAAGCACGCTGTTTTCGAGTAGTAAATCACGGTGTTCTACCGCACGCTGGATTGTGATGAACAATTGCTGCGGAATGTACGGTTTTGTAATAAAATCGTACGCGCCAAGTTTAATGCACTCAACCGCAGTTTTAATCTCCGATTTTGCAGTTAGAATAATTACCTGCAGATGGGGTTGATGTTCTTTAACGTACTTTAATACTTCTTCACCGGAGACCTCATTCATTTCCAAATCGAGAAGAAGCACGTCGTATTTTTTCGAATTTACTTTATCTATCGCGTAACGTCCGTCGTAAACAATATCGGCGTTAAAGCCCTCGCTAACCAGTTCTTCTTTAAGAAGGTAGCACAAGGTTTCGTCGTCGTCGGCAATTAAAATGTTAATATCTCTTTTCATTTGCGGTAGAAAACATTCCTTAATATTAATTGTATAAATATAAAGAAATTTACCCGAGAGTTAGTTAAAAGTATTTAAGGTTTCTTCACAATACTATCGAAAAAAATTTTTTTGTATTAAATAATAATAAATATTAAATTTGTGTTCCAAAATTTTTACGGGCGCGTAGCTCAGTGGTAGAGCATCTGCCTTTTAAGCAGAGGGTCGGTGGTTCGAGCCCACCCGCGCTCACGGAAACCCGGCTGAAGCCGGGTTTTTTGGTTTATGGAGTTAGACAAGATGCATTTTGTTTATATTCTAAAATCACTGAAAACCGAGAAACATTACATTGGTGAGACGAAAGATTTATGTGATAGAGTAAAACGCCACAAAGAAAATCGTAGTAAATCGACAAAAGGGAAAGGACCGTGGGAGTTAATTATTGCGTGCAAAGTAGAGAGTAAAGTCGAAGCAGTAAGGTTGGAAAGAAAACTAAAGAAAATGAAGAATCCGGAGAGAGCAATTGCCTACGTAAAGAAACATTGCTCAGTGGTAGAGCACCCCGACTGTTAAGTCGGGGGGGTCGGTGGTTCCTCCGGAGGAGTCCCTTTGGGAGAGCCCACCCGCGCTCACGGAAACCCGGCTGAAGCCGGGTTTTTTGGTTTATGGAGTTAGACAAGATGCATTTTGTTTATATTCTAAAATCACTGAAAACCGAGAAACATTACATTGGTGAGACGAAAGATTTATGTGATAGAGTAAAACGCCACAAAGAAAATCGTAGTAAATCGACAAAAGGGAAAGGACCGTGGGAGTTAATTATTGCGTGCAAAGTAGAGAGTAAAGTCGAAGCAGTAAGGTTGGAAAGAAAACTAAAGAAAATGAAGAATCCGGAGAGAGCAATTGCCTACGTAAAGAAACATTGCTCAGTGGTAGAGCACCCCGACTGTTAAGTCGGGGGGGTCGGTGGTTCCTCCGGAGGAGTCCCTTTGGGAGAGCCCACCCGCGCGAATGGAAGCCATTTAAGTGCCTCCAACAATAATGATAAATTATTCGAATTATTAGTTCCGAGACATTAATACAAAGTAGTACACCTGCGGCGCAACAAACAAAATATATGTTTATTTTTATATCCGGTTATCTCTCACGTAATGTTACCGGTTTTTTAAAATTTGTATGCGTTTAATTATGATAAGTTAGAACAAGGTTTCAGGATTAATGAAAGAAAAATTCAACTTAACCGGATCCGGAGCCATAAGGATTATAACAGGCACTAAAATTTCGGAGAACGTAACTGACATAATTCCGGTTGAAGATGTTGAAATTGTGGAAAACAGAATAAAATTGTTACCCGGAATGAAATATCATCCCGGATGAATATAAAAGGAAACGATATCAAAAAAAAAGAAAAAACTTAATCCGGAAAAGGGAGAAGTAGTAGAATGTATTCCGATGTGACTTGCATAATTTTGGCGGGCGGTAAAAGCAGCAGAATGGGACGCAATAAAGCTTTGATGAAGCTCGGGGATAAAACTGTTATCGAGAGAATGATTGATATTGTTGACCCGGTTTTTGAAAAAAAAATTCTTATCACAAACACACCGGAAGATTTTAAATTTTTAGGCTTGTCCGTTTACGAAGATGTTTATAAATACAAAGGACCTTTGGCGGGTATTCATTCCGGATTGCTGCATTCACAAACCGAAAAAAATTTTGTTATTTCTTGCGATATACCTTTAATGTCTGCGGAAATGATAAAATATATCGTTGAATTTCCTTCAGAAAGTCCTGTTACAATATGTGAAGCCGCCGGTTATCTTCAACCTTTGGCGGGAGTATATTCTAAAAAAATATTTAACGATTTGGACAAACATCTTAAGGATTTTGAGAAACTTAGCGCCGAAGGAAAAATAAAACACAAAAAGAATTGCGGAATGCACGAATTTCTGGATTCAATTCCACCCGAAATAATTCATCCTGAAGGTTTGGATTTTTATTCCGATGATTTGTTTATTAACATGAACAATCCTGAAGATTATGAGCAAATCAAATGGAGATTTAGCGGTCTGCCGCAATAGTTAGTTTTGTTAAATGTTGCTTTCCGTAAATGTTAAAAGGCGGATAAAGAGCAAAATCTAAATAATCAAAATAGTATTAAATTAATAATAAACATCCAATTCGACCGGTAAATGATTATCTATTTTAATTTCCGATCCGGTGAAATTTTTGAAAGGCATTCCGTTTTTGAAAACTTTTTTAATTGGCCGAAGGTTAATGTTTTTAATTATGATTCCGCCCGGAGGTAATTTGTTTAAGCCTTCTATTCTAACCGAATAAACTTTCTCATTTTTCTTTTTAACCGAAAAATTAATATTTCCGTAGTATGTCGGAAGGTTTTTCACCGTAAAGCCGTTCTGTTTGTCGATCCAGCTTTCCGGAATCCCTGAACACAATATCAACGCGTTATTGTTTTCGTTTTCGTAAACCAGCAATGAGCGGAAGAAATTAATGAAACCGGAACCGACCCACGTATGAGGCATATCGCCTATAAAATCGGGACGTCGTTTATCTTTCCAAACTATTTCAGCCCATTCGTTCCAATTTTGAGGCCGGCGGTAATTCATAAAAAAATCGAGTAAGCGCAAAGCTTTTTCTTTTTCCCCGAGAATATTGTAAGCGCCGGCTATTCTTAATTCGTATGGCGTAAAATTAACCCAATCCCCGCTTTCAATTCTTTTAGCAAAAAACTCATAATAACGGTTGAATGTAGTTTGTAATAATGTATCGGGCAGGTTTTCATGCTCGAAGCACGGGAAAACCGAAATAGCGGTTGATGTCGGATCAAAATCACCGAGTTCAACGCTCCCGGGAATGAAATTTATTTTGTGCAATTTAGTCGCAAGTCTGATTGATGAAATTAAATTATGCCGGAACGTTTTTTCCAGTTTCGAATATTCGGCAAATTCCATTTTTTTATTAAGTGCTTCCGCTATTTGTTTCGCCCGTTTAATTCCCAAAAGTGTAAAAAAATCATCCCAATACGAATGCATCGGTTTGGCGGAATAACCTTCGTGACTGATTGATTCGGGTACAAGTCCGTAAAAAGCCTTGAGGGAATCGTTTCCGTTTTTGAAATAAGGTGTCGAGCGTTTGGCTATCATGGATTTGATATATTCCACGGCATTTTTCACATAAGGAAAATTTTCGCCCAAAAATGTAGTGTCTTTTGTGAAGTTGAAATATTGGGATATTAAATAAATAAATTCGCCGTTGCTGTCGTTTTCGTCTACCGGATCGGGACCGCGGGAATCCACAACGCACGGAACTTTTCCATCCGGAGATAAATATTTTCTATACCATTCAATGAAACTTTTCACTTCTTCTCTTAATCCGAATTCAAGAAGTGCCGTTGATGTTAAAGCACCGTCTCTTATCCAAGATCTTTCGTAAGTTCTGGAACCCGGTTGAATTTTATTTTCATCTTTATTAATTAAAATATAAGATAAATTTGTCTTCAAAGTGTTAATATATTTTTCCGCAGCGGGCGAACCTTTGATTATAACGCGGTTTAATTTTTGTTTCCAAAAATCTCCGGTTTGTTTTTTGAGTTGTGGAATAGAGCCGTTATTACCGATTGTTCCGCTTCCATTAAATTTTGAATGAAAAGGAATAACTACACCGAAATCTTGTTTTTCGCCAGGCTTTATGTTGAACCGGTATTCCGCTACGGTAAAAAATTTTCCATGTAATAACTCGTTATTTTTAACGGAGGTTGTAGCCGGATGCTTAAAATATTCAAGTAAACATGTTTTAGTTAAATCAACCGTTTCGATGTTTCGAGGTTTGGGAAAGAAATAAATTTTTCTCCCGTTAATTTGGGTGTAATTTTTGTCAATGGCAATTTCTTTAATTGGCGTAAATCCACCTTGGAAATTCAAAGATTGCCAAGGCGGAACAACTTGAAACGGGCTGAATGCTAAGAATAGAGAGACTTGCCCATCGGCGGATCCAAGATTTACAAAGGAATAATTTATAACTAACAAGGAATTTGTATCTTCACCGGAAGCGAAAGTTGAAATTTTAAGTTCAAAATTTTTATTTTTCCATACGACGGAAGGTAGCGGTAATTTTTTTTCGGTAAGTTGAACGGATTTTTCTACATCGTTCCAAGTAAATAATTTTCCGTTGAATTTTACATAAGGGATTACGGAAAAATTTTGTTTGTCCGTTTCTATCATTCCATCTTCATTAAGCAAAGCTTCTTTCGGGTCTTTATCCGTTCCTGTTACGGTCCAATATGCTTGTTCACCGTAATAATATCTCGGAAAAATTCCTTTGGGATAATATTCGGCTACTGTTTTGAAATAGTAATTATTATATTCGCTGAAGCGGTAATCCTTAAATTCAACTTCAGTTATACTGCTGATTTTCTTTTGTGAATCACTATTTATAGAAATTTTGAGATATCTGGATACCGGATTTCCCGTCTGAATGAAATTTATTTTTCTCCGGTTGTTTTTTAATTCATTTATTTTTTCCCAATCCGCTCCGTTATTCGAGACGAATATTCCGAAATTTTTCGCAATATGAAGGGAATCCCAATGTATTATAACGCCACCGGTTTCTTTTTGATATCCGAAATCATAAATAATAGAGCCGGAGCCTTCTACTCTCCATTTTGTTTTGGGGTTCGAATCTATGGTAAATTCCGGAGGATTCATTTTATCCGGTTTCGATGCCCAAACTTTTAACGGAGGAGGATTTTCCGGCGGTTCAGGCAGTATACTAAAAATAAGGGAATCGATATATATTTTACCTTTTCCGCCGTTTGAGGAAGAAACGGTAAATTCAACTCTGTTTATTTTGTTTAAATTTTTATTTTGGGTCGGCCCCCAAGCAAATACGATATCCCTTTTTTTTATTGTGATTTTCTTCCAACCGGAAGGGAAATGAAAATTTCTTTTTATTTTCCACCAAACATTTTCACCGGTTGAGTCTAATAATTTGAATTCAAGATTATTTGGTGGACCATCTCCTTTTAAATAGAAAGAAAACTCAAAATTTTTCGATAAATCCAACTTGATTTTTTTTTGTACTCCGCAATAACCTGTCCCGTTCAAAAAATTGTAATCCAGTTCCAAAGCTTTTCCGCTAAAGCCATTGGCGATTTTCAGTTCAGCTATTACTCCGGGAGAGTTTATGATTTCCCAACCGGAAGACGAATTAAAATTATCAAGCACAATTTGCTGGGAAAACAAAAATGATTGCAAAACGAAAAAGGTTAACGGTAAGTAGCGTATAATTTTCATTAAGTTTCCAATAAAATGTAAGCATTTACATAAATTTACATAATAATTTTCAAATACATGGGAAAAAATTATAAATATCAACACGCCGGAACCCGTTAAAAGATAAGATGAATCCGGTATTTAATTAACCTGAGCGTAAAAATATTCGGAATTTAACTTGAATTGTGTTTTTAATATTATTATTTTCCGTGTAAAAATGTAAGCGTTTACATAATTTGGGAGGAAATTAAATAATGTCAATTACCATTAAAGAAATTGCCGAAAAAGCAAACGTATCTATTGCTACGGTTTCGAGAGCGTTAAATGACAATCCGAATGTGAAAGAATCTACCAAAGAATTGATTAGGAATTTGGCTCAGGAAATGAATTATTCGCCTAATTTCGTTGCGCGCACGCTTGTAAAGAAAAAAACTAATGTTATCGGAATAATTTTACCTGAAGTTGGAGGCGAATTTTTCCCCGAAATAATTAAAGGCGTTGATGAAGTCGCCTATCAAAACGAATATCATGTTTTCGTTGCAAGCTCTCACAGTGAAAGAAATACGGTGGAATCAATATTGGGATTTATGTCTAAAAGCATGGTGGACGGGGTAATTTTAATGTTGCCCTCTATTACCGACCACATTCGCAATCTGATTAAAAGAACAAGAATCCCGATTGTATTGATTAATGGCTACAGCAAAATGGAAGAAGTAAGTTCCGTAGGTATCGATAACTTTCAAGGTGCATATACGATGACGAATTTTTTAATTCAAAACAAGGGTTACGATAAAATATCTTTTATAAAAGGTCCCGATATAAATTCCGATGCAAAACTCAGATTGAAAGGATATAAAGCCGCTTTGGAGGATAATAAAATTCCTATTAACCATGAATGGATTGTTGACGGAGATTTTACAATTAAAGGGGGCGAACTGGCAGCAAGCAGATTGCTTAGTTTGATAAATAAACCATCCGTAATTTTCGCAGCCAACGATATGATGGCCGCCGGATGTTATAGGGTTATTGACCAATTGGGTTTAACCATTCCGGATGATATTGCGGTTGTCGGTTTCGATCATATCCCGATGTCTGAATTTTTGAATCCTAAATTAACTACAGTACATGTTCCAACAGACGAAATCGGAAGGAAAGCGGCAAAATTGCTATTGGATATTTTGGAAAACTCTGAAACAACAAAACCCCAGCATATTAAAATAACGACAGGATTAATTGTAGGAAAATCTTGTTAATATTTATCAATAGGAGGTAACATGTTAAAAAAAGTACGGATACTAATTTTATTAGTATCAACTATAATATTTTTATCTCAAATGAGCGGAGGAAATGTTTTAGCACAAACAGACCCTGCTTCATTAACGGTACATGAAGCTACCGGTACAATTAGCGTAGACGGAAATTTGGATGAACCGGATTGGTCTGCCGATAATCCCTATTTGCTGTTTAAAATCGGCGGCGAGCCCACGGGTAACGCCTATACACCGACTGATTTTGTTGTTGTAAAACCCGAGTATACTGATACTTCAACCTGCAAAGTGAAATTTTTAAGGGATGGTATGAATCTTTACATTTCGCTTGATTCCGATGATAAACAAGTTTGCCGGTTTGGAGACAGTTGGGAAGGCGACGGATTGTTTATGAAAATAAAAGACGCAGACGGAAATTTTGTCGAATACAAACTGTATTATAATCTTGCCGGCGCCGATCCCGATATGCATTACGAAGGAACTCCTGGTTCGGAAGGTGTTGGAGTGAAAGGACCGGGAACAATTGTTAACGATTCGACAAACGTGGATTCCGGTTATACTGCCGAACTCAGAATAGACTTGTCAGAACTTGGCTATTCCGATGTGCCGAACTCTGTAGATGTGTTGATTAACATATTCGATCCGGATAATTACAATGACGGAGACGGCGCTTGGGGAGTTCACGGAAATTTTGCAAAACAATGGTGGGGCAGCGAATGGGGACCTGAAACAAGAACCCTTATTTTAAAAGACCCTTACGCCGATCCGGATTCCCTGATTGTTTACAAAGCCGAAGGTATAACGGTTGACGGGGTGCTTGATGAACCGATATGGAGTATGAATACACCAACCTTAAAATTTAAAATAGGTGGAACCGGCTCCGATAACATATATACGCCAACGGGATTTGCGATTGTTAAACCCGAATATACCGATACATCTACATGTTATGTGAAGTTTGCCCACGACGGTGATAATCTTTACATTGCTTTGAATTCCGATGATAAACAAGTATGCCGCTTCGGAGACAGTTGGGAAGGTGATGGATTATTCATGAAAATAACCGATGCGAATAATACGGATGTAGAATTCAAACTATATTATAATCTTGCCGGAACAGATCCCGATATTCATTATGAAGGACCGGCCGGTTCGGAAGGTGCGGGCGTTAAAGGTCCGGGCACGGTTGTTAACGATTCTACCAACGAAGACGGTGGTTATACTGCGGAATTGAGAATTAATTTAACCGACTTGGGATTTACAAACCCTCCCGATGTGCAAGTGTTGATTAACATATTCGATCCGGATAATTACAACGACGGAGACGGAGCTTGGGGAGTTCACGGAAACTATGCAAAACAATGGTGGGGCAGCGAATGGGGTCCTGAGAAAAGAACCCTTGTTCTTTCCGATGCTGTTATAGATCCGCCTGCAATAACCGTATATAAAGCTTCCGCTCCAATAACCGTAGATGGTTCTTTGGATGAATCCGATTGGTCTGAAGACGTTCCGCGTTTAAAATTTGAAATCGGCGGAAATGTTAGCGGGAACGATTATGCACCGACAGGTTATGCAATTGTTAAACCGCCGTACACAGATGCATCAACTTGTTATGTACGGTTTCTGCATGATGATAATAACTTGTATATCTCTCTTAACTCAAACGACCAACAAGTCTGCCGCTTTGGTGATAGCTGGGAAGGCGACGGGTTGTTCATGAAAATTAAAGATGCAAACGGAAATGATGTGGAATATAAACTATATTATAACTTAGCCGGAACTGATCCCGATATTCATTATGAAGGTCCGGCAGGCTCCGAAGGTGTGGGTATGAAAGGACCCGGAACAATCGTTAACGATTCGACAAACGTAGATTCCGGTTATACCGCCGAACTAAGAATTAATATAGCCGATTTAGGATACAGTTCCATGCCGGATACTTTCAAAGTTCTTATCAATATTTTTGATCCCGATAACTATAACGACGGAGACGGTGCATGGGGTCCCAACGGTAATTATGCAAAACAATGGTGGGGCAGCGAATGGGGTCCCGAAATGAGAAGCCTTGTAATTGAAGATAAACTTGTGGGCATTGAAGAAAACGTAACGGAATTGCCTAAAGAATTTTCGTTGGAACAAAATTATCCGAATCCGTTTAACCCCACGACTACAATTAAATTCTCCTTACCTGTAAGCTCGCAAGTAAAGCTTGACGTTTATAATGTATTGGGAGAAAAGGTAATAAGTGTCATTAATAAAAAACTCTCCGGAGGGTTACATTCCGTCAATCTGAATGCGGGACAGTTAACTTCCGGTATTTATTTCTATCGTTTGGAAGCTCAAGGGAATAACGGTCAACTTTATATACAAAGCAAAAAAATGGTTTTACTTAAATAGATTAAGTTGTTATCATAGAAAAACGGGAAAATAATTTTTCCCGTTTTTTTATTTTGTTTTTTCCAATATTCCAAAGAAATTTAGTTAACTGAAGATGGCAAAATTTAAAACGAAATACGGGTATTTCTCCGATGACGGAAAAGAATATATTATAACAAATCCGCGAACACCCAAACCATGGATAAATGTTATTTCAAACGGCGATTACGGGTTAACGATTTCCCAAAGCGGAAGCGGATTCAGTTGGAAAACCCATTCGGAATTTAACAGAATCACAAGATGGCATCAAGATTTAATTAAAGACGATTGGGGGAAATATATATTTGTCAGAAACAATGATACTGGTGAAGTTTGGTGTCCTACGTGGAAACCGTTGAAAACAGAGCAGAACAATTATGAATGCAGACACGGTCTGGGTTATACTACGTTTATTAGCGAATATAAAAATATTTTAGTAACGCTAACATATTTTGTCCCGTTAAACGAAAGTATGGAAATATGGAGTTTGGAGTTTACCAATAAAAATAATGAAAAAGTTAACTTGTCGGTCATAACTTATTTCGAATGGGTGCTTGGTTCTTCAAACGATTACCACCGTGAATTTCATAAACAATTTCTAGAGACAGAATTTGACAACGAAGCTAATTCAATAATCGCTACCAAAAGATTATGGGATATTCCTTTGGGTGATAGAGGTCATTGGAATATCGATTACGAATACCTAGGATTTTTCGGAAGTAATAAAAAAGTTGAATCTTACGAGACGGATAAAGAACAATTTATTGGTCAATATAATGAATTAATTACCGCATCCGCATTATCGAAAAAAAGTTTGAGTAATACGGCAGGCAAATTTTATGATTCCATAGCTTCTTTAAAAATAGATGTTGAAATTGAACCGGGTGGAAAAGAGAATTTTGCATTTTATCTCGGACTTGCAAAATCGAAAAATGAGATAAATACAAAAATTATAAAATACGATAGATACGATAAAATTGAAGAATCACTGAAAGAAGTAATAAACTTTTGGGAAGAATTATTGAACCCATTGCAAATTTCTACGCCCGATGAAGCAATGAACTTCGGGGTTAATTATTGGTTCAGGTATCAAGCAATATCCGGCAGGTTGTGGGGACGTACGGCATTTTACCAACAAAGCGGTGCTTATGGATTCAGAGATCAATTGCAAGACAGCTTGGTTTTTCTTCCGATAAAACCGGAACTAACAAAAAAACAAATTTTACTGCATGCGCGCCATCAGTTTACGGACGGAACCGTATTGCATTGGTGGCATCCGATTACCGAAACAGGTTTGAGAACGGAAATGACGGACGACCTTTTATGGCTTGCCTTTGTTGTTATTCAATATGTTAATGAAACCGGTGACATTAACATTTTTAATGAAAAAGTATCTTATTATAACGAATCTGAACTTTCGGAATCAATACTTGATCATTGTGTTAAAGCAATTGAAAAAGTAATATCGCGAAAAAGTGATAGAGGACTTTTGTTAATAGGCGCCGGCGATTGGAACGACGGTTTAAGCGCCGTTGGTTTGGAAGGGAAAGGCGAATCGGTTTGGCTGACGGAATTTTTTTATTACATATTAACCAACTTAACTCCTTTTTTGGAAAAACTTGGTGCGAATGAATTGAAAGAGAAGTATGAAAAAGAAGCAAAAGCAATTAAGGAGGCATTTAATAAATATACTTGGGACGGAGAATGGTTTTGGCGGGCATCTAAAGACAATGGGGATTTATTAGGCAGCAAACAATCTGCGGAAGGTAAAATTTATTTAAATCCACAAACATGGGCAGTTATCAGCTCCGTTACAAGTACCGATAAAATGATGAAAGCACTTGAGTCCGTGGAAAAAAAATTATTAAAGAAAAACGGTCCTTTGCTTCTCTCGCCGGCTTATTCTAAGCCGGATAAGTATATCGGCTATTTGTCCCGCTATGCACCCGGGAGAAGGGAAAACGGCGGAGTTTATTCACATGCAGCCACTTGGGCGATTTGGGCATTTAATAAATTGGGAAAAAATGAAGAAGGTTTTGAAGTTTATCAAAGATTAAATCCTATTTTGTCGGGCATGTATCCCGAAGTTTATTCTGCCGAGCCATATGTTATGCCCGGAAATATTGACGGCCCGGATTCACATTTTTACGGAATGGCTGGGTGGACGTGGTACACCGGGTCGGCAGCATGGTTTCAGAAAGTTATAGTCGATTGGATTTTAGGCATTCGTGCGACATTTGAAGGACTCTTAATCGACCCTAAAATTCCCAATAATTGGAAATCATTTAAAATTAAAAGATTATTCAGGGGAACGCTATACGATATAGAAATAACAAATCAAAACGGGGCTTGCTGCGGGATCGAATCGATTTACGTGGATGGAAAAATTATCGGGGGCAATGTTATCAAACCAATTGATAAATCTTACGTTAAAGTGAAAGTTGTAATGGGACAACTTTCTTTAACCGGTTAGCGCAATGCTAAAACTAAACGGTAAATGGAAATACATACTTGACCGGGAATCGTCGAAATCTTATCCCGAGATTGAAAAATTAATAAAAGCCGGAACATTTAACGGTTCAGTTTCCATCCCGAATAATTGGCAAGTTGCCGGGATTAATAATTTTAGCGGTACGGTATGGTTTATAAAAACTTTCCGCTCTAATGATGCTTCGTTAGCTTTATCATTATTAAAATTTTACGGAGTAGATTATTTTTGTGAAATCTGGTTAAACAGTAAATATATCGGAAAACACGAAGGATACTTTCAAGAATTTCTATTTGACGTTTCCGGTTTACTTTTGTATAAAAATATTTTGGTAGTAAAAGTAACTTCACCTAAAGAACCGCCCGAAGCTTGGCCACACAAGAAGAAGTTGATAAAAGGAATTTTTGCACATCATGATTGCAGACCTGGAGGGTGGAGCATTGAACATGGTCAGGATTTGAATACAGGCGGGATATGGAATCGTGTGGAAATCATTCAATCAAATAAAATATTAATAACCGGTACTGAAGTTAAGCCTGTTTTATCACCGGATTTTAAATATGCGGAAATACATGTAAAAATGATTTTACGGTTTCCGGTAGGTTTTAAATCAAGAAAAGATAAGGTTACCGTAAATATTACTACACCGGAAAATAAAACAATAAATCATTATTTTAACTTCAAGTTATCACCCGGCAAATCGATTTATAAGGTAAAGATTAAAATATCGAATCCCAAACTATGGTTTCCTTGGGATATCGGAATTCCCGTACTGTATTCCATGGAAGTTTCTTCCGTTAATATTGAACGTGTGAAAATTAATTTCGGGATCAGAAAAGTAGAGCTTGATAGAAACATGAACTTTATAATTAATGGCAGGAAGTTGTTTCTAAGAGGAACCAACATCATCCCGGCACAATATTTAAGTGAATTATCAAATGCAAAGATTAAAAATCTTATCAGACTTTTGAAGAAAGCTAATATCAATATTGTTAGGGTACATGCGCATATTAATAGAAGAGAACTATATGATGCATTTGACAAAAACGGAATAATGGTATGGCAGGATTTCAGTTTACAATGGACCTACGACGATTCGATTGAATTTGAAAAAAATGCAGTTTCGCAAATTAGTGATATGGTGAAACACCTTTATAACCATGTTTCAATTGTCTTTTGGTGTTGCCATAATGAGCCGGGTGACCAAGTGAACACATTGGATAAAAAATTATTCGCTCGTGTTAAAAAACTTGATAATACAAGAATTGTCCGGATTGCTTCCAATTATGAAGAACATGCATACGAAGGCTGGTATTGGGGTAAAGCTGAAAACTATATTGCAACACCGATGGGACCGTTGGTAACGGAATTTGGCGCTCAGGCATTACCTGCGCTTGATTCGCTGAAAAGGTTTATTCCAAAAGATAAATTATTTCCCCCCGATTTGGATTTATGGGAGTTTCATAATTTCCAGCCAAATCAAACATTCAACATAGCTAAAATAAAAACCGGCAATTCAATAGAAACATTTATTGAAAATTCACAAGATTATCAATACAGATTACTAAAAACCGCTATTCATTTTTACAGAAGAAAAAAGAATATGGATATTACCGGGATATTCCAATTTATGTTTATCGACGGATGGCCATCTATTGCGTGGTCTGTTATTGATTATTATTTTCAAAAAAAGAAAGGATTTTTTGCACTTAAAGATGCATATGAACCCTTATTGCTTTCGGTTTATCTCAGACAAGATACATATTTCCCGGGATCAATATTAAATTGTGAAATATGGATAATAAATGATTTGTATAAAATTTATAATAATTTAACATTAAAGATCATGTTAGCAAACAAAATAATAGCGGAAATTAATAGCATTAAGGTTAGTGAAAATGAAAACATCTATTTTAGCGTCGATGAGTTGGATATTAAACTTCCACGGAATTTACCGGCGGGGAAATATGATGTGAAATTTTTATTAAATGATGCAAGTGGTAAAAAATTGGGATACGATGAATATCCGGTTTTAATAAGAAAAAAACAAATTGGTGAATTAATTGAAGAATAAAATAATATCGAAATTCATTGCAGTATTTTTAATATTTATTATGAATGTGTCATCGGTTCAGGGACAAGGGTTTACTTTTTTTGATGATAGTTCCGATCCGGATTATTATGATCCCAGTTGGGGATTTTTTAATTCGCCCAGTTTTCTTGAATTAAAAAATCAATCCAAATTTCCGGTATCGAATCTTCATGTATATTCAGGATTAAATAGTCTAAGGTTAAATTGGAATTCTCAAAGCGGCGGTGATTGGGCGATTGCCGTGGCTTCGGTCGGTTGGGTAGCCCATGATGTTAATACTGTTGATAGCATTGTGTTTTTTGCGTATTCTGAAAACTTGGTAAGTGCCTCAGATTTACCCAAAATTTTCATCGAAGATATTAATAATGTAAAAACCCCGCCAACTTTATTATCGGATTATAACGGTGATTTGGAGCCCGGCGTGTGGAAAAAATTTTCCGTTCCGCTCGATATTTTTAAGTCAAATCCGGGTAGCGCCGATCTTTCGAAAATTAAAACCATCTTTTTTGCCCAGAACGATCCGGACGGAATAAACCACACGATTTTTATCGATGAGGTGAAAATGATTCCCGCCGGCAATGCCGATATTACTCCGCCCGCTGCTCCGGAAAATGTAATAGCAGAAGGATTTGACATGCATATCGATCTTTCTTGGAAAGCCAATAGCGAACCGGATTTGAAAAACTATTACATATATAAAGTTGTGAACGGTGAAAACCATTTAATCGCTTCCGTTTCCAAAGAGCAAACTTACTATGTTGATTTCCTTGGTCAGCATAATCTAAACGCAACGTATAGAATATCCGCTGTCGATAGCAGTAATAACGAATCGGCTTTGAGCGATAGTGTTTCCGCAGTTACGGATGAAATGAACGATGCGGAACTGCTTACTATGGTTGAGAAAGCAACGTTCAGATACTTTTGGGATTTCGCACATCCAGTTTCGGGACTAATCCGCGAGGGCTATCTTTCTCATCCGGAAAATATTGTCACAACGGGCGGAACGGGATTTGGCATTATGGCAATATTGGTTGGAATTCAACGGGGATTTATCACGCGTGACGAGGGGATTTCAAGAATTCTTAAAATCTTAAATTTTCTGATTAATAATGCCGATAGATTTCACGGGGTGTTCCCGCATTGGATGGATGGGGAAACAGGTAAGGTGATTCCGTTTTCTTCAAAGGATGACGGCGGAGATTTGGTTGAAACCGCATTTTTAATGCAAGGATTACTTACCGCAAGAAAATATTTTAACTTAACTACATCTGAAGAAATTCAAATAAGAAATTTGATTACCCAAATATGGGAAGGCGTTGAGTGGGATTGGTATAGAAGGAATCCTAATAGCAACTATCTTTATTGGCATTGGTCCCCAAATTACGGGTGGGATTTAAATGTTCGCATTGTTGGGTGGAATGAAACAATGATTACTTATCTTTTGGCAATTGCATCCCCAACTCATCCGGTGCCGCCGTCTTTGTATAAAAGCGGTTGGGCGGGCAGTTCAAATTATGTTAACGGAAAAACATTTTACAATTATAAATTAGACGTAGGTTGGGATTACGGCGGACCGCTGTTTTTCGCGCATTATTCATTTTTGGGTTTCGATCCCCGAAATAAAAAAGATGATTTCACAAATTATTTTGTAAATAACCGTAACCACACTTTAATTAACAGGGCATATTGCATTGACAATCCTAAAGGTTTTGCGGGATATAACGATTCTACTTGGGGACTTAGTGCAAGCTTCGATCCTTCGGGGTATTCGGTTCACGAACCCGTAAACAATGATAACGGAACCGTAACACCAACGGCAGCAATTTCTTCCATTGTTTATACTCCGGATGAGTCGATGGCGGTATTAAGAAATCTTTACAGACATTATGGTAATAAGCTTTGGGGCATATTCGGATTTAAAGATGCGTTTAATCCTACGGAAAATTGGTATTCGGAAAATTATTTGGCTATTGATGAAGGTCCGATTATTTTAATGATTGAAAATTATCGAAGTCAACTTCTGTGGAATTATTTTATGCAGAATCAGGAAATCACGGATATGCTTGATAGTATTGGGTTTGTTGACGATCCGACATCGATTGAAGAGGAAATAATTCCTAGTACTTACAAAATTAGTTTATCGAATTATCCGAATCCTTTTAATCCCGCAACAACAATTAAATATTCCGTACCAACTTCCTCCCCTTTGGTAAAGGGGAGGATCGAGGAGGGGTTCGTGACTCTTAAAGTTTACGATATACTGGGCAGAGAAGTTGCAACTCTTATGAATAAAAAACAAAAACCGGGAAATTACGAAATATCTTTCTTCGCAGAAAATCTAAGCAGTGGTGTGTATTTGTTAAAATTGACAGTTGAAAATAAATCTGTAACAAGAAAAATGATTTTGCTAAGGTAACATAAAGTGAAAAAATTACTTTTACTTTTTGTCGTTTTTCAGACGTTGATATTATTGACCGCATCGTGTGTAACAAACAAAGAAGCTGATGTAATAAGATTTTGGGGAATGGGAGTTGAAGGCGAAGCCGTCGGTAAACTTGTTGCGGAGTTCGAAAAAGAAAATCCCGGTGTAAAAGTTAAAGTTCAGATGATACCTTGGACTGCAGCTCAAGAGAAACTGATATCTGCTTATGCTTCGGGCAACTTGCCGGATGTATTTCAATTAGGGAATACTTGGATACCCCAATTTAAAGAACTTGATGCACTTGAAAAGTTGAATGGTTATGTTCTTGATTCAAAAACCATTTCGCAAGATTCATACTTCCCCGGAATTTGGGAAACTAATGTAATTCAAGACGGCATTTACGGAATTCCATGGTATATCGATACTCGTGTTTTGTTTTACCGGGTCGACGATTTACAAAAAGCCGGTTATAGCTCTGCTCCGGCAAGTTGGAAGGAGTTGTATGAAGTTGCAAGGAAAATTAAATCAATTAAAAGCGATAAAAACAAATATCCGATTTTCTTACCGACTAACGATTGGTCGGTCTTCGTTATTTTCGGAATGCAAGCCGGTGCCGATTTACTTACAAACGATTACACATACGGTCATTTTAATTCACCGGAATTTAAAAGAGCAGTGAATTATTTACTTAAATTCTATAAGAATGGTTTAACCCCGAAAGGATTTACGGCTTTCAATAATATTTATCAAGCAATGGCGGAAGGTTATATTTCAATGTTTATATCGGGACCGTGGAACATAAAAGAAATGAAAAAATGGATGAAAGGAAACCTTAAGGATAAATGGATGACAAGTCCTTTGCCTGCAGCCGACACAAACGGTATCGGTGTTTCGCTTGCAGGTGGTTCAAGCATAGTAATGAATAGTCAATCCGGGAATAAACATACTGCATGGAAATTAATAGAATTTCTTTCCCGCCCCACAATCCAATTGAAATTTTTCCGGATGGTGGACGATTTACCGGCAAGACGCGAAGCGTGGGAATCGCCGGAAATAAAACGCGATAAATTTATCAAAGCGTTTTTTAAACAGTTGAATCATGTTAAGCCTGTACCCAAAGTACCGGAATGGGAACGGATAGCTTTCTCTAAAATTCAAAAATATATGGAATATATTGTTTATGAAAAAATGAGTGTTGAAACAGCTCTGAAAAAATTGGACGAAGAAGTTAATTCCGTTCTCGAAAAACGCAGATGGCTAATAAAGCATGGTAGAATTAATGAATAATAAAAATCTAAAATATTCGGCAATGCTGTTTTTGTCCCCCGCGCTATTGGCAATATTTGCTTTTTTCTTTTTACCCGTGCTTGCCGCTTTCGTAATGAGCTTTACCGATTTCGATATATATTCATTAAATCATTTGTGGCGTGTAAGATTCATAGGTTTTGAAAATTATAAAAAATTACTTGACGATCCGGTGTTTTGGAAATCGCTTTTTAATACTTTTTATTATGTAATTATTGCCGGGCCCCTTTCCGTTATTGTTTCGCTTTGCGCTGCGCTTATGTTAAATTCAAAATTGATTAAATTTAAAGCGATCTTCAGATTAACATACTTTATGCCTGTAGTTACAACCCTTGTTGCCGTTGCAATAGTATGGAGGTTTATCTATCATCCGAGATTCGGTTTGTTCAATTATTTACTTGGATTTTTGGGGATCGATCCGGTGGATTGGTTGGGAGATCCGGATTATGCAATGCCCGCAATTATTATAATGACCGTGTGGAAAAACTTCGGATACAATATGATAATATTTATTGCCGGCTTGCAAAACATTCCAGAATACTTGTACGAAGCGGCAATTTTGGACGGAGCAAATAAATTTCAGTTGTTCAGAAATATTACCTTACCAATGCTTGCTCCTACAATGCTTTTCGTCGGAATTGTAACGATGATAGGATTCTTCCAAATATTTACCGAACCATACGTCATGACGCAAGGCGGACCGCTCGATTCTACATTGAGTATTGTTTTGTATATGTATCGCGAAGGGTTCAGATGGTGGAATATGGGATATTCCGCTTCCATAGCGTTTGTTTTATTCATTATAATTTTCTTGGGCACAATAATTCAATTTAAATTTCAAAAAAGAATTTTCGGATGATGAAAAAAATTATACTTTATTTGATATTAATCGTAACAGGCTTGATGACGATTGCTCCGTTTTTGTGGATGATTTCCGCTTCTTTTATGTACGACGGGCATGCCAGCGTTTATCCACCAAGGTTTTTGCCGGATATTTTTACAACAATTCAGTACGAAAGACTTTTTTCGAGAATCGATTTAACGAAAAATTTTTTTAACAGTCTTTTCTTGTCCGTTACGGTAACGGTAATTTCATTGTTTCTGAATTCAATGGCAGGCTATGCGTTTGCAAAATACCGGTTTGGAGGCAAGGAAAAGTTATTTAAATTTTTATTAAGTTCGATGATAATCCCTGCTCAAGTTACGATGCTTCCCTTGTTCTTAATGCTTAAAAATTTGGGGTTAATAAATACTTATTTTGCAATTATAATTCCGGGCTTGGCAAATATTTTCGGTATATTCCTTATCAAGCAATACGTAATGTCTATCCCCGATAGCTTGATTGAAGCGGCACGGATAGAAGGTGCTTCGGAGTTTCAAATTTACTCTAAAATTATATTGCCGTTAGCAACTCCAATCTTAATTACTCTTGCAATTTTCACTTTTCTTGGAACGTGGAATGATTTCCTTTGGCCTTTAATTTCTTTGTCGGATAATTCGATGTATACTTTGCCGGTTGCATTGGCAAATCTTATGGGTGAGCATACCAAAGACCCGGAATTGATGATGGCCGGCTCGGTAATCACAATCATTCCCGTTATGGTTGTATTCGTTGCATTGCAAAAATATTACATCAAGGGAATTATGTTGGGAAGTGTAAAAGGATGAGCATAGAAATACCTTGCTTAATTGAAGGGGTTTCAGTATTTTTATGAAAAATAATGAAAACGTTTACATTTTTTACATGAAATTGCGCCGGTAAAAGGATGATAATAAAATTTTTGAACAAACTTTACGGGAGGTCCACAACGATGATTAATAACAAACTAATAATCCTGATATTGTTTTTTGTCGGAACCACTGCAATCTTTGCTCAATATGCTAAAAGGGAAGATGCCATTTGGGCAAAAGTCACAAACGAAACAATTACGTTAGACGGTTTATTGAACGAATCTTCTTGGGCAAAAGCCGAATCTCTTCACGTGGTGTATGGAGAAAGTGCGGGTTTACCTTCAAGCGGTTGGTCGCAAGACCCATCCGGAGGCCCCGGTGCTGTTACGGATCCTACCGATGCTATAGTTAAATTTTTGGTCACTCCCGATAATTACCTTTATGTGGGATTTCAAGTTTCCGATTCAAGCGTGGGCGGAAAAAACGATTGGGCAAATTGGGACGGAATTCTCATGTCTATTAAAGCAAGAAATACGGAAGGATATTTGGTCAATTACGAACCGACTACTCCGTTCGAATACTTTTATTCGTTTTGGTATGATAACGATTCTTTCGGACCCGGCGATCCCCCGGTTTTCAGAGGTGTCTACGGTTCCAACGATGTTTTCCCGGGCGACAGCATAGCTTTCAATGCTAAAATGTTTGTTAACGGAGTTACCAACGATAGTCTCCCCGATAACGGTTACTCGGTAGAGATGATGATAAATCTGGATTCCGTTGGAGTAAATGTGAATAACCCCGATGGTGATATAATCGAATTGAACTTTTCTATTTGGGATAAAGATGTTTTCCAAGGCAGACCACTCGATTCTTATACTACAAGAACGTGGTGGCAAAGTCCATGGAACTCAAACGCTTTTAACGTTGGAAGAGTTTACGTGAATCCTAATGTTACCGTTGATAATACAACCGTTCCCGAAATTGAACCGGAAGTAATAATTCCGAATGCCGTTAATGAACCGGAGCCGGTTATAGACGGCGTTTTGGATGAAGCGGTTTGGACGGGTGCGTATACTTTCCAAATGGCTTGGGATTTGTCTGCCGTTCGTGACAGTTATCCCGGCGTGGGAAAATACAGAAGCGGCAGATTTCAACCCGAAAGGGATTTGGACGGAGACGGTAACGTAGATCCCAGAGCTACAGTGCTCGATCCGGTAACCGCAACTATCAGAGCTTTTTTCAAAGATAATTTCCTTTATTTATCCGCAGACGTAAATGATAAACTTGTACAGGCGTCAACCGATTACGATTTCTTTGACGGCGTGATGTTCAGAATAGGAGACAGAGGTCAACTCAACGGAGATAATTATACATTGTTTCAGCATTTAACGGTAATTGTTAATGATAATCCGGATACTCCTTTCGTAGCTTTGGATTATTTACCTAAAATGCTTGATTCGAGCAATACGGAAGTTGCTCTTCATCTGAAAGGAGCAACAACCGTTAATAATTCGGCGGATGTTGACGAAGGATACACGATTGAAATGAAAGTTGATTTATCCTATCTCGGTTATCCTGCCGATTTGGGCGATAAGTTGTTATTCTGGGCTGTCCTTTTATTCGACGGCGATTCGTTCGATGATCCATTGCAAAATTACGGAACAAGAACCTGGTGGTTCGGTGAAAATTACAATTGGGCTACTGCTTGGTCGGTTATGGATCCGAATACAATTTTGGTTGGGGTCGATGATGTGAATCCTGTTAGTCTTCCTGATAAATTGGAATTATATGGCAATTATCCGAACCCGTTTAATCCTTCAACAAAAATTAAATTTGTTACTCCCGTAACGGGTAACGTAAACATGACAATCTATAATGTGTTGGGGCAAAAAATTAAAACAATATCTTTTGGAAACTTGAATGCCGGTTTACACGAACAACTGGTTAACGTAAGCGGATTAACATCCGGAATTTACTTTTATAGTATAAACCTTAATTCACATCTTGCGGATAAATCGTATGGCAGTAAAATAGGTAAAATGATTTTATTAAAATAATATTTAACACATTGCTCTTATGAGAAAACGAACCCAGAAAACACGGGATAAATAATGCGGTTGCTGATTCTTGTAATATCGGTTTTTCTGTTGAACGCATTACAAGCATTTGGGCAAACCAGCGGCAAAATCGCCGGAAGGGTTGTGGATGAAAACGGTGAACCTTTAATCGGCGCAAACGTTCTTGTAGTTGGAACCAACAGAGGTGCAGCAACCGATGCAGATGGATATTATTCGATACTCAACTTAAGAGCCGGAGTTTATTCGTTGAAGTTTGCCTTTATCGGTTATCAAACTAAAATAGTAAAAAATGTAAAAGTATATTCCGATAGAACAACAAAAGTGGATGTCCGTCTTCACTCCCAAGCCGTACAATCCGAAGAAGTAATTGTGGAGGCTGAAAAACCGCTGGTGGAAGTTAATCTTACAAGTTCCGTTGCTACTGTGACAAACGAAGATATCGAAAAATTACCGGTGCAAAGTTTATCGGAGATTGTAAATTTACAAGCAGGAGTTGTCGACGGGCATTTCAGAGGCGGCAGACTCGGCGAAGTGCAATATCAAGTAGACGGAGTCACTGTTAATAACCCGTATAACAATTCTTCAACTCTCAAACTGGACCGTTCGGTGTTACAAGAAGTACAAGTTATCAGTGGCACGTTCGACGCAAAATACGGACAGGCAATGTCCGGAGTGGTGAATGCCGTATTAAAAACCGGATCGGAAAAATTTGAAATCAGCGGTGAATTATACGGCGGAGATTATTTTACAACGGATACAAAAAGATATCCGCACAATGATACTTTCAATCCGTTATCAATACGGAATTACCAGCTTACATTAAACGGTCCCGCTATTTTTCCAAATACAACATTTTTGTTGAACGGAAGAATGTATGTAAACCTTGGTTATTTATTTGGGATAAGGAGATTCAGACCAACGGACAAATCGGATTTTGAGAAAAAAATATATAACCCGGCCGGCGATAATGAATTAGTGCCAATGCAAGTAACTCGCGAGTGGAGCGGGCAAGCCAAAATTTCAAACCGTAGTATTAGTAATGTGCAATTAAGTTATCAGGCAATATTTAACTTAATATCAGGAACCCGTTACGATCATGCGTTTAGATTGAATCCCGATGGTATTACAAGCCAGAAAAAATTTTCGCTTACTCACGGACTCGATTTTACTCATACCCTTTCCGATAAAATGTTTTACAAAATCAGCTTAAGACAAAATTATTTTGATTATAGTGATTATAAATACAAAGACTTGTATGACCCGAGATACTTGGAAGCCGGTCAACCCAAAGGTGATCCTAACTACGAAGACGGTGCAATAATTCAAGGGGTAAGCCTGGGGAGATTTATTCAAAAAACAAATTCCGGAATATTTAAATCCCAATTTACTTGGCAAGTGGACCGGATAAATTTTGTTGAAACCGGAGCGGAGTTTGAGTATTCCGAGCTCTCTTTTGGAAGTCCGGGTTTTCTCGATTTTGTTACCGAAAACGGGATTCAGAAATTAAAACCCAGATTAGGCACAAAGCCGGAAGATCCTAAAGTGGAAACTTATTATCCCCATCAATTTGCTGCTTATTTACAAGACAGAATTGAATGGGGCGATATAGTTGTAAGAATGGGTTTACGGTTTCAGCTATTCGATGCAAATGCAAAAGTCCCGAGCGATTATCAAAATCCTGCAAACGCTATAAGCAATGCTCCAAAATCGAGATTGGTAAAAACTTCCGTTAAAACATCTTTGGCTCCGCGGTTGGGATTCAGTTTCCCCTTAACAGATCATTCGTCCGTTTACTTTTCTTACGGTCATTTCTATCAAATGCCGAACTTAAATTCACTTTATAATAATTCTAATTATTTAATTCTTAAAAACTTGCAAGCCGGTGGAATAAGTTACGGCGTTATGGGCAATCCTGATTTGAAACCGCAAAAAACCATACAATACGAAGTCGGTCTGAAACAAGCAATCTCCCAACATTTCGGGTTGGAAGCGACTTTCTTTTATAAAGATATTAGGGATTTGTTGGGAACCGAATTTGTTTCTACGTACACCGCTGCGGAATATGCACGGTTAACCAATGTTGATTTCGGAAGTGCTTACGGATTTACGATTGCATTGGACCAAAGGAGAATAGGAGCATTAAGCAGTTCGGTAGACTATACATTACAATTTGCCAACGGAAACTCCAGCGATCCCAACGAAACGGCAAACCGTGCTGCGGCTGGCAAAGACCCGAGACCCCGCGATATCCCTTTTAATTGGGACCAGCGGCACACTTTAAATGCAACTATAATTTATTCCGAACCCGATAATTATTCGTTTAGCACAATCATTAAATATGGAAGTGGTCAACCATACACTCCGGCAATAGGAACGGGATTTAATGCCGATTTGGAAACCAATTCCGGGAGAAAGAGCGGATATGTACTTGTCGATTTCCGGGCTGAAAAATACTTTAAGATCGGAGAATTTAATTTAGGAATATTCTTCAGAGTATTTAACTTATTGAATACACATTTTGTCAACGGATTTGTTTTCCCGAATACGGGAAGCCCTGATTATTCCCAATTTCCGGTACTTGACAGAGTACAATTGGCAAACCCGGGCAGATTCTATCCGCCGAGAAGAATTGAAATTGGGGTGTCATTCAGAAGGTAACAATATGTTTAATCAAAAAAAATTATTTATAATTATTGCTTTTTTGTTTAGTCTAAATTATCCAGCTTATGCACAAAATTATTTGCCGGTGGTGCCGGATTCCTTACGCGGAGCAATAGATCAAGAAAGGGAAGGACAACACGATGCAAACAGTATAAGGACAAAATTTTTCAATTTCGGAATGGTTGGGGATTATCCGCGCGATCCAATAAACGTGGATGTTACCGTATTTCATTCGATGGAATGGCCCAAAGGCTCGGGAGAAAATTATAGCGACGGTCATACTCCATTTGTTTTGGCAAAAGTGGAACAAAACAATGGTACAGATGCTTATATAATGGAAACCGGTTACCGCGAACGCCAAGCGCGAAGCCCGTTTCATCCCGATAGAGTAATGCGATTTGAACCGCGACCGGGTTATTTTCAACCCGACCCAACAATTAACAAAGGCAGATCCGTTGCAATGAGTAACGACCCGCGAACTTGGCCCGATGCCTGGATCGATAAGCTGGACGATCCCGATGATCCCGGATGGAGTGGTTCGTGGAACGGTTATTTCGGAAAAGCACCGGGCGCAGATCAAGAAAGCTTTGTTGTCTACGACGATAATTTTTACGACGCATGGAATTTCTTTCCCGACGACAGGGATCATACAAGGCACGGTTTGGGTTTGAAAATAGAACAACGCGGTTTCCAATGGGCTAATCCGCAAGCAGGAAATGTAATTTTTTGGCACTACGACATTACGAACGAAGGCACCACTACCTACAACAACAATATTATTTTCGGACTGTATATGGATTCCGGCGTGGGCGGATCGGGTATCGGTGTGGACGGTATACCGGAATCGGACGATGATAATGCATTTTTCGATAAGTCAATAGGACTTAACATCGTTTACACGTGGGATAAATTCGGCCACGGTATGAGAGGTCCAACGGGTTATCTTGGTTATTCATATATGGAAACCCCGGGAAATCCGTTTAACGGATTAGACGACGACCTTAACGGAGTAACCGATGAAAAGCGCGATGGCGGTCCGGGAGAAAAAATTGAAGGACAAGAGAATATTCTGGCTTATGTTCAAACTCATTACGACCTCCAGAAATTTGAAGAATTTTTTCAAGGACCGATTGAAGAAAGACCTGCTTTCAAAGCAGGCGTTTGGTGGACGGGAGACGAAGATATGGATTGGGTTGCGGAATTTCATGATACCGGTGCTGACGGCGTATTCGCATCTAAAGATAATCCGCCGGATACGGGCGAAAAAGACGGAATCCCTACACCTGGTGAACCTAATTTCGATAAAACCGATATTGACGAATCCGATCAAATCGGATTAACGGGTTTCAAGATGAATAGAATTAAAGCCGGAGCCGGTTCACCCACAACTGAAGTAGATAACATAGTATTTTTTATGGATGAAAATAAGTGGCCCCAAAGATTGTACGATATGTTTACTTCCGATGAGCCTTTCGATGCACCGTTGGTTTTGAATTATAATATAGGATTTTTATTTGCCTCCGGTCCTTTTATCCTGGAAGCAGGTAAAAAAGAAAGATTTAGTCTTGCACAAGGTTTCGGTTCTAATTTGCGTGAACTTGAAAATACGGCAAGAGTTGTTACGCAAATTTATAAAGCGAACTATCAATTTGCAGTACCTCCGCCGTTGCCTACGGTAAACGCTACCGCGGGCGACGGTTTTGTCACCCTAACTTGGGATGACCTCGCAGAAAGGGCGTTCGATCCGATTACACTTAAAAACGATTTTGAAGGCTATAGAATTTACAGAAGTACCGATCCCTCTTTTTTAGATCCCAAAGTTATTTACACGGCTACGGGAACGCGACCCTTTGGTAATGGAAAACCTGTTGCACAATTCGATTTAATCGACGGAATTTACGGCTTTTCGAAAACTACAGTTGAAGGAGTTAGTTATTTCTTAGGAAATGAAACCGGTATTACTCATACTTTTACGGATTCAACTGTTACAAACGGACAATTATATTATTACGCAGTTACCGCTTACGATACGGGTTCGGATTCTTTGGTAATTTATCCTTCGGAAAATTCTATAACGGTAAGTCAAACATTAAGAGGCGGAATTATTTTACCGAAAAACATTGTGCAAGTACGGCCAAATCCGCCCGTAATGGGGTACCGCCCTGCCCAAGTTATTAACGTTCGCCATTCAAAAGGAAACGGCAAGGGCATTGTTCGCGTTGAAGTTAAGAATTCCGATAAAGTACCGGACGGTCATCTTTTCAAAATAGTTTTCGATTCTCCTCCCGACAGTGTGAGAGCCGTAAATTATAAATTGATAGACGAAACGGAAGGCGATACGCTTATTGAATTCGGAAACGATTTGGAAGGACGAGGAATCGGTCAGGTTTGTAAAGGACTTTTACCGGTTATTTCAACTCCGCATAAAGTAACAATAGATTCGGTGAATACTAAGTTCAAAGAAGGTTCTAAAACAAATGTTAAGTTAAGTGTGAGATATGTCGAATCGAAAAACACACTACCATCTAATCTGAAAAGACCTGGCTACCCCGAAAATTTTGAAATACGCTTTAGCAATTCCATTGTAGATACTTCTTTGCCGTACAGTATTTTCCCCGCCGTGCCGGTTAAGTTTTCGGTTTATGCACTAACGGAAAACGGCGAGTTAAAAATGAAATTCAGATTTCAAGATAGGGACGGGGATAATACGCTTAGCAACCCCGATGATGTTCTGGAAATAGTTACTTATTCTCATGCGCAACCTACAGTACCTAAAGTTACTTGGAGCATAAAAATTGATACGGCAGGACAATCGCAAACCGGTTCTTTTATTTTACCGGGCGACGGTGATGTGTTTTTTGTTTCCGTTGATAAACCCTTCGGCTCCGGAGATGAATTTGAATTTGCAACGGTTGCTCAGAAAGTAGACAGTAAATTACTGCGGGAAAACAAAGAGAACCCGTACGTTGTCCCAAATCCTTACGTTGGTGCAGCCAGTTTTGAACCGCAAAGATTTGCGGTTTCCGGTAGAGGTGAACGGAGAATGGAGTTCAGGAATATTCCGCCGGATTGTACGATCCGTATTTACACCGTGAACGGTGAATTGGTTAAAACATTGCATCACGATGGTAATATATTACACGGTTTTATAGCATGGGATTTAAGAACCAAGGATAACCTTGAAGTTGCACCGGGTTTATATATTTATCACGTTGAAGCTCCCGGGAAAGAACCTTTTATCGGAAAATTTGCAATTATAAAATAGCCGGATTATTGATGAATACTTTTGGGAAAATTTTTGCAATCTTATTTTGTGGTTTTATATTAAACTCTACCGGTTTGAATGCTCAAACCAAAGTCGGTACAACAATCGGGCAATTTCTTAAAATAACCCCCAGCGCACGGGCAAACGGTATGGGAAATTCAAGTACCTCGCTTACCGGTGAACCGAGTGCTTCATTTTATAATCCTGCTGTACTCGGAAGAGTGGAAGGGTTTAATGTACAATTAACCCACAACGAATGGTTGGCGGATATCAATTATAATTATGTAATATCTTCTATGTCTATAGAATCTTTGGGAACGTTTTCCTTTCAGGTAATTTCGCTCAATTCGGGAGAGATAGACGTTAGAACGGTAGAACAACCACTCGGCACCGGGGAAAGATATTCGGTATCCAACGTTGCAATAGGTATAGGATATGGAATTAAATTAACGGATCGTGTGTCCGTAGGTTTTCAAATCAATTATCTCCAAGAGTCGATTTGGCATAGTAAACTTTCGACTTACGGTTTGAATTTCGGGGTTTTATATAAGGTGGCAGAAAACAGTTTAACTCTTGGTGCAAGCATATCTAATTTCGGGCCGAGAGCCAAATATGCTGGAAGGGATTTATTCATTGATCACGATTTTGATCCCGCTAAACATGGTGATAACGATGCAATCCCTTCGGAAATACGGACAGACGAATTTTCACTTCCAACTTTGTTCAGAGTCGGTGTTTCTTATCCTCTGCAAATTTCGGAATACAATAAATTTACTTTTTCCGTGGACGCAGTACATCCGAACGATAACGACGAAAGCTTAAACTTAGGAATGGAATGGCAATTCCTCGATATGTTTTCATTGAGAGGGGGATACCGCGATTTGTTTTTAACCGATTCGGAGGGTGGGCTTGTATTCGGAGCCGGAATTAACATTAACTTTCTCACAGATTATAAAATCAGCTTCGACTACGCGTGGTCCGATTACGGAAGATTGGAACAAGTACACCGGTTTACTTTGGGGATTCAATTTTAATATATTGATGAATAAATTTTTACAAAAATTAAATTTTATGAAATCTGTTCAAATTTTTTTATTAATTACTTCCATTTCCCTTTCCTCATGCTTTATGATTGAAAATTCCGGGCGGGCGGATTCCTTTGTTTACAAAAATAAAAGAAATTTCGACGTTAAAAAGTTTATAGACACTTTACAGCATAGAACGTTTCTTTACTTTATTAACGAAACCGATTTCGAAACGGGATTGGTAAAAGACCGTTCGACCGCAAACTCTCCGGCGTCAATAGCCGCAATGGGTTTTGCCTTACCGGTTTGGGCAATAGGTGCTGAGAATTTGTGGATATCCAGAAATGAAGCTGCTCAACGAACCCTGAACATGCTAAAATTTTTGTTATACTCAAAACAAAGTCCCGAACCCGATGCTACAGGTTATAAAGGTCTATATTATCATTTTCTCGATATGAAAACCGGTAAGAGAACTTGGAACAGCGAACTTTCCACTATAGATACGGCTTGGCTTTTGGGCGGAATTATATTTGCTTCGAATTATTTTAACCGTCAAAATCCGGTTGAAGAAAAAATACGCCGGTTTTCCGATTCTTTAATAGCAAGAGTGGATTGGGATTGGCTAACGTCGAAATATGAAAATGAATTTTTGGGGACCATAACTTTGGGTTGGAAACCCGAGAGCGGATTCGATAAAATCGGATGGGTCGGTTACAACGAAGGTTTGTTTCTTTATATTTTAGCTGCCGGTTTGGGATATAATAACTACAAGACAGCCTACAAAAAATGGCTGAGCACTTACCGGTGGAAAGAACCTTTCAAAGGTTTGTCGCATGTTATTTTTCCGCCACTTTTCGGACACCAATATCCCCACATGTATATAGATTTCCGCAATCTGCGAGATGAATTTATGAGAAAGAAAAATATCGACTATTTCGAAAATTCAAGAAGAGCTGTTCTTACACAATGGAAATATGCAATTTTGAATCCGCAAGATTGGAAAGGTTACGATTCTCTTACTTGGGGATTAACCGCCTGCGATGGACCGGGACCGGCTTTTAATGACAACGGTAAAAAATTTAATTGGTATATTGCAAGGGGAACAAGCGGTCCGGAAATAGTAATGAATGACGACGGAACTATCGCTCCAACCGCTGCGGCGGCGTCAATAGTTTTTGCTCCGGAATTGGTTGCGAAAACTGTTTTCAATATGTTTGTGAAATACGGGAAGAAAGGTCTTTGGGGAAAATACGGTTTTGTAGATGCTTTTAATCCCACACTAAATTGGTATGACAAAGATTACTTGGCAATCGATCAAGGTCCGATTGTAATAATGATTCAAAACTACAAAAACGGTTTTGTTTGGAAATATACGATGAAGGATTCCATCATAATTAACGGATTGAAAAAGTTGGGTTTTGTTAAGATTAGCGGAAATTAGTTAATGGCTACCTTCGAATTAAAAAATGTATCCAAAATTTATGACGGAAAGGTTACCGCGGTTCAGAATATAAATCTGGCGGCAGACGATGGTGAACTCGTTGTGTTAGTAGGACCTTCCGGCTGCGGAAAAACAACCGTGCTTAGAATGATTGCCGGTCTGGAAGAAATTACCGAGGGGGAATTAATTATCGACGGAAAAATAATGAATGATGTTCCTCCCAAAGACAGGGATATTGCAATGGTATTCCAAAATTATGCTCTTTATCCTCACATGACTGTCTACGAAAATATGTCATTCGGATTACGTTTAAGAAAAGTAAGTAAAAACGAAATTGACAAAAGAGTAATGAACGCAGCCGGAATTTTAGGATTGGAAAATTTATTGAATAGAAAGCCTGCTGCTCTTTCGGGCGGACAAAGGCAACGTGTTGCTTTAGGCCGGGCAATTGTACGGAATCCTAAAATATTTTTGTTCGACGAACCTTTGAGTAATTTGGATGCAAAATTAAGAACTCAAATGAGAGCCGAAATACTGAAATTACACAGGGAACTACAAGCAACAATGGTTTACGTTACTCACGATCAAATCGAGGCAATGACTTTGGGAGATAAGATTGTTGTTCTCAACGAAGGTAAAGTACAGCAAATAGGCAAGCCTCTGGAATTGTTTGATAAACCGGTTAATAAATTTGTTGCCGCTTTTATAGGAACTCCGTCAATGAATTTTATTGAGGGTAAAATAGAACGCAACGGCGATTATGTTTTTGTCGGGGAAACCGGGTCATTTAGGTTAAAATTTAATATTCATAATTATGATAAATTAAAAACATATGTTAATCAGTCGGTTGTTCTCGGATTCCGCCCGGAAGATATAAAATTAAGCGAAAATGAAACTGAAATTAAAGCGGTAATCGAATTCATGGAAACCTTGGGAAGTGAAATAATTCTTTATTTGAAAATAGATGATGTTTCAGTTACCGGAAAAATAAATATGGTAACGGATTTGAAACCCGGCGGTAAAATATCGATCGAAATTAATGAAAACAAGTTGCATTTTTTTGATAGTACTACAAAACAGCGGATTAATTAAACCGTATAATTTTTCGCAACGGTTTCGAATTCGGAAATCTGTTCTTCTACCCATTTCTTGTTTTTATTCAACTCTTTAGCCATTAGTTTTGCAACCACCGGCGCCGCTTCAATGCTTGATTGTGCATCTAAAAACAAAGCTCTTCTTCTGCGGGCGAGAAAATCTTCCACGGTTCTCGCCATTTCGTGCTTAACCGCCCAAATCACTTCTCCTTTATGTATAGGTAAAGCAGGATGAAGAATATCATACAAATTATTCGCGTTGCAAGTTATTTGAACCGCTTCGGCGTCGGAACCGTAAACATCGAAACCCGGCAACTCGGATTCTTTTAATGTGTATCCGTGAATTTTCAAAGTTTCGGTAATGCACTTCCTGGGTTCAAGTCCGCCTAATTCGATAGCGTGATCGATTGTGTCTTCCGCCATTTTTCTGAATGTTGTCCATTTCCCGCCGGCAATTGTTATCAATCCGTTTTTCGAAATGTTAACCGTATGTTCCCTCGAAATTGCGGCTGTGTTTTCCGTATCCCCGGATTTTACCAAAGGTCTCAAACCGCAGAAAACACTTTTTATATCCGTATAATCGGGATCGTTTTCCAAGTATCGTGCAATGTGTTTTAACAGAAATTCGATTTCTTCTTCCGATGCTTTGGGCTCGAGTTCGGGTTTATCAACCGGAACATCGGTTGTGCCCACAATTACTTTACCATGCCAGGGAATTGCAAATAAAACTCTGCCGTCGTCTGTGTTGGGAACCATTATTGCGGAGTTTCCCGGGAGAAAAGATTTATCCAAAACTATGTGAGTGCCTCTGCTGGGTTCAATTATTCCTGGTGTGTCCGGATTTTCTTTTTTTCTTATTTCGTCGGAAAAAATACCCGTTGCGTTTATTACCACTTTTGCTTTGATTTCATAAACATCTCCGGTTTCCAGATCTTCCGCCGTAATTCCGGCAATCATATCTTTTGACTTTATATAATCATTCATTCTAAAATAATTAATTACGAAAGCTCCATGCTCAACAGCGGTTTGCAAAATATTTATTAACAGTCTCGAATCGTCAAACTGACCGTCATAATAAATTATTCCGCCTCTCAACCCTTCGGTTTCAATTGTAGGAATAAGCGATACTGTTTCTTCAACGGAGAGTAGTTTCGAATCGCCGAAGCCGTATTTCCCGGCCATCATATCGTAGAGTTTTAATCCCACACCGTAAAACGTTCCTTCCCACCAGTCGTATCGCGGTACAACGAATTTAAGGTTGCTTACAAGGTGGGGAGCGTTTTTGTAAAGAATTCCCCTTTCTTTCAGCGCTTCCATTACAAGTGAAAAATTTCCTTGTTGTAAATATCTTACTCCGCCGTGAATAAGTTTTGTGCTTCTGCTGGAAGTGCCTTTACCGAAATCATTTTGTTCGATAAGCAAAGTTTTATATCCGCGCGAAGTAGCATCGAGCGCAACCCCGGCTCCGGTGGCTCCTCCGCCGATTATCAAAATATCCCATTGAACACCGGAATCCGCTATTCCGGCAATCATTTTATCGCGATTGAAATTCATTTGTTACCTAAAAAAGATTTGAAATAATATAATTTGTCTTTTAACCATTTTGCCAATTTGTTTCGTTCCGGTTCGGTGAAGTCCTTGACCGCGTAAGATAATTCCAGCGTTCTTAAATAACCGAATGACTTGTGGGGATTTGCATCTCCGTTAATTTCATAATTGTTTTTAATTAACATTCCTTTTGGACTAACACCGGAGCTGTTTGGTAAAAATATTTTATTCAGTTCGTAATTTACGGCTAGTTTATCTTCGGGGTCTGTCAAGTTTAACCACAATTTTTTTACGGCTTCGGGGGTTTTGAGTTTTTTCAGTTCATCGCTTTTGATTTTCTCAACAATATATGGTACTCCGAGCGGTGAACCGATTGTAATTAACGTATCGATTTCAATTTCGTTTTCCATTCCGGTAAGAACATCGTAAGCTATTATTGAGCCCATTGAATGGGCAATAATCATAATACTTTCGCCACGGTGTTGTTTCAGTTCGAATTTTAGACGTTCGTTAATAACTTCTTTTACAGGTATTGCAATGCCGTTTTCCAAATCCGTTTTTTCGTTCAGATAAATATCCAACTCGGAGAAAAAATTTTTAATTACCCAATCGGTTACAGATGGAAAATTTTCGTGGAGTTTTTTGTTAAATATTAAATCATTAAACTTATCGGATAACTTTTGCAATACCGATTCTTCTTGCGGTTTTGAATTATTGTGATCAGCGGGAATATATTTTTCTTTTATAAAATAATCGGAATCTTTATCGGTTTCGTCCGGATCGAGTGGTTTTTCGTTTAGAATGTCAGCCCAATAAACCAACCTGAAGTTAAAATCCCTTTCCGCTCCTATTCCGCTCAGCCCTTCCCTTATTGCAAGCCGCCACCAGTCTTCCAACAGAACCTCAGGCGGTTTATTGCCCAATCCGTGTATTCCGATAATTATTTTGTTCTTAGCCATTTGGTTTAAGATTTAATTTGTTCCGACAACCAACTTGCCCTGTCCGATGTTATTCCGTCTATTCCCCAATTCATTAACTCTTTTGCGCGCTTTACGTCGTTTACGGTCCATGTATAAATTTTTAGATTAGCATCGTGACATTTATCTATTACGTTTTTCGATGTAATCATTTTTTCGTCCAGATCCAGACCGTTTAATCCGCTTGCTATGCATTGTTTTATTATTTCGTTGAAATTTTTTTTGAACAAAGGAATTTTATCATCAATGATCCAAAACATTTCGAAGCTCGGGAGCTTTTCTTTCAATTGCTTAAGTAAATTTTTATTGAAGGAAATAAATTTGATAAATTCCGGATTAACGGAATTTGAATTGAAAAAAGTTTCCAAAATGTTTACCGTTTCGATATTGCTTTTAATTTCGATAAACAAATACTTTTTTTCCGGTAAGCCTTCTATTACCGTTTTCAAAAGGGGAATATGCTCGCCTTCGAATTTGATATTTTTATAACTCCCGACGTCCAAGGTTTTTAATTCGGAATAATTGTATTTATTAACGTAATAGAATTTTCCGCCGGTGCGTGAAGTGGACCTGTCGTGAATTACAATTATTTTATCGTCTTTGGAAAGCCGGATGTCTATTTCCACTCCGTCGTCGTTCCTTTCCCAAGCAAGATTAATCGCAGCCAAAGTATTTTCCGGCGCTTCGTGCGATTCACCTCTGTGTGCAATGATTATGAAGTTATTGCTCATATATCTCAATTTCGTTTGGAACTTGACGGTTTCGTATTCGCAACAATTTATGTAAAATTAATAAAAAGTTTTGGAAGTTGAACGGATGCGGTTAAAATAAAGATTTGATGTTTTGGTTTAAATTCGATTGCGGTTGTTTTTCCGGTTTACCGCCGGACTTTTTCAAAATGAAAATTAGTGCGGAAATTCGATTCTCCAAAATTTTATTCCTTTTACGAAGGAAATTAATTTTGTTTTTCAGCTCTTGTGATTCTTTCAGAAATCTAGAGATATCGGAAGAATGATTTAACAAAGTGGCATTATGATTTTTATCGATTATGTAACCGCGAAGAACAAATCCTACTACAAATGCAATTATAACGGAAATGACATAAATCATTTTTTCACCGGCACGTAAATTTTCTAATAAATTTTAAAAACAAAAATTAAATTATCAAGGTAAAAACAAATCCCGGATTTATTCGTTCAGCTCAATTAATGCCGCTTTAACGTTTGCCTTTAGCGCGCCTTCCCAAAGTGCTTTCATATTTTCAAAACCCGGAACGGAATCTAATTTTAATATTTCTTCGTCGGTTTTACCGGAAGCTTTTAATTTCCTTACGGTAGTAAGTAAAGCTTCGATGTAATTCCGCATGAATTTTAAATCGTCTTTGTTTCCGTAAACTTTCTCTGGGGAAAAAGAATGCCCGTAAATAAAAAGCGTATCGTTATCGAAATGATTGATTGCATCGTCTAAAAATGTTATCCAACCGCGAAGGGAAGCTTCGTCTTCTTTGTTTACCCAAGGATAAACGCGGTTAAAAACCAAATCGCCCATGTGAACAACGTTGGAATTTATAAAGTGGAAAACCGCATCGCCGCCGGTATGCGCCGGAACCAAGTGGTAAGCAAAAAGATTTTCTTTCCCTATTGTTTCCGACCAGCTTTTTTCGAATGTTTTATTGGCATAAACTTTATTCTTATCCAAATCGGTTCCGGTGTTTCTTGTTTTTTGTAATCTTACGCAATTTTCAGTTGCTACTATTGATTTGGTAAACTTGGAAAGGTAAGGGTTTCCCGAAGTATGATCCCGGTGGTGATGAGTATTGAAAAGAATATCAATCTTTCTATCGGTTAACTTGTGTAATTCGTTCAAAAAATCTTTTACGGTAAATGGAAATTGGGAATCGATTACTACAACCGCATCTTTGTTTACGAGCCAGCCGATTGTACCGCCGCGGTTTACATAAATTCCTATTCCGTTACGAAGTTCTTTGAATGTATATTTTTTATCGTCCTGCAGAAAAAGCAGTTTACTCCCTTGAAACGTAATGCCCGCACCTATCAGCATCGACAGCTTTAAAAATTCTTTTCTGTTCATTTTTCCCTCCGATACTTGCCGTTTATAAAATATAGTAAATTATTTCCTAATAATCGATACGGTAATTTTAACCCGTTTTTGCAGCCGGGAATTTGCATTGTCAAATTAAAATATTTTGTTTAAATTATTTTATAATCCTAAAACGGAGGAAAGATGGAAAACACAGAAAATAAAGCAACCAAAATAACTCTTTTGAAAAACGGACCGTTAATGGTGGAAGGTAATTTTACCGTTGTCGATTCGGAAGGTAACGAAGTGGCAACAAAAGAAAAAGCGGCGTTGTGCCGTTGCGGAGGTTCGAATAATAAACCTTTCTGCGATGGAACTCACAATAAAATAGGTTTCGAAGGTTAAGCAAAAATTTTAAGAGGTAATTTTACTTAGTATTTCCGTAAATTCTTTTTCCAGCTCTTTCCCTTTGTTGCGGGAATACCAGAGGTGTAATTTTTTGTTAAGTTCTTCCCGTTCCAAGCTTTCGGATTTTAATTTTTTTACCAGTTCGTTTGCTTTTTGCGGACGCGGTCCCCAACGGAATAATTCTTTTCCATCCGGCGTAAAAGCTACGATTTTGGGAATGCTGAGCGGGGCATCCGCCCCAAAATAATTTTTTAAAGCCGCAACGTTATCCTCGCGTAAAATTATTTTAGCGTCTATTTGAGGAATTTGTTCAATATATTTCATTAGATATGGGAGATTTTGAGCCGAATCCCCGCACCAGTCTTCGGTAAAAATTAACCAAATTTGTTTCCGTTTTATTTTTTGAAAAAGTAAAAGTAAATTCTTTTCAGGTTTATAGGTTTTGGCAATCCTTAAACTTCTTACCAAATTTATTTTTCTGTATTCAAGAAGATTTTTTTCCGTTTCCTCAAGTTCAACGGTTTCCAATTCTTTTATGGTTTTTTCGGAAAGTTGTAAAAACTCGTCGTAATCGTAAATTGAAGTAAGTTTATTTATTCCCAGGGTGTAATTCAATTCAATCTCCGTTTAATATTAAAATAAAATCAGAACGAAAACATAACAAAAAATAATATTTGAGTTAGTAAAAAGGTTTACAAAAGGTTGGATTAATATTTTAATTTCCGGAAAAATAAAAGAGGACTGTCTTATAAATGTCATATTGTCCCAAATGCTTTCGGGATTAGCATCTCACTTAAATTATAAGTTCTTTTTAGATTCCGAAACTAGTTCGGAATGACATATTTCTTTGTAAAATCCGAAACTATCCGCCGAAGTCGGACGGAATGACACGTTCTGTACACTGTTATGGAATATGTCATGCTGAACTTGTTTCAGCATCTGATTAAAGCTACGAGTTTATTTAATATCCCGAAACAATCCGCCACAGGTGGACGGAATGATAATTTTTAAGTTTTGAGACAGCCCCCTTTAATCAACCATTGTTATTAATGATGGTGACCGCCAGCGCCATGAACGTGACCGTGAGCCAATTCTTCTTCGGTTGCGTCTCTTACATCAGCGACCGAAACATCGAAGGTAAGTGCTTCACCGGCAAGCGGATGGTTTGCATCTATTGTTATATTATCGCCTTCTACTTTGGTAACAACGATAATTTGCGGATGATCGCCCATCTGTGCTTGGAATTGCATACCGGGTTTAATTTCCTCTACGTCTACAAATGCTTCGCGGGGAATAACCTGAATTAATGCTTCGTTTCTTTCGCCGTAAGCTTCTTCGGGCGGAATTGTTACGGTAAATTGATCGCCAACGTCTTTTCCTTCCAAAGCTTTTTCGAGTCCTGGAATAATATTTCCGGCACCTTGTAAATATGCCAACGGTTCGCGTCCTTCGGAACTGTCGAGCAATTCGCCGTTTGCGTTTGTCAGTTTATAGTGAATTTGCACCACTTTGTTGCTTGTAATAGGCATTTACGCCTCCTTTTTGTGTTGATTGTTTTTCAATTTAATTTCAAAAATGTCATTTTTATAAATTCGGGAACCACTTCGAAATGAATGGAAGACAGCGGGAAAACCTCGGTTATGTGGTAAAAATGACAACTACTAATTAATACAATATTAAATATATGAAAAAGTATAACAGTTAATCAATTTATTTGAATAAAATTTAATGATTTCATCTTTTTCTTTTATTTCTCTGAGATTCTTGTCCGGACACAAAATGTGATTTGTATCACAATGATATACTTTTGGCGGAAATGTCTCACTTGTTTTAAAATGATTCATCATCTCAAATTGCATTTCTAATTTTGAGACATGCAATATTTGTAAAAAGTGCGAAAACAAGTCATTTTCGAAGAAATTTACAATGGCATAACAATTGGATAGTATGGGGAAACAAACAACAAAGGGAAAGAAAATGAATCATTTTGAACTTAACACAGATAACAGAGGAATCAACAAGTTAAACCATAATTTATATAAAACAGCAGACGGTGAAATTTACTATCACAGAATTAAATTTAATCCGGAAGACGAAGAAATTATTTCTCAAGTAAATCCCGATGTAGTTTGGGCTCTTAATTTCGACGAAGAATTAATTAAAAAGCATTACTTAAAAAGCAGACATTGGTTAATAAGGGATTTGAAAGACGCAGTGTAAAATTAACTTTTTCGCTTTTCTCCTTGTTGAAACCCGGTTAATCGTTTGTTAACCGGGTTTTTTATATTATGCCAAATGTTTCTTTTTTCAGCCAGCCTACTTTCCCATCGGAGAGTTTTATTTTAACCCAATCTTTTAGTTCGTCTTCAATTTCGAATTTTATTCCTTCGTGAATTACGAATGCATCGTTACTGTTCTCGTCGGGCGAAACTTTCACGGATTGTACCTGTTCGGTTAATACACCGTATTTTGAAGATGTTTCCCTTTTTATCCTCGCAAATAATAAAATTACCGTAAGGATTAAAATTGCAAATGCAAAACTTCCGAACAGAAATGCCTGTTTTTGAATTTTAACATTTTTAGAAAGAAAGAAAAGCCCGATTGCAATTAGGAGAACAAGATAAAATACTAAAACTATTGTTGCCCAAGTGGTAACGGAGAAAGAAGTAACAAGCACATTCCACCATTCAACGAAAAACAATTGCGGGATTTCTTGAATTCTATCTATGGTGCGGGCTTTGGCTATTTTCAAATTATATTGGATGTCGCTATCGTCCGGAGCAAGTTTTAATGCTTTTTCGTAATATAAAATTGCGTATCCCAACTTGTTAAGTTTGAAATAAGCGTTACCAAGATTGTAATAAAGTTCCGCACCTTCGTAGTCGTTATCAATTATTTTATTATATAATTTTACGGCTTCTTCGTATTTCCCTTCTTGATACATTTGATTTGCTTCTTGCATAATTTTATCGACTTCGGAAGAAGCTGCCGAAACTGAAAACGTGATAAACAAGAATATTATTGCAATCGCACCGGTTTTCTTCATCGTTAAGTCCGTCGCATTTTTTTTCTGTTGGAAATGGAATTTTGTAATTCATCGATTATGCCGAGAGTTTTATTATACAATTCTTCTCCGGATTCCCTGCTCTGTGCATTCGGAGAGAACCTTGCCATCTCGCATTTTTCGAACACATCGTTTATGCTGGCGATAGTATTTTGCGCCACGCCGAGTTGTTTCAATTTGTTAAGGGCTTTTTCCTTTGTAAACTCTGCTTTTGAAATATCCAATTTATCTTCGAGGTAACCGAGCAACGAGTGATATAAAAGTTCGTAATATGAAGCTTTGTTACCGTTTTTCAATGCGTCATGAGCTTCCTTTAATTTTTGTTTGGCTTTTTTCTCTGCCTTTTGGAAGCGGAGTAAACTAACATCGCCGGCAAGTTTGTTTTGATACTTGTAAAATCCGATTACCCCGACCAAAACAATTAACGGAAATATAGTTGCAAACCAAAACCAATTGCTGAGAAGTTTTAAATTGCTCTTTTTTTGCAAGTTAAAATCGGTTTTGATAAACCTGATGTCTTTGCTAAGCAGCTTAACGTCTTCTTTTGAATAACCGCTTGCTAACGGTGTGTAGTCGTTTTCCCCCTTTTCCACATTGATCTTAAATTCGGGAGTTCTAACGGTTTCGTATTTCTTTTTGCGTAAATCGTAATAAGAGAATTCAATCGGCGGAATAGTTTTTTCTCCCGGAACTCTCGGAACGATTAAGTATTCGGCAACTTTTCTGCCCGATATAATATTTTTTCTGTTAATCGATTGAGTGATTTTAGGTTGATATTTTTCCATTCCGGGCGGGACTTTTACTTCGGGCACTTTAAGCAAAGCTATATTTCCTCTTCCCGAGACTTTAACACGGAGCGTAATCGATTCGTTCACTTTTACGTTTTGTTTATCAATGTTGGCGGAAATATCGAAAACCCCTACTGCTCCGGCGAAAGACTCCGGTTTATCTTTTTCGGGAAGCGGTTCCACTCTTATTCTTAGCGTATTGGATTTGGCAAAGTAATCAATCGTTTTGGTTCTGCCGAAGAAAGAATCATTGAAGAAGTCGTCGAAAATATCAACGCTTCTTTTCTTTTTAACGATAACGGGAATTTTCAGTTCGAACGGAGTTACGGTCAATTCTCCACTGCGGGTAGGGAAAAGAGCAACTTTTTTTATTACTGCAGATTTGTATCTTTTCCCTTTATACATTTCATATTTAAAATTTATCGTATTTGAACTTTGCAGCTCTTCGGCCCAAAAGCCTTTGTATTTCGGCAGTTTGGAAATTTGCGGAGATGCAATATTCAAACGTGTAAAGAGTTTATATGTCACCGTAATTTGTTCGCCTTGTGTTACTCTTCGTTTATCCGGAATAGCAAGAATAAAAACGTTTTGTTTTAGGTCTTCGTTTGAAATTCCGGCCGAAGAGGGGATTTTTTTACCCGCGGTTTCTTTAACAACGTTAATTGTAACCGGTTGGGTTTTTAAAACTTTTCCGCGATAAGTAACTTCGGCGCTACCGATTTCCGCTTTGCCTAATTTTGTAGGTTTCAATACGAAAGAATAAGTAAGCGAACCGGAAACTTGTCCGTTGATTATTCGCATGCTTCTCGATTCATTGGGTCCGCTTATAATTGTGAAGCCCGCGAAAGAAGGCGGAGTGAACGATTTCAGTTCGTTTACGTTTCCTTCTTCAAAAGCAAAATCGACTTGCAAATATTCGTTTACACCTACGGTGGTTTTATCAACGCTTGCGGTAAACTTTTGAGCTAACGTTGCCGATTGGCAAGCGAGCAATAATAAAACCGCGGAGTATGTAATAATCCAAAACTTTTTCATATTACCAATCTTTTTCGGTTTTGCGTTTTTTCCCTTTACGTTTTCTTATCTGTTTCTGAATTTCAGCTTCGTTATTTTTCAGAGCATCTAATATCCTTTTAGCTTCCTCTTTCGAAATTTCACTTTGTTGAGGTTTTTGTTCTTTTTGTTGTTTTTTCTCGTCTTCTTTTTTGGGCTTATCTTCTTCTTTTGGTTTGTTTTTTTCTTTTTGGTCTTTGTTTTTGTTTTTATCGTTTTTATTGTCGTTTTTGTCTTTGTCGTTTTGCTTGTTTTGGTTGTTCTTCTGTTGTTGATTTTGCTTGTTTTGGTTTTTTTGTTGATTCATCATTTTTAAAGCATAGGACAAATTATATTTTGCGTCCATATCGTTCGGGTTAAGTTGCAAGGCGTTTTTATATGCGGCAATACTTTCTTCGTATTTTTTTGCTTTCAAAAGGGAATTGCCCAAGTTGTAAAAAACTTTAGCTTGCGTTAGCGGATATTTTGCCAATTCGTTAGATTTTTGAAATACCTTGGCGGCTTCCTCGAATCTTTTTTGCTTGTAAAGCGCATCGCCCAAATTGAAATAACCTTCGAAAGATTTCTCGTCGTTTTCTATTGCTTTTCTGAAATTTACTTCGGCTTCTGCAAATTTTTTGTTGTTATATTTTTCCACTCCGTCGTTAATCAGACTTCTCGTGCTTTGCGCATTTACTTCCATTGCGTAAAACACAATTAAAACGGATAAAAAATATAAATATTTCGGCATAGTTTTCATTAATAATTCATTTTGACTGAATAATTATAAAAATATCAAATATTTGTTTCCTTATCGAATCTCAATAACAATTTAGATTTTTTCTCTGAAATAAAAAACTCGATTAAAATCAACAACAAAGCCGGTAAAAGCAAATAATAAAATCTGTCTTCGTAATCAGTAATTTTGGAAGTGCCGAATTCGGTTCCTTCGTAACTGGATAAATCTTTATAAACCGATTCGAGCGCATCGTCGGTATTAGTTGCCCTGTAATATTTCCCGCCGGCTTTGCTTGTAATTTCTTGTAAAGTTTCTTCATCCAGTTTTGTTAAAACCACTTTGCCGTTTCTGTCTTTTTTATAACCGATACGCACGCCGTTTCTGTTGTAAATCGGTATGGGAACTCCTGCCGGCGAGCCGAGTCCGATTGCATATATGCTAACGCCTTTCTCGTTCGCATGTTCAATGGCTTTCTCCAAATCTCCTTCGTGGTCTTCGCCGTCGGTAATTATAACAATAGCTTTTTTTGTTTCTTCGTCTTTTTTAAAAGATTTTAGAGCGAGCTCTATTGCAGGCCCGATTGCCGTACCGGGTTGCGGAACCGAAGAATAATCGACAGCATTTAAAAACAGATTAGCTGCCGAATAATCGGTCGTTAATGGAAATTGAACATAAGCTTCGCCCGCAAAAACAATCAATCCAATTCTGTCTCCTTGAAGTCGTTGTATCAGTTTGGCAATATCGTGTTTGGCTTTTTCCAATCTGCTCGGTTTGATATCTTCGGCTTTCATACTTTGGGAGACATCGAGTAAAATATAAACGTCAATTCCAACGTGCTTAATTTCTTCGATTTTACTTCCTACTTGTGGATTTGCCAAGGCAACCACAACCAGAACAACGGCAAGAAATACCATTACAAATTTGAGCAAAGGTTTAATTTTGCTCTTCAACGGGAAAAGCAAAGGGTGCATTTTCGTATCGGCAAACTTTTGTAGCAGTTGCTTCCTTTTATATTGACTGTACCAAAACACCGCTATAAGCAGCGGTAAGAGATACAATATTTTCAAATATTCCGGATGTGCAAATCTTAACATATTTTACGGTAACCTTCTTAAATAAGTTTTCGTTAAGCCGAATTCGACCAGTAGAAAAATTAATCCCAACGCAGCCCATTTGTAAAACAGTTCGCTTGCGTGCCTGTACGACGTTACTTCTATTCTCGATTTTTCCATCTTATCGATTTCTTTATAAATTTCCTCGAGTTTCTTTTTATCTGTAGCTCTAAAATATTTACCGCCTGTAATTTTCGATACTTGTTTCAAAATATCTTCGTCTATTTCCACGGGAATATTCGTATATCTTTTACCGAACGGCGTTTGATATGGAAACGGAGCAGTTCCGATTGTTCCAACGCCGATTGAGTAAATTCTTATTCCGAATTTCTTAGCGATTTGTGCGGCGGTAACCGGATCTATTTCACCGCTGTTGTTTACGCCGTCGGTTAACAAAATAATAACTTTACTTTTCGATTTACTGTTTTTCAATCGGTTCACACCGTTTGCTATGGCTGTGCCTATTGCCGTTCCGTCTTGAATTATTCCGCTTTTCACTTCTTTTAACAACGAACGAAGCACGGAATAGTCGATGGTTAAAGGACATTGGGTAAAACTTTTGCTTTGGAAAACCACCAGACCGATTTTATCGTTCGTTCTGCCTTTAATGAAATTATCGATTACTTCCTTTGCGGCTTCCAACCTGTTGGGTTTAAAATCCTCGGCAAGCATACTGCCGGAAATATCCAATAAAATTGCTATATCAATTCCTTCGGTATAAATTTTTTCTCCCGATTTGAATGATTGCGGTCGGGCTAACGCGATTATTAAAAATCCGGCAGCCAAAATGCGCAATGCCGCGGGTAAATGCCTTAAACGTTCCCTTAACGTTGCGGAAATTCCCTTAAAGATTTTTAGCGAAGAGAAAATTATATCCGGACTTTTAATTTGATTTTTCTTCCAATACCAGAATAACATTAAAGGCAAAAGTAATAACAAATATAAAACATACGGATAAGCGAATTCAACATTAGCGAACATGTTCAACCTCTCCGATACGTTTTTCTTCCGTGGCCGGTCGCGTTCTTTTTATAATTGTATAAGCCTGTTTAAGCATTTCTTCGTTAATAGACGGCATGGGAATAAATTTTGCAAACTTAACCAAATCGGCATTGCGGAAAAATTCTTCGGTAATTTTAATGATAGGCGGACTATCCATAACCCTGTTTACTACCTGCATTATTTCGCTCGACGTCATTTCCATTGCCGGAAAATGATAACGCTCTTCGAAATATTTCCGTATAATTCCGGTAAGCTCCGTATGATATTCTTTAACCTTACCTTGTTGCCAAAGTTTTTTCTCTTCGAGCTCGTGCAATTGTTTTAGAGCAAGCTTATAAGGCGTAAGTATAACTTCTTCTTCAGTGATTTCTTCGGGTTTCTGTTTTTTGAAATATTTGGTGTAAATATAATAAGCAATTAATGCGGCAAGCAGAATAAGAACGAGAATTAAAAGATACAGCAGCCAACTTATTTCAATGCGCAAAGGCGGTTTAACGTCTTTTATCTCTTTATTTAAATCAACATCTAAGGTGTGAACAGTAATTTTTACAGGGTTCGATTTAATTATTTTTGTTTCTTTTCCGCCGGGTTCATAATATTCAACCGGAATTTCGGGAATGTTAACCGATACGGAATCGTAGCCGGAAAGAATGAACCGGTGAATTTCCAGAATTTCATTTCCCGTTTCTTGTTTTTCCGCAGGTAATTTTTTTAACAAAACGAGCGAACCGAGATTTTTTTCCAAAGGCGGAATTTGAACTTCCAAAGATTTATCGTGAATAATTTTAAGTTGGTATTTTATGTAATCGCCGACCAAATAATCCGTTGTATCGGTAGATGCTTCAACCGAAATGGTTTGAGCGTGAACGGTTGTTAGCGCCGCCGTAAGCAAAAGATATATTAAAAACTTTCTCACCATCTTTTCTCTCGTAAGTGGAAAAACTCAACCAACGGTTTAATGTAAGATGAATCGGTACTGATTTTAATAGTATCCAACCTGCTTGAAATAAAAACCGATTTACGCCGTTCTTCGTAATCGTTAATTTTTTGCATGAAATTTTCTCTTACGGTTTTATTGCTCGTATCGACATATCGCACTTCCCCGGTTTCAGCATCTCTGAATTTTACCAGACCGGCGTCAAGCAAATCTTGTTCTCGCGGGTCTCTTAACACAATCCCAATTAAATCGTGTTTTTTACCGGCGATTCTTAAAATTTTTTCGTATCCGCTGTCGAAAAAGTCGGATAGCAAAAATGCAATGCTTTTTTTCTTAATTGTGTGATTGAAATATTCGAGTGCGCCTTTTATATCGGTTTTGTTTCCTTCCGGTTCGAAAGAAAGAACTTCGCGGATGATTCTTAAAACATGGCTTCTTCCTTTTCTGGGCGGAACGAATTTTTCTATATTTTCGGTAAAGAGAATTAAACCGACTTTATCGTTATTTTTCATTGCGGAGAAAGCCAAAATTGCCGTAAGCTCCGCAGCTATTTGTTGTTTTGTTTTGTCCAGACTACCGAAAACCATCGAGCCGCTCATATCTACCAAAAGCATAACCGTAAGCTCGCGTTCTTCTTCGAATATTTTAACGTAAGGGTGACCGAAACGTGCGGTAACGTTCCAGTCTATCGTTCTGATATCATCGCCGATTTGATATTCCCGCACTTCGGAAAATTCCATTCCCCTTCCTTTGAAAACGGAGTGGTATTCTCCCGAAAAAACTTCGTTTACCAAACCGCGGGTTTTAATTTCTATTTGGCGAACTTGCTTTAGTAATTCTTTGGTTGTTAACATTGGCAAGTTTTACGGTACTTCCACTTTATTTAAAATTTGTTCGATTATTTTTTCCGAATCAATTTCTTCCGCTTCGGCTTCGTAAGTTACGGCAATTCTGTGGCGCAGAACATCCATGCAAATTGCGCGAACGTCTTCGGGAATGACATAACCTCTTCTGTTTATAAACGCCATTGCCCGGGCGCCCAGCGCAAGATTAATTGTGGCTCGCGGGGAAGCTCCGTAGCTTATCAGTTCGTTTAAATTTCCCAAACCGAATTGTGTCGGTTCCCTTGTAGCCATTACGATATCGAGAATGTATTGGTCAATTTTTTCGTCTACGTAAATCTCGTGGATTAGTTTTCTGGCATCCAAAATTTGTTTCGGGGAAATTACCGGTTTAACTTCGGGAAACGTTCCGCTTACGTTCTGGCGCATTATTTTCAATTCTTCGTCTCGAGAAGGATAAGTAATTTTTACTTTCAGCATAAATCTGTCAACTTGAGCTTCCGGCAGGGGATATGTTCCTTCCTGTTCAATCGGGTTTTGCGTGGCAAGAACCAAAAACGGTTCGTCCAATTTAAATGTTGAAGGACCGATTGTAACTTGGCGTTCTTGCATTGCTTCTAACAAAGCGCTTTGCACCTTAGCCGGAGCGCGGTTGATTTCGTCGGCAAGAATAAAATTAGAGAAAATTGGTCCTTTCTTTATAGAAAAATTTCCCTCTTTTTGATTGTATATCATTGTACCTATCAAATCCGCAGGTAACAAATCCGGCGTAAACTGAATTCGTTGAAACTTCGCTTTCATGGAAGACGAGAGTGATTTGATGGCAAGCGTTTTAGCCAGACCCGGAACACCTTCGAGCAGAATGTGACCGTTTGCGAGTAGTCCGATTACAAGACGCTCAACCATTTCTTTCTGGCCGACGATCACTTTCCCGATTTCATTGAAAAGAACATCGACAAATTCGCTTTCTTTTTTAATCTTTTCGTTAAGTTCTGTAATTTCCAAAATGTTTCCTCTTATTTATTTAAAGAAAAACCGATTGATTTTGTACCGCATATAGCGGTAATTTGTTTCAAATGCGGATTAATGTGCAAAATCCGGTTGAAATTTTATTTCGAAATAACTTATAAATATAATAAAATTTAGCGTTCGATAAGGGGAAAAGGAAAGTTTCCGGAAACCTTGAATTATTAATAAAAACTTACTTAACCGGAAATTTTTTACCTTTCTCTTCAAAACTATCTTTCTTTCCGCCTTTTTCTTAAATTTATTTTTCTTTAAGTTTTGTTATGTTATTCCCGTTCTAAAACAACAAGGAAAATTCCGATGGCATTAATCAAATCACCCAAACATAGAGAATTAGCCTCCTCACAATTAAAAGAAGCCTGTAATGTAGAATGTTTTGATTTCGAATCCACCGTAAAATTACAACCGATCGAAGGGATTGTAGGTCAGAAAAGCGCGTTGAAAGCTCTTAAACTCGGCGTTAATATTAAAAGTCCGGGTTACAATGTTTTTGTTACGGGACTTTCCGGCACCGGAAAATTAACAACAATCAAAAAAGTTTTGGAAGAAATCTTACCCCGCAAGCCGAAGTTATACGATTACGCTTACGTTTATAATTTCAAAGACCCCGATCACCCTGCACTGTTAACGTTTCCTGCCGGAAAAGGGAAAGCTTTCAAAAAAGACATGGCGGAAACAATAAAGCGTTTGCGCGAAAATATTCCGCAAGTATTGGATAAGGAACCGTTTCTTTCAAAAAGAAAAAAATTATTTGCCCAATACGATCAGCTTCAGAAAAAATTAATGAGCGATTTCGAAAATAAATTGCGGAAAGATAATTTGACTTTGGGACAAATAACCGTCGGGGATGTCGTTCGTCCCGATATTCTTGCTATTGTCGACGGTCAACCCGTTATTGTGCAACAATTGGAAGAGCTCGTTAAACAAAAGAAAATATCGAAACGCCAAGCGGACAAACTGATTAAAAAATATTCCGATTACCAGGACGATCTTCAAATTTTATTTAAGCAAACGTTAAAACTTACGCAAGAGTTTCAACAGAAACTTGTAGAACTTGAAAGCTCGGTTGTAAAACAACTGCTTAATGTTTTTATCGATCAACTAAAATCGAAGTACAAATATAAACGGGTGCTCAATTATTTGGATAATGTACACGATAACATTTTGCAAAACCTTGATGTTTTCAAAGGGCAAAAGCCGGCTCAGGAACAAACGGCGGAAGGTTCGGTAATCGATTATCTTAAAGAATATGAAGTAAACGTAATTCTCGATAATTCCCATGTAAAGCAATGTCCCGTAATTGTAGAAACATCTCCCACATACACCAATCTTTTCGGTTTGATTGAAAAATACAGCGACGGCAGTGGCGGTTGGTATGCCGATTTTACCAGAATAAAAGCCGGTTCGCTCCTTAAAGCAAACGGCGGTTATTTGGTAATTAACGCTTCCGATGCAATTTCCGAGCCGGGTGTTTGGAAAGCCTTAAAAAGAGTTTTGCTTTACGGAAAACTGGAGATTCAAGATCCGACCAATATTTTCCAATTTACACCGAGCGTGCTTAAACCCGAACCGATTGAAATTAACACCAAAGTGATTTTTATTGGGAATAATTACATTTATTATTTGTTATCGGAATTCGAAGACGACTTTAATAAAATATTTAAGGTCAAAGCGGAATTCGATTATGAAATGAAGCGTACGGAAAAGGCTTTGCTCGAATATGCCAGATTAGTTAAAAAACTTGTGGAAAAAGAAAAGTTGCTTGAATTCGACAAAGCAGCGGTGGGAAGGGTAATAGAATACGGTTCTAGATATGCGGGTTCCAAAAATAAACTGACTACCCGGTTCGCGTATATTGCCGATTTGGTAAGGGAAAGCAGTTTTTGGGCTGCGGACAACGGAGCTAAAATTGTTAACGACAGCCATGTTGTTCAAGCTTATAAATCGATGCGCGAAAGACACGGATTGTACGAAAGTAAAATTAAAGAAATGATTAAAGAAAATATTATCCGTATCGAAACCGATGGAGCGAAAATAGGACAAGTTAACGGTCTTGCGGTTTACAACGGCGGCGCTTATTCTTTTGGGAAACCAACACGCATAACGGCGTCGGTTTCTTTGGGTTCGGGGAACATTATTAACGTTGAACGCGAAGCGGGTCTAAGCGGAAAAACCCACAACAAAGGGGTTTTAATTATTACGGGGTATTTCCGGCAGAAGTTCGGCAAACGCATTCCGTTAAATTTTACTGCCAGTTTGGTTTTCGAGCAAGGTTACGGAACCATCGACGGAGACAGCGCTTCCATTACGGAAATAGCTGCTTTAATTTCAAGTATTTCCCAAATTCCCATAAAACAATCGTATGCAATTACCGGGTCGGTCGATCAGCACGGCAACATTCAACCAATCGGCGGAGTGAACGAAAAAATCGAAGGGTTCTTCGAAGTTTGTAAAGACCGCGGATTAAACAAAAAGCAAGGTGTAATTATTCCGCGAGCGAATGTTCAGGATTTAATGTTGAACGATGAAGTAATAGAAGCAGTGAAAAATAAACAGTTTCATATTTTTCCCGTTGATACGGTGGAAGATGCAATTGAGATTTTAACCGGAGTGAAAGCAGGTAAACTTCTTAAAAACGGCAGATACCAAGCTTGCACGGTGTTCGGCGAAGTGGAGAAAAAATTGCGGGAGATGAGAAGAATTTTAAAACCGGAAACCAAATCCAATAAAAACGCACAAGAGAAAGAAACCAAACTTAAAGGAACAAAAAAGAAAAAATAAGATGATAAGAAAAGTTAAAACGAAAATATTAGCTACAATCGGACCTTCGACGGATTCTGAAGAAAAATTGGTTGAAATTGTAAAAGCCGGCGCGGGCGCTTTCAGATTGAATTTTTCACACGGGAATTATGAGTATTTCGAAAAAGTTTTTGCAAGAATTCACAACGTATGCACTGCAAGCTCTTTGCCGATTCCTATTTTGGTGGATTTGCAAGGTCCGAAAATCCGTATAGGCGAATTAGCAGAGAATGAAATAAAAATTGATGCGGGAGATACAATTGAAATTACCACCGAAGAAGTTACCGGAACGAAAAATCTCATTTCCACTTCGTATAAAAATCTACCGCATGATGCTAAAATCGGTGATACAATATTAATCGACGACGGTTTGATAAAACTTGAAATAACCGGAAAGAAAGAAAAATCGGTTTTGTGTAAGGTTGTGGTTGGCGGAATGTTGAAACCGCGGAAAGGAATGAATTTACCCGGAATGAAACTAAGCACTCCTTCGCTGACCGAAAAGGATAAAGAAGATTTGGATTTTGCCTTGCGGCACAGAGTCGATTTTATTGCACTTTCTTTTGTAAGGCATGAAGACGATATAACTGAGTTAAAAGATTGGTTAAAAGCAAAAGGCTTTGATAAACCGGTAATCGCTAAAATAGAAAAACCCGAAGCGGTTGAAAGATTCGAGCAAATATTAAAAGTAGCCGACGGGATAATGGTGGCGCGCGGTGATTTGGGTGTTGAACTGGCGCCTCAGCTTGTTCCGATTGTTCAGAAAAATATTATCAGGAGATGCAATGCAACCGGGAAATTGGTAATTACCGCTACGCAAATGCTCGAATCGATGATTTATAATTCCGTACCAACGCGTGCGGAAGCTTCGGATGTGGCAAATGCGGTTTTGGATGGAACCGATGTGGTAATGTTAAGCGGTGAAACATCGGTAGGCAAATTCCCCGTGGAAGCGGTAAAAATTATGGACGATATTCTAAAAACGGCGGAATCTCAAACACAGTTCCAAACCCCGGTAAACTTTGAGAAACCTGTTAATATCATCGATAATTTATTCGACGCTACCGCCAAAGGTTTTGCAGAAATTTCAGATCAGATAAATGCTTCGGTAATAGTTGTGTTTACGCATCACGGAAGAAAAGCAAAGGCTTTGGCTAAATTCCGACCTTCCGCAACGATTGTGGCAATTTCAAACGAATTTGACACTTTGAATATACTTAATCTTCACCGTGGAATAATACCGTTCTTCTTGGAAAATATTGAAGACGAAGAAGCGGCTATTAACAACACAATAGAAATTTTGAAAAACGAACTCTCCGTTCAAAAGGACGATATAATTGTATTTACTTCCGGCGCTCCCATTACCGACGGGGAACGAAGGAACTGGATAAGATTTTATATAGTTTAAAAGCCTGCAATGGAAACGACTGAATTAAAATTAGCCGATTGGTGGAAAACCCTTCCGAACGGGAAAATTTTATGTACGTTATGTCCCCGCTATTGTACAATTGGCGAAGGACAAAAGGGATTTTGTTTTATTCGCGAAAACATTGGCGGTAAACTTTATTCCACCGGTTATGGCAGACCGACGGGATTCGCGATCGACCCGATCGAAAAAAAACCGCTTAATCACTTTCTACCCGGCACTTCAATTTTAAGCTTCGGAACGGCAGGATGTAATCTGGGTTGCAAGTTTTGTCAAAATTGGACAATGAGCAAGGCAAAGATAGACGAAATAAATTCGGTGCGCGCAATGCCCGAAGACGTTGTCCGGTTGGCAAAAAAATACGGCACTCCTTCAATAGCTTATACGTATAACGATCCTACGATTTTCGGGGAATATGTTATCGATATTTCAAAACTGGCACGCGAAGAAGGAATAAAATCCGTAATGGTTACGGCAGGTTATATAGATAAAGATGCGCGGAAAGACGTTTATAAATATATTGATGCGGCAAACGTTGATCTTAAAGCCTTCACCGAGGAATTCTACAGGAAGCTCACTCTTTCGCATCTTAACGATGTTTTGGATACGCTTGTTTGGTTAAAGCACGATACGGATGTGTGGGTGGAAATTACAACTTTGCTAATTCCCGGCGAGAACGATTCCCCCGATGAAATTAAAGCAATGGTTAACTGGATTTTGCAAAATTTAGGTGATGAAGTGCCGTTGCATTTTACAGCATTTCATCCCGATTTCAAAATGCGCGACAAACCCCCAACACCGCCTTCCACTTTGAAAATGGCAAGAAGTATAGCGTTAAAAGAGGGAATAAAATATTGCTATGTCGGTAATGTTCACGATGTGGAAGGGCAAACCACATTTTGTCCCGCTTGCGGCGAACCGCTGATTGTAAGGGATTGGCATTCCGTCCGTATGAATAAACTTGAAGACGGAAAATGTACTAAATGCGGAACGGATATAGCCGGTGTTTTTTCTCAATAGTATTAATCTATTGTCCGAAACAGATTAAATCTCTTTCGTTAATTCGGCAAATTTTTTATACGGAATCGCGATTAAACTTTCGGCAACAAAAGCTCCGTTTTCCAAACTAATCATTGAAACCTTGGCGGCAGTTTCTACGTCGGGTGCTTCGTAGATGTCCATAAAGTCGTATTTGCCTAAAAGTGCATAATGGGAAATAAATCTAACTTCCGGGCATTTGGCTTTAACTTGCTCGAGCCACATACGACCTAATTCGGGACGCGCTTTTACTTTCGTTAAACTTTCCGGGGATAATTTGGTTAGTAATATGAAAGTTTGCATAATTCCTCCCGCGTTGTGGTTATAAATTTATTAAAAAAACATTTTACCACAGTTACCGGAAAGGAAATGTGTGCCGGAATTGTTTTAATCAGCAAACAATTACGGAATTTTCCGCATCCGGAAAATACGTTGGCACATGCTTATCGGCTTCTTCGTCGTTTATCCACGCTTCGCCGTCCAATAAATATCTGAATTGATATTCTTTCCCTTTCAACAAATTAATTGTTGTTACGAAAGAATTATCTTTCTTTAATTTTTTCATCGGATTTGCATGCGGATCCCAGTTATTAAAATCACCGACTACGGACGCTTCCTTAAATTGCTTTGAAATTTCCGGCGGTATTCTGAAAGTAACTTTGCATTCCGGTTTGGTTTTAAGATATTTTTTTTTGATTGCCATTTCCATACCTGTTTATTTAACCGATTTAAAATTACGTATTTATTTATTTAATAAAAACATTGAATTCGCATTTTTTGTAAAAGTTTTTGCTTGGGAAAGTTTCGGAAAAAATTTTTATTTCAGCAGAATATTTAAAGCGCTGTAAAAAAGATACAAACTGATTGAAATTAGAATAATTCCGAGTGTTTTGAAGAGAACATTTAAAAATCCCACGTTAATTTTATTGCGGTATTTCATCAATATTTTCGTTAAAGTGAAAAGCCACAAAAATCCTCCGAGAGCTAAAGCGGCGCCGTAAACCAAACTTAAAGCAAAAGTATATGAAGAACGCTCGGGTTCAACATTCTGAAGATTTTTGTTGAAGTTATAGGTTGTATCCAATTCCTCAAAACTTTTTAGTTCGGTTCCGGTTATTTGTTGAATTGAATTAACATTTTCTTCGAGCAAAATGTCCAATCCGCCGGTATTTAAGCCGATTGATGAAGCAAAGGAAAGAACGAGAAAAGATGATGTAAGAATTCCGAAGAATAAAGAAGGGTTAGTTAAATTTATAATAATTCCCGTTCGCAAACCGCCTTGTTTATCAATTTTTTTCCCTTCCAGAAGTTTTTCTTCTTTTTCAATTTCGTCCAGACTGATTTTTGTTTTGAAAACTTTGTAACCGACGTAAAGCAAAAAAGCGGAACCGGCAATGAGCAAATAGGGAATTAACGGACTGTAAAGAGAGAAAAGCAATGCTATTCCGTTCACCGAAACAACCACGTAGAAAAATTCCACAATCGCGGCACCGAGAGCGGTTCTGATGCAAAAAAGATAATTTCCCTTAAGTGCGTTTGACGTAATCAATATGCTGATCGGTCCGGCAATGGGCATTGCGAAAATAAAACCCGCCGTAAATCCAATTAGCAAAACGGTTATAAAACTTACGAGCATACGGCAAAAAATTTTTAATTGAGTGCGTAAAAATAGCTAATTCCGAGAGAAAAAACGCTAATTATACAATTTTTACTGCCGGAAGGTTTGGCGCTAAAGTTTGCGCGCAATAACAAGCGCTTTTTTTATTACGTCTATCGATGCTGAAGATTCGTCAAGCGCTTCGAGCAAAACAATGTAAATCCCGATTCGCAACGGCTTTCCAGAATCGTCCAATCCGTCGAAGATTACCTCCCCTTTTGCACCGCTTGGTTGATTTTCGATTAAAGTTCTGACTTTCCTTCCTTGACTATCGAATATTCTTATTCGGATTTGCGAAACGGCTTTTGTTAGGTTGTATGCAAAAACAGTGAAATCTTCGAAACCGTCGTTATCGGGCGAAAAAGGATTGGGGGCTATTTCCAATTTTGATGTTGAAGAAATATTTCCCGTAAATATCGAATTTTTTTTTAACGGAGTTCCGCCGTTCGAAGACGCGCTTGTGCTCCAGTTTGCCGGGTCGTTTGAGTTTACGGAAGGATTTATCCTTTCGAGCGATTTGTTTTTCGTATCCGTAACGTTCGGATTGTGCCATGCCGAGCTGTAGTTTACCGAGTCGATTGTATTTCCGAAAATATCGGAGATTATAATTTTATCTTCCGAATTTGAAAGATTTAGAGTGCCGGAATTTGTGATAAGCGCATTCGGGGAATTCTGAAGTTCCGGAAAAATAGAATGAATAGAAGAATCGGCTGCGATTAGATAAAATTCTTTTGGGTGAATAATCTTACTACCGAAACTTAATGGAAATTTCTTGCCGGAACCTTCGGTTAAATTCCATCCGCCGAGTTCTATATCTTTCCGGGAATTGTTAAATAATTCAACATATTCGCTTTTGCCGTCATCCGGCTCGAACATAATTTCGTTAATTACTATTTCGTTTGCTGAATATGCAGTTGCATTCAGTAAAGAGTTTTCTTTACCCAAAGTGTTGCCGGTAGGACTTAACGAAAAAGACCAGTTTGCGCTGTCTTCAAAAACATTGTAGGAAATACGCTCGAGCGACTTACCGGGCGGAACGGTGAACGTAAAACCGTATTTCATGCTGTCGATTGTTGCACCGCGGAAATCAAAAATCTTAATACTGTCTTTATGATTGTTAAGCTTTCCGAAATTAAATTGAAATACGTTTCCGATACCTTCGAAGATCGCCGCACTTGTGTCTTTTGTAAGTACGAAATATTCCCCCGGTTCAATTAATTTATCTTCGTAAGTAATCAGCATGTTGGAATTTTTTTCGTATTTGTCGCTTACCGTCCATCTTTTCAAGTTTACGGATGTTCCGCCGTTGTTGTAAAATTCTATCCATTCGGGTTCGTTTTCTGCCGGGTTGAACATTACTTCGGAAATTAAAATCGAATGAAGTTTATAACCGGTAACGAAAAATTTCACGGCTCGGTTGTTTACGATATCTTCGTCCTCCGGAAATTCGATTCCCGCTGAAATGCGGAGTGTGTCTTTTATTTTTACGGAAGAAGAAGTAATAAACATTACGGAATCGTAGGGAGAAAGATTGGTGAACGTGGTTTGTTCGAGAAAATCTGTTGGAGCATCTTTTCCCGTAAAAATACTTACGGAAAAATTATCCGCTGGGTTGTTGCCTCTGTTTATAATTTTGATTTTGATTTTTACGTCGTCGCCGTCAACGGGAAATTCCGGATTAATATCAATTCCGGCAAGTGCCAAATCATATTTTTTCGGTGAAACCGAATTTATTCTTCCCGGTGTGCTTTGTTCGAGATCCAAAGAAGGCTGCCAGTTTCCAAAATCACCGGAAGCGGAACTGAAATCAATCCTTTCAATTGAAAAACCTTTTTTCCCGGAAAAATTTAAATCGTAAAAAACGGAATCGATTGTTACACTGCGATTATCCTTTATCACCACACCGTCTTTGTCATTATTAAGGTTTGCAAATTTAACTACCGCAACGGGTGAAGGAATTATCCTGTGGTAATCGTAAATTGCGGAACTTTTGGTAATCACAAAATAACCGTTTGCCGGAACAATTAAGTGTTCGTCAATTGTTTTGGTTACAGGATTTGTAAGAACATCGGAAATGCTCCAATTATACAAATCAATCTCATTTTCCGTTCGGTTATAAATTTCTACCCATTCCGGTTCACCGTTTTCGGGCACGAACATAATTTCGTTTATCACAAGTGATTTGGGCGGAATTCCCGGTTGCACAACCGAATAAGCGGAATTGTTGTAAGGATTTTGATCTTCCGCGGAAAATAATTTAACCGCATAACCCCGCGTTTGTTTAATGCCGTAAATTTTGTATGTAAAATCGTATGTAACCGAATCATTAGCGTTAAGGGTTAATTGGGGGGAAGTTTCTATTTCTTTTTCCGCGATAGAATCCAAATCAGTGTCCTCGTACAATTTAAGGTAGAATGAAACCGCTTCTTTTCCCGTGTTCTTAACCGATGCAGAGATTGAAACCGTATCGTTACGAATTGGATTTAACGGTGAAAATAAAATTCCGGTTATGGCTGCGTCAAAATCTTTTTTGGTAACGGAATTTATAAATCCCGGGGTTGCTCCGTTAGGATTTACAGACGAACTCCAATTTGCCGAATCGACGGAATTTCCGGCTGGATCGATTCTTTCGAGTGATTTGCCGTTTTCACCGCCCCAATTTCCGCGGTATTCGACGCTGTCGATTATTCTGCCGAGCGAATCTTTTATTGTTATTGCATCTCCGGAATTATTGAGCGACGGTAAGTTCAAAATTATTAAAGGCGAATTAATTTTGTAATAGTCGGTGATGGTTTCGTTTTCGGCAAGTATTAAATAGTCGCCTGAATTTAAATAATAGCTTTCGTTTTTAATTGTTGCACCGGTGGATTTATCGTTAATGCTCCATTTTTCAATATTTATATCTTTCTCCGATGCGTTGAAAATCTCCACCCATTCTGGTTCTCCGTTTTCCGGTTTGTACATAATTTCGTTAATAACCAAATCGTGAAAATCCGCAGCGGGTAAATTAACTTTGATACTTACCGATTGACCGTTATTGAATAAATTTCCGTCGCCGTCGGCAGTCACTTCGGCGTGAATTAAATATTCCCCCGGTTGAATATTTCCCAATACGGCTTGCACAGTTACCGAGTCGCCCGGCGCAAGAACGTTTACGGAAACCGATTCGAATATTTCTTCCGGTTGAAATAAGGAATCGGAATTTTCGTCGTCGTAAAAATTTACGGTTGCGCTTGTGATTTCCTTGCTTCCCAAATTGGAAACGGTTGCGGTGAAAGTTAAATCGTCCCCGTGAACAGGAAACTGCGGTGCGTATTTCAACATAACAACAGCAGCATCAATATCAACCGGGGAAACCGAATTCTTTGAGCCGGGCGTGCCGTTCTGCGTAAGTGAATTAGCCCAATTTGCCGGATCGTTGTTTCCGTCTAGATTTATTTTTTCATCGGAAATTCCAGCCGGATTATTTGCCGAGTAAGTATAAAACGTCAAAGTATCGCCGGCTGAATTCAGTAAATATATCGTTCTGTCGCTTGAGTTCGCCATTCCCGAAGAACCGAACGCATTGTCATCTAACTTTAATATTAATGCCGAATCGGGAAGCAATGATTTGTAAGTCCCGTTTTCAAAATCGTAATCGCCTTCGAAAATCACAGCAAATTGCCCGGGCTGAATCATCGAATCGGAATATGCCGGAATTAAAAAGTCGGCAGACGAAGTTTGATATTTAATTTGTAACCCTTTCGCATTGACCGGTTCCGAGTTTAAGGGATTGTATATCTCAACAAATTCGGAATTAGGTTCTGCGGGATTAAACATTACTTCGGATAAAACGAGATTATGTTCTGGCTGGGCGGTTAGCACCGGTAAAATACCGAATATAAAAATAAACGAAATAAATATTGAGTATTTCATATTTGGTATTAATGGTATTTTAAAACCGAAAACTATTATAATTTAACTTTAATTCGATTAATTGTCAACGGGTAGCAAATCCGAGTTTTTGGACTGCTTAATATTGTGGTTGGGGTGAAGTTTTGGAAATAGTAGTATTAAATTCGAAGTTGATGGTTTTATTTATTCCGTTTCTCTTCGATAAACTTAACAAGTTTTTTAAATGTATCTATCTCTTGATTCGATAAATCTTTTATTGCAATTTCGAAAGCGTTGTTGAGCCAACGTGTATTTAAGTTTTTAACCGCCAGTTGAATTTCGGTTTCGTATTTTTCTTCGTCCGACAAAAATTTATCGCCAAGCTCAACGGCGGCTTTTATGTTTATTGTTGGGTGTAAATTCGAATTATTCGCAATATCGATAAGGTTTCTGAAAAACTCGGGATAGAAAATACAAAGTTCTATTAATTGATAACCGGCTTCTTTTAATTCTTTAGTCAGTCTGTTTAATTTGAGTTGTTTGTCGGTTGCAATATTTAACAGAGTGTCGTATTCTTTTTTTACATCTTCTTTATTTTCGGTCGCATTGCTGTAAGCCCTGTTCAGCGCTATGGCAATAGAATCGGATAACAACGCCTTGGCTTTTTTAACAATTTCTAGTGGATGCTGGATTGAATTTTTAATAACCGCAAGGATTTCTTTGTATTTTCCTTCTACGGCAAGTTCTTCCAAATCTTCTTCCGTAATTGTTTTTTGTTTGGTTCTGATTGAAGCCCAGCCGCTGTTGGCAACGGGCGCGGCTTTTCTTTTTTTGCGTTTTACCTCTTCCACTATTTGTTTGGCTTCGGCATCTTTACGGAAGATTTTAATATCGTTGTAGGCAAGTTTTTCGATAAGTGAACCGTAATAACGTTTTTCAACCTTAAATGTAATTACAAATTCGTCGCCCAGTTTCCCTTTTTTGTATTTGTAAATATCAAAGCCGGAGAAATTTTTTTTAAAAATCGAAATAATGGAACGGAGAATTTGTTCTTCTTTTTCTTTAATTACTATTGTAATTTCTTTCCGCATATATTTCGATTTTTAGTAGAAGAATTATCAAAACGCTAATATAATAATTTTTCGTAACGGGATTCAATATAAATTGCAAACCGAAAGGAAGGGGAGTAGGGTAATTGATTTAACTTTTCACTGAATTAAGTTCAGTTAGCTCCTCTTCCGTAAATGCTTTTTCCAAATCGATTAATACGATTAATCTGTCTTCCAATTTGGCAACGGCATTAAAAATAGCTTCGTTTTTTCCCGTAATAATTTTGGGTGGCGGTTCGGTAATCGATGCGGGTATTCTGAGAACCTCGTTTACTTTGTCTACGATAAAGCCGATTTTTGAGTCGTTGAGTTCAACAACAATTATCCTCGTTTCCTTGTCGTTTTCTTTGGGCGGTATTCCCAACTTAGCCCGTAAATCCACGATAGGCAGAACGGAGCCACGCAAGTTTATAATTCCTTTTACGTAATAAGGCGTATTCGGAATTTCCGTTATTTCCAATTGTTTGTTTATTTCCTGGACTTTTAAGATATCGATTGCGTACTCTTCGTCGCCTATTGTAAATGTAACCAATTGTAAAATGGTACTTGAGTCGTTTGTTTTATGCGCTACGGTTTCCATAAAATTATTCTACTCTTTTACGTTCTCCAATATTTTTTCCAAATCCAGAAGGATTAGCAGTCTGTTTTCCAATTTGGCAACAGCTGTAATGAAATTGGCATTTACGTCTCCGACCATAGAAGGCGGCGGTTCGATAATGCTTTGAGGAATTCTTAACACTTCGCTAACCTCGTCCACAATAAAACCGATTGTGTTTTCGCCGATTTCAACAACGATTATTCTTGAATCTTGATCGGCTTCTTTTTCTTTCAATCCGAGCCGTCTTCTTAAATCTATTACGGGAATGATTCTGCCTCTTAAATTGATTACGCCTTTAACGTAATCCGGTGTGTTAGGCACTTTGGTCATCATTATCATTTTGATGATTTCCTGAACGCTGAGGATATCCACGGCGAATTCTTCATCGCCGATTTTAAATCCTACTAATTGCAGCAGTTCGTCCGTTAATACGTTTTGTTCGAGTTCTTTTTCCATTTAACACCCAAATTTTTAGGAAATATATTCCGTTTCTTCTCGGAATTCCAATTCCGTGCCGTTATAATCGGAATTTGAATCGGAATTTAAAGTTTCCCGTTTAATAATATCATTATGGTTTATTCTAAAATTTTCCAAAAGGTTTTCAAGGTTTTGCGTTAATCTGTTTAAGTCTTCCGCCGCTTCGGCCATTTGGGAAGAACCCGTGCTTGATTCGGCGGTAACTTTGCTGATCAATTCGATATTCTGACTTATCTGAGCGAATGTGGTCGATTGTTCTTCGCTTGTTGCAGCAATATTGTTAATCATTTCTACAATATGATTTATGGAATTAACTATTTCATTAATTGAATGTCCTGTTTCGTTAGCCAGTGTTTTTCCTTCCTGGGCTTCTTTGGTTCCGTATTCGATAGATTCCACGGTGTTTTGCATTTCATCTTGAACCGAATAAATCATTTCCGATATTTCTTTCGTAGCAGTTGTGGTTCTTTCGGCTAATTTTTTCACTTCATCGGCAACAACCGCAAAACCTCTTCCGTGTTCGCCGGCACGCGCAGCTTCAATTGCCGCGTTGAGAGCAAGCAGATTCGTTTGGTCTGCAATATCATTTATAACTTTAACTATTTCACCAATCTGTTCGTTGCTTTGTCTGAGTTTCTGCACGTTTTCCGCTGCTTTGGCTACTACTTCTGCGATGCTTTCCATTTTGTCTACGGTTTCAACTACTTTTTCTCCTCCTTTTTGAGCCAAGGCTTTAATTTCTTCGGAGGAATGAGCCACGGCGGTAGTGTTTTTAGTAGATTCGCTGATTGTATAGTTCATTTCTTCAACCGCACTGGCTATTTCCATAGTTTGTGCGTTTTGCTCCTGGGCTCCCGATGAGAGTTCTTCCGCTATCGATGAAATTTCCGCGCTTGCGCTTGCCGTGGCGTGGGTGGCTTCAGTTACTTTTTTAATCATGTATCTTATTTTCTCTACTGTTGCATTGAACCCACGGAATAACCTGCTGATATCGTCGTCTCTATCCGGCGGCGTAATTTGAACTGTTAAATCTCCTTCCGAGAATTTTTCCATTGCTTCCAGAATCGTTCTTGTGTTCTCGGCGAGATAATTTTGCAGTTCTTTAATATTATTGATGTCTACGGCGAATTCAAGTGCGCCTGTGATTTTGCCTTCTCTCGATTTAGTCGGAGTTCCGGTGTACATAATCGAAGTATCTTTTCCGTTGGCATGCGAAACGGTTTGTTCGCCTACAATTCTGTCTTCTTTCATCGCTCGGTATAATGCGCATTTTTCTGTATTACAATCATCCGTTTGGAAGTTATCGTAACATTTTGTATTAATAATTGATTCCAAGTTTTTCTTAACAAACGATGCGGTTGCATAGTTAGCATATTGTACGTTAAAGTCTTTATCAATCGAAATTACTGGGGAAGGCAAATTATTTAAAAAGTTCAATTGTTGTTTAATTTTGTACGCGGAGCTTTTTAAAGCATCTACTAATACTTTTATCTCGTCATTGTTATCATATTCCATTTCGCTATCAAACTGGTCATTTCCAATCGCTTGCGCAAAAGAAGCCGCATTTTTAAGCGGTAAGATCACTGCTTTTCGCATATAGAAATAAATTGATGATGATGTGAATATTGTAAATCCAATAATAAACAGGAACAAATAAATCAATTTTGAATAAAGATTTGCGAATGTTTGGGTTTCGTCGGAAAACAGACTAATATAACCGACGGTGTTATTTGCATAATCTTTCAGTGGAAATGTAGATGCGGCGAGTTTTAAATTGTTCAAGTCTAAAAATTCTAAATCTTTGCTAGGATTATATTCGCTTAGTATATCTTTAGCCAAGTTGTTGCTGTATTCAAAATAAATCACATTACTTTTTATAATATCGGATGCTTTATTTTCAAACCTTCTCGCTTTTTCGAAGACATTCTTTTTAATACCTACAGCAAAATATAGTCCCAATAGATTAGCAGATTCCGTTAAAATTTTTTGCAGACTTGTACCGAATTCGACGCTTCCGACATGTTGCCCTTTGTAAAAAACAGGATAAACAATTCTTAAACCGGGACCGCCTCTTCCGACTTCTATCCCCACAACTTTCTTTTTAGTTTTATTAACGTCAAGAACCGTTTGGCGGAATGCCGATAGATCGTCGCCGAATTTTTGAGGTTTGTGCAATCTTAAAAATGAAGTCGCCGGAGGTAAATGAAATTGAAACTGAGCTATTTTGTATTCGGGTCTGAGTTTGTCGTTATACAACGTAAGTAATTCAACCACAAGAGAATCCCTTTTTTTCTCTGCGAAGTATTTTACTACATTTTTGTTTTGTAAAAGAAGATTCATACCCATTTCCATGTCTTCTTTTACGAGTTCCAATTCTTTTTGGAAAATATCTTCGAATGATTCGAGTTTGCGGGAAATATGTTCATGAGTTTTATTGTATACAGATGTGTAATAAAATACGGCAAAGAATATTGAACTTAGCAGCGATCCCCCAAAGACCATCAAAAGAATCTTATAACTAATAGATAAATTTTTGAATTTCATTGACAACCTTAATTTAGTTGAAATTTCATTTTTTTTTACTTATATCATCGAACATATATTTTCCTTTTTTAGCATAAAAGAATTTTTTTTGAAATAAGATACTTTTGTAGTATTTTAGCAATTAAGATTTTTGGACAGAGCAAATTATGATGAAAGAATCGATGTTTTTTATTACTTCCCCAAAAATTCATTTCAAATGTCCACATAAGTTTAACATAGTAAAAAGAGGAGAATTCTGATGGGCTGGCTTACAACGAGCTTAAACCGTTCTATTGGTAAAAAATTTGTAATGGCCCTAACCGGAAGTTTGTTAATGTTGTTTCTGATAATTCATTTAATTGGAAATTTAACGCTTTACGGTGGGCGCGAAGCATTTAACGGATATGTTGAAACCCTCGAGGTAGTAAAACCGGTAGTTCGCGTAATAGAAGTAATACTTGCTTTGATTTTCATATATCATATTTTTAACGGTGTTAGACTTTGGTGGGAAAATAAAAAGGCAAAGCCGGATAAATATGCGATAAATGCGAACAAGGAAATTACAACCTTTTCCTCGCGAACCACAATAGTTACCGGCAGTATAATTTTTATTTTCTTGGTTTTACACCTTTCCACATTTTGGTATCAGTTTAATATTTCCGGACATCCCGAAACCGGGTCGTTCGAGTTTTATGATATAGTAACGTATTGGTTTAACCAACCGGTATATTCGATTGTTTACATAATAGCTGTTCTGTTGTTGGGTTTCCACCTGAATCACGGTTTTCAAAGCGCTTTTCAAACGTTCGGTTGGAATAAAAAAAGATATTTCCCGACCATAAAACTAATTGGCACAATCTACGCATTGATAATAAGTCTGGGATTTGCCTCTATCCCAATTTACTTTTTATTAACGGGAGGTAAATAAAATGAAATTAGAATCAAAAGTTCCCGAAGGAAATATAGCCGAGAAATGGACTAATCATAAGTTCAAAATGAAGTTGGTTAATCCGGCAAACAAAAGAAAATATGATCTTATTGTTGTCGGAACCGGATTGGCGGGTGCTTCCGCAGCTGCTACTTTAGGAGAATTAGGATATCAAGTTAAAGTTTTTACTTATCATGATTCCAGTCGCCGTGCACACTCAATTGCGGCACAAGGCGGAATTAATGCTGCAAAGAATTACCAAAACGACGGCGATTCGGTGTTCAGATTATTTTATGATACAGTAAAAGGCGGAGACTTCCGTTCCCGTGAAGCGAACGTTTACAGATTAGCCGAAGTTTCCAATAACATTATCGATCAATGTGTTGCGCAAGGAGTTCCGTTTGCACGGGAGTATGGCGGACTTTTGGCAAACCGCTCTTTCGGCGGCGCGCAAGTTTCCCGTACTTTTTACGCCCGAGGTGAAACGGGTCAGCAATTGTTACTCGGTGCATACAGTTCTCTCAACCGTCAAATAAAAAACGGAAACGTAAAAGTTTATCACCGAAGGGAAATGCTTGATTTGGTTATTGTTAACGGAAGGGCGCAAGGAATAATTGTTAGAAATTTATTAACCGGCGAACTCGAAAGATATTCGGCACAAGCGGTGATTCTTGCAACCGGCGGTTATTCGAATGTTTATTTTCTTTCGACTAATGCGATGAATTCAAATGCCACGGCAGCGTGGCGGGCACATAAACGGGGCGCTTTTTTCGCCAATCCTTCGTTTACTCAAATTCATCCGACTTGTTTACCTGTTCACGGCGAAGCCCAATCGAAACTGGTATTGATGAGCGAAAGCTTAAGAAACGACGGAAGAATTTGGGTTCCGAAAAAAGCCGGCGATAACCGGCCGCCGAACGAAATTCCCGAAGACGAAAGGGATTATTACCTTGAACGAAAATATCCCGCGTTCGGTAATTTGGTGCCGAGAGACGTTGCATCGAGAAATGCAAAATATGTGTGCGACGAAGGTAGAGGCGTAAATGGCGAACGTGCCGTTTACCTTGATTTTTCCGATGCCATCAAGCGCGTAGGTAAAAAAGTAATTGAAGAAAAATACGGTAATTTGTTCGACATGTATCAGAATATTACCGGGGAAAATCCATACGAAGTTCCTATGAAAATTTATCCCGCTCCGCATTACACAATGGGCGGTCTGTGGGTCGATTATAATCTGATGAGCAATATTCCTGGATTGTTTGTTTTAGGAGAAGCTAACTTTTCCGATCACGGCGCAAACAGACTTGGCGCAAGCGCTTTGATGCAAGGTTTGGCAGACGGTTATTTCGTAATTCCATACACAATCGGCAACTATTTGGCTTCGGAAAAACCGGAAAAAGTAGATACCGAAAGATCGGAATTTAATGACGCCGAGCAGAACGTAAAAGATATAATTGCAAAACTGCTTTCCGTAAACGGAAAACAAACGGTTGACGAGATTCACAAACGGTTGGGACATATATTAATGGATAAAGTCGGAATGTCCCGCAGCGAAAAAGGTCTTAAAGAAGCAATAAATCAAATCAGGGAATTGAGAGAAGAATTCTGGAACGATGTTAAGGTAGTGGGAACCGGCGAAGAATTAAATCAAACTTTGGAACGTGCCGGCAGGGTAGCCGATTTTCTAGAATTGGGCGAACTAATGGCGGTCGATGCCTTAAACAGAAACGAATCTTGCGGCGCCCACTTCAGGGAAGAATATCAAACCGAAGACGGCGAAGCTCTTAGAAACGACGAAGAATATGCATACGTTGCCGCATGGGAATTTAAGAAAGTGAGCGAATGGGAATTACATAAAGAAGACCTGAAATTCGAATATGTAAAACTAGCCACCAGGAGTTATAAATAATGAGTGGAGAACATTTAAATATTACGTTGAAAATATGGAGACAAAATTCTCCTAATGATAACGGGCAATTCGAGGAATTTAAGGTTTCGATTTCTCCCGATGCATCCATTCTGGAAATGCTGGACGAGTTAAATAACAATCTGGAACGCGAAGGAAAACGCCCGGTTGCCTTTGAAAGCGATTGCCGGGAAGGTATTTGCGGAACTTGCGGAATAGTTATCAACGGTCACCCGCACGGACCTTTACCCAAAACTGCTACGTGTCAACTTCATATGAGAAATTTTAAAGACGGCGACGTTATTTATTTGGAACCTTTCCGGGCGGCGGCTTTCCCGATAATCCGAGATTTGATTGTGGATAGATCCGCATTCGATAAAATTCAACAAGCCGGCGGTTATATTTCGTTTAACACCGGAGGCGCTCCCGATGCTAATACTATTCCCATAGGAAAAGACGTTGCCGCCGAAGCTCTTGATGCAGCCGAGTGTATAGGTTGCGGCGCTTGCGTTGCTGCTTGTAAAAATTCTTCGGCTATGTTATTTGTCGGTGCTAAAGTATCGCAATATGCACTGCTTCCGCAAGGTCAACCGGAAAGATATAAAAGGGTTCAAACAATGGTTGCCGCCATGGACGAAGCCGGATTCGGAAGTTGTACCAACACTTATGCATGCGAAGCCGAATGCCCTAAAGGAATTTCGATAATGAATATTGCAAGAATGAACAGGGATTTTATAAAGTCTAAAATTGTTGAACAGGAAGTGGATATTTAATTATTTTATAAATTATAATTGTTTTATTAAAAATCAAAAAAGAACAACCTGAACCGGTTGTTCTTTTTTATTATGCGATTGCTTTCTTCTTTTTGATTATATTTCTGAATAAATCAACAATATAAAATAATGCGAACCCTTCAAATGATGTTTTCACATCTTCCACCCCCATTTGAAAAGTATAAATATCGGTTAGTGCATAATAAAACAATCGGTATATTAGTAGGAATGTGAAGATTACGGCAAATCCGAATAAACCTGTTTGAAAACATAAGCTGAAAAGTTTATAAAGATTTCTTTTGTTATGGTTTCCCGAATGTAGCGCCGTATTTAACATTTTTTATTTCCCCAAAATTTTCAAATGATAGAAGAAGAACAAAAAATAAAATGTCAATGATGAAAATCACTTTTAAGTATTACAATAGGTAAAACGGCGGGTGTTTTAAAAAGACCACGTATGCGGTTTGTGAAGAAGCTAATGTATTTTATCGGTTCTATTCGGATTACTTTTTATAAGACTCGTAAAACTTTGTTAATTTTATTTTTGTTACAAGTTGAACCGTAAAAAAGAAAGAGCCTACAAGTAAGGTTAAAACCAACTCTTGAGTATCAATCATGAAATTAAAATTTGATACCATTCTAAGAGCGAACATTTTAATTACAAGCATCGTAGAAAGAAAAATAACGGCTCCTACTATTCCGTGAATAATGGGTGAGAAGAAAAGGTTTTTTAAGTCGCTAACAAAATTATTGTTGCTTTTCTTTACCGCTGCGTTTTTGATTGTTGTCTTTTCCATTGTTGTTGACCTTTAGTAATGAACAAATTTTTTAATCCCAATAAACGAAATTCAGATTGGTTTGTCTGTGATGGCGGATAAATATTGTTCGTTTTTGATTGATTTTAAGCGTTTTTGTGATCTGCGTTACGGATTTGGCTGGTTTTGATTGCTGCGGGAATGGGTTTAAAATAAAAAAGGCTTAAACCGTAAAACGATTTAAGCCCGGGGTATTTGTTCATTACTTCTTAGTTGAGGAAAATCTTTTTATCAATCAACGAAGGAGCATATGTGTTTTTCTTAAGTTCTCTGTTTCTTTTTTCAAGCGTTTCTATCCGTTTTTCCAGTCCGTCTAATTTTCTATGTAGTGTATTGTTCCGGTTATACATTATTTGGGCAATTTTTTCCATAGTGGTTTCAATATTAAAAGGCTTTAAGATATAATCGGATATTCCAAGGGAAAGAACTTTTTTAAGAGCTAATTTTTCATTTATTGCCGTTATCATAATGACCGGAATATCGTGATAATCTTTTTTGTATCTGATTTCTTTTAGAAATTCGTAACCGTCCATTTGCGGCATCATGTAATCCAGAATAATGAAATCCGGTTTGTGAATTTGAATCATTTTAAGAGCTTCAAGACCGTCGTTAGCTGTATAAACTTTGCAATAAAACTTCCTTGTTAATATTTTTTTCAGTAAAATCCTTGTTCCGCTATTGTCTTCTACTAATAATACGTTAAACATTTTTTCCTCATAAATTTGTTATTAAACGGAATATTGTTTCCCGAAAAGGAACAAATACCTTAAACCAAAAGATAAAAATCCACCCATAACCGAAAGAACAAGTTCGGGTGTTTTTATAAATCTGGTTATCAAATGCATAATGTTTGAAAAGTTACCGGAAATTTCGGTGTATGTTTGTTGAGTCATAATTTCATAACCGATAAAGTTACTTATGAATAAAACGGCTAACGTGAACAGAAATCCTATTATCCACGCAAAAACTAGTGTAGGTGTATGACTTACGACTTGTTTTTTCTTTTTACTCATATTTTGAAATCGTCTTCTCATTTTATGCATTATTAATTTTGTTTTCGAAGGCAAATTAGCAGAAACGGTTAGGGCAATGCTGTGAGGTAACACACATTTTAAGAAAAATTCTCAAAATGAGTGATTTAGTTTAGGAAAAAATAGAAAAGCCACGAATTCACGGATAACAAAAGCGCAACATTCCGGAAAGGTTGGGTTTTTCTTTGAGTTTTTGCTTTGTAAAATTGCTGCAGTGTTTTCCTAATTAACTATATTATTAAAATGTTGGGGACGAATAATTTCGTCCCCAATAAAAATATTATTTCATCAAAATCATTTTTTTCACATCAGTAAAACTTCCGGCTGTTAATTTGTAGAAGTAAATTCCGCTCGGGAATCCACTTGCATTAAAAGTTACTTCGTAGTTGCCAGGAGATTGTTTTTGGTTTACAAGGATTGCAACTTCTCTGCCAAGAGCATCATAAATTTTCAAGGTTACGAACCCCTCCTCGGTCCTCCCCTTTGTCAAAGGGGAGGAAGTTGGAATTGAATATTTAATTGTTGTTGAAGGGTTAAACGGATTAGGGTAGTTTTGGAACAGAATAGCATTTTCCGCTAACGGTTTGTCTACCGATATATTTTGTGTTTTTCCGGTATATTGTTTTCCTATAACATTCGTCTCCGATTCTATTGTT
>JALVFE010000039.1 GCA_027030245.1 Melioribacteraceae bacterium
TAGTGATCATTAACATTCATATTAAAATCATACATTAAAAACTCTTCATTACAAGGGCAATCAGATGGAGGAGTATTACAAAACTGAATACCATAAATTCTTTTATTTGGTATGTCATCCCTAATAGCACCATATAATGTTCCACTACCTACGGTAAATGGACCTACTAATGGGTTGCCTAAATCTGGATTTACAGGTGAAAAATGACGGCGAAATACTTTTTTATAAGAAACACCATTTATTATAGTATCGCCCTGAATTCTATAACCATAGTAGTATTCAATGAATGGAGGGAAATAATCATCATCACTTACAAAAATTGTCCATTGTGCATTTTCTACAGCCATTGGTATGTAATCGTGTTGAGCTTGGCTGTAAAAACCAAGTAGTAAAAATAGATAGAGCAAAGCTTTTTTCATAGTATTATTTTAATTGTTTCTTGTAGATATTGTATATTTTGAACTTTAAAACTTTTATTTATGGAAATGTTTTAGGTATTATTGTGTTATGCTTATTTATTGGAGAGTTATATTATTTATATACTACAAACTTTATTTTTATATTGATAAATTTACATAAATTTTTTAAAAAAAACTTAAAAACACTAGTTTTTGTTATCTTAGGTAAATCCTTCCTTAAATAAAGGACTTTTTAGAGTTTTGTATTATCAAATTATTTATTCTACAATTAGTATAGCGTAAGTTCAATTAGTAAACACAACTGTTTGGAGTATTTGTACTTGTTTAATACCATTTACAAACCAAAACACGCTATATAAATCATTTCTATTTCCCTTTTTCTTTGTTATAAATCATTTCCATAAACATAGCTATGCAAAGAATTTATGCCTTGAAAAAGAAAAATATATTCTAATTTATTTTTAACGTATTTTGATTCATAAATTGTATAACCCTAATTATAAATGCTACAAGGAAATACCAAAGAAATTCGGCATTTTCATTTTTTTTTACGTTATTTGTCAGCTAATTTAAACGATGTTATTACATTCAAAAATTCTCGGAAAAGGTGAGCCTTTATTAATTTTACATGGTTATTTTGGTATGGGAGACAATTGGAAATCTCTTGCTAATAAATTTACGGAACATTTTGAAGTCCATTTAATTGATCAACGAAATCACGGAAGAAGTTTTCATTCCGATGATTTTAATTATGAATTGTTGGTAGATGATTTAAAAGAATATATAGACCATTATAAATTAGGAAAAGTAAATTTACTCGGACACTCTATGGGAGGAAAAACGGTAATGCTATTTGCTGTTTCGTATCCTGATAAAGTTAAAAAATTGGTGGTAGTAGATATTGCTCCAAAATATTATCCACCACATCATCAATTTATTTTAGATGCTTTAAATGCAGTTGATTTTGATAAAATATCGAGTAGGCGAGAAGTAGAATCTATTTTAAAAAATTATATAAATGAAGAAGGTATTCGTCAGTTTTTATTAAAAAATGTGTATTGGAAGGAGAAAGGAAAATTAGCCTATCGTTTTAATTTAGATTCTTTAACCGAAAACAATCAAGAAGTTGGCGAAGCTTTACCTCCTTTTACAACATTTGAAGGAGAAACCTTATTTTTAAAAGGAGAAAATTCCGGTTATATTACAGATGAAGATTTTCCACTAATCGAAGCACATTTCCCTAATAGTAAAATCGTAGTAATTAAAAATTCAGGCCATTGGTTACACGCTGAAAATCCAACACAATTTTACGAGGAGGTATTAAACTTTTTGTTAGATGAGTGATGCACAAATTTTCTTGACAACTGCAATATTGTTACTTCTACATTTTATTTATAGACTGGATATTCCGGTCAAATTGTGCCACTTATTCCGGTCAAATTGTGCCACTTTTTACGACCTAAATTCTATGGCAAAGTTACACATTATTTTTTTTGATTTTTGTACATTATTTTTTTAAAATTTCTATCTTTAATATCCTTTTATTTTGTTTCTTTTTTTAACTGTTTTTTTCTCATTGAGTCACCAATTAATTCTATGCGATGTGAAGAATGAACAATACGGTCAAGTATTGCATCTGCAATTGTTCCTTCTCCAATCAATTCGTGCCACTGCGATACCGGTATTTGTGAACTAATAATAGTAGATGCACGATCATATCTGCCTTCTATAATATCTAAAAGTGACTGACGTTGTTGCGTATCTAATGGCACTAAACCAAAATCATCCAGTATCAATAAATCTACCCTCTCAATCTTTAACAAGACTTTGGTATAAGTACCTTCTAAACGTGCAATTTTTAAATCCTCCATTAATCGTGATGTGTTGTAATAAAGTGTTTTGAATAGAAACTGGCAGGCTTGATTACCCAATGCTTGTGCAAGATAACTTTTTCCTGTTCCGGTTGCACCCGTTATAATGATATTTTCTTTATTTCTGATGAAATCTAATACAGCAAGACGCTCAAATACATTTCTATCCAATTGTCTATTTGCCGTATAATCAACATCTTGAATACTGGCAGAAAACCGGAAACGTGCATTTTTAATTAAACGATTTATCTTATTATTTTGCTTAGCTTCCCATTCTCTTTCTATCAACATACTTACGTATTGATCCGTAGTATATTCTGCATTAATTCTGCCTTGTAAATGGTTGTAATGTGACTCTGCCATTGCGTTAAGACGCATTGATTTCATTTGTTCTAATGTGGTTTGATAATTCATTTTTTTCTTTTTTAATTGTTAATATTTTTTAATTATTTCTCTTTATATTAAGCTTCGTTATGCTTAATATTATAAAGAAAGTATTTGTAAGTTACTATTGATAATAATCTTTTCCTCTAATATTTTTATGTGCTTCAATTTGACGTATATCGTGCAATTTTTTATTTTCTATATCCATTTTATTGATTAGGATATTCTTTATAATATGATAGCCGTAGCGAGGTTGATTAAGAGCCATACGGCACGCTGAATTAAGTCTCTCTGGATATTCTGATTTGAGATGAATAATACCCAAACATTGTTTGTAAACTACCTCAGGATAAGTGTTTTGTTCTAAAAGTTTGCTTATGTAAGCTTGCACATCAACCCCAATAGATGCTGCCAATTTTTTAAAATATTCAGGACTCCAGTCTTGATAAAATTTGTGGCTATTACTCAAATGTTTATCTTGTTTAATATAAGCTCCTTTGCGGTAACTCCTCTTATGTGTGGCTATTCTATCGGATTGATAGTAAATCTCTACCGTGTCGGAATTATATTGAACTTCAACGTGCTGTCCGATATAACGGTAAGGAACACTGTAATAGTTTTTATCTTTACTTAAATATATAAATCCCATTTTTTGTACTTTGGCTCTACGATATTCTTTTATTTCGTAAATTGTTGCCGGTAAAGCACTTAAAAATGGTTTCTCAATCTCTATAAATTGCTCTTTTCTACTGCTTTCTATCCGAGACATCTCATAGTTATTATAATCTTTAAGCAGTTTTTTAATAGCTGCATTAATATCTTCAATACTAAAAAATGTCATCTTACTTAAAGGATAAAAAATACGTTGATAAACCAATTTTACTGCACCTTCAACTAAGGCTTTGTCTTGAGGTGAATAAGCACGGGTAGGGTTAATTGTGGTTTGATAATGAAGTGCAAAATCACGAAAACTCTTATTTAATACAGCTTCATATTTACTGGATTTTTTAACCGCTGATTTTAAGTTATCCGTAACGATGCTCTTTGGAACTCCTCCAAAATAGTTTAAAGCACGATTCATAGAACCTATAAAATCATCTTTCTTTTGACTACGACTCGATTCTACATAAGTATATTGACTCGCTGGAAGAATGGCTACAAAAACCTCTAACTCCTCTATTTCTCCGGTCTGTTTATTGACTATGTTTAATTTTTTACCGGTATAATCAACATACATCTTGTCGCCTGCTTTATGAGTAAGTTTACCACTTATTTTAACTTTATTTAGCCAACGATTATAATGTTCATTAAATTGACTGTAACGATAACCGTCGGGGTGCTTTTCTAAATATGTCTTCCATAAAACTTCACGAGTACAACCGGGCTTTTTTAATTCTTTTTGAAAATATGTAAAATAAGCCGACAGATTGTTATATCTTTCCTCATCATAAGACCTGCGATGAGGAAAGAACTCTTTTAAGGAGGCTTCGTCCTTGGATAGTAATTCTTGATAACTCAATCCACAAGACGTAAATAATTGTACATAATAATTTACCGTGTTACGATGGATGCCTAACTCTTGCTCGCATCCTCTATTACTTATCCCTTGAGATTTGAGTAATAATAATTGTTTTAATAACATAATTTCTACTCTTTTTCGTGCCATAACGAACCTTTTATTTATTTTTTGACAAAGATTCATTAAGTAGAATTTAAATCGCAATTTTTTTGGCACATTTTGGAGCGGAATAAATGGCACATTTTAATCCGGAATGAGTGGCACAATTTAATCCGGAATAATACCAAATTAATCCTTTTTATCTCTGGCACATTTACTCCGGAATGAGTGGCACATTTTGGAGCGGTTTATCCACAAAGACAAAAAAGCCATTATACAAAAAATGAAGGTAAAAATAGATGGCGTCGTAATACAAAATATGTTTTCCTAATTTAGCTGCTATTACACCAACAGTCCAAACGGCAATACTCGATAAAAAATAAAAATGAATACCTCTTTTTAAAAACTTCGTTGCAATCTCTTTTTTGTTTTCTAGGCTCTGTAAGACTTTCCACAGATACAAATAACTACTAACCAAAAATACAGAAAGAAAAAAAATAGAAAAAAAATGGTAGCCTTGCAACGGAAAACTAATTAACATTCCTAATACAGAAATTGCCATTAGCACAAATAATCGCTTAAAAAAAACAGAATGATCTACGCTATTTTTCAAAAAAGCAAAATCGATTAAGGTAATAACGGCTAAAAATCCCCAACCCAAAAATGCTACGTGCGAATGTGCTTCTAAGATATGTTTATAGGTTGCCGGAAAAATAGTAGATACTTTATAAAAACGCATCAATAAACCGTATAAAGCAGAAAAAATAAAAAATATTCTTGCAGTTTTGATACGATTTTTAAAGGATAGTATATCCAATATTCTTGCTTTCATCTTATTTTAAAAAATAACAGATGCAAAGGTCGTTAAAAAATGAGTAATAAAGAATAACGAGAAATCTTTTTTACGAGATTTCTTCCCTACTTTGTTTGGACAAGCTATCGCTCTTTCAGGATCTGTAGAAATGATAGTTTTTTAACAAAGATAATTTTCATTTTTTTCAACATTCTCTCGGGAATTCGTCCCAACGTATAGTTGGAATACAGCTACGTTACACATTCTTTATTCATATTTAAATTAAATAAATTGGTAACATTTTAGTTGTGATTTGAATAAACCTACTAAGTTTGCCTATTTGGAACGGATAAAAACCTAGAAGGTTACAAAACAATTCCTAATTCCTAATTGAAAATTCCTAATTCTTAATTCTTATTTCAACATTCCTAAATTTCTAATCCTTTATTATTTATTATCAAACCTACTAGGTTTTCTTACTGTTACGGATAGGTAAACCTAGCAGGTTACAAAACATTTCTTAATTCATAATTCATAATTGAAAATTCCTAAATCATCAATCCTAAATCAAAAGAATTCCTAATTCTTAATATCCGTATTTTTATAGTTAAACAGATAATCGATATCTAATTCTTTTACTTCACCTAATTTTTTAAGAGCGTCCATTTGCATATCTTTTTTGTTTCCGATAACCAAGGTGGTGTAGTTGCTTCCCTTTATATTTTCGTTAAAGAATTTCGCCAAATCGTCAATAGTTATTTTTTGAATTTCTTGGTACATATCTTTTCGGATATCGTAATCAATTCCTCTGTCTAACAGACTTTCGTAAGTCCAATATATATTTGATTTTGTTATACGTTGTGCTGCTAGTTTTTTTAAGGAAGCTTCTTTAGCTGCATCAAATTGTTGTTGTGCTTTTGGCATATTATTCATTAAATCTAACATCGCATCAACAGCTTGTGGTAGTTTGTTTGCTTGAGTTCCGACATATGCATACACGTGGTTTGGTTCGCCTTTTTTACGTGCATTTGCATAAGCGGAAAAAGCCGAATACGCCAAGGATTTGGATTCACGAATTTCTTGAAACACAATAGACGAAAGTCCGGAACCAAAGTAGGCATTAAACACTTTTGAGATAGCTAATTTTTTAGGATCAAAAGGTTCTTTATTGGCAACAAAAACTAATTCGGATTGTACCATATCAAAATCTACAAAATTCACTTTTTTACCGGTTGGTATTTCGGTGTATTTTTTTGGTTCTGGATAATCTTTTAAAGTTTTTGGTAATTGGTGCAATTTGTTTAAAGCTTCTTCTGTCTTAACAAGGTCTTTTCCGTAATAAAAAATATGTTGCTTGTAATTTTTTAAATCTTTTACAATTTCAACCAATTCTTTTGGATTCATTTTTTGTAATTCATCAGCAGTATAAATATCACGTAATCTGGAATTTTCGCCATATAAACCGTAATTAAATAAACCATTCCAAAGAATGTTTCCTTTTTGGGTTTTT
>JALVFE010000040.1 GCA_027030245.1 Melioribacteraceae bacterium
CAACTTTTGCCTTATATTGGTTAGAAAAATTTTTCCTCTTACTGGACATTTCTTCTCTCCTTTGTTTTTTGTTAATTTACGATTTTTCCACCTTAATTTCTTGTCCAGTTTTTGGGGTACATTATATGGTTCCAGAATCTACAAAAATATTTTGGCCAGTTATCGAATTAGATTTTTCAGATAAGAGAAACTCTATTGTATTGGCAACGGATGTAATATCAGTAGGTATTTTTAATGAAGTTCTTTTATAAATTCTATCTTTTTGTTCATCATCCAACTTACTACTCATAGAAGTTTCCATAAAGCCGGCGACTAAACTATTAGATCTAATACCTTTTATTCCCCACTCTCTGGCAGTATTTTTAGAAAAGGCTTCTAAAGCTCCTTTGGTTGAAGCATACATAGCCAGACCTTTATAACCAGTATGAACACTTATTGATGAAACATGTATAATACTACCTTTTATATTGTGAAGCAACATATTTCTAATTACATATTTTGTTAAAATCATGGGTGTAAAAACATTAACTTTATACATGTTTTCAAGTTTACCGTAATTAATATTTGTAACAATATCATCATATGCTATTGCTGCATTATTAACGAAGCCATGTAATGGAGTATCCAAATTTATAAAATCACCTAGTAGTAGTTCTTTGGATTTTTTTGAATCGGTCAAATCAAACATTTTAATATTAAGCTTTTCTCCATATTTTTCTTTCAATTTTTTCAATTCATCTGAAATAGTTCTATTTATCCCAAAAACCTTATATCTCTGTTTTAGTAATATCCTTGCTAATTCTAATCCTAATCCCTTTGAAATACCGGTTATTAAAATATTTTTCATGCTCGTTTTATTTTTCCTGTTCTTGTTAATTCAATTTTTTCAACAAAATTTATTATTCTTGGTATTTTGAATTCCTGTAGGTACTTCCTTAAATACATTTGGATATCTTTTTCTGTAATATCATTAACCCTTTGAATATCAGCCAATAAAATATTACCCAAGACCGAATTTTTTTTACTATAAACTCTCGACATAACGATATTGGGATGTTTGTTTAATAATTCTTCAATTTCAATTGGATTAACTTTATAGCCACCAACATTAATCATTTCATTTTTTCTACTTACAAACTTAAATTTCAATGGATTATTGGAAATAACTTCCACGATATCACCGGTAAAATACCATCCGTCAACAACTTTCAATGAGTCAGAATGCCCTAGAAGTTCTTTGTGAATTAACAATTCATTATTGATAATTTTTACTTTATCTTTTATGTCTTCTCGGATTTCAAAAACATCGTTTTTTGAACCAAAAATTGTTCCTGCTTCAGTTGAAGCATAAACATTCAGCAGTTTTGCTTGAGGGAAAGTTGTTCTTAAATGATTTATTAAAGTTGTATCGAACTTTTCACCACCGCTTGTAATTTTTACAACACTGTTAAAATGTTTTTTCGATGGAAGTAACAGTCTGAAAAAAGTAGGAGTAGCAGAAATGTTTGTAACTGAATATTTTTCAATCATATCAAAAATATGAGAACGAGATTGCTCAAATAAATTGACAATGGTATTTAAATTTAATATTGCTTGAAAAAAAACTTGTAAACCGGCAATATGTGAGGGATTATATGCAAAACCCCAAATATTATCTTTCGTACTTATATTAATTTTAACCATTCTTGTTAAAGTTTCAAATGAATGAGAAACTTTTTTAGGCAACCCAGTAGTTCCAGAAGTAAACAGAGTTATATTCCATTCTTTCGTATTTTGCAATAATGATAGAAAGTTTTCATAATTAACTAAAATTTTGTTTTTCAATTCTATATTTTCATCAATTTTAGTTAAAGAAATACCAAGATTCTGTATCTCATTGTGACTAAAATCTGAATCTAACAAAACTATTGGAATATCATAAATAAGTGAGCCAACGATATTATAAAAGATTGTATTAATATCTTTCGAGTAAATATACCTAGGGAGGCAATTAATTTTATTTAAATATTGAAATAATTCTACATATAAAAATTCTTTATCCCTATCAACTAAAAATATTTTTTTTTCATCCATTTTGCTTTATTTTTTCAATTATTTCACCAATTGTTGAAACTATTCCATCTTCAAAAACGTCTACACCAAATTCATTTTCTATTCTAACGGTCAATTCCGCTAGATCCAAAGAATCAAAACCGATGTCGTTACGTAAATCCATTTTAATATTTATTTCATTTAATACAGGTTTATTTTTTTTATCCAATATAATATTAACAATATTTAATAGTTTATTTAATTCCATATTCTTCCTTTATTTATTAAAGTTATAATCTTTTAACGGCACTAAGTTATATCCTTTTGAAACAAAATATTTAATTTCTTTTTCATAAATTGGGATTGCTATAGATCCAAGATTTTTAATCTTCAATTTATTCCTTACTAAATCGGCTAAAATAAAACTAAAAAAATTTTTCGTACGCCGTTGAATTATTTTAGTCTTTTTTTCTTCATCAATAAACTCATTTGGATGTATTAAAAAATTTATCGGCTTACCGTTTATTTTATTTTCTATATTTAGACACTTACCCAAAAACGAAGTTAAATTAGGAAATATTCTCAAAGTAGTACCTATATAAGGCATTATGAAAGCAGAAATTGGGATTTCGATAATTGAACTATTACCTTTTCTGGCTAAATTCTTTTTTGAAGTTCTGTATGGTAATCTAGGCGCAAACATACGGTTAAATTTTTTAAACGACCCAAATGAAAGAAACATATCAAATCTTTGAGAAGCAACAGAACTATCAATACTAAAACCAGTATACTCTAATGCTGCAACCGTAAATTCATTTACCCTAAGTGCAGGTGCCCTAAATGAGACAACTTTTTGACCACTTATATCCTCTAGCATTTTCTTGGACTTATCTAAATGCTGAATTTGTTCCTCCAAAGATAGCACATCAAATGCCTTATGGACCTCATGGGTTAAACCATGGCACGCTACTTCATGTCCGTATGGTAAAATCATTCTTACAACGTCAGGGAATAATTGTACAATATCGCCATTAAAAAAGAAAGTTGCTTTAACATTATATTTTTTATAGAGTTCTAGAAGCAAAGGCATACCCTCTTTTAAAACTCTTTCTCCAGTTTTTTTACTCAACGTATTATTAACTATTGAAGTTGTTTCAACATCATTTGTTAAAAAACAGAACTTCTTTAACATAATTTAATTCAATTATTAAATTTTCTGAAAACCTTTGCCGGATTACCACGTGCTATTGAATGCGAAGGAATATTATCACTTACTACTGACCCCGCCGTTATAACGCTACCTTCCCCTATTGTTACATTTGGTAAAATAATAGCATTTATTCCCACCCATACGTTTTCTTTTAGTGTTATTGGGGCAACATACGAGAGTAATTTACCTTTATAATATTCAGGAGCTCTGCTGTGACAAAGTAGATGGTTTCCACCAGCAAGCATTACTCCATCTTCAAGTGTTATATATTCAGGATAAGCCCTATCTAAAATTACATATAGTCCAATAAATACTCCTTCGCCAATTTTTACACCTCTCATTCTATGCAATATAATTCTACAACCATTTATAGGACAAGAATAAGCAAGTGTTAATAGCAAGTGATTCCATATTTTCTTTACAAAAAAAGAAATAAAATTAGTTTTCCTAATTTTGCTAGAAGTTTTAATAGAATTCCGTAAAGAAGGTTTACCATAAAAAGGAAGTTTTCTGGATTTTAAAGGTTTATCTGAGTTCATTATATATTACCTCATTTAAATCATCAACTTCACTTAACATTTTATTTCTTTTTTCCTTCCATATTTCCTTTAAATTATTTTTAATTAATAAATCATCTAATTTATCTAGAAGTTTTTTTTGCTCGTTTTTTCTAAAACCAAACGTCAAACCATATTTGTGTTCTAATTCTTCTAAATAATTTATCCTGCCAACAAAATCATTATATCTAAGTGAAGGTGTCCCTAAAACAGCAGCTTCAGCACTCATTGTTTGACTATCCGAAACAACTAAAGAAGCATAATAAATAAAATCATGAATTTCTGAATACTTTATTTTTAATTGATATTTCTTTAATTCTTCTGGGATATTACCTTCATAACTAATAAATATAAAATATTCTTTCTTAACTTTATTTATTATATTTTTAACCAATTCTAAAGTCATACCACTAATATTTTTATCATGATATGCATTTAGTGCAGACATTCTGATAATTATATATTTATTAATATTATAATTTTTTTTAGGTTTATAATATTTTGGATGCAAATATGCAAGTTCATGGTAACCATTATATCCAATTCTTTTATTTTCCCAAATTTTACCAACTTTACAACAATAAGGAGCAATTATTTTTGTTGCAAAAGGATAACTTAAAATCGCAAATTCTGGTACCACATCAAAATCATCTTCATTTACTACTATACTAGGAATATTTAATAATTTACCAATATGTGTTATTTCAATTGATGTACCTAAAAGATAATTTGGTTTATATTTACTAATAACATTAAATAATTTTATATCTTTTTCAATAAGTGCATACAATATTTGTAATTTATTGTCTTTTCTTTCTTTATCATAAATATTTATAAATTTATAATTATTTTCTATAAGTAAATGTTCTAAGATATCTTTTGTTTTTATAACTATCTTTATTTCTGTCCCATTCTCTATTAGTTTGGTGAACAAATTTTTAAAAAGATGAAAATGTGCTGGATGACCTAAATAAAATAATACTTTCATTTTTTTGTAAAGTGGTAAATAATAAATAACTAAGAGCCGCAAACACCTCTGCTTGAAACCAAAATATAGTTGTTGTTTTTATTCAATTACTAATATCATACTTTGCTAATCAGAAATAATGCAGGCAACCTAATATGTATTTTAATAAAATACTTATTTCTTTTCTAAAATTGATAATACTTAGTATTAATTTAATTAGTTGTTCCTTAAGAAATCAAATTTAGAGAAAAATAGCAGCAAAATTCATCTCGAAATCTCTGAAAATGGAGTTTCTGAAAAGCCACAAAACTATAACTTTCAACTTTTCGGCTAACTTTTTCAAATTCCACGCTGATGCTGCCAACATTGCATTGATCTTAGGCGAACTTTCTCCGTGCAAATAGTTTTGTTCCATTCTAAATTCTCTTTTCAAGTGTCCTATTACCGCCTCTATTGCAGCTCTACGTCTAAACTTTTTTCTCTTCTTTTGTCTTTCATATTTACTATCTTTACTTCTAACAGGCTTTGGCGTTGATATCTTTACGCCTTTTATCTCCGTTCTTCCACCTCCCCCTCTGTCGTAGATTATTTCTTCCGGTAAATACTCTAAATTTTTCTCTATTCATTCTAGCAACGGCTCTATCGTTTTACTATAGTGTGATTTTCCTAACATTATTATCTCTTTTTTTTAGCAAGATTTTTAACACAAATCATCTAAATCTTACATTTATTCAACTTTATTTTCCCTCTTTTCCCTTCTTTTTTTGCTATTTTCTATCCCCTTTTTATTTCTTCCGAAGCAACTAAATAAAATTAAATTATTTTTTTTCTTTTTCCAAGCATATATATATGAACCAATATAATTGAGTAAAAAAAAAGGTTTCGCCAAGCAATCAAATCACCACTAAACATTGTTGTTCCAAATCTATATATCACGAGCAAAGGAACAATCAAAAACTTTTCTGGTATATTTTCTTTTAAAAATCTGTAAGAATACTTAAAAATAGTTGGAATAAATAAAAATAAAAAAATTACCCCTGCAAATCCATATTCAAATACAATTTCAAGAATAAAATTATGAGCATATTGATATCCTAATTTTAAATCAAATCCAGCAGGTCCCGTGCCTATAAAAAATATACGAGAAAAAACACTAACATTATTATTAAAGAAATTATAAGCTAATATATATCGTTTATATCTCCACATATTTTCATAATTATCAAGTTTATTAATCCGTTTTAGGTATACCTCAACAATCTCTAATGAACCAATATTATACATTGATAAAAATATTATTATAATGAAAATTGTAATTACTATTTTAACTGAATTTTTAGAAAAAATATGGAATAAATTAGTTTTTCTCCTGAAAATTATGTAAAAACTTAATGTTGCCAACAATGATAAAAGTGGACCCCTGGAAGTACCCGCTATAATTAGGGCTACAGAAATAAACATAAAGATGTATAAAATATTTATATACTTTTTATACTTAGAATCAAGAAACAAAAGAAAAGAAGTAATAAATAAGTCACCTCCAATAATTGTAATCGCAATAGGACTTATACCCAGTACTTGTCTGATATCACCTCTCTTATAACTGGCAATATTAATGGCATCAGTTGTTGCCAGTAAAATCAATGCTAATAAAAAACCATATAATAATATACCTTTTATAAACTGATTAATAAATTTTTCATTTTTAGCGCCTTCTAAAACCAATATTAAATATATAAAAACGGGTAGCATCTGCACAAAATATCTGAACACAAATATTTCGGCATTCTTGGAATACAAACCAATCCCAAAAGTATGTATCAAGAGTAAAGTAGTAATTAAAATAATGGCTCTAATAATATTATTACTTAATAGATATCGAATCCTCTTTTTTGAGATTTCCAAACTGGTTGCACTTAATAAAAATAGGACAGCTATAAAAATATAATAGACATATCCTATGCTCTGATATCCTAAATTATTAAAAGGGATAAGATGAATTTCTTGATATAGGATTATATATGCTAGGATAGCGTAGTCTTTTTTATATATATATTTTAGACAAATTATTAAATTTAATATTAAAAATAAATAATTTAACATTATTTTATGATTTTATATATCTGATAACTTAGTAAAAAAAAATGTACACACATAAATACTGTGTAAATAGATAAAGTTTGATAAGGATCATAAGACAATGAATATGAAATATAAAATGAACTTATCACCAAACCAGTGCGATATATACTTGTTTTCAAATATTTTGATTGTTTGTTATATAACAAAAAAAGTTTTGTTAGAGGTGTTGTAATAAATTCAAGCAATAAATATATTGATAAGATTCTGGTAAATTCACCAGCTTGTATCCATTTCGAACCAAATGCAAAACTAAATGTTGAGGGTGAAAACAAAAGTATAATAAAAGTAAATAAATTAAAAATAATTAGCTTATAAAGTACTGATTTAGTAACGGCAAATACTTGTTTTTTTTCTCTAATACCAATTCTAGCAATTTCAGCATAATAAGCTAGTGATGCAGTTTTACCAAATAATTGTAAAGGAACACTAATTATCATCAACGCCAAGCCTAATTGTCCCGAATAATCAGGCCCAAATTGATAAGCAAAATATAGAATGGGAACCTTCGAAGTAAAAACAAGTAATAAATCAGATGGCATATTGAATAGCGGAAAATTTTTATAATATTTAAGGAGAAAAAACTGATACTTTATAGACAAAGTAGATATGTTCTTTAATATATCTTTAATGAATATTCTTAATAAGGATATACCCCCCCCCATCTTATGGGCAGTCTCTCCTATAACTAAGCCCATAGATTTATATCCCGTTAAGCCTAATACTATTTGGATAATCACCGAAATTGAACTTCGCCATACACCTGTCTTAGCAATTGCGCCAAATTTTAATTTCCTTGAAGCCCAATTTGTTAATAATTCATATAAGGCTGCCCCCATTATCGCCAAAATGAGCAACCACCAATATTCTGAAATTTCAACAATATTTAGTAAGTTAAATATAAAATTACCACTTATAACAAAAAATAAAGCAAGCAAGCTACCAAGCACTATTGCAATGATAAATCCCGTGCTTAATAGATTAAATGCTAAAATATCATTTTTGGGTAATGGTATTGCAAATGAATATCGTAATGTAGAAAATGGTAACAGTATAAATATTGTAGAACTAAACACTGCTAAAACACCAAAATCAGCCGGTGAATAAATTCTGGTAATAATTGGATATGAAGCAAAACCAATAAGCTTTGAAATAATTGAACCAGAAGCTAAAATACTCATGTTTTTGAAGATACTTCCAGTGCTTCCGCTACCAAATATTTTAATTATTTGATATTTTACTTTTTTTAATACTTCTTTTAGATTCAAAATTGCGAGCTGTATTTTAATATTAGAAAAAACAATAAAATTATCGTTCGTATTACTAAAAATTCATATTAAACTTAATGTTACAAAACTGATTTTTTACTTATTAGCAAAATGGGTTTAGGTATTATCTCAGTAAAAGGTCTTAATCTTGTTCCCAAACCACCTGCTAGTATTACTGCTTTCATGTAAATCCCTGTTTTTATTCAAAAATTTATAAAATTATTTATCTTATCCACAACATATTCAATTTGTTCACCGGTTAATTCCGGATAAATCGGCAAAGCAAGCGAATGCTCTGCGGCAAAATCAAACAACCTATAGTAAAGATCATAATCCATTTTATTTACTTTTGGTTTTTCAAATTTTTCAATATTAATTATAACATTTTGCCTTTCGCCTTTTACCTATCTACTTTTTTAACTATTTATTTCAACAACCTTCCCGTCTTCAAATTTATATTTTATACCCGTTCTTGGCGAAACGAATATACCGTTCTCATCGAATTTCATTTTTTCACCTGCTTCGGAGTACCACCCTATTATTCGTGCGGGGTTACCTACCACAAGCGCAAAATCGGGAACATCTTTAGTTACCACGGCGCCGGCGCCAACCATGGCAAAACGTCCTATTGTATTTCCACAAACGATTGTGCTGTTTGCTCCCAGCGACGCGCCTTCTTTTACAAGCGTTTTAATATAGAATTCGGAGCCTACTTGCGGGTATTTACTGCGTGGGTTTAATATATTTGTAAATACCATCGAAGGTCCGCAGAATACATAGTCTTCAAGCGTTACACCTTCGTAAACGGAGACGTTGTTTTGTATTTTAACGTAGTTTCCAATAGTTACGTTATTTCCAACGTTCACGTTCTGACCGAGTACACACTTTTTACCTATTTTAGCTCCGGATTGCACATGTGAAAAATGCCAGATTTTTGTTCCTTCTCCAATTTCCACCCCTTCGTCAACAACCGCGTGGGGATTAACGTAGTAATCGTTTTTTGTTTCCATATTTTACCTGCGTTTTTGTTTTATGTTTTAATATGAATTAGAATATTATGTTCTTTTTAGATCCCGAAACAAGTTCGGGATGACAGGTTCTATTCAATCCGCCGGAGGCGTAGGAATGACGGCTAAAAATTCCAAATGACCAATGACAATTGACCGGTGACGATTGACTGATGACCAATTCTTGCTTAATGGTAAGGTCAAGGTTAAGGTTAAGGTCAAGGGTAAAGTTTGTTTTTGAATGTTTTAATAATTTTATTTAAATCCAGGTGAATATTTTCTAATAAAGTATCCAATAAATCATAGTCAGATTTTTTAATATAACCAACTCTTTTTCCATATTCCAAGTGACTCCGGGTTTCGGTAATGGAGCCTCTTGCATAATATAAAAAATTTATTTTATCCGCAGTATGGCTTCTTCCATATGATTCAGCTATGTTTGCAGAAATTGACCTCGGCCTCAGCCTTAACCTCATCCTTAGCCTTAGCCTTAAAAATTCTCTGACTTCCAGTTTCTTCATTCATTCTTCTTTACAAATCCTCTGTTCCTTCCAAATAACAAATCCCAAATTCCAAATTCCAAATAACAAACTACAAATGATCATTAACCAATTCCCAATGACAAAATGTGTCACTCCGCTGGAGTTTATAGTTTATATTGTTATATTGTTTTATAACCACAGATTCGCTCAGATTTTACCACAAACTAATCCGCAAAGACGGGTTATCACAGAAAGGATATTTTCATTTATTTTTTTTTTAAAAATTTGTGATCAATCTGTGATCAATCTGTGGAAATCTGTGGTTTCTCTTTTAATTAATAAACCTCTTAATACCTTGTTTAAGATCCTTTACATTAAAGTTTATCAGCAAACCAATTTTTGTGTTTGACAATTTCATGTATGTTAATATTTGTGCAATGTGAACATCATTTATTGTTTCAACTGATTTTAATTCTACTATTACAGAATTTTCTATCATTAAATCGATTCTATATCCTACTTCTAATTTTATACCTTTGTACACTACTGGCAATGCTTTTTGTCTTTCCACCTTGTATCCTTTTGATTCCAAATCATAAGCTAAACATGCTTCGTAAGTCGATTATAATAAACCGGGCCCCAATTCGCTATGTATTTTATACGCGCATCCGATTATTTCATATGTAATGTTATTTATTTCTTCTTCGTTCATGTTTATTTTCTAACCACAGATTCTCTCGGATTTCAACACAGATTATCACAGAAAGAAATTCTATTTTACTACGACTCCCGTCCATACGGTGGTAGAATTAAATTCCAAATGTCAAATTCCAAGTTCCAATTGACCATTGACTATTGACCAGTGACAAATGACAATATCCCAATGACTAATGACCAATTTCCCAATGACCAAATTCCAATACTCACGCCCGTTATTAACCGGTTACGGCGGTCTTTTTAAGTTTTTCGGTAGCTTCTTCCAATATTTCCAATACTTTAAGTGCGTGTTTTCCGTCGGTACGCGGAGTTTTATCATTCACCACACAATCATAAAAATGAAGATGCTCTTCCGTGAGAGGCATCTTTTCGGGGAATTTCAATAAGAATACCCCTTCGTCAAAAACCTCCAGTCTGCCTTGATTATCTCTGAATCCTTTCGGATAAAATCTTAATTTATTTTCTTTTATGCTGTCTTCGAATACAAACATACCTTGTTCGCCTATCACAACCAATTTTTGCTCTTTAAAAGGATTCAACCAACTCACAAAAATATGTGCTTTAATATTTCCCGGATATTCCAAATACGTTAAAGTAGTATCTTCAATATCGCTTTGTAAATAAGCCGCTCCCTTTGCATCGATGGATACGGGATCTTTTCCCGTCAGAAATTGAATCATGGAAATATCATGCGGTGCAAAACTCCATAAAATATTTTCTTCTTGACGTATTGAACCCAAATTCAATCTGTTACTGTAAATATATTGTATTTTACCCATCATACCCCGGTCTATCAATTCTTTCATTTTAAGAACCGCGGGATGATAAAGTAAAACATGCCCAACCATAATTTTCACGTTATTCTCTCCGGCTAATTCCAACAATACCTTAGCATCTTCCGACACCAAAGTGATAGGTTTTTCTATCAATACGTGTTTGCCCGCATTAATCAGTTGTTTTGCTACGTCGAAATGGGTTTCGGCGGGTGTGGCAACTATTGCGGCAGAAATGTTTTTATCGCTCAAAATTTCGTTCAAATCGGTAGTAAATTTAATATTATTATTTACTGCTTTTACTGTTTTTTCCGCTTGCGGAGAAAAATCGACAACGGTAATATTTTGCGGATTTAAGATTGACGCTGCGGTTTTAACATGGTTTTTACCCCATCTTCCCGCACCGATAATTGCGATTTTTAAGTCGGCGCTTTCCATTTGTTCTCCGATAATTAAATTTTCAGATATTTATTTTTCAGCTTCGTGAGCCGGTAAACCTGTAGTTTATAAATTGTAACAGAATATTTAATTGGAATTTATTATTGTAAAGTATTGATTTATCTATTCATCCCCACAGCTTCGCCCAGTCCCTCACATGCGGTTTGGGTTTGGGTTTAAATAAAACGTTACAAACATAGTAATTTTTAAAATATTTTGTAGGGAAAAATTTATTGTTTTTTAAAGAGTTATGTAATTCAGTTAAAGAAAAATTTCAATTTGGTGAATTTTGAGGATATTTTTTAACCACAGAGAACCCAAAGGGAACCACTGAGGACACGAAGAAAATCAAATTCAAAATGACCAATGACCAGTTAAGGTTAAGGTCAAGGTTAAGGTTAAGGGTAAAGTTTGTTTTTGAATGTTTTAATAATTTTATTTAAATCCAGATGAATATTTTCTAATAAATCATCCAATAAATCATAGTCGGATTTCTTAATATAACCGACTCTTTTTCCATATTCTAAGTGACTCTGAGTTTCGGTAATGGAGCCTCTTGCATAATATAAAAAATTTATTTTATCCGCAGTATGGCTTCTTCCAAACGATTCGGCTATGTTTGCAGAAATACTAAGAGCAGCTCTCCGGATTTGTGAAGTAAATCCATAGTCTTCTTTTTTAGGCAATTTTTCAGTTAAATTAAAAATTTTTTCCGCTACTTCTATAGCATCTTTCCAAACCGGCATCTCTTTAAATGAATTGTACATCAATTGACCTTAGCCTCATCCTCAACCTAAGCCTCATCCTCAACCTCAACCTTAAAAATTCTCTGACTTCCAGTTTGTTCATTCATTCTTCTTGACAAGTCCTCTGTTCCTTCGAAATGACAAATTCAAAACGTGAGACGTAAGACGTGAAACGTAGAGACGTAAAACGTAAGGGGGATGTAATTTTTTCGTCCCGGTAACAATTTTTTCATTTGCGAATTAGCGACTAACGGATAAAAAATCCCAAATTACAAATGACCAGTGACCAATTCCCAATGACTAAATGTGTCACTCCGCTGGAGTTTTAATTTTGTGTTAGAATGCTTGTTCTATAAATATGTCACGCCTAACGGCGTTTGCAGGTTAAAATAGAGAGTTCTCTTTATATCCCGCAACAATCCGCCGGAAGCATACGGGTTGAAAAGTCATAAATTCCAAATGACCAATTACTAATGACAATATCGTGTTCAATGCGTGTTTAATCTGTGTAAATCCTCCTCGGCGGACAGGTCTTTGGTTTCTTTTTTTCACACAGAGCGCGAAGAAAAATAATAAATTACTCAGAAAAAAGCTTTTCACAATAAGTCGAAAATAAGTGAACTCATTTATCGGTTTTCAAATACTCAACAACGGCTTTTTCAATAAAACTAAAAACCGTTTTCCTATCCACTTCAAAATCCGGCATAAATGATATCGGGAAATCATCAACATCTTCGTAGGCAAGTAAAGCCCTTAAGTAAAGCCCAACATCGAACTCCGAATGCTTTTTTGTCGCCAGATCTATTATTTCAGCCAGTTTATATTTTTGAAGTATAAAATAAACATCTACGTAGTCTTTATAAGTAGCTCTATAGAGTGCCAATAACTTCATCACACCGATTTCGGGTATTTGAGCTAAATTAAAAAACTCTGTTTCAACTAATGGAAGAAAATTAACATACGGTAACTTAAACAAAGATATTTTTACAGAATCATCTAAGATAAAAGTTAGTGTATCCAGCTCATTCTGAATAACGGAAATCTTTGCCTCATAAAAAGTTTCTTTAACAATATTAATAAGTTTTTGATTACTAAATTCTTTAGCCGTAAAAAAATCGAAATCATCTGATTTTCTGTGACCAAGTTGAAGAGCTAAACCGGTCCCTCCGGCAAGATAAAAGTCATTTTTAAATACTGATAATTTATCGAGCATTCCAAATCTCTTTTTATCTAAGACCGTGTAAATTAAATTATTTTTTCCAAAGCTCTTCATGCTTAACTAATTTTTGCCAAAATAGATAATTTTTTTTGCTTAAAGATTTTTTCCCCTTAGTCGCCAGATATTCCATAACTTCATTTCTTGAAAATAAATCAAATACAAAACGAATTACGGATAAATCACTTAACGTAAGAAATCTGTTCATAATATAACTTCTATGATTTATCAAATCCAATTTACTGAAATCACAATCCCAAAAGTATTTTTTAAATTTACTAGGTAAAGTATTCATTTTTTAAAGTTTTGTTTATTTAAAACAGTTCTATATCTTTTAGTTAAATTTATAAATCCTGCTTTATACGGTATTATTTAAACACAAAGTGAAATGTTTTTATTGTTTTATTGCTGTTTGATGTTACTACCATCCAACTGTGGTAGAAATGCCAGTAATGAAATTCCAAATTCCAATTATTCTGCGAACAATCCGTGTTTAATCTGTGGTAATCCGTGGTTTCCCAAAAGAACACAAATGAGAAAAATTTCAAATAACAAATGACCATCAATCACTATTTGAATTGATTCGAACAAACCATATCTCATTATCCATTGTAATTGTAAATCATTCTTAATTTCCGCCAGTTCATTCTTACTTCTGAACTTTTCCAATTCACTTATATTTCTTTCCAAAATGCTTAATCTTTCAAGCATAATTCCTTTTTCCGAATTTCTTTGATGAAATACGTTCATAAAAAGTATCCCTAACGGATTTCCTTAGTTTTTCCGTATCGAAATAATATAAAAATGCTCTTCTTTTGAATTCAATAAAAAGTTCATTATCTCTTACAAATATAATTTTATGTTTTGTAGCAATTCGGTAAGCAAGAGCCGGGTTTTTTTTATAAATATCTTTCAGTTCCAATAAATCGATTTTCTTTTTTGTGATTATTTCCAAATCGTATATAATTTTACCTAATAAAAGTAAATCCGGATTTTCTTCACAATATATCCCGATATCCAAATCACTCATATTTCCCGCTTTGCCGTTCACATAGGAACCGAAAAATAATGCAAAGTTTATAAAGTCATATTGCTCTAAATATTTTTTTATTTCATTTTCCATTTATGAATCGCAAGAATTTTTAATTGTAAAATTATTTATACAATTTTCATTTGCAAGAAAATATTTTCTACTTCAAAAACTCTTTAATCTTCTCCACAACATATTCAATTTGTTCACCGCTTAGTTCAGGATAAACCGGTAAAGCAAGAGAATGCGCCGCGGCAAAGTCGGCTACAGGATAATCATCCTTAGAACTTTCCAATCCATTGAAACATTCCTGTTTGTGAAACGGAACCGGATAATAAATTTCCGTTGCTATGTCGTTTTCTTTTAAGAACGCTTTCAGTTCGTCTCTTTTATTAACTCTGATAACATATTGGTTGTAAATATGATACTCTCTAATCCCATTCTCCTTATATACGGCTTTGGGGAGTAAAACTTTGTTATTATCGTCAAATTCCGTTATGCCTTCCGCTTCCGCAAGACCGGATTCAATAAATGCTTGTGTATATAAACCTGCGTTTTTTCTTCTGCCTTCCGACCAATCCTTTAGATGCGGAAACTTGACGTTCAACACTGCCGCTTGAATGGCATCGAGCCGGAAATTACCGCCGATAATTTTGTGATAATATTTCGGTTTTCCGCCATGAACTCTTAATATTCTCAGCTTCTCTCCCAATTCTTCATCCATTGTAACTACCATACCGCCGTCGCCGAATCCGCCGAGGTTTTTACTCGGGAAAAATGAAAAACATCCTATATCCCCGATCGTTCCTACATAACTGCCGTCTTTGTATTGGGCGGTTATTGCTTGTGCACCGTCTTCTATAACCTGTAAATTATGTTTTTTGGCTATCTCCATTATGGGTTTCATATCGGCGCTTTGTCCGTATAGATGAACCGGAATAATTGCTTTGGTTTTCCCGGATATTTTTTCTTCTATTTTAGCCGGATCAATATTAAAAGTAACGGGATCGATATCAACAAATACCGGTATTGCGTTCATTCGCGCAACCACACCGGCTGTGGCAAAAAAGGAATATGTCGGTACTATCACTTCGTCGCCTGGTTTTATATCCAATGCCATCAAGGCGATCAGCAGAGCGTCTGTCCCGGAAGATACTCCAACCGCTTTTTTAGCGCCGATAGCCTTGGCTATGGTTTCTTCAAGTTTTTGAACTTCGGGACCGAGAATAAAATATTGCGACTCGGCTACTTTTAGCAAAGCTTTGTTAATTTCTTCTTTAATCGTTTGATATTGAGCTTTGAGGTCTAATAACGGTACGTTCATTTTTTTCTCCGTAGGATTAAAGTTAAATATTTAGTTTATTAATCTTTGTATTAAATTATATTTTATTAGAACTGCATAAAGATTCAAACATGCCGGGTTGAGGGGGCAAGAAAAATCCCCAATTTTCAAAAATAAATGTTATATAAATTGTAAGATCTAAATTTTATATTTCTAATCGTTCTCTTTAGATCCCGAAATAATCCGCCGTGGCGGACGGGATGACAAGATCTTCATTTTTTCATACAAACTGCCGTAAGTGGACGGAATAACAATAAAGAAATTCCAAATAACAAATTCCAAATTCCAAACAAAAAAAACTACCAATGACCGGTGACGATTGACTGATGACCAATTCTTGATTCTTGATTAATAGTAATCTCGAGGTTAAGATTAAGGTTAAAGTCAAGGTTAAGGTTAAGGTCAAGGTTAAGGTCAAGGTTAAGGTCAAAGTTAAGGTCAAAGTCAAGGGTAAAGTTTGTTTTTGAATGTTTTAATAATTTTATTTAAATCCAAATGAATATTTTCTAATAAAGTATCCAATAAATCATAGTCAGATTTCTTTATATAACTAACTCTTTTTCCATATCTAAGTGACTTTGAGTTTCGGTAATGGAGCCTCTTGCATAATATAAAAAATTTATTTTATCCGCAGTATGGCTTCTTCCAAACGATTCGGCTATGTTTGCAGAAATGCTAAGAGCAGCTCTCCGGATTTGCGATGCAAATCCATAGTCTTCTTTTTTAGGCAATTTTTCAGTTAAATTAAAAATTTTTTCTGCTACTTCTATAGCATCTTTCCAAACCGGCATATCTTTAAAAGAATTATACATCAATCAACCTCAACCTTATCCTCAACTTTGACCTCAGCCTCAACCTCATCCTTAGCATTTGCCTTAGCCTTAGCCTCAACCTCAAAAATTCTCTGACTTCCAGTTTCTTCATTCATTCTTCTTTACAAGTCCTCCGTTCCTTCGAAATGACAAATTACAATTACAAATGACCAATGACGAATGACAAGTGACCAATAACAATTTTCCAATGACCAATGATCTATTAATCTGTGGGGATCTGTGGTTCTTTATTAACCACCATGAACACAAAGGGTAAAATTATTATGGGTTATTGTTATATTTCTGTTCACTGCTACTACCGTCCGCACAGTGGTAATTTTATTTTGTGTTTGATAGAAACTTTTTTTAGATACTCTTTACAAGAAAAGAACCGTTTAAAACATTCTCTTTATTGAATTGTAATCCTTCTATTTCCGCACCGGCTGCTTTGGCAATAGCATATCCGGCGCCAACATCCCATTCGTTTGTGGGACCGTGGCGATAATACAAATGAGCGGAACCGTCTGCAACCCTGCAGAATTTAATTGAACTGCCTGCCGATATCGTTTCGGTAACACCGTATTTTTCAAAGACCGTCTCTTCTTCGGGGAAAGCATGAGATCTGCTTCGTACCGCTATTACCCCGTTTGACTTATCTTTATTGACCGATATTCTTCTGTATTTATCGCCTTTGAATTGCATAAATGCACCCAATCCGGTTCCCCCGAAATAAAGCGTACCCGATTTAAGATAGGGCGTTTCAAAATCAAGAGAATCTTCCGCCGGTTCGGAATTATTTTCCAGAGCTGGAGAATAAATTACACCAAGCACTGCTTCATTATTTTCTATAAGAGCAATGTTGACCGTAAATTCATCATTTTTCTTAATAAATTCCTTCGTTCCGTCCAAAGGATCGACAAGCCAGAATTTTTCCCAGTTTTTCCTTTCTTCATAAGGGATATCCCGGCCTTCTTCGGATAAAACCGGAATACCGGGGAATTCTTTTTTTAATCCTTCCACAATGATATCATGCGATGCACGGTCGGCTAAAGTTAAAGGTGAATTATCCGATTTCATTTCTACTCCGAAATCCGCCGAGTGATAAATGTCCATTATCGTTTCACCGGCTTTAACGGCAATAGGGATTATTTTTTCCAAATACGTTTTCATTAATTTTCCTTATTGAGATTGTGATAAGTAAAAGTAAAGTTTGGGTAGATGCTTCCAATTTGTTTTTGTAGCCGAAAGTTTACGGAATGCAAGATTTATTTGTTTATTTTAGATCCCGAAACAATCCGCCGTGGAGGACAGGATAACAAGTCTTATTAACTGTCATGCTGTCCCGAATGCCTTCGGGATCAGCATCTGATCTAAATTATAAGTTTTTATTAGATCCCGAAACGAGTTCGGGATGACAAGTTCTTTATACTGTTATGGAATATGTCATGCCAAACTTGGCTCGGCATCTGATTAAAGTTACGGGTTCATTTTAGATCCCAAAATAGTCCACCGAAGTGGGAGGAAGGACAATAAAGAAATTTCAAATTACAAATTCCAAATGACCAATTACAAACGACATTTTCCCAATAACCAAAGACGAATGACAATTTCCCTGTGACAAATGACTAATAACAAAATGTATCACTCCGATAGAGTTTATATTTTATATTGATATATTGCTTTATAAATATATCACGCCAATGGCGTTGGGGGAATTTCTTTTCATAGCTTTTAGGATGAAGTTAATCTAACTGCCGGTGTGAATAATTAAAATGGAACTTATAGTCTTAACTTAAAAGATTTTTAATATTTGAAAAAATCATTTTTGCAAATTGATAAAATTTTTTCGCTTCTTCATAACCAGGTTTCCCGTTAGGTAACAAACCTATATCACTGGGGTATCTTGACTCAATATAAACCTCGTCCAACCGTTTAATTAATTGTAAATCAATGGTAAAATTCAGGTAGTTTTTTATTTTACTTAACAAAGTTTCAAGTTTATGCATTTTAATAATTTCAATTTCTTTTTCTTCCAGTATGGCTTTAAAACTTTTTTCTATTGCTTGTTGAGCGTGAAATGCAACCATATTTGTCAAATGTTTTACGTCTAAAATTTCTTCTATTACATCAAGATCATCTTCGGCAGCTTTTAACCACTCCTTAGTCATTTCTTTCATATAAAACTTTTCCCCTTTTTAATATTGTCTTTGAAAACATACTTTTCATTTCTATGAATTTTCTATACATTGGCTTTGAATAAACTATTATATCTATTGGTACTTGAGCGATTATTTCGGTAAGCGCATTCGATACTTTTAGGTATAAATCGCTTTTCTCTTTGTAATTGGAGGGGTAATAATCATCATTTGTTACAACAATAATGTCTATATCACTATCTTTTGTGGGAATTCCGTGAGCATAGGATCCAAAAAGAATAATTTTATACGGATTTATTGAGTTTTTCAATTTTTCCGTTATTTGCGTGATGTATTTTTCATTGTCCATAGTATTCCGATTTTTGTAGACTTATAATGCAACCCGATTAAATAATATTCAACCGTTAATAATATAAAGTTATAAAAAAGGAAAATTCTAAATCAAAAAAATTTTTTCAAGATGTTTCAGATACCAAAAATTAAAAGTGCCGGATTAGTTCTTAATCCATGAAATCGGTAACTTAATCTATTGAACTACCATCAGACAAGTTTTTCAAAAATAATTTCTCTTTTTAGAATCCGTTCAACTCCGTAGGAGTGGAACATAAAAACTTCAATTCTCATTCGTGAATTAGCGGATGTCTCTTGGATTTCCGGCTGTACGAACCAAAAAGGATCGTACAATTCGATTAATATATCTTGTTTTACTCTTATACCACAATCTAAATTTTTTCCTATCGATTGTTGGATATTTGCACATTTTAAAATTTTTACAGTTAATCACACTATTCTTTTTTGTTTTTCGATAATAATTCCAAATCCGCTAAATCGATTTTCCTTCCACTGGATTTTTTGTTTTTAATCAGATATTCTTTTGAAATAAAATTTGCTTTTACATCTCCGAATTGCGTTACTTCTTTATTCAAATACGCTTCCCTAAAATCAACACCGGAGATTGATGTAAGTATGTCTATTCTTACAGGTTGCACCCCAAGTTGAATAACCATATTTTCTTCAAGAAAATCATTTTTTGATAATCGCAGACTTTCAAAACCAAATTCTTCTAATACATCCAACATTTTTTTCGCATTTTCGTTACTCATCCCTATAAATATATCAATATCACCCGTATTCCTGGGTTCGGCATATAGAGCCAAAGCATAAGCACCGACAATTAAATATTCAACTTTGTGTTTGTTTAAAAGCTCTATAAAATCTTCGAAGTCTTTTTCTACTTTCATGATATTCTTTTTCTTTATTAAAAAATTTGATATACTGCTCTCTCAATATCTGAATAGCAGAAATTCTATCACTGCCGGTTTTGGATTCCCAAAACAGCGAATTTTCTATCTGTTCTTCACCAATCTTAATTTTTTTAACTACTTTCTTCATCTATTAAATTATTTTTTTTATCTCTTTCTTTTTTGATCTTTCGAATGGTATTAGAAGAGCCAAATAACAAAAACAAATCACAAGACTAAATAAAGTTGTTTTACTCCGCCGGAGTTTTGATTTTGTTTTAGAATTCTTGTTCTATAAAATGTCACACTTAAAGGCGTTTGTTAAATAAAATAGCGAGTTGTTCTTAAAACCCGAAATAAACCGCTGTGGCGGACGGGATGACAACTAAAAAATTCCAAATGACAAATTCCAAATTACAAATGACCATTGATCAATGACAAAATGCACCACTTCTATAGAGTTTGTATTGTATATTGTTATTTAACCACAGACCTGTCCGCTGAAGGAGGATTCGCCCGGATTTTCACAGAAGGATTTTTTAGTTTACCAAATAATTTTTAATCTCTTTTTGAAACTGATAGAAATCGCTCAAATTTTCATCAATTATTTTTTTTACAAACTCATCATCTATGTCCCAATATAAATGAACGATTCTGTTTCTGAATCTTGTCATTAAAACTAATTTGTCTTTTAATTCCTTTGAAATTATTTTATTTTCATAAAGTATTTTAAACGTTTCGGCATACTCTTTTGGTAATCCCAACTTCTCGGTAGAGATAATATGATTACTAATATTTACACATGTTTCAATGGAAATTTGGAGCAGATACCTTCCGGAATAAATATTTTTTTTATCCTTTAAATATTCTTCGGTTGATAACTTATTGATTTCTTTCAAAGAAAGTAGATACTCATCCAATTCGGAAAACAATTTTTCTATTTTCTCTTTATCAACCATCTAATAATTCCCTGTACCTTTGTTCAAATAAAGGTTTGTAAACAATCATATAATCCATATATTTTATTCTATTTTGCACAATATAATCAACAAGAAAAGATTCGTTTCGTGCGAATATTAATTTGCCTTCGTTGATAATTTTACCAATCACAATAATTGGCGCATAGTTAAGACTCCTGACATCAAATTTTTGATCAGGAATTCTTTCAGTCAATAAAGCTTCAATTTCCAATTCGAATACTTTAGTTTCATATTCAGTTTTTTTCGTTTTTTGATAGATTGCTATATCTATATCGCTTATTCCGGTCGCTTCGTTTCTGGCGAAAGAACCGAATAAAAATGCGAATTCTATTTCGGATTGTTCAAATAATATTTCCTTAATCTTGTTGATTAAATTCATATATCACCCAGGTTATAGTTTCGATTCTGTATTTTTTAAATACAAAGTATATAAAAGGGAAGAAATTTCAAATGACAAATCCCAAACGTAATACGTAAGACGGTAGTAGAATGCAAAGAATTTGTCCTGAAAATAATTTTTTATTTGTAAATTACCGGCTAACAGATAAAAAATCCCAACAACAACTTACAAATAACCAATGACTAGTGACCAATGACCAATAACTATTTCCCCGTGACCAATGACGAATGACCAATTCCAAATGTTCAAATTCCCTATCTTTATCCACGACCGGTGATTTTTTATGCTATCATTAACAGGTTTATCGTGAATTATATTTTTTATCATCAACTTCAAAATTCTTGTATTGCATAAATTCGTCAAAAGAAGTGAACTTCATTAACCCTTTTTTAACTTTTGTTGTGTTTAACTTTCCCCAAAATTCAAAAAGGTCCATAAGAGTTTCGTAATATTTACTGTCGGGATTTTTTACCCATAACGACTTTGACGCTTTTTCAAATGTCTTAAACTTTTCCACAGGCATTTATTTACCGAGTTTTGATTTAATGAATTTTAAATCCAATTGATCTATTTCTCTATAAGTTTTTTCTTTCATTTTATACAAACTTTTTAACCCGGCAAATTTTATTTCGGTTCCTTCAATTACCCGCTTCTCGAATTCCAAATCACTAAACTTAAATTTTTCCCCGATAGCGGAAATAATGTCGATATAAAATCCATATTCCGTACCGTAACGAATAACCGAATATTTTTGTAATTCTTCAAACGTAATTTCATCAATTTCCGGATCGTCAAACACTTCTTTTAAAGCATTTTTTAATTTTTGTATGTTTTCCTTATCCGGGTTTATAAATATGTCAATATCTTGAGTATTTCTGGCAAAACCATGTAAATTGATGGCAATTCCACCTATTATAATATATTCTACATCATTTCTCTCAAACGATTTCATTAACTCCAAAAATTTTTCAAAAAGATTTTTCATTAATTAATAATTTCTTTTCAGTTAATATTTAAAATTTTATAAATCGAATATTTTGAATTGTATACCAAGCAACAAATTTTTAAAAATTAATTTTATACATTTCCGACACATCCAAACAACTTGTCATACCGTCCCGAATGCTTTGGAGATCACACCTTACTTGTTTTTTTAGATCCCGAAATAATCCGCCGTAGGCGGAAGGGATGATAACCAAGAAATTCTAAAAGACAAATTCCAATTTCCAATAAAATTGTAACATTCCGTGGTAGTTCTTTTTAGATTCCGAAACTAGTTCGGGATGACAAGTTCTCATAAATCTGCCGTAGGTGGAGGGAATGACAAGTCAGAAATCCCAAATAACAATCTTCAATCCCAAATGACTAATGACCAATAACCAGTTCCTAAAATCAATCTATCGTATTGTTTAACGAAATTAACGGGACGTTATATCTTACGTATCGCTAGGATATATCAACCGAAATACAAAAAATAAATTAATGTAATGGCAAGAACACCAACCAAAATTTGTAACGGTAACCCGAGCTTAAGGTAATCGGTGAATCTGTAACCGCCGGGACCGTAAACCATCAAATTGGTTTGATAACTGATCGGCGAAGCGAAACTTGCCGCCGAAGCAATTGCCACAGTCAACGCAAAAGGATGAACATCCGCGCCGAGATCAATGGCGGTCGATAATGCTACGGGGAAAATCAATGCCGAAGTGGCATTGCTTGTAATCACGGTGTTGTAAGCGCTCGTTAAAAAATAAACTCCGGCTAATACTCCCACTACTCCGAACACGTCTTGCAATTGAATTAATTGTCTAGCAAAAAATTCCGCCAAACCAGAGTTGTGTATGGCTTGTGCTATTCCAAATGCCGAACCGATAACAATAAGTACCTTAAAATCAATTAAATCTTTAGCCGCTTTTGACGAAATGCTTTTGCTTAAAATTAAAATTATTGCCGCCAATCCCGCGGCGGAAATAAGCGGCATAACGTTGAACACAACCAGTAAAATCATTCCAATTAAAACTACGACCGAAATTATCGCTTGTTTTCTCGGCTTGGAAAAAACTTCCGAAGTATTGGATATCAAATAGAAATCTTTTGAATTATACCATTGACGAATAAACTTTTTAGGGGCAAGCAAAAGTAAAGTATCGCCCGGTTTTAAAACTATATCGCCGATTTTTTTCTTTATTCTTTCCCCGTTGCGGTGAATGGCAATAATAACCGCGTTATAATTTGTACGGAAACTGCTTTCGCGCACCGTTTTACCTACGAGAGGCGAACTGTGCGAAATTACCGCTTCGTAGGTTTTAATTTGATCGGCGTCGTATCTTTTCAAATCGAAAGAAGAATCTTTAATTAGCTGCAAACCGGGAGTTTTTTGTAATTCAAGAATTGTTTGCGGAATTCCGGTAAAGAAAAGCCTATCGTACAATTGAATTTTTTCATCCGGACCAACAGCGGTTATGGTTTTACCGTTTCGTTCAATTTGGAAAAGGAACAAGCCTTTAAGATGACGCAGTCCGGCATTCTCTATGGTTTTATTTAAATTTTTATATTCTTCCGTAACTTTCAGTTCTATAACATATTCACGCGTCGATTCCCCCAACTCAACCATCGGTTCTTTTCTGTCGGGTAAAATTTTAGCGCCTACAAAAGCCACAAACAAAATTCCGAACAGAGCTACGGGCAAACCGACCGGTGTCAGTTCGAAAAATGAAAAGCCTTTATATCCGTTTTCAATCAACAAACCGTGCACGATTAAATTAGTGCTGGTTCCGATTAACGTACACATCCCGCCCAGTATTGCCGCATAAGAAAGCGGAATGAGAAACTTGGAAACAGAAAGATTATTTTTAGAAGCCCAAGATTTTATACTCGGGATTAAAATTGCCACTATCGGTGTGTTGTTCATAAATGCCGAAAGCGCCGTAACCGGAAACATAATCCGGAAAATTTTTCTCGGCACGGTTGTCGGCTTTGAACCGTAAATAAAATGCGTAAGCTCGTCAACTACTCCAGTTGATTGCAAAGCACCCGCAACAATGAATAGCAAAGCAATCGATATAACACCGACGTTTGAAAATCCGTTAAAAGCCGCATCTATATCTACAACATTTGCAATTACAAGGAGCAATAGTACGCCGAAAAAAATAATACTAACGTCGAATAACTCTTTTACCAGAGCTACCGACATTAGTATTAATAAAAACAGCGTAAACCAAAAAGCAAAATCGCTTGGCATTAAATACTTTTCACGATTATTGATAAATTACGAATTTTTCATTCCTTCTATCAAAACGTCCGCCACTTCCGGTCTGCTGAATTCCGCCGGGGGTCTCTCGCCTCTCCTCAACATTTCACGGACTTTCGTACCGCTCAGAAATACGTGCGAGGAACCGTCGTGAGGACAAGTTTTAGCGCTTGCCATGTTTCCGCATTCCTTACAATAAAAAGCATGTTCAAAAAATAGCGGAGTTATATCCAATTCTTCCCTTGTGAATTCCTTGAAAATATGCTGAGCATCGTAGGTGCCGTAATAATTTCCCACACCGGCATGGTCCCTACCAACAATAAAATGCGTACAACCGTAATTTTTTCTAACCAAAGCATGAAATATAGCTTCGCGCGGACCCGCATAACGCATTGCCGCCGGGAAAACGCTTAACATTGTTCTGTTGGACGGATAATATTTTTCCATTAAAACGAGGTAACTTTTCATTCTTATTTCTGCGGAAATATCATCCGATTTTGTTCTGCCTACGAGAGGATGAATCAATAACCCGTCAACAATCTCGAGCGCGCATTTTTGTAAATATTCGTGTGCCCGGTGAATCGGATTTCTTGTTTGGAAAGCAACGATAGTATCCCAACCGTTTTCTTCGAATTTCGCACGGGTTTCAGCCGGATCCAATCTATATTCCAGAAAATCGGTATGCTTGGGTTTATCGAGCATGTAAATCGCCCCGCCTACAAGATAATCCCCTTGCGCGTAAACATAAGCCACGCCGGGATGTTCGCCGTCTTTTGTTCTGTAAACTTTTTCGGCTTCGTTTTCTTTATCGTAAGTAAAGATTTCTTCAACATCCATAACCGCCAGCAGATTACCTGCATCGTCGTATAACCCGGCTTGCTCTGCCGATTTTAATTCATTTGCTTCTGTTTCATCCACCGCCAACGTGATAGGAATGCTCCAAACCACGCCGTTGGATAAATGCATTGTTTCCACAACCGATTGATAATCGTCTTTTTTCAAGAATCCGGTTAACGGACTCATCGCACCGGAGGCAATCATTTCCAAATCGGAAATGTTTTTATCGTCTAAAATTATTTTGGGTAAACTTTGGGCTTTTTCGATGAACGAAGATTTTTCCGCATCGTTTACATATCTGTTTACTAAAGTTCCGCCGTGAGGTTTAATCATTTAATACTCCTTTTTAATTCGAATTTTTTATATAACCTTTTGAAATTAAATAATCTATTACTTTTTGCGCATTTTTTTCAACGTCGGTTTCTTCCGTTGTATTCACTACAAGTTCGGGATTTTCCGGAGCTTCGTAGGGAGCTGATATTCCGGTAAATTCTTTAATTTCCCCGCTTCTCGCTTTTTTGTATAAGCCTTTCGGATCGCGCTCTTCACAAGTTTCCAAATCGGCTTCCACGTAAACTTCCACAAACTCGCCGTCTTCCATTAATTCCCGTACCTGGTTTCTATCTGCTTTATACGGAGAAATAAAAGCGGTCATTACCACCATTCCCGCATCAACAAATAACTTTGCAACTTCACCTATTCTTCTAATATTTTCGGTTCTGTCCTCGGGTGAAAACCCCAAATTTTTATTCAATCCATGGCGGATATTATCGCCGTCTAACACATAAGTTTTAACTCCCATTTCAAAAAGTTTTTTTTCTACTTCCCTTGCAATTGTAGATTTTCCGCTACCGGATAAACCGGTATACCAAATACAAACAGCCTTATGCCCGTTTTGTCTTTCCCTATCGGCTTTAGTTATTTCGCCCTCATGCCAATAGATATTCGTACTTTTAATATCACTCATTAAACAGCTCCTTTAATTTATCTTGATTTATTAATTACCGGCTGATATAAAGCAAAAGATGTATTTTTCTGTTTGCGCACGTTGAAAAAACCGGATGGAATTTAAATACAGCTTCGCTACCTCAGCTACACGATTTAATTTGCTAATTAATTGAAACACAAGTAAATAGTAAAAATTACTTCGGAATTTAAATTAATTTATAAATATAATAATTATTTTTTACTCTTGTATTCAGTTAATCAATCTTTTGATTACTATAACACGTATACACGGTTTTTCATCAATATTTACATTTCGAACGGTTATTATAGACCAAATTCCCACTGATTTCGGAAATTAATTTCACATTTTAAAATAAAACCGGAGTATTAAATTTGGGGAAAGGTTATTAATACAATAAATGTATTCAAGAAGATTTATAATTTAAATTTTTCTGCTAATTTTTCTCATTAAAATATTGCGAAATTATTTTTACAATCCTTTTACTTGCAAGACCGTCTCCGTACGGGTTAACGGCATTCGCCATTTTTGAATAAGCGGCGGAATCGGTAAGCAATAATTTAACCTCGTTGAAGATTTTTCCAGGATCCGTGCCTACCAATTTTACCGTTCCAGCGGTAACAGCTTCGGGGCGTTCGGTATTTTCCCGCATAACCAATACGGGCTTCCCGAAACTCGGAGCTTCTTCTTGCACTCCGCCCGAATCGGTAAGAACGATATCCGATTTATACATTGCCGCAACAAAAGGCAAATAACTCAACGGCTCAATTAAATGAATATTTTTTCTGCCTGAAAGATATTTCCTTACCGGTTCTTGAACATTCGGATTGAGATGAACCGGATAAATAAAATTTACATCCGGAAACTCGTTAGAAAGCTCTTGTAACGCTTGGCAGATTTGTTCGAAACCTTTTCCGAAGTTTTCCCTTCGGTGACCGGTAATCAGTACGTTTTTACTTCCGTTTGAAAAAATTTCCGTATTCAACCCGGGAATTTCCGGCATATTTTCTTCTATCTTTTCTTTTGCGATAAATAATGCATCAATTACCGTATTTCCGGTAATATAAATATTTTCGTCGGTCAGACCTTCTTTCAACAAATTTCCCTTCGATGTTTCGGTCGGAGCGAAATGAAAATCAGCCAATCTTGAAGTTAGTACACGGTTAATCTCTTCCGGAAAAGGCGAATATTTGTTCCACGTGCGCAATCCGGCTTCTACATGCGCAATCTTTATCTTTTTATAAAACGCAACGAGAGAAACGGCAAAAACGGTGGTCGTATCCCCTTGCACAAAAATTACATCCGGTTTATATTTTTCCAAATATTCGTCAACTGAATTTATCACCTTAGCTGTTAATTTGGATAAAGTCTGATTCGGTTGCATCAGATTGAGATCAACATCGGGAACAATCTCAAAAATCTCCAGAACTTGATCCAGCATTTCCCTATGTTGAGCCGTCACGCATACATTCACATCGAAGGAAGTATTTTTCTTAAATTCCAAAATGAGCGGAGCTAATTTAATTGCTTCCGGTCTCGTACCGAATATAAACGATAATTTGTGCATTTAATACCTTTTTTACAATTTTTAATATTTCAAAATATAAATTTCTTTAGGAATACACATCACAAAAAAAATTTTTCATTCCATTACATTCATCGGAAATAACTTATTTTTCTTTAATAGCTCTAATTTTTGTGCCAAAGCTCACAAATTTTTTTTAATCGGACTATTAATTGTGAATGAAATTTCACGAATAATGTGACAAAGGGAAATTTTTAATTCAATTTTAAATATATTAATTTTAATCCCTGATAAACTCAAGTAAGGGGATAAAATTTGAGTTTAATTAACAAAATAAAGAGAAACAAAATGGAATTAACACATTCAATCGGAAAAGATAATTTTAGTTCCGTTAAAGTAGTGGAAAACACAGCCGACAATGTAGAATCGTTTTATATTCCCAAACCTGTTGGTAAAGCATATTTTGTTCTTCCCGCATACAACGAAGAGGAATCTCTGCCGAATCTTTTAAAAAGAATATCAGAAATTCCCGAGAACAAAATGCAAAAAGTTGAAGTTTTTGTGGTTGATGACGGTTCGAAAGACAAAACCGCCGAAATTGTAAAAAAAGGCGTTCCGGGATTGCACTTACGATTAGTTCCTCACGAAAAAAATATGGGTTTGGGTCAAGCGGTACAAACCGGAATAAGAGAAGTATTAAAAGTTGCTAATGACGAAGATATTATCGTAATTATGGATGCCGATGACACCCACGATGTTACGTTGCTTACCCCAATGATAGAAAAAATAGAAAAAGGCGCTGATATTGTAATCGCTTCGAGGTTTGTGGAAGGAGGAGACGACAGCAGTGCACCGCTATTCCGCCGGTTGCTTTCGCGCGGAGCAAGTTTTGTATTCAAAACACTTTTGCCATTGGGCGATATTCAAGACTTTACCAGCGGTTACCGCGCTTACCGTGTAAACATGCTGAAAAGAATTTCCGCTCATTGGGGCGAAAGATTAGTTGAAGAAAACGGCTTTGCTTGCATGGTGGAACTTCTGTTAAAATTAAGACATTGGTCGCCCAAAATTACCGAAATACCAATGAAATTACGTTATGATAGAAAATTAGGCGCGAGTAAGCTGAAATTATTCAGAACTATTTTTCAATACATAAAATTAGCATTGAGAGACAAACTGGCGCCGCCTCCGAGAAGGTTATAAAAATGGGAAAAAATATAGTTGTTATCGGCGGAGGAATCAGCGGACTCACCGCCTCACATAAATTAGCTAAAGACGGTCACGATGTTACCTTGGTGGAATCTTCTTCCCAATTAGGGGGATTGGGAACATATTTTAATTTCGAAGGTAAATGGGTCGATAAATTTTATCATTGTCAAATGCCGTCCGATACCCCGCTACTCGAGCTCATCGAGCAAGTAGGGATAAAAAACAAAATGTATTGGAAACCCACACGGATGGGTTTTGTTGTAGACGGTAAACGATTTGCTTTTAACGGTCCGGTAGATCTTTTAAAATTTACCCCGTTAAAATTCACCGACAGAATCAGATTCGGTGTGGCGAGCTTGCTTTTACGCCAATTAGGGAAAGGGCTCGACTTAGATAATACAAGAATTGAAGATTGGTTCATTAAACTTTACGGGAAGGATGTATGGGAAAAAATACTAAAACCGCTTTTCCGGTCAAAGTTCGGATCACACGCTGGCAATTTGCCCGCATTGTACATCTGGGAAAGACTGGGAAGGGAAAAAAATAAATCTACCCGCGGTTACATCGAAGGCGGGTTAAAAACAATTATCGATGCCGTCGAAAATAAAATTAAAAACTACGGCGGTAAAATTCTTCTAAATAGTCCGGTAGAAAAAATCGACCGGCAAAACGGTAAGATGAAAGTTAAATTGGCAAACGGAGAGGAATTAATAAGCGATTGGGTTATTGCCACCGTTCCGGTGCCCGTAATTAAAAAATTAATTGAAAGCACCGAATTAGAATCCGAATCCAATCTGCCTGAATTAACCTACCAAGGAGTGATAAATGCCCTCTTCTTCCTTAAAAAACCCCTTGATAATTTTTATTGGCAACCGGTGGTAAATTCCAATACCGAGTTCGACGGCGTCGTCGAAATGTCCGAACTTGTAAATATCGAACAATATAATAACAATTATCTCGTTTATACGATGAAATATTGCAGTAAAGATTCCGATCTTTTCAAAGAAAACGAGGAAACGATTGCCGAAAGATGGAAAGAACAACTGAAAACATTATTTTCCGATTTGAACTTAACCGACGATGATTTTACAGCGATAAAAATTTTTAAAGCTCCGTTCGTCGAACCGATTTATCCGCTCGGTTATTCCAAACTGAAACCCGAAACCCGGCTTGGCAACTCTAATTTGTTGCTTGCAACTTCCGCACAAGTTTATCCGTCGATAACCTCGTGGAATTCCAGTGTGGGTTTGGCTAACAAAGTTGTTGACTATTTGTATAAATTGGAAAATGCGGAAAATTAAATGAAACCGTTTGCCAGCATATCGCTCGATTTGGATAATCAATGGTCTTACATGAAAACCCACGGAGACGACGGTTGGCAAAGTTTCCCTTCTTATTTCGACCGGTTTGTTCCGGATTTTCTCCAAATTCTCGATTCGTTCGGATTGAAAATCACTTTTTTTGTAATCGGACAAGACGCCGCATTAGAGAAAAACAGAATTTTCTTAAAATTAATCGCTTCGAGCGGTCACGAAATCGCTAATCATTCCTTTAATCACGATCCGTTTATTCAGCTTTACAATAAAGAAGAATTAACGGAAGAAATATTAAAAGCCGAAAAAGCAATTGTTGATGCCACGGGAATAAAGCCTATCGGTTTTCGTGGTCCGGGTTTCAGCTGGGGAAAAAATCTCTTCGAAGTGTTGATGAAAAACGGTTATTTGTACGATGCTTCTACGTTTCCGACTTTTATAGGTCCGCTTGCGCGCAAATTTTATTTTTCTTCCGCTAAATTGACGCCCGGGGAAAAAGAAAAACTAAAAAATTTATACGGTGGATTTACCGAAGGATTCCGCCCGATAAATCCTTATTTCTGGCAAATAAACGGCGGAAAAATAAGGGAAATTCCCGTTTCCACGTTTCCTGTGTTGAAATTACCGATTCATCTCAGTTATTTGTTATATTTAGCCAAATTTTCAGAAAAAATTATGTTTCTTTATCTCAACACCGCCATAAAAATGGCAAAAATTACAAACACGGAAATGAGCTTTCTATTGCATCCGACGGATATATTAGGCGGAGATATTGTTCCCGAACTGAAATTTTTTCCGGGCATGGAATTGCCCACAGTGAGAAAAAAAGAAATTTTCTCGAAAATCTTAACAAGTTTGAAAAATAATTTTACTTTGGTACCGATGAAAGAGCACGCTCAACAAAGTAATTTTAAAAAAATAAAACCCATTCCAACCGATAAATAGCAAAAATTGCAGATTTAATACATCAAATCTTTCCAAGTTTTGACCATAATCACAAAAATTTACGCCGATTTCTACTAATTGGGACTAAATTAATTAATAATTAGTGTAAATCGCCAATGAAAAAATTCTATCAATATAATGATGTGACTGAGTTGGCGAAGCCATATTTTATAAAAATCAAAAGAATGAAAATGAAAAAATTAGCATTATTAATCGCAGTTGTTATACTTTTTTCGGTTAATTCAATCGCTCAAACATTAAAACCCGGTGACGGCATCCGGCTAACCGTTTACAATATCGAAGACAAATTAACAGGCGATTATTTCGTAACCGAGGAAGGAACGATTCGCTTACCCTATTTGGGTAAATTCGACGTAAAAGATACATTTTTTCCCGTATTAAAAGAAAAAATCATTGCGAAATACGATTCTATTTATAAAAATCCGGAAATGACGGTTCAGCCGTTATTCCGCGTTAGTATTATCGGCGAAGTTAACAAGCCCGGTGTTTACTACGTTACGGGTTTTGAAAAGATAAGCGATGTTTTGGCGCTTGCCGGCGGAAAAACAAGTTCGGCAAATCTGGACGAAGTTTATCTGATACGCGACGGGAAAAAAGTAGAAGTTGATGCGGAAAAAATATTTGAAGAAGGAAATATATTAGCCGACTTTGACGTACGTTCGGGCGACAAAATTTTTATACCCCGGAATTTCTGGGCAAAATCTAACGATGCTTCGATTCTTGTTTCCGCATTAGCGGTTGTTGCGGCAATAATCGGAATTTTTGTTAATTAAGTTTATAATATCAAATGGTAAATGAAATGAATCAAAACAACACGATACAAAGGAAAAAGGGAGAAATTAGTCTCGAAGATATTTTTAATATCATACTTCGAAGAAAAGCCATTCTAATCGGCGCAATTGTTTTGGCTTTAATTGTTGCGTTGTTATACAACTATTTTAAAACTCCCGTATTCGAAGCAACTACATTGCTTAAAAAAGAGCAGGTTGCGCGAAATACCTTTTCGACGGAATTGAGCAATTTGTTGTTAATGCAGCCTCAGGAAGAAATTGAAACCGACATGGAGCTCGTTAAAACGAGAAGGGTTTTCTACAAAGTGATTGACAATTTGCACTTAAATATCTTCGTTAAAAAAATTGTCATCCCCGAAGAAAAAACCGTTTCGTTAAACAAAACATATTTGGATGTCGCAACTTCGGAAAACGATGAAGACAGCACTGCATGTTGCCTTCCCCAATTTAAAAATATGAAAACCGGCTTCACGAAAAGAAAAGAATCTTACGTGTTAAGAAAAATCGAAGGCGATTTGTACGAGCTTGAAAATCTCGGAACTAAAACCATTTACCGCTCCGATAGCGTCGGTATGATTTCCAGTCCGTCCATCTCTTTCGTTGTTGATTGGAACCGGGCAAGATGGGGTTGCGAATTTTATTTCGATCTCCAAAGTTATAATCAAGTAATCAAAGATTTGGAAGAAAGAATAACCGTTAACAAAAGAATTAAAACCAATCTGTTCGAAATTTCGGCAAAAGCCGCTACTCCGCTCGGGGCAAAAATTCTGGCAAATACGGTTGCAACAAGTTATACAAACGCCAAAATCGAACAGCAAAAAGAAAACATAAGACATTCATTTAAATTCGTAGATAACCAACTTCAAGAAATTTCCAAGAAACTTGAAGAAGCACAAAAACAATTAACGGATTTCAAAGCGCAAAATAAAATTTTATCGATTGACGAAAGTTCCAAAAAATTAATCGAATTCGTAAGCAATTTGGAATCGGAGAAACTTAAGACGGAAATCGAATTAGCCGCTTACGAAAACAAAGTGAACGATATTAAAAAAGAAATGAAGGCACAAGGTTTTGTAGATCAAACTTACTTAACGCCAAATGCTTTTCAACCGAGTGATTCACCGTTTTCCCGATTGCTTTCACAACTTTCGGATTTGGAACTTAAGAAAATTCAATTATTGCAAAAACGAACCGAGAATCACCCTGATGTAATTACTCTTACCGATCAGATTAATACGGTACGGGCAAGCTTATCGAAATTCAACGACAATACTCTTACGGCTTATACAATTATTATAGATGCACTCAAAAGCAAAAAGGCAAAAATAGATTCGTTAATTAAAACTTATTTAGTTAAAATCGAAACTTTGCCGGCTCAAGAAAACAAATTGGCAAACCTTATGCGTCAAAAGAATGTTTACGCCAAAATGTTTACTCTTCTTCTGGACAAAAGAGAAGAAATGAGAATGGCGGAACTTTCAAAATTGCAGGATATAATTATTCTGGATTATGCCGAAGAACCGTTAAAACCGATTCTTCCCAATAAAAAGTTAAACTTATTGGCGGCGCTTTTATTCGGATTTGTTCTTGGCATGTTTGCATTGTTTATTTATGAATTCAATGACAAAAAAATCAGTGATGTTTACGAAATAGAAAAAGATTTCGCTTATCCGATTTTAACGGTAATTCCGCCATATACAAAAGAAATTAACGACCAGATAAAAAATTCCGGCTCCATTTCTAAACGCTTTGTTACCTTAATTGAAGGTGCTTTCAGTTATAAAGAAGCATTCAGAATATTGGAAACAAAAGCCTCCAATTGTATGGCAGCTTCCTCGAATAAATACATTATGGTTACAAGTCCCGAAGAAAATTCCGGTAAAACATCTACAGCCGCAAATCTTGCTTTAACAATGGCAAGATCCGAGAAAAAGGTTCTTTTAGTCGATTGCGATATCAGAAAACCGAAAGTAGCAGAATTATTCGGAATGGAAAAATATGCACCGGGATTGATTAATTTCTTACAAGGTGAGACCGAAAAACCAAATATTTACAAACCTATTAAAATTACCGGTCACGAAAGTATTTTGCGCAACATCGATATTTTGCCGTCCGGTACTTTCTCCGATATTTCCGGCGAAATATTCGGTTCGGAACGCATGAAGGAATTACTCGACGAATTGGATTATTACGATGTAATCATCTTCGATACTCCCCCGATTACAAGAATAGCCGATGCATTATCTCTGGGGAAATTTGTAAAGACCGCTTTACTTGTAATTCGTCCGGGAGTAACTTACAAAGAAGGTGTGAACTGGGCTGTATCCGAATTGAAAGTAGCAAACGTGAAACTTTGCGGATTGGTAGTAAACGATTCTAAAGTAAAGAAATCCATTCCAAGATACCAGTACGGATATAATAATTAATTTTCATACGAGGGAAAGTTTTTTGAACTTTCCTTTGTTATTTGAATATTTTTAAAATCACAAATTTGCCAAAGATGAATTTTTCAATAGAACATATAAAACCGAGGAAAATTTTTGCCGCATTAATTATTATATTCGCTGTTTTCTATGCCAGTCAAATTTCATTCTTTACTTCCCGTGCCGATGTTTTGGCTTTCGCGTGCCGTTCGGATTCGGAAACTCCGATATTAAAATATGCTTTTCTAAACGATTCGACATTGCTGGATCAACCGGCTCTGCCTAATTACCATTTAGGTCATACCCTTGCATTGTGGTTGGTATATGAGATAATGCCGTTCGGATTAGATAAAACAATTTATCCGGCAGGTTTGGTTTCTGCAATAAGCGGTGCGTTTATAGTCGGTTTTACATTTTTAATTTGGCTTAATCTCGGATTATCGCGTAAAAAATCTTTAATTATTTCCGTAGTAACAGGTTTGGTTCCTACAATCTGGTTTCATAGTACATTCGGCGAAGTTTACGCTTTACAGTTTGCATTTATTCTGTGGTTTACATACGCATTTTTAAGAGAAAACATTCCGCTAGCTATTTTTACTTTTTTAATAGCGAATTTAATCTCTCCCGTTTCCGCTCTTTCGTTTTCATTTATATTTTTAGCCGGGTGGAACAAAAAAGTATTTAGGAATGCTTTTATTGTCGGAGCGGTTTCTCTCGCAATTTATGTCGTGATTTACATTTTAATAGGTTCAAATCTATTAAATTTAATAAACCCGCTCGGCACCGAAGTGGAAGGAAGATCTTTCTTTTACAGAATTTTAGTATTAGGATTTTTCATAGCCATTAATTTCAATTTCTTTCTGCTTTATCTTTATAAAGGATTTTTTCAGTCATTTTCAAATGATAAAACTCTCACATACAAAGTACTTTTGGCAATTGCTCCTCAATTACTTCTGCTGTTTTTGGGCTCAACGTTTTTTATTGAACTTGGAAGTTTTCAGATTCCGCTTTTCTGGGGTTTGGCTTTCTTCACGGGTTCTTTTATAGCCGAAGCAAATTTAGGACTTAAAAAACTGGCTATGCCTTTTTGGGGAACAGTGATTCTAACAATATTCTTATGGAAAGTGCCAGATATTACTACCGGGATAGATAGACATGATGCGGGAGTGTGGTTAAAAGGAAAAGGTTTGGAAACCAAATTTATCGGTGATTGGAATACAAGCGTGGGTGTTATACTTGCGAAAGAAGAAATGGGATTAAAATACTTGATTAAAAATTATTACGATTGTCCTTTCCCCGGCGAAAAAGACATACAAATGACGCACGAGGATTCCCTTTTGATAATAGCAGGTAAAAAAGATATCGTAAGGCAATATTTAGCCAAATTACCTATAAAAGGATTACAACTAGAAAATTATAATCCTTCGGAAAAAATAAAAACGGGTAAAACCGAAAAGTTATACGAGAACAAATCGTTAGTAATTTATTTATGGACTAAAAATAACTAAACGGGATTCTATTGTTTTTCACTTATCAAAATAAAATGACAAAACGATACTCTTTCAATACGAAGAGCAATTTGACAATTTGGGTGGATTTGGATAATCCACCTCACGTTTTGTTCTTCTTCCCGATCATCCGGGAATTGAAGAAAGAGGGTTACAATGTTTTGATTACCGCAAGGAAACATTCCCAAACAATAGAATTAGCCGAACTTTATAATTTGGATTATATTCCCGTAGGGAAGCATTTCGGAAAACTTAAATTATTTAAAGCTTTCGGTTTGTTGGTCAGAGCATTACAATTATTACCTTACGCCCGTAAAAAGAAAGTAATTCTGGCTTTATCGCACGGTTCGAGATCACAAATAATAGCTGCTTCCATACTTAAAATTCCTTCGGTTGTGTTTTTAGATTATGAATATGTGAAAGCCGTTCCGTTTACTAAACCGGATATTCTGTTTTTACCTTCGCTTGTAAATACCGATATATTGAAAAAAAGTTTTGAAAAGGTAATGACGTATGACGGGATAAAGGAAGAAATTTATATTCCTTCTATGCACATCAATCAAAATATTTTGACGGAATTAGGAATCAATAAAGACAAGGTCATCGTTGTTGTTCGTCCGCCTGCTTCCGAAGCACATTATCACAACGAAAAAAGCGATGAATTGTTCAATAGAGTTTTGAAATTTTTGACAAGGCACGATTATGTTGTAAGTATAATTTTACCAAGAACGGAAGGTCAGAAAAAACAAATTTCCAAAAAATGGAAAAAAGAATTAACAATGCGGCGGATCGTAATACCGCGTAACATCGTCGATGCATTGAATCTAATCAATTCCGCAGATCTGGTTATAGGAGGCGGCGGTACAATGAACCGCGAAGCCGCGGTTTTGGGGGTTCCGGTTTACAGTATTTTCCAAAGTAAAATCGGTGCGGTTGATAAATATCTGGCGGAAAACGGAAAGTTAAAGTTAATTTCTTACGATGATGATATTTCTGAAATAATCGAATTGAAAAAAATCAACAGGGATATTTCTTTGGTTTCTCAAAATTCGGAAACTTTAAACCAAGTTAAAGAGCATCTTATTTCAATAATCAACTCAATTACTATTCAAAAATCCGGTAACTGAAGATGAATAAAATTCCAGAATCAAATCTTAGAAATACGATAAATACTGAGATTCATCCTAAAATGAACAGCTTGGTAAACATTTCATTAAAAGCTATCGAAGAAATGTTTATCGACAGTTCGAAAAGCTTTTATTCAAAAAGAAAATTAAAAAGAAACAAAGTTGTTAATCGTGGTGAGTTCCAGCGTTATAACCTGATTGCTTTGCTCGGACTTTACAAAGCATCCGTGCACGGATTGAAAACGAAAATTAATATAGAAGAAGTTATCGATTACCAAATAAATTACGTGCAAAAGTATAAAAGCATCGGCGATATTGGACTTTTGCTGTGGCTGGTTTCCTTAGCCAATCCCGAAAAGTTGGTGTATATCTTACCAAAAATAAACTTCAATACGGTTTTGGAAGACTACAACGACGCAAAAAAACAAATGACTACCGAACTTTCTTGGTTTTTAATCGGACTTCTTTCGGCGACGATTTTCAACAAAAACTTTTCGGCGGTAATCAAGGACTTACCGCAACAAGCTTATCAAATAATTAGAAACAATTATGGCGGAAACGGTATATTTGCTCACAACGGTAAAAATAAATTCCAACTATTTTCACGTAAACGGATCGGTACATTTTCAGATCAAGTTTATTCGATATATGCATTTACAATGTACGCAAAAGTATTCCGGAATAAAGAAGCACTAATGATTGCTATGGAATGCGCCGACAAACTCGCCGGTAAACAAGGTGAATACGGACAATGGTGGTGGCATTACGATTCAAGTACCGGAGAAGTGATCAGTAAATATCCCGTTTATTCCGTTCAACAAGATGCACTTGCACCGATGGCTTTTCTTGCCGTTCAGAGGGCGACCGGTAAAAATTATACCGATTATATTAACAAAGGAATAAATTGGTTATTTTCAAATAACGAATTGCGTGCAAGAATTGTTAATGAAAATAAAAAATTAATTTATCAAAGCATATCGATCAATAATTTTACAAGATATTTTAATATTTTGGTATCGTCAATATTCAGATTTAACTTTCCTAAAAAGGTTAAACTGAAAATTTCAAAAAGAGCGTATTTATATCACTACGGTTGGGTGCTGTTCGTATTCAGCGAATTAAATTCGTTAAATGTTAAACGAAAAATAAAATCGCCGGTAAAAACAAAGAACCGGACGGTTAAAATATTTTCCATTAATAATTAAACAACCTGCTATTCCGGTGACACTTAAAAATCTCAGTAAAAATACGGCGGTTTATACAGTCGGCAATATCGCTTTAAGAGCATCGGCGTTTTTGCTTTTGCCCCTCTATTCTCATAGCTTAACCAAAAGTGATTTCGGTATTCTACAAACTCTGCTGTTTACAATACAAATTATGATTACTTTGGTCGATGTTGGTGTAAGAACCTCGATTGTAAGATTCTTGCACGAAACAGAAAAAGAAAAATCACTTGATAAACTTTTGGGAAGCGCTTTCCTGATAAATCTTTTCAGCGGGTTGATTTTGATTACCCTTTCCACTACTATTTTTCTGCCGGTTTTCGGTTATTTCATTCCGAAGAAAAACATTAACGAATTAATTCTTTTAACATCCGTATCTGCGGTAATACAGACATTTGCACTTAATATAATGACTTATTACAGGGCGAAAAATCTGGGTCTTCATTTTATGGGCTTTAGCATAACTGCCGCAATACTTTTGATTATCTCTACGTATGTTTTCGTAGTATTAAATAAAATGGGAATTGAAGGTGCACTGTTTTCGTTAATTTTCAGTTACGGAATTTTATGGTTGTTAATATCGTTTATTGTATATTCCAAGAACGGTATCTCTATTTCCCCTTCCCTAACCAAAAAGCTTTTGATTTTCGGCGCTCCGCTAATATTAGCAATGGTCGGCGATTTATTGTTAAATACGGTCGGTTCATTCTTCCTTGGGAAATTCGACAGTTACGAAGAAGTTGCAACCTATACCATGGCTTTTAAAATTGCCCAGATAAGTCTTATCGTTCTTATAATTCCTTTTCAGCTTGCTTATGAACCTTATGTTTACTCGAATATTGATAACCCCGAACTTAAAATTAAAATTTCAAAAATAACTACTTATTTGATGTTAGCTTTCCTTTTACTGTCATTGGTAATTGTTTACATCTTCAGGGATTTATTAACGCTTATTCTCGGAAAGCATTTTTCGGATTCTTATAAATTGATTTACTTTATTTTACCCGGGTTTGCATTTATGGGTTTGCAATATATCGGACAATCTTTACTTCATATTAAAAATAAAACAAATATCACGGGTATTACGGTTATTGTCTACACGTTTATCGGGATTGCATTAAATTATTTTACAATAAAAAATTTTGGAATATACGGTATAATATTAACTTTCAACCTGGTTATGTTTTTAACTGCCGTTACGTTAATTTTGTTGGGTCAAAAGCATTATAAAGTAAATTTCGAAGCCGGCAGATTAACCGCAATTTTATTCAGTTATATTTTGCTGCTCGGTCTTTCTTATTATTTAAGCTGTTTCTCGGCGTTGTTTTATTATTTAACGTTCGGAATTATTATTATCGGATTTATTATTACAATATATTATTCCGGTTTTTTCACTAAAGACGAAAAAGCATTAATGCAGTCGTTTGAAATTTCAAAAATTTTTTCCAAAGGATAATTATATTTAAGTATGTTTTCGGGTGATTTATTTTCCATATTGATTTTATTAAGCGCTGCTATTGCGGGCATTGGAATTTTTTATATTTGTTATAAAAGGTTCGAATTCGCAATTTTCCTATTCTTGCTGACTCCTTGGATTTTTTCAGCGTTTTACACAAACTACCCCGAATGGATTAACGCCGAATTACAGACCGGTATTAACGGATATTTGCGTGGCGGAGCTCTTGCTATGTTGGGAATTATAGGATTATTAAAATTTATTACCAAATGGCCTGAACACAGAGGAAAAATTTCATTGCCCTTTATTCTCTTGGGTGTTTTCTTGCTGTTAGCTTTTGTATCCTATTTTTATTCACTCGATCAGAGATATACCTTTATTCGCGCTTCGTTATTTACAACGGTTTTTCTTTTCCTCCTCGGTTTATACAGTTGGCTTGACAGTAAAGAGAAGTACCGTTTAGCTTTGGATGCCGCATACTATTACATATTATTTATGATAGTAATTAATCTTATTGCATTATTTGTTATGCCCCACCGAGTTTGGTGGTGGAAAACGCCGAGTAGATTTTTAGGACTTTGGGATCACCCGAACAGCATGGGCGGTTTCTTTATGCTCTCTTATCCTGTTCTGTTTTATCAACTTGAGAAATCAGAGGGAAAGAGAAAAACACTTGTGGTAATTTCAATAACATTTGCATTATTGATGCATTTCCTAACAGGTTCTCGTACAACATTGCTTGCATCTATTTTCGGAATCGGGTTGTGGCTGTTTATGAACAGAAAATGGACCAAGCTGATTTATATGACTTTGATCTTAAGCGTATTTGTTTTTTTGATTTTCCAATTTATTCCGTCAAGTTTCCAACGGGGCGAAGGAACCGGAATAACCACCTTAACCGAAAGAGAAGATTTATGGCAAGGGGCTTATTTAATGATTAAACAAAATCTTATTAAAGGTTATGGATACGGCGTTGAAGCGAAAATATTCGCACAACAAAAATTATTTGATTTACAAGGCAAATTCTTTATTGCAAGTGCGCAACAGCCTTTACATAACGGCTTTTTATCGATTCTTGCCGGAGGTGGGGTTTTTGTTTTCATTCTATGGCTTAGCATTATTATTGTTCCTATATTTATGTTCAGACAAATTAAAGATTCAACATTACAATCTTTTGTTTACACAATATTTTTCATAGTATTACTTACAAATATTACCGAAAACTCTTTAACCGGATACATGTCCGAAACCGATTTGTTTTTTTGGTTCGCATGGGTTTTGGGAATTAAAGCTTCCCAATCATCATTGCAGGAAACGGAAAACATGATTGTCGGGCAATACAATACATTGGAAGAAAGAAGTTTGGAGAGTGTTTAAAATGAAGAAATATGTTTTGGTAACAGCCGCACGAAACGAACAGACATTTATTGAAAGTACAATAAACGCGGTAGTTAAACAAACAATAAAACCGGTCAAATGGATAATTGTTGATGATAATTCAACCGACAAGACTCCGGAAATTGTTAAACAATATGCTAATAAGCATGAGTTCATAGAGCTGTTGCAAGTGAAAGAGCATAGCACAAACAGAAACTTTGCTTCCAAAGTTTACGCTATAAATATGGGAATTGAAAAACTTAAAGGAACAGATTACGATTTTATAGGGATTTTGGATGCAGATGTTACTTTCGATATAGACCACTATGAAAAAATTTTGGAAAAGTTCGAAAAGAATCCCAAACTGGGTTTGGCAGGCGGTGAATTTTATGATGTATACGATGGGAAATTAAATCCGATATTTAAAAGCTCGGGAAGCGTACGCGGGGCTACCGCGGTATTCAGAAAAGAATGCTTTGAAGATACCGGCGGATTTACTCCGCTGAAATATGGTGGCGAAGATGCCGTTATAGAAGCAACTGCCAGAATGCACGGCTGGGAAGTCCAATCGTTTGAGGAACCTGTTATTCTTCATCATAGAAGAACCGGAAGTGAAACTTTCAATATTTGGACTCGCAAATTTTATGACGGTCAAATCGCTTATTCAATGGGTTACCATCCGTTTTTTCAATTCTTGAAATCCATACACAGATTCCTCGAAAAACCTTATATTATTGGAGGTTTATCGATGCTTGCCGGATTTTTTTGGTCGTATATCAATAAACACGAAAGATATGTATCAAAAGAATTTATTCAACATATCCGCAAAGAACAACTGAGCCGGATTAAACGATTCTCTATAAGTTAACCGTCCTGCGTCCATGAAACGAATTATAAAACTTATAATCAGCTTATTATATCTGCCTTTCCACAAAATTTTTACGATTAATTCGCCGGTGCACTCAATCTTTTATTTTCATTCGGTTTATGAACACAATAAAGAATCGTTTTTTGATAAAATTAATTTTATTGGAAAATTCTCTACACCTGTTAACTTGAACGGAATGACAGAACTTAAAAAAAGGGAAAAATATTTTTCACTTACTTTCGATGACGGATTTCAAAATTTGCTCGAAAATGTAATTCCTTTTCTCGAAAAGGAAAAACTGCCTGCTACCATATTTATCCCGACAAATTATATCGGTAAAGTTCCGGAGTGGGAATTCGGAAACGAAATTTACGATAAGGATAAATCGGAATTTATAATGACCGAAGAGCAAATTAAAAACTTAAATAAAAATTTATTTTCCATAGGTTCGCATACTTGCTCACATCCTCACCTTTCGAAACTTGAAGAAAAAGAAATTGAAAAGGAATTAAGGGAATCCAAAAATATTTTGGAATCGATTGTGGGGTATGAGATTGAAATGCTAAGTTTCCCGCACGGAGATTATTCGGAAAAAGTAATCGAAATTGCTGAGGCTACAGGTTATAAAAAAATGTTTACGGTAATTCCGGACAATACAACATATAACGATAAAATTATCGGCCGTATTTTCGTTTCCCCAAATGAACGTAAAACGGAATTATGGCTGAAATTAAACGGCGCTTACAACTGGGAATCAAAATTTCAAAAAATAAAAAGAAAACTCCGGAATAAAGTCAATGAGCATTCACTATGAAATCAACAAATACGATGACGAGACGTGGCGTGAAATAATAGAAAAGTTTGATGATGCCAACATCTATCAAACGGTTGCATTTGGCAGATATTCCAAAGGCGGAAATAATCTTGAACATTTTGTACTCAAACGAGACGGGGAAATTATTGCCGCCGCTCAAGTAAGAGTTTCTGTTGTACCGGTAATTAAAAAAGGAATTGCTTATATTCGTTGGGGACCTTTATGGAAACTAAAAAATGAAGAGCTCAAATTTTCTAAACTTGAAGTTGTTCTTAGAGAATTAAGAAACGAGTATGTAATAAAAAGAAGGTTAAAATTACGGATATTCCCTGAATGTTATGAAAAAGATAATGATTTTCTTTTAAGCATTTATAAAAAAACAAGATTTAAACTGAATAAAAAATACCGGAACAAAAAAACAATAATTTTAGATATTAAACCGCCGATGGAAGAAATAAGAAGCAATTTTAAAAGCAAGTGGAGGAATCGTTTAAAGAAATCGGAACAAAATAATTTTGAGATAATTTCCGGCCATAACGATAACTTATTCGAAAAGTTTTTCGAAATTTATAATCAAATGCACGAGTTTAAACACTTCAAAGAACATATTGATATAAATTCCTTTAAATTGATTCAAAATGATTTGCCGGAAAATCATAAGATGAAAATTTTCTTAGCCGAATCCGAAGGGCAACCCGCCGCAGCTCTGGTTGGCTCGTCAATTGGAAATACCGGTATTTGTTTATTAGCCGCATCTAACAAATTAGGTCGGCAACTTTCTGCTTCATATTTATTACACATTCGCATGATTGAGTGGTTAAAAAGGATGGGGTGCAGTTATTACGATTTAGGAGGAATAGATCCCGTTGATAATCCGGGCGGTTATAGATTTAAGTCGGGATTTAATGGGAAAGAAGTTACTTTTATTGGAGCATTTGATTCATGTATTTGCCCGATCAGTTGGCTAATAACAAAATTCGGTGAAATTTATTTTAAATTAATAAGTTACATTAAATCTTAACATTTATTTTTTACATATATGAGGTTAAAAATCGAGAACTTATCAATAGAAAAAATAAATCCGCAATCAAAACAGTGGGATGAAACATTAAAACTTTTCGATGATTCAAATATATACCAAACAGTTGCTTTCGGATTGAATTCCGGAGATGGTTCGAAGCTGGAAAATGTAGTAATTAAGAAGAACAACGAGATAATCTCTATGGCACAAATACGCCTGAAAACTTTACCTCTTTTAAACAAGGGAATTGCATATATCCGTTGGGCTCCACTTTGGCAAAAACGTAACCAATCGCCCGATGTTTCAATTCTTAAAACGGCTCTTGAAAAATTAATCAACGAATATGTGGAAAAGAGAAAGTTAGTTTTACGAATTATGCCGAAATTAACGGAACACAAAGAACTTTTTGAAGAATTGAACTTCCATTTATTGGAAAGCAATAAACCTTACAGAACTTTCATACTCGATATTCAAAATTCTCTCGAAGATATCCGGAAAGGTTTTAGAAAAAAATGGCGGTACAGCCTTAAACAAGCGGAGAAAAGCGGACTACAAATTGAGTCGGGTGAATCACTCGAATACTTCGATACTTTTCTTGAACTTTATAAATCGATGCACACCAGAAAACAATTTAAAGAATTCGTCGATGTTAAAACTTTCCGTGACATTCAACAATTACTCCTTCCGGAAAACAAGCTTAGAATTTTCATTGCTTACTTACATAATCAACCGTTGGCTTCAATTGTCATTTCGGCAATGGGTGATACGGGGATTTATTTACTCGGCGGTTCTAACGAAACCGCTCTTAAATATTCGGCTTCCTATTTACTTCAATGGAAGGCAATTGAATGGTTGAAAGAAAACAACATCAAATATTACGATCTTGGCGGAATCGATCCCGAAACAAATCCCGGTGTTTATACATTCAAGAAAGGATTAGGCGGTGAAGATATTAGCTTTATCGGTACTTTCGAGCTAAGCGGAGGGATTTTAAGCAAAACAATTGTTAAACTTGGAGAAAAAGTGAAAAAATTATCCTGAAGCGATCGGTGAGCTTGATACGAACAACCATAAATTATGAATATTTAATATTTGATATTAATAATATAAATTACACTGCATATAACAATCCGGAAACAGTAGAGAAGTATTCGAAAGTTTCCGGTTTGCAACCGCCCGAAAAAATTATTCTTGATATTCTCAAGCCGGACTTGAGTAAATTGAGAATGTTGGATATTGGGGTGGGAACGGGCAGAACAACTTACCTTTTTGCACATTTGGTGAAAGAGTACGTAGTGATTGATTATTCACCGCTAATGATTGAACAATGCAAAAAACTATTTAAACCCTCCAATAACTTATCATTTTTGGTAAATGATGTTTTAGACCTTAACGGATACGAAGACGATTACTTTGATTTTGTATTCTTCGGTTTCAACGGAATAGATTACCTTTCTCACGAAGAACAGCAAACAGCTTTCGAAAATATTTTAAGGGTAGGTAAACCCGGTGGTTACTTCTGTTTTTCCACACATAATATTTTAAGCATCGAGAATTTATTCAAATTTTATAAACAACTGACCCCCGCCCCGAAACAACTTATAAGAAATATTTACACGTGGTCAAAATTAAAATCATTATACCCTGAACCGGAAAAACTATACCGTAACCGCGATTACGTTATTTTTAACGATGGCTCTCTAAATTTTAGTTTGGTGACGTATTACATAAAGCCGGTTTTACAAAAGAAAGAGCTCGAAAAAAATTTTAACAATATAATAGTTATTGATTCGCAAGTTAAAAAAATCAACGATGAAGAATTATACTCCGTAAAAGATAATTGGCTTTAATTTTTATGTAATTTTAACAAATAAAGATTCGGTCAATAACATTCGCAAGCTCCAATATCCACCTTTCCGTTAATAATTTCTTTACCCCAATAATCTCTGCTTAAACCAAGCGGCTTACCTTTATCTATGCATGGAGAATTTATTTTTAACTTAAAATTCAAGACATTCAACATTGGGTTTAGATTCATTCCGTTTTTTTCAAAGCCGGTATTTTCACTAAACAATAACAAATCTTCATAATAATTGCCGTCCATCCAAATCAAATTACCGGATTTTCTGTACCAACAATTATAGTCGATTATTTTATTTGCCGGATTATGAACAAACAAAACAGCATAGTATTTATCCCCTTCTCCTATATTGTTTATTAATTCTACGTAACCCGAATTATTTTCCAACGTAAAACATGTACTTTCCGGCTGATAAACAGTATTGTTATAAATGAAAATACTATCACAGTTATCTTGAATGCTGATTCCAATCCCTCTGTTATTATAAAGAATGTTATAATAAATCCGTGCGTTTTTTACCTTTCCGCCATTGAACCCGTAAAGTTGAATACCGACTTCTTTTCCCTTAAAATCTATATTATCAAATATACGATTATATCTTATTATAGTATTGTTCAAAAAGCGTAAACTGTCGCCGTTATTCATTATGTCAATTCCTGTATGATAATTATCATAAACTGTATTCGATTCAATTATGTTATTTGATACTTCGTAATTTCCGAAAGCGGATAAATAAAATCCGTGCTGACCGTTTTCATAGAGAACATTATTCGTAAATAATCCGTTTACGCCTTCGTATTGAATACCTTGTCCGTCGCTTTCATCCGTTACCCCATTGTGATGCGACTTGCAATTTTTAATTGCCCAATTTTCTCCACCGACAACACGTATTCCGGCATTTTTGGCAAAGAGAATTTCGAAATTTTCCACTAGTACATTCTGCTTGGCATTACCGTACCATCCCGAAATTATCCCGAAATCCCTAACGGATATCTCAATCGATTTATATTCGTTAACCGGATTATCCTTTGAGAACACATATACATAAGCGGAATCAGTAGTAAAATCATATTTGTCATTCAGCTGTTCAAGATTTTCTTTCTTACTTCCCCATTGTATTGTATCATCAAGAACAAACCAAATCCATCCTCCGTTTTGACTAAAACGTGTTCTCCAAATATTTCCGGCATATTCCTCCCAGTCTGTTAAATTTACGGAACCGAGAATTTTCGGTTTATTACCGCTGCCGTAACTAGAATACGTTACATACATATCTTGCGAACCGCCCGATGGAATAATCAATTCTTCCCGCCAAACCGAACCGCACTTGAACAAAATACTGTCGCCCGGTTGGAAATTAAATGAATTAACTTTAGCAATGCTTTTCCATGGCGAGCTAATGGAATTACCAGAAGAAGAATCGGAACCGTTAAAAGAATCGACATAATATGTGGTTGCATGCAGATGAATTTGAAAAAAGAAAAACATAAAAAGAAAAAGGTGTCCCAAGAACACCTTTTCCAATTTCGATTTAATATACATAGATAACACTAACTATATTTTTTCCGCTAAGATTGCCGCAATTCTTTCGGCGGCTTTTCCATCCCACAGTTCAGGAATTTTTCCTTCTTTCTTTTTGCCGCTTAAGATATCAAGTGCGGTTTGCTCCGCCTTATTCAAATCATTGCCCAATAATTGATTTGTACCGACTTCCACGGTAATCGGTCTTTCTGTTGAAGTCCGCAGCGTAATACATTGCACACCAAGATAAGTCGATTCTTCTTGTATACCGCCGCTATCGGTTAAAATAAGCTCGGCGTTTTTAGTAAGAGTTAAGAAATCAATATATCCGATGGGATCGGTTAGAATCAAATTATCGTTGTTATCGTTAAGCAAATTGTAATCTGAAAGGTTTTTTCTTGTTCGCGGATGAATGGGGAATATTACCTTTCTCTTTTCGCTTAGTCTTTCCAGCATACCTATCAATTTGGTAAGTTGTTCTTTCGAATCGACGTTACTTGGTCTGTGAAGAGTAACCAATAAATAATTTTGCGGAGTCAATCCGAAATCGCTCAATATAGTGCGCCCGTTGGTTTTATCGAGATAGTAAGCCAAACTGTCAATCATAACATTACCCACGAAAAACACTTTAGAATCATCGACGCCTTCATGTTTAAGATTTTCCAGTCCACTCTTTTCGGTTACGAATAAATAATCCGAAATTGCATCAGTCAAAACACGGTTAACTTCTTCTGGCATTTTCCTGTCGAAGCTTCTTAAGCCTGCTTCAACGTGAACCACTTTTATATGTAATTTGGCCGCTGTTAAACTACAAGCGATTGTTGAGTTCACATCGCCTACAACCAAAATCATATCCGGTTTTTCCGCGAGCAATACTTTTTCAAATTCCATCATTACCTTTGCCGTTTGTTCGGCATGACTTCCGCTTCCCACACCGAGATAAAAATCCGGTTTCGGAAGTTCCAAATCGTCAAAAAATACTTTTGACATTTTTTCGTCATAGTGTTGCCCCGTATGACAAATTAAGTGTTGAATTTTATCACTATACTTTTGAAATGCTCGATGAATTGGGGCAACCTTCATAAAATTAGGTCGAGCACCAACAACGGATATTATTTTTTTCAAATCAACCTCTTTTTTCTGAATTATAAACCGTAATATAGAGAAAATGAAAAATTATCAAAGTGATTTATTGCAAAGTTATCTTGCTCTATCTCTTCTTTGTTCCAATCATGAGTATAAGCCGACTCTACAAACAGATCGTGCAAAATTTCATATTTTAATTTCATACCAAACTGAAACCGATATTTCTTTAAACCAAATAAAAATTCCGGCTGCGGTACCGAATATTGCTGCTTGAGCGTACCCTCACTTCCCTTTCTAATAAAATACGACCATCCGCTAATTGTTAAACCTCTCAAAATTCTGTAATTCATCGATATAAAAATAATATCGGCATTACCGCCAATCCAATGCCCCAACAAGTACGAATGATTTGTGTACGTTTGGGTTTGGATGAAATTATTATATACAAACGGTTGTATTCTTGTATATTCGAAACTAATTGAAAAATTTTCAACCGGAATATCAATAAATTCACTTCCCAAAGTAAAACCGATTTGATTTTTGCTTTCCCGGGCACTAAAAAGTTTCTCGAACGATATTTCATCAATAAACAAAGTTGCCCACAAATGAGTATTTTTGATTTGATTGCGCGAACTGAGATTAACAAAAAACTGGGCATTATCCCCTTGTGTAATATCGTAGCGGCTTAGGTAATGATCGGTAGCTTTGAAAAACATTATTGGAATTAGATAGACGGGTTCGAATCTGTCGCTATAGATTATCGATTCGCCCACTGAAACCGTTAAGCCCTTAACAGGCTTGACAGAAACCGTATGCGATACAAAATACTTCTCCCGTGTAATCCTTCTTTCGTAAAGCCCGGTTGAATATGTTTTAGCGGAGTCTATGATATCCGACGAGAGTTTTGCATGAATGTAATTAAACGAAAGCCAACGCGTTAGTTTAAGATCCAAGCGGATAAACGGAAACGACGGTGCTTTATCGGATAAAACCAATTTTCCGCTTTTCCCGTAACCCCATTTTATAAAATCTTTTCCGAGCGAAAAACTTCCCCATTTCCAGTTAAATCCGAGATCAACATTTACTTCGCTGTATTCTATGGAATTTTCCGATTGATTACTAATTATAATTCCCGTTTCCGGTGAGAATTTTTTCTTTCTATCTATGGTTTTCCCGCTCTCGCCGTTATCCCTAAAACTGAATCCGAAACCTAAAAAAGAACCGAGATACCCGTAAAACCGAATACCGTTCCGTCTGTGAAGATTAAGTTCCCCGTTTCTGAAAGTTGTACTAAGCCCTAAAATCGGATCTAGATTAATATTTATCAAAGAATCGGAATATTTGAAAAACCGGAATCTTGAGAAAGAATCGTTTGTAAAAAACAACGTTTCGTTAACCGGTTTTCCGAATTCGGGTTCATAAGCAGATTTGTAAAACTCCAATTCTTCTTTTTCAAGATTTGTTAAGTTTTCATACTTACCGGATACTTCTTTCAATTTACAGGCAATATATTTTCGCGATAACGGTAGAATTAAATCGTCAAACTCAATAATTCCTTTATTGCTGAGTCTTCTTAGAAAATCATAAACATCTTTATATAACGGTTCATTTACAAACTGGGCGGAAACGTTTAACGTTAATATAAAAAAAGTAATTAGAGCAATTGTTTTTTTCATTCGGACCCAACGGGTATTTTAATCAAGAAAACATTGTTCCGGTTTAATATGCATTCGGATCGCCGGTAAGGGTTTTGATAATTGTAATTAAAATAATTTTGATATCCAACCAGAGCGACCAATTCTCTATATACCACAAATCATACTCGACCCGTTTGCGCATAAGGTTTTCGTTTTTTGTTTCGCCGCGGAAACCGTGAATTTGCGCCCAACCTGTAATTCCGGGTTTAACCAAATGCCTTAGCATGTAATTATTTATTTTATTCTTGGCAAGAACATTTAGCGGAGTAGGATGGGGTCGCGGACCAACAACAGACATCTCGCCTTTCAATACGTTAATGAATTGCGGTAGTTCATCCAGATTGGTTTTTCTTAAAAACCTGCCGAATTTCGTAACACGCGGATCGTTTTTTGTAGCTTGGGCAAACTCCATATTATCATCATACTTCATTGTTCTGAATTTTATTACCTTAAATTTTTTATTCCCCCTTCCCCATCTTTCCTGCTTAAAGAAAACGGGACCTTTTGAAGTCAACTTGATAACCACGGCAATAACCGGAAACAATAACGGGTAAACGGTAACAATAACGAAAGCGGAAAAGAATAAATCGAAAATTCTCTTTACTAAACGCCAATGTGTGGAATATAAATAATCTCTTCTTACCGTTTCGATTTCGAATCTGTCAAAAATCGGAAGAGCATCATTGTTAGCAGTGTATGATTTATATCCTTTAATCAATCTAACCCTAGTGGGAAATTTTTCGCTTATCCTGATTAATTCGTTTACTTTCGTATCGGTGAACTGTTGCAAATTAATTAGAACATTATCCACTTTTTCGGAAGCCAATATTTTCTCCAATTCGGCAACGGTACCTAAATATTTTCCGTTAAGCGACGGAACCGGGGAATCGTTCAGAAAACCGGTTACAAAATATCCCAAATCAGAATTTTTTAGAATTTTATCGTATAAATCGAGAGTGATATTATCACCCCCGACGAATAAAATACTCCGTAAATTCCGACCTTTCTTTCTCATCCGTTCAAGAATTTTCCGGAACACAAAACGTTCTGCAGTCACCAAGGTAAAAAGTGAAATCCCGTAAGATATAACGACAAACTTATTGTGGGAGTTAATACCAAGCAAAAACAATAACGCCATTAAACTTATAAACTGAATAACGGATTGATTGAGAATGGAAATGATTTCAAATTTAATATTTCTAATTTGAAATTCATCGTAAACTTTTGTTTCTCTTGCGGAAATCATCCAAATTAAAATAAGTGCAGTTGACACAATAAGGAACAGATGATTAATATTTTTATTTTGCTCACCCGAAAATATCCACCAATTAATTACAAGCGTGAAATAAAGCACTACAATATCGGATGCGACCCGCAAAAAGATATATGTTTTTCTTTGAAAATCCATTGCTCAATCAAATTTTCGTAATCTTAAAAAGTCTAATGCAATGTACCATAAAAATAACGAGTTTGTAATTAAATATCTTTTCCATAATCGCTTTGGTTCTTGTATCAACCTGTATAACCATTCAAGCGAAAAATTTTTCATCCAATGCGGGGCGTGCTTAAGGTTTCCGGCAAAATAATCGAATCCGGCACCTATTCCAATCATTACACCTTTGTTCAATTTGGAATAATTTTCGTAAATCCACTTTTCTTGTTTTGGCGCGCCAAGTGCAACCCAAATAAAATCTGGAGCGCTGTTGTTAATGACTTTTAGAAATTTGTTGTTTTCTTCTTCGGTGAATTTCCTGAACGGCGGAATAATATTGCCTGCGACATTACATGCAGGAAATGATTCGGAAATTTTTCTTAAAATTTTTTCTTGTGTAATTTTATCTCCACCGAAAAAGAAATGCTTAATCCCGTCTTTCTGACTCCAGTCGATTGATTTCTCAAAGAAAGTCGGACCGAAAATTCTGGAAATATTTTTTACTCCTTTCAACTTTGCTACAACCGTCAGCGGTTTACCATCGGGCAATGCTAAAAACGAATTACGGATAATTTTATTATAGTGGTTATCTTTTACTGCCGTTACAACAGTGTGTACGTTATTTACAGTAATATAAAAAGGCGAATTATCGGACTGAAGTTTTTTGACAATTATATCATAGACTTTCCGGTAAGAATCAACAACGCTTACCGGAGAGCCTAATATTGATATTCTATCGACCGTTTCTAACAATTTGTTTTATAACTCCTTCGATTTTAGCAAGATGTTTTTCCAAAGTAAATTTTTCCAAATATGTTTTTCTTCCTTCTTTCCCAAAAGTATTTCTAATCTCCGGATTATTTATAAGCAACTCAATTTTTTCTGCGGCTTTTACCGGATTACGAACCGGTACCAAAAGCCCGTTAACTCCATCAGAAATTATTCCGGGAACGGAACGCCAATCGGTTGCAACAACGGGAAGTGAAAACATCATTGCTTCGAGAATAGAAACCGGCAAAGCTTCACTTGTGTAACTAAGAAATACAAAAATATGAGCAGCTGTGTAAAATTCCCACTTTTTCTCACCTGTGATTTCCCCGTCGAATTTGATTTTACCGGTCAAGTTCTGTTCCGCAAACAACTTTTCGCATTCTTCTTTTAAACCTTTTGTCGCGAATTCGCCAAGAATATTCCATTCAAAATTAATCTTTTTGTTTTTCAAAATATTTGCAGTGGCAATGATATCGTAAATTCCTTTTTCTTTAGAAATTAATCCGACTGTTAAAAGCTTAAGCGGGTTTTGGTTTTTTCTTTCGATATATTTTTTAGAAATATCCGGAATGCCATTAGGAACAGCAAATACTGAACGCGATTGAAACCATTTGATTTCATCTTTTAATGATTCAAGTAATACAATACTTGCATCCGGTTTTCCGAGCGATAAACTTGCAAAAATTTTTTCAACCGGATTTAATTTTTCTATTAATTTATTTATTCCACCGGCATGAAAATGAAAAACGATTTTATTAGTTGTCCGCCGGATAAACAAAAGAGTGATAATATCTCTGTAAAACGGAATTCTGTTTGGTCCGGCAGGTGGATAATAAATCAAATCAATTTTACCTTTAAGTCTTTCCTTCAAAACCTTTAAGATTACGGTCAGCAAAGTAATAACTTTGGAAAAACCGAATTTCCCTACATCTGAAATCTTTTCCGAATAGTTTAATCTTATATGTTTTTTCTCGCACCAATCCCACTTGGCATCGACTAGATATTTCTGCATTATAGCTTGACCATGATAAGGCGGCGGGGTTTGCGCGAGGATGAGAATTTTCATTTAAAAATTATCCGGTAATTCTTTTCAAAATATGGCCTGAAATTTTCATTTACAAAAACAACATTTTCTTCAGTTTTCCGGAGTTTATGGGTGAAACTCATATCTCTATCTGAAAAATTAAACGGTCCGGCAAAATTGTTTTGTTTCATGAACATACTGATTTTATTGTGGTTCCTAAGATTTAATTCACCGAATTCGAGTATAATTAATTTAATACCGGCAAGTTTTTCACCGAAACCTTGTAAAACGTCAAATTCGAACCCTTCAACATCCACTTTTATGAACGAAGGAATAAGATTAAGTTCATCGCAAATTTTGCTTCCTCTTCTAACTTTAATTGTAATTGTGTTTTTATCCGACTCATTCGCAATTCTGTTTATCGAAGATTCCGGAAAGTCAGTGAATTGAATTTCCCCTTCTTCTTTACCGAGAGCGACGTTGAAAGTTTTAATATTTTGTCTTTTATTCAAATTTATATTCCGCTCTAATTGCCTGAAAGTTTTAGGATGCGGCTCGAACGATATAACATTTACATTTGAATTCTCCGCAGCCAGCAAAGAATACAAACCAATATTTGCTCCAACATCGAAAAAATAAGTTTCCCTTTCTGATAACAACTTAATTAAATTCATAATGTTATAATCATACATCCCCATACAATTAGCTAGTGCGCAAACACCGCAATTTTTATCTTCTGCGATAATTTTTGAATTTGAAACGGTTATTTCGAAAGGAAAGAGATTAAATAGCTTCCGAATTTGCCATAAAAAGTGCTTTACAAAAGCGCCAGGCTTTTTTACATGTTTGCTTTTGTTAATTCCGGAAAGTGTATTTACAAATTGGGCATCAGACATAAATTTATCAACTAACTGGAATACACAAAATCAACAATTCTTTTTGCGGCAATATCGTGATTAAAAAATACTAACCTCTCTTTGGCTTTTTCCGCATATTTATAAAGCTTATCCGGATTTTCCGCACAAAACTTTAGAGTATCGATAAATGCTTTTTCGTTTAACGGATCAAACACTAAACCGCTGATTTTATCTTCTATCAAATCGTTGGCAGAACCGGCATAACGGGAGACTGCAACCGGCAAACCCGTTGCAACAGCTTCGTTTACTACTAACCCCCACACATCATTTCTCGTCGGGAAGATAAAACAATCCGAAGCCTTGTAAAAATAAATCAGCTGTTCAGTTTCTGTAAAATTATATACTTTAATTTTACCGCTAAGCGTGTTGTTAGAAAGCTTTTTCAATTCTGACTCAGAACCGCCAACGAAAACAAACCGGATTCTCTTGTTATTGACCGTATCGACAAATCTGTTAATTGTTCGAATTAATAAATCCAAACCTTTTATTTGAATAAACCGCCCGACATATAAGAATATAAAATCTCGTCCGGACCAACCTAATTTATTTCTTGCTTCCGATTTATTTATATTTTTTGATAAATTGAAAAAGTATTCATTATCGATTGCGTCAGGTGAAATAATTATTTTAGTTTTGTCAAATCCTAATTTCACTAAATAGTCGAACGATTGTTTTCCATAGGCAATTCCTCCGTCAAGTAAACGCGACAACATTTTCCTAAAACTTAACTTTAAGTTTGAAATATATTTTTCACTCTGAGCGGTTACTTCGGATAGAACATAAACTTTCGCTCCGGTTAATTTTCCGCCGATAAGAGCAAACAAAGTTCTCAACCCGAATTCAGTTGAAAGAATTACGGAAGGTTTTTCTTTTAAAATCACCGGAAAAATATGGAAAGGGAAGTAAATAAATCTTTGTAGATTAGAATTATTTGATGCATTACTTACTTTATTATAAAAGAAGGTATTTCTAATTTCGTAATTAAATTTTAAGCTATTTACATCAATCTTCCATTCTCTGTTTAGTTCCGTTTTTCTATCGAAATAGAATTTTATGTTACTGTAAAAATATTTGTTTAATTTGTTAAATAATCCAACGCGGTATGGTGCAATTATATTTGTAAAATAAAGGATTTTCATTTTTCAAATTCATTACTACTATACACAACATTTGCATACATTACAAGCAGCAACAAAATTCCATTAAAAATAGCTTGTGGAATTTCATAATAATTTTCTTGTATGCCAAGAAAAAATATAAACACAATTCCAGTGGATGTTATGAAGGAGAGGTATCTTTTATCTGTCTTTTTTTCAGATTCAATTTTTAATTTTTTTATTAAATAAATGACAAAACAAATAACGAAAATAAATGCAATAATACCAAATTCCGATATAATGCTTAACCAAGAATAAAAAGGTTGCTGACTTGAACCAAAATATTTAATATCAGCTGTGGCTTCAATTTGAGCAATAACATATGTATCAGAGAAATAATTACTCCGGCTTTTTAAGAACGGAACAGATTTCGGATTGTCAATCCCGCCCAAATAATTGCCACTGCCAATTAAACTAGCCCGACTTGAAAACTGCCCGGGACCTAAACCAATAAATATAACCTCTATATTTTCCGGGATTATTTCACTAAATAAACTATTCGTTACTATTGCACGGGGCACTTCATTCAGCAAATATTGCTTGCCTATGTTTACAATTTGTTCTCTCCGGTTAAAAATCAAAACAACAATTACAGTCGAAATTATTCCGGTCAATACATATGAAGAAAAACGCCAATTTAATTTCAAAAACGAAAACCGGAGTAATTTATTTTTATAGAAAATAATCGCACTTATTAAAACTGCTATAACAAAGAAGATTATTACATGGATTACCGAAGCTAATAGCAACGAAAGAACGCCCAAAATAAAACCGATTTTGACATTCGTTTTATATAATTTTATCAAAATCAAAACACCCAATAACAAAATAGCCATGTTTACGGCAAACATTGGATTTGAAAAGGCCATTTCCGCGCTTAACTGAGGATGGATAGTTCCTTCAACAAAATCTCCACTGTCACTAAAAAAATATCCTCTTTTATAAAATCCATAAACCGCTTGTACCAAGCTCCAAAAGGCTTCCAGCGAAAAAACAATTAAACTGAATTTAAGCATTTTATTTAATAGATTTTTATTTGCAATTTTTTTTTGATTAACAAAAAAAAGTGGATAAAATGAAGAATAGGTAAGGATAGCCAGTAAAAAATTTTGAATTACAAATGTGGGATATGTTAAATAATAGATATAAAACAAAATAATACTGATTAAAAGAAAGTAAATTCCCCTTAAAACAATTCGCGGTTTTTCCTCAGTAAAAAGAAACAACAAACCGAGAAATATAAAAGGAGAAAAGTATGCTAAAGTTTTAAATGGCGAGAAATTAATTACACAAACAATAACAAAACCGTAATAATATATCTTTTGGTATAAATTCATATATTTAGATTTTTATATACCTTATTTATAAAATGTTTCAATTTATTTTGACCATATTTTAGCAATAATATATTTTTAATAAATATTTTGGGTAAATAATTCAAGTTTTTATAAAAATAATAAATATGTTGTGAATTTTTCGTCAACCGATGAGATAGCAATTTCGTTTTCCAAAATTTAATATCAGATTCTAAAACATTATTACTCAGCAGTGAGATCACATAATTAGCTTCTAAGTAAAACCAATTATTTTCAATCTTATTCAGCTCAATGCTTTCATCCAATTTTTCTTTTAGCCAACGGTTAACCGAATTATACATCATTCGGTTAAGTTCTATATCTTTTTCTTTTATTCTTATCAATTCTTTAATACTACCCTTTCTTTTAGAAAAATTCGAGAGATTACTTGAGTGCAATCTATAATAACTTAATTCATTTTCATTGCTGCATGCGTGTGAAAGGAGCAAAGCCGTATTAATTATGAATCCATCCACATTTGTTTTCACTTCATTAGTTATGGGGAAAATATATTCTGTTAATTCATTTCTTATTGATATTCCACTCATCGGAGGGATATTTAATAATCCAGTGCTGTTTTTTATTACATCTTCCGCAAGCCATCCGGTTGGTATTTTTGACAATAAAGGATATCGTCCTTCAAATTCTCCATGTTTGTTAACTCTCATCATAGAATGGAAATGCACACCACAATTTGGATTCTTTATAAAATCATTAGCTACTTTTTCTATTTTTGTTTCTGAGAAATAATCATCTGAATCTAAAAAACATATAATTTGACCTTTAGAAACCTTATGAATATCATTTAATGCTGCAGCAATTCCGGCATTTTCTTTTTTTATCAATTTAATACGGTTATCTTTATTAATATATCTCTTAATAATCTCCAATGAATTATCGGTTGATCCATCATCACAAACTATTAATTCAAAATTAGAATATGTTTGATTTAAAACACTACTTATGGAGTCTTCTAGGAAGTCAGCATAATTATAATTTGTCATCCAAACGGATACCAGAGGCTTTTCAGAAAGTTGACTCAGCCGAATTGGTTTAATTATTTCTTGCATAAACTTTAACTATTATAATAAATTCTGTTGAACTTTACATGTATTTATTTCACACAAAATATAAAGGAATGGATTATAACCTTAAGGTTGTTAAGGTTATAATAAATTAAATTTTAAAATAGAATGGGTAATGTTACGAAAAATATAAAAGAAAAAAGAGAAAATGAGGCTTGCAATCATAATTAACAAAAAATTGCCCAATATAGTCGGTCCCGTCTTATTAACCGGATCTTTTGCATATTCCCTAATATTCAGAACCGGTGTGTCTTTCACTTCTTCTATTTTCGATAATTCCAATTGTTTCCGCAATTCAATATAAACCGATTGTAAAATTTTAATGTTTCTAAGAAATTTATTTTGTTTGAGTAATAATGAAGGCGATTGCGAAATTCGTCTGTTTTTTTCCTTAAAGTCTTTTAACGCTTGTTCTGCCCTATTAAGTGAATCTTTTACTTGGGCAATTCTCTTTTGAATATATTTGCTTTGTTCACTTGCGTAAGTTCTTGTTTTGGTTTTAAGATAATTATCCAATGAATTTACCAATTTATTAGCAACATCTGCGGAAAGTTTCGATTCAGGCATAGTCACCGATACAGTTAATATTTTCGTTTTTCTGTCCAGTCGTGTTTCAATCCTTTTTAATAGATACTTCATCGCATCAATAAATCTTTTACGCTCTCTTAATTGCGGCGGATAAGATTTGTAATCTTTCACATCAAAATATTCAATTAAATCAACAGGTTTCTTAAATTCATTCGTTTGATATTTGTTATAAATAACCGGGGCCAGTACTGATTCGGCAGTTATCAAATTCTGATAAATTTCTGTTCCCGCTCCTCCATTTATATTTATTCCTGCTAAAGATGCTAAATCACTTAATTGTGTAAAAGCAGCTTTTCTTCCTACATCAGGTAAAATTGTTATTGAACTTGTATAATATGGTTTGATAATAAATAAAAGAACAAGTAGCGTTAAGACGGCAACCGTAGCATTGAAAATTATTAACTTGTTTTTATTCGTTTTTATCTGATTAAGATAAAAATTCAATTTCTCAATTGCTTGGTCGTTCTCGGATAACGGGGTATTCTCACTCATGTTAAATTATAACTTATTTTGCAGTAAGATTATATACGGTCAAAATAATTATGGTAGCGGAACTAACGATACTGAACGTATCGCGTATAATCGGCCATGCATCTTTTTTGATTTCGTAGATTGTCGGAACCAAAACAATCGAACCGGGAAGAATCTCAGGATCGGGAATAAAAAACCATCCCGAAGGTTCCCACTTTCTCCCGTTCGGTAAAATCACGATTTCGTTACCGTCATCGGAGTTTTGTGTATAACCGCCTGCTTGATTTATATAATAAGAAAGACTTGCGCCTTTTTTGTATTTAACAGTTGCCGGAATACCGACCTCGCCAACAACATAAACAACATTCGGATTTCTCGGAATAAAAACAGTATCATTCGGTTCAAGTTCAATGTTTTCATCGCTATCGGGGTTTTTAGAAATCTCATTCCAATTTATCGGAATGCGGTCCGAATAACCTTCCAAAATACTTGTCTGGAAAAAACTTTTATATTTGAATAAACTGTCCGGTAACGTTGGCTTTTTTACCAAATCAAAAATCCGGTTTGTTCTTTTGACGTAGAAAGCTTCTTTATACGCCGTTTTTTTCAAGCCGCCCGCCCTTTGAATTATATCGTAAACGGTTTCGTTTTCATCCAATAATGTAAAAGTTCCGGGAGTAAAAACTTCGCCGACAACGGTTACGGTTTTAGGCACAATTCTTTTTCGATCAATTTTTACTAAAACCCTGTCGTAATTCTTTAACTCTATATCTTCATCTTTGTTGGTTTTCCAATATTCTTTCGGTAAATCGAATAAAATCCGCTCGGCAAATTTTTCATGGTGCATTGTATCCATTCGAGCTATTTCAACGCCTTTGTAACAAGCCGAATCGGTTAAACCGCCGGCTAACATTATTAATTTCGATAATGTCAAACCTTTGTATTTCAGGTATTTCCCGGGGTGTTTAACCTGACCAACTATTTCAACTGTTTTAGTGGGGAAAATCTCGTTGATATTGAAAACATAAACGGAATCGAGATTTTGCAAAATAATTTTTTCACTATTATTCCCTTCCAGTATTTTACGAAGGTTAAACGAAATAATTTCCTTTCGTTCATTAGGAAAAGTTCTGACAAGAATTCCCTTTTCCAAAAATGCCGTTTCCAAAACGCCGCCACATTTATCGAATAAATCTTTTAAGCTCATCGTATCGGATTCAAGCTCATAGACTCCGGGATGTTTTACTTGTCCTTCAATAACCAACCGATTTTCATAAAGCGTATCGGTTGAATCTATTGAAACGATGTCACCGTTTTCCAATTTGAAATTGCTGTGTAGAAGCTCATCGACCGATTCGAAATTTAAATCAACGGCAAGAATACTGTGTTTGTATTTTTGTCTTTCGTTAAACGGAACTACTCTTTCTATCGTTATTTTTTGAAAATATGCATTATAATTCAGACCACCGGAATATTTCAAAAGCTCACCGAGATTTTCACCATCTTTAATTTCATAAATTGCCGAGCGGAATACGGCTCCGTTAACGGCAACTCTTTTTCCAACCGGGGGAACAAAAACAATATCACCGTCTTGTAATTGAATATCACCGGAATTATTTCCGCTGATTAAATAATCGTACAAATCTATACTTGCAACGACATTTCCTTTTCTTACAATTCTGATATCTCTCAAAGAACCTTTTAATGACGGACCGCCACCATAATATAAAGCGGTAAATGCCGATGAGAACGCCGGTAATACATATCCTCCGGGCCGGTTAACTTCGCCCAACAAATAAATTTTTGCGGTTCGGAGTTTTCCAGTGCTAACATCCAAAAATGATTTGGCCGAATCTTTGTCCCCGTTTAACGTGGAATACCGTTGTGATAAAACTTTTCTTAATTTCCGTTTCAAAGATTTGATGGATAATCCGTTAACGTAAACTTGTCCTACCGACGGAATAAAAATATTACCGTCCGGTCGAACGGTTACCGATTCGTTTAATTCCGATTCGCCCCAAATCGTAATAATAATTTCGTCTCTCGGTCCAACCCGGTAATTTTGCGGAACGGGAACATTCGGAACCGGAGAAAAAGTTTCGGGAGAAAAAGTAAAAAATTTATAACCGAATGCAGGCAATCTTTTGGCCTTATCGCGATTTGAAAATTCGGGAAGGTAAAAAAGCGAATCGGGTAATGTTTTATACAAAACATTTTTTTTAACAGAATATTCGAGAGAATCGCCAGGAACATTTGTTGTTGCGGTCTTTTTAATTGCTTCTTGAACCGGTTCATTACCCGATTTAAGCTCTTCTATTTTTTTTAGTAACGATTCCTTAGTATAATTATCAAACTGACCGTAAATATTCACAACGGACAAAACCGTTAACAGAACAATCAATTGGATTAGCGTTTTCATTTAAATTATAAAATTCTATGATTTATATATTTTCTCGGATTTTACACCTGCTTTCTCAAATGCATTACGTGTATCGACAATAACCTTAGCATGTTTTTCAATAAACGCATAATCGTAATCGGAATGATCCGTGCTGAGAAGTATTAAATCGTATTTTTTAATATTCTCTTCGGTTAATTCGACTGATTTCATTTTGTAATCGTACTTACGCATCGGGAAAAGACTCGGAACATACGGATCGTTGTAATCAACTTCGGCGCCGTATTCCGTGAGAAGCTCGATTAATTTAAGCGACGGGGATTCCCTCATATCATCAATATCTTTTTTATAAGACGCACCGAGAATTAATATTTTTGAACCTTTAACCGACTTTTGATATTTATTCAAAACGTGAGCAACATTTTCAACTACATAGTATGGCATCGAAGTATTAATTTCGCCGGCGAGTTCGATAAAACGTGTGTTCAATTCAAATTCTCGCGCTTTCCACGTTAGGTAGAACGGGTCAATCGGAATACAGTGCCCGCCCAGACCCGGACCCGGATAAAACGGATTGTAACCAAAAGGCTTGGTTGAAGCAGCGCTAATTACTTCCCAAATATCAATCCCCATTTTGTCGAAAACTACTTTCAATTCGTTCACCAAAGCAATATTAACCGAACGGTAAATATTTTCGACAAGCTTCGTTGCTTCGGCAACTTTAGGAGACGATACCGGTACGGTTTTAACAATTACCTGATTATATAATTCCACCGCAACTTTATTACAATTTTCCGTAACACCGCCAACTACCTTAGGAATTGTAGCGGTAGAATATTTCGGATTGTTTGGGTCTTCCCTTTCCGGTGAAAAAGAAAGATAAAAATCTTCTCCAACTTTAAACTTAAAATCTCCCAAACCTTGAATTACCGGAGCGGATTCGAACAACGGCAATAAAATTTCTTCCGTGGTTCCGGGATAAGTTGTCGATTCAAGTGAAACAATTTGTCCCTTCCGTAAATATTTAGCCACAGTATTTGCGGTATTTTCAACGTAAGACATATCGGGTTCGCGATGCTCATTTAACGGAGTAGGAACACAAATAATAATTGCATCAACTTCTGGAAGACGGCTAAAATCGGTAGTGGCGCTAAACTTTCCGCTGTCCACGGCTTTTTTAATTTTCTCTTCGCTGATATGCTTGATATAACTCTTACCTTGTTCCAGCATCGGAATTTTTTTCTCGTCAACATCAAATCCTAAAACATTAAAACCCTTTAAAGCGTATTCCAAACCTAAAGGCAACCCGACGTAACCGAGTCCGATAATTCCGATTACAGCTTCTTTGTTTTTGATTTTGTCAATAAGTTCCATAGAATATACCTATAAATTTAATTTATTAATATTTATATTTTTAATAATTTGATTTTAATTGAGTTAGCATTTTCACAGCTTCGCTCTCTTAGTCACAACAATTTATTTTAACTGCCATCATAATTAAGCCCAATGAATAACGCTTAACTCAAATTGATTAATCAACAATTCGTGTTTAGGCAAAATCCTAAAAGTAAATCCGAAATGCCCGGTGCTTTTACAAATTATTTCCCCTTCGAACCGGTAAATTTTCTTCTCTTCGTCCGATGCTACATGTTTCATAGTAATTGCTTTGTTATTAGTCGTATCGTCTTTTTTATCCACTTTTCCGTAATAAATTTGAACTTCGACATCGTTGGGGGTTAATTCTCCTAAGAATACTTCCGCGCTTAAAGCATATTTTGAATCCACTTTGATTTCGCTTTGATCTTTAAGTACTTTAGTATTAACAAATTTTATTTGATTCCAGTTTTTCAGCAACTTGGATTTCCAAGTTGTAAACTGACGGGCTTTTTCCCAATTATTTTCTTTCAGATAGTTTCTTTTTTCGTTTGATTTAAGATAGAACTTCGTAGTGTATTCTTCGACCATCCGGTTTGTATTGAATATCGGTCCCAAATCTCTCATTGATGCTTTCATCATTGCAATCCACCCGCGGGGTAATTGGTCTTCGCCCCGGTTATAAAACAATGGAATTATTTCTTTCTCGAGTGTGTCGTAAATAAGTCTTGATTCAACTTCATCTTGATAATCAGGATCGGCATATTCTTCGCCGTTTCCAATTTTCCAGCCGTATTTAGGATCGAACGCCTCATCCCACCAACCGTCTAACACGCTAAAATTCAATCCGCCGTTTGCAATCACTTTCATTCCCGAAGTTCCGCTTGCTTCCAATGGACGGCGCGGGTTATTTAACCAAACGTCGCAGCCTTCAACCATGTACCTTGCAATGTTCATGTCATAATTTTCGAGAAACACAACCCTTTTTCTGAACGGTTCTTCTTTGGCGTAAGCAATTATTTCCTGAATTAATTTTTTACCCGCTTCATCTTGGGGATGTGCTTTACCTGCGATAATAATTTGTACGGGGAAATCGTTATTACCCAAAATATCGGCTAATCTTTCCAAATTTCTAAAAATCAACGTTGCCCTTTTATATGTTGCAAATCTTCTGGCAAACCCGATCGTTAAAGCTTCGGCATTTAATACTTCTTTTGCGGCTTCAATTTCGGAAAGCGAACCGCCCCGGTTAATAATTTGTTGCCGTAACCTTTTACGTGCAAAAGATACCAACCTTTCCCTTCTCCTTTCGTGGGTACGCCACAGTTCTTCATCCGGAATATCGTCAACAGCTTGCCATGCTTCCTTATCCGAAGTATTTTGCAAAAAATTATCTCCGATGTATCTAAACAGTAATTCGTTCATTTCGTTAGATAGATGTGAGCGTGTATGAACGCCGTTCGTAATGTAATCAATTGGTATTTCGTCGAAAGGAATATCTTTAAATCCGTCCACCCAAAGTTTCTTAGATACTTGTCCGTGTAATTTACTTACCCCGTTTACAAATCCGGCCATATTCATTGCCAAATGTGCCATGTTAAAATTAACCGGCGGTTTATCTTTTATAATCGTTCCCAAGCGGTAAAATTCTTTATCGCTGATTTTTAATTCGTTACGGTAATAATTTCCCAAATAGGTTTCTACCAATTCGTTATCAAAAACATCAATGCCAGCCGGAACCGGTGTATGTGTTGTAAAAACATTCGAATAAAAACCTACATTTTTAGCTTCTTCAAACGACAAACCTTCTTGAATTAACATTCTGATTCTTTCAAGCGAAAGGAATGCCGAATGCCCTTCATTCATATGGCATACAGACGGCTTAATACCCAAAGCATGTAAAGCGCGTATTCCGCCAATACCTAAAATTATTTCTTGTTGAATTCTTGTTTCTTTATTTCCGCCGTAGAGTGCACGCGTAATTCTTTTATCTTCGTCGTTGTTTTCCGGAACATTCGTGTCCAACAAATAAAGGGGCACGCGCCCGACCTGAATTTTCCAAATTTGGAAGAACACTTTTCTTCCAGGAAAATCGAGTGAAATTTTTAATGGTTGATTTTTGTTATCCGTAACAAGGGTCATGGGTTGATTGTGAAAATCGGTCAGTTCGTAACGTTCTTGCTGCCAGCCGTCGGAGGTTAAATATTGTTGGAAATATCCTTCTTTATAACACAAACCAACGGCAACCAAAGGGATTCCCAAATCACTTGCGGATTTAAGATGATCACCCGATAAAACACCTAAGCCGCCGGAATAAATTTGCAAGCATTCGGTTAAACCGTATTCCGCAGAAAAGTAAGCTACAAAAGGTTTATCGTCTCCTCTGTATTTTTTCTGATACCATGTTACCTCTTGCATGTAAATTGTTAACTGCAAATAAACTCTGTTCATGTGAGAGATAAACCCGTCGTCTTCCGAAGCTTCCCGCAGGATATCTTGGCTTATTTTTCCGAGCATCAGAACAGGATTATGATGGGTTTCTTCCCATAAATCTCTGTCTAATCTTCTGAAAAGTTCTTGAGCATCTTGGTTCCACGACCAGTGTAAGTTGTAGGCAATTTCTCGTAATGGTTCCAAATTTTCCGGCAGGCTAGGAACCACATTGAATTGACCGATAAATTTTATCATTTAGTCCTCTTGATTAGTCTATTCCTTTTTTGGAAAATATATTAGAATATTAAACTTTGTATTTTATAGGATATTCCCGAGAAAAGCAACATTCTTTTTTTTATTATCCATAAAGCTATAATTTTTTCCATACAAATTCTTATTTTGTATAATGTTAAAATTTTACGATAATCAATGAATTATTTTTTCAGCGCAATAATCGGATACATCCTTGGGTCTTTACCTACAGCTTATATATTGCTTAAGCGTAAAGGTATTGATATTACCAAGAGCGGCTCCGGGAACGTCGGAGCATTCAATTCTCTTGAGGTAAGCAAATCGAAAGTTACGGGTCTTACCGTTTTTGCTGTGGATTTTCTTAAAGGATTTTTAAGCGTTTTTCTTGTGAAAAGTTTATACGGTAATTATTTCGAATTTCAAATAGTTGCGTTGATGTTTGCCGTAATAAGTCATTGCTATTCGCCGTGGATTAAATTTAAGGGAGGAAAAGGTTTGGCAACGGGTGCAGGCGGAACAATACTTTTAATGCCTCAAATTTTGGTTTTGTGGATAGTATTATGGATTTTCGTTTACATTTACAAAAAAGATATCCAAGTAGCAAACAGCGCTGCTTCCGGGTTGGTTGGTTTGCTAGCTATTTTCACATCGGATATTTTAAATAAATATTCGAACCCTCCCGCACAGAATTCCGCTTTTTTCGGTTGGATGACTCTTATTCTCTTTATTGTTATTTTAACGAAACATATTATTCCGTTAATGGAATATTTCAAAGAACAACAAAATTCGTTAAAGGATAAACATGGGCACATTTAAAACGATTTTTCTCTCGTCCGTTACAACATTATTTATTGTTTCAGCAGCTTTCGCTTATTTGTATTATACCAAAGGCGACATCTTACCTGAAAAAAACAAAGGAGTGATTACGGTTAAAAATGCTTCGAACAATGTAGTTATCAATGACAAACACGATTCGGTAACCACGAAAGACGAAGCAAACAATAATCTTTATAACTCCCGGCACACGATCATTACAAAAACAGTGGCTAAAGTTAGTCCCGCTGTTGTCGGTATTACCGTAACCGAAATTCAAAAATACAGGGATTTTTGGAGTACCGATCCGTTTTTCCGCGAATTTTTCGGAGACAGAATATATTTGCGGGAAGTAAAAGGATTGGGATCAGGAACATTAATTTCTCCCGACGGATACATAATTACCAACGATCACGTTGCGGGAAACGCCGTTAAAATTATTGTAACGCTAACCGACGGCAGGCATTTCGATGCAAAATTGATAGGAACCGATCCGGTTTCAGACATTTGCTTGTTAAAAATAGATTCGGAGAATCTTCCTTACCTTAAGTTCGGTGATTCGGAAGAAATTTTAATCGGCGAATGGGTAATTGCGCTTGGTAATCCATTTGGACTTTTTGAAATTAATAAAAAACCGACCGTAACCGTCGGTGTCGTCAGTTCACTTGGGATGAACCTCGGTGTTCAAAACGAAAGATATTATTATAACATGATTCAAACCGATGCGGCAATTAACAGCGGAAACAGTGGTGGACCGCTGGTTAACAGTATCGGCGAAATTATCGGGATGAATACTTTAATTTATTCCGGAAGCGGCGGAAATATCGGAGTAGGTTTTGCCATTCCGATAAACAAAGTAAGCGAAATAATTGCTGACCTCAAACAATACGGTAAAGTTGACAGAAATTTTTGGACAGGGTTGAGCATACAAACAATTAATGAAAGCATTGCAAAGTATTTCAAACTTAAAAATGCGGAAGGAGTAATTATCACCGATGTAGCGCCGGACTCCCCGGCAGATAAAGCTGGTCTGCAAGTAGCCGATATTATTTTGGAAATGAATAAAGTTAAAATAAACGATGATGTTACTCTCATTAATTTACTTCATACATATAAAACAAACGACGCCGTAAGTTTTAAAATTTTACGCAAAGGCAAAACTTTAACAAAAACGATGATATTGGAGCCTAAATGATCGAACGCTATACGCTTCCCCAAATGGGGAAAATCTGGGAAGACGAATTCAAATTTTCAACATGGCTAAAAATTGAAATTCTTGCATGCGAAGCACGCGCCCAAATGGGTGAAATTCCTGTAGAAGATGTTGAAGAAATAAAATCAAAAGCTTCATTCGATGTTAAGCGTATTTTAGAGATTGAAGAGGAAACCAAACACGATGTAATTGCTTTTTTAACAAACGTCGCAGAATATGTTGGTCCCGCTTCCCGGCATATACATTACGGAATGACAAGCTCCGATATTCTCGATACAACTCTCGCTTACCAAATGAAAAGCGCGGGTGAAATTTTACTTTCTGATTTAAATAAACTAAAAGAAGTTCTGAGAAGAAGAGCGCTCGAGCATAAACATACTCTTTGCGTCGGAAGGAGCCACGGAATTCATGCCGAACCTACAACATTCGGGCTGAAGTTTGCGTTATGGTACGAAGAAACAAAAAGGAATATTAAACGTTTGAAAGATGCGATTGAAAACATTAGCGTGGGACAAATCTCCGGTGCAGTCGGTACGTTCGATCATCTTTCTCCAAAGGTTGAAAAATATGTTTGCGAGAAGATGGGATTAAAACCCGCACCCGTTTCCACACAAATAATTCAACGCGACCGCCACGCGCAATACTTGTCAACTCTTGCCGTAATCGGCGCGACGCTGGAAAAAATGGCTGTGGAAATAAGACATCTTCAACGCACTGAAGTTCTTGAAGCGGAAGAATATTTTTCAAAAGGTCAAAAAGGTTCATCGGCAATGCCACATAAACGTAATCCGGTTATATCCGAGCGTATTTCCGGTTTGGCAAGGTTACTCAGAAGTAATGCCGTTGCATCATTGGAAAACGTGGCACTCTGGCACGAGCGTGATATTTCGCATTCATCGGTTGAAAGAGTAATTGTTCCCGATAGTACGATTACTTTAAATTATATGCTTAATTTAGCAATTAATTTGATTGATAATCTTATTATATATCCGGAAAATGCACTTGAAAACTTGAACAAAACTAGAGGCTTAATTTATTCGCAAAAAGTATTACTCAAATTAGTAGAAAAAGGATTGACCCGGGAAGAAGCCTATGCAATGGTTCAGGAACCGGCTATGCATGTTTGGAAAGATAAATCAACCGATTTAAAGACCGAATTGCTGAACTCTAAGAGGGTAAGAAATTATCTTTCCGAAGAAGAGATCGAAAATATTTTTGACTCAAAAGAAATGTTAAAAAACGTAGATTATATTTTTGCAAGGTCTGTTGAAAAATAATTACTCTACTAATTATAGCGATTTAACATATCGGTTTGTCTTTATAAAAGATATGAATTCTATCTTTCTTAAAAGAAATTTTTACTGATTTGAACTCCGATTTTTCTATTTGTACTGTTGACTTTACAACTAATTTAACTCCATTTAAATGTAAATAATAAAGTGATTCTCCGCCCAACGGCTCTATTAACTCAATATCTGCAGAATGCGAATCACCTGCTTGATTTCCCACTAAAATATCCTCAGGTCTAATTCCTAAAGTAACAATTTGATTTTCAAGTTCTTGCAAATACTCTGTACCGCATTCACCAATATTCAACGTAAAATGTTGTGATTTAAATTTTACAATTCTTTTTTCGATGGAAATCACACCGTCAATAAAATTCATCGGTGGATTACTAATAAATCCTGCTACAAATTTATTGGCAGGATTATTATAAATCTTTAATGGTTTATCTACTTGTTGTATTATCCCATTATTTATTACAACAATCCTATCTCCCATTGTCATTGCTTCTGTTTGATCGTGCGTTACATACATCATTGTTGTTTTTAACTTTTGATGTAATTTAGATATTTCAGTTCGCATTTGAACTCTTAGTTTTGCGTCCAAATTGCTTAGTGGTTCATCAAAGAGAAAAACTTTTGGTTTCCGAATAATTGCTCTTCCAAGAGCCACACGCTGTCTTTGTCCTCCCGACAGAGCTTTGGGTTTTCTACTTAATAAATCCTGTAACTCTAAAATTTCTGCAGTTTCGGTTACCCGTTTTTTTATTTCATCTTTTGGTAATTTCCTTATTGTAAGTCCAAAAGCCATATTTTCAAATACGGTCATATGCGGATAAAGGGCATAATTTTGAAAAACCATTGCAATATTACGATCTTTGGGGGGAACATGATTAACCAACTTATCATCGATATAAATTTTTCCCTCAGTTACTTGCTCTAACCCTGCAATCATTCTAAGTATTGTTGATTTTCCACAACCTGAAGGTCCAACTAAAACAATAAATTCTTTATCATTAACTTCGAGATTAATATTATTTACTGCCGTTTGGTTATTGCTATACTTTTTTGTTACATTTTGTAAAACTACTTTTGACATATATGATCAGCGTTATTACTTAATATTATAATTTTCTCTATTTAAAGTTGTTACTCTTTTATACTCCCTAACATTATTCCTTCTATGTATTGTTTTTGAAGAACTAAAAAAACAATAATTATTGGTAAAATTGTAATTACCGAACCTGCCATCATCAACTCCGGTTCTTTTACATGTTCGCCAATAAGATTTGCAAGAGCAACAGGCAAAGTATACATCGATTCATCTGTTAAAGCTATTAAAGGCCAAATAAAGTCATTCCATGTTCCCATAAACGTAAATAATGCTAGTGTTACTAATATTGGTTTTATTACGGGTAAAAATATTTTGTAATAAATCTGAAAGTCTGAAGCACCATCTATCCTCGCAGCTTGAATTAAACTGTCGGGAACAGATTCGGCATATTGTTTAATCAAAAATATTCCGAAAATATTAGCCATACCTGGGATAATAATTGCAAAATACGTATTAATAATTCCCATTTCTTTTAACATCAGAAACAAAGGAAGCATAGTTACTTGGCTTGGAATAATCATTGAGCTTAATAAAATCTTGAAAAGTTTTTCTTTTCCTGTAAATTCATATTTCGCAAAAATAAAACCTGCCAGTGAATTAAAAAACAAAGAGATGAAAGTTACCCCAATTGATAAAACAAAACTATTAAATAGACTAGACCTAATATTTAATTTGGAAAACAATATTTTATATTGTATTAGTGTAAAATTATCCGGAATAAATCTTGGCGGGAAAACGGACGCATGACCATCTAACATAAAAGATGCGGAAAGCATCCAAATAAAAGGAGCCAATGTAATAATAGCTATCATTATCATTAGAAAATGTAAAAACAATCTTTTAAAAATATCATTCATAGTTTTTTAATTTTAACTGAATAAATGTTCCGATAAAAATTATAATAAACAAAACAAACGCCAAAGCAGCAGAATATCCCATATTCCACTATCTAAATCCTTCTTGATACATATACTGTACTATACTTAATGTTGAATTTAGTGGACCACCTTGAGTCATAATATATGGTTCGGCAAAGAGTTGAAAAAATCCAATTAACGTAATTATGCTAATAAATAAGGTAGTCGGAGCAAGCATCGGTAAGGTAATTCGGAAGAATTTTTGCAAAGCATTAGCTCCTTCAACTTCAGCTGCTTCGTAAAGCTGGGGTGGAATATTTTGTAAACCTGCAGTAAAAATAATCATATTATAACCGAAATTTTTCCAGACTGCCATAAGGATAATTGAAGGCATTGCCCACGATGGATCACCAAGCCAATCAATAGGGGATATTCCGAATAAACCCAAAAAATAATTAGTACTCCAAAATGAGGGTGATATATATATCTCCATACAATAGAAACCGCGACTAGTGTTGTAACCACAGGTAAAAAGAAAGATAGCCTGAAGAATGATTTAAACTTAACAAGTTTAGAATTCAACATAATTGCTGTGATCAAAGAGACTAATATTGATAAAGGTCCCGCAACAAAAACAAAATAGACAGTGTTTTTAAGTGCTTGCCAGAAAAGAGGGTCTTTAAAAAGGTTTATATAATTATCAACACCGATAAATCTGGTATATTTCCAATCAGCAAGTGAATATATCCCCAAATCCGTAAAACTTAATATAAATGCCGCAATTACAGGGAGAAAAAAGAAGATAAAGATAGAGAGTAGTGCTGGTGCCAGAAATAAGAACACCGTTTTATTATAAATTTTATTTCTTGTATTAATTATCATTATTTTCTAATAACCATCTTCTTTTTTCTAAAATCTTATTCACATCCTTATCCAAATATTTTAGTGCCTCAGGAACATTCATTTTTCCCCGAACTACATATTCTACATATTGCGGTAACTTAGAGAACACGATTTGTTCCCACTCCGGAATTTTGGGGGTTGATTTAACATTCTCAAATTGTCGGAAAAATACATGCACAAACTTATCTTTATCCAAAGGTGAACTTAGCCAAGCATTTTTAACTGCTGGTAAATCATTTACTAATTCATAAAATTTTATCTGAGAATCCTTTAGAGAAAGAAATTCTATTAATCGCCATGCAGCCGACTTATAATTTGATTTTCTGTTAATCACAAGACTTGAACCACCTGCAAGTGAAAGTCCAGGATATTTATCACCTTTTGCAGGCATAGGTGCAATACTCCAACAATTACTTAATGAATCTACCATCCATCTTTTTATTTCTTTTATACTCCACGGACCCGAAAAAAACATAGCAATATATTCATCGTGGAATGCTTGATAAATATTGGTAACTTGAGATATACCAATGGGAGATAATTTTTCTCTATGATATCTTAAAAGATAATCGAAAGCTTCTTTAAATTCCGGTGAGGAAAAATTTCCGTAACAATTATTATTTTATAATATTGATGCCCTGTTTTGCATTCCAAAAATTATATATGGAGACCAATCGTTTATCGATATGTATATAGGATACTTATAATTAGCATCTAAAACTTTTTTTACTTTTTTAGATATTGTATAAAGTTCATTCCATGTTTTTGGTGGCTCATCGAAACCAGCTTTCCGTAAAATATCAGAACGGTAAAACAACACGCGTGTATCAACATACCAAGGAATTCCATAGACAGATGAGTCAATAATATTTGTTTCCCATATTCCTCTGAAGTAATTATTTGAATTAATCACCGAAGAACTTTTAATATAACCATCCAGATTTTCCAGAGCGAGAAGAGATTTAAATTGAGGAATCCAAGTATTCCCTAATTGGAAAATATCCGGCAACATATTGCTAGCATAAGCTGTAATTAACTTTTCTTGAGCTGCGGTCCATGGTATTTGTTGTATAACAACTTTAATCTCAGGATTTTTTCTTTCGAATTCCTTAATAAGAATACTAACATATTCTCCTTCTACCCCCATTGCCCAGAAAACTAATGTAATATTGCTTTTTTCTTTTGAGGAACAGCCTAGAAATATCAGCAATATAAACACTATTCGTTTTGCCATATATTGTAAAATTTATAGTTTTGGATTCTTATTTATAACAATATTTTCTCTTTTCATTATTTCAATAGCACCATTTTTTTTGATTGCATAAAATCACCTGCAATTATTCTATAAATATAAATACCTGAAGCAAGATTTGAAGCATTAAACATAATTTTATGATAACCTGGTTTTTTAAATTCATTAATCAAAACTTTTACTTCATTGCCTAATAAATCATATATTACGACTTTTACGTTTTGTGCTTTTGGAAGTGAAAAATTAATAGTTGTAGTAGGGTTAAATGGATTTGGGTAATTTTGAGTTAGCTCATAAGTCAATGGTATTTCTGAAAAGTTCTTTTCATTTCCAAAATCTTTTGAATCATTAAAATTGATTATTGGACAATAAATATCCCAGTCACCATTTCTATCATCTTGCCAAACTATCTGATAACCTCGATTGCTGCCTAATGATATAATCACAGGATTAATCTGATTGGACTCGAGACGTTGTGAATGCACCCTTGAATTTCCACCAATTGGTGTACCACTAAATGAATACTGCTGATAATAAATATCCATAGAACCCTCTCTACTATCTTGCCAAACAATATTAAAGTTACCAACAGAATCTATGGCTACATCTGGTTTGCAAATAGCAGGACTATAACTATTAGTACTTACTGTCAGAATTCCTTTTTGTAAAACCCCATTTTTATCATATAATGAAGCATAAATATTTCTATTTGAAGATGTAGTATCAAGCCAAGTAATTACAAAATCACCGTTTGAATTCATATCAGCAGAAGGTTTAATAGAACATCCATATTCACCACTGATTTTAAAATTAGAACCATTCGGTATACCATCGGAAAAATATAATTGCGCAAATATTTCACTATTATTATTTCTTGTATCTTGCCAAACAACTAAAAAAGTTCCATCATCTGCCATACATATATCCGGAGATGTCTGCTCATTATTCGAGACATCATCATTGACTTTAATGTTACTTCCTACTATATTTCCAAGGCTATCAATTATCTGGATAAAAATATCCTTTTCATCATCGACTCCGGTCCAAGCAACAACAAAATTGTTATTTCTACCAGAAGTCAATGCACTTGTTTGTTCATTGGAATAAATTGGTAACTCATTAATTTTAAATTCTGTACCTGAAACCGTATCACCGAACATAAATAATTTACCCAAAAGATTATTATTTTCGAACCAAGTTATTAAATACCGATTGTTTCCGTTTATCGCCACTTTAGGTTTTGCAATAACCGAATCGATTGAAGTAACTTGTCGGTTTATTCCGTCAACTCTAAATTTACCAATACCATTATCAATACTATGAAACTCTTGAACATAAATAAAATCGGTATTAGATACTCTTCTATCATCCCATACAGTAACATATTTTCCTATATAATTAGATGCGGTAGACGGCCAAAGCTGTGAGGCACCTGTTAAATCATCATTAACTCTAAGATCCTGCACAAATAATTCATTTAATGAGGTTGCGATATACTCATTATTTTTTAAATAATTCCAAATTAATTTTGATCTAAAATTCTCAATCATTAAAAGCATAGGTCCTTGATCTATTGCGAAAAAATTATTCTTATACATTGGGAATTTAGACCAAGCATTGCTTTTTACAACGGATGTGTCTGTATAGCTATCTCTAAAGCCAAAATTGCCTGTCCATAATTGAGTATTTAAATAATAATTTTTTAAAGCATCATAAACTAAACTGGCATCAAAACCATCGGAATAAGAAGCAAACCCAATCATACTTCCGGCACCATAAACAGGAACAGTCCCATTGTTTTCACCGTAAAATGTTCCATTAAAATTTGGATCATCATTACTTTGTTTAGTTGGTAAAGCCCCATTTTCTCCAAAATAAATAGTATCAATACCTGCAGGAATCTGTTCAGTTGCAGATAATCCCCAGCTATTCATCCCATACGTAGGTACATTTGTTCTCCCCGAGCCATCGATACCAGCAATACAATAGTCCCTATTAGCATACCCAGCTTCAATAGAATTATTAAACCAATTAATTCCTTGAGCATCTGTTTTATCATGTAAATCTATCCAACAATGAGTGAAAAAATATTGAAATAACGAACCATTCCACGAATTAACAATTGTATGATTATTATAAGTTCCAATATCTCTACTCCAAGCATAAAAACAGTTCGAAGGAACTGGATGAGTTGGAGAACCTACAGCAAGTATATTGATCAGCATTACCTCATCGGTAAAAACATCCCAGTGACCAACAAATCCTTTTTCAGGAGACCAACCTAAATAGAACTGATTAACAGAAGTATCATAGAACCATGTCCAATCAACTCTACGATACAATTTTTCTGCTAAATCCACAATTGTTTGATTATCTTTAAAATATTCTCGTACTAACAAAACACCCGCCATAAGTATTCCAGTATCAACTACTGATAACTCAACCGGTTCTTTGTCCGGAGGGACTTGTTTTCTAAGACCTGAATCAGATTCAAGAAAATGGTAATAAAATCCTTTATACCCACTTGTTCCGGAAACAGAAGTATCTTGCGGAGAGCTCCATAATCCTGATAGAACTTTTATAATATAATTTTCAGCTTCCTCTGAAGATATCCAACCTCTTTCAACTGCCACAACTGTTGCACCCAAACCAAATCCCGTTCCAGCAACTGTTGCAAGATCTAAAAAGTTAGCTCTATCAAATACAAGTCCCGTGATATCATTAACACACTCATTAAAATAATTAAATGTTCTTCTTTCAACCAGATCTAAAAAATCTTCGTTAAAATCATTATTATTCCAGTAAACTTCATCTGTATCAACAAATTGTAGGTCATCAATATAAAATTTACCAAAGCTCTTACTTGCCGTACTGTTATCAAGAGAGATAACAACCTCAGTAACTTTTGTCGGATCAAAGTTCCCATAAATGACCAAACTATCAGGATCGAATGGAATAATCCATTGTTTCCATTCACTGGAAATATTACTTAATACTGCAAAAGCCTTACCAGAATTATAATCGGGGTTTCCCCATCGGGCATCATGAAATTCCACACATATTTTATCACTAAAACCGCTTGTATCTCCTTTAATCCATAAAGAAAATTTTTCCATATTACTCATATCTCTTGGTTTTGGTGCTTCTCCGGGTCCCAGTAAATTCCAATATGAAATCCAAGAATTAATATCGTAGCCTACATCGTAAGCTATTTGCCAAGCAAATGGTTTAGTATGAGCGTGTCCATTATTCTCAATGTTTGATAACGATACATCCAACTGGGCACTACTACTTTTAGCGGTTCCGGTGTAACCGAAATAATCATTATATCCTGCTCTTGCGACAGAATCCTTCTGGAACTGATCCGGAATTCTCCCGTCAAAATCATCTAAACTATATCTAACACCAATTGATGAAAGTTCTTTTGGTGTTGCCAATGGTACAAAACCACCAACTTGGAAATTATCTAAAAACAATTTGCCGGTAGTATAAATATCTGTATTTGGAACAACTATTTTGACTTCTTCAATATTACTTAAGTTAATATTACCACCAAGTTTAAGAGTTACAGTTGTCCATTTATCAGCCGGTACATTTACCCATTCTGTTCCAATTCCGTTGGTTCCATCCCAGATAAAAACAAATAAACTACAATCGGGAGTGGAAGAAGGTCTATAAACGTCTAGTCTGAAATAATAATATTTACTCCAGTCTTTCGGCTGATCAAAGTTTGTTTGTAGTTGTGCAACGTGGTCATCCTGATAGATAGAATCATCCCACTGAAGTACTTGGGAAGCCGTACTTCCAAAATTCTGCGAACTATATGAATGTGTAATATCATCGGAAACAATTACTTGATTATCTTTGTTATCTGCATCCGCAGAGCCATCCCAATAATAACTAGGTTGTTCAAAACCTTCCCACTTTGTTTCTACACCATTTTTATAAAAACGAATATTATCTATATATACTGTAACTGTACCTTCATACCAAGCCTGAACAAGATAAAGTTTCCTTATATTATTGCCATTGACATCTATCTTCCAATTCAGATATTCAACTCCTGCTGCCATATTTATAGCGTCAAGTAAAATTTCCTGGTTATTTGAGTTTACGATTTTTATTTCAAGCCTATGAGTATTAATCGCATAAACATCAATTAGTATCGAATCCGGAGTTTCTATTTCCATACACCCGGTTCCGAAAATATTCCAGCCAGTGTTATTTTTTGTAGAAGTCAATTTTAATGAAAAATCCCCTTGACTACTCCAAATATTACTATACGATAAAAACCCGTTGTCACTTCCCCATTGATACCAATGCCAATTGTGAGTTTCAAAATTATCTACCATCTCAAAAGTTTGCATATAGATTTTGGAAGGCATTAACCAGAACATCAATAAAAATGCTAACATAAAATAATTGCCGTAATTGCTTTTTATTCGTTTTTTCATTGCTTTAACCATATTTTATTTTAAATGATACTTTTGTTATCATTAATAGTAGAATAATTAATATGGACTAGTGTAATAATATCATTTTAATTGTTTCAGATTTTTCACCTGCTTGCAAAACAGAAAAGTATACACCTGACGCAAGATTTTTTGCTTCCCATTTAACTTTGTGTTTACCAGGTTTTAACTTCTCTTTTACCAACAATTCTATCTTATGTCCTAGCACATCGAAAATATTCAACTCAACATACATTTCCGTAGGCAAGGAAAATTCAATTATTGTATCGGGATTAAACGGATTTGGATAATTATTATAAAAATTCAAATTAAACTGCTCTTTGTCGTTATTAATCCCATTAACTACTTCAAATCCTATTGCATTAAGCATTGATTTAATTTCAGAATTTGACATAAACAAATTCCAAATCAAATTCGTTCTGTAATTCTCAATCATTATAATAGTGGGGGCTTGATCAATTGCAATGTAACTTCCAGCTGTCCATCCTAAAGTAGGATTAAAAGCATCTTTAAAACCATATTTTCCCCACAAAATTTCGCCGTAGTTTGTATAAAAATTTTTAAATGCAGCCATAGATTCAACAGGAGTGAACGGGAATGAAGAAATAGCTGCGGAGGGAGTTATTGTTCCGTTATCGTTATACATCGGTGAATGGACTGCATATCCCAACAATGGATCATCGCTTGCTGTTAGTCCCCACGTATTATTATTATAACCGATGAAATCTTTGGGGTTATCGATAGAATATTGTTGATGTACCAATGCAACATTCCGTGCATATTCGAAATAGTTTACATATTTATCTCTTTTATTTCTCGGATCGAAACTTAAAAATGAATAATGTGTAAAGAAAAGCGGTCCACCATAATCAGGACCAATATCCAATTTTATTCCATAGAAACTTTTCCCGTTTAAATAATTATTTCCTACCCAACCTTTATAATAAAAATCGGGAGGTATTGGGTGAGAGGGTGATGCTATTGCAAGAAGATAGGTAATCATTGCCTCATTATATCCTTGTATCGGAAGATTTATTTGCCAATTATATTCCGGCGACCAATGCCAGTAAAGGACAGAACTATTTTCAGTTTTTCTATACCAATCCCATTCAACTTCTTCCCAAAGTTGATTAGTGAGTAACCGTATTTCGTTTTCAGTATCATTGTTTCTGTCAAAATAAGCTCTTGCAACCAATAGTCCGGCAATCAAATATGCTGTTTCGACAAGGTCACCACCATTATCAAATTGACTAAACGGAATTACTTTGCCTGTTTCTCCATTTATCCAATGAGACCAAGCACCATTGAAACGGTCTGCATTCTTCAAAAATCTCACTATGCGTAATATCCTTTCTGCTCCTTCGGAACGTGCGATGAATTTTCTTTCAATTCCAACAATTATTGCCATTACACCCATTCCCGTACCACCAGAAGTAACTGTATTTCCTGACCCTAAACGCTCTCGTATTAAACATGAAGTCGGATGAGCATAATCCCAAAAATATCTGAATGTACATTCTTGTAGCATAGACAACAGTTCATCATCATCCATAAACTTGGTGGATGCTGTTACAGTATTACTAAGTTCTGATTCATTCCCTGAAATATCGATTGCAGAAATTGAGTAGGTACAAGTTGAATCTATTTTCCCGATAAAATCCGCATAATACATTTCATTCTTGCCGACATAACTTATTAATTCCGGCAAACCATTTTTAATTTTATAAATGTAATATCCATGAAGATCTTCTTCCTTGTTCTTCTCCCATTTAATATCAATATGTTTATAAAAACCCTTTGCATATAATAATTTCGGTATAGCAGGTGGGATTGTATCATTTTCATTTTCATTCACAATCCTAATTTCATCAATATACAAAGTATGTTGAACACCGTCGGCAACTTCTTGTCCGAAAAATATTGTCTTAATTTGTTTTAAATCCGCCAACCCAGGATTATCCAAAAATACATTAATTGGTATTTTGATCTTCGTCCAATTATTCGCTATAATATCGTCCGAAAAGTCCGAAATCTTTTGGCTTGTAGTTTTTACATTTGATAAATCTTCCAAATAAACCTTAGGTAGATTTATCGAAGAAATACCGGTTTCAGAATAAAGCCAGAATGTTAAAAAATCTTTAGTTGTCACATCATGACCAGGCCAACCCGGTTCTGCAACAGCAATACCCCAATCACCATTTGTAACAGAGCGCCAACTCAATTCTAGTGAATTTATACCCATAAATTTTATTGAGTCTTCCACCGGAAATTTATCACCTATCCTTTTCAAAACACTTGGTGAGTTTACAAATCCCCAACTCGGATCGTACGAGTCAGATGTAGGACTGTCATCAAAAAAAATAAAATCTTGTGAAAAAGAGTTTATCAATAATAATTGTGTTATTACGAAAAATAGGACAATGGATTTCATTACCATTTAATTTTAGTTTTATAAACTTTAATTTCCGCTTTATTTTTGGTAAGTACTTTTCCGGCGGAATTAACAACAATCACTTTTAATTCAGATAAATTTTTAGCATTTGGTATTTTTACTTTTGTTTCGTTGCTACTTAAGTAAAAAACGGAATCCTCTTTTATGGTTATGTTACCAATCGCTATTAACTTTTTAGAATTTAGATATATTATAATTTTACTATTTTTATATTGAACATATAAGTCATTAATTATCCATAATTCCAAAAATAATTCTTCTCCAACTTGATACCGTTTCTTTTTCAAATTAATTGAAACATAAATCGGTCTGAATACATGCTGCAAAGCATAATATCCCGGCTTTTTCTTTCCGAAATAATCAATAACCGACCAAGAAATTGATTCCCACCCGTCAACAAACATAAATTGGAATATGCCGGTTATACCATTCCATTTTTTTCTTCTATAGTAATCAACTGCTTTTTCAATAAGTTTCGCTTGGTACTTTTGAGATGATGTTATAAATTCATTTATATTTTTCCCAAGCCGAATGCCCGCAACATTAAAAGTTTGCTCATATTGAAAATTGTGGTATTCCCATTTATCCCAATTTAGTTTTTTTATGTCATTTGTAGATAGTATTTTTTTCAATGAGTTGTAATTGGGTAATGCTTGTGCCCCAAATTCAGTAACAAGCGGACCCCTTGGTGTAGATATATAGTCATCTACCTTCCCCCAATACCATCCTTCATAAGCATGCTCTTCATAATTTGAAGCAAGTCTAACTATTCTTGTGCTATCTTCCTCAACTACTGCTTGATACAGATATTTGTCGAGTGTCTCAATTTGTTCTCCGGGTTCGTTATGGCAACACCAAAAAACAATTGAAGGATGGTTATAAAATTGATTAACCATATCCTTAATTTGCTTTATAGCATTTATTTTAAATTCATTCGATTCTTCATAAGTCCATTGTAACGCAAAGTCTTGCCAAACTAAAATTCCCGCTTCATCAAAAGCTTCGTACAATTCATGCCTGTTAATATGGGCATGAACGCGAACAATATTAATATTGGCTTTTTTTAATAATGTGACCAGATTATTGATTTTCGTTTGAGTAAGATTGCTTAAATATTGTTCAGGAATAATATTGGTTCCTCGCAAAAACAATCTTTTATTGTTTATAAAAAACTCTTTTTTTTCATTAAGGTTTACTTCACGAATTCCAGATTTAATTATTACTTCGTTAAAAAGCTCCGATGAAATTCTTATAGTTGTAATAACAGGTTCGCCCAAATCATACGGGAACCAAAGCTCTGGTTTGGGAAGAGTAATTATTATAGAAGCGGTTCCGCTGTTTGGTAAATACGTTAATTTTGAAGTAAAAGTTTTTAGTTTCCTATTTTTTGATTTTACCGAAATTTTAGTTAGTGCAATTGTTTCAGAATCCAAACGCGATTTATATTTGAATGAAATTTTTAACTCGGCTTTATTACTTACTAATTTGGAAGATATTTTCGTTTCGGTAATAATTATTTTCTTCTCAAAAATTATTTTAACATTATTCCAAATTCCTCCCGTATTTCTGTCTTGCCCGTATTTTTCATTCCATCCGCCGGGTCTACAATCGTGGTGATTAAAAATACCTTTTATTAACTTTTTATTATGAGGCCATATTTTACCGGGAGTCTCGATCGGCGACGATACTTTAACAACTAAAATATTAGCCGTATTATATTCTATTAGTGAATCGTCGATGACAAAATCAAAACTTTGAAAATATCCTTCATGCGAGCCCAGGTAATTCCAGTTAAACCATACTTCAGTAAAGTAATCTACGCCAGCAAACAATAACCGTTTCCAGCTATTATTTTTTTGAATTTTAATTTTTTTTACATACCAAAGTGTCCCGGAAAAATTTGTCAATTTTCCAGAATTCCAATTTGAAGGAACTTTGATTGAACCGGATACTTTGTTTCTTGAAATAAGATTTTTGATATAATCTATAGAGTATTCCGATTTCTTATCAAGTATATAATCCCAACTCCCTTTTAAATTGATCATTACAATTTACTTTATAATGGCAACAACGCTAACTGTTTTCTTGTTCGATTCAACAATAATATTACCTTCTATTTTTTTTCCGTCAATTTCCAATTCTACTTTACCCGATGTTAACTTGTGCGGGTTGTTCACTGTAATACTATATTCCGTACCACGATAAAGCCTCTTAACTGTAAAATGCTCCCAATCTGAAGGAATATGAGGATCAATTATTAATCCCTCTTTGCTTGCACGAATTCCAAGAATCCAATCGACAATAATTTTTTGATACCACGCAGCAGAACCGGTATACCACGTCCATCCTCCCATACCATAATTCGGTGAATCCGGACCATCTACATTTCCAGCTAAGACAAAAGGCTCCGCTAAATATTCTTCAGCATTAATACCAGAATAAATCGGGTTCATTCTTTTACATACTTCATTCGCCATTTTATCTTCTCCAAGTTTGGCAAAAGCCCATATCGACCAAGTAGAAGCATGTGAATAAACACCACCATTTTCTCTTCTACCAGCAGCATAACGTGTAAGATAGCCAATGAATTTATCCGGTTTAGTGTATGCCGGTTGTAACAGCAGACAACCATTTTTACTTAACAATTCTGATACAACAGAATTCATTGCAACCTTTATTCTGTTAGAATCGGAAATTTCACTTATTACTGCCCATGTTTGTGGATTTAAATATATTTTACCTTCACGCGATTCTTTACTTCCTATTTTTTCCCCGGAATCTTTAGTAGCCCTTAAAAACCATTCTCCATCCCAAGAATATTTATTAAATGCAGATTTCAATTCCCTCGCCTTTTTATTATAAAATGAATAACATGAATCTTCACCTATTTTAGAGCAAATATCTGCAAAGTCATTTAGAATCTTATAGAGAAATTCGGCTAGCCAAATCGATTCCCCTTTCATTTCAAGTCCTACAGCACTCATTCCATCATTCCAATCTCCTGCACCTATTAATGGTAAACCTCTCTTACTAAACCTTTTTAATACTTTGTTAATTGCTAACCTACAATGCTCGAGTATTGAGGCTTTATTCTCTTTTTCATCATAAAATGGTTCTTCCTCGTTCAATATTTCGTAATCATTTGTTTCCATTATATATTGAATTACTACAAAAGGAAGCCATAATAAATCGTCAGTCATATTTGTAGCAAGACCGGTTTCGGTAATCGGATGCCACCAGTGCAGAACTTCACCGTTAGAGAACTGATGACGTGCATGAAGTTTAATTTGCTTTTTTGTTAATGCCGGATCAATCGGAAGAAATACAAGACTATCTTGTAGCTGATCGCGAAAACCAAATGCGCCACTTTGTTGATAATATGCTGTTCTTCCCCACAATCTCCCGGAGATTGCTTGATAACGTGACCAAATATTAACTATATAATTTAATGCTTCGTCAGGTGTGTTAATTACAAGTGTGTTGAGAATAGAATTCCATTTATTTCTAACATTTCTAAAAGATCTATCGATAGCATCAAATGTATTAAATTTTTCAAGAGTTTTTATAATTTCTTTTTTTGATTTTTTCAATCCCAAAAAAAAGTTTAATCTCTCAGTCTTTTTCGGATTGATAATTAAATCAATTTGAAGTGAAGAAATAGAATCGTTAAAGCTTCCGGTATTCTTACCCAGTTCGCCTTTTAATACGGCTTTGGGTCTTTCCAGACTTCCATATTTACCAATAAAATTTTCTTTATCTCCTTCAAACGAAGAAATTAATTTGCTACAAGTAAAAAAACCAATGTATTCATATTCAATATTCCAATGCCCTCTTTCACCAAGTGGGATATCCCATAGCCTTTTAGTTGCTAATAAACCATTTATCTCTTTATCGTATTTTGTTTCCAGAAATTGTTTATGAAATTCCCTATGAAAATCGGAAGAAGAACCAAGTACCCACTCAAAATACGTAAATATCGATAAGTTTATAAAATCAGACCTATTATTTGTAATTTTGACATCCCAAATTTCAATTGTTTCATTGAACGGAACGAACAAGATTAACTCAACTTTTATCCCCTTAAATTCCGTGTGAAATTTAGCGTAACCTGTTCCATATCTGCATTCATATTTATCTAGATCTACTTTAACAGGTTGCCATGTAGGACTCCATATTTCACCAGTATCGTTATCTTTTATATATATGTATTTGCCCCAATCATCCTTTATCAAATCTTGGTGCCATCTGGTTATTCTATTAAACTCAGAGTGTTCCAACCAACTGAATCCACCACCGGTTTGGGAAACAACCATTCCGTATTGTCCATTTGAAATAACATTAATCCATGGTTTCGGTGTTAAAGGAGTTTTAATTACAAATTCTTTTCCACCCTTTTCGAAATAACCGTATTTAGTTTCAAATTTTTTCATAAAATTAGATAATTGATAATTAAATATTTTAGAAACCGACTTCGATTGACATTTTATGAATTCCCTTTAATCTTCCAAAGTCGGAATATGAGTAATCAACTTTCATAGGTATGAAATCAGTGAGATAATAAAGCAAACCTACTCCCGCTGTTATTCCTTCTTCAGAATCAATCTTGAATAAAGACTTATAACCCGCCCGAAGAAAAACTGTTTTTTTAAATGAATATTCAAATCCTAAATTCACGTATTCGTTATAGTCATTCGGATGAACCGCATCACCGCTAATTATAATACTATTATATCTATTATTTAATAACTGATAAGATAATCCTACTCTAAAAGATAGAGGTAAATCCCAACTATCCATTTTTATTTCGGAAAATATCTTATCGCTATTTCCGTGTTTACTTGGATCAAAGGAATAGTAGATAAAGTTATCGTCACCTTCATATTTAATTTCAGAACCAATGTTGGTAATTGACATACCTAGAGAAAGTCCCTTCACCGGAGTTAAGTAAAAAAGCCCTATATCTAAGGCAAAAGCAGAAGCATCCATGTGCCAAATACTTTGTAAAATATATTTAAACGTAAAACCAATACTAAATTCATTTGTTAGATTAAACGCGTAAGAAAGTCCCAATGCAATATCAGAAGCGGAAAAATATTCTCCCGTACCTTCTTGATAAAACTCGTTTGTTACTTTCATATCGTTCATCGATAATGCTGTATAGCTTAGCGCTAAGGCATGCCCACTTAAAAGTTTAATAACGATGCCGGCAAAATCATGGGATGTTTCAGCTAACCAATACGTGTGATTAAATAAAACGGAATTATTTTCAAGTCTGGAAATTACACCGGGATTCCAATAAATAGCTGCCGGATCATCAGATATTGCAACAAAAGCATTTCCCATACCTCCTGCTCTAGCACCAACGCCAATTTTCAAAAACTGCCCGGCACTACTTCCGGCATACGTTTGAGGAAATAGATTCTCAGAAAATCCTACAATAATAAGCATTAGTACAACAGTAATTCTCATTATTATTTCCGATTATTTTAAAATCGCGAACTTACCAATTTTTTCTCCGATACCTGGTGCTTCTAAGTGATAGATATAAACACCAGGAGCTACGTCTAACCCTTTTTTCGATTTTAGATCCCAATAAGTTTTCCCGTCGAGTAGGTTTGACTCGTGATATAATGTTCTAACGTGATCACCACTCATCGTATAAATTCTTATAACAGCTTTGGCAGGTAAATGTGTAAAATATATACGCCTCTCTCCCCGACCAGAAATTGTTAAGCGTTGAGGTTCCCACCGTGCAGCGCCAACATACGGATTAGGTACTACCGTAACTTTATTTAAATCATTTTTTGCTTTTTGGTAATCCGTTTTCTGTTTATTTGTATAAAATGAATACTTATCCAAAGAAGTGAATGGTGTTTTAATTTTCAAATATGCAATATCGCCGGCGACCGGATTAATTATATTCTCATCGGTAGGAGCAACTAAAGAAAATTTCCAAATCCTTTTCCATGAGCCTTCAATTTCTTTCCAGATTTCAAAATAATCTCCGACTGTCAATTTATGATCCATATTATCTTGAGGTTCCCATAAATAATATTTAACTTTTTTGTTATTGTAGATATCCCATACTTGAAAATTTGTTTCATCTCTGTATCCATATAACCAAGACGAATCCGGTTGACCAACACGCACTTCATAACTTACGGGATATTCATTACTCACTTCCTGGACATCATATAACTTTTTCCCAAGAATAATTGCGTTACAATTTCCTTTAACCCAACCCGAATTACTATAATCAAATTGTATACTATCATCAATTACAAATAATCTAATCCCATCAAACAATTCATTAAAATCTTCTCCATTCGTATAAAATGATTTATTAATTACCAGGATGGTATCATCATTTGCAATTTCGAAAACTGAGTAAGCCGTTGAATCCATTTCAGAATTATCAAACACAATTAAGTATTCTTTATTACCCACCAAATTAGGATTAACTACTTCAGTAAATACCTTTCCGGTTGCATTGCCGGTAATATGGTAAACAGTATCAAGCCCTTGCGGAGCAACATACCCAGCCGTAACGGTTCCCGGAGTAACTTCTACCGTATTAACATCAAGGGTAATATTACCAGCTAAATCTCTAACTATGACTTTTGTACATTCAGAAGGATATAATCCAATATTAGCATTTCCTCTATCATAAGAAACCACTGCATAATAATATGTTTGTCCGTTTATAACATTAGTATCAACCCAAGAATGTTTTAATCCTTTATTATCTCCCAAATAAAATTTAGTACCTTGATAATCCAGATTAAAGAATCCCTTAATGTCGTTAACTATATCGAATTGGGCTACCGGTTTGAAGAACGTATTATCACCATAACCATTAGTAATTGTGTATGCATCCAAAAAACCCGGATCTGTACTACGGTAAATTCTGTAACCTTCAAAATCATATTCTTTTAAAAATGAATCATATGACTGTTCCGCTTTCGAATCCCAATACAGCATAACCTTTCCATCACCAGCAACAGCATTAACTTTCGGTTTTAATGGCGGGGAGGCAAATCGATAATTATTATCATAAATTTCTTGTACAACTTTTTTATTCCGGACAATATCATTGAGATCGTTACCAAAAACCAACCCGAGCGAAAATCTTTCTGTTGCTCCTGCCGGTAGAATAAAGGGACCTGATCCAAATAGAAATGCTATATTTCCATTTTGTAAATCAGTATCGAAATGACTATATGAAATTCTTTCCCAAATCCTGTCATCTTCACGAAAAGTTACTCCGGAGCCTATAAAAAATACATCGAACGCAGTTAGTCCGATCTGATCGGATTCATTAATATCCGTTTTATCAATTGCCGGTTCTCCAGGTTGATGAGTATCGATCAGTCCATATTTATTAATAGGACCATCCGGCATTCCCGGTACCGTTCCGGGAGGCTGCCATCCCGATGTTGGTTCCCCATCACCTTCACCAAAATCGCCAGTTCCAGCTAATCCATCTAAACCAACATCATCAATTGCAGGGTCCCAATTATTATTGTTATCAATTCCATCAGCTCTCGATTCATCTATAAGCTCATCAATAAGTCCATCATTGTCATTATCAATTCCATCCGTATATTTCATTCCAATATTTAATAATGTTTCATCAATAATTCCATTTCCATTATCATCAATTCCGTTGCCTGCAACTTCCCCAACAATCATATCTTCAGTAATAACCGGATTTGAATCTTCGCCATCCCCGTCATCATCAATAAAGTTATTAGGATTGCCAGGACTTTCAAGGAACGCATATCCGGCATAACCAGTAGGACTCCACCCCCCTTCACCAACTCCATCGTGATCCCAACTATATGTAATATTATTTTCCTTTTCAAATGATGCATAGTCGTCATTCGAATCGAATTGTCCTCCCACTCCACAATCTACATACATACCAAAAATCATCTCGTTATAATTATAAGTACCTTCGTTCGTAATCTCATAATGCCAAAAAATCAGATCTTCGGATAATACATTAGACCATTGAAATCCTCTAACAGCAACACTAACTCCCAGACCTCTTCGCGAATGGTCAGTTGAATCAGGATAAAATTCGTGACCGTCATCGGAATTATCATCCATTACAAAATAACTTTCTTGATCTGCGTTTGTTCTTTTACCAAAATATCCGTCCCAAAATCCATTCCATGTATCATCTTTACCCGGCCAACTTGCCGGCCAGGTAATTGGTTTATCGCTCATTGCAATTGAAGATTGATTTGGATTAAAATATCCTGGTCTTGGTTGAAACCCTCTTTCTACACCAAGTGGAGAAATATCCATGTTTTCACGGTAACCTGCTTCAACCATTCTGATAACTTTTCCATTAATATCTTTCACTTGAGCTGCAACAATAGGGGTAATTCCATCCATATAAGAATGTTTTGAACCTTTCGGCCATACTCCTGAGGGTTCACGCCCCCACCAAGCCACTTCCCCGAAATTGTAAAACAAAGTTTCAACCAAATTACCGTTATGTATCGCTTCTTTACGATATTTTCTATCACCTCTTTTTTCTTCCGGAACATGTATTTGTGCTGTGATCTTAATTGAGATCATAATCAGCAAAAAAACAAACATCCTGTACTTCATACTAATACCTTACTTGTAATTAAGTTCTATATTCAAACCTATAATTATTCTTCTCGGTTCGGAATAAAAAGTAGGATTCGTTAAAAATTCCGTTAATGTATTGGGACCTTGCTTCTCAGGTGTATACTGGCTTATTAATGAATAACTAGCTCTTCCCGTATCATTGTAAACTTTAATTTCATTACGTGTATCAAACAAATTGTAAATTTTTATAAACAAAATTAATTTCTGATTTAGAAAGCTAAATATTTTATCAAACTGAAAATCCACATTAACTTTGCTAGGCATTCTTCCACTGTTTTCGAAACTTGATTGAATAGATTGATTTTCAGGAGTATATGGGAAACCGGATTCGTACTTTGCAATTACTCCAATGTTATAATAATTAGGTTTGGTATAGAAAAGAGCAAAATTTAATGTGTGCCTTTGATCCCAATCAACCGGCACAACTTGTATGTTCGGTTGTTTTGGGGGCTCAGATTGGGATTTGTTGAATGCATCATTTGGGTCGGAAGCATTCGATTCCGAAGACTGGTATGTATAGTCAAGCGAAACGGATAATGGTTCTTTCAAAGATGCGCGCTTAAAAACCGAAATTGTTATTCCCTTTGCTTTTCCATAATCGCGGTTCACATATTTAGCATATCTATCGCCACCAATCTTTGTATTTATTATTTCCGTGCCTAACAAATTAGAAATATCCTTGTAAAAACCGGTTGCTTCTATACCTAAAATATTAAATATCTTATAATGTATTCCTAATTCATATGAAATCGTAGATTCGGCTTTCAGATTAGCATTACCCATTAAAGTATATAACCCTCCGGGACCTACTTTAAAGTTAGGATTATAATACAAATATTTATAATCGGGTATTCTAAAGAAATGGCCGTAACTAAAATGGATTGTTCCATCAGCTGAAATAGGGAATGCCAAGCCTATTCTCGGACTTAACTGCATTTGCTTATCGGCTGGAACTTTTTCCGATTTCTCGGGATCGGCTTCATCAACCGGCACAACACCCTTCGAATCAAAATAGTCGTATCTTAAACCTGCATTTATTATTACGCTTTTATATTCAATTTTATCCTGAATGTAAAAAGCCATACTTACAGGTTTATAATTAAACGTCCCTTCGTTTATAAATCTATTGAAACTAAATATAGGTGTTTCGTTTTTATACCTTGCGGTTTGATTTGAAATATCAATATTTTCATTTCTATACTCAAAACCTGTTTTAAATTCGTTGTGTTTATCGATTTGTGAAAGAAAGTCGAGTTTAATGATATTGGTTAGAGTAGTTCTTTCATCGTGCACCATATCTGTTCCGCCGGTATAAAAACTGTAGTTTGTTAATTGTCTTAATAACTCAGGATTAGCATACCTGTGATCATTAGGGTCTTCATAAACAAATTTTTTATTGGTTGAATATGCTAACGAATATTTTAAGGTAAGTAAAGATGAAGATGAAAAAATATAAGATAATTTTAAGATGTTATTAACCGCATCTTTAAAATTACGAGGTAACCCATCCGGATTATATTTAAAAAGATGATTGTAATTTTGCCAGACTGATTTATCCCATAACATAAAGTTTGAAACCTTGATATTATTACTCAGTGCAAAACTCAATTTTGCCTGAGCATTGTAGAATAATTGGTTATTCAAAGATACAATTTCATTATCACCTGTAGCCTGAATAAAATAATCGGAACCAATTACATACGAACTATCCGTAGTATTAAATTTTCTTTGTCCATACAGCCATCCTTCTGTTTCGTATCTTCGAAATCCTAAATTATAATTAATATTATTACCGAAAACTTTAATAGGTCCGCTTAAATTTACTTTCACATCATTAATTGAAAGTGGTTTTACTTCTTTAATGTTCAAATAAATATTTTCATCTGAACAAACATAGTCACCAAAATATAAACCTATTTTTCCTTTAAAATTACTACTGCTTTCCTTTGTAATTACATCAATGATTCCGGACATTGCTTGACCATATTCAGCATTAAAAACACCGCTTAATACTTTTACTTCATCCATAAATTGAACATCAACATCAGCAGCACGGGTACCCGAAAAATTATCTTTGACCGAAATCCCATCGATTAAATAACCAACCTCTGAAGAACGACTTCCTCTAATATGAATATTCCCGTATGCATCAAGAACCACACCTGCTTTTTGTTTAACAATATCATTTAAATTTTCAATGGGAAGACTGGAAATTTCCTTTGCCGTAACAGTCAATTCACTGGAGGTTAAGTCCATTTTGATTATAGGTTCTTCGGCCGTTACAATAACTTCTTCCTTCAATTCTTCCGAATGTGTTTCCATTTCGATATTAAGAGTAGTGGTTTTTCCGGATGACACATAAACATTTCTAAAAATTACTTTTCTGTATCCGATCATCGAGGCAACAACTTGGTAAGTTCCCGGACTCAAATTCAGAATTACAAAGTAACCTTCCTCGTCAGATGCCGCACCTATATTTTTTTCAGGTATGTAAATATTAACACCAAATAATGCTTCACCGGTGTTTTTATCTCTAACAGTGCCAGCAATTTTTCCTGTCTGTTGCGCATTCGTACTTTGTAAAACAATAAACGCAAACAAAAAGAAGAAAACCACGGGTAAGATGTTTTTAATCTTCAAGAGCATATCATCTTTTAATTTTAACCGTTCCCACAATTATTTCACAATTTCTATTTTGTGGGAACGGCACGTTATTTATAAGGAGCTTACTTAATTAATAACATCTTTTTCGTCGAAGAGAAATCTCCCGCTTCAAGTTTATAAAAATACATTCCGGTAGTCAAATTTGAAGCATCGAATGTAACTTTATAAGAACCTGCCTTTTTTACTTCATTTATTAATTCGGCAATTTCTTGTCCTAAAACATCAAACACTTTTAAAGTTACCAATCTTTCTTGTGGTATAGAAAAATTAATTGTTGTTGTAGGATTAAACGGGTTTGGATAATTTTGTTTTAAAATATAATTATTTGCTATGCTATTTGTTTTCACAATATCAGTAGTATTTGCTAACAATACTTTTCTATACAAATGATATTTTTCAAAATTAGTATCAACCCATTGAGTTCCCCACCAGTTAGGAGCATAATCGGCCGTACTGTCTGTCCATACATCGGCAGAAGCATAATCCAAATCCCAAATTACAACACTTAAATTTATTTCATCACCATCTTGATATCCGAACATATCGGTATGTACAACAACTTCTAGGGAATAACCTGCATCGGGTCCATTCGATTCGGTATGAGTTACGGTACCTTCTGGCAAATAACATGCGCCTTCTGCAGCACCGCTCGGTACATTACCATTTGTTTCAAAAACGGCTTTCGCTCCTTCAGTAGCATCGAAAAACATATTTTTAATTTCCATTCGAGAACCCGGATCGGGAATTTCTCCTTTATTTGTCATCCACAAAAATAATCCGTCTGCCTCCCAACCCGGTGCCCATTTACATACTGAAGAGTCATTAGATTCAACACCAATATAAAGGTCGGTTCCATTATGAATAAATTTAACTGTTGCCATACTCATATCATCATAAACATTTGTTGGGTGTGTCCATTGCATATAATATCCACCGGTTGAAGTAGAACTTCCTTTACCTACAACAATGGAGTCAGCGTATGCCCAAAAATCTTCCGTTAGTTCACCGTCTAAGGTAATTGTTTCGTCCGTTTTATATGCATTAACTAAAGTGGGATCCGCCAAACGCAATATTCTAAATTCACTTCCCCATTCACTTCCCCACCAGCTTTTAAAGTACGTACCACCCGTTCCCCATGGGTCCATATCGTCAGTATAGCCGTCGGGGTCAAAAATATTTATTGCAACTTCAACATCGGGATGTTCATCAGTATAACCTAGCTTATCAAGATGAATAACCATTTCAGCAGTATAACCCGAATCGATTTGAGTGGTATCATTTACAACGGTACCCGGTGCCTTCCATGCTGCTCCTTCTCCCGAACCTTCAGGTCCATTAGTTTCGAATGCAATATCCGGATCAACACCACCTTGATTGAAAAATAATTTGTATTCGTATGGAATACCACTGGCCGATTTAATTTTCATAAACAATCCGTCTCCTTCCCAACTGTTTCCGAATTTTCCAACTGACTTGTCATTCGACTGCAAAGAAATATAGAGATCCAGTCCGTCATGAATAATTTTAACAAACGTCAATGTAGAATCCGTATTTTCTCCTTTTACATGTGCGGAATCGGTAACAGTATAAGTAACGTCTCCAGGTAATGCTTCTTTACCAAATACTAAATAATCATATCTTTTAAGCCAATCGGTTTCGTCCAAAACACCATCGATAGTAATTGGTTTTTCAGCGCTAACAATCTGAAGATATGCCGGGTCGCTATGACTTTGCGCGTACGTAATGCTGAGCATACTTAAAAAAATTAACAATAAAATTGTTTTAAATAATTGATACATCTTTCCTCCAAAAGTTAGTTTGTAGTTTTCTTTATCACAGAATTTCCAATAATGATTCCTGTTGATATTTTTAGATGTTTGGGAGGTCTATCTTCTTTATTTTTATTACTCAGTCTTTCTAACAATAAATTAGTCGAAACCCGTCCGATTTCGGATACTTGTACGTGGACTGTGGTTAATTTTGGTTTAAGAAAATCACAAAAAGCAACATGATCAAATCCCACAACTCCCAGGTCCTCGGGAATTTTATAACCGAGTAAATTGGCAGTATTATAACAACCTGCGGCCATGTTATCGTTTGCAGCAAAAATCACATCCGGCTTTTCTTTTAAACTTAGTAATCTGCTACAAGCAATTTCCCCGCCTTTAATTGTGAAGTCACTTTCAACTATCCACCTTTTTTCAATTGGCAACCCGGCATCTTTTAATGCATCGATATATCCTTTTTTCCTTTTTTGTGCATCAAAGTTTTCTTCAGGTCCACAAATAGTAGCAATTTTAGTATGTCCAAGTGTTTTAATCAGATATTCTGTGATAGAATAAGCACCTTGATAATTGTCTATGCTTACTTTATCATACTCGTCAAATCCCTCCATATCGCTTATTATTACCACCGGTATTTGATATTTAGAAAGAATACTTTCAATTTGTTTATTCATAGAAGGGATCATTAAGACCACACCATCGACCATACTCTCTTTCATAAAGCCAAGAATAGATTCAACAATATTTCTTCTACTATGCGAACTTGCTACCAGCAAATTATATCCACCAGAATAAGAGATTTCATCCACCCCTTTTATTATTTCAGTATAAAAATCACCTTGAATTTCAGGCAAAACAAGTCCGATAGAGCCAGTTGTTTTTTTAGCCAGGTATTTCGCAATACTATTTGGTGAGTAATCTAATTCTTTGCATATATTATAAATTTTCTCTCTTGTTTCCGGTTTAACTTTATCTCGATTCTCACCGAGTGCTCTTGAGACCGTGGCAATTGATACGCCTGCTTTTTTTGCAATATCATATATAGTTGCTTTCATACATCCTCTGAAATGTAAGCGCTTACATTTCAAATGTAATAACATTTATGTTTAATATCAAGCAAAAAAAATAAAATTTTTTCAGATTCTCTCTTTACTTTATGTAAATAGTCATCAGTTTTTTGTAAAATTTTACATAACATATTTATTAAAAATTTGAGAAATTTTTTAATCCTATGTAATTCCGAGAACTCTTAAATAAATAACCGTAAGAAATACATAACAATTCGTTACGCAAACCATATCTTCAAAAGTAAATGCATTTAAAGAAACAACTAATTAATGTTTACCATTTAAATCTTTTTGAAACATTTCTCATCATACAATAGTTAAATGTGACTGAATTACTTAAAAAATTATAATATTGACAAAAAAACGAATGTTTGATATATTAGCACTCGTCTTTAATGAGTGCTAATACAAAACTTTAGGGGAGGTAAAAATGACAGACGTAAAAATTAAACCTCTTGCCGATAGAGTTTTGATTGAACCAAAAAAAGCCGAAGAAAAGACTAAAGGCGGTATCGTATTACCCGATACAGCAAAAGAAAAACCGATTGAAGGGACCGTTGTTGCAACAGGTCCGGGAAGAATTACCGAAGACGGAAAACATATTGAAATGAACGTTAAACCCGGTGATAAAGTTTTATATGCAAAATATGCCGGAACTGAAGTAAAAATCGGTGATTCTGAATATTTGATTATGCGCGAAAGCGATATTTTGGGAATTGTAGAATAAAAATTTATTCAAAAACTAAGGAGGAAAAATATGGCAGCTAAAATCGTTGAATTTAGTGCCGATGCAAGAGCGGGACTAAAAGTAGGTGTCGATAAACTTGCAAATGCGGTAAAAGTTACTTTAGGTCCTAAAGGAAGAAATGTAATTATCGAGAAAAAATTCGGTGCTCCCACGGTTACAAAAGACGGTGTTACCGTTGCTAAAGAAATTGAATTGGAAGATGAAGTCGAAAACATGGGAGCGCAAATGGTTCGCGAAGTTGCATCCAAAACCAGCGACGTTGCAGGCGACGGAACAACAACCGCTACTGTTTTGGCTCAAGCTATTTATAGAGAAGGATTAAAAAACGTTACAGCAGGTGCAAACCCGATGGACTTAAAAAGAGGTATTGATATTGCTGTGACTAAAGTAGTTGACTTCTTAAAAGAAATGAGCAGAGAAGTTGGCGGACGCGAAGAAATTGCTCAAGTTGGCGCTATCTCGGCAAACAACGATAAAGAAATAGGTGATTTGATTGCAGACGCAATGGAAAAAGTTGGTAAAGACGGTGTAATTACAGTTGAAGAAGCTAAAGGCACAGAAACCGAATTGGATTTGGTTGAAGGTATGCAATTCGACCGCGGTTACCTTTCTCCATACTTTGTTACCGATTCGGAAACGATGGAAGCAGTTTTGGAAGATGCATTGATTTTAATCCACGATAAAAAAATCTCCGCAATGAAAGATCTTCTCCCAATTCTTGAAAAAGTTGCTCAATCCGGCAAACCGTTATTGATTATTGCGGAAGATTTGGAAGGTGAAGCTCTAGCTACTCTGGTTGTTAACAAATTAAGAGGTACGTTACGGGTTGCCGCTGTTAAAGCTCCGGGATTCGGCGACAGAAGAAAAGCAATGTTAGACGATATTGCAATATTAACCGGCGGAACGGTCATCTCCGAAGAACGCGGTTTCAAATTGGAAAACGCTACGATGGAATATCTAGGAAAAGCTAAAAAAGTCGTTATCGATAAAGATAATACAACCATAGTTGAAGGTGCCGGAAGCAGTGAAGACATTAAGAAAAGAATAAACGAAATTAAAGCACAAATCGAAAAAACAACTTCCGACTACGACAGGGAAAAACTTCAAGAACGATTGGCAAAACTTTCCGGTGGTGTTGCGGTACTTAAAATAGGTGCTGCTACCGAAGTTGAAATGAAAGAGAAAAAAGCAAGAGTTGAAGATGCGTTACATGCTACCAGAGCTGCGGTTGAAGAAGGTATTGTTCCGGGCGGCGGCGTTGCTTTCGTAAGGGCAATTAAAGCGTTGGATAACGTTGAAGGTGAAAACTTGGATCAAACCACCGGTATTAAAATCGTTCAAAAAGCTTTGGGCGAACCGTTGAAACAAATAGTAAGCAATGCCGGTTTGGAAGGCGCGGTTGTATTAAACAAAGTGTTGGAAAACGAAGGAAGCTACGGTTTCAACGCTCAAACCGAAACTTACGAAGATCTTATGGAATCCGGAGTTATCGATCCTACCAAAGTAAGTAGAACTGCTTTGGAAAACGCAGCTTCCGTATCTTCGTTGTTAATTACAACCGAAGCTGTTGTATTCGAAAAGAAAGAAGAAGAAAAAGCTCCCGCAATGCCTGCCGGCGGAATGGGAGGAATGGACGGAATGTATTAATATTTCGGATATATCGAAAAAGCAAAAGCCCGGTTATTTCAAACGCCGGGCTTTTTTATTACCCAATTTTTAAGTTAAAAATTAACACGAATTTAAAATTAACCAACCTCCGCCTTTTTGCCGAAGGTTTCTTCAAAAAGGGATTTCCTTCTGTTAAAACTCCACTTCTCCAAATCGATTGCTTTATTATTTTTAACAACGGGCGTGAAAATTATTTTACCGGAATTAACTGAAACTTTAACATCCGCAACTAATTGACCGTGTGTTCTATCAAACGAATCGGCTAAACGGAGTATTGCCGCAAGCTTTCTTACTACGTTTTTGTTTTTTCTTGTTAACACGCTGAATTCTTTGTGAGTTTCTTTCGGATGACTTTTACGGTGGTAGCGCGCAACGTTTGCAATAATCCTTATTTCCGTTTCGTTGAAACCCAATAATTCACTGTGTAAGATTATATATTGACTATGACGGTGATGCTGCGAATGCGAAATGTGATAGCCGATATCATGAAGAATTGCCGCCGCTTCCAAATATTCCCTGCACTCGTTTCTTAATTTAAGTTCTTTACTCAATTGATCGTAAATGCTTAACGCTAGCTTTGCCACATGATTGCAATGCTTTCTGTCATAGTTACAAGATTCAGATAAATGCTTCACACTGTCGAATCTGATATCGCACAATTTCGGTTGCGCTGTTCTTCTTTTCTCTTTTTGCAAAGTATCAATTATAATTCCTTCCCTAAGCGCATAACCGGAAATTGTTATTTTTTTAATATTTAACTTTTCAAAAATGGTATCTAAAATTATAATTCCGGCGGGAATAATATCGGCGCGTTTCTCATCCAATCCTTTTATTTTCATACGCTCTTCCGGCGTTACCGCGTTAAGAATATTTTTCTTAACTTCCAGAAATTCTTTATATGTAAAAGTGAAGTTATTTAATATTTTAGGTTGAGATGACTTTTTATTTTTCTTCGAATAAATCATTAATCCGGTCGACATAATTGTTCCCGATGAACCAACATAAAGCTCGCAACCTATTTTCTTAATTTCTTTTGTGATTTTGTACAGTTCACCTTCAACCCATTTTTTACAAGCTTTAATACGTTCTTTGTTTATTGCATAATCGGGGAAGAAGCGTTGCGTTAACCGTACCGCACCAAGCTTAATGCTCGTGGCATATTTCAGATTTCCCTCCTTCCCAATTGCAAATTCCGTGCTTCCGCCACCGATATCGATGCACAAGACTTGTTTGTCGTAAACCGGTACTGCTTTTAACACACCCAAATAAATCAAACGGGCTTCTTCGTATCCGCTAACCACTTCTATTTCAATTCCGGTTTTTTCATAAACTTGCTTAATAAATTCGTTTTTGTTTAATGCCTCGCGTACTGCGCTTGTTGCTACCGCTCTTATTTTTGCATCGTGCGATTCGGCTATTTTCTTGAACCTGCGGAGAGCCGATATCGCCCTTTTGGCTGCATTAGGATTTATGAATTTGATATCGCCCACATTACCTTCGCCCAAGCGGATTACTTCCCTTTCCCGGTCGATTATTTCGAAATTGCCGCCGTTTTTAATTTTCACAACAATTAAGTGAAAAGAATTCGTTCCGATATCGATTGCTGCTAAATTCATTTTAGTCCGGTTTTTGATTTATTAATATTTTTTTACAAATAGCATAAACATCTTCCGTTTCAACTTCATCTATCAAATCGGATTTTCTGATAAAATATTTGTTTGAACCGATAGGCGCCCAATTGAACGGGTTTGTGGGACCGAAAATAGATACTTGCGGAGTTTTTGTAGTTCCGGCAACGTGCATAACGCCCGTATCGTTCGTTACGAACAAATCGCTTTCAGAGATAAGCGCGGCTAATTCGGGAATCGAATGATTTAAAAATACTCCGGGCTTAATTTCCGAATTATTTAGAACAAACTCGATTTCTTCTTTGTCCGCATTGCTTCCCGTTAAATAAAACTTGGCATTAAACTCCGAATTCAATTTACTTATCAACTCTACATATTTGTAAAGGGACCAACGGTTTTTTGGCTTGCCGGCTCCAACGTGCAAACCGATTAATTTTTCTCCGTGTTTCCAACCAAGTTTTTCGATAAACTTCTTCGCCACGGCTCTGTCTTCATCCGTAAAATCGATTGAAGACGAAAAATCGTTTGTATCAATTCCGAACGGTCTTACCAAATCGAGTATGAAATCGGAAACATGTGCATCCGGCTTGGCGTTCCAATCCAAATCAACTCTTCTGTCAAAAAGAAAACTGTATTTGTTGGGTTTACCGTTCAAACTCTTAGCGCCTATTCTTACTTTCGAATTTGAAAACCTCATCAACAGTAAACTTGTGAATGAAACAGACACGGTAGAAGGAGTAACGGCAAGATCGTATCCGCTTTTTAAAAATCCCAAAAGTTCCTTAAAATATGAAATATTTAATAACTTACTTTTGTCGAAAATAAATAGTTTATCGATATATTGATTTTTGGTAACCGCATAATAGTTTTGCTGACTGGCAATCACGGAAAGACGGGAATCCGGAAATGTTTCTTTTAACGCTCTGAACAAAGATACGCTGGCTAATAAATCACCGAATTGATTATGCTGGCGAACAACAAGGATATTTTTGGGTTTGCCTATCGAAGTAGCCGGATTTTCTTTTACGCTAAAAAGTATTTTAAATAATCCGGTTACTAAAGTCGACCATAAGTCTTTTACAGACATTAATTTTCCCGTTTCTCCGACTGTGCGTTATCGATTTCCTCAAATTCGGCATCGATTATATCTTCTTGTTTGATTTTCTGTTTTTCTTTCTTCGTATTGCTAACCGTGCTTTGTTTTGCGTTGCTTCCTTCACCAACGAAAAGCGATATTAAATATTTCACAATCTTGAACACGAAGTAAAAAAACACCAAATAAATTATAAATCTCATTTATTCTGTTCCGCCCCGATTTTAATTACCGGATTAAAATATTCGATAAATCCCCTGTCTTCTCTGAAAATTTGTTTATACAGTTCTTCGAAATCACTTTCTTTATTTACAAAATCGATTTCGGTAGAGTTTACGATTAATAAAGGAGTATTGTTATACTTGAAAAAGAAATCGTTGTAAGCCTGGCTTAATTCGGCAATATATTTTCTTGTAATGTTCCTTTCGATTTTTCTACCGCGCTTTTTAATGTTATACATTAACCGGTCGACGCTCGATTGCAAGTAAACAACCAAATCGATTTTTCTTAAATTTTTCTGCAGAAGCGGGAAGATATTTTCATACAATCTTAGCTCTTCGCCTTCCAAATTTAGATAAGCGAATATTTTATCTTTATCAAAGAAATAGTCCGCCACAACGTAAGAAGAGAATAAATCTTCTTGATCAAGTAATTGTTGTTGTTTGTAGCGGTTAAACAAAAAGAACATTTGCGTTTGAAAGGCGTATCTCTTTCTGTTATCGTAAAATTTTTCAAGGAAAGGATTCTTTTCGTACTCTTCCAAAATTAAATTTGCGCCTAATTTGGCAGCAAGTTTTTTAGCAAGCGAAGTTTTACCGGCGCCAATTACGCCCTCGATAGCAATATACTTTACTTCAGACAAGATTAACTCCTTCAAGTTTTAAGCTTTCATTCCCGAATATGTTATAAACATAAGTTGTTTGAAGTTTTTCGGCTAATTCGGAAATACTTCGATTGTTAAGCGGATGAATAAAATCAGAATCAATTTCTTTCAATGGTAATAATACAAAATCTCTGTGAATTATTTCGGGATGCGGTACAATTATTTTCTCGTTTTTGTATACCAAATTCCCGTAAAACAAAATATCGATATCAATTTCGCGTGCGCCCCATCTGATTGTTTTGTTTCTGCCGATTTCCCTTTCCATGCTTTTTACAAAATCAAACAGACCGGAAATATCGAATGCGGTTTCCATTTTAATAGCCAAATTCAAATAATCGTTTTGGTTTGCGGGTCCTAACGGTTTCGATTCATACACAGACGAAACCCGGATAACTTTACAATTTTCATTCTCCGAAATTTTTTGGACTGCGGACGATAAAAATTTTAATCTGTCGCCTATATTTGAACCCAAACCTAAAAATACGTTACCGGTCATTTTCTTTAATCACCTCCGCTTCAACATGATCTATAAAACCGCCCACCGGAACATTGTATTTTCTTATTCTTACTATAATTTTTTTGATTTTCGGATATCTCTCAAGTAATTTATCGGCAACCACCGTAGCCAAAGTTTCTATCAAGTAATATTTCTTCTCTTGAACTATCTGCGAAATATATTTGTAAACTTCATCATAATTTATAGTTAGTTTAAGATCATCTTTTTTGGCAGCTTCACTAAAATCGGTATAAATATCAACATCGGCTTCAAACTTTCCGCCAATGTGTTGTTCTTCTTTCATTACCCCGTGATACGCATAGAAAGTAGCATTCTTAATTCTTATTATGTTGGTCAATGTTATTTTGCTCCGTTGGATTTAATAAAATTCATCAAACCTTTAAAATTAGCAAATAAAATTCCAATAAGCACCAAAGAACTGTCGGCTAAATCAAGCGCTGTAAATTTCTCGGAAGCAAACAGCCAACCGATTAGGACGGCAATAATTGGAGTAATGAAAGCAGAAAGGGAAAGAATTACAACGTTTATACGCTGCATTAACCAATAGTAAATTGTAAAAGTTACCAAAGTACCGAAAAACGCCAGATAGATTACCGACCCGACCGCCAACGCCGAATATTTAACGTTTAACGGATTTTCAAAAACAAGAGAAGCTAAAAGTAAAAATAATCCACCGATAACAAGCGGAAGAAAATTCATGGTAAAAGGATTCAAATGTTCGCCGTATTTTTTAATTATCACGGCAATGCCGCCTTGCATGGCAGCACTTAGAATAACGGCAAGCATTCCGATGATACTAATTTTTAAATCCAAAGAAATATCATCCGAAAAAATTACTACAATACCAATAAATCCGAGAACAACGCCAATTACTTTCCATAAATCCACGCTTTCCCCCGGAAGTGAGAGCTTTGAAAATATGGTAACGAAAAAAGGGAACGTGGCAAACAGCACCGACGCCAATCCGGTGGGAATATATTGCTCAGCCCAATAAACCAAAGAAAAAGGAATTACGAAAGAAAAGATTCCCATTATCCAATACAACCGCATTGAGATTTTATCTTTTTGAATTTTAAGTCCGCGCGCTTTCATAAACAAAAAGATAAAAACAGCAGCAAGTGTAAATCTTAATCCCGCGGCATACATTGGAGGAAATTCGTCCAAACCCAACTTAATCGAATACCATGTGGAACCCCAGATCAAACAGATTAATATATAACCCGAAACAATTTTAAATCTTTCGTTGAACATCAATTTTCTTTCAATGTTATTAATGCAAAAGCGCGACCCGATTTTTTCCCGTCACGACGGTAAGAGTGAAGAATATCTTTTTCATCGTAACTGCACATTCCCGATACTTGAATTTGAGATTTGGGCACTCCGGAATCAAGCAGCATATCCAAGTTTGCTTTTTTAATATCGAGAAATAATTTACCGTCTTTTTTCAACAAATATTTATCATCAAACATATCGAGAAATTCGTTTCCCACCTCATAATTTTTCTGGGAAATCGAAGGACCGATAAATGCCACCAAGTCTTCAGGTTTGGAATCGAACCGTTCCCGCAATGTTTCTAACGTTTTAAGTACAATTTTCTTGTATGTGCCTTGCCATCCGGAATGAACCGCGGCAATTACTTTTTTGTTTTTATCGAAAATCATAACCGGTGCACAGTCAGCAGTGGAAATTGCAAGTCCTATACCTTTCAAGTTTGTAATTAATGCATCGCTTTCGTTTACGGTAAATTCGTAAGAATCTATGATTGTAACGATATCGGAATGAATTTGTTTTTGAATTGCCACGCGCCCGGGTTTGAGTCCGAACCTTGCAAAAAAAGCTTTTCTGTTTTCTTTTACGGTTTTCTCATCATCTCCAACACTTAAAGACATATTAAAATAATACGGCGGTTTTCTGTTCAACCCTATTTTCGTGCTCATTCCGAAATTTATTTCCGGGAAAGTATCGAGTAACGAAGAACCGATAATCAGCATTTTATCCTTAGAATGTTTTATTTGAGTCCGTAATTTAAGAAGTGAGCGGGATAATAGGAAATTAAAAGAAAGGTTAATGTTAAAAACGTAAGACGTAAAACGTGAGACGTAAGACGTGAGACGTAAGACGTAAAACGTGAGACGTAAGACGTAAAACGTGAGACGTAAACCTTGCGTCCTAAAAATTATTTTTCATTAGCGAATTAGCAGCAGTTTTTTTTTGATTCCGAAATGAATTCGGGATGACGTGTTCTTTACACTATTATGGAATATGTCATGCTGCCCCGAACGCTTTCGGGATCAGCATCTTATATTAACTACAGATTCTTCTTAGATCCCGAAACAAGTTCGGGATGACAAGTTCTGTGTTATAGTATTTTTATAACGTGTCATGCTGAACTTGTTTCAGCATCTTATTATTCTTAATAGATTCCGAAACAATCCGCCGTGGCAGACGGGATGACAAATAAAAAATTCCAAATATCAAATCCCAAATTACCAATGACCAGTATCTAATGACAAATAGCAATAGTTTATTAATCTGTGAACAATCTGTTTTTAATCTGCGGTAATCAGTAGTTCTTCTTTTTTAACCGCAAAAGACACAAAGAAAAATCGCAAAGAACACAAAGACAAGAAATTCAAACCCCAAATGATCATTGACAATTTCCTGATGACCAATGATCAGTGACCAATAACCAATGATAATTTTTTTATTCGTAATATTCGTGGCTTATTAAATTTATATACGTTTTGTGAGATTATATTATTGTTTCTACCGTTGCGACTTTCCAGTCCGGGTGTGTTTTTCAAAAAAATCCGGTCGTTCCGTTTTCGATTTAAAATTCCGGTAAAACCGTGAAATATCGATTGGTAAAAGAATAACGGGATTAAAATAATCCGTATTTCTTCGGGGCTTTGCAATCAAACCAATATTCTCAAGGTATGAAGAATCTTTATACACTTTTTGAAAATACAATTTTGCTATCCGGTTTTCGGCTCCGTAATAATTTCCATCTTCCGTGAACAATACGCTTTCGTTACCGTTCAGAATCATTCCGTAAATTTCCGGGCTGTTCTTACCGGATGGATTTTCTTGCGCATACAACATCGCAGAAGTTAAGATTATAAAAACAAGGAGTTTTTTCATTGTTGTATTTTTTTTTACTTTATTTTCGGAAGAGATAAAAGAATTGTTTATATCAAATTCAGGTAAGTTTATATCCGCGTAAAAATTCTTCCGCTGACATTCTTTTTCTGCCTTCGGGTTGGATTTCCAAAATTCGTAGAGCGCCGTTTTGGGCTCCAATTATCAATTCATTTTTCGTCTGGTAGATTTCTCCCGGTGACAAACCGGCAATGGTTAAAATTTGAGTTTTAAATACTTTATACATCTTATTTCCATGCATGAAAAAAGCTCCGGGATACGGAGATAATCCGCGTATTAAATTATGAATATTTTCTGCGGGTTTACTCCAATCTATTTTGCATAATTCTTTTGTGATTTTAGGAGCCGGGGTTGCAAGCGAACTATCCTGCTCGGTTAGTTTGTAATTGCCGCTCTCAATTAAATCGATTGTTTTTACTACTAAATCGCCACCGATTTCCGCCAACTTATCGTGTAACGTTCCGAAATTATCTGTCTCTTCGATTTTTACTTTTTGTTGTAAAATAATATTCCCGGTATCGACTTTTTCTTTTAAGAAAAATGTGGTAACGCCGGTTTCCGTTTCACCGTTTATTAAAGCCCATTGAATGGGCGCGGCGCCCCGGTATTTGGGTAGTAGCGAAGCATGCAAGTTGAACGAACCCTTTTCCGGTAAAAGAAAAACTTCTTTGGGTAAAATTCTAAATGCAACTACCACGAACAGATCGGCATTAATTTCTTTCAGCGAATTAATAAAATTTTCATCTTTTAATTTTACCGGTTGCAAAAGCTTAATATTGTTTTCAACGGCAAAATTTTTTACGGGAGTAAATTGAATTTTTCTGCCTCTTCCCCGTTCTTTATCCGGAGCTGTTACAATTGCTTCAATAGAATGTTTACTTCCGGAAATTTTTTTTAATGTGGGAATAGCAAAGTCGGGAGTGCCGAAAAATACAATTTTCATTTATCACCTATTAAACAGATTGGAAACCGGTAAAAATTATAATGATTTATTTTGCAGTAATCGGGTAATCTACTTTAACTTCCCGGTTTTTAATTTGCTGCAATTCTTCTTTTAGCGCTTGTTTTATTTCTTCGTTTACGCGGTCGGGAATTAATTTGCCGATTAAATGATCGTATTCGTGTAGTATCACGCGGGCAAATAAATCGTCTGCTTCAATCTCTTGAACATTCTCGTCTGTATCGAGATACCTGACTTTTATAGATTCCGGTCTTTCTACATCGGCGCGTAAATTCGGTAAACTCAAGCATCCTTCTTCCATAATAACGGTTTCGTCCGATTGCAAAATTATTTCCGGATTAATCATTACCACCGGTTTAATTTTTTCATAACCTTCAACGGGAGAAACATCAACTATAAATATTTGTTTATCAATATCAACTTGATTTGCGGCAAGACCAATTCCGTTTGCGTTTCTCATTGTAGCAAACATGTTTTGTATTAATCCGATAATCTCGTCGTCTATTTGCTTAACGGGAACAGCTTTTTTCCGTAATATCGGATCGCCGTAAACCGTTATCGGTAAAATAGCCACTATACTTCAACCTCTTTTTCTTCGGGTTTAACTTTTACCACTTGCGCGGTTAAATCTTTATATAATAAAATTTCAGTTGAATAAAACAACATTTTTATCAACAATCTAAAAATAATTAACATTTGACGAAGAACAAAAAGCAAAATTAAATAATAATACGGTTTGGAAGGAATAATAAATCCAAGTAAATTATAAACCACAACTCCCGCAGCGCCGATTAACGCAACAATAAAAAATACCGTGAAGATTTTATAAAAGTTAACGGAAGTAAACTTTAATATTTGCAACAATTCCTTGAACACTTCCGTATTATCATTAATAACCAACGAAACTTTCGTATAATCGGAAATAATGGTTAATACGCCTATGAAAAATATAAGTAAAACGTAACGGAAAGATCTTGTTAGAAAATCGCCCAATTCGTTTTCCACGCCGGAATAATATGCATTAATTAAATCTCCTAAATATCCGTATAACTCAAATACCAAAAAAAACATCAATAATATAATCAAAAGCACTCGCGTAAATCTAAGCCAATATTTAACGCCGCCGTAAAAAAAATCCACCATGTGATTTTTTTGCGGATTATGAAATACGGCAAGCAATCCGCCGACCAAAAAATTTTGTACTAACAAATAAATGCCCGTTAATCCGTATAACAAATATGGAAACTGACCGATATTTTTTTCGTAAAGAAATTTTAATTGAATCAACCAACTGAAATCGTATTCGTTTAATAACTTTTGACCCAACATGGAATAATTAAGATTATCGGAAAGGATATAATAAATTGGAAGTGATAAGATTAACGCGCCGGCGGCGTTTATACCCCAAAACAAAATTACAAATTTCATGTTACGGTATACATTTCTGGTTGCAAGAACAAAAATTTCTTTCACAGGCATTTTAAATACTCCCGAAAATCATTAACGCATTTTGCAACCAGAAAAACCAATTGGCGGATAAAGCCAAAGAAGCCGAATACGACGGTTCGGTTAAAATTGAATTATCGGCAAAATTCAAATCAAATAAATTTTTTCTGAAAGGATCGAGCTCCGCGCCGGTAATTTTTTCATCCGATGTGAACCTGAAAATTTTCCATCTCGATTTTCCATCCCAGAATTTATGTAAGGTGTCGCTTTTGCTGTAAATAAAAATATCAACCGGGAAAATCCCTTCCCCTGTTCTTTCTACAAATAATTGATATTCTTTGCCTTTCAGTTTTTTCAAACTTCTTACTTTGTAATTAAACACCGACGATTTTTTATAGACGTTTTCGAAGAACCAATCCAAATTAACATCCGCATTATTTTTTATAACATTAATAAAATCGCTGCCCTGCGGATGTTTAAATTTATAAGTCGAATAATATTTTTGAAGAATGCCGAAGAATTTCTCTTCTCCCAAAATTCTTTCCAGTGTATGTAACATCAATTCCGGTTTGGAGTAAGCGTTAACCACATAAGAACGTCTGTTTGGAAGTTTATAAGAAGTATCGGCTATGCTTCCGAGCGTGAGATTTTTATAATACGATTCAAGACTTCTGTCATATTCATGATACGGGATTTTTTCAATGGAATAAATCACGGGGATATCGTTATAAGATAAAAAATTAATTCCGTAAACCGGGAAATAGCCCGCAAGCTTAAAGTGAAGCAAACCTTTGCCATAAAATTTTTCCATTATTTTACTTGCGGTATACGATGCAAAACCTTCGTCCAACCAAGCTTCGTAAACTTCGTTGTTTGCCAAAACACCTTGAAAGTATTGATGTGAAAATTCGTGCGCAACCAATTTTTCAGGCTGATGAGTTTCAACCGGTGAAATCAACTCGGCGCTAACCGTAAAAAGCGTGGGATATTCCATTCCCCCGCTGGCGCTTGTTTTGGGAACGTCAATCAAGCTGAGTGTTTGATACGGATAAATCCCAATATTCTTTTCGAAGAACGACAACGAATTTTCTACCGCTGAAGCATACCGTTCAAAATATTTTAACCGGTTGGGTTGAAGATAAAAATTCAGCGTAATTTTTGTTCCGTCTTTTCTTTCGTATTGTTTCTTTCTTTGCAGCAAATTATCAGACGCAACCCATGCGAAATCGTGAACACCGTTTTGAACAAATTTAAAAACATTGGCTGTATCTGTGAAAGTAACTTTTTCAAGAATTCCGGTAGCCGCAACTTTAAAATTTTTGGGAGCGGCAATAACCGCTTCATATTTTCCGAAGTCGGCATAAAAATTTAAATACGGATAGTACGGCTCGCAAATCCACTTGCCGTTTTCAAAAACGCCTGCTTTCGGAAACCATTGCGAAATAAAATAAAAACCGGAGCCTTTAGCTTTCCCGAATCTTTTAACACTGACCGGAACCTTTAATTCATAATTTATTTGAATTTTAACAGAATCATTTTCCATCAGTGGTTTTTCGAGTTGCAGTTTTGCAACTGTGCTGTCTTGCGGGAATTCTTTATTCTTAACTACAAATTGTAGTTCGGCGGTTTTTCCGTTAACTGTTATATTATTAATTTGCAACGCCGTCCTGTTAGCTTCGCTTAATTTGTAGTAGCGCGCAAATATTGTGTTGTTACTTTTATATGCATTTGCGTAAAGATGCAGATAAATTTCATCCGTCTGATAATTTGTTTTGTTTCTCCAAATTAAATTTTCTTTTACCTTTATTAAATTTTCCGAAGGGATAAAATCCACGAAAAAAGAATAGTCGGCAACATTATCCGCTTTTCCCATTTCCGATTTGAGAATTCCACACGAATAATTTGTATCGATATCAACGCTGTTTTCCGGTTGCGTTAAATTATAATTCAGCAAACTGATTCCGGAGTAAAGAATCATCAAAGCAATAAATGATAACAGTTTCATCAATTTTTTCCGCCGGTCAATTAAAACAAAAGGTTAATAAAATTAACATCATTCGGACACAGTTCCAAATTGCATTAGCGTGGATTTTTAAAAATAAAAACCCCGGTCTTTCGACCGGGGCATATACAAAGGTGTAAGCCTAATGCTAAAAGCTATTTGATTTCGATAGTCTTGGGTTTAATTCTTTCATGTTTCGGTAATTGCACCGTCAAGATACCATCTTCGAGATGAGCTTTAATTTTGGACTCATTAATGGTATCGCTAATCTTGAATTTACGATAATAGTTACCGGTTTCGGTTTCTTTCAGGATATAATTTCTGCTGACTTCTTCATCATAATTAATTCTACCCATAATTACCAAACTACCGTCTTCCAATTTAACTTTAACGTTTTCTTTTTTAACACCGGGCATGTAAGCCGTCAGATAGAAATCGTCGTCAGTTTCGTAAATATCTACCAAAGGTGCAACCCAAGACTCTCTTTCAAGAGCTTGTTCCCAGCTCTTTTTTTCTTCAACTTTTACCATTTCTTTATTTTCAGCCATTTTCATCACCTCCTATTTATTTTTATTTTTTATCGTCGTCGTCAACAACTTCGTAGGAAGCGTCTTGAACTTCGCCGTCATCCGAACCTTTTGCCGCACCGGGTTCTGCAGTTTGTTCACCTGCTTGAGCTCCGGCCTGCGGTCCGGCTTGTTGTTGATAAAGGTTCGGAGCAATTTCGTTCCATACCTTAGTCAAACTTTCCGTCGCTGCCTTAATAGCATCGGTATCGTTAGTTTTCAAAGCATCTTCGACTTTCTTAATTTCGGTTTCAAGTCTGTTTTTCGCATCTGCCGGAATTTTATCTTTGAGTTCTTCCATTTGTTTTTTAGTTTGGAAGACCAGACTATCGGCTTGGTTACGGGCTTCGGCAGCTTCTCTACGTTTCTTATCCTCAGCAGCATGTTCCTTAGCTTCACGTTTCATTCTTTCTATTTCTTCTTTTGTCAAACCGCTCGAAGAAGTAATCCTAATGCTTTGCTCTTTGCCCGTAGCCTTATCTTTGGCAGATACGTGCAAAATTCCGTTAGCATCTATATCAAAAGTAACCTCAATTTGCGGTACTCCTCTTGGTGCAGGCGGAATACCGTCCAAGTGGAATCTACCTAAAGTTCTGTTATCCGCAGCCATTGGTCTTTCACCCTGAAGTACATGAATTTCGACCGAAGGCTGATTATCCGTCGCGGTAGAGAAAATCTCACTCTTTCTCGTCGGTATCGTAGTATTGGCTTCAATCAATTTCGTCATAACACCACCCAACGTTTCTATACCTAAGGACAACGGAGTAACATCCAACAGCAATACATCTTTTACGTCACCGGCCAATACACCGCCTTGAATAGCTGCGCCAATAGCAACAACTTCATCCGGGTTAACACCCTTATGCGGATCTTTACCGAATATTTGTTTAACCAACTCTTGAACTTTAGGAATTCTCGTAGAACCACCTACGAGTATAACCTCATCTATTTGAGATGCGGTAGCACCGGCATCTTTCAATGCGGTTTCGCATGGTCCGACGGTTTTTTGTAATAAGTCGTCTATCAGTTGCTCGAATTTAGCCCGCGTAACAGTAATATTTAAATGTTTCGGACCATCCTGTGTTGCAGTGATAAACGGCAAATTAACATCAGTCTGCGTAGTTGTAGAAAGTTCAATCTTAGCTTTTTCAGCAGCTTCTTTCAATCGTTGCAAAGCCATCGGATCCTTACGTAAATCTATACCTTCTTGTTTTTCGAACTCATCAGCTAAATAATCGATTAATCTTTGATCGAAATCATCGCCTCCCAAATGCGTATCGCCGTTCGTGGATTTAACTTCGAATACTCCTTCTCCAAGTTGAAGGATAGAGATATCGAACGTACCACCACCTAAATCATAAACAGCAACCAGCTCTTCTTTACCTTTTTTATCAAGACCATAAGCAAGGGCTGCTGCCGTCGGTTCATTTATAATTCGTTTAACGGTCAATCCCGCAATCTCGCCAGCGTCTTTTGTTGCTTGTCTTTGCGAATCATTAAAATATGCAGGAACCGTAATAACCGCTTCGGTTACCTCTTGACCGAGATAATCTTCTGCGGTCTTTTTCATTTTTTGAAGAATCATAGCGCTTATTTCGGGCGGGGAATATAATCTGTCGCCCACTTTTACGCGTGCGGTTCCGTTTTCACCTTCCACAACTTCGTAAGGCACTTCTTTAATTTCGTTTAATACCTCCTTATATCTACGACCCATAAAACGTTTGATAGAGAAAATAGTATTCTTGGGATTTGTAACCGCTTGTCTTTTTGCGGGTTGACCAACCAATCTTTCTCCATTTTTAGTAAAAGCAACAACCGAAGGCGTAGTTCTGCCACCTTCCGCATTAGGAATTACAACCGGTTCGTTACCTTCCATCACCGCAACACACGAGTTTGTAGTTCCCAAGTCAATTCCTATAATTTTTCCCATTTCCATCACTCCTTTTCTTTAGTTTGGTTAAGAAAAAAAGGTGGGCAGAGCCACCTCCTTTCCGGTTATTTAAGTTCAATTAATTTTTCTTTTGATTTTTTAGTTTCAATTTTGTTTAATTTTATATGAAGCATACCGTCTTTGAATTTAGCATCAACATGATCGGTATCTACTTCAACAGGCAAAGTGAAACTTCTTTGGAAAGTACCGTACAATCTTTCGCTTCTGAAGAAATTCTTTTCTTTCTTTTCTTCTTCTCTTTTCTTTTCACCTTGAATGGTTAAAATGTTATCTTGTAATGTGATTTTTAAATCTTTTTTGTTAACACCAGGAATTTCAGCATCAATATAAATGTGTTTGTCATCTTCCGAAATATCGATTCGCGGTGAAAAACTGTCTACCATGTTAAATGGAAAAGTCGGTAATTCATCAAAAATTCTTTGTACTCTGTCGGTTAAAGTTTCAAATTCTTTGAAGGGTTCAAATTTTATTAGTGTCATGGCTCTCTCACCTCCTTTTTTATTTTTAGTTTGTTTTGCCCATAGTAACTCAAATCGTGTGCCAAATATCACAAACAACCATAACTTATTATATTACAATAAGTTAGCGGAATTTAACAAATTTCATGTGACTACGCCATATTTTCATACATACTTTCAATATGGCATACTTTTGTTAAATTTGTCATTTTTTACTATCATTTTTTCATACTTTTTTTATGGAGGAAACCGTGTTTAACATCGAAGAATTCGACATTAAACTCGATACACAAGTAATCGGAAGAAATTTTATTTACGTTGAAGAAATCGATTCTACAAACGACTTTTTAATGAAAACCGAAGAAAATTATCCAAACGGTACCGTGGTATTGGCAGAGCATCAATCGAGCGGAAAAGGAAGAAGAAACAAAGAGTGGAAAAGCGAAAAAAATAATAATCTTACTTTTTCCATTTTACTTCTCCCGAACCCGAATTTTCCCAATGTTAATTTGATAAATTTAAGCGCATCTTTGGCGATTGCACAAACGCTCGAAAATTTATATCAGTTTGATATAGAACTTAAATGGCCCAACGATGTTTTGATTAACAAGAAAAAAATTTCCGGTGTGTTGATAGAAACAATATCAAAAAGCGATAAAATAGAAAAAATCATTGTCGGTATGGGAATAAACGTTAATCAGCCTACTTTCGCCGGGAAATACGACATAAGACCAACATCAATAAGAATTGAATCGAAACGGGAAGTAAGCCGCGAAAAACTTTTAAGCGAAATTCTTAATCAATTTGAAGAGAATTTGCTATTATTGGAAAAATCTTCATCAAAAATTTTGAATGCTTGGCGACTGCGTTGCAAAATGATTGGAGAAAAAGTAAAGATTATTCGCGGTAAAGAAACCAAGTTCGGAATCTTCGATGATATTGATCATAACGGATTTCTAATATTAAAAACCCGCGAGGGATACGAAAAAATTCACGGTGGAGATATTTCATTAAGATAAATTATGAAAAAAGTTTATTTAGATAACGCCGCTACAACACCGATTCACCCGAAAGTCCGGGAAAAAATGATTCGGTTTTTAAGCGAAGATTTCGGGAATCCTTCGTCGATTCATTCTTTCGGCAGAAAAGTCAAAGTGGCCGTGGAAGAAGCAAGGGAAATTGTAGCCGGATTTTTAAATTGCGATCCGAGCGAAATCTATTTTACAAGCGGCGGAACGGAAGCGAACAATTTTATTCTTTCCGGAATAATGAAAACTAATTTTGAAGATTCCGGGAAAAACTTACTTGTTACTTCCCAAACCGAACATGACTCCGTAATAAAAACAGCGGAAATTCTTTCCCGCGATTTTGAAGTTAAATTGTTGGATTCCGACAAGCGCGGCAGTATTCCTTTAGAAAAATTCAAAATGAGTATCGATGCCCAAAATCTGTCTCTTGTTTCGGTGATGACAACAAATAACGAGACAGGAATTAAAACACCGCACTTAAACGAATTGATTGAAATGACTCATTCCGCCGGAGCGTTTTTTCATTCCGATGCAGTTCAAAGTTTCGGAAAAGAAAAAATAGATTTGCAAGAATTACAAGTCGATGCTCTTACAGCTTCGGCACATAAAATTTTCGGACCGAAAGGTACGGGGTTTGCATTCATAAGATCGGGCACTCCGGTTTCGCCGTTAATTCACGGTGGAGCTCAAGAAAGAAACAGGCGTGGCGGTACGGAAAACGTTGCCGGAATAGTAGGATTAGCCGAAGCGGTTAAAATTGCATCTCAAGAAATGGACGATAACTTTGCGAAGGTAAACAGTCTAAGAAATTTACTGCGCGAAGGAATCCGGTCAATTGACTCTGATAACATTAAATTTAACGAAGGCGAAAAACAATCGCCTTATGTTCTGAGCGTTACACTTTCCCCCGAAAAATACCTTACGGATACCGAATCGATTTTAATGTATTTGGATATCAACGGAATTGCGGTGTCTGCCGGTTCGGCTTGCACTTCCGGCACGGTTAAAGCATCGCATGTAATTACGGGAATGGGTTACGGCAAAGATTATGCTTCAGGAACAATACGCTTTTCTTTCAGCCCCTTAAACACAACCGAAGAAATTGATTACACTTTGGAAATTTTTAAAAATCTTACGGAAAAGTTCTGCAAATAGATTCGAAACACGGGAGAAAGGTTACTTCAAATTTACTACGCAAAAAAGACTCCCCGTTATTTCTTTTAGCGTTTAGAAATAATGTTAAGTTATTTCAATAAAGTTTGAAAAGTAATTGGAAGAAAAAAGGTCAGCCTGTAATAGCTGACCTTTTATAAGAAAACCCATAACGTGGTTTTAGTGCACCGGAACCCTTCCGGCGATTTTCAATCTGTTTATAGCTCTTTTCAATGCGGCTTCCGCACGTGCAACATCAATATTAGGATCATTTCTGTGTGCAAGTCGTTCTTTAGCCCGCTCAAGAGCTTTTTCGGCTCTTTCCACATCTATTTCGTCTGCACTCTCAAAACTTTCCACCAAAATAAGAACGTGATTATCCAAAACTTCAATCATGCCGCCGCCGGTAGCAAAAATTTTCTCGGTTTCATCTTGTTCAACAATTTTAATCTTCCCTATTTCAAGGCTGCTTAAAATTGGAGCATGATTGTAAAGAACCTGAAAATTACCTTTCGTTCCGGGTACCGTGACCGAAACCACTCCGGCGCTGTACGCGGATTTTGAGGGTGTAATAACTTCTACGTTAATTAATTTCATTTTACTTCTTCATCTTTTGAGCTTTTTCAACGGCTTCTTCTATACTGCCGACGTACATAAACGCCATTTCGGGTAAATCGTCGTGTTTTCCTTCGATAATTTCTTTGAAGCTTCTTATAGTATCTTCAAGTTTAACGTATTTTCCGGGCAGACCCGTAAATTGTTCCGCAACGTGGAACGGTTGGCTTAAGAATCTTTGGATTCTACGGGCACGGCGGACGATAATTTTATCTTCTTCCGATAATTCGTCCATACCGAGAATATTAATGATATCCTGCAAATCTTTATATTGCTGTAAAATCTCTTTAACTTGAGTTGCGACGTTGTAATGTTCTTCGCCTAAAATTCCGGGTTCCAGAATCCTTGAGGTAGAATCCAACGGATCAACAGCCGGATAAATACCAAGCTCCGAGATTTGACGGCTAAGTACGGTCGTTGCATCCAAATGGGAAAATGCCGTAGCCGGAGCCGGGTCGGTTAAGTCGTCTGCCGGAACGTAAATAGCTTGTACGGAAGTAATCGATCCCTTTTCGGTTGAAGTAATACGCTCTTGCAATTCTCCCATCTCCGAAGCAAGGTTAGGTTGATAACCTACTGCGGAAGGCATTCTTCCGAGAAGCGCACTCACTTCCGAACCGGCTTGAGTAAAACGGAAAATATTATCGATAAACAACAAAACGTCTCTTCCTTCTTCATCGCGGAAATATTCAGCAATTGTAAGTCCGGTTAATCCAACTCTTAAACGCGCGCCGGGAGGTTCGTTCATTTGTCCGAACACCAAAGCGGTTTTATCCAAAACTCCGGATTCTTTCATTTCCAGCCAAAGGTCGTTTCCTTCCCTTGTTCTTTCTCCCACACCGGTAAATACCGAATAACCGCCGTGCTGCATGGCAATGTTATGAATCAACTCTTGGATAATAACCGTTTTGCCAACACCCGCACCGCCGAAAAGTCCGGTTTTCCCGCCTTTCGAATACGGTTCGAGCAAATCTATAACTTTAATTCCGGTTTCGAACATTTCTTGCGAAGTACTGAGGTTTTCAAATTTCGGCGCATGATGATGAATCGGCGAACGTTTTCCGCTGGTAATTTGCTCACCACCGTCAATAGTTTGACCGATAACATTTATCAATCTGCCGAGCGTTTCAGGTCCTACAGGCACCGAAATCGGTTCTCCGGTATCGATTGCTTTCATTCCGCGAACCAATCCGTCCGTCGAATCCATTGCAACTGTTCTAACTCTGTTTTCACCCAAATGTTGTTGTACTTCAACGACTAATTCTTCTTCTACACCGTCCAGATTTGTCCGGGGAATTTTAATTGCATTATAAATTTGAGGGAGATGACCGTCTTCGAAATCAATATCGACGACTGGTCCGATAACTTGTACAATTACACCTTCTTTGTTAGCCATTTTTACCCTAAATTAAATTAAACGAATTTTCAAATTTAATTATTATCGGCTCTACAGTCAAATATTAATTTCCTAATTCAAACTTTTTTCAGAATAAATTTGCGCGAAATGACTTATAAACGATGTTTGGGTTATATCAAATACTTTTTTAAAAGTAATTCATTCAGTTAATTTAGGGATTTGCTGATTTTCAGTTCATTTCCCCGACGTTTTGGATTATTTGGTAATTTAAAGGTTTATTCAAATTCAATCCAACTATGCAATTTATTTATTCTAATACCACGGGACACAAATTATCATTGTTTTTCGAGATTTAAAATAGTCATTTGGAGAGGAATGGCAGGACTGTTTCAAGAGTGTCATACTGTAGGACGAAATGAAGAAAGGATTCTTTCTTTTTGTCATGCGGTCATGCTGTCCGCCGAAGGCGAATTGGTTCAGCATCTGATTCAAATCACGGGTTCTTCTTAGATTCCGAAACTATCCGCCGAGGCGGACGGGATGACATTTCCGAAGACAGAGAGAATAATAAACAAAAAATTTCGAATTCAAAATAATATAATGTGTCACTCCGCTGGAGTTTTGTTTAATATGAGAATCTTCGTTCTATAAATATGTCACGCCATACGGCGTTTGCGGGATGAAATGAATAGTTCATTTTAAATTCCGAAACTATCCGCCGAGGCGGACGGGATGACAGTTTAAAGTTAATCCGCCGGAGGCAAGCGGGATGACGATTTTTAAGTTTTGAGACAGCCGCTCCATACCTTGCTATTGTTTGAACATGATTAAATCTTTAACTTTTTCTTATTGAAGATTGAACCCCGCGACTTCAGTCGCGGGTTAAGGTCGAACCGCAAAAGAAAAGAACCGATTCATCGGTTTCCACGGCTAATTTATAAAAACCGTTGAAACGGTTGCGGGTTATTTATTATGCTTATTCGCTGACCCACGGATGAATCCGTGGGGTTGGCATGTGTTGAAAAACTGAATCAACTATTTTATTTCCTATTTCCCCAGAATCATTTTCTTCGCAATAGCTGTAGGGACAAGGCATGCCTTGTCCCTACATGCGATTATTTGATTCTATTTCATCAAAATCATTTTGCGGGTTTGTACAAAACTGCCGGCGCGGAGTTGGTAAAAATATATTCCGCTCGGTAATCCGCCTGCGGTGGATTTTGCGTTGAATGTTACGGTGTAAGTTCCCGGGGATTGCTCTTCATTAACCAGTGTTTTTATTTCTCTGCCTAACACATCGTAAATTTTCAGGGTAACGAACCCCACCTCGGTCTTCCCCTTTGCCAAAGGGGAGGAAGCAGGAGGGGTTGGAATTGTATATTTTATCACGGTTGCCGGATTAAACGGATTTGGATAATTTTGGTATAAAATAAATTTCCCGGCAATTTTGTAATCATCTTTTACCGAAACCACAGGGTTCATCACAAAATCGGCGAAAACCGGTAAATGGTCGGATGCATAATAAAGCGCATTTGCCACATCCTGATTAACGGCGGAATTTGTTCCTTCATTAATTGATTTGTTAAAATGATTACCGTCGTTGCCAAAAACCGTATAGCTTCCGGGAACATAAAAAATTCCCGCAGAATCTTTAACTGCTTCAGAATAAAGAATCATATCGAAGCGGTCGTCCAAACCGCCGGTCGATCCGTCATCGGATAAACTTGTTGTTCTTGTAGATTGTGTGTGAATGGCAGCAAAACCCGAATTATTATGCCAATTGCCTGCAGCTACGGGATCAAGAAAATAACCGGGCTTGGATTTATCAATTAATTTTTGATACGCCGGTTCGGAAGATGAATAAATATTAAAATCACCCAAAACAACATAATTCGTTCCCGGCGGCAGAGCATCGGTATTTTTTCTTAAACTCTCAACTTCGTTAGCTCTTTGTTGTTCAAGAATTTTTCTTTCACTTTCATTTTTACCTTTACCAGCTTTTAGGTGAAGGGAATAGACTATCAACGTATCGTTTGTACTTTTATAAACCAAAGTAAACTTGGAAATATCCCTCAAATCGGTATGAATTGCAACATTGGATATAAATTGAAAAAGCGAATCGCGGAAATACATTGCGTTATCCGTATCATATCCATCAATGAATGCGGCTTTCGAGTATGTTGAATCTAAAACATTGTTATAAAATTTATTTACGTAATACGAACCGTCAACTTCTTGAATTACCAAAATATCCGGATTTACCGAACCGATAATCTTTTTCAAGTTGGAATCCTTTGTGGGATTCGAAGTCGAATGATAATTCAGCACATTATACGTCATTAATCTGATTGATTCCTGACCGTAAACCGAAACGGTAATGAAAAGTAAAATCAACAGTTTGTAAATTCCGGATTTTCGCATTTGGTTTTCCTTATTATTCAATATCAGTGGATAAAATAAATCTTAAAATTCTGTTGTTGCCCGTATCCAAAACATAAACGGTTTTATCGTGATATGCAACCGCGTGCGGCGAGTTAAAAATATCGGAGCCGCCGAAAGATTGAAGCTCATCGCCGAACGAACTGAATTTAAATACGCTGTCTTTTTCGGCGTCCGCTACGAAAATATTATTTGCTCCGTCCAAAGCAACGTCTTCGGGTTTACCGAATCTGCCTACTTGCATCAAATCGTTTGAGAACGCATCGTATTTCGGTTGGTATCCCGAAAAATCCGGCGTTTGAATATACTTTAACCATTGAACTTTAAAGCTGTTATTTCCGGTTAGCGTTAATATCACATCCAAATTTCTTTTGTTGAACGAAGTCAGCGAACTAATTCTGTTAGCCGACATCAATCCCGTTCCTTCCGGTTCCAACAGCGGCACTTTACCCAATACAAGCGAATCTTTACCGCTTGCAGATTTAATAAATTTTAAAGTTAAGATTGCATTATCGCGGTCAACCGGATTTGAGTTATTCGGTCCGGTTCTTGAAACATAAACGGAATTATCGTAGAAAACGCAAACACCGGTGTAATCACGATCGGGTCTAGTAAATGCAAAAGGGTCGTCTTTCGGGTTTTGCGGTAAAATCCGTTCAAGTTCCGTGTTATTTATTTGGTGTCCCGCTGCAACCAAATTAATTCTGTAAACCGCACTGAACGAAGCGGGCACATTGTTGATTAATGTATCGAACCGTGCACAAACAAACAGATTCAGTTTGTAATCTTGAGCAATTGCGACCGGGTGCGGTACCGGTTTTGTACCCAATACTTTTCCGGAAATGTCAAGCATTGCAATCCGGTCGTTATCGGTGTCGGCAACATAAATGAAAGGTTCCCTTCCTACAATCATATCCTGTGGATTGTTAAAACCGGTCCACTCCGGAGACTGTTTAATGTAAAGAGTATCGCTTATGTTTATTGGACCTTTCCCGAGTTGGTTCAATTCGGTTAAGTCCAATTTTTCTTCACAAGCAGTTGCGAGAATTAACAGCAACAACAATATTTTGTAATATCTTTTCATATCAATACAGCGCCAATAAAATTGAAAATCTGTGAGCGGAGCCGAGACGTTCGAAATTTGCAAATCCGTAATCGAAAGTTACTTTAGCAATGCCGAGCGGAACTGTTAATCCGGTTCCGAAAGAAAAATTTTGTTCGTCAACGTTGAATTTATATCCGGCTCTTGCGTAAAAAATTTCTTTCCAAGAATATTCAACTCCCGCCGAAACGTTTTCGCTATTATCGTTCGGATGATTCAATTGCACCGACGTTGTAATTCTATGAGTTTCCGTTTGATACGGTTCAAATGCAAATCCCATTCTGAATAAAATAGGCGGGGAGAAAGATTGCCAATCGGATTTTTCCCTTTTTCCCCACAAGAGCACTTTACCGTCTGGAGCGAATTCATTTCCGAAATTAGTAATGGCTACAGCGAATCTCGTTGTTCCGAGTCCCGTCCAATACAAAGTACCCAAATCGAGAACGAACCCGCGCATTTTAAGTTTATCGAGCGTTTCTTCAACATATCTGATTGTTGCACCGAAACTGAATTGTTCGGTCATCTGCCGCGAATAAGTAACACCTATGGCAAAATCGCTGAATGAAAAATATTCCCCCGTTCCGAAAGGCATAAATTCGGTAGTCACGGGCATATCGTCCATGTTAAGCGAAGTAAAAGACAAACCCACCGCATCGTTGTGTGAGAAATGATATATACCGCCTACAAATTGATGATTAATATCCGCAACCCAACTGTTATGCGAAAAGAGTATTTCATTCCCTTCGGCTTGAACGGCACCGGCGGGATTCCAATAAAGCGATGAAGCATCGTTGGCTATTGCTACAAAAGCATCACCGAGCGAAGTTGCCCTTCCGCCAACCCCGATTTTCAAAAATTGTACGGCAGATATTCCGGCACGCTGCCCGCCCAGAGTTGGGAAAAGTTGAGCTTTTGCTTCGGCGAAGAGTAAGAATATCCATATAAACAATAATTTTCTCATAAACAACATATAACCTTTAAATTAAGGTTTATAAATTCCAAATGACAAATCCCAAATAACAAGGTTAAATTCCAAAAAACAAATTCCAAATAATAATATTATAATTTTAATACACTTTTATTAAAGCATTTTAATGTTGACAACATTAGTTGCTATTTTCATTTACTTTTCTTAAAATAGAAGAAAATATTTTTTTTAATTCTATCGATTCATGAATTAAACTTTCAATATCGTAATCATCTTCTAAACTATTTGATTCCCTAATTAATCTTAACCAATAATTGCTTTCTTTTGCTTCTTTTCTGCTAATTTTAATTCTCATTAGAAAATCTTTTTTTCCTAAAGATTCATTGGCTTCAATATAATTTGCACCAATTGACGCAGAAGATCTTAATAATTGTTTTATGTCTTCTTTATTTGCCAGAGTATAAGGTAACTTTTTCACAAATATTCTTACGTTTTTTGCAAATAAGAATGTTCTTTCTTCCAAATCGTATTTCGTTTCTTTGTTTACATTATCATCCATCATTTTTTTCGTACCATTTTGGGATTTGGAATTTGTTATTTGTTATTTAAAATTTTAAACTTACTCCAAATTTAATGTTTCTCCTTGTCAAGTATCTTGCAGGATTAAACGGATACGGTGAAATCGGTGCTTGCAAATCGGGATACAGCGGATCGTTCCACGAAGACGGCGTCGGATCACCGTATTCATAAGCCCTTCCGGTAACCGGATTAATTATATTCGAGTTTTTCGTATCCAGTAAATTGTTAATTTCCATAAAGATTGAAAACGTTAATCCGCCAAGTTCAAAATATTTTTCGATGTTCATATCAATGTAAAACCAATTATCGCCGATTGCTCCGTAAATATTTTTTCTGTCTCTTATGTATTCCGGTCTTCCGTCCAAATCGTAATTCCCGGTAAATACATACGGCGTATACCTTTTACCCGATTGGTAAAAAGCGCGAACGTAAAAATTTATATCATCCAAAATTCCTTTACCGAAACCGAAAAGGGGTTCGCCTTTCGGGATGTAAAAATTTGCGCTTGCCGAAATGGTCAGTGGTCTGTCCCAGGCAACGTAATCTTCTTTTACCGAAGCGTCCAAATCCCCGCGCAAAATCAAAACCCCTTCGTCGGCGGACGAAGATTTACCGGTTACTATTGCATAAGAGATTGAAGCTTTTCCGTTAAACCATTTACCGATTCGCTTTTTGTATTCCAGTTCCAAACCGCGAGACCGCGCATAATCCAAATTTGCATAAGTAATGAACGAACGGGTGGCAAACCTTGCCGATTTAATTTTCGCGGTTCGCGTTCTTACATAATCGAAAATGTCTTTGTAGTAAGCTGTAACCGTAAGTACATCATTTTGGGTAAACTGTGTTTTCAAGCCGAGTTCATAAGCAACGGTGGTTTCGGGATTTAAGTTCGGGTTTCCGAATTTCTGAAACGAAGACTGTGCCGTTGCGGGATTCAATTTGGCATAAACAAATTGCGGCTTCGGCCATTTACTGAAATGCCCGTAAGAGAAAAATAAAATTTGGTTATCTGTTACCGGATGCGAAATTCCCAACCGGGGACTCAGCCGCGCTTTGAATCTTCTGTTGCCGAACCATTTAAATGAATCTTCTTTGTAACGTTTTCGGATTTCATCGGGGATTGTAACAACTTTAGGATTGTCAACAGCGTCGTCTACAAACTTACCCGGGAACCAATAATCGAGACGCAACCCGAAATTTAATATCATCCCGCTGAAGTTTATATTATCTTGCGCATAGAAAGAACCGACCGCAGGATAAACTTTATAAATATCGTTGTTCAACCCCAGTTCACCAATCCAAGGTTTGTAAATATCAACTACTTGCATTTCCTGGAATCTTAAATTAAAGCCGGCTTTAAATTTATTCTTTTCGTCGAAGAAACTTGTAATATCGCCTTTAATCGAATATTCTTCGATGTAATGATCATGCCAGGTAAAAGGATTACCGACATCCCAGAATCCGTCGCCCGGGATAACGCCAATAGTGTCTCTATCCAAATTATAATATTCAATCGGAAAGGTTACGATGTCTTTCGGTTCTTCGTATTCGTACCAATACTTTCCGTTGGCATCGGCGCGAAGGTTTGAGAAGAATTTATTTAATTTTAATTCGTAAAATGTTTTAGAATTTAGCGTGTGCGTCCAACTTATTGTGTGATATTTGTTATTGTGCGTAAATACGTTTGCGTTATCCAATATTTTTTGGAACCTGTATTGATAACCCGGACTAGGTTGAACGTATTCCAAATTTGTCTGAAGCGATTGGGAATTTTGATTTATGCTAACCGATTGATTGTAAGAATAAATCAATTTCATGGTAGGATTTATAATGTAACTGACTTTCCCGAGCCAGAACCAACTGTTTTCCGCGCGCGGTGCAAACCTGGTTCCGTAAAATGTAGAAGAATAAATTTGATGTGCGGTCGGTTTATAAAATCCTTGAGTAATTCCATCGCTTATGCCCATGTAAAAACTTCCGAATAAAAATATTTTACCTGGAATTTTAATTCCCAATGCGGGAAGGAGTTTGCTTGTTATGGGTTCGGGACCGCTGGCGTTGGCTTCTACAATATCGGTATTAAAAACATGCGGCGAATTTAAATTACCGAAGTTGTCCCTTTTGTATGATAGATAAGCCGAATATTTCGATCCGCCTTCCCGGGTTTTTACGTTAACCACTCCCGATGTTGCCTGACCGTATTCCGCGTTGAAACCGCCAGTAATAATTTCCACTTCTTCAATTGCGTTAGCGCTTAATTGCAAACCGAAACCTGTGCCGGACAAAGGGTCTTGAACCGAAACACCGTCGAGCAAAAATGCATTTTCGTAAGATCTTCCGCCGCGTATATGAATCTCGTTGTTCGATTCAACAATACCGGCTTGTTGCGTAACAATATCTTTAATATTTTCAACTACCGCGTTTTCTATTTCTTCTTTCGAAACCGTACGTACGCTTTGAGTTTCTTCGACATCAACCAAAGGTTTATCGCCTACGATAACAACGTCTTGTTCAAGTGTAAGCACAGTCTCTTCAAGTTTAACATCTATTTGCAAGGTTTTGTTAGGCTTTACATCCAGACCTGTAAATTCCATTGTTTTATACCCGATAAGGGAAACCTGCATTGTGTAAGTGCCAGGATTTATTCCATTGATAACGTACTTTCCGTTAAAATCCGTAGCGGCACCGTAATAAGTTCCTTTAAGCAAAATGTTAACGCCCGGAAGCGGATCGTTTGTTTTAGCATCGCGCACCGTTCCGGCAATTTTACCTTTTCCTTGCCCAAATGCGAGCATATACGGTATCAATATGAAAAGAATTATTTTTTTCATGGGCTGAAACCGAATTCACCGTAAAATATAAGTTCTAAAAATTCTCCGATGTTGCCGTTACCGTTACACTGATTTAAAGGCAAACCAATAAAAAATAAATTTTTTGTATTTGTAATAAAACCGATATTTCCACTAAGTTGAGAGCTTTCCAAATTGTAAACCGGTTTTGCAACCAAACCGTTTGGGAAATATGTTCTCACAAACCCGATTGTAGTTTCAACCTTCAATTCCGGAAAATTACCGGATGAAGAATCGGGAATTACTTTTGCCCCGGGCAATAAAAACGGAAGCGATTTTTTTTGTCCCAAACTATCAACAGGTAAAAAATTCTGAAGCGTCGGTAAATCAAATTGAAAATTTGCGGAAGAATCCTGAAACGTCATCGAAAAAGCAATTTTACCGCCGTTCTGTAAATATTCTTGCGTAACGGAATTTATAACTTCCAGCGACGGGCTGGCATCCGAATACCAAAAAATATAATCGAATAATTTCAAGGTTTCCAAAAGCGTAATGTTTTGATACGGAAGAGCGGTTTTCTCCAGATCAATTACATCAAACTTTCCGGATAATTCGGAATTATGCAAACTGCCGAACTGCGTGTTATAAAAATCTTGTATGTTTTCCGAAGCGGAATAGTCATCGACAATAAGCAATTTCCCTTTAGGCTTTTTCACAAACCAATTTGAAGATGTATCGGGTAAAGTAATTATTTCGGATTCGGCTCCGGAAATATCCTTCGCTTTCAAATATATGGTATTGTAATCATTTAGTTTTAAATTTGTTAATTTTTTATCAAGTTTTTTGTTTGGGTTTCCGTCAACATAAACGTTGAATGACGGTTGGGGGTCGTCGGGATTATCTATAATTAAACTTACCAGCCTTACATTTCCGTTTAATTCAATAAATCCGGATGTATCGTTCAACGCAAGCGAAATACTTACAATGGATTCGTCCCCGTCCAAATCGTGAGCTTTCCAACCGATTGTCATAACCGGAAACGATTCGGCGGGCAAACCGGAAAGTTCGCTCCACTCTACTACCGGCGCGGAGTTTTTAATCGGGAATTTTTGTTCGGCCGGAGTTTTATCCACGGCGCCGATATCGTAATAAGTTTCCCCCGCATCGTAAACGCCGTTTCCGTTTTTATCCACGAACGGTTCCGGACCGAAATCGACGTTGTTTCTTACAATTTTCGAATCGTATTTTCCGTTACCCGAATTATCTGCAGCAGCTACTTTAAAAGTATAGTTTGTATCCACTGTTCCTATCGGTAGTGAAAAAACGGAATCGTTCTTTGTGGTAAAGTGCCATACCGAATCGAGACCTTCCCACATGAAATAGTATCCGACTATCAATCCGTCCGGATCGTCTCCCCACCAATGAACCTGAAGCCGGCTTTTTTGTTGACTGATGGAACTATCGGGAAACAAAAACAAATGAGTTTCGGGCGGTTTATTCCCCACCGGCGTATCGGTAATGCTTTCTTTACATGCAAAAACCAATACGCCGAGTAAAATAAATACGAGAATTATATTTCGATATCTTTTAATCATTAATTATTTTAATAAAATCATTTTCTTAACCGATATCAAATCTCCCGCGGTTAAACGGTAGAAATAAATTCCGGACGATAAAGCACTGGCGTTAAAAACAACTTGGTAACTGCCCGGTTGTTGTTTTTTGTTTACCAGGGTAGCAACTTCCCTTCCCAGAACATCGTAAATTTTTAATTGAACGGGACGAAAATTTTCGTCCCCTACAGCAACTGCGGGAATTGAATATTTAATTGTTGTTGTGGGATTAAACGGATTCGGGTAATTTTGGTAAAGCTCGAACTTATTTGCCAATACCGGATTTTCATTAATGGCGGTAACGAATCCGATGAAATCATCGTTTTTTCTCGGCACCAGTTTAAAGTTTCCGAAAGAATAAAAGAGTATTCCCCTTAATTCATCGAAATGGTTCCATGTTCTAATTCTGATGGGTTGATTTTCCAGATCGGCGCTCCAGAAATTGTGGTAATCGTGTGTTCCGTCTTGCAATTCCACGCGCATGGAAACACCGGAAGTATCGGCGACCAACATTTCGCCGAAATTTCTGTTCCCGCCCGTACCTTCGTCGGGACCGGGTTCACCGTTTGCATTTTCATCTACCACGGAAATATTTTTAAGGGACAATAAAACACCTTCATAAGATTCCGCCGGAAGTTCTTCGGTACCGGATCCATTAATAACCGCAGTGGAAACTTCATACGGTTCGGGTATTTCATTTCCGCTGCTGTTTACGGTAACAGTTGCGCCGGAAGTTAAATTACCAATTCTCGTAACCCCGAAACTCTCGTTTACAATTCCGGTAACGGTTACGTTGTCTCCTCTTTTTAAAGCATGTGCATCAGTTCCGAAAACTTGAATTCCGCTCCACGGTCCGGTTCCGTTTTGAATATAGACTTGCGGACCGATTAAATTTCCGTCGCCTTCGATATCGGATGTATCTGCCGTTACAATTCCACTAACCGTAACCGTGTAATTATTATAACCGCTAAAACCGCTGCCGAACGGAGAATATTGAACATCTTGAATTGTAAGCGGGCGGTTCAACGTAAAATAGAAGTAAGGGCTTTCTTCACCGCCGATCGGATTTGTTGAGACTGCGCTGTCAGCATCAACGGCTTCAATGTAATATGAAATCATTGTAGAATCCGGCTGTCCCGGAATTGTTGCCGACCAAGTCATTGTAAGCGAATCCGTAAGCGTCATGGGAACAGTGACATACGGACTTCCAGATACGCTGTATTTCAAATCGGCTGATATAACCGGCGCAGTTGAATCTGAATCGTAAACGCGGGCGGTTATTGTTACGTCTTCGTTAAAACCGACCGTTCCTTTATCCCTTTGAACTTCGGTAATGTTGGGCGGACTGACCGTTCCGTATTTTATATCATCCGGGAATACAGGATTAATCATAAACCAATGCGGAGCAATGTTTGTACGTGTTTCTATATATCCTCGAATGTAATCTATTTTGGTCCCGGGCAAAGGTGCAGGAGTTCTGCGGAAATAATCGGCATTGTTTCCAACCACGATACTCGAATTATTTTCGTCAAAAATTGTAAATGTGTTGTATCCGATTGCACCGGGATCCGAAGTAGTTAAATTTCTCAATTCAACGTAAACCCCTTCCCATTTTTCAGCAAGGAAATTCGGGCTGGACGTACCTTTTTGAACCAATGAATCCAATGTTAATAAAACAGGTTTGGGTCTGTTTTGAACGCCGATAATATCAGACGCTTGAAAATCCAAAGCATTTACTTGAGTAGTAGTAAAATATTCGTTAACAACAGCTTTAAATTTTATAACCAACCCTGTATCCAAAACCGCAAAAGACGGCGAATTATTTTCGTCTCTGACTAAAATTCCAGACCATTCCGTCTCCGAAGTATCCTGCAGATAAATTGCCGCTGCACCGGCATGTAAAGATCTAATACTATCGGGATTTGCGCCTTCGTAAGGAGGATTCATAACAACACCCGTAACTATTACGGTATCGCCGAATAAGGGTGGAACAGGCTCCGACCAACTGACGCCGGCTGCCAGCAAAGAACTGTCCGGGACAAATTGAATATCCCTTATCGATACTTCTGGGTAATTTTGAGCGTAAATGTTTAAACTAAAAAGCAAAACCACACTTAAAAGTAATTTTCCGAATTTCATAACTACCTCTTGTTATTTTATAATTAAAAATTTTCCTAACTTAATATTTCCGGTTTTAACGTCTTTAACGGAGAACAAATATAAACCCGTTGCTATTGCCTGGTCGTTATCGGTAACCAAATCCCACGCATGTTCCCCGCCGGTCATAATTTGGTTACCGTCTTTTGCAAAAGTTTCAAACCATCTTAAATCGGAACCGTTGCTTTGTTGATTGTGATAAATCCTTTTCACCACATCACCGGCAAGTGTATAAATTGTAATTTCGCATTCCGCCGGTAAATTATAGAAATAAATCTTTCTTAGCCTTTCCGAATTTCCGTCCCAGAAAGCAGTTCCGTAATACGGGTTAGGATAAACTCCGACTTGAACTTTTTCATCCGAAGTGGGCGGTGTACCGGGTAAAATCCGTGTTGCACCGGCAAGTAAACTTGATTCCAAACTTTCCAATTTATTTTCCGGATCGCCTTCGTCGAAAGCGGTAACCGAATAAACATACTGCCAACCGTTCAACAAATTTTCTATTGTGAATTTGTAATAATATTTTGTTGTGTCGCCCGGAAATTCTACGGGTTTGTCCAGTTCAATCTGACCGAAACCCGTATTAAAACCAATATTATTATTAGCGCTATCGAATTCCGCGACCTTTACAAACGAATTCAATAAATTTTGCGATGCGGTTAAATCGAAACCGGCATTTGTTCTGTATATCCTGTAACCTTCGAAATCTTTTTTCGATGAAATGGGATCAATGGAACTTTCCGCTCTTTTGTCCCAATAAATTTCCACTTTTTGACTTAACGGCACAACTTTTACTTTAGGCGAAAGCGGCGGAGCTGGCAAAACATAACGCGTTAAAAGTCCGTCCCCGTTTTGGTCTTCGCCGGGATCCAAAACTCCGTTGCCGTTTTTGTCTTCGCCGTTATAAGCGCGCAACGCCCAACCTGCATTAATGTATAAATTCTTTTTTTGTTCTTCCGTATCCAAAGAAGGCGGATCGCCTCCGTATTTTTTAGCCGCAACAATTGCAAAGGTTACATTAACCGAATCCCCCGGGGCGATATGTTTGAAGGGTCCGGCAGTAATCAATACCGAACGGTTACTCGGTTGTTTGAGTACTTCGGGAGAAACTCCATGACCGTATCTGTTATCGCCACCGAAATATCCGTACATTTTTCTGTAACGGTGAATATCTTCCTGCGGTGCGAAAAAGTTTGGATCGGTTGTATTTCTGAACTGCCACGATACAAAATTTATGCTGTCATATTTCGCATTTGCGCCCAAAAATTGAATCCCGATATAACTATCGGTAAACCCTACATCGCCCGTAGCATCGAATTCGTATGCAACATGTAAAGAATCCAAATATCCGTTTCCGCCCTTATTATAGAATGCACCCCCGATTCTCGGCGAAGTAACATTTGTATTTCTAACAACGGTATCCGTCCACAATCCAACGAACACACTATCGATAAATTTGTTCGATACGTTTTTAATCCAATAATTCATTATCACGAAAAAATTGGCAAAGGGGAAATTCCATGCGTAAGTTTCTTGATGCACCGTAACACCCAGCGGATTATGATTGGGAATAAATTCACCGTTGCTTAAAGTGCGACTAGTATCGGCATAATCCATAACAAAATCTTGATGTGAAACCGCATCGGGATTAAAAAAAGGTGAATCGGCTAACGACGACCGTTCTATGACGCGGCTTCCCGGTTCATTGGTAAATTCAAAACCGCCTCCCCTAAAACTTACCGAAGCGGCATCCACCGCGCCGGTTGTTACGAAGGGTCCGGATTTATTATTGCCCAACGAATCGTCTGCAATAAAACCGCCAATCCAAAGCCCACCGTCGAATATGTGTTCGATTCCGCTTCCCAACGGATATTCGCAAGACGGTTGTTCCGGCCACAAACTAAACCCGTGTCCGTACGTCCCGAAATTAGTTACCGTTAGTCCGATGTTACCGATATTGGTAAATTTGGAGTTGTCGTCGTCTTGTATCTTTTTTATTTTTTGCTGAGCTAATAAATAATTTAACGCCGGTGCAATGATAAATATTACTAAAAATATTACGCTTGATTTTCTCAGCATGGAATATAATCTTATTAATTTGAATGTGATTTTTACAGACCAGCGTAAAGTTAAGAATTAATACCGATAAAATAAATATACTTTTAAGTCTTTTATAATTTCATAGAGATAATAATGTGGTTTTATTGTTAAGTAGCATGTAAACGTAAAAATATTATATGAATTGATTTTGATGTTAAAAAACATAATAACGCAATGCACAAAAACGATTCTCCGTTTTTGCACATCACGTTATGAATATACTACATATAGGTTGGTGTGTTATTTTTTCATATCACTATAAATGACACGAAGGCAAGAAGAAAATAAAAACCGATTAATGATTAAATTCTAAATAAATGGTATCTGCTTTCACTTGTTTTTAGATCTTGTGATAACATTATTTAGAACTTACCAACGGTTTGGTTCTTCCGATGGGAAGAACTTACGCAAAAAAGATTAAAGAGATACTACATAAAAGTTAAACATGCTTATCCGCATGATATGAACTGCGGACTAACGGACCGGATTCCACGGCTTGGAATCCCATTTTCATCCCTTCTTCTTTATACATCTTAAATTCGTCAAGGGTCACATATCTATCGACCGGTAAATGTTCTTTTGTCGGTTGGAGATATTGCCCTATTGTCATTATATCGCATTCGTGTTGACGAAGATCTTGCATAAGTGAAAGAACCTCGTCTGTTTTTTCTCCAATGCCAACCATAATTCCACTCTTGGTTTTTAGTCCCTGTTGTTTGAACCATTTTATTAATTTCAAACTCCTATCGTATTTTGCTTGCGGGCGCACAGTATGATATAGTCTTTCCACGGTTTCCAAATTATGGTTAAGAATATCTGGCGGATTGTGCATTATAATTTCAAATGATTTTTCATCGCCTTTGAAATCGGGGATAAGAATTTCAACCGTACAACCCGGCGATGTTTCGCGGATTAACTTTACGGTTTCGGAAAAAATCGATGCGCCGCCGTCTTTCAAATCATCTCTGTCCACGGAAGTAATTACGGCGTGTTTCAATCCGAGCTCTTTTACGGAATTTGCCACTCTGCGGGGTTCGTCCAAATCCACATGTTTCGGGATTCCGGTTTTAACATTGCAAAATCCGCAAGTACGAGTGCAAGTATCTCCCAAAATCATAAAGGTTGCCGTGCGGTTATGCCAGCACTCAGCCAAATTGGGGCAACGGGCTTCTTCGCAAACAGTGTTGAGCTTCGATTTTCTCATTAAGTTCAACACTTCACGGTAATTCTTGCCGGTGGGCAATCTGACTTTTAACCATCCGGGTCTTTTACCTAAATCCGGTTTATCTTTTTCGATTTGTTCTTTATATTTTCTTTGATGTTGATTTATCATTTTTACCTTTCTTCAATTTTTTCGTTAAAATTCTTATCCTAAAATTTTATAATGTGCCGATAACTTTTTCCGTCAAATTCATTTAATTATTTCGAAGCGGTTTACAAAGATATTAATAAAATCCGTATATTATTACACAAATATTTATGAAATGAGAGATTGGATGGACTGTCCCCGCTGTAAAAATACATTGATAATATTGGAATTGGACGAAATAGAAACCGATTATTGCACGGAATGCGGCGGAATTTGGTTTGATAAAGGGGAACTCGAATTAATTGCGGATAACGAAAAAGCCGTTAAAGAGTTGTTAAGTTATTTTTCAAAAGATGCGGATATTAAAGAAAAATCGATTTCCTGCCCGATATGTAAAAAGAAGATGGATAAAGTTTACGTTGATAAAAACAAGAAAATTATAATCGACGAATGCCCCGAAGGTCATGGATTATGGTTCGATAAGGGCGAAATCCTCGAGTTAATCGAAGCTAACGAAATTAAAGTTAAAAATAATATAATTTCAATTTTAACCGGAATTTACCGGGACAAAATTTATACAAAATCACCGGAGGAGCAATGAGTGCTTTTGCAATTTTCATCATTCTGATTATTCTTGCCGGATTGTATTTGGTATCAAATTACAATTCGCTTGTGCGTTTGAGAAATCAAGTAAAAAACGCATGGTCTCAAATCGACGTTCAACTGAAAAGGCGGCACGATTTAATTCCGAATTTAATCGAAACGGTAAAAGGTTATATGAGTCACGAACGGGAAACGCTCGAAAATATAACGAACGCCAGAAGTCAAGCCATGAAAGCCTCCACCGTTGCGGAAAAGGCGAAAGCCGAATCGGCGTTAAGCGGAGCGCTCGGACGGTTTAACGTTGTGGTAGAGAATTACCCGGATTTGAAAGCAAATCAAAACTTTTTGGCATTGCAGGAAGAATTAACTTCCACGGAAAATAAAATTTCCTTTGCACGCCAAAATTATAACGATCAAGTTTTGAGATATAACAACAAAATAGAAATGTTCCCATCCAACATAATTGCGGGAATGTTCAACTTTACAAAGGAAGATTTCTTCGAAATCGAAACCAAAGAAGAACGCGAAGTTCCCAAAGTTGATTTCGGCAAATAAATATGTGGGAAATAATTCGCGCAAATAAACGCAAATCGTTTTTGTTGTTTGCCGGATTGGGAATTGTCTTGCTATTGCTCGGTTACTTAATCGGCGGTTATTTATTCGGAAACGAAGGCGCGCCACTCGGTATTATTGCTGCAGTGGGATTGTGGCTGATTCTTTCCGCAGTAAGTTATTTTTCCGGAAGCAAAATAATTTTGGGAATCAGCAAGGCGAGAAAAATTACAAAACGCGATCATCCGCGTCTTTTCAACGTTGTGGAAGAAATGACTATTGCATCGGGGTTACCGAAAATGCCGGATATTTACATTATTAATGAGCCGGCGCCGAATGCTTTTGCCACGGGAATAAAACCGGAAAACAGCGCTGTTGCCGTTACAACCGGATTGCTTGCCATTTTGAACCGCGACGAACTTCAAGGCGTAATAGCCCACGAGCTCGGTCACATCAAAAACCGCGACGTTTTACTGATGACGTTTGCCGGTGTGATGCTTGGAAGCATAATAATGATATCGGATGTTTTCATTCGCGGTATGTTTTATTCGGGGCACTCAACCGATAGATACCGCAACCGCTCATCCAAAAACGGCGGGGGTTCAGCTCAAGTTTTGTTTATGATTCTGGCTTTACTTTTCGCAATTTTATCTCCGATATTGGCTCAACTTCTTTACTTTGCGATATCGCGGAAACGTGAATATCTTGCGGATGCAAGCGCGGCAAGGTTTACACGCTATCCCGAAGGTTTGGCTTCCGCATTGGAAAAGCTGGCACAGAATACGTATCCGTTAAAAAACGCAAACAAAGTAACCGCCGCTTTCTACATCGTAAATCCGCTTACCAAAAAAGGAAGAAGTCTTTCCGATTTAACGAGCACGCATCCGCCCATATCCGAACGGATACGGATTTTACGGAATATGATGCACGGCGCGGGTTTTCTCGATTATCAAAAAGCTTATATGAAAATTAAAAGATCGGAGAAAAAATTAATTCCCGATTCAGTAATGAATCCTGATGAAAAAATTACAATAAGAAAACCTCAGGAAATAACAGCACCGCTAAGCGAAAAGAAAGTTCAACGTAAAGTAGGCGATTTGATGATGACGTTTAACAACTTTAGATTTATTCCGTGCAGCTGCGGATTGACATTAAAAATTCCTCCCGAATACCGCAAAGATAAAGTCCGCTGCCCGAAATGCGGAAGAATACATTCACTTTAAAATTTATTTATATCTAAAAAAAATGTAATTATTTTATAAATTTCCGCTTTAGTTTCACTTAAATATTCTATATCAAAATCACCTAATCTTTCCGCGTTATTAATTGCGTTTATTTGTTTGCTCTTAAGCTTCTCATATATATTTTTCGAACCATAATAATATTTCCAGGATTTTTTATAATCTTTTAAGCGGGGAACGTCTTTTAACTTTTTAATAACTTTATCACAGCTTGGAAAATATTTGGATACATTTTTATAGTGAATTAAAAACCATAATTCCAAACAAGGTGAATTAACATATACTTTTACATTTTTTAACCTTTTTAACTTAAGATAATACCTTCTGAACTCACTTTCTTTATTATCATTCAGAATTGAATCCATATCGACCAACCAAAAAACTTTATCATAAATTTTTGATTGCTCTTCAATAAGCTCGGCTTTATCACTTAATTTTCTTGCTGCAGGTAATTTCGGTTCTATTACAAAATTGGAAATTTTTTCATATTCTCTCAGTAAATTAAAATACCATATTTCCGTTTGTCCGTCAACATATATTAAATATCTTTTTCTTAAAACCCGTTTTTGCGTTTTATATTTTGACCTAAACATCTTTAATCGATATAATAATCATGCAAACTTGGTGTAGCGCCAAATTTTCCGGCTCTATAGGCATTATAAATAGAACTTTGTTTACGGATTACCGATGTTTTAAAGTCACGTAGAGAAAACAGATCGGTGGATAAATCGGGTTTTTTTTCAGTAAACCAAATTACATCATTCCTTAACATATCTTTTTCCATCAATAATTCCCTATGATGCGTGGTTGTTATTAATTGCGATTGTTTGGAGTTAACCAAAAAAGTCAGTAAAAAATGCTTTATTAATTCCGGATGTAAAGAAGATTCTAGTTCATCTAAAAGAATAATACTTTTCTCTTTCATCATTAAGCCTAACAATCCGCTTAACTCATAATAACGCTGGGTACCAGCGGATTCTTCATCCAGATGAAGAAAATACTTTTTGTTATTTAGCAAATGACCGATTAAAATCTCAACCGATTCATATTTCTCTTCTTCCTTAATTTTTTCAAGCTCGCTTTCAGTGATATTAGTTTTATTTACCAAAAACTCAATAAAGTCTTTAGTGGCTTTAATTTCTTTTTTTTGGAAATTAATATCATTAATTCCGAAATCTGCTTTCCTTAAAATTTCAACAAAAATATTTTTGTTTATTAACCCTTTATTGAACTGGTCGCTTATGAAGGGAACTAAAGGTGTATGAGAGAAGACAATTGGTTTTAACTGCTTACCAAACCAATCAAGAACAGAAGTTAATATTGAAGATTGAAAATTAGTCTTTAAATAACCCCCTAAAACTGTGTTATTTGACAAGGTATTTCCTAAAAGCGAATCTTTTCTTTCTTTACCGATTGATATTTTACTGCCAAACTTAATATTAGTTACTAAATTATCCGGATCGGTTTCTCTTTCGAATACCAAAGCTTTATTGGGATTAAAAAAGAACAATTTTTCTTTATTGATAAATTTCCTATTAACGGAAAGATTATACAAATATTTAATTTCATCATGAAAAAATTCAAGAGTGAAGGAAGTATTTTTATACTGTTGATTTTCCTCGAAAACAAAAGGGCTCAAATTCAATCTATCTGTCTTTTTTTCCAAAGGATTAAGAACCAAGTTTCTTAAAAAATCAATAGCTTCCAAGATAGTTGTTTTGCCCGAAGCATTAGCTCCGTATATAAGTGCCAGTTTTAATAAACGCAGACCTTTTTTAGGCTCAACAACATAATAATCTTCTAAGAAATCTGATTTTGAAGCTTCGAAAGATAGGTTTATTGTATCTTTAATACACTTAAAGTTTTTTACTGAAAAATTTATAATCATGGTATTTTTTACTTATATTTGCAAGTTTATTGCAAATATAAACTAAAAATTCTTCCAAATCAATACTATATTAATTCTTTTTTACTTTTCTCGTTCCGAAAATCTTAAATTCAATTCTTCTGTTAAATGCTCTTCCGATTCTTGTTGCACTACTTCTAATCGGATTCGATTCACCCATCGCTTTAGTGTAAATTCTGGAAGGACTAATTCCCTGCTCAATTAAAAACCGTTTTACTTTTTCGGCACGGCGTTTTGAAAGTCTCAAATTGTACAGTTCGGTTCCGATGCTATCGGTATAACCTAAAATTTCCACTCTCACATCGGGATGCGATTTTAATTCTTTTACAACGTGGTCAAGTATCGGATACGATTCGGGTCTTAATGTTGCTTTGTCAAACTCGAAGTTCACACCGAACAAAACAAGTTTCTTTTGATATGGAACTGATTTTACAAAAACTGTATCGGTAACTTTTTTCTCAACTACAACAGGAACTTCCTTAATAATTTCTTTTACTCCGACAGGTAATTCTTTGCATAAATCGGATTCTTCCCCTTTTGCAAAATAATAAAGCGCGCCAACGCAGAATGTCATATATGTATCTCCGTTACTACCCAAAATTCCCTTGATTTCATCCAAATCGGAATTCCCTTCCAACCCGTTATCGTTCACCGTATGATACACTCTCATTGCCCAGTCGGAACTTAAATTTAAATTTGCACCCAGTCCCAAATTCATTTCGTAATCGGAATTTGCACCTTCGCGGCTTGGAGTCGGAGCATTTTCAACGTTGAAAATAGTAGCGCCGAAACCGAGTAACATGTATGGAGAAATTACGCTGTAAGGAATAAAATGATAAAGAAAATCCAAATCAGTGGAAAAAAGACTTGTAGTTTCATTAATCCGGTTTGAAGGCGTACGGTTTTTATAACTGAGCGATTTCATTCTTAAAAAACTTGTTTTCAATCTTAACGTGGTATGCTCGTTGAAATTTTTTTGCATTGAAAGGAATCCGCCGATATTATCGCTTTTCTCGACAGATGTAGTTGTGATGCTGATAAACTTCGGATAAGTGCCTCAAAAACCGAAAGACCAACTGTTTTCGTAAATTTGCGCAACCGATTTTGAAGAAAATATAACAAAGAACAACAATAAAATTACAAGCGACTTTTGTATCATATTCAATCCGGGTTATTTTGACACTTAAAGTTAATTATTAATTTATTCTCATACAACCTTATAATAAAATAATTTACCTTATTTCTTATGGAAATAGGAATTTTTTGTTACGGTTGAATCGAATATTGTAATTAACGAAAAAGTACGGAAAATACTGATTCATCGAGAAGTTAAAAAACGGTAGTTACGTATAAGGAAGGTTTTCTTGGCTGCCCCGCCAGGGCTCGAACCTGGAGACTTCTGATCCAGAGTCAGACGTGTTGCCAATTACACCACGGGGCAATTATCTGCCCCAAATATATCGGATGTACAGGGAAATATCAATTTTTGTTTATAAAAATAAAGAAATAAGCGCCGCAACAAACAAAACAAAATAACCGATGCCGAAATAGAATTTAACCATTTCTTTTTTGCGGGCTTGAGCGTTAATATTTTCAATTAATTTTTCATCTATCAGAAGACTTTCATCCGAAATGCTTTTTTCTACAAATGAAAATTCGGCTTCCAATTCTTTTTGATTTGCGATTACAGGTTTGACCGTAAATAATTCTTCACTTGTTAAGTTTAATATTTTTGTTTGATCACGTAACATTTCTCCTCACGGTTTTTGGAGAATTTTTTCAACAATTATGCCAGTGTGATTTATGTCAAAACAGTCGGGAAATGTGATTTTTGACAATTTTTAATGTTTTAGTGAATATAGTTTGACTCTTTTTGGTACAAATTACAGGTAATTTACGGTAGGATGTTTTTGTAATACTTTTCTAAAATAATCGATTGTGATGCGTAAACCCTTTTCGCGGGAAAATTTCGGTTCCCAGCCCAAAACGGTTTTTGCTTTTGTTATATCGGGTTGTCTTACTTTGGGATCGTCAACAGGCAGTTCTTTGTGAACTATTCTGCTTTTTGAACCGGTAAGTTCTATAATTTCGCGGGCAAGCGTGTTAATCGAAATTTCTTCGGGATTTCCGATGTTAACCGGTTCGTTTTCGGCGGAGAACAAAAGTTTGAATATTCCTTCGATTTGATCTTCTACAAAACAAAAACTTCTGGTTTGTGTACCGTCTCCGAAAACTGTTAAATTTTCGTTTTGCAAAGCTTGAACTATGAACGTCGGAAGCGCTCTTCCATCTCCCAATCTCATTCGCGGACCGAACGTATTGAAAATTCTGACTATTCTTGTTTCCAAACCGTGATATCTGTGATAAGCCATTGTTAAAGCTTCTGCGAATCTTTTTGCTTCGTCGTAAACTCCGCGCGGACCTATCGGGTTAACGCTTCCCCAATAATCCTCCGCTTGTGGATGAATTTCCGGATCACCGTAAACTTCGGAAGTGGATGCCAACAAAAAAACCGCATTTTTTTCTTTTGCCAAGCCTAAAACTTTATGCGTACCGAGCGAACCGACTTTCAATGTTTGAATCGGTAGTTTCAAATAATCTATCGGGCTTGCCGGTGATGCAAAGTGAAGAATGTAATCCACTCTTCCGGGAACGTGAATGTAATTGGTAACATCGTGCTGAAGGAACATGAAATCGTCCCGCCCGAACAGATGTTCGATATTGGCGGAATTTCCGGTCAGCAAGTTATCTATGCAAATAACTTCCATCCCTTCATTTATGAACTTATCGCAGAGATGCGAACCGAGAAACCCGGCTCCACCTGTAATTACAATTCTTTCTTTAGCCATACCGTTCTATATTTTCAAAGTTATTTTTCTCGTTGCGAAATAACTGCCGAGCAATCCTAAAATCACGCCTGTTCCAAGTATAAAAATTCCGAAAAGCATTTCGTTTTCCACTACTTTTATTCTTTGGTTTACTTCCTGAAGGAATCTCGTAAATGCAACAAAAATTCCCATGGCGATTAGTCCCGAAACAATGCCGATAAACAATCCGTTAAACATTAACGGTAATTTGATTGTGCTGAGTTTTGCACCTACGAGTTTCATCGTATTGAATAAATCCATACGCGATTGAATTGCAAGCCTGTTCGTGCTGTAAACCAGATAAAGCGAAATCAACACAAGCACAATTGCGGCAATGTAAATAAACGATTTGATTGAATTAAGATAATGAAGCATTCTCACCGTCAAAGTATAATCGTAAATAACATCGCTTACGCCCTTAAGTTTGCTTATTCTTTTGGAGAATTCGTCAATTTTTTTTCCGGTCAATTTTTCGGGTCTGAGCGAAACCACAAATGAACGCGGTAGCGGGTTAGCTTCAAGAATTGTAGAAAAATCGCGTCCGGTTCTTCTTATGAAAATTTGTTTGGCTTCTTCTTTACTTATCAGTTTTATCGACTTAACGAGAGAGTCGGTATAAATTGTTTTTCTCAAATCGGCAATTTGATTTGAATTTAAAGAATCTTCCAAAAAAACGTTTACTTTAATTTGACTTTTTATTTTCGTATCCAACTTTTGAGAAAGCAATATCATAAAAACGGAGACGGTTACGAAAAATATTGCAATGCTGGTTGTTATAATTGTAATGAACGAAGAAAACTTTGTTCTCCGCAAAGAATTAAAAGCTTCCGATAAAAGAAAAAGAATCATGATTTTCCTTAAAAGTTAGATTCGTCAATCCAATTTACAATTTGCCACTTATTTTTTTCATTTTTTCTTAAATCGAGATTAACGCGACCGTCGACAAAAATTATGTCCGTCGGGTTAAACGTAATCGTCAAATTAAAACTTCTGATTATATTCGTGGAATCCCCTGTTACCGAAACAATATTATTCCACACAAGATCAATTCTCTCCGAGTTATTAAACAAACCGTATGTCACTTTCATTTCCTCGTCCCTTCCCCACGCAACATCAACTTCTTTATCGTAATCGCGGTAAACGAAAGTAAAATCGTCGCTCAAAAGTTTTCCGTAAATGGTTGTATCTTTAAATGTATACGCATATTGAAAATTTTTGAATACGCCTTCTACCGTCGATTGATCGCTTATCAAAGTATTTTCGGAACCGATGGAATTATCCAACTTTGGCGCAAAAGGATTTAAACACGAATTAAGCGCCAGCAAAAACAGAAAATATTTATATGTGCCGATTTTCATAACGGTTTATTGTAAATAAAATCTACCTTTCAATTCGCTCCAACTCGGGAAATTTTCTTTTTGGATATCCTGCCATTCGGTAATCACCCATTGGTTATTGGCATCCAAATTAATTTTAAATTGCGAACTCCCCCGATATTCTTTCGGAATATCTTTATCGTCAACCGGAATTGTTATTTTATAATCGAAAGAATATTGAGCGCTGTCTCCTTGCGGACTGCTCACTTCGTTTTCGAGCGTAACGATTATCGGTTCGCCCTGTCTGGCTTTCGAAATCAGATTTGTAAAATATTGAACTTCCGCTTGGACGTCCCAATCGGCTAAAACATTATATTTAACAACGGAACCTGCGGAAGGAATAAATTTATAATCACGCTTCAGAAACGAAGTATCGACAAAACAAATTTCGTAATTTTTCACTATCCTTTCCCTGAAAGCGGCAACCAAATTTCTAAATAATTGTTGTGGAGTAGTTGCAAGAACATATTCCGAACGTTCCGATTCCGGTCGCTCCGCCTGCCGCGTTTGAAGCAAATCGCATCCGTTAAATTGAATTAACGTCAAGAGTAAAAATGCAAACAAATACTTTTTCATTTTTGCGCGATTATAATTAATCTTTCCGATTTCTCACCGTCAAATTTATTGCCTTCGTAATTTCCAAATATATCAACAATTTTATAACCTATTGTTTCCATACGGTTAACAATAAAATTTTGGGAATAAAGTTTTACCCTTTCCTCATATTTCTTTACTTCACCGTTCCCGGAAATTTCAATTGTTTTTATCACTTTTCCGTTTTCAATTTTTCTTCTTTCGCGTATTTCCAATCCGCTTACGTTTTTCTCGGAATACGTCACAAGATGTTTTTCCAAGTATGCCGGGTTGAAAAAATCCAATACAAAATATCCCCCGGGTTTCAAAAAATCAAATGCAGCGCTTGTAAACTTGAAATTCTCTTCGTCGGTTTCAAAATACCCGAAACTGGTAAACGCCAGTAAAATCAAATCGAACTTAACTTTAAAACAAAGATTTCTTACATCAGCCCGAAATAAAAAGATATTCTCCCGGTTATTGCTGGTATTTTCTTTAGCACGAAGCAATAAATTTTTACTTAAATCGAATCCGACCACTCTAAAACCGGATTCCGAAAGCAAGAGCGAATACCTTCCGTTTCCGCAAGCGGCATCCAAAACAAGCGCATTGTCCGGTAAATCGATTTTTTTAAACAGAGTAGCGGTTAATTTTTTCGCATCCTCCAGGTTTCTGTGGCTGTAAACTTTAAGGTATTCGTCCGATTCGAACCAATCTTTGAACCAATCGGTTTTCATAATTTAATACGACTTAATACCGCTCTACCGATTGTCGCCTCGTCGGCAAATTCCAAATCGCCTCCCATCGGTAATCCGCGTGCAATTCTGGTAACTTTTACGCCGAGTGGTTTAATCAACTTAGCAAGATATAAAGATGTGGCTTCCCCTTCCGTATCCGGATTTAGAGCAAGTATTACTTCGGTTGTATTTTCTTCGTGAATCCGCGTTAATAATTCTTTAATGTGTAAAGAATCCGCGCCGGTTCCGGCAAGCGGTGATAACACTCCGCCCAAAACATGATAGAGACCGTTATACTCGTTTGTTTTTTCTATTGCAACAATATCGCTGACCTCTTCAACCACGCAGATTGTTTGTTGATCCCGTTTTTCGCTTTTGCAAATTTCGCAATACTCATCAACGGCAATATTGAAACAGCGTTTGCAAATTTTAATTTTCCGTTTCAAATCGAGAATGGCATTAGCCAAATTCTCAACGTCAACGGGATCGCTTTTCAACAGATGCAAAGCAAGCCTCTGCGCAGTTTTCCTTCCAATCGAAGGAAGTTTACTCAATTCGTCTATCGCTACTTGTAACGGTTCGGCTAATATCAAAGCGGTATCTCCGGTTTATTAATTTAGAATCCCGGAATATTCATTCCCGGGGGAATCATTCCGCGCGTAATATTCGCCATTTCTTCTTCCGCCATTTTCCCGGCTGATTCAAGCGCTTTGTTTACCGCGGCAACAACCAAATCTTCCAGCATTTCTTTGTCTTCGGAATTAATTACTTCGTTTTCGATTTCAATTGAAATTATTTCTTTTTTACCGTTTGCGGTTGCTTTTACCATTCCTCCGCCGCTTTCTTCGGTAACCGTTTTATTTGCCAATTCCGCTTGAACTTTTTCCATTTCGGCTTGCATTTTCTGAATTTGTTTCATCATTCCTTGCAAATTACCTTTCATTTATCCACCTCCGTAAAATTGTTGTTTTCTTATCTTTTTCGAATTACTAATTTACGGAAAATATAAGTTATATGAAATTAACCTTATAAAGTGTTAAATTATAGTTCACTATTTTTCGAATTGCGGAAGTTTTGCATGATTACAAAATACGGATACGGAACCGTTAGCGTTATCGCGGTGATTGTTTTTATAATGATTGTGATAGCGATATTTTCCAATAACAACATCGTAAAATATTCACTTTTAATAATCGGGTTGGGATTTTTACTGTTTACTCTTTACTTTTTCCGTGATCCGGAAAGAACGCCGCCCGCCCGTGAGAATGTAGTTGTTGCTCCGGCAGACGGTAAAATTATTATTTTGGAAAAAACTTTCGAAGATAAATTTTTGAAAGAAGAAGCGTGGCAATTATCGATTTTTATGTCGCCGTTAAACGTTCATGTTAACAGAATTCCCATTTCGGGAAAAATTGAGTATCTTAATTATCATAAAGGCGAATACCTCGTCGCGTTTCACGATAAAGCGGACGAACGGAACGAAAGGAACGAAATAGGAATAAAAAGTAAATATGGAAAAGTTTTGTTTACGCAAGTGGCGGGATTTATTGCACGCAGAATCGTAAGCACAGTTTCCGAAGGCGACAGCGTTAAATTAGGAGAAAGATTCGGAATGATTAAATTCGGCAGCCGTTCCGATGTGTATGTGCCCGCTTCGTGGAAAGTTATGGTTAAAAACGGTGATAACGTTACCGCCGGCGAAACTGTTTTATTCGAGTATTCAACAGAAGGAAATTAAATGTTTTCTAAATCTTATATTCCGAATACGGTAACTGCGCTTAATGCTTTCTTCGGATTCGTATCGATAATCGAAGCATTGGAAGGGAATTTTTACAATGCGGCAATTTACATTTACGTCGCAGCAATATTCGATTTGGCGGACGGTATAGTGGCAAGATTGCTTAAAACCAGCAGCGAATTCGGCGTTCAACTCGATTCGCTTGCAGATGTAGTCAGTTTCGGCGTTGCACCGGCTGTTCTTATTTATCTTTCATATTTGAAAAAATTCGGCTCCTGGGGATTAATTCTTTCTTCGTTTATCTTGCTCTTCGGCGCTTTCCGTTTAGCGAGATACAACGTGCAACTTAAAATTATCGATAAAAAGCCGGACTTCAGCGGTTTGCCTATTCCCCTTTCCGCCGTTACGCTTGCTACTTTGGTAATTTCCCTTACCGAAGGCAACACCATTAATTTACCGTATAATTACTTTGTAATTCCACTCGTTCTCGTCCTATCGGTTTTAATGGTCAGCAAAATCAAATACAGCGCATTCAGATTGAACAAAGATCTGCTCAAAGATAAACCGATTTATCTCGGTTTGATTATTCTGGCTTTGGTTCTGTTATTTATTACCGGCGGGCAAGCTTTGTTTTTCATTCTTCTTGCAATAGTTTTATTCGGACCGGCAAGAGCCATTTACTTGTTTTTGTTTCATAAAGATTCCGAAAAAGTTAAAACAAACGAAATAAATTAGAGAGTAAAATTGTATAAAGCCGTAGTAATTGTAAAGAGAAGACCGACAATATTAGACCCCGAAGGCAAAGCCGTGGAACAAGGGGCAAGGTTATTGGGTTTCAATAATGTATCGGGAACAAGAATAGGAAAATACATCGAATTTTATGTTAATTCGGACGACGTTGAAGCGGTAAAAAAAGAAATAGAAGAATACGCTGGGAAATTGCTTTCAAATCCTATTATGGAAGATTTTGAATATTCATTCGAGAAAGTGGAAAATGATTAAATACGGTATTTTAGTTTTTCCCGGTTCCAATTGCGATCACGATGCGTTTTATGCGGTTACGAAAAACATGGGGAACGATGCGGTTTTTCTTTGGCATAAAAACACCGATTTGGAAGATTCCGACGTTATAATTTTACCAGGCGGATTTTCGTACGGAGATTATCTCCGCACGGGTTCCATCGCCCGCTTTTCTCCGATAATGAATTCCGTTATAGATTTTGCACGGAAAGGCGGTATTGTTGTAGGCATTTGTAATGGTTTTCAAATTTTATTGGAAGCCGGACTTTTACCGGGTGTTATGTTGAAAAACGAATCGTTGAAATTTATTTGCAAAGACGTTTATCTGAAAGTAGAAAACAAAAACACGATATTTACGAATTCAATTTCAAAGGACGTATTAAAAATTCCGATTGCTCATGCGGAAGGAAATTATTTTACGGATGAAAAAACGCTGAATGAATTAATAGAAAACAATCAAATAGTGTTCAAATACTCTTCCCCGCAAGGTGAAATAAGCGAAGAGTTTAATCCGAACGGCTCATTGCATAACATAGCCGGATTAATAAATAAAGAAGGAAATGTATTGGGAATGATGCCGCATCCCGAAAGAAGTTGCGAGCCGCTTTTGGGAAATACCGACGGTTCCTTTATATTTGAATCAATACAAAAAAGTTTAACAACAGTTCGAGGTTAATATGTTTGGAAATTTAGGCGCTACGGAAATAATTCTTATAATTCTCGTAATCCTTATTTTGTTCGGGGCTAAAAAAATACCCGAACTTGCACAGGGTTTGGGAAAAGGAATGAAAGAATTCAAAAAAGCAATCCGGGAAGTGGAAGACGATATAAAATCCGTTGACGAAGATTTGAAAGATAACGATAAGAAATAAGAGTTGATGTTCCGTTGGAATATAACGATTACCGGGAAAAAATAGGGCTGATAAAACAAGGCACGTTATCTTTAACTTCAAACGTCGAAGGTTTTCTCTCGAGAATAGAGAAAGAAAAACATCTGAACGCGTTTAATTTTGTTTTTAAAGATGCGGTAGAGCGCGCCAGCGAAATAGAGAATAAAATTCTTGAAGGGAAAGCCGGAAAAGCCGCGGGACTGGTAGTTGCGGTAAAAGATAACATCTCGATTAAAAACAAACCGCTCAGTTGCTCATCAAAAATTTTGGAGAATTTTCAACCTGTCTACACGGCAACGGCTGTTCAAAAGTTATTGGATGAAGATGCCATAATAATCGGCAAAACCAATTGCGATGAGTTCGCGATGGGTTCGTCGAACGAAAATTCCGCATTCGGACCGGTTTTGAATCCATACGACAATTCAAGGGTTCCGGGCGGATCAAGCGGCGGCTCGGCTGTGGCGGTTGCAGCGAATCTGTGCGACGTTGCGTTGGGAAGCGATACCGGCGGATCGATTAGGCAGCCGGCGGCATTCTGCGGTGTTTACGGTCTGAAACCCACGTACGGCAGGGTTTCCCGCTACGGACTTACGGCATTCGCGTCATCCTTTGATACGATCGGTCCGTTTGCTAAAAACTTAAACGATTTAACTTTACTTCTTAATATAATTTCGGGATATGACGAAAAAGATTCCACTTCGCAAAAATCCGGAGAAATCAACTTAACGGAAAATGTAAGTAAATCAACAATTAAAATCGGTCTGCCCAAAGAATATTTCGGCGAAGGGCTGAATCCGGAAATAAAAACGAGAATAGAAGAAATCATAAACCGGCTTCCTTCCGATAATTTCGAAATAATTGATATCTCGCTTCCGCATACGGAATATGCGATTGCAACGTATTACATTTTAACAACTGCCGAAGCTTCGTCGAACCTTGCGAGATACGACGGCGTCCGGTACGGATTCAGAAGTAAAGATTCCGCCACTTTGAAAGATATGTACGAAAACACACGCACCGAAGGGTTCGGCAAGGAAGTGAAACGCAGGATTATGCTCGGCACTTATGTTCTTTCTTCCGGTTACTACGATGCTTATTACCGCAAAGCTCAAAAAGCCAGAAGATTATTCAAAGAAGATTTTATTAACGCATTTAAGCAAGCCGATATTTTACTTACTCCTACAACTCCAACTACAGCATTTAAAATCGGGGAAAAATCCACCGACCCGTTGGAAATGTACTTAAGCGATATTTACACTACTTCGGCAAATCTCGCGGGAATTCCGGCTTTAAATATTCCCGTAGGTTTCGACGCTAACGGTCTGCCTATAGGAATGCAATTGATGGCTCCGGAATTGAAAGAACCGGAATTATTAAACGCAGCATACTTGATAAACAAATTTTTATAAACACGGAGAAATAAGCAATGCAAGAAAATAAATCCAAAACCTGTATAAGTTGTAACAGAGACGAACATACCGTACCGCTTGTATCAATTACGTTTGCGCAAAAACCCGCATGGATTTGCACACAATGCTTACCTACGCTAATTCACGATCCGCAAAGATTACAATCAAAATTCGAAAGTATGAAATTGGACGGCGAACCGCCGGAAAGATTAATCGACTAAAATTTTTTTGCGGTAAAAAATAATTAAAATTTTATTATCTGCCGGTTGCATGCATATTTTCCGGTACCGGAAAATTACATTGATTTTTATCTCCAATCTTATTTAATTTAAGTTGTATTATTTAAAAATATCCGGATTCTGAGATGAAAAAATCAATTTTTTCAATCGGATTATTTTTACTGCTTGCCGTTACGGCATGCGAACTGCTCGAACCTTCCGGCAAAAGTATTCAACCGCTCGATAGTAAAATAGATTTTGCGGTTGTCGAGTCGTACCCAAACTATTACAAACCTTCCAAACCATTAATTTATTTAATGATGAAAACGGAAAAATCTTACCCATGCATGAATTATTACATAGCAACGGATTTTCAAAGAAGGGGGAACGAAATTACCGTGAATGTTTTTGGTATTGGACTTGATAATGTTTGTGCTACCGCATTCGGTCCGGCCGGAATTTCAATAGAGCTGGGTAATTTAAAAGGCGCTTACAAGTTGAGCTTTGTAAACCGGACAAATAATTTTGAGGACAGCTATAATCTGATTATCAACGATTCGTTAATTATAGTTGACGGAAAAGAAAGCGAGAACACCAAACCTTTATATGATTTTTACTGGCGTCATCCGGAAAATTCTTTTGCTTGTATCTGCAATATGCAAACCCCAGAGGCTTCTTCACTTTGTGAAAAGTTTATAGATACGCTTAAAAGTGTAATAAATCTTAAAGAGTTTACGTTTCCCGCTATCGGCGCTAATCCGTATTTTCCCCTTACGGAGAATACCGGAAACAATGTTTCAGCAAAATATTTTTACTACGATAGCGAAACGGATTTCGACAAAATCGGGGATGTGATGAAAGCTTTCTTTCAAAATAATGTTCCGCCCGATTCCGGTTTCGAGATATCGGTAATCAATTGGCTGAATAAAAAAATAGAAAGCTGGCTGTTGTAAAGAAACTTATAACTTTTTCCTTTTTACAAAACCGTGCAAACTTCTTCGAATTTTTTCTTATCGATATCCGGCACTTTAACTCCTTCAGCCGGTTTACCTACTACCAAAATCAGAAACGGTTTTTCGTTTTCGGGGCGGTTTAGTATCGAATTCAGAAAATTCATCGGACTCGGTGTGTGCGTCAAGGTTGCCAGACCGGAATAGTGTAATGCGGTAATTAACATTCCCACCGCAATCCCAACCGATTCTTTCACATAATAGTTTTTGATCTTATTTCCCTTTTCATCAAAACCGTATTTCTGTTCGAATATTACAATCAGATAAGGCGCTTCTTCCAAAAACGGTTTTTGCGGATTTGTACCGAAAGGTTCCAAAGCTTCCAGCCATTCTTCCGGCGCGCGCGAAGAATAGAATTCTGCTTCTTCTTTTTCCGCGGTAATCCGAATCCGGTGTTTAATTTCATTATCTTTTACAAGAACGAAATGCCACGGTTGTTTATTTGCACCGCTCGGAGCCGAAGCAGCAGCCTTAATACAATTTTTAACAATTTCAATATCCACCGGTTCGCTCGAAAAATCCCGTACGGTTCTTCTCCTTTTCAAATATTCTGCAAATTCTCTTGAACGGGTGAGCATTTCTAAATTATTGTAGGTTATAAAATCTTCATATAAAATAAATTTGTTTGACATAATAAATAATACGGCATTATTTTTTGTTGATATAAAAAGCGTAAAATAAAGGTAAATAAAAAATTACTAAAATCGCAGAAATAAAAATTCCACCGGTAACGCTTAAACTTAAACTTTTCCAAAAACTTGTTTCGGCGGAAATTAACAGCGGAATTAAAGCGGTAATTGTTGTTACGGTTGTTGTAAATATAGGCCGTAATCTTGTATAACTCAATGCAATTATTTGGTTAAAGTCATTATCAGCTTTTTGTACTTTCCTTTTTCTAGACGAAGAAATGTAATCAATTAATATAATAGAATTGTTTACGGAAAGACCGATTAATAAAAGTAAACCGGCGTAAGCGCCCCTATCCAAATTATAATCACCGAGATAAAATAAAAATATAGTGCCTATAAACGCAAAGGGAATTGCTATCCATATTAAAAAAGGTTTGGTATACGATTCGAATAAACCTGCGGTAATCATAAAAATTAGAATAATGGACATAACAAGAATTTTCCAAATTTCTATTTCGTCCTGTTCGCCGAAACTAAATCTGAATTCCCTTTGCTTTATTGAATAACCCGGTGGAACAAGAATCTTATTAATAGAAGCGTTTATAAATTTTCTTCCGTATTTGTACGGACCTTTATAATCAAACGTAATGTACCTTATGTATTGCTGATTTTCCCTGTTTATCGCAGAAAGTACTTTTTTTTCTTTGAAATCTATTAAATTTTTAACCTTTAAAATATTTCCTTTATCATTCATTATTATCATATTACGAAGTTCCGATAACTGAATATTTTTGTAGTTGGAATATTTTATATTGTATGGAACTTCTTCATTCCCCAGAATAAATTTATTCCAAGATAAATTACCTTGCGTATTTCTTGCAATAGTAGTGAATAAATCCTTAACGGTAATTCCGGAATTTGCTAAATTTGATCTTTTAATTTCCCCGATAATTTCATAGGTATCTTTTGCCCAATAATAAGCCGATTTATCTATATCCACATTATCTATTCTTGGATTTCTTTTAATAATATCGCGGAATTCTTCCGCCAACTTTTTTACATTTAAGTAATTAAATCCTTTGGCTACAACGGAAAAAGAACTATACGAACCGCCGCCTGTAGAAAACCCCGGTCCAAAACCGAACACACTAACATTTAACCCGCCAAGCCTTGTTGCATAAGATGTAAGATAATTTTTTAATAAATAGGGAAATGCAGTCTCGCTTTGTGGCTTTGTAAATTCTATACGGATAAACGCATTTTCTTCGTCCTGTACATTAACAATTAGATTCTTAAAGTTATTTCTGTAACGTAGTATTTCCTTTTCGAATTCTTTTGTTAAATTATTTATTCTTTCAATTCTGTTGCCGTTCGGCATTTCCAATCGTACGAAAATATACGTTTCTTCACCAAATTGCCAAACTTCTCCCCTGCTGATGTGATTAAAAAATAAATTAAGCGTTCCACCGAGAGCATAGTTGACGTAAGGTTTAATTTCACTCCAAGTATCGGAATCAAATATAGGATTGTATATCGAGCTTAAAACCGGCGTTTCAATTACAGGTGGAATGAGCCAAACCGGAAGTCCTATTATAAGAATCAAAATTGCAAAACTCAATTTTTTCCATTTAAACATTTTCCGCATAATAAACGAATAAACGGAATAGAGAATATTTTTCTTACTTTTAATTTTACGTATGTTCTTACCGCCATAGCGTAAAAACAAAAGGGGAATTATTATGAATGAAACTATAAGCGATGCTGTTAATGTAAATACGATTCCCATAGCAAATTGAACAAAATATAATTTCAACTCTCCCGTTAAGAATAATAGCGGTATAAAAACCGCTATTGTTGTTAATGTTGAAGCAAATACCGGAAGAAAAATGTTTTTAAGATGAACGGTTAAATACTTAATTCCATTCCCTTCATAGTGACTATCTATATAATCAATTACAACAATCGAATTATCCACCATGAAGCCGAAGCCAAGGATGAACGCCGCAATCGTTAAAATATTAAGCGGTATTTCAAAAATAAAGAATAACAAAAAGGACGATAGCAAAGAGAATATTATTGATGTTACGATAATTATAACATAATTTATTTTTCTATATATTATCAGCAGAACTAAAAAGATAATTATAAATGAAAAAATACCGTTACCTGTTAATTCGCCTAATTCTTTTCTAATCGAATCGCTTTTATCAATTTCCTTTATAACTATATAGCCGGGTGGCAAATGTTTTTTTAACTGTTCAATCTTTGAATAGACTTTCGATGCGGTTTCCAGAGTATTTGTTCCGGGTTCTTTACTAATAATTAAGGTAACCGTTTCCTTTCCATTTATTCGGTAATAGCTTGTCGGTTCTTTATAATCGTCGTAAACTTTTGCAATATCTTTTAATTTTACAATACTGCCATTGTTATTATACTTTACAGGTTGATTCTCAATAATGCTTAAATCTTTTATTTTGTTTTTGATGTTTACTAATATTTCTATCCCGTTTTTTTTAATACTTCCGGCGGATAGTATTTTCTCGGCATTCGCAACAGCGTTTGTTATTTCGTTATTTTTAATATTTAACGATTTAACCTTATCATAATCAACTACAATATTTATTTCCCGTTCATTGCCGCCACGGACAACCACATCGGAAACGCCGTTAATTGATAAAAGCGGATAGATCATTTTTTCTTTAACGTATTTTCTTATTTCGTTTGCGCTTTTATCCGCAGATACCGTATAAGTAAGGAAGCCCTGAAGTTCCCTTAAATCTTCAGGAACGTAAGGCGATATTCTAGGCGGCGATACGCCGAACGGAAGTTCATTTTTTAACGAAGCAAGTCTTTCGTTTATTTCTATCCTAACAAAATCCATATCGGTAGAAGGATAAAATTCCAAACTGATTCTGGAAGTTCCTTGGGAAGAACGCGACGATATATTTTTTACACCTTTAATACCGGCTAATTCGGATTCAATAGGTGAAGTCAAATAAGCTTCAATAACTTCCGGCGAAACGCCGTTCCATGTTGTTGTAACCGTAAGCTTCGGAAATTCGGCATTCGGCGAAAGCTCCAACGGGATGTTAAATGCGGCAATCAGTCCCAAAACAATAACGCCGACAAATATCATTGTTACCGTAACCGGGCGGGATAGAAATATGTAAAAAATCTTTTTCAATTCGAATTTAGATTTTAAGATGTGTGTATAAAATTTCTTTTACATTCAAAAAAATATAGAGCAAATCTAATTGTTTAATTTTGTCTTTTATTTCTCTTGTAGTAGGTAAATATTTTTTTAAGTCTTTAGGTAAGCGCTTTGTAATTTTATATTCTGCCACACCAATCGGTTGTTTTGTATCCTTTAAAGCGTAATCAACAATTAGTCTGTTTTTCTCCTTACAGATAATTATTCCAATTGACGGATTTTCATTTTCAAGTTTTACTTTATCATTTAGTACGGATAAATAAAATTGCATTTTACCTGCATATTCCGGAATAAATTTGCCAATCTTTAACTCAACGGCTACCAGGCATTTCAATTTTCTATGGAAAAGTAGCAAATCAATAAAATATTCTTCTTCATCAACTTCCAGTCTGTATTGATTACCAATAAATGTAAAATATCCTCCCATTTCAATTAAGAACTTTCTAATATTATTAATCAATGCTGTTTCAGTTCATGTTTGGTGTGTTCTTCCAATAATTCAAGAAAATCAAATGTATATTCATCTTTAACTGCCAGTTTAGCCTGGTTTTTATACTTCGCCGGTAACGCTTTATAAAAATTTGTTTGGTTGGTTAAATATTTTTCGTAAGATTGATTTTCAATTTGATGAATTAAAACATTTTTTGACCACCCGAATTTTTTAGTCATTTTAATATAAAATTCTCTTTCCAAATCATCTTTACATTTTTCAAAAATTACAACGTTTTTTGTCCAACTAATTTCTCGCACCAATGGTGCGAGAATTTTTTTATTTTTATACGCGATATAAAAGGTTCTCATCCTCCAAAGGTTTGCAGCGGAAAATCCTTTCAAACCGGTGAAATCCGATTGAATATCCTTTGAAATATTTTCCACAATGGCTTTTCCCCAGCTATGTTTATCTTGTTGTTCTACAATCATTTTCCCAATATCCCAATAAAGATTTATCAGTTCTTTATTGACTGCTCTTAATGCCTCATACTGAGCCGAATGTATTCTTTTCTTTAATTTAGTTATAAATTGTTTATATTCATATAGTTTAATTTCATTTTTCATAATAAAATAGCCGGATACTTTATTATATTCTTACTAATAAAATTCTAGTTAACAATTCTTACTCTTGCATCATGAGCCAAATTAAATTGACCTTTAACAATTACATCTTCTCCAACACTTACTCCATTTAATACTTCAATAAATTTATCATTTTGCTCGCCGATATCAACGTATTTCCATTTTGCCAGACTATCTTCCACTGTAAAAACAAGATTTCTTTTATCCCGCACAAGCAATGCTTCTTTAGGAATTAATATTCTGTCATGAAGCCGTTTAACCTCAATACTAGCTTTTGCAAACATACCCGGTTTAATTCTTTTGTCTTTGTTTTTTATTTGAATAATTACCTTGCCGGTCTTGGTCTCCGGATTGATATAAGGACTCACAAAAATTACTTTTCCGGTATAATTTCCGTAATCAATTGCATTGATTGTTATTTCCGCCAGACTTCCGATTTTAATTTTATCAATCTCATCTTCAAGAACATTTACTTCCAATCTTATATTATTGATATCAAATAATTTGAAAAGTTTTTTATTGGCAACTATATATTGACCGGCAACCAGATTAAAATCACCCACCACACCGCCGAAAGGGGCACGAATCTCCGTATATGCCAGTTTTAATTTCGCCCGCTCCAAAGCATTAATAGCTCGAGAATAACCGCTTTTATTAAGAATCAAATCGTTTCTTTTAGCACCGGTGAAAATAAGTTTTAAATCAAGTTCTTCCCTTCTTTTTTCGTATGATTTTTTATCGATCAAACCATTCTTAAATTTTTGTTCTAAAAGTTTTATTTCTTTTTTAATTTTCTCTGCCGCAGCGTTTTTCATCGTATCCTTTAAAGTTTCTTTAGTTAATAAACTGTATTCAACTTTAGCTTCGATTAATTTATCTTCAGCTTCTTTAACTGCAATTTTTGCTTCTCTGTCATCAAGTTTTATCATCAGGAAATCTTTATTAACGTATTTTCCTTCATAAACATTAATTTCACGAATTATACCGTTTATATTAGAAACTATATCCAGCTCTTTTGCAGCTTTTACAATACCGTTAGCGGAAATTTTTTTAATTAAATCCCCTTTAACAACCTTTTGTGTTTTCACGTCAAAAATTATTTCATCCAATTTACCATAATTAATATTTGCATTTCCCGGTTCATCAACATCATCTGTTTTTCCGGGTAAAAAGGAATAAGCAAAAATACCGAGGGCTATAATAAAAAGTCCGGTTAAGACATATTTTAATTTGATTTTCATCTTATTAAACTTTTATTAATGATTAAATTGTGTTTTAAATTGCTATTATTTTAAAATCTAGTTTTGATATATTGGACCGAATTTTAATTATTATTTTTACTCGACCATCTTTCCATATAAGAATAAAACACCGGAATAATTATCAACGTTAACAATGTTGACGTTATCAAACCTCCGGCAATTGCAATAGATAATGATTTTCTTAATTGCGCTCCGGCTCCAAATCCCAGAATCATTGGGATAAGTCCGAATATCGTTGTTAACGAAGTCATTACAATCGGTCTGAACCTGTCCCTACCGGCTTGAATAATCGCGTCGTGCATATTTAATCCTTCTTTTCTTTTTCTCATAATAAATTCAACTTTTACAACAGCATCGTTGTTCGCTATTCCTATTAAAATTATTAAACCGATTAGTGATATTACATTTATACTTTGTCCTAAGATAAACAAAGCCAAAATACCGCCTATCAACCCCATCGGGACGGATAAAATAATAACAAACGGAAAAAGAAAAGATTCAAATTCCATTGCCAAAACCATATACATCAAAAATATTGAAATTAAAAGAGAAATATATAATTTGGAAAATGAAGCACGGATTTCCTCGTTTGCCCCGCCGATGGTTATTAATTGTCCGGCGGCTTTTGGTATTTGTCTTTCTATTTTTTTAAGGCCGGTAATTGCCGTCTTCAGTTTAACATTGTTTATATCGGCATAAAGAAAAACCGTTCTTGTTTGATCTTCGTGCCAAATTTCATTATAGCTTTCCGCATATTTATAATCTACAACCTCTTTAACGGGCAGTTCTTTACCGTTTATTTTTATAAAACTATTTAATATCTCATCTATATTATCTCTCTCACTTTCAGGCGTTTTTAAAACTATATTAATTTTTTTATCAAAGTCAGAAAAAGAAGTGGCTTTCATTCCTTTTACCAGATACACAATTTGATTTGCAACATCTGAGACATTAAGTTTATGGATCGCGCATTTAATTCTGTTTATGGTTATTACATATTCAGGCGTTCTTTTTTCCACTCCGAGCCTTAAATCGCTTATACCTTTGATGTTTCCGTCTTTTGCTTTCATTAAAAATAATTCCGCCGTCTTATACGCTTCCGTTAAGTCATTATTTTTAATCTTTATTACAATATCATTTTCGGTAGGATTAATTAATTCCGAGTATGTTGTTTTAACTTCTTTAAAAGAATACTTAATTCTACCGGTATTCTTCATAACATTTAATAATCTTTTTCGTACTTTATAATAATTTTTATAAGAATCTAATTTTACTATTAAGTTTGTTTTGTTTACATCCATTTGGTTTTTATTAAGAAAATCGAACTCATTAACTCTACCGATATTTGAAACTACGGCAACAACGTGATTCATTTTTAATACCGCACGCTCAATACGCGAAGTCAACTCAGCGTTACCTTCAAGCGAAGTTCCTTTAGGATAATCCAATTCAACAATAAATTCGCTTTGTGGTGCCTGTGGGATAAATTCCTTTTTCTTTTCCATCGCTGCAAGAATTGCCGTAACAAACAAAATTAACGCTATGAAAAGAACTTTTTTTCTGTTGAGTAAAGCCCATTCTAACGCTCTTTCATAAACGTTCATAAAACGGTTAAGCCATACGCTTACAATATTAAAAAACTTACCGAATTCTTTTTGAAATAATTCCGAGATGAATAACGATATTTTAAAAAACAATAATAAAACCGATTTAACAACAACTATAAACGGAAATTTAATCCAAAACGAAATCCGCTTTATTATGGATTTCTTCTTTTCGTATTTAATATTAACGTAATTACTTCCATATTTTTCTTTATTCTTAAAAGAAAATATTTTACGCCTTGAAGCAAGCATTGGAATTAACGTAATTGACGCAATAATCGAGGCGCTTAACGAAAATATTATTGCATACGATTGATCTTCAAATAATTCTCCGGCAATTCCTTTTAGAAACAGCAAGGGAACAAAAACCGCAAGCGTTGTTAGAGTAGAAGCTACGATTGGCATTGTTACTTCTTCGGTTCCCGTTAAAGCGGCGCGGCGCAATGGAGTTCCCAAATCATTGTGCCTTACAATATTTTCCAGAACGATTATGGCATTGTCCAAAAGCATACCGATACCAACCGCAACACCGCCGAGAGAAATAATGTTAAAATTTATATTAAACAAAAACATAAGTAACACCGTAAGAACAAGAGATGCGGGAATTGTAATTGAGATGATAAAAATATTACGGATACTGCCGAGAAAAAAGAACAATACAATAGTTGCAAGAATACCTCCGTAAAAAATGGACTGCTTAACATTTGCAATTGAATCTTGAATAAACTTGGATTGGTCGGTAACAACTATTAAATCGTATTCCGGATATTCTTTACCGAGTGAGCTTAAAGTTTCCTTTACTTCCCGCGCAACCGTTACCGTATTTGCATCCGACTCTTTAAAAACCAGTAATCCCACGGTTTCTTTACCGTTTAAGCGTGTTAAACCTTTGCGTTCTTTGAAATTTTCCTTTACTTCGGCAATATCATTAAGATATATTACGTTTCCCGCTTTATCTACTTTTATTATCGTATTTTTTATATCGTTAATATTTTTAAATTCACCTATTGTTCTCAACGAATACCGGAACAGCCCCTTCATAATCGAACCGGAAGGCATATTAATATTAGCGTTTTTAAGTGCGTTTTCAATTTCCCCGAATGATATGTTATACGCAATCAGTTTTGCGGGTTTTACATTTACTAAAATTTCCCTTTCAAGTCCGCCCGTTACTACCGCTTGAGCCACACCGTCCAATTGCTCTAATCTTCTTCTGAAAATTACTCTTCCCGCTTCTTTCAGGTCGATTAAACGCTTAATAACCGGATAAGGCGAATTATGGGTTACAAATTGATTATGGTTCCAGGCTGTAAGTTTCCCCGCATTTTTTGTTTTTTCTTTACTGTATAAAACCGTTTTAAAACCTTTTTTATCTTTTTGCTCTCTTTGATCTTTATATGAGACAACCAAACTCATTATCGGCGATGCGGATGGATCGGATTTTACAATTGTAGGTCTTCCGGCTTCGCGCGGTAATACAAACCTTATGTTATCAAGCTTTTCCCGCATTGCAAGCATTGCCAAGTTCATATCGGTTCCCCAAAGAAAATCAACGGAGATTACGGATAAACCTTCTTTGGATACGGAAGTTATTTTTTTTACTCCGGTAACAGTACCAACAGCGGATTCCAACGGTTCCGTTACCAGTTTTTCCACTTCTTCGGGACTTGCATTCGGATATGTTGTTTGAACAAGTAGATGCGGTAAATTTACATTAGGCAGTAAATCCACGCCGATTCGGTTAAATGCGTATATGCCTAGAAACGCAATACCTACGTAAAACATTGTTATTGTAACCGGGCGTTTTATGGAAAGCGCTGGCAGAGACAAATTATTTTCAGTTAATAGTTTTTAATTAAATAATTTACAAAATATTGTCTTTTTTATAAAGACGTTTTAAGGGTGAAAATGTTGCTTGTATATTTATTCTTGTTCTTTAATTCTTGAAAGAAGGCTGGCATAATAATCTTCTGAAAATTTGTCGTCTTTAACTACAGGCTTAAATGCCGATGATATAATTCCGTCTGAAACAAATATTATTTGCGGAAACTCTTTTGAAAAAGCCAGTTCATTGTAAAATATACTATCCGGAATAAAGTATAAAGGGAAATCGATATGAATTATTTTCCTTTGGGAAATAAGTATATCGGTTTTATCTCTTGTCGTAATTCCTATAATATCTACACCTTTGGATTTTAATTCCTTTTCAATTTTCAATAATCTTTTCAGTTCATTTAATTGGCAGCGGTCACACTTAAAATCGGAAAGCAAAATAGCAAGTACTTTACCTTTAAGTATATTTTCTTTTTTTTAATCGGTTATAATTTCAATGCTGTCCACTAATTTGATTTTTCAGTGAAAAAAGTATTGGAAGCAGATAAATCAATCAAGGATTATTTAATTTATGCGGAGTCTCTCTAAAATATTTTCAACTAAGTTTGTCTTTTTGCCTTTAATCTATAATTCTATATTTTCTTACTTCTCCAAACGTATTACTATCACCATAATTTGAATAAATATTTCCATATTTGAAAATAGAATTTTCAGTTAAGACATCCGCCTTAATTTTTATTCTATTTATAAAATTCCCTTCTTTATTAAAAACATCAATTAAATAATCATTTTGCATTTTATTATAAGTTGTTAGTAGTAAATTATCATATTCATCAATATGCATCATTTTAAAATATGGAGCATAAACTGGAAATTTTAAATTGGAGTTTATAAAATTTCGAACCGCCGAACTGTTACCTTGTTCATTCAGATAATTATTTCTAATCTTCTCTTTTTCCCTCTCACTTATTTTTCGTTTCCTTGCCTTGTGAAAAAATGTTCTTTTTAATTTTCCTTCAGGCGAATATACTTCGATTTTATAACCGTTTGTATATGCAACAATTAAATCGGATGAATTTGTGATATCCCAATAAACATTGTCTTTAAAAGGTAAGTGTAAAGCCATTTTCGACTTTCCTACTTTCCCATAGACCCAAGATTTGAGTTTATACTTAACTATAGTTTTCTTCTTTTTAAGGTCATAATTATACAACATTACTGCCACATTATTTGTACCTATTTTTCCCTTTCTTATAATTCTTTGCGTTTCTATGTAGATACCACTTTTAGAAAATCTCATTTTCCATACAATGTCATTAAATTTTATATTTTTAATAAATTTTCCATTATTATCAAAAACACAAAATTGAAAACTCATTGTATCATAAATATAAATATTACCATTAGGGGCAATTCCTAATTTATTACTTGATAGAAATTCACCAGGGCCACGCCCCTTTCGTCCAAATCTTCCTATGAATTTACCATTTTTATTATACTTTTTTATAACACTTTCTTTCGAATCTAATATGAAAAGATTTTCTTCTTGATCAACACCAATTGAATTTGGCCATATTAACATATCATCAGGATTATTAGTGTTACCACCGATACTGTAAATCAATTTAGTTTTTAACCTGCCTTTTTTATATTCATTAAGTAAAGAATTATTTCGAGAATAATCACTAAAATTTAACGTTACGAATAAAAAGATAAATAATATATGTTTCATAATTTATTTTCCCCGCTGTAGTTTAGAGACATTTACCTGCAGTTTTTCAACTGCATTGAACATAGCCAATACGCAATGTAATCGCATCGAGGAGGTGCGGACCTCGACAACGTTGCAAGCGCTTTTATTTCTATAATTTTCCTGATCTTTGAATCTTGTACTAACGCTATTTGTTCCATTTCATGTTTATTGTTTTAATCCCAATTTAAGAAATTCGGAACGGTGTTGTCAAGAAAATAAAAGAATATTACTATATTTAGGAAATGCTACTGAGGTTAATTTGCTTCTTATATATTTATTTTTGTTCTTTAATTCTTAAAAGAAGGCTGGCATAATAATCTTCTGAAAATTTGTCGTCTTTAACTACAGGCTTAAATGCCGATGATATAATTCCGTCTGAAACAAATATTATTTGCGGAAATTCTTTTGAAAAAGCCAGTTCATTATAGAATATACTATCCGGAATAAAGTATAAAGGGAAATCGATATGAATTATTTTCTTTTGGGAAATAAGTATATCGGTTTTATCTCTTGTCGTAATTCCTATAATATCTACACCTTTGGATTTTAATTCCTTTTCAATTTTCAATAATCTTTTCAGTTCGTTTAATTGGCAACGGTCACACTTAAAGTCGGAAAGCAAAATAGCAAGTACTTTACCTTTAAGTATATTTTCTTTTTTTGAACCGGTTATTATTTCAATGCCGTCTACGGAATTAATTTTTCTGTGAAAAATAGTATTGGAAGCAAATAAAGAAGCAATTCTTTTATTTGAAATTTTTTTCTCTAATTTAAGTGCTGTTTTTACTCTTTTTTGGTATACACGGCCATAATTTAATAATGTAATTATAATAATAACTAGTATCCAAAATCCATATTTATAAAATCTATTAGCTTTCAATTTCATAATTTAATACCACTATAGATCCATCAGGTTGATTAAAGAATATGCGGTCTTCTGAAAAATATATTTTACCAAATTTTTTTATAAAAGGAATTTTTATTGAGAATTTATATTCACCGGTATTATTAGAATAAAAATCGGCAACACAAACCTTGTTTATTTTCATCCCTTTATTGCTAATAATTATAAGAAAATTTTTTACAACACTAGCGCTCAATGAAGATATAAATTTACCTGGTAGTTTGAAGCGTGTAACTCTGAAAGATTTCTTTTTAACATACGGAAGATCAGTTTGATCTATTGTTTTATACGCCTTTATTGTTTTTCCATCTTTTGAATAAATTGAGAAGAAATTAAGATATTTAGGTATATATATAAGGTCCCCATTGTTATTTAAAATTTCACCTTGTAAAAATGGTAATGCCCCTAAATTCAAATCTTTAAGTTTTTTAGTCAGCAAAATATTTGCATACTCAGTTATATCTTTTTTTAAATAATCATATTTCATAATAGGTGAATGATCAAGAGCATTTATTACTTGTAAAATCGCAAACTCACTTGTCGATAAAAAACAAATTTCAAATGGGTTGTATTTAATATTAATACTAAAATATCTTCCATTTATAAAAAACGTACATTTATTTTGACTAACATCTAGGACAGCTACTTTTCCATCTAATGTTACATCAAAACGAAATGGGGAAATAAATTCCCCAGGTCCTCTTCCCTTTTTACCAAAAGATTCTAAATAAATTCCTTTCTTATTAAACTTTTTCACAGAAAAAGCCGGAGGATCTAAAATATAAATATTTCCTTTATTATCAGTTTTTACAATAGTAGGAGAATAAAGAAGAGTATCCTTTAATCCACCAAGTGTAAATGCAAGTTCTGTTTTGACTTTCTTCCATATTCTTGTTGTCTTCTTTTGTTTAATTGGAATAGTTGATAACGGGATTTCATAATTATTATTACCAACCTGTAGTTGGATTGTATAATTTTTATTAATCTCTGATTTTTTATTACAGCTGATTAACAATATTAATATTAGCAACATTAATACTTTTAATTTAAAACAGTTTTCAAACACAGAAAGACCCTCCGACCTATTATTAACGAACAACCATATTACTTCTATATATTAGACATAATGATAATCATGCTCATAACAGATTTGATATATGCCATCCCCTAAATATACTACCGTACAAATATCCTGCCAACCATAGCATCCAAGGTCTTGTTCACAATCAGCTGGTGAAACTACATAAGCATCAGTAGCATCAAATAATGTAATTTCAATACCGAATAAAGAAATATCACCATTTGCAAGCTCGCTATTATCCATTGTAGCTATCTTTATGTTTGTAAACATTAGTAATGCAAATAATGCAATTGCTATTACTTTACCAAGGTTTTTAACCCTTTTTTTGGTTTTAACTGACATAGAGTCCTCCTTATTTTTATTTGTTATTAAATCTGCCCGGCCAAGCATTTATTGTTTCAATAATTGTATTAATTCGCTTTTTATTTGTTGTTCCGCAGTGCTTAAAAATTTTGCTTTCATTGAAAGTACTATTTTCGCTAATTCTATCGCTTTTTTATAATTATTTGCTTTTATGTAAGATTTTACTAATAAATACCTAGGATATAATCGATTTGGAATAATATTTATCGCTTTTTTATAACTGGCTTCAGCCTTTTTATAATTGCTAAGAGCGTTGTAAACATTACCCAACAAAATATATAGGTTATTTGAACTATTATACTTTTTTGTTTCATTAAAAACTTTTAGGGCTTTTCGGTATTCACCATTAAAATATAGTGCTCCTCCGTAATTAAGTAAGAAATCACCGTTTTCTTTATAATCTTGGTATATTTCCTCATATTTTTGTATTGCTTCATCGTATATACCGGTTGCTGTTAACATTTTTGCTTCTTTCCATTTTTTATTACTTTCAAACATTTTATATTCTTCAACCGCAAAAATGACTATTAATAAAGCAAACGGAAACGCAATGATTTTTAAAAATTTGGTTGGTATGTTAATTTGTTTATATTTTTTAAAACCAAAAGCGCTGACCATACTTAAAAGAAAGATAAAATTTATTAATGTTGGTAATATTTGTAATGGAAAAGCAAACAATGAAGAAACGCCAATTGCCGTTAGTGATGACTTGCTTGCTATTACCAATTTACTTTCCAAAGTGTATTCGCATTCATTATTCTTTTTTAATTCATTAGTTCTAACAATGGCAATAAAAAAAATACTAATAACCAAAAAGAAACCAACTATACCCAATTCAGCAAAATGTTGAATAAATTCATTATGTGCTCTTCTGACATTACCTGCTACATAAACTTCTAACGGGTCACGCTTTTTTTCTGAAAAATAATCAGCTTGATAGTTACCGTATATTTGTGCAAATCTGTTATACCCGGCACCAAAAACAGGATAATCTTTAATTATGTTTGTTGTAACTTTCCACATTAAAATTCTTCCAAACGCAGATACGGGTCTTATGTTGTATAAACCAACCATTATTGCAGAAATAAGAGCAACAAGAAAAATAGCCATTAATATTTTTTTATAAACTGTGTTCAATATTGTCATAAACTTTTTACGAAGATCGTATTTATAATAAACAACTACTGTCATCCCGCTTATTGCAGCAAGCCAGTCGCCTCTTTCCTTAGTTAAAGGCAGTAGTAAAACACATGCTGTAAATGTTAATAAACCTGTATATTTTAAAATCTTATTAAGTTTATATTTTTTATTAAAAAGCAAGTAAAGACCAAAAGCAAACGGTAATGCGGATGCAATATAACCAGCATACGGGGAAGGGTTTTCAAAAGAACCGGTTGTAATAAAATGACCGGAATAAAAACCAAATAAATTATGTGCTTGGAATAAGCCAATAATCGCTTGAAAAAATACTGCTGTACAAAAAGATAAAATAAGAATAAAAGCAGAATTAACTAGAGTAACGGTATATTTTTGAAAAAGATATTTGAAAATAAAGTAAAAAGATAGAATTAATGTGAGGATAGTAAAATTATTGTTAATAACCGGGACATTTTCAGTAAAAATAAGTCTTACTAAGGAATATAAATAATACAATAAAACAATGATGTCCAATTTATTTAGTGATAACATCACATTATCTTTATTAACAATTATAACCAATATTATTCTTAAAATAATGAATATTGAACTAAAAAAGAAAAAGAAATACTTGGCTGTAAAATTATTAAGGACTTGATCATATCTAATAAATACGGTTATAAAAACAAGGCTTGTTATTGTTTCGAATATTTTCCTAAGCTTTATAATTTTAATGCCTTTTATTGTATTTATATTTTAGCTTTTATATGTTATTTATTATATTTATAATACTTTCTAATTTAGTATTAAAATTATTAAATATTTTATCATCTCCCGGTATCATTTCATGTGACAATATTATTCTTCCAGATTTATCAGCTAATAGAATAAAAGGTTGACTTTCTTTAAATGTATTGTTAAATAATTTTTTGAAAGAAGCAAATTTAAATATCTTATAATCTTTTTTATTATTTATTTTTATTTCTAAATTATTCTCCCCTATTAAAACAACTTTGAAAAAACTACCAAATTTATTTTTGTACCATAAAAATTTTTTAATCAATTTATCTTTACACAACCCACAACCTTTTTCGCTTATAAATGCGATTAAATTAATTTTATTACTAATGATTTCAGGCTTTTTTATTATTAAGTCATTAAACTTTCTTTCCTTTTTATTTTTATATAAAATTTTATTATACTTATTTTTATACTTAGATTTTTCAATTTCTAAGTTCATATTATTTGTTAAAAAATATATATCAATTATTATTAATATTAAAATAATAATATAACACTTCATAATATTTATATATTTTGGAAATTTCTTTATTGTATATTTTTATAACTTTAGAAAATAGTAAAATTAATAATTAAGTTGTTATGTTAAATTTAAGTAATTTTACTCGCGGATAAATCTGGACTCCATAAATACAATTATTTATATTGTCAAAAGTAAAATAAGATATATCTTCACTTAAAACATAAGTTTTAATAAACTCACCTGAATAGTTGTATACATGTATAAAATGTCCTTCAAATTTGTGTTCTTTAAATTTATTCCCTGAGAAAAGAGTATAAATATATTTTTTATCAGTAAAAATATCAATATATCCATATATAGTTTTTTCGACATTTAAAGCCATAACGGGAAATTTAACAACTTTTGCAACTCTAAATTGTGGTAAGTGATTAATTGGACCTACAATTTTGCTAACTAATTTGCCTTCATTATTATAAATATCAATTATATCTGAATATTGTGCAGAAACAACATAAACATTTCCATCAGGTTTCACTTTTAATTGTCCAATATAAGCTTGTAATACTATAGGTGTTGGCATATCTTTAATAATATGTTGTGGAATTTGCCCAATTTCCTCAATAATTGTTCCAGCAGTATCATAAATTGCCATTCTACCATTTGTTAATCCAAAACACAGTGCAATTATTCTTCTATTATTAAGTAAAACTGTTTGAATCGGCATTCCTCCTTTTAATTTATATACATTGCTTATTACACATTTATTCTTATTAAAGATATATTGTGTTATTCTAAACATAGATAAATCATTAACTGTAAATGAATTTTTAACACCAATAACCTTATTAAGCGAAATTGGCTGAATAAACTCTCCTGGCCCTGCACCATAGTCCCCAATTGATATTTCTTTTTTAGAGAGTAAATTATAAATTTTAATTTTTCTACTTTCATAAAGTGGTTTATCATCAATTATAATTAAATTACTATCAATTAACAAAATTTGAGTTGGTAATCCAATATTTTTTGAGTTTATAAACTCAATACCATTTAATTTAGTCCCATTATAAAATTTATTATTGCGCTTATCATATTGACTAAAGATTAATATAATAATAATTATCAACGCAACTATTATTTTAAACCAAACTTTTCGCATAAACACATCACAAAACTTTTTAAACAAGAATAATTACAATTTAATTGCGAATACTTTCTCACCTACATAATATAAGTATCCGCAAAATAAAACAGAAAAAGTTTACTTATTACAAGGCCCTTCTGATAAATAATATTTATGATTTATTACAACTTTACCAATAACACATGTAGAGGAATATTCACTACAACAAGTACCTGCATCTTCTGCATAAGCATCAGTAGCATCAAATAATGTAATTTCAATGCCGAATAAAGAAATATCTCCTTTTGCAAGTTCGCTGCTATCCATTGTAGCTATCTTTATGTTAGTAAACATAAGCAGTGTAAATAATGCAATTGCTATTGCTTTTCCAAGGTTTCTAACCTTTTTTTGGTTTTAACTGACATAAAGTCCTCCTTATTTTCATTTTTTATTAAATCTGCCCGGCCGGGCATTTATTGTTACAATCAAGCTTATTATTAAAAAAACTGTATTTCTTATAATCATCCCAAATCCGAAAGCGCTTTTTACTGTATTTCCAAAACATCCGCAATCTGTTCCATATCCGGCTATTGCTCCGTAAATACTAAAACCCAAGAATATTGTAAACAGTACTGTTATAAATGTTAAAGTAACTTTGGGTTTAGATTTCATTAAAAGTAACAATGCAAAACATATTTCCACAACCGGAAGTAATGTTGCAATAAGAATATGTAAACTTTCCGGAATAATTTTAATTAGTTTTAAAGTGTTTATTAACGGAACCGGGTCTATTATTTTAGCAATGCCGGAAAACAAAAGAACAGCTGCTATAAAATAATA